>NZ_JAGRPU010000009.1 GCF_024606225.1 Endozoicomonas sp. ISHI1 | reverse complement strand
GCAACGATAGTTCATTGGCCGAGAGTGACAGTGCCGATGGAAACCACGAAGCCCTGAGCTTTCTGAACAGGATCATTCGCAGAGGGCAACGGCTGGTACATTACCTGAGCAGCCTGGCCGGAGGCGGGAAAGACGACGCTGACACGGATACAGCGAAGAATAAGCAGCAAGAGGTGGCAAGCCTGAACGACACAGAGCTGAACCGACACTACCAGCGTCTGGTGCAGGACCTCAGTGCCCTGTCAGGCCATCGCAGTGGCGAGAGTCCGTCGTTTATGCCATCGGCAACCCAGAGAGTGGGACAGAACCTGACAACTCCGAAGCCTTTGACTATGGTAGGTCAGGGATGACAACCCCCGGGCTTTGAGGCAAGCTTTCAGTTTTGAGTCAGGCGTCCCGGTCAGAACAACTGTTGCTTATCTTGGCAATAGCACCCCTCCAAGAAAAGCTGCGAATAACATAGCTAAAGGAAGGCTTGCAGGAGTCAAATAATTTGCATCATTTTCTACAGTGGCTTTTTTACTGACCCGATAAATACTGACCTTGCCATCATTCCAGCTGACTGCCAGCTTAGTGCCGTCGGGACTGAAGGCAAGGTCCAACACCTTAGCTCTGCTAACATAGGGTAGGATTTGCGGAGAAGCGGACAGGTCGTTCGTATCAAAAATTCTGACCGTCCCGTCAAACACCCCAACGGCAAATTCAGTGCCGCCGCGATTATAGGCAACTCTGGTTACACCGTCTCCCACGGGCAAGAGGTAATCGAGAGTGTACCTGGAGCCACTTCCGGCTTTCATGCTAAAAACCCTGACGAATTCATTAGCTCCCACGATTACCAGCTGGTCATCATCGTCACTGTAGTCAATGCCACGTATTTCTGCCGGAAAAAACACGCTTTGCAAGAGGTCGGAACTCGTCGTGTTATAAACCGAGGCTCGTGTGGTAATCCCCGCGATTGCCAGCTGGGTGCTGTCTTTGTTGAAGGCAAGAACACTTGCTCCGTTTGACTTATCGTCGAGGGTGTAAAGGTGGGTGATCGGATCCTTCACTCTATAAACCATGACCTCACCCTTAACAGTACTACCTTGAATCACCCCACCCCCGAAGGCAAGAAGAGTGCCGTCGTGGCTGTAGACAAGAGTCTGTATCGGCTTTGTTGAATTGGACAGGGTTTCCAGATGTGCGAACGACTGGTCATCATAAATCCTGACCTCTTGATCACCCTCCACGGCTGCCAGCTGGCCGCTGTGGCTGAAGTCGATGCTCTTCACCGGATTATTTGCTGTATGAAGGGTTCGCCGGAGCCTCGGCTCTGTCACGAAACTCACACTAAAAATTTGTATGGCTCCTGAAGTTGGACACCCGCTTTTGCCCTGACCGGCAGTGATTCCCAAAGCCAGGATACCGTTCCTGTTCCATGAAACACTCCCAGCAATGTAAGGCTTGCAGTAACTCACTGCCGGGGCAGAGCCGTTTGTGGGGATGGGGGTTGATTGTGGCAGGACACTGCTCACGGATGTAGGGACTGGTGTAATAATTTCCGGCATCCGGTTCGGATCTACAGTAATCACATGCTCCAATCGAACATTCACTTTTGCTGTTGACTGTTTAACGTCATACGTCGTATGAGCTTGCACCTGCAGACAGCCTGCTGTCAATGGAACAAGCAGACCCGCAATAGCCCAGCACTTCTCGATGCTCATGGCTTTTCTCCAAAACCCCAGCACAGCTGAGCGTAAAAGCACACGCAGCATACAGAAAGCAGGAGGCATCATCACTCCCTGAAAGGCGGCTATCACAAAAATGAACCCACCTATGTGGGAATGGCGACTGGCTGTATGGTGTCAAAGCCTGACTGCACTGGTTTTCATACTTTGAACCGTTTTCCAGATTATCGTGACCACGAGAGAAAACAGAAAAACCGGAAGACTTTACCCGCTGGTACTTTTTTTCACTAGGGATTTATATAGGGCCACCTGACAGGACATGTCAAATTTCATCTTCTTCCAATGTGAATATGAGCCGGATGGTTGGGCTTCCGGACGCTTACCCAAAACCATACTTCTTGCGAGCCCCTTCAGGAACCACTGCCGGAACTTGCATCGATCAAGAAAGAGCTGTAACGGGTTATGGATGATCTAAACTTACCGCTTCGCAACAATCTCTCCACAATAATCTGAGCGAAAGCCAGATGTGGGAATAATACTTTAAACGAAGAAATATCATACGACGGGGGACGCACAGTAGAGCGATGTATGAATCCAACATCAAATCAGCAGCTGCCGCACTTGCTCTCCTGCTGAAATTCCACGAAAAGAATGTCGACATCAGCTCGCTGATTCATGAGCTATCCGGTAAAGATGTCAGTATCGACTTACGGGAACTGGTCAGGGTATCCCGGCGCCTTGGCATGAAAGCCCGGAAGGTTACAGTTAAAAACAACCTTCATAAAGCCCCTCTCCCCTTCATTGCCCAGGGAAAAGATCAGCAGTTTTTTATCATTGCCAGTTTCGATCCGGAGAAACAGACTGTCATGGTACAACTTTATGGTCAGCAGCCGTGTATTCTGAAACTGGATGAACTCTGGAAAAACTGGGATGGCAGCGCTCTCTGGATGACCAGACGGTTTGATTTGAGTCACACCATGAAACGCTTTGGCATCAGCTGGTTTATTCCGGTGGTGATCAAATACCGCCGGGTATTGGGCGAAGTGGTTCTTGCCTCGTTTTTCCTGCAACTGTTCGCCCTGATTACCCCAATCTGTTTTCAGGTGGTTATGGATACCGTGCTGGTGCATCAGGCCATCTCCACCCTGAATGTTATTGCCATCGCTCTGCTGGTCATGTCGTTATTTGAAGTGACCCTGGGAACGTTGAGGATGTATCTGTTTTCCCACACCAGTTGCCGCGTGGATGTGGAACTTGGCAGCCGCCTGTTCGAACACTTGTTAAAAATACCTATTGCCTATTTCAGTGCCCGGCCTGTGGGTCAGGTGGTGGCTCGGGTTCGGGAGCTGGAAAACATTCGGGAGTTTCTTACCAACAATGCCATGACTCTGGTGCTGGATCTTTTTTTCACCATTGTTTTGTTTATCGCCATGTACTTCTATTCGTCGACGCTCACCTGGGTCGTACTGGCTTCCATCCCATTTTACATTCTGCTTTCCGTACTGATCAGCCCCGGCCTGCACAACCGCGCCAAAGAACGGTTTGAGCGCAGTGCCATTAACCAGGCCTTCCTGACGGAAGCAGTTACCGGCATGGAAACCCTGAAGTCAACCGCTGTTGAGCCAAGAATGCAGTCCCGCTGGGAGCGTTATCTGTCGAGCTATGCCAAAGCCAGTTTCAACAGCAGTGTGTTGGGCACGGTGGGCAGCCACCTGGTAGAGCTGATTAACAAAATTGTCACCGTAGCACTGTTGTGGATTGGCGCCAAAGAGGTCATCAGCGGCAGTCTGACTATTGGTGAGCTGATTGCCTTCAACATGCTTTCAGGCCAGGTAGCCCAGCCTATCCTGAGACTTTCCCAGCTCTGGCAGGAGTTTCAGCAATTCCGGATATCCATTGCCCGCCTGGGTGATGTTCTGAACACGCCCCAGGAGCCACAGCAAAGTCTGGATAAACCACCCATAGCGGCACTTCAGGGCCATATACAGATGGAACGGGTCAATTTCAGTTACAGCTGCGAACTGCAGAACACCCTGAGCGACATCAGTCTGATGATTCCTGCCGGACAAACCATCGGCATTGTAGGAGAGTCCGGTTCCGGTAAGTCGACGCTGGCAAAACTGTTGCTGCGTCTCTATGTGCCAAACACCGGGAAGGTGTTGATTGACGACAACGACATTGCCCTTCTTGACCCCTCCTGGCTGCGGCGACAAATCAGCGTTGTGCTTCAGGAAAACACTCTGTTCAACGGTACCATCCGGGAAAACATTGCCCACACAGACCCTCTGCTGCCTATGGAAGCTGTGATTGAAGCAGCCAAACTGGCAGGTGCCCATGAATTCATCACCCGCCTGGCCCGGGGCTACGACACCGAGCTGGGCGAGCGGGGTACTGGGCTGTCCGGTGGCCAAAGGCAACGGATCGCCATTGCCAGGGCACTGATCAGCAATCCGAAAATTCTTATTTTTGATGAAGCAACCTCAGCACTGGACTACGAGTCCGAGCACGTGCTGCAACAAAATATGGACGCCATTTCCGAAGACCGAACAGTGATCACAATCGCCCACCGGCTTTCAACCATCAGACATTGTGATCGAATTATCGTAATGAGAGATGGCAGGATTACTGAAGATGGCACTCACCACAGCCTGATCGAAATGAACGGCTACTACACCCGATTGTGGAACATCCAGTCAGGTAATCAAGATGATTAAACGGCTCAAGCGTATCGTCTCTGCTTTTCATTCCAGGGAAGAAAACGAGTTCCTGCCCGCTGCGGTAGAAATTCTGGAGACCCCCGCTTCACCCCTCAAACACGTCTTAACAGTTGGTATCTGCCTGTTATTGGTGATTGCCCTGGTCTGGGCATGGTTTGGCAGTATTGATGTCGTCGTAGAAACGGAAGGGCGTGTTATTCCCGACGGGTATTCAAAAAAAATCAGCCCCATACAGGTGGCCAGAGTCAGCACCATCTTTGTCAGTGAGGGGAGTCGGGTAAAAAAAGGTGACAAACTGATTGAGCTGATCCCCAACCCAACTGACTCAGAAAATAATACCCTGCAAACCACCCGGGAAATTACCAGTGCCCAGCTGTCTGCCCTGAGAGAGAAAACCCTGCTCAGTCTGGTCAATACTCCAAACCTCAACCAACCGGTTTCGGTCAACCTGGAACAGGAGGCAACCCTTCAGCAGCTGGTCTTTGAAGTTCCCCCTGACGAACAGCGATGGTCAACAGAAAACAACACCCTGACCAGTGAACTGGATGCCTTTCTTTCGGCTGATAAAGCAATAGCAAAAACCATTGATGAGCTATCCACAACCCTGCTGGTTGATGCCGAAGAAATTCAGCGCCTTCGGCTTTTGCACCCTATCCATGACAAGCTGGCTACCATCACACAGGGCCTCTATGAGAAAAAAATGATGTCCGAAGTGGACTGGCTGACAAGAAGGGAAAAACAGATCGACACCACCCAGCAACTAAAAGTCATGGTGTTGCGCCATAAAGAGCATGAAGCCCGATACCAGTCTTTACTGGCCGAGCGACAACAAAAGCGTGAATCCTTTATCTCGAACCATGTCAAGGAGTATCTGGGAGCGATCGAACAACTGGATCGTGCAGCCAAGACGGGACAGAAGGCGAACCAGCGAGAAGAAAATCAGATATTAATAGCTCCCATCGACGGCATTGTCCAACAAATCCAGGCTCACTCCTCTGGTGATGTGGTTCAGCCGGGTCAGCCTGTCATGGTGATTGTGCCCACAAATATACCTCTGATCGTTGAGGCCACTGTTCTCAATAAAGACATTCGCTGGGTTAAGACCGGACAGAGCGTGCAGGTGAAAGTCGAAACCTTCCCCTATACCCGCTATGGCTATCTTGACGGTCATGTCCGTAGAATATCTGGTGACGCTATTAACGATGAACAAAAGGGCTGGGTTTTCCAAATCTATATTGATCTGGAAAAAGATTGGTTCCAGGTGGATGATCTCAGGATCAGACTACAGCCGGGGATGGTAGTAACCGCTGACGTCGTCGTTAGCCAACGTCGTTTATTAGAGTATTTCCTGTCACCCCTGCTGCGCTATCAGAAAGAAACCTTTCGAGAAACCATGTAGGGCAATATTGATATAAACTCGCGGCATTTTCCTGTTATGTCATTGCATTTGACAGCATCTGCCGCCAATGGTTTTCTTAGTGCCGGAAAACAGAAAAGAAGAAAATGAAGCCATTAAAAATGACCACAGCCGGTGCCAGCAGTGCCGGCATCAAGGAAGAAAATCAGGACGCCTGGGTGGCGGAGATGCCAGCAAACACCCAGGTGATGAGTGACAAAGGCGCCATTCTGGCTCTGGCCGATGGCGTCAGCGCTTGCAGTGAAGCCCGCCGGGCCAGTCAGACCGCTATTTCCAGCTTTACCTCTGATTATTACAGCACCCCGGATTCCTGGACAGCCCGTCATTGTGCCGCACGAATTCTCAGTTCATTAAACCGCTGGCTTTACCAGCAGGGTCGAACGGACCCCAGGGATAAAGGCAGCTGGTGTACCACCTTTACTGCCATGATTCTGAAGTCAGCTACATTGCATCTGGTGCATACCGGGGACTCCAGAGCGTGGCGCATGAGAAATAATGAGCTGGAATGTCTGACCCGGGATCATACCGCCACCCTGGGTGGACGACAGTATCTGGCCAAGGCACTGGGCATGACGCTTGATGTCGAAGTGGATTACAAATCAGAAGCATTGGATGCCGGAGATATATTACTGCTGACTACCGATGGTATTCATGATTTTCTTTCACAGAATACCATCAAAGAGTGCTTTTACCAGCAGAGATCACTGAATGAAGTTGCACAACATCTGATAGATCTGGCATTAAAAAATGGCAGCAATGACAACCTGACCTGTGTTATCGGTCGCATTGATGAAGTACCATCCGGAGATGCCTGTGAGAACCTGGAAAGGCTTTCTCAACTCAGATTGCCACCGGATCTCTACCCTGGTCAGATACTCGACGGCTATCACATTCTCGAAGAACTTCACGCCAGCAAACGCAGCCAGCTTTATCTTGCAGAAGACACTTTGTCTGAGCCAGCCGATGCCAACCATGTGGTCATCAAAACCCCTTCCATCAACTATGAGGATGACCCTGATTACCTCGAAGGTTTCATGCGTGAAGAGTGGATTGGCCGCAGGGTAAAACATCCTTCTATTATGGAAATCATGGCCCCAAGACCCGGTCGGAAGTTCCTTTACCATACCTGTGAATACATAAAGGGACAGACCCTGCGCAACTGGATGCAGGAGAATCCCAAACCGTCTCTGACCCAGGTCAGGGATATAGTTGCACAGATGATCACAGCTATTCGGGGATTGCACAGACTTCAGATTCTGCATCAGGATCTGAAGCCGGAAAATCTGATGTTTGATCAGAAAGGTCGTCTAAAACTGATTGATTTTGGATCGGCGCGAGTCGCAGGGGATTTGGAAAACCGGCAGGCTCATCAGAGTGATTTACCGCAGGGCACCAAAAACTATACGGCACCGGAATACTTTCTGGATGGTGTCATCGACGAAAGAGCGGATCAGTTTGCCATTGGCGTGATAACCTACGAATTACTGACCGGCAAACTGCCCTACGCGGAACATTCAGGCAGCAGTATCAGGGTCAGGCATTACCAGCATATGCAATACCGCCCTGCCAACCTGTCTGACTCAGCCATTCCTGCATGGATTGATTCAGCTCTGGCAAAAGCAGTGGCTGCTGACCCGGCGAAACGATATCCCGCACTGTCTGAATTTTTTCAGGATCTGAAGCAACCCAACCGTTCATTCCAAAGCCGCAGGTTCCAGCCCCTGATAGAAAGAAACCCGGTGCTTACCTGGCAGTTGATTGCACTGTTACTTTTGATTGCCAATCTGATCCAATATTTGGGCAGCTGAACGAGAGTGGATTGCAGGCACGAAATAACGGTTGTGATTGGCTAAGCAACCTGAAAATAAGGTCTGCTCCACTCGAGCCTTTTATATTGTTGGCAAATCAGGCCACTTTGCCGACAATGTCTTCCAGACTTGTAGCATTGAGTGATGCCATGTTGTATGTCCTTAAAGACAGAAATTTTGTTAGTGGCACTTAACAACCTGTTATTAATTTTCATTATGAAATCATTTATGATTTCAAACGTTAATTTTGAATACAATTTCTAATTAAAGATAAATACAAACTTTTGAGTAATGAGATATGGATGGAATAAATAACAGTAATAACAGTGTTATTTCATTGTCGCCGCTACATAATCGAACTAAAACAGAGAAAGAACCCATTGGTGTCATTATGGGTAAAAATGTCACTGTACATAACAAAAGTGAAGCTAAATTGCTTAAATTGTCCGCAGAAGCTGATGCAGGGCCATCAACGGTAGCACACGCTGCAACGTTTGAAGAAGCGACACGAACAATAGAGCGCTTCCTGAAGAACAACTCCGGCAATGAGCTACTGAGCACTCTTGGCATGACGGCAGAAGGGCGGATTGTCCTTTTGGCAGAGCAGGATGAATGTCAGCAGCCGAAACTGCGTCGGGCGCTTGAACAACAGCTTGAGGCACTGCTACCCGAAAATATAGCGAGGGCGCTCAAGGAGCGGGAGGTTGAGAACACAGTAAGCACTGAATTTAAAACACTTGTAAATTTTCGAAACCGTACCCTGCGGGACCGACAGATCCGAAACCGGCTGATGGAACTGGAGAGGCAATATACTTCTGAATTTAAAAAGCTCGATGAGCTGACCACGACCGAAATCACTGTCCTTGATGCTGCACTCACTACAGGCTCCAATGAACCGGACGAGCCTTTCGCGGAATACAGATTTAGAAACGAGTTCACCCAAGATCGCTGGAAATTTATTGATAACCGAAAATCGGGGGCTATCAAGCCCAAAGATTTCTACATGAGCAATGTGATTGCCCGGCAGTTTAAGTTGAGTTTCGACAGTTTTGGATGGCTTTTGGAACTGCCGAAGATCATTGACCGGGAAATGATGACGAATCAGAAAACCATAGAGACCCTGATAGAGCACCAAAAGGATTACGATTCGGACGCTTTCATGTCCGCTTTCCTGGAAACGACGGTAAACGGTAAGAGTACAGTGAATGTTGCACGGGATCTTGGACTGATTATTGAACGTATCACCGTTAGTTATAATGGCAAGTTGGTGAAGAGCATTGATGAACCGATTACTATCAGGCACGTGAAACACAGGTTTGACGTGCATGTCCATGTCAGACCCGACAAAGCGCTCTATGACTCAATATGAAAGTACTTTACTGTTACAGGCAGGCGTATAAAACATACTATGAATTAATCCCCCGTCCGATAATAATTAGGCAAAATGATTATTTCGTTACGCTTTTTTCGACTGTTTCAGTTCTCAGTCGTTCAGCGAACACCTTTTTAAGGAATTGCTATGACTCAACACCGCAAGCTTTAGCTGTCTGAAAAACTTCAGAGTGGGCTAACTGGTAAATGTCTCAGCTTTGATTAACTACAATAGGTTATGCTGCTTTTGAGTGGATTTCGAAAGATTGGAAGCTTTTCAATTCCTTAGTGTCCAACTTTGAAAATAAAGACTGGAGATTTAAAAACCATGTTGCTCAGAATAATATCTATATTTTACTTATTTCCTTTTTTCCTCAATGCAGATAGTTTAACGTCGCAGCCAACTTATGCGATTGTATTTCATGAGACTTATTGTGAAAAATATAACAATGCAATTCATCGTTATATACACAGCGTGGGCAAAAAGGGCTACTCCGCATTTTACTTTTGCACTGACACTGTTGATATTAAGGAACTAAAAAAACGGATAAACCTTAATGCCGAAGAGAGAAATGTCAATTTGTCTGAGATAAAGGGAATAAATATCTTTGGTCCGGTTATTTCTACTGCAACAATAAGAAACCTTAAATCCCGCGACCGCTATTTTTACCCTACTACAACGTTAATGCTTGATAATATCGAATTAGTCTTATACAGAAATACAGTAATCGATATTAAAACCAAACCGTATAAATCTCCTGATATTACACGATGGGTATCACATATGTTTGCGTCACCCAATAAAATAGACAAAGACATATCTAGTGTATTAGATAATTTTTCAAATGAACTTGCTGAACAAGGGAGCATTTCCACTGGAGAAAATTTCAAAAACAAACTGCAGAATGATTTATCGGACTCCAGAACAGTCAAGTATTATAGTTTTCCTGACGGTGAAGGAACTGCAATAATAGGGATGGCATCTTTTCCTGTACTCTGGACTATTACCGGACTTTCTCGCATGCGTGAGGGTTATAGTTTCTGGAGGCGATTTCAAACTGTTGGTGATTATTTTGGTAGCTTTGCCCTTATAGGCTTAATGTCAGGAGTTGAAGCATATTCAATAAATAGTTATTTATACACTCAGCATTACTTACCTGATGGCAATCAATGGAAAAAGGTCTTACTGAGAAAACCGTTAAATATTGATGGCTTTATCGATATGCATGGCAAGCACTATAACTATTTTTGATAGTAAAAATACCCGTTTGAGAAAACATTACAAGTGCCTCAAAATAATTTGAGGCACTTTTTTCATTATTTATGGGTTGGCACCATAGAGTGATTTTCAAGCAATCTATGCCATATAAGTTGAAAAGAATACTTATCTTACTCTCGCTCAGAGGGGTAGATTACCCAGGTTGAAGATAATGCAGCTAATAATGTCAAAGGACAGCTTAGATAATTTAAAAATATCGCTTGCTCAGAAGGCCGAAAAAAAGTCGAATAATAGTCCAGAGAAACTGAATTAAATACAGTCTGTGATTCTTTAATAAAAAAGTTTATCCCATCAGAAGGCATATCCTCAAATTTTTTCTCTATCAGATTAAAAATATATTCTTTTTGAATTGCGTGGTACTTCATTGCTTCAAACACTGCAGACTGTAATATCATAAGATAACTTAAAATGATCTCACGACTTGCATGTGGGACATAATTAAGACACATTGCAGCTAATATGATGAGTGAAAGTGAATCACCTTTAGCAGAGTATTCTTCACTCAAGGGTATAATAAACGGTATCAAATCCCCTTGAATGCCATGATCGACAACAATCTTTTCAGCAATTTGAATCATTGTAGACCCATCAAACTGAGCTCCCCAACTATGTGTTCCATACAACCTATCTGAAAAAGCTTTTTTGAAGTCACTTGCTCTTTTCACTAACTCATCCTTACCATCCGCGAGCCCTGAGTTAGGAAACATCATAAAAACTATAAAAATTGGCAAGAATGCCTTTAAACTTTTCATAAATTACCATACAACATTGAGTCAGGCTGTTAAGGATAGTTCAATGTTCGTAATTGTCTTGGCAAACTGATACCGGCAATAGAAAACCAAGCCATACTTTTTACTGTTTCGGCGTCATGAGACTCGGGGCCTTACAGTTGATCCTGTTCAGCTTCATTGAACGACTCTCTATGACCGAAAACTGTGACCCTAAGCAGTCTTCATTGGTTGCACCAAACCATAATTTGCAGAAGATATTGAATCTACGTTCAAGCACAGCATTTTTCGGAGTAATGAACTTGTCAAAACCTTGCAGGCTAAGCGACCGACGAGGAGTGATTCTGTAAAAACTACCACACCGACTTCAGGGTAGATAACCAGCTGTGTCAGTAACTTTCTTTAAAGGGTATATTTTTTGAATAATATTCAGCCGCTAATCTAACAATCCATACTGTGTCGCAAGGGTATGTCGCTTGTGCAGCAGGCAAAGATTGGAAATATATATCCATCGGACCATGTTTACTTATATACTTTCCATCTCCTATATAAAACATACTATGAATCACCGCGTCACCTGATAAAAATTGTACAACATCTCCCCAGCGTATTTTTTTCTTATCGAATATATGAATAGAAACAAACGGCAGTTTTTCATACCATTCACTGAAATTTTGCGATGTTTGTTTATCCATCCCAAATGCCAGATAATTAACAAAATGGTGGCAAATACCACGCATAACATCTTCTTCATTTTCAAAAGAAGAAACCGTTTTACAAACATTCTTAAAGCCCTTCGTAAAAAGTTCGGACAACCTTTTTTTTACTTGTGCTCGATAGCATAAATCAACATTAACTTCCTCAGCGCAAGATAAAGAAACTAAACAATCTTTATCCAGAACAGGATTTCTTGCATCTATTTTATAATGCTTGACACCATTTAAAACAAAGGGAAAAACAACGCATTTAGTAATCTGAACTTTTTTTTCATCGTAATGTTCTATATCGTCAATTTCTTTAATGCAGACTTCTTTATCGCTCAGTTTTTCAATGTAGAATTTTTCTACGATGAGTTCTTCATTAAGAAAATGAAATTGACTCGAAGAATCTACGCTTCTTTCTGATAATGATTTTTCACTAACCTGTGATTCGTAGCTTTGATCAATTATTAATTTATTAGGTACTAACTCTTTAATACCAGAACATTCTGGCTGTGCTAAAGCGAGGTGGTCTTGCAAGCATGTTGTTGTCAGTGGATTCATTGTCATACATCCTGTAGTATTTCTTAAAATAGCCGGACAGTCTTTCCCATATCCAGACGACAGTTTTTTTTCAACCTTCTGCCTTCCAACACTGGTTATATTATATATGACAGAAAAGAGGAATAATAATTCCCTTTTTTACTAGTTTTTTTATTAACACTAACTACGAAGTAAGTCCGCATAACAAAGAACAGGCCTGAGTTTGAATTTTTTGTTTCAACCTGTTTTGCGGTTCAGCCAGGTACGTTCGATCAGGAGCAGTAACTCACCACTGAGCAAACACAAAGCTATGATGACCAGTGGAGTATTCAATGAGAAGTGCCAGCTTTTTATCATCAGGAACAAGTGCTGAGAAGCAGTAACAAGACCGACCACGGAAACCAGGCAGGTCAAGAAAATACTGATATAACGGAAGTGAGGCAATACCATTAAGACTCCGAGCAGTCCAATGGCTGTTCTTTCTGTTCGGCAGAATGGGCAGGTTTGAACGATTTCCACCAGATCCATCCACCAGGTCACTGCGCAGATCACAATAGCAATCCAACCCAATGGTCTGATGTAGTGGCTCAGCACCAGCTTCGTGATCATGAAACCTGTCTCAGTGAACTTATCTCAACAGAGTTATCGTAAGATGACCAAGACTCTTTACAATGAACTGCTTATAGCGAACTGCCAAACATGCCTCAGGGCTCCTGAAGATGAAAGCCCAGTGCCTTCAGATGCGCCTGAACTCCTGTCTCACACTTTCTTGCCTGAACCGTCAGAGTGCTGAATTCCCGCCGCTCCCGATAATGCTTTCTCATTCGGTCAAACTCAATACGGCGTGCCTTCTTGTCCATAAAGAAGAGGCGGCGCATGAGGGCATCGTCACGTCGCAGATCGTAGACCGATTTCATCGCCAAACCAGCAGCCTGGGCGGCTGTAGCAGAGTCATTGAAGCCCATTCGTTTCAGGGCGGGCATGGGAGTGATAGCGGCCAGCCTGACTCGACCCGGCAGGCCAAAGGCCTGGCACAGAGCCTTATAGACCGTTTCGGTTCCGGAGATCTTGCCGTCCAGACTGTAGCCAGCAATATGAGGGGTGCCAATATCTACGCGAGCCAGCAAATCCAGATTAACATCAGGTTCATATTCCCAGACATCCAGCACCACACTGAGATCGAGACCTTCTTCAATGACTTTCAGCAGTGCCTGATTATCAATAACCGAACCTCTCCCGGCATTAATTAGAATAGAACCCGGTTTTATCTGACTTAACCTGTCATAATCCAACATGTGATGGGTAGGATACTTTACGTTCCGGGTCAGGGGAGTATGCAGGGCAATGACATCACACTGTTGCAGCAGTGTTTCCAGAGGTTCAAATCTGACTCCCGGCGTTCGCTCACAGAGCGGATCACAGGCCATAACTTCAACACCCAGTCCTTCAAGGGTCTTATAAAGTCGGCTGCCCACCTGTCCATGACCAATAATACCTGCCTTTCTTTTCTCCAGCTTAAAGCCCTCCCGATCGGCAAGGATATCCAGAGCACAAAGCACATACTCAACAACAGATCGGGCATTACAACCAGGCGCATTGGCAAAAGTAATGCCCCGTTTGGTCAGTGCTTGCTGGTCAATATGATCAACGCCCGCAGTACAGGAGCCTACAAACCTGAGCGAGGACGCCTGACTCAGCAGTGATTCATTCACCTTTGTCACTGAGCGCACCAGCAGCGCATCTGCACCGGCAATATCGCCTGCAGTAATATCCCGACCCTGCAAAGCCATTACTTCACCCAGTGCCCCAAAGCATTCATGAAGAAGAGGTATGTTCTCGTCAGCAACAATTTTCATCGATGGTGATATTCGTTGTGTCCGGTAATGCCGTGATACTATAGTCCATCCTTACAATTAACAACTCAGGGCTTATGCATATCTGTCACGTTTGTTTGAGAGAATCGAGAGAAGATAACCATTAAAAAACCTATACTGCTCTCAATCTGGCCAATCATTGCTCATGACCTTGAAAGTAACTGTTCGCTTCCTCGCCCTGCTTCTGCTCTTCACTCTGACGGGCTGTGGTTTTCGGTCCACGCCTGAATATCAGTTGGAGGAGTATGAAGAAAGGATCAGTACTGTTACCGGACAGCCAATGCCTTCTGCTACAGTCAGCTTTCCTGAACTTCCTCCGCTGAGAAAGAGGCAATATCCATTGCCCGATGTTCGTTTGAAAGCACTGGAAGCCCTGAACCTTCTGGAATGTCCCAAGCTCACCCAGCTCATCGCACACCGCAACAACAGCCTGGGTAAACAGATGCAGCCATCTCAGTTGCTACACTACGAAAAAAAACTGATCGTCCAGCTTAAAGACTGCACATACTATTTACGGCAGCAGGATAAAAAGCCAGAACTCAGGGTCAGGCTGGAAGTCATCCTCCAGCAGAAAGAAGCCGCATTGCCTGCCGCGAAATGGAACATGTTGCTGTCTAATACCGAACTGCCAGGCCAACTCAGCGGCTTTCAGACTCTGCTTCCCCTCCACGGTGATAACGGCCGCCAGGGAACACTGGAAGCGTTAAACTATCTGCGGTTCTATCTGAAAGATGACCGTTTTTCTCCTCCCTACGATCAACAGTCTCTGGAAATGCATCTGCAACAATTGACTGCTTCGCATTATAGTGGTCAGTTACTGGCTGCTGCCACGGCTATCAGCAATACCCTCAATCGGGTTTCAGTGATGCTGGAAAAAAGCAATACTATCTGTCCGCAAGGTCGGCGCTCCTTGAAAATAGAGCGACTCAACAATGTATTCAGACTTTTCTACGTCGACAGTATTCAGCCTTATATGGCAAAAGTAGTTTCAGAAGGTAGAGAGTGGCGGTCAGTCGTGCTGCCTTTACTGCATGAACTGCCAGCGCCTCCTGATAAGGCAATGAAAGACTATCTACGGGCCATTGGCTATTCTGACTCCACCTTTTCAGTGTGGCATCAACTGGACAAAGCCATCCTGCGACATACCCGAAGCTGGCAGAAAGTGCTGGCTGAATGCCAAATGCAACCCGGACAAAATCCTGCGAATTAACTTCCAGACACCAGTGCCGATAGACTGCCTTAAGGGCGATTCCTGACTCACACTTTTACGCCCTGCATCACCGGAGATTCAATGGATAAAAAGCCGGATGTCGAAGGGAATGTGATTGACCTTTTTACCCGCAAGCCCGTCAACGAAACAAATAGTGAAAAAATTATCAGACTGGCGCCAGAGCTGGATGGCCTGGAAATGCTTTACAGTAACGACGCCAATCCGGGCAAACTGTTCAGCATGAAAATTCTCTGCTGGGCCCTGAAAAAAGATGGTACTGTGGATGCCATGGTGCCCTGGCTCAACAAGCTGGTGCCTGCAAGAGACCTCAATGATCCACTGAACGGTCATTGGGAAGGCTATTACGACAGCTTCCATGACCACGCCTTTTTTGAGCCTCCCGAATACAAAATGACTGAGCTTGAAATGGCCGCCCGTTATTATCAAACGAAGGAAGACGACCCCAACTTCATTGTTCAGGAAATTGGGGACAACATTGGCACCCACGCCATCCTGACAGAAGACAACTTTCACACCCTCCTGTTGATTCATGTCACCAGCTGGCGATTATACAACGATGGTCGTATTCATGCCATGCTCGCCGACGAAAAGAAAGTAGAAACCACCCCCATTCTGCCCAAAGATGGATGCCTTTTTCCGGCCCAGGAACATGAAGATTTCAAGTACTTCTTTCACCACATCATTGCCAACAAGATCAAGCGTGGTGACCCTGATGCCATTGCTGCCATTACCCAAATGATTGAAGAGTAAGCAAGTATCTAACAACTGTATGCTTTGCGCTTGGTACACTATATTGTGTTGGTAAATTTTGCAGTATGGTAGAGTTGATAATTTGATACTCTCTCTTTATCTTCAATAAATTCTCCTTCATCATTAAGAAACATATCTGTTTCATATAAATCATACCAAACATCACTTCCACGTGGACATTCATCGTATAATGCCTGAAGCTTGTTAGCTTCATCTGGTGAAAAACCTCGGGCTGCTTCTGCAATCACTGGAAGTAAATTATTAAACCTTGCTAAATGAGCTAGCTCAAGAGCATTACTATTTGCCCATGTCACAGGCTTGCGCAATAGCTCAGCATTATAAAAAGGCACAAGATCTCTGGCTAACGCTTCGTTGTTTGTTTTAATAGCTAACACCAGAGGAGTATTATTTCCAAACTGCCTTGGCATACTTTTTAGATTTGGCGTAATTAGCAACTCATGATTCGTTTTTTGAAGATAATTGAATATAGCTTTTGATGCCCCCTTATCTCTGGCTGCTACAGCTGCAGTAAATGGAGTATTTTCAAAAGGTGTTGAATCAAATTGTAGCAATAAAGATTCGATCCCTTCTTTTTCCATGAGCTCCCTAATAAATTCGATTCGTTCTTTTTCAAAAGGGTGTTTATCTTTAGTTTTGGGAGCATTTGTAATATCAAAAACAACCTTAAATAATATATTTGGTCTAAAAGCATCACCTTTAAACGCAAATGGATCTCCTCCAGACCTCAGTAGCTTTAATGCTCTATTCCAATCAATTAACTCTGCTGCAAGTACTTTCATGAGCTTCTGTGTCACCAGATTTGTTACACTCTTCATCCTTAGAGTGAATGATCTTCGAGTTTTTTTTAGAATAGGTGTGTACTTAAATTTCAGAGGATAAGGAGAGACTCTTTTCATTGATCGAAAAGATCGTTTACTCAATTTCCCAGCATTTACTTTATGAATAGGGTTCCTTTTATCAAAGTACCATTCTTTATACAATGTATTGTCTGGATAAGATGGCAGCATACCATTACCTCACAACGTAAAAACATCCAAAGATTTGATTCCTAATGCTTTGCGGAGTTCCCAAATTATCTTATTAGTTAGTCATTCTAACGTTAAGTTATTACGCGCTTTGATTAAACTTGCTTCTTTTCCATAAATACAGAAACAAGGTGAGAAATATGAGTGGATACCTTCACGGTAGCTCCGACACTCAGCACTCCTTTATAAAAAATCACAGTTGTTTGATTTTTTTGTTAGGCATTCTTGCACACTTGTAAGTAATTAGTTTGAACCCAAATAAAATATAAGGTACTAATGAATAATTTACTAATAATGAAGGAATAAAGACATGGATCAAGTAGTAAAACCGACTATCGTGCAAGGGTCATATAACCCACAATGCTTCGAAATGGAGATCGACAGCCTGCCTATAAACAAAGCTGATGATAATAAATACCTTACTGACGCAGCAGAGCACACAAGAAATCAAATAGCCCATAAGGACTTGCTTTTAAGATCCATTTCCTTGGTTCCAACCGAGAAAGATAAGAATAATTACTATATCGACCTTGCAAAAAATATAGTCTTCAATCTCGATAAAACTTTTTTTGATTCAATTGATGAAGAGTCCTGGAAAAACATGGCTGATGGTTTAAAGTTTTCAGGCATTGATTCATTGGAGAAAGCCACAGCTATGGATTTGAGGGTATGTCCTCCATGTCCAGTCTTTCACACATGGGCCGCACTGCATGGCACCACCATATTTAATGGTTTGAATAATCCTGAAGGGCTCAAGGGGATAGATTATGTTCAAAGAATATTAGAAGAAGGAAGCAGTCTAAGTAAAAATGATATTCCACTGCTTATAGTGTTTTCGAATATGAGTTTAACAGAGTCTCAAATTCAAGAGATGAAAGCTGAATTTATAAGCCATGATAATATCTTATGTATCTCTTTGGAAACAGACCTTCAGCTAAAATTCCCTATACCATTAAATAAATATGCTTCATCTATGAGCCTTGAGTTTATGGATTCTATTAGAGTTGTTGTGTCTCAAAACATTGCTAATACACTAAGCTTTTGTATAGATAAGGCGAGTTCTGAAAATAAACCCAAACTAGCTAATCGTTTAGAAAAGCTCGGAGTTAATCATTTATTTTATTCCGATATTGATAATCAATGGTTATCCAAACCACCCTACATATTAGCCAGACATGGGATGTTTACTCTGCCAAAAATGCCAGATGACATTCTACTCAAAGATATCAATGGCCACACCTTAACAGGACTATCTGATATTGATAGAAAGCGTTTAGTGGCACACAGATCTTTTTTCTCCGATCTACCTCATTTAAATAAACGAAAATCAAAAATATGGTCTACGGACAAAGCAAGAAAGCTATTTAATTATATTTTCAGTGGTGAAGCAGAGCGTAACTATCAATATCTAGCAACACAGATAGGACATATTTCACACCACTACTATGATCTACTGAAACCTGCCAATCAAGTTGTTTCCTGGAAAGGTGACAATGGTTGTTTATTTATGACAGAGCACTCTAAAGATGATTTTTTAAGAGCTGCTTCAAAAAGAGTAAGCATAATAGACCTTCATGAAGAACCGAATAATGGATATTGTTTTAATCCAGATCCATATTACAGAGAAGCACATAGTCTCGTTGGCATGCAATTACTCAAGTATTATTACTATGGACATGATTACACGTGGCGCCAATAGTAGAAGATACCTAACCACATCAACTCCGCACCATTACGACTTTGAACCAGTGTTCAGGAACTTTTTTTATTTTGTTGCGTGTAAATGAGTACAGGATGCAGATGATCATTTCTTCAGGCAGAAATGTTCATTTTGAGCTGGAGCTCGCTGATTTTTCCGGGCTGTAACTCATCAAGTTCAAAAAGTACCTGCAAATTCTGAAC
This sequence comes from Endozoicomonas sp. ISHI1, assembly GCF_024606225.1. Taxonomy (GTDB): domain Bacteria; phylum Pseudomonadota; class Gammaproteobacteria; order Pseudomonadales; family Endozoicomonadaceae; genus Endozoicomonas_A. The sequence continues at coordinate 142,560 of NZ_JAGRPU010000009.1, read as the reverse complement.
AGTTACTACGGAATAACCCAATAACCAGGTAAAGAAGTATCTTATGAATAATCTTAACTCTGATGGAACTAAGGTATTTACTGACCGTACTTACAAGCAGATAATGGAGTCAGATGAGCAGAAAGCCATCACGGAATATTTTAATAACTATCAAGTTCCTCGCTTTATAAACACCTCTCAGTATACAAATGGCAATGCGACCAGAGCATTGTCTTCGTATTCTATTAAGGCTTCTGATGATAATTCTGAAAGCAATGATAATAAAATCTTACAATTGGGTATAGATGATTGTGAATGGGTTGGGATCAATGAGAATGTTCAAGCTATAAGGCTTAGTGGTTGCGTATTCCTCATTCATGTTCCTTATGATGCTGAATTCTATTATGCCTGGCATCTTAACTCGGTGCACAGGAAAATTTTAGCCGACGATAAAACAGCAGCCGTCTGCATGTTTAGCGATGCTACTGAAGTTAAATCAGCTTACTGCGGAGCCAGGTCCTGGAGAGATATACTGAGTCAATATCCCGGGACAAGCTATTTATGTGCCACTGACGACATTGAAGATCAGTTCAGGAGTGTTTTTCGTGTTAGTTCGGATAATATCACCAAAACCGGAGGAGTGGAGGTTGACATCACATTTAATATTGCGACCCGACGCTTTCAGGTGATAAATCGTCTTGAAGTTGAAGCCGCTGACAGTGCGCTTGAATCCCGAAAAGAAATGCTGCAAGAACATCCGGGGACCAGCAATTTATATGGCCCTGAAGACGTTGGAGATCTGGCAGGGAATCCTTCTAACATTGATGCGGCTAAACCAAAACCGGAGGACAGAGTTAACTCAGCCACGGAATAGATGGCATTGTTTGGGCCGCTCTTTATGAACGCTCACATCACTCAGGCTCCCCGCCCTCTGGATACTTTGGTGATGATGAGCACTGCCCTGCCCTGGCTTCTGCCCCTTCAAACAACCGCTACACCAGACAGACCAAAGAAATCTACGTTTACCTAATCGCTCTGAATATCCTGGAGGCTGATATTACCAGCAAAAGGAGTATCAAAACAAAGCGTAAAAAGGCTGGTTGGAGTAATAAACATCTTGCTCAGCTACCGAGGGCATTCGTTGTAGGGCTAAATGAGAATGATTAGACTGGTGCGTAAGCCCTGTGCCTTTACCCAAGACGCATAAACCAACTGATACTCTTCAAACGGCTACGATACTCTGCCACATATTCATCGATACGGTCTGGTTCTGAGCAGCTTAGAGTGGCATTGCTCGTATAGATCAAGAGAGGGCCAGTAAAAAGGGCAGTCTAACGTCGCACTACTTCACCTCATCTCGACTCCAGCTTTCAACCTCAATCTTACGGGCATTTTTGTCAGGCATTCTTACATAATGGTTAGCCATAAATTGGAACCAAAAAGAGTTTTCAGGGACAAAGTGAAACAGAACGAATTAAGGAATAAAGATATGGATCAAGTAGTAGTAAAACCGGCCATATTGCCAGGGGCATATACCCCGGCACACTCTGAATCGGAGGTAGCTGGCCTACCAATTAATAAAGCTGATGATAAGAAGTACCTTCCTGAGGCAGAAGAGCACAGAGAACATAATTTTGGGCATAAGGATCTTTCATCAAGACTCACTTCTTTGGTTACGACCGAAAAAGATAATAATGATCACTACATCAAACTTGCAAAAAATATCGTCTTCACTCTGGATCGACTTTGTTTTGATTCAATTGATGAAGAGTCCTGGGAAAATATGGCTAATAGCTTAATGTTTTCTGGTATTGATTCATTAGAGAAAGCCACTGCTATGGATTTGAAAGTATGCCCTCCATGCCCAGTCTTTCACACATGGGGCGCATTGCATGGCACCAGCATTTTCAATGGCTTGAATAATCCTGAAAGACACACGAAAATAAATTATGTTAAGAGGATATTGGAAGAAGGAACGAAACTCAGTGAAAGTGATATCCCCCTTTTTATAGTCTTTTCAGATATGAATCTAACAAGCTCTCAAATTGATCAGATGAAGGCTGAATTTAAAAGCCATGAAAATATCTTATGTATCTCCTTAGAAACAGATCTGCAGCTAACATTCCCTACAGAATTGCAGCAATATGCTTCACGCATGAACATCAGGTTTATAGATTCTATTAGAGTTGTTGTATCTCAAAATATTACTAAGACTATAAGCTTTTGTATAGACAAGGCAAATTCTGAAAAAAAAACCAAACTAGCTAATCGTTTTGAAAAGCTAGGGGCTAATCATTTATTTTATTCAGATATAGATAATCAATGGTTATCGAAACCACCTTTCATATTAGCCAGACATGGGATGTTTACTCTGCCAACAATGTCGAGTACATTGCCACTTATTAACACATACATTAACAGTAAAGAACTACCTGATGTCGATAAAAAGCTTTTAGATAGGCATAGATCATTTTTCTCTGAACTGCCTCATCTAAATAAAGAAAATTCAAAGAAATGGTCTACGGACAAAGCGAGAATGCTATTTGATTATATTTTAAGTGGTGAAGCTGAGAGTAATTATCAACATCTATCAAAGCAGTTAGTCCATATTTCATCCGACTACGATTATCTTTTGAGGCCTAATAATAAAACGGTTTCCTGGAAAGGTGACAATGGTTGCTTCTTTGTTAGAGAGCACTCTAAAGGTGATTTTTTAAGAGCCGCTTCAAAAAGAATCAGCATGATAGACCTTCATCAAAAACCGGATACTGCATATTGTCATAATCCAGATCCATATTACAGAGAAGCACACAGCCTCACTGGGATGCAATTACTCAAGTATTATTACTATGGTCATGATTGCACATGGATCAAATAATAGAAGATGCCAAACCGCTATTCTATTTTCTAGTAATCATTTAGAACCAATAAAAGTTATAAGGTTCTAAGAAATAAATCATTAAACAATAGAAATCAGTACATGGACCAAGTTATAGGGTCGAACAAATTATCGGCTGCATGTACCCCAGTATACACCGATACGGAGGGAGGCAGGCTATCTAAAAATACTGATCATGATAGGAAATACCTTTCAAAAGCAGAAGAATGCACAGAAGACTATCTTGAGCACAAGGTACTGTCATTAAGAAGTATTTCTCTGGCTCCGACCGAAAAAGATAAGGATCATCACTACATCGCACTTGCAAAAAATATAGTTGCTAATGAAAGTCCATTTTTTTTAAATTCAATTGATGATGAATCCTGGAAAAATATGGCTGATAGTTTAAAATTTTCAAACATTAATTCATTAGAGAAAGCCATCGCTATGGATTTAAGGGTATGTCCTCCCTGCCCTCTATTTCACACATGGGTCGCATTGCATGGCACCACAATATTCAATGGTTTGAATACCCCTAAAAGACTCAGGGGAATTAATTATGTTGAAAGGATATTAAAAGAAGGAACTGATCTGAGTAAAAATGATATCCCATTGTTTATAGTATTTTCGGAGATGAATCTAACAGAATCTCAAATTAATAAGATGAAGGGTGAATTTAAAGATCATGATAATATATTATGTATCTCGCTTGAAACAGACCTGCAGCTAAAATTCCCCAAGCCATTAGAGAAACACGCTTCATCTATGAGCTTTGAGTTTATGGATTCCATCAGACTTGTTGTATCTCAACACATTACTGAGACTATAAGCTTTTGTATAGATAAAGCAAAATCTGAAAACAAAATCAAACTAGCTAATCGTTTAGAAAAGCTAGGGACTAATTATTTGTTTTATTCAGATATTGATAACCAATGGATATCCAAACCTCCTTACATTTTAGCTAGCCATGGAATATTTAGTCAGCCGACACTATCAAGATCGTTGCCTCTCACCTATGTAAAAAGTGAGGATAAAGAAAAGCTATCTGATATTGATAGAAAACTTTTGGAAAGACATAGATCATTTTTCTCTGAGCTTCCTTACTTCGATAAAAGAAATACAGAAAAATGGTCTACAGATAAAGCAAAAAAGCTATTTGATTATATTTTAAGTGGTGAAGCAGAATGTAACTTTAAACATCTATTAAAACAGATTACACATATTTCACCTATCTACACATGCCTATTCAACATTGATGAGGGGGCTTCCTGGGAAGGTGAAAATAGTTGTTTTTTTGTGGCAGAGCACTCTAAAGAAGATTTTTTAAGAGGTGCTTTAAAAAACCCCTGGAGGATAGACCTTCATCAAAAGCCAACTAGTAAGCTTGCTGATGATTCTTATAATCCAGACCTATATTACAGAGAAGCACATAGTCTCATTGGAATGCAATTACTTAAATATTATTATCATGGACATGATTTCACATGGTGCACTTGGTAGAAAATACCTTAGATCTGATAAAGTGCCAAGCCGGAAGACCTGCCTGAAGAGCGGGAGATCCTACTAACAGTTATTGTGTGTGCTGACTATGCAAAATCATTGGATAAACCAAGATATCCTTAAAGTTTATCGTTTTTCAAATATGCAGTTTTTTTTGCTTCCTGAATGAAAACTCATATCTGCCACTTTTTATTCACCTTGAGTTAGCTCCTCAATCTCTCTCTTTATGTCTTGCAGTTCTTCAAGTAGTCCTAATTCACTACATGAGTTTATAAACTCACTACTTTCATTAAGTATTTCCAACACCATCAGCAAGACCTTCTTTAAGTCCTCATTCAATCCTTTATTTCTTTGCAAACCCTCAAAAGTATTATCAAGTTGACCACCTGGTCCGGACAAGGGAGACAGGGAAGAAAACATTAAAAATTGATCAACGCTGGTAGCAACTAAACCATTCTGTTGCAAGTTCCATAATTGCCCTAAATATATATCTTTTGGATTTGTGGGGTTAGATTGAGTTTCGCTTAAAAGCACTGCTCTCATCATTCTAATACCTTCAATCATTTTTGAAAGCCCAGATGATTCACGAGCGCCAATAAAGCTTTCCAGGCTATATTCGCTTTTTTTAAATGCTCTTGTAAAAGCTTTATCGTAAAATGAGATGAAACGAGTAGAAGTTGAAAGCACTGTTGCGCTTGAATGATATGGAAGTGCATATATTAGTAACACTAAGATCGTATTTCTTAATCTCATTCTGTACTGCTCTCTGTCATACCTAACTTACGACGAAAAATAGCACTGAATATCTGGAAAAGCAAAAATCCAAAATCAAGTACAAAGTTTGAGGTGCCACCTTATTTTTCAAGAAAAAGATAAGGACAACCATTAATAAAAAATCATAATAATCGAGACAATTAAACAAAAAAAGAAAAATTAGAACAGAAAAAACCCGCTGGAGCTAATGTGCAGCACCAGATGATAATGATTAGACATTACAGATCAGCACAGGCTTCGACGGCAAAGATGGAAACCAATGGGTCAACCACCCACTGCCGATGATGCGCAACATTCTTCTCAGTCAGATGATCCTCACCACACAAATTAGCCCTGCGAACACACCGATAGTACGGAGTCGAACCTGAATCAATCAGGCTACTGCGAACCTGAGTCATGAGATCTTCAGCTACAATGGTAAAAATTGGAAACAGCAGTAAAGTAGTTCAATCCGTAGACTGGTCAAATATATGGATGTCCCTATTCTTTTATATGCCTATACTCAATGCCGTGTATCGCCATCAATGAGATTTGATAGATGAGTCTGCTCGTAAAAGCAATGATGCTACTGTTTTTTATCTCCGGCAGTACCACATCAAATGAAATAAAGGGTACAATAAAAATAACAGTTTTAGTAAATCAAAACAGACTAACTTTCGAAAAGGAATATGCTGAGATATACAGTCTTACTCAACTGATACAGAAATTTATTTTTGGAAAAATATCAGAAAAAATTGCAACTAATATAAGAAATCATCGTCCCCGAGAGCTAACTATTTCTGAACAGTTGACAGTAAATATTCAAAAGGAATCAGATGATCAAAAAAACAATAGAGCATACTGCTCCGAAGTTTTTCCATCTGAAAATCCTGAATCTCTTACATTTTCCGAGCTGCCTTCATCTACTGAAACCTTATTAGACCAGCAAACTTTTCTCGAAACGACAGCATCAACAACAATTGATAATAATACAGTAACTTTTCATTTTAATGTTCCTTTTATTGCTTCTTTTAATAGCAACGGGGAACCTTTAATCGGTATCAAAGCAACTTTTGATAAGATTTACGACGAGTTACAAACGCACCTGATCAGTGAAATCGATTGAGCTAAAATAGACATAACATCAAATTAAGGAAATGCATCTCAGGTGCAAGCTCCTGATTTTTTGTTGGCTCACGATCATTCTAAATCAGCATATTAAAATCAACTGTATACCCAGCTTTTTCATTTCTATAACAGTACCAAGCCCAATCTTGATCTCAAATATACACCATTCCACCGATGCCACTCTCCAGCCTGGTAATCCTCACCATATAAGTAATCCATGCGGGTCAAATATATGAATGTCTTTTTCCATTTGTGCTTTTTCAATTTTTTATATGAATCTCTCTGTCTATTTCTTATTCATTTTTCACTTTTTGTTCACTTTTTCATTTTGTTAGGCATTCTTGCACACTTGTTAGCAATGAATCAGAACCAACACACGTTGTAAGGTTCTAAGGAGCAAAGAACAAGGAGCAAGGACATGGATCAAGTTGTAGGAGAGCAAATACATCCGGCAGGATATTCGTCACTGTACACTGAAACGCTGACAGAAAGCCTATCTGAAAATAAAGTTAACAATAAGAAATACCTTCCTAGGGCAGAAGAGTACACAGAAGAGCATTTTGGGTGTAAGGACTTATCATCAAGATGTATTTCCTTGGTACCGTCCGGGAAAGATAACGATAGTCACCACATCCGCCTTGCAAAAAATATAGTTTTCACGGCAGATCCAAATTTTTTTGATTCAATTGATAAAGAGTCATGGAAGAATATGGCTGATAGCTTAAAGTTTTCAGGCATTGATTCACTGGAGAAAGCCAGTGCTATGGATTTGAGGGTATGTCCTCCATGTCCGGTCTTTCACACATGGGCCGCACTGCATGGCACCAGCATATTTAATGGATTGAATAATCCTCGACATCTTACTGGAATTAATTATATTCAAACAATATTAAAAGAAGGAACTGATCTCAGTAAAGATGATATTCCATTACTTATCGTGTTTTCGGATATGAATCTGACAAAGACTCAAATTGATCAGATGAAGGCTGAATTTAAATATCATGAAAATATCTTATGTATCTCTATGGAAACAGATCTGCAGTTAGGTTTTCTCGTGCAATTAGAGAAATATGCTTCATCGATGTGCCTTCAGTTTATGGATTCCATTAGAGTTATTGTGTCTCAAAACATTACCGAGACTATAAGATTTTGCATAGCTAAGTCAGAGTCTGAAAACAAAACCAAACTAGCTAATCGTTTGCAAAAACTAGGGGTTAATCATTTGTTTTATTCAGACATTGACAATCAGTGGTTATCTAAACCACCTTATATATTAGCTAGCCACGGGATATTCACTCAGCCAAAAATGTCAATGACATTGCCACTTATCTATATAGATAAAGACGTTACAGAACAACTATCTGAAACTGATAAAATCCGTTTAGAGAGGCATAGATCATTTTTCTCTGAAATGCCCTACCTAAATAAAAGAACATCAAAAAAATACTCCAGAGATAATGCGATAAAACTATTTGATTATATTCTAAGTGGTGAAGCAGACAGTAATTATGAACACCTATCAAAACAGATTGTACATATTTCATCTCACTACGATTATCTCTTGGAATCTGATAGAGGCGTTTCCTGGGACGGTGAAAACAGTTGTTTTTTTGTGGCAGAGCACGCTAAAGATGTTTTTTTAAGAGGTGCCTTAAAGAAACCCTGCATTATAGACCTTCATGAAAAGCCAGTTAGTGGACGTACTGATGACTCTTATAATCCAGACCCTTATTACAGAGAAGCACACAGCCTCGTTGGCATGCAATTACTGAAGTATTATTATCATGGACATGATGACACGTGGCGCCGTTCTTAGAAGATGACCAGAAGATTTAGGGCACCCATAAAAAATCAAACTGCCTTTACCCAAATAATCGAGGATTAAAAGCGTAACCTTCATTCGCAATCTCTCTCAGGCATCTGGTTGTCCTTAGTTGTCCTTTCAAAAGCCAGGGCTATCTATTGGAGCAGAAAGGTTAGCGCGACAACCCGGTTAAGTTACACAAATACAAGCCTCCTAGGAGGCTGACTTCCGAATCAGGTAGATATACCGTTTTTCCACCTGCTCATGAGACAGCAGTTCATGATCCAGAAAGTTACAGAACTTGGGAATATCACGCTGGGTAGAAGGATCGGTCGCTATAACCCTGACCATTTCTCCCGGCTTCATGTCTCTCACTTTATTGTGCAACATCATGACCGGTTCCGGGCAAAGCAGACCTGAAGTATCCAGTTCATGATCAATTTCTATAGTATCCGACACATTCACTCCTGTTATCCGACCCAGGAACCGGACCGACTCAGGGATCGATAAACAATAGCCAGTCCTGCACTGCGGGCCAGCATAAAGGCACTGTAGGCCAACCACAAGCCGTGATTACCCATATTACGGGTGACATACCAGACTGGCAGAAAGACCATTAACGTCGCCACCAACATGGTGTGTTGCATCATATCCGTTCGCACGGCGCCAATAAACACACCATCCAGCCAGTAGCACCAAACGGCAAACAACGGCATGGCGGCCAGCCAGGGCAGATAAGTGTTTGCCGTTTCAGCGACGGCAGGGATATTCGTCAACAGACCAATGATACCCTGCCCCACCAGCGAGAAGGTGAAAAAAAATAACACGGCACAAATGAGCGAGCAGTAACCTGTTACCCTGACAATCTGTTTAAAGCGATCTTCTTTTCGCTGCCCCAAAGCTTCACCCGTCAGTGCTTCGGCAGCATGGGCAAAGCCATCCAGTCCATTGGAAATCAGCAGCAACATATTAAGTAACAAAGCATTGGCCGCCAGGATATGACTGCCACTCTGGGCTCCCTGTGCCGTAAAGAAAGCCTGAGTTCCAAGCAGACAGAGCGTGCGAACAAACAAGTGTCGATTCAGTAACAGCAGGCGACGCATAGAGCCCAGGCTCAGAATCATTGAACGGACAAAAGTTCCAGACTTACCTCTCAAGGTTTGACTGACCATCGAGACCCCCAGTACAAGACTGGTATAGTCGGCGATCACTGTTGCCAATGCTGCACCCTGGGTAGCCATTCCCAGGTCCAGAACAAAAAACAGATCCAGAATAATATTAACCACATTGGCCAGCACGAGAATAAACAATGGCCCTTTAGGGCGGTGCATTCCAATCAGCCAACCAACTATCGTAAAGTTAATCAAAACCGCAGGAGCTGAAAATATTCGAGTGGAGAAATAGATCCTGGCCTGTTCAGCCACTTCAGGGGCCGCATTAAATAAAGGCAGGGCAATAGCCAGGAGGGGACGATGTAAAAGAATCAGCAAAAAGCCGATCACCAGAGCTAGCAGGATCGACTGGGCCAGCCATTGCCGGGTTTTCTGATGATCATCCTGACCCAGCGCCTGGGCCACCAAACCGGTGGTTCCCATTCTAAGGAAACCAAAAGCCCAGAACAACAGTGAAAACAATGTGCTGCCGATGGCGACACCGGCCAGATAAATATCACTGGAGAGATGCCCCAGCACCCCTGAATCAACCAGTCCCAGGAGAGGGACCGAAATATTGGCAAGAATGGCAGGCCAGGCAAACATCCAGACCTGCCGATACAATGCTGCAGTCGATTTCAACGTCAGTCCTCACAATTGCCTGACAAAATTCAGACCATTTTATGAGGCTTTAGTTCAGATCAATATACGTAAACTTTACTTTATGACTTTATGAAGGCTGAGATCTTTTGTGCGGCTTCTAACAGATGTTGCTCATGAGTAAAACCCGATTTTACCCGGGGTTTCAGATCATGATTGCCGTCGGCCAGCCAATGAAGCTCAATATTCTTTGACAGGCCGTAACCCCGCACGGTGCTATAATCCCCCATGACATCCCTACTACCCTGCACCACCAGCATGGGTAATGGGAAATCAACAAGATGCTCCGTTCTGGGTTTGTCCTGTTTACCTGGTGCATGGAATGGGTACCCCAGGCATACGACACCTCTCAATGAAAGACCAGACACCTCAGACACCAGCAGGCTGGCCATGCGTCCGCCCATGGATTTACCGCCAATGAAAAGAGGGCCGTTATAATCCTTTTGGATATATTCAATCACGTCCTGCCAGCAGTGCAATAATTTTGGTTGCCTGTCCGGTGGTCTTTTTTTACCGGTTTTCCTTCGCTCCCGCATATAAGGGAATTCAAAGCGCACGACACTGATACCTTCAGCCATCATCAAGACGGCCATTTGATTCATGAAATCGCTGTCCATAGCCGCACCGGCACCATGGGCCAGAATCAGTAATGGAGACCCGGTTTCAGCCCGGTTCCAGATAAGATCCATAAGATAAACAGTCCAGAGGAAATAAAGCGTTTGATTGTAACGCCATTTACCCGACCCGTCGCTGCGATCTGAACTAAGCTGGTCGAAGCGCAATGTCCTGTTCATTGATCAAAGCACGACTCTTTCTATCTTATATGTTAACGACTTTGGTCGTTTTATATCCAACTGACCGGAACACTTCATACGGTGTCGAAACGGAAGCCTGTCATGACCCATGCCCGCTTTACTCAGGGTTCAACAATGAAGCACGTCATTGTCATGAGCCTCAGCAATGCAGCAGGCATCACAACGCTGTTTTTTGTCGACCTGCTCGACCTCTTCTTTCTCAGTCTGCTCGGTGAAAAGTTTCTGGCTGCAGCTATTGGTTATGCCGGCACCATCCTGTTTATCACTTCGGCCCTGGGTATTGGCTTATCCATTGCCGCCGGGGCCCTGGTCTCCAGATCCATTGGTAGCCACAACCGGGAAAAAGCGTGTCAATATCAAGTAAACATCTGTTTCCTGGTGCTGTTAGTCAGTATCACGCTGGCCATCGTTTTCTGGCTTCTGATCCCTGAACTGGTCACTTTGCTGGGAGCCACCGGGCGAGTTCATGAACTGGCCGACAGTTACCTGCATATCGTGATTCCCTCCATGCCTCTGGTCAGCCTGTCCATGACCCTCGGTGCCGGGCTCAGAGCCGTAGGAGATGCCAGGCTATCAATGACATCGTCACTCTCAGCCGGAGCTGTGAATGCCATAATGGACCCTATACTGATCTTTCTTCTGGAATTGAATATAGAGGGTGCTGCCATTGCTTCAGTGATGGCTCGTGCCACAATGTTTGCTATTTCCTTTTACGGCATTTTCTATAAACATAAACTCTACTCCCCCTTCCGTCTTTCCCACTTTGGCAAGGATCTGAGAAACATTCTGGCAATCACCCTCCCTGCCATTGCCACCAATCTGGCCATGCCTTTCAGTGGCGCCTGGATGGTTCGCTATATGTCGCAGTACGGCAATAGTTACGTAGCAGGCTACTCAATCATTAACCGACTGATACCTGTCGCCTTCGGTGTCATTTTTGCCCTGTCCGGAGCAGTAGGACCTATAATAGGCCAGAATTTTGGGGCGAGACGGATGGGCCGGGTCAGGGAGTCGCTTCGAAATGCTATCCTCTTCACTGTGCATTATGTCATTGTCATTTCAGCCATACTGTTTTTCTTGCAGGACATTCTCATTCAAGTGTTCAGAGCCACGGGGGAAGCGGCCAGCCTGGTGTCGTTTTTCTGCGACTGGATTGCCATTAGCTTTTTGTTCACAGGTACTCTGTTCGTCGCCAATGCTGCCTTTAACAATCTGGGCAAACCCGGATACTCAACCCTCTTAAATTGGGGTCGGGCGACACTGGGTACCGTTCCTTTCATCTGGGTCGCCTCTGCATATATGGGGCCCTATGGCGTACTGGTGGGTCAGGCAGCCGGAGGAGTCCTGTTCTCAGCCATAGCCATTTGGCTGAGCTTTCGAACTATTGACGCCATTGAATGCAAGATTACCCGACAGGACACGATTGCCAGCCTTATGACCCGTCAGGAGGAAACCACAGCTTGTCCTTTCCAGCCGATGTCATCAGAATGTTCACAACTGGCACAAATGGCTGAAGAAGGTGAGTGCGAAGAGGCCGGTAACCTATCCGATAAAGCCAGATAAGTGTATTGATCCGGAACCTAAACCCCTTCATGCTATGCAATGGCACCAGACAGCGAACAGACAGGTTGCCATTGTTTCGAAAACTGACGTCAGAGTTGGAAATGAGCACACCACAATCAGGAATTACTCCAGAAGCCAATACCGATGCCTGCTTTCTGGTTTTAACTATCAGGCAAGATCCAGACAGCCTCACACAGATTAAAAAGACCTGTGCGCTGATACCACAGCTGACACGGGATCTCAGCGAACAGTACCCCGATGCCAGGCTGACCTCCACGATCAGTATCGGCAGTCAGGCCTGGGACGCTTTGTACAAAGCCGCTAAGCCAAGGCTTCTCGCTCCCTTCAAAGCCGTGACAGAAGGTGACCGGACTGCACCTGCCACTCCCGGTGATCTGCTGCTCCATATCCGTTCCAATCGTCGGGATATCAATTTTATCCTGTTGCACAGAGCTATGGATCATTTTGGACAAGCCGTTGACATTCAGGAAGATGAGACAGGTTTCCGTTACCTGGACGGTCGCGACCTGACCGGATTTGTAGACGGCACCGAAAATCCACAGGGAGATAACAGGGCCAGCGTCACTCTGGTGGGTGATGAAGATCAATCGTTTGCCGGAGGCTGCTATATCCATACCCAGAAGTGGGTTCACTCATTCAAAAAGTGGGACAAACTGGCGGTCACTGAGCAGGAAAAAGTGATCGGCCGCACCAAGGAGGACGACATTGAATTCAGTGGCGAAGAAAAAGCGCCAACGGCTCACGTAAAGCGTTCCAACGTCAAGGACAGTGGAGGCAAAAGTATGGAAATCCTGCGTCACAGTATGCCCTATGGCAATGCCAGTGAAGGCGGACTTTACTTTGTCTCCTACTGTCGCACTCCGACCCATTTTGACAAAATGATGGAGTCCATGGTCAAGGCCGACAGGCATGGTCACTATGACCACTTGATGGATTATTCACAGGCCACCACTGGCTGTGCATTCTTCGCGCCCTCTGTTGAGTTCCTGACTTCAGCTACCTGATCGACTTCTAACTGTAATCAGAGTACCGATGTTCCCCCGCTTCCCAGGCGATTCGGTACTCGCTGTCTTCCCTGCTTACCAACCTCAGTTCCATTTCATGGTGGCGCAGACAGTAATAGGTCGTCTTCTCATTTTGTGACTACATTTGATGGATGTTCATCGTCACAGTAAACGCTTTCACTCTATGAGCAGATTGATAAAAAGTCATCTGACTTTAATTGGCACTACCGTTCTGTCACTTTTGCTTTCCGGCTGTTTCTCTTCCGACAACCATCAGGCACTGGGAACCCTTGAGCGTGACAGAGTCACTCTGACAGCGACCGCTTCGGAGTTGATTACAGAGATACTCATCCATGAGGGCAACCCGGTAAGAACCGGTCAAGTGATCCTGAAGCTGGATGATCGCAAGCAACAGGCAGCCGTTGCTGCGGCCCTGGCCGAAACAGAACGGGCACGAGCTTATCTGAGTGAAATAGTCAACGGCGCCAGAATGGAAGACATAGCAGCAGCAAGAGCCAGTGTCGGGCAAATAGAAGCCCGGCTGGTGGATGCCAATAAAACGTTCCAGAGAAACGAAACACTGTTAAAGCGCAAACTGATCAGCCAATCCAGACTGGATCAGGCGAGAGCTGATCGTGATGCTCTCATGGCAGAAAAAGTAAATGCCAGAGAAAAACTCCAGAGTTTGCTCAATGGCAATCGCCCTGAAGTCATAGAACAGGCAGAGGCTTCCATGAAAAAGGCTCTGGCCAATCAGTTTCTGGAACAGAGAAAGCTGGAGGATCTATCCATTTATGCCACAAGAGACAGCTGGCTGGATAGTCTGCCCAGACACTTGGGAGAGAGAGTTTCAGCAGGCAGCACTCTGGCCATCCTGCTGTTGCATGAAGCACCCTATGCACGCATTTACGTTCCAGAGCCCCGCAGGGCCGCTGTTCACGTGGGCGACCACGTGACGGTACATATTGATGGCGTCAAAAAATCTTTTCTTGGTCAAATACGCTGGGTTTCTCTGGACCCGGCCTTCACTCCCCATTATGCCCTCAATGAAAAAGAACGCTCCCGACTGGTTTACATGGCCGAAGTACAGCTTCCGGAAACCGCTTCTGATTTGCCATCAGGACTGCCTGTGCAAGTGGACCTGCCCCTGTGAGCCGACAGGCCATCTCAGCCAAAGGGCTGACCCGCTGTTTTGGTGATTTCATGGCCGTAGATCATCTGAACCTGAACATCGAAGAAAAGACCATTTTTGGTTTCCTGGGGCCCAATGGCAGTGGCAAGTCGACTACGCTCAGAATGTTAACCGGTTTGCTGACACCCAGTCAGGGTGACGTTCGTGTTCTGGGGCTGGAAATACCCAAAGAGTCGGAAGCACTTCGACAGCGACTGGGCTATATGACCCAGAAATTCTCTTTGTACGACGATCTCTCCGTCGAAGAAAACCTGAAGTTCATGGCACAAATTTTCAATCTGCCGGGCAGAGAGGTCAATAAACGCATTGACAGCCAACTCACTACCTATGGTCTGGACCAGCGCCGCAAGCGTATGACAGGCAGCCTCAGTGGCGGGCAGCGCCAGCGGCTCGCCCTGGCAGCAGCAACATTACATAAACCCGAATTATTGCTACTGGACGAACCAACCTCAGCGGTAGACCCTCAGAACCGACGTGATTTCTGGGAAACTCTTTTTGACCTCTGTGATCAGGGAGTCACTATTCTGGTGTCCACTCACTACATGGATGAAGCCGAGCGTTGCCATAGTCTGGCCATTCTGGAGGGAGGTATTAAGCAAGCCGAAGGTTCCCCCAAGCAGCTCATGGCCGATATGCAAGCCAGGGTTTTGGAAGTAGACGGCACCGAACTTCGGCTGGTCAGGGAAGCCCTGACAGCCCGACCTGAAATTTTATCCTCGGCCCAGCAGGGAGCCCGCCTGCGGGTTCTGATAACCAATACAATCAGTGAGCCTGAAGTCTGGTTGCGAAGCCAGTGGCCAGAAGAAATGAAAGACAGAACCATTGAAAGGGTGCGCCCCAGTCTTGAGGATGTATTTGTTCATTGTACCCAACAGCGGCGGCAGTAATGGAAAAGCTTTCAACTCTGTCGGGCATGACCAATAGCCTTCAAAGAATTGCCTCGATTCTAATGAAAGAATTACGACAACTGTCCCGTGATCGCGCCACCTTTGCCATGATCGTCATTATTCCTCTCATTGAATTGCTGCTGTTTGGCTTCGCGATCAATACCGATGTCAGAGAGATACCGGTCACTGCTGTGGATAACAGCCGCACTTACTTCAGCCGCGCTCTGATGGATGCACTGGAGGCTACTCAGGTGATCAGAATAGTTCGTCAGGATGCACGTCCACAGGGAGCAGAAGAAGCACTCAAGAGTGGAAAAGTAAGAGCTGCCCTGATTATTCCATCCGACTTCATCCAGCGCTTAAACGATGGCAGAACCGGCGCGCAGTGGCTTATTGACGGCTCAGACCCTATGATCAGCTCGGCCATTTTAAAGCTCCAGACGATGCCTTTCCGTGCCACTGCCGGGATTCAGCCTGAGTCTTCGGGCGCGCTTTTTAAAATCGTTCTTTACTACAACCCGGAGCAACGATCCGTTGTCAATATTGTTCCGGGTCTGGTTGGCGTTATTTTGACCATGACGATGATTATGTTCACATCTGCCGCACTGGTGCGTGAACGAGAGAGGGGCAATCTGGAACTGCTGATCGCGACACCGGTTCACCCTATTGAGCTAATGATCGGAAAGATCATTCCCTATATTTTTGTAGGGTTTATTCAGACCGGCATCATTATGTCACTGGGCCACCTGATTTTTGATGTGCCCTTTGTCGGCAGTATTATCCAGATGCTACTGGCTACCATGCTGTTTATTTCTGCAAGCCTGACCCTTGGGCTGATTATCTCGACCATTGCAGAAACACAGTTGCAGGCCTCACAAATGACCATTTTCATTCTGCTGCCTTCGATTCTACTGTCAGGATTTATGTTTCCTTTTGAAGGCATGCCAATAGCGGCTCAATGGCTGTCTGAACTCTTGCCTGCAACCCACTATATGCGGTTGATGAGGGGGATTATTTTAAGAGGAGCAGAGTTACAGGGCATGACGACGGATGCTGTTTATCTGGGCGCTTTTACTATCGGTGGCTTAGTGGTCGCGGCAAAACGATTTAAAAAGAGCCTTGATTAGATGGGGTTTATGCGACCATTAAAAATACGACAGTGCTATTGATTGCCTTGCATGATCTACCCTATTATCAGTCTTCTTCATGAAAATTGAGAAAGACTCTAAAAAACGACTTTAGATAATTTGGCAACAACGTCAGTATATCTTCTAAATTAAATTGATGTTCAGTAAAAACAGCAAGAGCCTTAATAGTAAGTAAGGGCAGAGACATTATAATGGTATTGAGTTCGGAAATGCTATTGGGGGGTGTTGGTATATTGTGCATTAACATCCGCTCCCAATAATAATAAACAGCTACATGCAGCCACCTCTTATCAACTATTGCCATATTATAATCCCACTTATGACCATTTGGGCCATCATGAGCGACTGCGCCATAACTTAATAATGCAACAATCTGACCTATACTTGAAGTGTCGCCTAAAACATGTCTTATGTTCAGGCCATTATATCGGTAGGTACGAGTAAAGGTATTTGGGTCAGCACCATGTTTGAGCAGAAAAAGCAGCATCTCTAATGATCCGGTGCTGATTGCAGTGGGAACTGCATCTGCATCTTTTGCCAGATGATAACCCTGATCGATCAGCTCTTTAACTGCTTTAAAATCATTCTCAAAAATAGCCTCAGTAAACCCTCCTGCCAAAGAAAATTGCGTGGAAAAAATGAGCATAAAAAAAAACAATCTCATCGTATAGCTTCTTTCGAATATAGAGTTTGAAATTTAGTACGATTATGACCAGGAGCAAATAAAAACTACGGCTCATGCCTATTTTTCAGCTGACTTAAATAGCTTTTTTACCAACCTCTATTTTACTGTAAACCAACAGGGAGCACCTTTTTTCTTTCAGTTTTTTAACCGCAAAGCAGTGATTTAGGATAGTCATTTCCTCAGAAAAATAATGCCTCCATCATTTTTATGAAAATCCTGAACTTTTCAGGAAAAATATGAACCAATAATGTAATGAATTGAAATTATAAAGAATGATTTACTCGCATTTGTCATCAACCAACTTGCAGACCAATCCCATTGGGACAGATCCGCCCAAGGCTTACGCACCAGCATTATCATTCTTATTTAGCCCTACAATATTTCTTCGGTCAGTCTGGTGCAGCGGTTTTTTGAAGGGCAGGAGCCAAGGCAGGGCAGTGCTCATCATCACCAAAGTATCCAGAGGGCGGGGAGCCTAAAGTGATGTGAGCGTTCATAAAGAGCGGCCCAAACAATGCCATCTATTGCGTGGCTGAGTTGACCCTGTCCTGCGGTTTTGGTTCAGCCGCATCAATATCAGAAGGACTCCCTGCCAGATCTCCAACGTCTTTAGGGCCATATAAATAGCTGGTCCCTGGATGTTCTTGCAGCATTTCTTTTCGGGATTCAAGCTCACTGACAGCGGCTTCAACTTCAAGAGGATTTATCACCTGAAAGCTTCGGGTAGCAATATCAAATGTGATGTCAACCTCCACTCCTCCGGTTTTGGTGATATTAGCCGGACTTACACGAAAAACACTCCTGAACTCATCTTCAATGTCGTCAGTGGCACATAAATAGCTCGTCCCGGGATATTGACTCAGCATCTCTCTCCAGGACCTGGCTTCGCGGTAAGCTGCTTTAACTTCAGTAGTATCCCCAGACATGCAGACGGCTGCTGTTGTTTTGTCTGATAAAATTTTCCTGTGCAGCGAGTTAAGATGCCAGGCATAATAGGATTTAGCATTATAAGGAACATGAATGAGGAATACGCAACCACTAAGCCTTATTGCTTGAACATTCTCATTGATCCCAACCCATTCACTATCATCTATATCCAATTGTAAGATTTTATTATCATTGTTTTCAGAACTATCATCAGAAGCCTTAATAGAATACGAAGACAATGCTCTAGTCGCATTGCCACCTCTATACTGAGAGGTATCGATTAAGGTAGGGCCGTTATAACAGTATTTAGAAAATTCCGATTTAGTATCAGAGATTTTTACAAAGCGATCGGCTTTATCGTAATTAAAACATTCCGTGACGACACTCTGCCTACCTGACTTCATTGGCTGCTGGTGAGTCCTCACAGTAAATCCATTAGTTCCATAAGAGTTAAGATTATTCATAAGATACTCCTTTATCTGGTTATTGGGTTATTCCGTGGTAACTGCCCAGAATTTGCAGGCGCTTTTTGAACTTGATGCATTGCAGCCCGGAAAAATCAGCGAGCTCCCGCTCAAAATGAACATTTCTGCCCAAATAAATGAGCATCTGCATCCTGTACTAACTTAGACGCAACAAAATAAAAAAAAGTTCCTGAACACTGGTTCAAAGTCGTAATGGTGCGGAGTTGATTACGATCCCGATTTTTCTGAGGTCGGCGTGTGCCTTGCGGGTAAGTGCAGTGATACCATCGAAGAAGCCATGCACCAGAGGCTGGCAACCAGGGCTTACGCACCAGCATAATCATTCTCATTTAGCCCTGCAATGAACGACCTCAGTAGCTGAGCGGTAAAATTGTGATCGCAAGAGGAGCCCAACATTTCAGTGATGATGACTGGCTCAAAACTGAGAACCTGGGCATCACAACAGGCTTTCATTTAGTGAGCTACTTATTCAGAAGAAGATGTGGAACAACGACAGTACTCCAGTCAATTTCCAACCATTCTCTCGGTATATCTTGTGAAGTTGCATTCCCACGAGTAGCTTGATTTGTAGCCAATTGACGATCAGGCATTATCAACAACCAATGATTATGAGCATGAAGTAACATCATACAATGGCGATTTTCATGCAACGCATTAACAACTTCATCTTGATTCTGAAAAATAACATCAACACCATCTGCTCTTATCAAGCTAATCTGAAAAGGACATCCCGGAGTGGGATCACTAGAAGCTATATCAAGCATTAAAATGTTTTGGTTGATAAACGGGGCAATCAGGAAACGAATATGATTATCTTCAAGCCACATTCTATCGGGATTAGATCCATTCATTTCATTAGCCATTGATACTATAAACTCACGTTCATCACCTTCCTCGACCATTTCCTGAGCCCTGGCAGAAAAATATTCAAATACTCTCTGCGCTGTTAAATCATCTGAATTTTCAGTCATTTCAGACAAAAGCTCATACCTATTACTTCTGATCCAACTCAAAATAGCATGCCAGCCACAGTAACCATCCGTTGGCATATTATGAACCTCTAATCCAAGCTCTTTTAAATATTCACTCGTATTTTTCAGACTGTTGTAAGCATCTGACTTTTCTCTTTTGAAACTAATGGAAATTCCCGTCAGAACAACACATAAGGCTTTGGCGCCATTCAAGGCTTCTGCCGAAGTATTAGTAAATTTTCTGCACACTTCATAGACATTTTTAGCAGTAGCACCAGTACTGACACAGGCACTCTCTTCAACAAAGCTTTCCATCTGGCTGTAGGTTCTGGGAAATGTCCACACACACGCATTATTTGAGCCAATCATTCCGAAAGCGCAGTAGTCTTCCTGATTCTGTATGTCGCTGGCAGCCAGTGATTCACAGGGGTTTTTCTGGAATACTGTTGATGGAAAAAAAATCATAGAGCTTTTATTTTTCTCTCCTTGCCTTCGTATACCCGACTTTTCAATATCCAAGCGTACATTGGAATCTAGCTGAAAGGACTGGAGATTATTATAACTCTCATTTCCAAGAGCAATAATAATTCTAATATACATACAACTTTCTTTGCTTCTAACTTTAGTTTCAAGGTTCCATCCAAATCCCTCAAGGGCATCTGATAAATAGCTTTTACAATGTTCCTTATATTCATTGTCACCAAAACACTTAAATAACAGCACAACCTCCAAATCAGAATTTTTATTAAATAATGATTCAGCGAACTTAAATTCATTTTCTTTTTGCTCCAAATACGATGTATAAAAAAGGTGATACCACAAAGATCTGGCAATAATATATCGAGTAAAGCGTCGTTCATCAGGTTCAGAATGAAAATTATGCAGTGAAAAATTATAATCACCAGAACCCTCAGCAATAAAACCTAATTCGCGGGAAGGAATAACAAAACAAGAAAACGTTTTTTTTAAATGCTTAACAAATACTACTACTTCTTTACGACCCTCTTTAAATTCATCGTTAAAATCTTTTATAAAGTAGCTGAACTCTGAATTAAATCCATAACAGCCATCCACCATAAATTTCAAGTTAGAAGGCGCAACAACGAAAAAAAGCCGTAAATCCTGAACTGCTCTTACGTCTTGCAGATAGAATACTAATAGCCAAAAAAATAATTGCCTAAACATTCAAAACTCCTGCATTGTTATTGTCTCAGAAACTGGTGCAAAGCCTACATGTTAGACTACCGTAGGCCTTTGCAATCAAGTTTTTTACCTTGGTAAGCGCTCACCGCCTGTTAAACTATCTGTCAGATAATCCCATTTCATCGCTGACATATTCCCGAATCAGGCTTTCACTCAGGTTGTTATGCAACGGAAGGGCGGATCTTTCAGTACCAGCGAGAACTCTTCTGCAATAACGGCAAGGCTTGAGCATGCATCCTGAAGGGTGCCAGAGACAGTCTGTGTCTGGATTAAAACAAAAAATCCAGATTGTACCTTCATGGTGGCGTTATCTTTCGAAGGCTCAGAAAAGTCACTCAAACATATCGCTTGTGCATTGGAACGCCATCCAGATCAGTATCATCACTTTGCTCGCTTGCCGACGTGATACACCTTATTCAACAATCTGCACAAAGTTTTGAACCTTTTCAGAAAAATATGGACTAAGAATGAAATCGTATTTTTAAAACATTATTTCCATGCATTTATCATCAATCCACTCACAGCCTCAGCCACAACCTATAAGGGCAGATACTACCTGTCAGGAAGCTGTGAGCTCGAAAAAAACAGAGCCATTGCCCACAAATGGCTCTCTTCTAGTTGAACAAAAGTGTCTTTATCACAGAAAAACAATAAAAATCAAAACGTTAGAAAAACCAGAAGGCTATTTCTCTGCTGGCGAAAAACACCAAATATCATTAATGAAAGATTATCTGGATGGCAATACCGAACATTTTAGTGGTGATGACTGGCTCTATCTGATAATAAAACTGGGTAACAGGTTTTTTAGTAGAAAAAAACAGGAAACACTCCAAAAAGAATTCAGTACAACACACAAAATAGAGAATTTGTTTAAAAAAATTGCCAAGTTACAAGCATTGAGATGTAAAATTGAAGATATCGTTCATTATTCGCACTTAGACAGACGTTTTGGATTGTATGAAGCAGCAAAAAAAGACAAGCATTTATTCCCAGCTGGTTTTCTGGATGAAATTATTGAATTAGCAAAAAACAACCTTCCCCTGCCTCCCTGTGCAACACAAGAACTTTTATACGCAACAGCCAGCTTGGATTATAAATCACGGAATCCATTTTTCTCTGACCTCATCATTGCCTGTTACAGAAACAGTCATTTTTTACCTCCAGACATTGAAATGGGGCACAAAATCGAAAAAGAAATAAAAAAACAAATTCTAAAAGAGAGTTCAAGCAATGAGGATCTTGAAATAGAATTAATGCTATCAGATAACTCCATAGTTCAGAAAGTTTGTGGCGGAAGATCCATCCAGCTCACTCTTCCTGACAACCAAACACTATACCTTAAATTTCAACGAAAAGATGAATCATGGAATGAGTTCACCCGTGAACTTAAAATGCACAATAGTTTGCACCACTTATTTTCAGATCAGAATTTCGCCAGCGAAATACCTTTAAGTAAAGGTTTATTTTCTATTTCTGCGGATATCATTAATAAAAGATTGGAAGATGAGCTCGAAATATTTGAAGGTCACATACACGGTTATTGTTTCTCAGCTTCAAAAGATTATGTTAATTATGCATGCCAATTAGACCCATCAAATTCCAAAAACCCTCATTACAGGTCCGAAGAAGGGTTAAAAAAAGCAGCTATTGATATCGGGAAGTATGCAAGATATGGACTGTCATTCGATAGCCTTATTAAATCGCAGCATACAAAAGATTTATGTGTTGCATGGTCAGGTCTGTCAAAATGGATGACTTTAGGGCAACTGAGTTCTTATCATTTTTGCAATAATGAAGCTTTTCCCGGATCAATTTGTAACTGGGTAGAAGACACTGAGCGCTCAGATTTATCCTGGTCCGGTTTGAGAGATCTTGGTGACAGCCAAATATTTGAAACTACATTGCACAGCCTGCCCCCTGAAAATGCTTTAAATGTTAAATTTTTTCCAAAAGTCGGAAACCTGTTAGCTTTTTTTAATGCGCTTATGGATAATATCGTTGCCATTGTTATTGTTTATGCTCGTGGAAAACGTTTATCCCATGAGTTTCATTACCAAAATCCTAAAGCTGTCGAAGATGTACAAAGATTCATCGGAGATATTCTTGAGCATTTTATCCGGGGATATTATGCAACCGATACAATAAGCTTACAGCAAGCTCTTGAGTTGGATAATACAGAGTTCGAAAAATGGCTACATAGAACCTCATTAGAAATAGTCTATTGGTCAGCTATGCAGCCGTATGAAATGACAGAGGATTTTTTTATTTCTAGACATGATCACAAATACCAGAACTATTTCTTACATATCAATCAGAATAAAAGACCAGATCCAGAGATAATGAAAACTTCAAACGAAATCCATAATCATTCACTTTCTCATAAAACGGCTGATGGTAGAAAATATAATTTTGGACTTGCACATATGTATGGTTTTCCCTTGCAGGCTCTTATAAAAGGGCTGTGTAAATTATCTATAAACATTCTGGAAAACAGTCACCCTCCCCATGATTCTCAATCAGTTTTGGCAGGCTGCACTAATCAATAACGATCAATTGTTGCTTGGCCGATACGGGGGATTCTCCAACCAATAGCAAATACAAAACCACCGTCACTTTAATTTGCCAAGAGTCACAATTCTACTAAAGTCCATACTCTGCATTGTAAATAGACGTTATAAAATGAGAGCACTTTACTTCACGCTGTTTTTTTTCATGACATGCTCTCTGGCAGGAGATTTTACGGAAGCCATTAGGGAAAATAATTTTAACAAAGTAAAAGAATTAATGGGCCAAGGTTATCAACTTGAATATGATCAGGATGCATTGCCCGATGCACTTTGCTTTGGATCACTGGAAATGCTTATTTTTCTGCTAAATAATGGTGCAAATCCAAATTCATTTACATCTAAAGAAACTTACAACAGCCTGACGATCTCACACATCTTGGCTGATGCTTCAACGATATCTCAAATTGTTACATTACTCAGTCACGGAGCAAGTCCTGCTCATGACTATAACTGGGAGTTTAACCATGCTATTGGTGAGAAAAAGTGGCTGCATTTGACTATTTATTATTATTGGGAGCGGATGTTAATACACAAGATACCAACACCCCCCAATAGCATTTCCGAACTCAATAGTATTTTATCATCTTTACCTTTACTGGCTATTAACTCACTTGTCACTTTTATTGAGCATCAACCTAATTTAGAAAATCTATTGTCGTTGCTTCCAAATAATCTGAAGTTTTTTTTTGATTACCTGAAATATCCCAAATAAGCTTCAGAATCAATCAGGCTCGAACAAGGCAGGTAATCGCCTCTTTGACATGAACATAAATTTTGATCTCAGCCTCCGATGAATTTTTGTGCTTCCGGATTCTGCCGACAATGACACAAAACTGAACATCCTCTGACAATGGCAGAAAATGACAGCAAAAATCTATCTCACACTCTTCATGCAGCCCTGATCCTATGGCAATCCTGACATCTCCTATACAAAACAGGCTGTCACAAAAGATTTCAATACATATCACTCGCTCATAGCCAAAAAGCATTAGCAGGGCTAACAATATTTCTGTATGATTGCGACGGGTTTGGCAGTATAAGAAAACTCTGCCAACCGATAAGGACCGGATAACAACCAGAAGTGTGCACGACCAGGAGTACCAACCCAGGATCAAAACACTCGGAGTCTGAAGGTAATAAGTCAGTCTCAAGTCATTCAGCCAGAGCCTGAGGATCTCTGGCAAACAGTGAACTTGACAACTGTCTTATATCAGAGAACTCACGAGAGCAGCTTTTTCGCTGCCCTGATGAGAGAAATATTCCGACTCAATTCGTCAACTGCATTTTTTTATTAACACATAAAGAATCAGCAGGAAGTACGGCCTTACGGACAACCCGGGGGAGCTGGCCGGTAGCAGAGAATATCTGGCCTGAAATCCAGTAGAGCAATGCGCCTTGGCTGTTCGGAAACCTTTGGCAACTGAACAGGGTTCCTTTGGCCACAAAAACACTATGCACAGTGTCAAGGCAAGAGCCAAGGTCATAGTGTGTTACTGGATTTCCGGTCTAAGTTGCAACGCCTCAGGTTATCTCCAAGTCGTAATAACTGTTAGCAGAACCCGAAGGTAACACGGAGCATGAGCACTGCAACGATACAGCCAACCTATAACTACAAGGTTGTCAGGCAGTTTGCCATCATGGCGGTGGTTTGGGCCATCGTCGGGATGGGGATGGGACTGTTCATCGCTACCCAGATGGTATTCCCTGAACTGAATCTTGATCTACCCTGGACCAGTTTTGGCAGACTGAGACCCTTACACACAAACGCCGTTATTTTTGCATTTGGAGGCTGCGTCCTTTTCGCTACCTCTTACTATGTCGTCCAAAGGACCTGTCAGGCTACCCTGGCCATGCCCGGACTGGCATCTTTCACGTTCTGGGGCTGGCAGCTGGTGATCGTTCTGGCCGCCATCACACTGCCCATGGGCATGACCTCTTCCAAGGAATACGCCGAGCTGGAATGGCCAATCGATATCCTGATTGCCATTGTCTGGGTCAGCTACGCAATTGTGTTCTTTGCCACCATCATGAAGCGAAAGGCCAAGCACATCTACGTGGCCAACTGGTTCTTCGGTGCCTTCATCATCACCGTTGCGATTCTGCACATTGTCAACAGCGCCTCTGTTCCAGTCACCCTGACCAAGTCCTATTCTGCCTACGCTGGCGCCATGGACGCCATGATTCAGTGGTGGTACGGACATAATGCGGTCGGCTTTTTCCTGACCGCCGGCTTCCTGGGCATGATGTACTACTTCGTTCCCAAGCAGGCTGAGCGTCCGGTTTACTCTTACCGTCTGTCTATCGTACATTTTTGGGCACTGATCGCCATCTACATCTGGGCGGGCCCGCACCATCTGCACTACACTGCCCTGCCCGACTGGGCCCAGAGCCTGGGTATGGTGATGTCCCTGATCCTGCTGGCACCTTCCTGGGGAGGCATGATCAACGGCATCATGACACTGTCCGGCGCATGGCACAAACTGCGTACCGACCCGATCCTGCGCTTCCTGGTGGTATCCCTGTCCTTCTATGGTATGTCGACCTTCGAAGGCCCAATGATGGCCATCAAAACCGTTAACGCTCTGTCTCACTACACTGACTGGACCATCGGTCATGTGCACTCCGGCGCATTGGGCTGGGTTGCCATGGTTTCTTTCGGCTCCCTGTACCACCTGATTCCCAAGGTTTGTGGTCGTGAACAGATGTACAGTATTGGTCTGATCAATACTCACTTCTGGCTGGCTACCATCGGCACCGTCCTTTACGTAGTGGCCATGTGGGTCAACGGCATTACCCAGGGTCTGATGTGGAGAGCTGTAAACAACGACGGCACCCTGACCTACAGTTTTCTCGAGTCCGTAACCGCCAGCCACTTTGGCTATGTTGTCCGTGCAATCGGTGGCGCCTTCTTCCTGGCAGGTGTGCTGATCATGGCTTACAACTTATACCGCACTGTCAAACTGGGCAGTGAAAACCAGCAGGAAGGTGAAGCTCAGGCGTCACCTGCACAGATGGCCTGACGGGGGAGTTCACCATGAAAAAACATGATTTAGTCGAAAAAAATCTTGGTTTGATGGTGGCGCTGATCGTAGTAGCCATCAGCTTTGGCGGCCTGGTTGAGATCGTGCCCCTGTTTTTCCAGAAAACCACCACTGAGCCGGTGGCAGGCCTTAAGCCTTACACTGCTCTTCAGCTGGAAGGTCGTGACATCTATATCCGTGAAGGCTGCGTAGGTTGTCACTCACAAATGGTGCGCCCTCTGCGTGCTGAAGTAGAGCGTTACGGCCACTACTCTGTAGCCGGCGAGTCTGTTTACGATCATCCGTTCCTTTGGGGTTCCAAGCGAACCGGTCCGGACCTGGCCCGTGTTGGCGGTCGTTACTCTGACGAGTGGCACCGTGCTCACCTGAATAACCCGAGAGACGTTGTCCCCGAGTCCATCATGCCATCTTACCCATGGCTGAACGAAAACGTTCTGGACGGCAAACTGACCGGCAAGAAAATGGAAGTTCTGAGAGGCCTGGGCGTACCTTACACCGATGATGACATCGAAGGTGCTACAGCCGCAGTCAAGGGTCGCACTGAAATGGACGCCGTAGTGGCTTATCTGCAGTCACTGGGCACCGCACTACAGAATAAACGGTGACACTCATGGATATTAATGATCTGAGAGGACTGTCCACTGTTTTAGCCATGATTGCCTTTCTGGGGGTATGTTTCTGGGCATACAGTGGCCATAAGAAGCGGGACTTTAATGAAGCAGCATCACTGCCGTTTGCAGACGACGAAGCTCATATAAATACACGACACGCCAGTGGCTTGGCAAAGACTGAGCACGCAGACAAGGACAAAGGGGCCATACAATGATGAGTAGTTTCTGGAGTGGGTGGGTTGTCATCCTTACTCTAGCCTGCCTGGCATTTGTAATCTATGTGCTGTTTACTACCTGGAGGCAACAGCGCGAAGAGACAACAACTGAAACCACCGGGCACGCCTACGACGGTATCGAAGAGCTGGATAATCCGATGCCCAAATGGTGGCTGGCTCTGTTTGTCGGTACCATCGTATTTTCTGCCGGTTACCTGGCTCTGTATCCGGGTCTTGGTAACTGGAAGGGCTTTCTGGACTGGACCTCTACCGGTGAGTTGGAACGCCATCAGCAAAAACATGATCGTCGTTATCAGCCACTGTTTGAACAGTACGCTAATACTCCGATTGAAGAGCTGGTAAACAACCCTAAAGCCGTCAAGATGGGTGAGCGTATCTTCCTGAACAACTGCGCCCTGTGTCACGGCAGTGATGCCGCCGGTGCCTTCGGCTTCCCGAACCTGACTGATGACGACTGGCTATACGGCGGCACGGCTGACGCGATCACCACCACGATCATGGAAGGCCGTAACGGGCAGATGCCTGCCTGGGGCGCGGTGATTGGCGAGAAAGGCGTTCGTGACGTTGCTACCTTCATCCGTGCTAATGCGGGTCTGGTAGACAAAGTTGCCCCGGCCACAATG
Source organism: Endozoicomonas sp. ISHI1 (assembly GCF_024606225.1). Lineage (GTDB taxonomy): Bacteria > Pseudomonadota > Gammaproteobacteria > Pseudomonadales > Endozoicomonadaceae > Endozoicomonas_A. The sequence goes on along the minus strand of NZ_JAGRPU010000009.1, from coordinate 114,728 downwards.
ACAGCGGGCAAGAAGATTTATGACACGACTTGTGCGGTATGTCACAACGCCGACGGCAAAGGCAACCAGCTACTGGGGGCACCTGACCTGACCGATGAAGTCTGGCTATATGGTTCCAGCCAGGCTCAGGTGGAATACACCATTCGTAATGGTCGTAACGGTGTGATGCCGGCCTGGAAAGACATTCTCGGCAAGGAAAAAGTCCACCTGGTCGCTACCTACGTATTCAGTCTCGACGAAGACAACAAGGACAACGAAAAAGAGACAGATTAACTGTCTCTGATTCGCCACCTTGTCATGAAAACCACAGCTGTCTGGCTGTGGTTTTTTTTATCAGGTAAGATAACGCCGAATTACCAATAGCGTCCTGTTAAGATGCAGTTCGAAGGACCACTTCTTACATTCACGGTGAGAAGAGCCAGGTTCAATGGACGATTTATAACGACCATCAGGGCAGTGAAGTGATATGCCAGAGTCAGACCAACAGATCCAATCCAGTGGACCGGAATTAATTGACCTGTATCAAAAGCCGGACAAAATCTACACACGCAGTTTCCAGGGGTACTTTCGCAATCTCAGGCTGCTCGGGGGAGCGCTGTTGTTCCTTCTGTATTTTGGCACGGCCTGGCTTAACCTGGATGGTCGACAGGCTGTTCTGTTTGACTTGCCGGAGCGCAAGTTTCATATCTTTTCCGCTACTTTCTGGCCGCAGGACTTTATTCTGCTGTCATGGTTGTTGATTATCTGCGCTTTTGGTCTGTTTGCCATCACGGTGTTTGCCGGCCGGATCTGGTGTGGCTATACCTGCCCACAGAGTGTATTCACCTGGGTATTCATGTGGGCAGAGAAGGTCACAGAAGGTGACCGCAACCAGCGAATGCGCAGGGACAAAGCTCCGATGTCGGCAGAAAAAGTTCTGCGTAAACTGGCGAAGCATGGTATCTGGCTGGGTGTTTCTGTTGCCACTGCTATCACGTTTGTCGGTTACTTTACTCCGATTCGGGAACTGGTTCCGAATATGTTGTCTCTGGAAGTCAGCCCCTGGGCACTTTTCTGGCTGGGCTTTTTTACCTTTGCGACCTATGGTAATGCTGGCTATCTGAGAGAGATGGTCTGCCTGCACATGTGCCCTTATGCACGATTCCAGAGTGTGATGTTCGACCGGGATACTCTGGTGGTCGCTTACGATCATAAGCGCGGTGAAAACCGGGGTTCACGCAAAAAAGGTGTGAACCCCAAAAGTCAGGGTTTGGGTGACTGTATTGACTGTAGCGTCTGCGTCCAGGTCTGCCCGACCGGTATTGATATCAGGAACGGACTGCAAATCGGCTGCATTGGATGTGCGGCCTGTATCGATGCCTGCGATAACATTATGGACAAGATGGGCTACGATAAAGGCCTGATCCGCTACACCACAGACAATGAGCTTTCAGGTAAGAAGACCCATTTCCTGCGCCCGAGACTGATAGGTTACACCGTCGCCCTGCTGGCAATGATCGGACTCTTTGCAGGGAGCCTGAACAATCGCTCCGCACTGGAACTGGACATTCTCAGAGACCGCAATCAGCTTTATCGCACCACCTCCGATGGCAGCATTGAAAATACCTATATCCTCAAACTGGCCAACAAGGATCAGCGCACGCTGACCATGACCATCAGTGTCAGGGACATAGGGGATTTGAGCACCAAAGGTGATATGAGCTTTACGGTCAATGCCGGCGAAGTTGCGCAACACGTAGTTCGGCTGGTCTTGCCTGCGGGTTCTGTCCATTCCGGCAGCCGTGATATTGAATTTATAATCAGCAGTGATCAGCCGGACATTCAGCCTGTAAGTGCCGAAAGTCGATTCCTTGCTCCGCAAATCTGAAGACAGGTAGTAACGATTATGAGCCTTGTGAAGAATGAACCCGTCACCCGTTGGTACCAGGAGCCCTGGGTATGGGGAATTCTGGGAGTACTGGCGGTCACCTTTGTTTGGGGCAGTTACCGGACTTACTATGCGTTCAAGATTCAGGACAGTGTGGTGGTCGATGACTATTACAAAACAGGTAAACAGATCAATGAAGATCTTACCCGTGATCACAACGCCAATGACCTTGGAATTCGGGCCAACTTGCTGATCGACGATCTGACAGGTGAGGTTCGAATCACCGTAAACGGCAACCTCAGCGAATGGCCACAACAATTAAAGCTCAGCCTGCTTTCTCCAGTATTCGCCGACCAGGACAAAGTCATCATGGTTAACCGTTCTATCTCCGGTGACGAGTCCACCCAGATATATGTGGGTCAGATTGATGAAGCGGTCGAGGGAAAAACCTATGTCCAGTTGGAAACTCTGGACGAACTTATTCCTGAAGTCGGTTACGAAACAGGCTGGCGCCTGAATCAGCCCCTGGTGCTGAAAGCCGGTGTTGCCAGCGAGCTGCTGCCGCGCGGTAGCTCTAAACCTTGAAGCATTTTGGGCTGAGTGGATGAGTAAACATTCTGAAAATTGCTACTGTTTCCATTGTCACCTGCCTATCGAAGGGACACCCCCTTACACGGCGACGGTTGAAGGTGTTCAGCAGCCCATGTGTTGCCCGGGCTGCAAGATGGTGACTGAAGCCATCATTGCCGGCGGACTGGACAGCTATTACCAGCACCGCACCGACCCCGGTCTGCAGGCCAATACGCTCAGCCAGCGGCTGGAAGAAGAACTCCGGCTTTACGACCGGAATGATATTCAGCAGGACTTTGTGATCAGCAACGGTGAGTCCGAAAGACAGGCCAGCCTGTTGATAGAGGGCATCACCTGTGCTGCCTGTGTCTGGTTGTTGGAGAATCATATTAGTCTGATCGAAGGTGTCGAAAAAGTCTCTGTTAACCTGAGTACTCATGAAGCCCAGATCAGCTGGAATAACGCACAGACACCACTCAGCGATATTCTGATCGCCATTCATCAGATTGGTTATAAAGCCTACCCCTGGCGCGCTGATCGCCAGGAAGCCATGCTCAAGCAAGAGAACCGCGTATTCATACGACGCCTCGCCATTGCCGGTATTGGCACCATGCAGGTCATGATGTATGCCATCGCGCTCTACTCCGGAGCGATCAGTAACGACATGACGGCCCCCTATCGGGATCTGATCCGGTATGTCAGTGCTCTGGTGGCCACTCCGGTCATACTCTACTCAGCGGCACCTTTTTTCAAAGCAGCCCTGCGAGATTTCCGAACCCGCCATCTCAGCATGGATGTGCCGGTCTCCATTGCCATTGGTGGAGCCTATGTTGCCAGCCTCTGGGCAACCGTTAACGGAAGTGGTGAAGTTTATTTTGACTCGGTATCTATGTTTACTTTCTTCCTGTTGTCCGGTCGTTATCTGGAGCTTCGTGCGAGACATTCAACCTCTCGTGCAGCCCGGGCCCTAAGCAACCTGCTGCCCTCCAGCTGCCTGAAAAAAGAGGGTAAAGAGTATGTTCGAGTCCCGATCATTGATCTGAAACCCAAAGACCATGTACGGGTATTACCCGGTGATTCCATTCCCGCTGATGCTGTTATATTGCGAGGGAGTAGTAGTGTCGATGAATCCATGCTGACAGGCGAATATCTGCCAATAGCCCGCAGCATAGGCGAGTCAGTGATGGGCGGCAGTCTCAATATCGACAACGCCCTTGAGCTTGAAATCACCCATGTAGGTGAAGAAACCCGGATGTCTGCGATTCTCAAACTGCTAAAACATGCCCAACAGGACAAACCTGCCATTGCCCGACTGGCAGATCGTGTTGCCGGTTACTTTGTGGCTTCTGTTCTGGTGACAGCAACTGTCGTTTACTGGTACTGGTCGGGTGTCGTGGCAGAAGATGCGTTCTGGATCACCCTGTCCGTACTGGTAGTAACCTGCCCCTGTGCCCTCTCTCTGGCAACGCCAACAGCTCTGACGGCAGCGACAGGCTATCTGCATAAACTGGGATTCCTGGTCACCCGGGGTCATGTTCTCGAAGGTCTGGGCAAAATCACCCACATTGTTTTTGATAAAACCGGCACTTTGACCCAAGGTCGTTTAAAACTGGAAGGCACTTATCCTGTTGCTGGCTGCCATCACTCTGAGTCCAAGCTGCTTGCCATTGCCTCAGCCATTGAAGCGCATTCGGAACATCCCATTGCCAGGGCTTTTGCAGTCGCGACTGACCTCAGGGCTGAAGAAGTGGTCAGTCATACCGGTCGGGGCATCGAAGCGAGAATCGGTGCCAACCATTACAAAATGGGCCGTCCCGATTTCTGCTGTCAAACAAATATACCTGCACGCCCGAAGCAGGAAGGACAATGGCTACTCATGTCTGAGAATGACTTGCCACTGTGTTGGTTCAAACTAACTGACAGCCTCAGGCCAGAAGCGGCCCACGTCATTCGTCGGTTAAAAGATTCCGGTTTCAAGGTGACGCTGCTCAGTGGTGATCAGGAACCGGTGGTAGCATCAGTCTCCCAACAGTTAGCCATTGAACAATGGCACTCTCAGGCCAGTCCGGACGACAAACTGATGTTTATTCGCCAGCGACAGGCTGACGGCGAGCATGTTCTGATGGTGGGTGATGGCATTAATGATGTACCGGTGCTGGCCGGTGCAGACGTCTCTCTGGCTATGGGTAATGCTTCAGACCTGGCCAAGACCAGTGCCGACGCCGTACTTCTGTCCGACGACCTTGGTCGTTTGATAGACGCCTTTGATCTGGTCAGACGTACCCGCAAGATCATTCGTCAGAATCTGGCCTGGTCATTGGGTTACAATATAACCGCCCTGCCACTGGCAGCAGCAGCTATGATTGCCCCCTGGATGGCTGCGATTGGCATGGCATTAAGTTCTCTGCTGGTGGTGGGCAACGCCCTGCGACTCAACAGAGATAAAAAGCCTGCTTCCCGGGAAGAACAACTGGCAAGCCAGAATAATGGCAGTGAAAATGCGGATAACCTGCAAGTTGCTGTAAAGGTATAGTACCCCTATGGAAAGCCTGATCATTCTTATACCAATAGCCGTATTGCTGATTGCCCTTGCTGTAGGGATATTTCTATGGGCAGTAGATAATGACCAGTTTGATGATCTGGAAGGACCCGCCCACAACATTCTGTTTGACGACGACCAGCCAAAAGTCAGTCGTCCAACCAAAAAAGACTGATTGGGAACAGCTCTGAGCAGATTAACAGCCCTGAGCAGATGAACAGCCTTGAGCAGATAGATAGCTATGACGGAAGCGCCAACTCTACTAGCCGCAACCACCCTTGGCTTGCTGGGCAGCACTCACTGCATTGGCATGTGCGGAGGTATCACCTCAGCCCTCAGCCTGTCACTCAGAGGACGCTCAAAAGCTGAAACCAGCTGGTTAATGCTGACTTATCACATAGGCCGAATCAGCAGTTATGCCTTGGCGGGCCTGCTGTTTGGATTAGTGGGCTGGTTTCTCGGGGATGCCAGTGAAGCCATGCAATCCTCGCTTCGAATCATTGCTAGCGGAATGCTGATCGCCATGGGTCTTTACATCACCGGCTGGTGGAAAGGCCTGATGAAAATGGAAAAGCTGGGACAACACCTCTGGAAACACATTCAACCGCTCGCCAGCAAACTTCTGCCCATTCGCAGCACGCCTGATGCCCTGACCCTGGGTGCCTTATGGGGCTGGCTTCCCTGTGGACTGGTTTACAGCACGCTCATCTGGTCCGCCACTCAGAACAACCCGACCCAATCTGCCTTGTTAATGGCCGCTTTTGGGCTGGGCACCTTGCCCTCTGTGTTTCTGACCGGAATATTTGCAAGGCAACTGACGTCTGTTATTCAAGCCAGCATGACCCGCAACATTGCCGGCATTATGATGATTCTCTTTGGCCTTTACAGTATTCCCGGTCCACATCAGGTATGGGTCATGTCCATACTCTCAATCGGACATGGCGGCCATTCTATGTAGGTGTCTGAGCCAACAGAGCTCCAGATAGCGGTAACATTTCGCCAGTACCGTTTGGTATGACAAATAACATTATTGTGAACTGGACAAATAACAACTGATTCCGGATTTATTGAGGTGAGAACCAGCATTCTCATCTTTTAATAATCCATCTCAAAATGAATCAGAAAGCATTTTGTTTTATGCACTCTCTTCATGTCGATTTTTGAATAAACCCATCAACTTTGAAAAGAAAGTCGCTTTCTTTACCAATTAAACCGTTTGATTAGATAGCAACAATGTCGTATGAGACTTGGCCATGAGGATGCCATGATCGGCCTTTGCGATTTCTCCAGGAGTTGCTTTCCCAGACATGATAGTATCCTTCTTGATTCGGTTGTTAATGATATTATGCCGCGTATGCTGTATATCCCCATGTTAAGTTTCTCTGCACCCTTTCTCAAAGTCTGCTAGGCTGTCTTTCTCACTCATTTGACAGGAGTACAACATGAGCTTAAACGCTGAACAACCGAACGAAACAGAGCTTGACCATATTCGAGACACCCTGACGGGTATTGTCAGCTACGCCAGCAAAACCCGTGCTGAAATGCACCAAGGGTTCGCTCGTATAGACAAACGTTTTGACCAACAAGAAAAACGCTTTGCCCAAATTGACGAACGCTTTGTCAAGATTGACGAACGCTTTGACCAGCAAGAAAAACACTTTGACCAGTTCAAACAAGAAACTCGTGAACGCTTCGACAAAATAGAAGACACTCTCACCATTATCGTGAACCACCTCAAGAAATAAGCCACGCCGCCTAATAACAAAATCCAGTCGATTGTGAACCTCCCCCGTTTTAGTGGACACTCAAATCCAACTGAAACGGTAATCACGTGCCTGCTTATAAAACTGTGAAAAAAACTCTCCAATACACCAACGAATTTAAAGTGTCGGCTGTTAGAATGACCATTAGACCCAACAAAATGTTGAAGGATGTCGCTGAAGCACTCGACATTCATCCCTATATGTAGTCTCGTTGGCGCGAGGAATATTTTGAGGGACAGCTCGTGGCTGATGAGCGCAAAGTTAAGTCAACTCCAAATGATGTACATTCCGAGCAAGGCCAGCTGCGCCACGACAACTTAGCTGTAGACCTGTGTCCATTTTATCGAGGGAAGATCATTGTCTCTGGACTAATACAACTAACACTGTTAACCCTTGCCGACACTACTCAAGTGAGTTGACTCTGCTGCCCACTTAGTTTCAGGCTAAGGTCGGGTGTAAACGATCTTGCCAAGTTCTCTTTTAATACGCACATAGACAAACAGTGTCGTAAAACCCAAGGCCAACAGATATCATTCTTTTGATATCTGTTGGCCTGAAAGCCTCTGAAACAACCGAACAATGAGTGATACCAGCTGCTATGTCAGTGGCTTTAGTTAAAGAGTCTTCTCATGGCATCGAGCTTTTTATTGGTCAGAGCCATTGGTGATGCTTCAGCCTGACTTTTAGCTGTTTCCTGGCCTGTAATGCCTGAAAATGCCTGTGAATATGGACCATAACGTCGAACAGCTGGAACGTAAGGACGGACCGGCTCGTGATTTATTCGATTCAGATCAGGTGCAAGCTCAATCTTCAGCAGGCTTCGACCACTTTTTGTTGAGGGCATGGTATTGGACTTCGCTGCGCAATACCGTGACGGTTCAAATACCGGTCTGGTTGCGGCGCTGATTGTTGTTTTTACTCCGTAAGTCATAATATATCCTCTATGAAGATCTATGGTTCTGAACAGGCAACAGACATTAAAGTTCTCGGTTACCTGCGCCTTTGGACAGTCAAAGGACATTAAAGTTCATGGTTGCCCATAGAAACTTCGTAGCTTTCTGGAACAGCAAATTCGTTGCTTCGCCTCAAATGTCGAAAAGTTTCTGGTGGTGATTCGTCACGGAGCAATTTTCATCCTCAATGTTCTGCCGTCATCAATACGATGTCGCCTTGGCCAGCGCTATTATCAGCCAGGCTTCTGGTTGTCTGAGCTATCAGAGCTCATGCCCTGCTTTACCAGACATCAGAGCCCGTTTGACCTGATGAGCAATTTCTTCTGAGTTCACACCTTTGAGGAAGATGTGTGCATGAGCGAGTCCCACTGATCGTTTATGGGGTGGATTCACATAGATTCGCCATTCCAGAGAGTACCTTGACACTAACTCGCCAAGACTTTTCTTCAACAACCCGTTTGACTCTTCCTGCAAAGACTTTTCCTGCCAGTCCTTGCCGGACATAAACAACAACAGATGCACTACGTCGTCTTCCAGCCAGTAGGGATAACGGTTAAATACCAGTTGGCTTTCCAGCACACAATGACCATCACTGCACTCCAGCGCCCTTTGGTTCGATAGGTTGAAAACATTCTCCAGCACAGCCGTTTCAGGCGATATCCCACTCAGCTTCAATCGAGACAGATAGCTCAGGTAAGCCATCAGCTGGACAGGACTTCTACGGGTATCAATATAATCTGACTGAATCTCTTCCCAGGTAATCACTCCGGAATAGGTGACAACACTGAACAGCACCTTAAGCAATACAAGACTGCAAACGCCAATAACCCACAAAACGCACTCTCCCGGTTGAACCCAATATTATTGGTTGTCTAGCATAGACTGATCACAGGCTGTCGGAGCGGAAGTGAATGCTCTTTCAATGTAGTCATTGATGAGGTTGACTCATTTCCCACGCTTTCAGGCCCTCTGGGTCTCAGCGTGGGAACAAGTTTTAAACACCATTCTGATGATTTTCAGAAGGCTTGCGAAGCGCCCTGCCATCGGCTTCAGGCTTTTTGTTTGTCATAGCCAACGACTGCTTCAGCCTTTTCTTGCTGCTCCCCTCCCCCTTGAAATCGGTGCTGCTGCTTGTTGCAATAACTGATAATAATTACGCCCCGGCCCTCCCGGCTCAGCCACAAAAACATCAGGCTGCGGCCTTTGCGGCTCATCCTCATAAACAAATGAATCTTGATTTAATCCACCGACCGCCATGGCCGAATTTCGAATTATTTGATCAAGATACGGCTCGAAACGAGGTACATCTCTGCCGTCCATGCTGCTTGGATACTCGATTGCACGTCCTGCAGGCTGACATATGAAGTTAAATCTGATTTCGAAAGGCGCACAAAGACGTTGAAAAGTTGGAATATACGCTTGGAACGGACCGAGTCTTGTCGGACTTATATAAATTGTGGGCACTACACCAGCCAGACTTCGACCACCCGATGTTGTTGTCGAACAGCTAGCGGATCCCGCTACACTAAACTGCGGCGGTTGAAATTCCACTCTGGCTGCGGCACTACTTGTTGTTGGTGTTACTCCGTAAGTCATAATATATCCTCCATGATGATCTACATTTTTTGACAGGCGACAGCCCGTTTTGAGCAGGTGGCTCAATTATTGATCCTATTGATCACCTGCTGACAGAACATACCCAATAAATCGGGACTTAAAACAATTTTCAATTTATCACGTATATCATTAAGGCTGCCTGATGGGGTGATTTTTAGCCAATCGTCGAGCAATTTAGAATTGTATTGACTCATATTTTCCAGAAATTCTTTCAGATCATAATCATCTAAATTATCAATCAGACTGTTCCAGTCAGGTGCAATAGTAATACATGGTGGGTTTGCAGAACCCAATTCACTGTAATTATAATCTTCTTCGAATTTGAATGGATGCCCACTTTCCAGGATTCCAAATCCAAGGAATGTTTTTACACTGTCCTGTTCCCCCTCCATAAATGAGTAAAATGTTTTTGCCTTTGGCTCAATGTCTGGCTCCAGTGTAAACTCCTCAAGATCTTTTACCGGGACGCCCCTAACCTCAAAATCAGCTGTATTTATCTCTTCACTGAGGCTGAAGCTACTGCCGTCCTTGTTTTCTACCTCTTCGGGGGTCAATAAAAATGACAGTGCATCTTCCTCTTCTTTTAATCGGGATAATTCTTCAAGCGCAAATCTTCCTTCCTCTAACAGCAGGTTGGTCATTTCCTTAATAAACTCAACAGGGATTTTTCCGTTTTGTTCAAAAACTTTGCCAGTGTTTGCAGCCTGATTTACATCGGTTGCATTCCGGCCTGTAAAGCTTGGGAGTGCTTCCAACCACTGACAGGTACGTTGATCAAATGAAACAGGCTGGCGCGGAGAGGATCCTGCAGGGCTGGTATTATTTGTATTAGATGCAGGCTCAACCTCAACCAAACGTCGACCGTTCGATGTTGTCGCCGGACAGTTATCGGACCCCGCTGAAGTGTTCTGCGGGGGATGAAATTCAGCTTTGGTTGCACCGCTACCTGTTGTTGGTGTTAATCCGTAAGTCATAATCTATTCTCCGTGATAATTTATAGTTATAGACAGGCAACGGACATTAAAAGTTCCCGGTTGGCTGTATGAACTCTCAGGTTTCCAGTGAAGCGAATTCCCTGCTTTGCTATAAATTGACCTTAGCCTTCTTGCAAAAACCTGTTAATGACATTCCGGTTAGCATTTCTAACCGCCTTTTTCCTGAATACACAGCCAAAGAGACAACCCGTTCCCGCGCTGGAATCCGGCGACCTGAAAGCATTGAAACCGGAATGAATTGCGCCACCTACTTATTGACACACGTCAAATACATTTGGCTTTTTAGTCTTTAAACTGTTAATAAAAAGAACCGGTCAATCGGCTGTTTACCTGGATAGTCATCAATAGCGTCCAGCCAGATGAGCGGTAACCAATTCGAGAGTTAACATGAGTACAGCCCCCGTATGGGATACAGGTCTGATCAAAAAATACGACCTCAGTGGCCCAAGATATACGTCATACCCCACTGCCGTTCAGTTTCAGGAGGGGTTTAACCCCGGGCACTATGAGTCCAGCGCCCGGAGAAGCAGTGCGACCAATAATCCCCTGTCCCTTTATATACACATACCTTTCTGCAGCCACGTTTGCTACTACTGTGGCTGCAACAAGATAGTCACCAAGCACCGTTACAAAGCCAAAGAGTACCTCGACTACCTGTTTCGCGAGATCGACATGCAAGCCAGTCTGTTCGGCCAGGATCAGAGAGTAGAGCAGCTTCATTTTGGTGGTGGCACTCCAACGTTTCTGAGCCCGGACCAGATTTCTGCGGTGATGGACAAGCTAAGGTCCGTCTTTAACTTCAGCTATCAAAGTCATGCTGACTTTTCCATTGAGCTGGACCCCCGCGAGGTGGACTGGGTCATGATGTCCCGTCTGCGTGACGAGGGCTTTAACCGTATCAGCATCGGCGTACAGGATCTTGACGAGAAGGTTCAGCAAGCCATCAATCGGGTGCAACCCGAAGAGCAGGTTCAGTCTGTTCTGGATGCCGCCAGAACGATGGCTTTCAGGTCAGTGCATATGGATTTGATCTACGGCCTGCCTCATCAGACCGTTGACGGTTTCATGAGTACCGTAAACCGTGTGATCGGGATGGCACCAGACCGACTGTCATTGTTTAACTACGCTCACCTGCCACATCGCTTCAAACCACAGAGACGAATTAACGAGGCCGACCTGCCCTCTTCTGAGGAAAAGCTGGACATTCTGCATCAGGCCACCAAAAAGCTGGTAGCGCGAGGCTATGTCTTCATCGGTATGGATCACTTTGCCCTGAACGATGACGAGCTGGCCGTCGCCCAGGAAACAGGCACCCTGCACAGAAACTTCCAGGGCTATACCACGCACAGTCACTGCGACCTGATTGCCATGGGCGTTTCCTCTATCAGTAAGGTAGGCGGTGTTTATACGCAAAACCATGTCAGCATGGAGGCTTATCAAAACTCAATCAATGAAGCCCGCCTGCCGATCTACCGTGGTTTGACCATGAATCGTGATGATGAGATTCGTCAAAGTGTCATTAACCAACTGATCTGCCATTTCAAACTGAACTTTGCTGAAGTCGAAGAACGTTATGACCTCAAGTTCAGTGACTATTTCTCTGATGCACTGGAAGCACTGAGACCCATGGCCAACGATGGGCTGGTTTCTTTGAATGGTCAGGGGATTAAAGTCGAGCCCAGGGGCAAGATGCTGATCAGAAACATCTGCATGCAGTTTGATGGTTATTTCAAACAGCAGACACAACAACGGCAGAACCTTTATTCAAAGGTGATTTAACCTTGCTCAGGTAAATTAGCCCGCAGACATAGCGGGCTGAGCACGAAAAGCGTCTAATAAGCCACTGTCAGACTGATTGACTAGAAAGATCGTGTATAACCCAGTTGAAGGCCGTCACTGATACTACGACTGGATCGAATCAACGTATAATTCATGCTCAGAGCAGATTGCTCAGACATTTCGCCATGGTAGCCCAGACTCAGATACAACCCCGTGTCGTTGATCTCCTGAAACAGATGTTCTGACTGTCCGTGCCCCTCAGTGTCATTGACTGTATATTTGGACTTTTCACTCAATACAGTCTGCTGCTGATAGCCCGCAGAGAGCTTCAGGGCTGAGGGTTTATCCCCCATTTCATTCAGTAACACAAAGTCACTGCCCAACCGGACAACCCATTGGTCAAACGATTGCCCGCGCACAGCCATTCCTTCACCAGACAGACCTTTCTCTCTGAAGCTGTCCGACTCAGAATGATGGTAAAGAAACTCAACCATTGGCGTGACGGTAAGACCATTGAGCCAGTCATTCATGTCGATGTCATAACCCAGGGCGCCGTAAGCATTCCACTCTAAGCCTGAGCGATCAGCTCGCAGCCGATCACCCCCGGCCCGCTTACGCTGGCTGCTGTATTGTTTGGTAGCAACAGTCAGGGCTCCATCAAACTGCCATTGATCCCTCTGCCAAGACATGAACGGACCAAAATGTACAGATTCTACCGAGCCCGAGCCCAATTTCTGTTGGAAAACGGCTGACGTTTTACGGGTACCAAACATCAGGCCGACAATGGTATTTTCAGTGGCCTGACTAAAAACCCCGGCATTCAGCCCGTAACTGTTGGCGTTCATTTCTTCCAGGCCAGGCAGTGATGAATAATGGGATTTCGAGCCATAAGTTTGCACAAAGCTGTGCCACTGACTGCCGCCATCACTCTGCAACTGCTCTGTGATGGTCTGATTGCCTGCTTTCAACGTGTATTGATCCAAACTGGCACTATTAAGAAGAAAAGCCTGACCGCTGCGGTAGAAATCCATAATCTGGCGCAGATCACTCATCTGGTTGAACAATGCCTGAGTAGCAGCCATTTCCAGATGACGTGTCGCATTTAATGTCGCCTGAGCGCTGGGGCTCGGATGATAGAGCACCTCTCCGACTTCAGGCAGGGGCTCATTAATCGTTGACTGCAATGCACGACTGGCAGCCCCTTTCTCAACCTTAATGACCATCCACTTTTCCTGAGCACCTTTTACAGCCTCATTATGTTTTTCAGACTTCTCAGAACCTTCAGGGCTTTCAGGGCTCAGCGGGATATTATCTCTGGATTCTGATCCAGATTTCTCATCATGCCCGGCTTCTCCACCATCGCCACCGCCTCCGCCACCATCATCACTTTCAAGGAGCCTGAGAGTGACTTCATAAGGCTTGTCCTCACCGGGATTAAAAAAGGATACCGGTTCAACTATTAACGGAGCAGAGTTATCGTCACTGCCGTTATCCGGACTGAACAACCATTGACCAAGCCTATAGGAGAGCCCGCCAAGCCCCGTCCCCAGAAGGGCTGTTCCTCCGGTCACAAGTAAGGCCGGATCAATAGCCAGCACGGGCACAGGCAACACAACGGCTGCCAGCAGCATGACCAATACGAATGTTGATTTGAGTAATTTTTCGGCCATAATCCTTCCCCCGGAGTACTGATTGAATTCCTTCGGGGGACTATGACTGATTATTTTCAGGATTTGACTAACAGGGTTGTTATTTCAACAAACAGATGTACACAGCCCGTTTCCTAACGAAACTTTTGCATCACTGTGTAAACGTCTTCCTGAAGGAGCCAGGCACTCAGTTCTGCTTTCCTTTCCTCCAGTCTGGCTCGCCGGCTGTCTGTCCCAGTCTCTTTACCAATAGAAGAAGCCGCGATTTGCTCAGATTGACCCAGCTCTGCAAGCTCATGGTCAATGTTCTCCAGTTCACCCAGTACAGAGAGCACTTTCTGGTTGAGCTCTTGCTGATCGTTCATTTCTGGTTCATGATCTTCACGTCTCTGTTGCCCGAGCTCATCATTCTCATAATAATCCTCAAAGCTGCTCCAACTTTCAGGCCGGGTCGGTTCGTATTGCATACCATCATCAGAATGAGCTGCATCCTCCGACAAATCTGAAGACCCCCTTAAATCACCATAATTATCCCACTCCAGGTCTGGCAATCTATCGGGCGGCACCCGCGATGACGAAGGCATCGTTGTCGTCACGGGTGAATTCGTCAGAGAGATTTCTTTAAGCTCTTCCGATATTCCAAGATAATCACTGATGATGCCTTCCAGCTCCACCCTGCACTCTTCCAGCGCCATTGTTTTTAATCCACGATACCCCAGTTCAGCAACCAAATAAGTCCGAAAGGCCATCAACTCTTTGAAGTAAGCTCTGGAGCGTTGCTGTTCTTCTTTCAGGGCCAGGTGCCAGCTCTCAGGAGCTTCTTCGCCAGCCAGCTCGGTCTCCCAGTCCCGGTCATTGTCGTCTGAATCATCAATGCGGTAAATATAATCCAGAGGATCAGTCAACAGAGTTTCAAGACCTGTGCCCGGACGGGCTTCATTTTCATCAAGGGCAATGTACTTTTTAACCACTTCCAAAATTGTCAGGGCATACTCTTCATCAGGGGTATCAGACGGCTGCATTTCAGAACTCTGTCGCACAAACTGCACTTTCAGCTCTCTGATCTGGCTGGCATAGTCCTCTGACTTTTGCTGCTCCAGCAACAGTTCACTGCGCAGTCGGTCCAGCTCCCTGTCTTCAGGATCAACGTCAACCAGCACAGCAGGATGATTCTGCATTGACATGAGACTTCGTGACAGTTCTTCGGATTCCTCCCTTAATGCTTGCAGCAAGGTTTCAGCAGCCACCAACTCTTCTGCCAACTTGTCAGTCTCTTCAGAATCCCTGCCCTTTTGCAGCTCATTGAGCGTTTTCAGAGCTTCTACCAGCTTGACTTGAGTTTCCAGAGTCCTGGTCTGACTCTCTACCTCCCGGACTTTCAGTAGATAGCTCATCTCATGCAGCTGTTCGACCTGACGTTTGATAGCGACCATTTCCTGTCCAGTCATGACCGCCATCTCCTGCCATTCAGACTTTAGCCGTGACAGGGTCTGAGCAATCTCCTCAGCCTTAGTTTGAACCGATTCATGAACCCTTTGCAGAGACCCTTCGAGGAACATCAGCTGTTCATTAATCTCATTGAGTTTATCTTTCAGCTTCGGCAATGCCTGAGCATCGGCCTGAAGTTTTTCCTCAATGGTGTCAATGCCACCCAGCAGTCTCTGTAGCTGTTTAACCTCGCCCTGTGCTTTTGCAAGCTCATCAACTACTCTTTGGCGCACTTCTTTATCAACGCCTTTCGGTTTTGATCTGAGCATTTCAAGTTCGCCGGTCAGGGAATCCAGCCTGAATTGCAGTTTAGCCCTCGACTGTTCCACCTCTTCCAGCTTTAGCCTTCGTTCTTCAGACTCTATCATGGTCGACTCAAGCTGAATGGTGACTGCATTTGCCTCCTGCTTTTTGACGTTTAACTCTTCTGAAACCTGACCAAACGCCTCTTCAAATTGCTTGAGCCTCTCACTCATCTCATCAACCGATGAGTTCTTGCTGATCAACTCTTGCTGGAATCGTTTAGCAAGCGCCTGGCATTGTTCAGCTTCATATTTAGCCTGCCTGATTTGCTGTTGCCAGACCCTTTTTTTCTGACCCCGCTTGTTATTAAACTGAGCGGCTTCTTTCAGCAGCTTCTCATTCATACTGCTGAGCCCCTGAAACTGTAGCTCCAGATTATACTTTTGCTCTTCGACCTTTTTTAGCTGCTCTCTGGTATTCACCAAATCAGCGGTCAATTGATTCACGTGAGTCATAGCACTGGAGACAGGCCCCTGCATGGTTTGACTGCGAACGGTCTCCTGTTCTGCTTTGAGGTCAAGAACCTTCTGCTCTGAACTTTCCAGGGCGCTTTTTGTTTTCTGCAAAAGGTCACTAATTTCCCGGATCTCTCTGTTTCTATTCAGTATCTCTTCTCTCACGCGATCCAGTTCGGTTCTCAACTGCTGTTTCGAAAGCTTACCCTGACTGACATGCTCCTGAAGGCGGGTATGACTTTCTTGCAGCAATTTAAGCTCATACTTTTTCTCTTCAAGCTGATGCGCTGTCCTGACGAGCTCAGTCTGGTCTGTTTTTTTCTGATCCCTGAGACGCTGGATCTGCGCCTCCAGCGAAGCTTTTTCTTTGGCAACGTTTGCTTCCCACTGCTTAAAGCCATTGAGCTCCGCTTCCAGCACTTTTCTGGAAGAAGCCTCATGCTGTAAGTGAACTCTGGTTTCTGCAAGCAGTTCACCCTGAGCCTTAAGTTCTTTTTCAACATTCTTCAGACGCTGAGTCGACTGGTGTGCCTCTACCCAACGCGCCCTGACCATCTGCTCTTCCCGGGTGAGAAGAGCAACCTGCTCCCGATACAACCGATTCTCAGAAGCGATCTTTTCCGAGCTATTGATCAACAGGGCTTTCTCTTTTTGCAGTTTCTCCAGATCTGCCCCCAGTCGCCTTACCTGAATGTGCTGAGCAGCCTGATCATTCTCCAATTGGGTTTCCAGCTCCTTTTGTAACTCCTGACTGCTTACAAGCTGCGTTCGAACAGTATTTAGCTCACTAATAACAACCAGATATTCCTGAAAGTTTTTATCTTTATTCTGAATGGCAAGACTTAACTGATTCTCCAGAAACTGAACCCTTTCTAAAGCACTTTCCAAATGAGCTCTGCGGGTATCCGCTTCATCAGAAACCGTCTTGACCTCTCCTTCCAGGGATCGGACAGTCTGCTGAGTTTGGAAGAGCTGGTTTTGAATCGCCTGCTGAGCGTTTTCTGCATCGACAAGCATTCGCTCGGCTACCTTTAGTTTTCTCTGCAATGGCTTAATAGTGCCTCGCTCAACGGCTTTATTTTGCAGAATCAGTGCCTGAATATCGTTGGCCTGAAGGCTCTTCTGCCGATTCAGCCTTTCAAGCTCAATATCTTTTTCTTTAATCTTTTCAGTGAGTGTCCGTGCTTCACCTTCAAGGGCCATGACCTTTTCACGGGCAAGCTGAAGCTCTCCCCCTTTTTCAGTATCTTGCCAGTTCCTGAGAGCATCACTCAATCGTTCAACTTCTTCATTCACTCTCAGTGTCTCAAGATCAACGTTTTTGTGCCGCTCTGTCAGTACTCTTAACTCATCGCCCAGCTCTTTTTGACGTTGCTCGGCAAACCTGAGTTGTTCGATTAAATACTGCATCTCCTGAAAGTGTTCTTGCCCTGAGGCCAGATCCGATTTTTCCGGAAACAGCTGACTGGCCAACTCTGCTTTTCGCTGTCTCTCCAACGCCAGCTCTTCTTGTGTCTGATGGAGCGTTCTGTTCAGAGCCTCTGCACGTTCAGACTCTCTGATCTCCAGCTGTTCCCGAATAATTCTCTGGGGTTGTGCGTGTGTAACGACAAAATCAGTCAGTTGCTTTGAACGCGTTTCCAGCTCACCCGCATGAGTTCGAAGATAAAACAAATAGCCTACTCCCGTGCACACAGCTACTCCGGCAGCGACAGGAATAGAGACAGAAGCAGCCCCCGCTGCAAAGGCCCCAACGACCATAACCCCAGTCCCCTTGGCGATGGTGACAGCGATTCTCCGGCCATTCCAGATCGAGCTTTTCTGAAGTCTGGTGCGATGCGTCTCTTCAAGCTCAGCACACTCGGCCTCTTCGAGTTTTAATGATCTGAGTTTATCCAGCTCCAGCTCGCCCTTTCTGTCCATCAGGATTTTCTTTTCCCGTGGCGTAAGATCATTAAATGTCAGACCTTCTGCGTCAACGAGTTCCTCAAAGGTTCTGGGTTCAGCCTCTGGCACGGCTGGCCTAAAGAAAATCCCCGTCACTGAGCTGAACAGACTCATGGCGTAAATCTCCCTGATTTACGAAATTGTATTGAAAACAGTTATCGGCACATTGGCCGTGAAGAATATTTTTCTTTACTAATAGTTATTGATAGCGTTCACAGCGACCTCCATAAACCCTGTAGCTAAAGGTCCAACCTGCTGATCAAGGGCAATACTTTTTACCGCGAACTTATCGAAACCTGATAAGCATTTTCCGAAAAAAACCTTAAGTATGAAGGAATTACACTTTAGTCTCGGAAAGCACAGACTTACACTCAGATAACATTTTCAATAGAATGTGCAGCGATTTCGCCAATACGACTTTGAGGCCACTCAATGACGTCAAAGCCCAATGTACGACAGCCTGGCCATGTGGCCTGCAGAGACTGTAGTCTTAGCTCTCTCTGCCTGCCGCTGGCATTGAGTCTACAAGACATTGACCAGCTTGATCGCATCATCAAGCGAGGCCGCCCTCTCAAGAAGGGGGAACACCTGTTCCTGGAAGGAGACCCCTTTACCAGCGTCTTCGCTGTCCGCTCCGGGGCCATTAAGACCTATACCGCCACCAACGAAGGTGAGGAACAGATCACATCTTTCTACCTTCCCAGCGAGATACTGGGCCTGAGTGGTATGGATACTGACGTCTACCCTGTCTCTGCACAGGCTATGGAAACCACCATGATCTGTGAGATCCCCTTTGATCAGCTAGAAACCCTGTCCGACCGATTCCCAGAGTTGCGTCGTCATATGATGCGCCTGATGAGCAAGAAAATCCGGGAAGATCAGCAGATGATGATGCTACTGTCCAAGAAGAACGCCGATGAAAGGATTGCGACTTTCCTGATCAATCTGGCCAGTCGTTTTCGTCGCAGGGGGTTCTCATCTCAGTCATTCCGGCTGTCCATGTCCCGCAACGAAATGGGCAACTACCTGGGACTGGCTGTAGAAACCGTTAGCCGGGTATTTACCCGATTTCAAAAAAACGGCCTGATCTTCGCAGTGGGCAAAGAGATTGAAATCCGTGACCCGGTTCAATTATGCTCACTGGCGGGTGGAAAGTCTGTCGATTTGGAACAGATTATCTCCACCGCATAAGCTCGCCCGGAATGGACAGTAAGGCAAAAAAATGATCGTTGATGAAGCTTATCTGAAAGCACAGATTAGAACCGTTCCTGACTGGCCAAACCCTGGCATTTATTTTCGGGACGTTACCACGCTTTTCGAGAACCCCAAAGCCTGGCGGTCAGTCATGGACAGCCTCATTCATCGGTACATGAATGTTGAGTTTGACCGGATCGGTGCCCTTGATGCACGGGGTTTCCTGTTGGGCTCTGCGCTGTCGTATGCTTTGAACAAGCCACTGGTCTTATTCAGGAAAAAGGGGAAACTGCCCTTCCATACCGTCGCCCGGGATTATGAGCTCGAATACGGTACGGCGACCCTGGAAGTTCATTCAGACACCATTAAGAAAGGTGATAAAGTGATTCTGGTCGACGACCTGATCGCAACAGGCGGCACTTTGCTTGCGGCCAGTCATCTGGTCAAACAACTCGGCGGACAAATTCTGGAAGCGGCTGCCATCATGGACCTTCCGGATCTTGGAGGTTCAAAGACATTGAACGAAGCAGGAGTTCCGGTCTTCTCTCTGTGTGAATTTGAAGGGGAATAACCCCCCTTATTTGCTCTATCTGCATCAAACTCACTTCTACCCCTTCCACGGTGGCCTGATATTCGGTTTTATCGGAAATAACTTCAGGTGCTGCTGTGTTTTTCATGCTCTGAAGTGCTCCCTGGTTAAATTTTGCTGTACTTCAGATTTTTTTGAGTGCTACGATAATCTGAATAATGAAAATAATGCTCTAAAGCAAAGGAAATCCCGATGGGTATTTGTGCAAAGGAGCTGCGCCACTACGTTGTTCGCCCTACCCTGAAACATTTAAGAATGTGGAGCCCTACTGCAGAAAACCTGCTGCTGGGGACTGCCGCCAGAGAATCCGGGCTGGGTTTTCATCTTAAACAAGAACACCATCAGGCTTTGGGGATATTTCAAATCTCGCCCAGAATGCATCGCAACATCTGGGATCATTATCTGGCGAAGAAGGCCGACCTTTCCAGTTTGATCCGGGGGCTGGCCAGCCAGAGAGAATTTCTGGCTCATCCACACCTGGAATTAGCGACCAACCTCTCTTACGCAACAGCCATTGCCTGGATGATTTATTATCGAACCAATAAACCCATCCACAAAGTACCCCATGATGATGTCCATGCTCTGGGTAAGCTTTGGCATAATTACTACCACCGTCACCACCCCGGCCCCATCGAGAGCTTTGTGGCGAGCTACAAGACTTTAATAACGAATTCAATTGAGACAGAAGAGTCAGTATCAGAGAGTGTCAAGACTCCCTGATGCTGCTCTGTAGCGGACAATTTCGAGACAATGGGGGATGTTGCAAACGGTCATTGAATATAATCCCACAGGTCATTCCATTGCGGGTTTTCTTTTTCAATCAAATCAATCTTCCACTGGCGATTCCATTTCTTCAGCTGTTTTTCGCGGATGACGGCGGACTCCATCGTTTCACGCTGCCCAAAGTAAACCCGCATGTGAACGTTATGTTCTGCTGTAAAACCAGAAGCCAGGTCGTTTTTGCGTTGCCATATCCTCTGAATCAGGTGACTGGTTACACCAATATGCAGTGCTCCATTTCTCTTACTGGCAAGTATGTAAACGCAAGGTTACTTAAGCATTGATACTCCTTCGATCATCATTCTCGAAAAGGCGGGAATCATTCAGCTTGAGTTAATAAGCTTGCGGTCATACCTGCTGGCGAGTACTCACCCTCCCTTTTAAATCAAGATTCGTAACGAAATTGCCCCCTACAGAGCTGATGACGTCAGCTGGCCCGATCGCGCTTTTCTGCACACTTAATACACAGATCGGCGTATGGCATCGCGATCAGACGGGCTTCAATGATTTTGTCACCACAGCCGGTGCAGAAGCCGTAATCATCATGATTCATACGATCCAGCGCTTTGTTAACCAGGTTAAGTTCAGCCCGGGCATCATTACCCAGCTGGTCAATAACCTCATCATTTTCCCTCTCCTGCGCCTGTTCTGACCAATCGGCATTGGCCCTGCGAGTCATATCTTTACTGATGTTTCCGAGACGAACATTCAACTCATCTCTGCGAGACAATAACCAGACTTTAAGTTTCTCGTAATCAGCCATGGAAATCCCCTGAATAAATGTCGACGATTATTGTGTGTATAAACGACTGGATGCTATGTCCCTTCGCATTCTGTCCATTAGCTAAGCATAGCCACAGTTAACTATATTTCGACAGCTCATTCGCAACAGTCGCATGCAGCCCTGCGAAATTCGGGAGATATCCCTGATGCCTATCGTTAAACCTTTTATTATAATGTCCTCAATTTTCGGGTTCCTGCCCGTTTGACCATTATTCAGAGCTGTAAGTCACCCGGTTTAACCGCCCCCTTTCCGGGCTTTAAATGAAGTTGGGTACTTTGAGAGACAAGACAGAACCAAAATGCAGAGTCAGACAAAAAGCGCAAAAACCAACTTCAACAAGCTACAGAAACGCCTGAGACGAGAGGTTGGTCAGGCCATCGCTGAATACCACATGATTGAGGATGGAGACCGCATCATGGTCTGTCTGTCAGGGGGAAAGGACAGCTATACCCTGCTGGACATTATGCTGAATCTGAAGACCTATGCGCCGGTCAATTTTGACGTTATCGCAGTTAACCTTGATCAAAAACAGCCTGGCTTCCCTGAACATGTGCTGCCTGATTATCTTGAAAATCTGGGCGTTGAGTATCGCATTGTCGAAGAAGATACTTACTCCATTGTCAAAGAGAAGGTGCCTGAAGGAAAAACCACGTGCGCACTCTGCTCACGCCTGCGCCGGGGCATTCTCTACCGCACAGCCAGCGAGCTGAAAGCCACCAAGATTGCCTTAGGCCACCACCGGGATGATATTTTAGAAACTCTGTTCCTGAACATGTTCTATGGCGGCAAGATGAAAGCCATGCCGCCCAAACTGGTTAGTGACGACGGTCAGCACACGGTTATCCGCCCTCTGGCCTTCTGCCGTGAAAGAGATATTATCCGTTTCTCCGGGTTCAAAGCATTTCCGATTATCCCCTGTAACCTCTGCGGCTCTCAGGAAAACCTTCAGAGGCAAGCGATCAAAGCTATGTTCACTGATTGGGACAAGCGCTTCCCCGGCAGAATGGAAAGTATGTTCAGAGCTCTGAGAAACGTAGCTCCCTCCCATCTGGCAGACAGCTCATTATTTGATTTCAGAAATCTGGTGGCGGATGGCCAGCCTGCTGAAGAGGGTGACACAGCATTTGACCCGGTGGATGTACCTCTGACCTTCAGGGATCAAAACGATGAAGATGAAAAGCCTGAACAAGCCTCCATTGTAAATTTGATTAACCTTTAGGCTTATCAGGCAAGATCGGACAGTTTTTACTGGCAAAGTTCCCGTAATAACGGATTCCCCTGATCCTGCCCCATGCCCCCCCTGACTGAACAATCTTCTGTTTTCAATGGCGTGCTTCGCTATTTATACAATCCCTCCGGTATGCACCGGAGGGAGTCGTTTGCTGAGGCATTAGCAGTATCATTAGATGCATTATTACCAAAGTCATCCATCAATTAATACTGATCCGTTAAAGGCTTTTCCAGATCGAACTTTAGTAAATCGTTACTCTCAATCATGAATATCAACTCTTCTATGTAATCGATCCCTCTTGAGGAATAGGCATGAAGTCCATGTGCCAGCATCGGACCGGTAACTGGCTTCCCCATGGATCTTCTTTTTGAGCGCAGCTCCCTCAAACCTTCATAATGATGGCTGGTATTGAGATTGTGCATGTAAGACCGAACCGATGCAGCCATTGAAGAAAACTTCCTGACCTCGTAAGTCGCACCTTCCGGACGCTCACCGGGAATAACACCACAGCCCGGAGTAAAACACCACTGGCCAAAGTAATTGTTGGCTTCAACGGCAAACCTTGAAGTCCCCCAGGCCGACTCGTTAGCTGCCTGCACCAAAGCAAGAGAGACCGGAATCTCATCCGCCCTACTCAACAGGTCGTCATAAAAATCATCACTGACTCTAAACTCTTCATCCACCCTGAATTTTCTGGCAATATCAAATAACCACTTTTCTTCGGCTTCATGCAGAGTCGATTTGTCTCTTAGCATTTTAATTTCCTGACGGATACCCGCCAGACGCTCATTCTCTTCATCAACCATTTGCTTGATGAAGCCAAAGAAGTGACTTTTCTTCTTGTTGACGTCTTCGATGGAGGCAAAATCAGGAATATCCTTTTGAACCTTTTTCTTAACCTCCTCCTTGCTGATCTTTTTTACCTGTTCTACTGCGGGCTCTTTAACAGGCTGAAAATCTTTGTTATACCAGCTTGCCAGAGCGACAAGTCCCGCCAGTAGCAAAAGAAAATAACGATCAATTTTATTCATCATGGTATTAGCAATACTCCTGAGCCAGCTTGGCAAAAACGACTCTTTCCACACAATACTTCAACAAAAACGGCACCGCCTCAGAGGCATTTAATCACTCCGGAGTTCTATCATACTAGCCCCCTGACCTTACGATCCACCTAACCTGTCATGACCTAAGCTATCAGGTGGCTGATAAGGTGCTAAATAATTGCCGTATTATTCAATAAATAACCTGCCTTTGGACGATATTACTTTACATCGTGTTAGAAATAATTAGACACTGAAATCAAGGCTATCAAACGATCCTGTTGAACAGGAAGAACCGATGCCTGACGCAGTGAATAATAACAACATATTAGCCGCTGTTTTGTAGCTGATTACAAAGTTCAATGTAAGGATTACCAGCTACTGGTACAGCCATAATGGAGGTTGCACCATGATATTAAGTCATTTTTGGGGACTTCTCTCTCGTCCCGAAGAAGAGTGGAGCATTATTCGAGAGCACCCTCCCGGTATTCTTCGCCTCTACCTGGGTCAGGTCATCTGGCTGGCGGCCCTGCCAGCCATATGTACTTATCTGGGAACGACTCGAACCGGTTGGACAGTCCCCGGCAGTGATCAGGTCATCAAGTTAACAGAAGCCAGTGCTGCTTACATGGCATTTTTTGCCTGGCTGGCCATACTGGCCGGTGTTGCTGTTATGGGTGCATTCATCCAATGGATGGCAGAAACCTTTGGCAGCAAGCCCACCATGACACAGAGTGTTGCATTTAGCTGCTACACAGCTGCACCACTCTTCCTGGCGGGCTTCTGCGGACTTTATCCCTCTATCTGGTTGACTATCGTCGCAGGCACCATTGCCACTTCCTGCTCTGCATGGATGTTGTATTCTGGTCTGCCAACCTTTATGCGAATACCCAAAGAGCAGGGATTTGTCTATGCCAGCTCAGTGCTTTGTATCGGGCTGGTTGTTTTGGTCTCTATTATGATCACCACTGTTATTTTCTGGGGCATGGGTGTAGGCCCTGAATACATTCAAGCTCACTAAAACTTCAGCGTCAGGCCAGATGAATTAAGTCATATCATCTGGAAGCGACGCCCTGAACCCTGTCTGATTATTCCAATAAGCAAGCTGTACAGATACAATTTCCCTGATCTATCCTCTGGAAAGTTTTTCAAATCAGTTAGTTTATGTCGAATACACAATGTCTCTATTTGCCTGCCATTGAGTTACGGGTCAGTGAGCTTTACTGCCTGGCTGAGCGGCACTTTCTTAAACAATTTCCGCGTCCACAGATCAGCCTCAATTTAAGAGGTGAAACCGCCGGTCAGGCTTGGACAGAAAAAAACCTGTTACGCCTCAACAAGCAACTATTTAAAGAAAACCAGGAGCATTTTCTGACGCATACCGTGGGCCATGAAGTCGCACACCTCATTGCTCACCAACTGTTTGGCAGAAAAATCCGTCCCCATGGCAGGGAGTGGCAATGGATTATGGAAGAGGTTTTCAGACTGCCGGCCCGTAGAACGCACAGCTACAACACCAGCAATACCAGTAAAAGGCCATTTTTGTATAGTTGCAGCTGTAAAGGAAAGACCATCCCACTCAGTACCATCCGCCATAACAGGGCAGTAAAAGGTACCGTCTATCTCTGTACCCAGTGCCGGGAACCTTTGAAGTTCGTTGAGAGAATCAGCGTTTGAGAACCTGTACTTCAGTGGCAATTTAAGAGTGGTGAAACCACTCTTTTTTGAGAGGGAACTTCTCTTATCACGAAGCAATAATTGCACGGCTGGTTAACCCGGCATCCAATGCTACCATCACCTTCTGAACAGGTTCTTCAGTTAACTTCTCGCCAGTCCAATAATCGCGCCAATACACCGGCTGATCGGAGGTCAATGCCACCTCCCTGGCGTTCTCGTTGTAGTTGAATAAACAGTGCAGCTTTTTACCCTCTGTTAAAGCAAGAGAAGCATGATGTAAAGACAGTGAAGTAAATTGGGCGGCGTCCTGACTGTAACGATGGCGCAGTATCAATTTGCTTAATGTCTTTTTAGCAAAGGGAGTGAGATCAGGCAGCGGATCGCCCGAAAGCAAAAGCCCACCGCTGGCAAGTAAGACATTACGATGAAAGTCGTAATTACAACGATCCGTTGATTGATTAGCAAGCGAAACAAATGTGCCGCAATCAGGATCGATTTGCCACAATTTACGATGCTGCCAACTACGATAGAAGGTTTCTTTTGCAATTTGCTCAAACCGCTGAGCGTTCCGCTCCACATCGTCAGAGACTCTCATGGCATCTACAAGTCCCAGAGATGGCCACATGGGTGCGTTACACCCGAGTAACAAAGCATTTTGAGCGCCTTCCGCTATTGCCTCCATCCCCATTCGGTAAGCCTGCACTCCGGTGACGCCTCTCTGATAACGTTTTCCTTTAAGCGCTCCCCAATAATTGGCATCGAGTTTAAACAGCTCGACACCCCACTCTTCTCGCATGGTTCTGACCAGGTGAGTTAAATGAGCTAGTACTTCGGGGTTGGATGTATCCAGTACATACCAGGGGGTACAACGCCAGCCTCCGTACGTCACATCTTCGGCTTTGAGGAGATCACCGTTATGATGGCGGACAAACCATGATGGATTCTGTTCAAACAGTTGCGACTCAGGCTGAGCAATAAAAGGAGCAAGCCAAATCGCCGGTTTTTTTCCTTTGCGCCTGATATCCGCAATTAATTCTTTCACTCCTCCGGAAAATTTATCCGAAGGAGACAACCAGTCGCCCATAAACGCCTGATAACCATCATCCAGCAGCACCCACTCCAGGCTACCAAGATCACCTGCCATTAGATTGAGATTCTGGCGAATGTTGTCTCCGGTGACATCAGCATAATAGGCATACCAAGAGCACCAGCCGATGGGTGCTGGTTGCCCGACGCCTGCCCTTGCGGGGTGATGCTGAGCGATCAACTTTGCGTATTGTTGATACAGCTGAGATAAAGAATCTCCACTTAGCACAACGACTGACTCCAGCTCTTTGCTGCCAGAGTCCCGAGGAGAAGTTCCTTCCCCATCAATGCATGCCGATATCATAATACCGCTCTCACCATTGACTACTTCGAAGTAGCCCGCATAGCGATAACAGCGGGTAAAACCAAACAAGGTATACTCCGCTGAACCTTCAATAATCAGGTAGTTGTAATAACGCTTTCTCTGCTGTTCCCCATAAATCCGATAACTACTGTCGTTATCCGGGCATCGACCAACATCGACCGGCTTGTCAAACGTCCCTGTGGTTTGTGCCAGCATTTGAAAGCCATCACCCAGCAAAGTCGCACTGAACTCAAAATCAAACTCACTGGTAAATAGCTGGTAATTGTCTGGTATTGGATTGTCATGCAAACCGTTATAACAAAAGGTCACTTCATTTTCACAAATGTTATCCAGCAAGTCTGGATTATTCACTGTGAGCTCTCTGTGACACGGCAAATGAATGGTATGAGACATATGAACCTGTTTAAAGCTGGCAAAAAACCCATAGCGTCATTTGACGAGCTCCCATGCTCAAGCTTAGAAACAAATACTCAAATCAAACAGTCGAAACAACAAACCCGGATATCAACTCAACGAAAGTTTGCCCATATTTTTCCAGCTTGTATTCACCCACCCCTGAAATATGAGACAGAGTCTCCAGACTGGTAGGTTTAACATTAAGCATTTCATAGAGGGTTTTGTCATTGAAAATGACATAAGCAGGGACACCCTGCTCTTCTGCCAGCTCTTTACGGCGGGTTCTCATCGCCTCCCATAGCGGACGATCATGGTCTTCAATAATGACCCGGCCCTGATCCACACTTCGGGTTTTGCGTGCAGCTGTTTCAGTCGCGTATTCGAAACGATCCTGACGGAGTAATAAACGCTCATTGCCTTTGAGCAGGGGACGGCACTTTTCATTCAGTTTGAGTGCGCCATGCCCTTCTACATCAACATTGATAAATCCCCTGGCCACCAGCTGCCGAAAGACCGAACGCCACTCGCTCTGTTTAAATTCACTGCCGATACCAAAGGTGCTTATCCGGCGGTGACCAAACTGGCCGACTTTGGCGGTTTCTTTGCCAATCAGCACGTCAACCAGGTGCGAGACACCAAACATCTGCCCCGTTCGATAAACGCAGGAGAGTGCTTTTCTGGCGGCTTCTGTCCCATCCCAGGTGGCCACCGGCTCCAGGCAAAGGTCACAGTTGCCACACTTTTCTTCCAGGGGCTCGCCAAAATATTCCAACAGCACCTGACGGCGACAACCCGTTACCTCACAGAGGGACAACATGGCTTCCAGTTTCTGCTGTTCTATTCGCTGAATTTCAGGGGCAGCCGTAGAATTCGACTGGATCTGCCTGAGCAACATAACATCCTGGAGGCCGTAAACCATCCAGGCGGTAGCCGGAAGCCCATCACGACCGGCCCGACCGGTTTCCTGATAATAAGCTTCAATGCTTCTTGGCAGGTCCAGATGAGCCACAAAGCGAACATCCGGCTTATCAATCCCCATCCCGAAGGCCAGGGTCGCGACCATGATCATGCCGTCTTCGTTGAGAAAGCGGTGTTGATTGTGCTTACGATCCTGGGCTGTCATACCACCGTGATAAGGCAAGGCTTTTCGACCCTGGGCATTCAGCCAGGCCGCGGTATCCTCCACCCGTTTTCTGGAAAGACAGTAGACTATGCCTGAATCTTCGGGGTGCTCTTTTTCCAGAAATCTCAGTAACTGTTGCTTACCCTGCTTCTTCTGGCTGATGCGGTAAAAAATGTTGGCCCGGTTAAAGCTGTCGACAAATACCCTGGCCTGCTCCAGACCCAGACGGTCGATGATTTCCTGACGGGTTCGTTTGTCTGCCGTGGCGGTCAGGGCAATTCTGGGAACCATTGGAAAGCGTGCTTTCAGCACCGAGAGCTGTAAATATTCGGGCCTGAAATCATGTCCCCATTGAGAGACACAATGCGCCTCGTCAATGGCAAACAGGGCAATTCGTATCTGATCCAGCTTCCTCAACATCATTTCAGACATCAGACGCTCGGGAGCGACATAAAGCAGATCAAGATGCCCGGTGAACAGTTCCTGTTCGATTCGATACTGCTCTTCCATGGCAACACCTGAGTGAAGGCTCTCAGCTCGAATACCTATCTGCTTGAGATTACGGATCTGATCTTCCATCAAAGCAATCAGAGGGGAGACAACAATGGCGGTACCCGCCATAACCAGGGCCGGTACCTGATAGCAAAGCGATTTACCACCGCCGGTAGGCATTAGAACCAGCGCATCACGCCCTTCTGTGACCTCCCTGATGACCTCTCCCTGAAAACCACGAAAAGATTCGAATCCGAAAGTATTTTGCAGAACATCCAGAGCAGGATCAGTCATTACAGCCCAGCGCACATTTAAACGACAATAATTAATTGAATAAGAAAAGACGAGTCAGTATAGCACCAAACGGGCACATGGCTTCAAAGAGTTTGGCTCTTTTGAATTTGAAATGGATAGACAGGAATCTTTCAGAAAACTGCTGTAAACTTCCCAACCTCAATTCATACCGGATTTTCTTTAAATGCAGGACATCTGTTCTACTCTTGAGCCGCTGCTGGACAGGTATGCGGATGAAGAAGGTTTTACCTTCCACGCCATCCATGGCTTTTGTACCGCCATGACCATCGTCCCCTTCGAATTGAAGACAGATGAGCGTAATGAGATTCTGTTTGGAGTTCCTGTCACACTCACCAGACAGGACTCAATCCTGCTGGAACAGGCGCTTGATCAGTTGTCACGGGCAATCGATCGACAGTTCAATGAAGAAGAGGGCTTTGAGCTCTCCTGCGAGGAATTTGCCGACCCGGATGATGAAGACCTGATGGACTGGTGCTGCGGTTTTCTCCAGGCTCATATCATGACAGAAGAAAAGTGGTTCCGGGACAATGAACAGGAAGTCAGTGAATTGCTGCTACCGGTCATGCTGGGCTCCGGACTGTTTGACGATGAGCCTGAGTTTGAAGCCATCCTGGAAGATGAGCAGCTGACTGAAGATATGTGCAGCCAGATACCGGAAGTGTTGATGGAACTTTATCTGCTGTTTAACTCTCCAGAGGAAGCCAGCAGCAAGCCACCCAGCAAAGCATCAAAACCTGCCCGCAAAGGTTCACCCCGCAAGCGCCACTGAACATCGACCGCACTGCTCAACAATTCTGTGAGCAGTGCTTTCTGTCATATTAATCGGTGAGCTACTCCAGAAGAGCTACTCCAGAAGAGCTATGCCAGAAATATGACACCCTTTAACGAGAATTCTCTGCCAGCCGCAACAATTACCGACTCAATGGAAAAAGCCACATAGCCATTTATACTGCAAGAATCAGGGAAGATTCTCAGGAGAGAGGTTGTGGGCAATCCGATCAATAACAGCGGGGCTTCTTCAGTAAGCCATTCTCAAACAACAGGCGCTGATTCACAGAATTCGATTACCAAGACAGTCAAGGTCAATGGCAAACTCTACAATTGCAGTGCTTCGAAAGTCTGGGGATTAAGAGTTGCTCGTGAGGTTCTCGGTGTTCACGGTTTGGTTAAACCCGTCTATGACCACTTCCATAGCAAGCTGCATGAACATCGCGCTGACCATGCAACGAATCCATCAAAACCGCCTTCAACACCCCTTTCGGAAAGGAATGCCCGCCCTCTGCCCAAGCTCCCCAACAAAATGAGTGAGCAACCCGAAACGACCCGTTCAAAACCCGCTGACACACCACTTGCAGTTAGAAACAGCACTCCGGAAACCCCACCAACTAAAGCCCTGTCCGTTCCTGAAATCATTGATGGCATAGACTATGGCAAATTTGATGATGATTCTGGTTTCTCACTCAGCAACTTCTCAGACGCCGTCCGGCAGCTCCCCACTTCGGATATCAAGGATTTAATATCAAAACTTAGCCAAAACCAAGACGATAGCTACAGCACAGTCAAGCAAGAAGTACGAGAAATTTATGCCGAAAGAAAAGTCACCGAAAAGATGAAAAACTTTAACGGTGACGTAAAGGGTTTAAAAGAAGAACTTGCCACACATTACGCAAAAGCCCCCATGCTCGCGGCTGCGATGGGCGCAGAGGTAGATCGTCAACTGAATATTCAGGAAAGCCCTGACTCCCGATCCCGCGAACTTAAAGAACTGACTCCGTCCTTGCAGGGTGTGTATGGCTCGAACAATGGGTCCCAACTGACATTTGGCTCTTATGAGGGAGCTCCACTTAAACTGGATCAGACATTCCCCTTCCAGCCTGACGACCCTGTCATTACAAAGCAATTCAGCGATATTCAAAAAGACAGCCCAGATATACAAAGTAAATTCGATCAAGACCCTGCTTTCAAAGCTCAAGCACAGCCAAAATTCAAAAACATCTTTCAGAGCGATAAAGGCAAAGCATTCGCACCGGGAGCTCCCTATCATGCCGCCAAAGTTGACCTGCCTGGTGGCAGCTTTATCGCCAGTCAGGGACCGGTTGAAAAGACAGAAACCAACTTCATTAAGATGCTGGCCCATCATCGTCCTGCCGTTTCAGTCTCTCTTGTTAACGCCAAGGAACTGCAAGATCCGAAAATTTCCGGGCAGAGAATTAATAAGTGTTCTATTGAAGTAGGCCCGAAGAATGTGGGTGAAGAAAAAGACTACGGCGGCGTTAAGGTTAGACTGGATGGGCAGTATTCGTTTGATAATGATAACGTCACCGTCAAACAATTCTCCGTTAATGGAGAAACACAGTTCAGGGTTTACGACAAAGGCTGGGCAGACCATTCTGCCGGCAACCCGGAAAGACTGGCAAAACTGTCGGTACTGGTTGAAAAGTTACGTCAGCATCCCTCTGTTGCAGCCAGGTCAGACAACCCCACCGTCGTCAACTGCAATGCGGGGGTCGGCAGAACCGGAACTTTCGTAACGATTGATAACAGCCTTAGGCAGTACCAAAAGACAGGAAAAGTTCCACAAGATTTCACTCAAACCATTGCTACCGCCCGTGAGGTCAGAAACAAATTCGTGCAAACAGCAGGACAGCTCAATACCGTCACGGCGGTTCACGGACAGTTCACACCATTGTTTGATCCACTGCTGAAAGAAGCAGGGCTGACCGTTGCTACACCTGCAGAACCCCCTGTTAGCCGCCAAAAAGCCCCGGACCCTGAAGATAACGGACTGGGGTACGGTTCAGAAGCCTATGCCACCGTTGACAGGGAAAAGCTAAAAGCGGCCCAAATCAGAAGAGACAATGAGAACGACCTTTACGTCAATACCCGTTTTGCAAAGACAAGTGAGACTGCTGTTGAAAAGGCTCCGGACTTACCGCCCTCACCACCCGTGCCTGCGAAGAGATCGAAATACAATGGCCCTAAAAATGCTGACCAACTGCTGAATAAAATTACTGGAGGCGGGTACGGAAATACAATACAAACATTCGATGCCAGGAAACTGACCACTGAACTGACCCATGTCTTGCGTCAGGCAGATCAGGAGCAACTGAATGAGATTGTTAATTACACCGAGACCTTAAAGGCAAACAGTGATTGGCATCAGGTAGGCGAGATCATGGAAGAAGCCATCAAAAACCACAGACGCCCGCGCAACCTTCCAAGAGGATAAGTTCGCAGCTGATTGATTTTCTCAATACAAAAATACCGGCATCCGCCGGTATTTTTGTATCTGCCTGTGCAATCAGTTGGAAGGAATCCCATCCAGGGCATCAATAACATCTTCCAGCTCAGCGATGGTCTGCCGGATCAGTTGCTTGTATTGAGAGGAGTCCAGCTTCTGCACTTCGCCCTTGAGATGATTGCGGGCACCATCAATGGTAAAACGTTTGTCGTAGAGTAAGCTGCGAATTTGCCGAATGAGCAACACATCCTGACGCCGATAGTAACGGCGATTCCCACGCCTGACCGGTTTTAGCTGCGAAAACTCCTGCTCCCAGTATCGAAGGACATGGGATTTCACCTGACACAAGTCGCTGACTTCACCGATGGTGAAGTAACGCTTGCCGGGAATGACAGGGAGATCACTCTTCCTGAGCTCTGTTTCCTGCATAAGCCTCAACTCGTGACCTGAGTTTCTGGCCAGGCCTGAAAGTCACCACCCTGCGAGGAGAAATGGGAATCTCTTCGCCGGTTTTAGGGTTTCGGCCGGGCCGCTGACTTTTGTCGCGCAGTTCAAAGTTACCGAAGCCGGATAACTTGACCTGTTCATTATTCTCCAGTGCCAGACGAATCTGTTCGAAAAATTGCTCGACCATATCCTTGGCTTCGCGCTTGTTCAAACCGAGTTCTTCATGAAGACGCTCGGCTATATCCGCTTTAGTCAGAGCTCCCATGGATAACTTCCGCTCTCTTATAACCGGGGCTGCGAACTGTTGAAAGCCTGCTCAGAAAGCAGGCCCGAAACAGACCGCTCGCATTGGCTGATTAGCTACGGAGACTGGCACCCAATTCCGATTCCAGCCGACTTACGATGCTGTCAATCAAACGATTAACTTCTTCGTCTTTTAGAGTGCGGGAAGCGTGCTGCAAGGTCAAGCCCAAAGCGAGACTCTTGTGACCTTCTGCAATGCCTTTTCCGGCATAAACATCAAAAATACGAACATCTTTCAACAGTTCAGAGGCTTCTTCCCGAATGACCTGGTTGAGACTGTCAGCAGCCACTTCCTCCCTGACAAGCAAGGCCAGGTCACGACGAACTTCAGGGAATTTGGACAGTGGTGTGAACTCTGTCACCTTACCCTGGCTCACTGCTTCCAGACTGGCTTCAAACAGGAGCACGGCACCGTTCAAATCCAACGATTTCGCCAGACTTGGGTGCAGAGCGCCTAAGTGACCAATGACCTTATCATCACGAATCAGCGCTGCACACTGACCTGGGTGCATGGCATCGTGACTGGCTTTTTCGAAACGGAAATCCCCTGCCGCACCACCGAGTGCCAGCAGAGCTTCTACATCCCCTTTCAGATCATAGAAATCCACGGGCTCAGCTTTGATCGCCCAGCTTTCAGGATAACGACTGCCGGTAATCACAGCAGCAATCTGGTTTTCCTGTCGCAGAACGCCATCCTCACGAACAAACGTCTGGCCGGTTTCGAACAGACGAACCCGGCTATGCTGACGATTCAAATTGTAACTGACCGTTTTAACCAGACCCGGCAGCAGCGATGTTCGCATGACAGAAAGATCGCTGGCGATGGGGTTCGCCAACGCCACGGGCTCACGCCCCGGATCAAACAGCTGATGCAACTTCGGATCAATAAAGCTGAAAGAGACCGCTTCCTGATAGCCACGCCCCACAAGAATACGACGAATGTCAGATTCTTTAACCTTGTTTTCATCCACCTGCTTAAGCTTCAGAAGCGCCGTTGGAATGGTTTCTGGCAGACGCTCATAACCGTAGATACGACCCAGCTCTTCTACCAGATCTTCTTCTATGGAGATGTCAAAACGCCAGCTTGGCACTGAAACGCTCCACTCACCTTCCGCCGTGGAGTTCATCTCAAGGCCCAGTCGCGTCAGCAAAGCTTCAATCAGATCATTCTCGATAGTAATGCCTAACAGTGAAGCGACTTTCTCAGCCCTCAGATGAACCGTGTTCAGAGCAGGCAGATTGTCTTCACTAACGACCTCAGAAACAGGCCCAGGTTGACCACCGCAGATGCCCAGAATCAGCGCTGTTGCTCTCTCAATCGCCTTACGCTGCAACTGAAAGTCGACACCACGCTCAAAGCGATGAGAAGCATCGGTATGCAGCCCGAAGGAACGGGCTTTACCGGCAATCGTGATGGGGTCAAAGAAAGCGGCTTCCAGCAGGACGTTACGGGTCGTCCCGGAGACACCCGATCCTTCTCCGCCCATCACACCGGCAATGCCCAGGGCCTGCTTCTCATCAGCAATCACCAAAGTCCGGGGGTTCATGCTGACTTCCTGCCCGTCCAGCAGAACCAGCGTCTCCTGTTCATGAGCCATACGAACAATCAGGGAACCATTCAGGGTATCCAGATCATAACCGTGCATAGGCTGACCCAGTTCCAGCATGACATAAGCCGTTACATCGACAACCGGATCAATGGAACGAATACCGGAACGACGCAGGCGCTCAACCATCCACAGAGGGGTAGGCTGAGTGACGTCTACCTCTTTCAGAACACGGGTCAGAAATCGTGGAGCGCCCTCTTTGGATTCCACAGAAACCTTAAAAGTGTCGTCAATGGCCGGAGCGATCGGTTCAACCTGAACTGCGCTGACATCGGCCAGAAAGTTCGCACTGACTTCCCGGGCCAGACCGGCAATGCTCAGGCAGTCGCCACGGTTTGGCGTAAGGTCAACATCAATGATTTTGTCATCAAGGTTCAGATATTCACGGATATCCTGACCCACGGTAGCATCCGCTGGCAGCTCCATCAGGCCGTCAGAAGATTCAGCCATGCCTAGTTCTTCTTCCGCACAGAGCATGCCGAAAGATTCAACACCCCGCAGTTTGGCTTTCTTGATTTTGAAATTGCCCGGCAGAACGGCTCCCACTGTTGCAAAAGGTACACGAATGCCAACACGGGCATTAGGGGCGCCACAAACCACCTGCAATGTTTCTGATCCGGTGCTGACAGAAGTGACACGCAACTTGTCCGCATCCGGGTGTTGTTCACAGGCGATAATTTCACCCACAACCACACCGGAAAACTCTCCCGCTACCGGTTCAACGTCGTCTACTTCCAGACCGGCCATGGTGATTTTGTCCACCAGCTCCTGGGTGCCGGCTTCCAGGGCAACCCACTGACGTAACCATTGTTCACTGAATTTCATAGGTTTTTCTCAACTCCGTTATTCGATCTAGTTCCAATAAAACCGTTAGTTGAACTGGCTCAGGAAGCGCAGGTCGTTATCGAAGAACTGACGCAGGTCGTTTACGCCGTAACGGAGCATGGCAAAACGCTCAACCCCCAGACCGAAGGCAAAGCCTGTGTACTTGCTGGCATCAATACCGGAATATGCAAAGACTCTCGGGTGAACCATACCGCAGCCCAGCACCTCCAACCACTTGATGGAACCGTCTTGGTTGCGTCCCCACTCAATATCGACTTCTGCCGAAGGCTCAGTAAACGGGAAGTAGGAAGGACGGAAGCGGACTTTCAGATCGTCACGCTCAAAGAAAACCCTCAGGAAGTCACTGAGAACGCTCTTCAGGTCAGCAAAACTCACTTTCTCTGCCACGTACAAGCCCTCTACCTGATGAAACATCGGGCTGTGAGTCTGGTCGGAATCGCAACGGTAAACCTTACCGGGACAGACAATGGCAATAGGGGGCTTTTCGTTCGCCTTGCCCAGGGCTTCCATGACACGCACCTGAACCGGAGAGGTGTGGGTTCTCAGAACGGTATTGTCATTGAAGTAAAAAGTATCATGCATGGCACGGGCCGGGTGATGGCCCGGAATATTCAGCGCTTCAAAGTTGTGGTAATCATCTTCGATTTCCGGCCCCTGGGCCACCTCAAAGCCGATGTTGCCAAAGTAATCGGTGATGCGCTCCATGGTGCGTGTTATAGGGTGCACCGTCCCCAGGTTCTGGCTACGGCCGGACAGGGTAACATCAATGGTTTCGCTGGTCAGACGGGCTTCCAGGGCCGCTTTATCCAGACCGTCACGTTTCACGTCCAGGGCCGCCTGAACCTGCTGCTTGGCTTCGTTAATAAAACCACCGGCCTTCGGGCGTTCTTCCGGGGACAGTTTACCCAGACCTTTCAACAGCTGGGTCAGCTCGCCTTTTTTGCCAAGAAACCGTACCCGAACCTGATCCAGATCAGCGGCATTGGCGGCTGACTCAACTTCAGCCAGAGCAGAGACGACTATGGGTGAAACAAGTGCTTCCAGATTCTCCATGGGATTCCTGATAACCGATGCGTAGAGAAAATAAACCGCCAATTCTAGCGGTTGGGGAGGGGTTTGGATAGATGTACTTTTGAGCGGATTTCACCGATGTCGGAAAGCCCTGATATTCATACCGACCGTACCGAATGTAATAACCTATCGGACAAGAAAACTGAACAATGATCTGAAGTACGGTTTACCAAACGAAGAACCCTCGCTCAGAGCGAAGCGAGGGCGGGGAGTGTCAGAGTGATTTTGCATTAAGGGTTGTACAATGAAATATATTCTTTTTTCCCGGGTACTCCAGGCTTGGCTGAACCACTAATAAAAACAAGCCACTTCCTTGTTCTTGCTCATTCAACACTCTATTGGATGCAGTAAAAAAACCAGATAGCCTACGCTGGCTGATTGCTACATAGCGTTTTTCATCGACTCCTGTGCCATGCCCACAGCTCAAGTGACCACTAATCCTGCTAGGAACGTGTTCTGTCGATGACAATGCACTTGCAGTAATCAGCTGATTACTCATGAAATTTTTATTGAAGATATACTCCACCGCAAAAAACGAATCCTCTGGGCTTGCAACATAACCATATGACTGCAATTCACTCCGAAAGGGTGCAGTAATACGTTCTGGAACAGAACACCTTTTATTTAAAGCCTTTGACAGGCTATCCCGCACGGAAGCTTCAAATACACTCGATGATGACAAGCTCTTTGTTTTAACGGTTATTAGCGGATCAGCAGAACATACTGATGTATCCGCATAACACACTGACGCAGCTAAGAAAATTAAAGCGCTAACGATTAGTTTGGAAATCATATCCAGCCTCAGGAAATCACTATGTAGAATGTAGAACTATCATTTGACCTATTTTCAGGTTTTAAGTTCAATGATGTGGCACATAAAAAAAGTCAGGCTTCCGCCCCCATTTATCCGGAGAAAAATTTGCTTTAAACTGCCCACCCTGATTTCAAAACCTCCCGTAATGATCTATGCAATTTTTTGTTAACGACCAGCCCCTGAGTTCAGAAGCCTCTCTGACGCTTGAGCAGCTGCTGGAACAGATCAATCAAACTGACAAGGGCGTAGCACTGGCGATCAACCGACAGATTGTCAGTCGCTCCCGCTGGCCCTGTAAGAGAATAGAAGAAGGTGACCGTATCACCTTGATTAAGGCTACCGCTGGTGGCTGACAGAGCTTAAAAAAATCGCACTTGGAATGACCGACAACTTATCAAACCGCAGG
Organism: Endozoicomonas sp. ISHI1; assembly: GCF_024606225.1. Lineage (GTDB taxonomy): Bacteria > Pseudomonadota > Gammaproteobacteria > Pseudomonadales > Endozoicomonadaceae > Endozoicomonas_A. The sequence continues at coordinate 77,036 of NZ_JAGRPU010000009.1, read as the reverse complement.
GCTGGTATGCTAACCATTGCTGATAAAACTTTCCATTCTCGTCTGTTTACCGGTACCGGGAAATTCAAGAACAGCCAGACCATGGCTGAAGCCATTAAGGCTTCTGAGAGTGAACTGGTCACCATGGCACTCAAACGAGTGAACCTGAATGATGATCAGGATGATATTCTCTCTCCCCTGACTAAAGCTGGTGTTAACCTCTTACCTAATACCTCCGGAGCCCGCAACGCCAAAGAGGCCGTGTATGCAGCCCAGCTGGCCAGAGAAGCCCTGCAAACCCACTGGCTGAAGCTGGAAATTCACCCGGACCCCAAATATTTGTTGCCTGACCCTATCGAAACACTAAAAGCCTGCGAAAAACTTGTTGAAATGGGATTTACTGTTCTACCTTATGTTCACGCTGATCCTGTCCTGTGCAAAAGACTGGAAGAAGCCGGTGCCTCTGCGGTTATGCCTCTGGGGGCACCCATTGGCAGCAATCTGGGCCTGAAAACTGAAGAGTTTTTGAACATCATCATCGAGCAGAGCCAGGTGCCAGTGGTTGTAGATGCCGGCATTGGCAGCCCTTCCGATGCCGCTAAGGCAATGGAAATCGGAGCGGACGCGGTGCTGGTAAATACAGCCATTGCTGTTTCAAATGACCCGGTAGCCATGGGCACTGCTTTCAAGGAAGCCGTAATAGCAGGCAGACGAGCTTATGAGGCTGGCCTGGGAATACGTTCTCATCAGGCTCATGCAAGCAGCCCTTTAACTGCGTTTCTGGAAGATTTTTAATGTCATTTGTAGACGCGTTTAACCAGTTAAACTGGGATGAAGTCAGAATGAACATCCTTAGCAAAACCGCTACGGATGTAGAAAATGCCCTGATCGCTCGCAGACCGACTCATGATCAGTTTCTGTCACTGATCTCTCCGGCGGCTGAACCTTATCTGGAACGGATGGCACAGAAAAGCATGGCGCTCACCCGCCAGCGCTTTGGTAAAACCATTCAGATGTACATTCCACTTTACCTCTCCAACAAGTGCACCAACATCTGTACCTACTGCGGCTTCAGCCTCGACAACAAGATTCGCCGCAAAACCCTGAGCATGGAAGAGCTTGATCGTGAGCTGCAAGCCATCAAAGCCATGGGGTTTGATCATATCCTGCTGGTGACAGGCGAAGCTCAGGGTACAGTGGGTACCGAATACTTCAAAACCGTGCTGGATAAAGTCAGACTGCACTTTTCTCACATTACGCTGGAAGTACAACCTCTGGAACAGAGCGAATACGAAGAGTTGATGGAACTGGGACTGGACGCCGTTCTGGTTTACCAGGAAACCTACAACCGCATCGCCTATGAGAAATACCACCTGCGCGGCAGCAAGATGAATTTTGACTATCGTCTGGACACTGCTGACAGACTCGGCAAAGCTGGCATCGACAAGATCGGCGTGGGGGCTCTGATCGGTTTGGAAGACTGGCGTACAGATTCCGCCATGGTAGCCGCACACCTCGACTACCTGGAAAAAACTTATTGGCAAACCCGTTACTCCATCTCTTTTCCGAGATTGCGCCCCTGCGAAGGTGAGTTCGAACCTGTTTCCATTATTTCAGACAGACAGCTGCTACAACTGATCTGTGCTTACCGTCTGTTTAAGCCGGAAGCAGAACTATCACTATCCACCCGGGAGTCAGAATCCTTCAGAGACAATGTCTTGCCCTTGGGCATTACGACCATGAGTGCTTTCTCAAGCACTCAGCCGGGCGGCTATGCTGATGGTGCTGTCGAATCCTTGGAGCAGTTCTCAATCGACGACAACCGTCGTCCTGAAGAGGTAGCGGCTGCGATCAAATCGAAAGGTCTGGAAGCGGTCTGGAAGGACTGGGACCGCAGTTATAGTCACTAGCCTTTAAATCAGTGGTTGCCAACGGGCAATCCACCGGATTTTGTTGTTAGATGCCGTGTCAGTTGTTGGGCAGTCTGGACAGGATGAGCTTTAAGGTTTCTTTAATTTCCACATTGTCTGCTTTCAACTCTGCGTTGTCTGCTTTCAGTGCAGCAATATCTCTACCTTGCTGGTCAAAACGTTTGTCTTGCTGGTCAAAACGTTTGTCAATCTGAGCGAACCCCCGGTGCATTTCGGCACGGGTTTTACTGGCGTAGGCGACAATCCCCGTCAGGGTGTCTCGAATATGGTCAAGCTCTGTTTCGGGTGGTTGTTCAGCGTTCAACATGCTGTATTCCTGACAAATGAATGAGAAGGACAGCTTAGCAGACTTTGAGAGATGACACAGAGACACCTCGAACTCTGATCAACAAAGCGCTCCACGAGCACACCCCCATACAATTCAATTTGAAACAAAGAGGTTTTTAAACGCCGTAAACAAAGAAAGCTTCTATCCTGTTAAGTCTAATCTGTCGGGACTGCTGCTATGTCAGAGCGTTTGTACGAAAAAAATCAACTGGGTGTGGGTTTTACTTTTCACAATCCGGTTATCTATCTAAATAGCTGGCTGAACAGCTGGAAAGAAGATAAACCCCTTCTGGACATCGGTTGTGGCCACGGAGTCAATACTCGCGCTGCACTGATCCGTGGAACACAGGTCGTAGCCACTGACATGGATAAGCCAGACTTGTCTGAGTGGCTCAATGACCTGCCGGAGATTCAGCAGCAAGCGGTCACATGCAGAGCAGCAAAACTGCCAGAGAACATGCCATTTGAAGATAATGCCTTTTGCGGGATTCTTTGCGCTGAAGTGTTTCATTTTCTTGCCAATGAAGACGTCACGCCATCCATTGATGAACTATACAGAATTCTTGAGCCGGGAGGCACTCTTCTGCTGACCTGCTGCTCCTGTGACGTTGAAGTGCTGAAAACCACGGGCCTGAGCAGAGAGATACGAGACGGCATAAGAAAATCACCCTTAACCGTGACCTGTCAGCGGGATTATATAAACCTTCTGAAGCAGGCGGCAAAAGCATTTAATTGTCCTGAAATAACCGATCCGGTATTAGCAGCCCATGAAATTAATATCCCTGGAAGAGACTTTTGTTTTTTTACATCTGAACAACTGAAAGTATTAATGGAGCATGCCGGATTCATGATCGAAGTCTGTGAACAGGGTGAGGCTCCACACTACCCGGTATGGAGTCATGGCGACCAGGATCAGGTCCGGATCCTGGCCAGAAAACCGGCTTGATTTGCAGGCTTTGTAGCCCATCGATTCAATTTTTTACGCCCAAGCCGAAATAAACATCAAGTAATAATAGCTACGGTAAGCCCCGCCATGATTGACCCCAGTGAACAATTTAAAGAGTTTTTAAAAGACTTTGGTGAACATATTGGTCACGATCTGAACACGGATGACAATATCTGCACTTTGGTTGACGAGAACGATGATATTGCAGTCATCATGGAGGTTCCTGAAAACAGTGATCTGCTGTTGCTCTATCGAATGCTGACGACAATGCCAACAGATCCTGAGCTACAGGCCGCCAGAGCAATGCAGCTATTATCCCTCAACGGGGCTCCGGATAAACTCAAAGGTGCATGGTTTTATACAGACCCGGATGGAATGGGTTTACACCTTATGACCAGCCATCCTGTCGGCACCCTGTCCCATGAGACTTTCAAAAACCTGGTGTTTGGCTATATAGAGCTCGCCAACACACTTTCTCAGGAACTGGCAGAAGAAGAGCAGGGGTTTGTTCATGAGCCTTCAACGGCAGGGGGGATAGCCGGATGAGAGGAGCAAGTCTGGCAGCAAGCTCAGCTGCCATAAATGCACGAAGATACATAGAGGCAAACGAAAGGAGCGAGAATAAACAACACTCGGATTTAAAGCCCGGCACTCCCAGAATTCGTTATTGTACTGGAAATTTTCCTTCATTAATCGACCCCACTCAGCATCACGTAGGAACACTTGCTCCGGGTAAAGGTACTAACAGACACGCTTGGCGCATGGGAGAGGCCCTGTCTGTCGAGGCAAGAATTGCCGCATACCCTTACAAAAAGTCCATTCATGGCGCTGGGCTGTGTGACAAAAAAATCCTGCATGAAATCAAGTCTTGGGATACTCACCGCCCTCTCGCGCTGGCTGCTGGCAAAGCAGCCGGATTATCAAGCAAAGGAGCCGAAGGCTGTGTTTTCGACAAGAAAACCGGACTCACCGCCTATATTCTCCGTAATCCTGAAACCAGCCCTCCAGAAGTACGTATTGTTTTTGGTAGCTGGGATGCCCTGAAAAAACCGGAAGAGCTTTCCCATACCTCAAGGTTCAAAAAAGCGTTCACCCTCGTTCGCTGGTTACGGAACCTGAGGAACGTCAGGCGGAAAAGTGTGCCTGAAAGCTTCAAACAAGCCAGTGAACTCACCAGGCAGGTTCAGAAGCTGATGCAGAAAAACAGCACCTTTAAAGGCTGGACTCTCAAATTATCGGGCTATGAAAAAGGCGGGGCACAGGCATCATACGCAGCGGTCTCACAAGATAAGGTTTTACCGGCCAGATGCTTTTCCAGTGAGTTCCTTAGCCGCGACATTATTAACTCTTTGGACGAGGACAAACAGCGGGCCGCCAGTGAAGCTATCATTCACTACCAGCCTGTGGAAGACGAGTTCGTTTTACAGCTCGATAAGCATGACAAGTTTTTTCAGAACAAAGTCATCGGAAAACCTGTTGCTATGTATGCCAGAGAATATGAAGAGACTCACTTTCTCTGAATTCAGCTTTAACAAAAAAGGCTTTGACAACACACTGGCCCGATGACTGGCAGAAGAAGGACAGGAGTTAGTTTACCAATCCCCCCAAGAAGGACAGAAAGATGGTAGGAAGCGCTGCCGCAGCAAGCACAGCCGTCAGAGATGCACAAAGACACATGTATGCAGGCAACGACAGAGGTTTTCGAGAATTAGGGCTACGACCAACACCCCCTACGACCCTCCCTCATATTGGGAATTTTTTTTCATTAACTCATCCGCAGCAATCTTCAGTAGGTACTCTTGCTCCGGGCAATGATCCTGTAGATAGATACCGCTGGCAAGTGCAGGACGCCGTGCGTCTCGAGGCAAAGATTGCCGCTTACCCTTACAAACACTCCATAGAAACAGACGGCATACTAGCAGCCTGTCGGACTTAAGCGTCCGTAGCGAGGATTGCAAGAAATTGAGGATAAAAATTTCTGCTTCTGAGGAGAATAGCGAGCTATTTGACGAAGAAGCAGGAATTTTTAGACCAATTTATTGCAACCGCAGTAGGACAGCCTTAAGTCCGACAGGCTGCTAGACGACACAATCCAGGATGAGATCAAGTGCTGGGATACCGAACGCCCTCTTGCATTAGCTGCTGGCGAGGCAGCTGGATTGTCGACCAAAGAATCCAAAGGCTGTATTTTCGACAAGAAAACCGGACTCACCGCCTATGTTCTTCGCAACCCTAAAACCATTCCTCCTGAAGTACGCATTCTTTTTGGTGACAGGAATGGCCTGAAAAAACTGAATGCACCTTCTGATCCTCCAATATACTGCACCCAAGCCGAATCTGATTATGACTCGCGTTCCCAACCGGGAGCCGCAAAAAAGGCCTTTGCAGCGGTCACGGTTCTCCGGATAGACAAAAACGAGTAATATTAAACATCTGCCGAGGTGTCCAAATGTCAGATTTTCAGACCGGAAAACACCTCTGACCGTTCGACCACAAGTGCAAAACCATGAGTTACGACGACCAGGATCTGTTCCTTCAGGAAATGGAGGGAGTGGCTCCCCTGAAAAGCTGCACCAAAGCTGACCTCAAGAAACATCAGACAGCCACTCCCGGTCAAGCCCTGAGGAGGAAGGCTGCCCAGGCTGAACTGAATGACCCTAATTTCTTATCACTGGATAACCCAAAAAGAGTCCAGCCTTACGATCACCTGGAATATAAGCGCTCCGGTGTTCAGGAAGGTGTTTTCAAGAAAATGAGGCTGGGTAAATACGCTATTGAAGCCAGACTCGACCTCTATAATCACACAGCGGCTGAGGCTCGCAAAGCCGTTTTTGACTTCATCAACGACTGCCAGCAACACGAACTTCGTTCGCTCATTATCAATCATGGTCGGGGCTTAGACAGCAATCCCCCCGCCATCATCAAAAGCTACGTCAACACCTGGTTACGGGAAATGGATCAGGTTCTCTGTTTTCATACCGCATTGAAGTTTCATGGCGGCTCTGCGGCGCTTTATGTTTTACTGAGAAAAAGCGAAAGGGAAAAGCTGGAAAACCGGGAGCGTCACTCCAAACGCACCGCCTGATTCTGACACACCTAATAAAACGGGGTTATGGAAAACCATAACCCCGTTAGAAACCGATATGAACCAGACTTAAGCCAGAGAAGCTTTAGCCTTTTCAACCAGCTGACCGAAAACGGCCTTGTCGTGTACCGCCAGATCAGCCAGAACCTTACGGTCGATTTCGATCGCAGACTTCTTCAGACCTGCAATGAAACGGCTGTAGGATAAGCCGTTAGTACGCGCACCGGCGTTGATACGGGCAATCCACAGAGCACGAAACTGACGCTTGCGCTGACGACGGTCGCGGTAAGCGTACTGACCTGCTTTGGTGACAGCCTGCTTGGCTACACGGAATACACGTGAACGTGCTCCGTAGTAGCCTTTAGCGGCCTTAAGAACTTTCTTGTGACGCTTGCGCGCGATTACACCACGTTTTACACGTGCCATGAGCTAACTCTCCGAAAAAAATGATCTAAAAAGCGATTAGTCGCGCAGCATACGCTTAACGAGACCCTGGTCGGCAGGTGTTACCATGGAGGTACCACGCAGCTGACGCTTACGCTTGGTGGTCATCTTGGTCAGGATGTGACTCTTGAAGGCACCCTTACGCTTGTAACCGCTAGCGGTTTTCTTGAAACGCTTGGCGGCACCACTGTTGGTTTTCATTTTTGGCATGAAAAAGCACTCCGCATTCGCGACGACCTACCCTTCTAATTAATGATTCTCATCAACGAGAGAGGCGCCCGTTTCAGGGCCAGGAGGTGTCGGGATATTAAAAATAAAAGCGACTGTCGTTCATCCAGAACGAGAAAAAACCGGCCACTGAGAAAGCAACCGATTTTTCACAAACGAATCACTTCTTCTTTTTCGGAGCAATCACCATGATCAGTTGACGGCCTTCCATTTTCGGACGCTGTTCAACGGTACCGATTTCTTCCAGATCTTTTTCAACCCGGTTCATCAGTTCCATGCCCAGCTGCTGGTGAGCCATCTCACGACCACGGTAGCGGAGGGAAACCTTCGCCTTATTGCCCTCTGTCAGGAAACGTACCAGGTTGCGCAGTTTTACCTGGTAATCCCCTTCCTCTGTGCCCGGGCGAAACTTGACTTCTTTCACCTGGGTCTGAACCTGTTTCTTCTTGGCTGCGGCTTTCTGCTTCTTTTGTTCGTATTGATGCTTGCCGTAGTCAAGGATCTTACAGACTGGCGGTTCGCTGGTTGCATTAATTTCAACCAGATCCAGCCCTGCTTCCTGGGCCATGGACAAAGCGTCACGGGTATCAACTACCCCTACCTGAGAACCATCGGCTCCAATCAGTCGGACTTCTTTGGCACGGATATTCTCATTGATCGGCGCTTTCTGCGGGCGACGATCGCGGAAGCTGTTACGTCTGATGGGTGTATCTCCTGTAAAGGCGGCCTGTGCGAAAGGGCTTGTCGTCATTAAATATTGAGCTCGACAAGCCTATAACAGATTGATTACGCAGTACGGCCACGCTTGCTGACATCCGCTGCAAGGTGCTCCATGAATGCCTCTACAGGCATGGTACCCAGGTCTTCACCAGTGCGGGTACGCACAGCAACGGTTCTGTTTTCCATTTCCTTATCGCCAACAACCAGCAGATAAGGCACCTTATTTAAGGTATGCTCGCGGATTTTAAAGCCGATCTTCTCGTTTCTCAAGTCCGCTTTTACCCTAACGCCCTTTTCCAGCAACATTTTTTCCAGTTCTGCCGTATAAGAAGCCTGTCTGTCAGTAATATTGAGAATGGCAACCTGCCTGGGAGCCAGCCAGGGAGGCATAGCTCCTTCATAATGCTCAATGAGTATTCCGATGAAGCGTTCAAACGAGCCGAGAATCGCTCTGTGCAACATGACCGGTGTTTTTCGTTCACCGCTTTCATCGACATATTCAGCACCCAGACGGCCAGGCATCGAGAAATCCACCTGAATCGTGCCACACTGCCATACCCGGCCAATGCAGTCTTTAAGGGAAAATTCGATTTTAGGTCCGTAGAAAGCACCTTCACCCGGCAGCTCTTCCCAGGGCAACTCCTGTGCATTCAAAGCATCGGCCAGGGCTTTTTCGGCTTTATCCCAAATTTCGTCCGAACCTACTCGCTTTTCAGGACGGGTAGACAGCTTGTAGAGCATGTTGTCACGACTGAAGCCAAAGTCCTCGTAGACTTCATGGAGAAAGTCGATAAAGGCGGCCACTTCCGACTGAATCTGATCTTCCGTCGCGAAAATATGGGCATCATCCTGAACAAAGCCTCGAACACGCATGATTCCGTGCAGCGCACCGGATGGCTCGTTACGGTGACAGGAGCCAAATTCCGCCAGTCGCAATGGCAGATCACGGTAGCTCTTCAGGCCCTGATTGAAGACCTGAACGTGGCATGGGCAGTTCATGGGCTTAACAGCAATGTCACGCTCTTCCGAGTTAGTGGTAAACATGTCGTCCTGGAACTTGTCCCAGTGACCGGACTTTTCCCAGAGAGAGCGATCCACCAGCTGCGGAGTTTTGATCTCTTTATAGCCGTGTATTATCTGTTTCTTACGCATGTACTGTTCCAATTCCTGGTAAATAGCCCAGCCATTGGGATGCCAGAACACCATACCTGGTGCTTCTTCCTGCATATGGAACAGATCCAGCTTCTTACCCAATTTTCGGTGGTCACGCTTCTCAGCTTCTTCCAGACGCTGGAGATAAGCTTTCAGGGCTTTCTTGTCTTCCCAGGCAGTACCGTAGATACGGGTCAGCATTTCGTTACTGGAATCACCACGCCAGTAGGCACCGGCCACACGCATCAGTTTGAAGGCTTTCAGCCTGCCTGTTGAAGGAACGTGTGGGCCACGGCAGAGGTCCATCCACTCACCCTGACGATAAACGGAGATCACTTCACTTTCCGGCAGGTCATTAATGATCTCGACCTTGTACTCTTCACCCATGGCCCTGAAAGCATTGATGGCTTCGTCACGAGTCATGACGACTCGCTCAATGTTCAGATCCTGCTTTGCCAGCTCAGCCATTCGCTTTTCAATCTTCTCCAGGTCTTCGAGGTTAAATGCCCGCTCGTAGGAGAAGTCATAATAAAAGCCATTATCAATCACAGGACCAATGGTGACCTGGGCCCCCGGATACAGATCTTGGGTAGCCATAGCCAACAGGTGAGCCGTTGAGTGACGAATCACCTCAACACCTTCTTCGTCACGGGAAGTGATAATGGACAACTCAGAGTCGTCCGTGATTTTGGTGCTGGCGTCCACCAGCTCACCATTGATACGACCCGCCAGAGTCGCTTTGGCCAGGCCCGGACCAATATCCTGGGCTACTTCCATTACAGAAACGGCGTCAGCAAACTCGCGCTTGCTGCCGTCGGGAAGCGTAATTACAGGCATGAGGAGATATTCCTTAATTTTTTGCCGCCAGGGCTTTTGCCACTATTGGCATTATGTTCATCTTCAGTGGCAACCTGTACCGAAGGCTGCTTGCTCATCGTTCTTGCCAGCCCATACCAGAGGCTGAGAACTTCTGTACCAGTGGCAACCCATACCAGGGGATGCTTGGATTTTCTCACCGATTGAAAGGAGAAAATCTTGGGACATATACATGCAGTTAGCAAAGAAAAGCCAACTTAGGGTTATTGTGGTTTTTTCAAAGCCTGTGTCAAGTCAGAAAAATTATAACCTTGACAGGGCTCGTGGCACCTAACCGCTGTTTTGCGGATAAAGGGTATAAAGGTCACAAAATTCATGAAGCCGGTCACTCGACAAAGGTTTACATTAGCGGACAAAAAAGAAGTGTTAAAACCTGGTCAATAAAAAATCATTCCGAATCCAGTTTAATACAATTCACTGAATAAATTGCAATTCTTCAGGTTCTACTAACTATACTCCGGCTTTCATGCAGCAGGATGGAATATGAAAGATCTAATCAGAATTACTGTTTTTTTTGCAGTTATTATGAGCTTCATGACTACAAATGCTTATTCTTATAATTTTTCGCTGCATTATACAAGTAAGCTAGAGGATGAAAATGCTGTTGAGTACATATGCATTCTGGACATTAATTCGGAAGACATTAGTTTTTTACTTTTAGCCGGAGCTGCGGCCGGCTCTGTGCTACCTAAGTTGTCGCCAAAATTTCGCCCATTAAATAGCTTCTCTACGGCACTAATTATTGGCTCAATCTATATTTTCGACAATATGTGGCTACTAGGTTGTTGCCGTGCCGGAATTGAGACAACCTCCTTGATTGAGGTCGCGGGTGCTTTACCTCTCAGCTTTGCAACAGTGTATCTATACAAGGAATGTTTCATAAGATGAGGTCGTAACCAGGTGCGCTCCAGGCGTCACCCGGAACCACTTGATGATCCAAGCCGCCATGCGGCAAAAAAACTCTCATTATCGTCTAATCATTCCCGATACCACATCAGTTCTGATGTGTTTGAATGATACACAAGCTCCTGGAAACAGTTTGTGTGCCAGGAAAGAGCCCACCGCGTCTCCTTCCAGAAGTGTGTACAGAGCATTCTTTACTCCGCCAAGCCTTTATCACTAATCCAGAGAGTACAACCCACAAGTACCGATCCAACAATGACTGATTTACCAACAACGGAATTGTAATTCCCATGTATATGCACGATCTCTGCCGTCTGCATGGCTACCCTGCAAATACAAACAAGTTGCATTTCACCTCACATTGACTATACCTACCCGAGCCAAGACAAATCTGTTCAAACCAGCCAGCCTAACTGATCAATCGGCCTGTCAGCTCACGGAGACAGATCCAATGCTACGGTTAAAACCTTACCTGGTGTTTTTAATATCGACGATGATGACTTATATTCCCGGACATTCAGCCTTGGCAGATCTTGTCATAAATACGACAGAGTCAATCAATCCTGACAACTCCCCCTCCTCTTCCGAAGTTAATCGAATCGCATCCGCTTCTGAACCCGATGCCGTTCTGTCGGATAGGGTGTTAATGGGCATCACACTGGCTCTGGCATCCTCAGACGATATCAGTTGCGGGGAGGACCAGGGGATAGTGAAAGCCTTCATCTGCTCAAAGAGCAACGGCCCGGATAATTCAACTGTGATCTATAGTAACAGCTCTGACTTTAACGCTATTAAAGATAAGCTGGGATGTGAATCCCCCGCTACAACAGACGTCAAAAAAAACAAACCCGATTACGATCGGTGGCTGACCAGCTTTTCTGTCTGGGTTTCTGAAGGCATAGAGATGTACATACTGCTTAAAGGCGCTCTTCTGTTTAATCCAAAAGCCACCAAAAAGATTATGGCGACAGCCACTGCCACCAGTTTAATCACTATGACGGGTATTTATACTGCCGGGGTCGGGCTCGCGGAATCTGGTAAGAAAATCCCCGAGAAATGGATTGCAGTTGTTGAAGGCTTAACAAGATTAAAAGCCGGCCTGAGCCTCGGTGGCTGGGCTCTCGGGATCGCAGGAGGGGTTGCAGGTCGAAAAGAACTCGTCTTGTCAGGATTACTGATAAATGTTGTCTCAAACACCTTTCGCGAAACCGGAAGAGGTGCTCTCATTACTTTACCGCTGATTCTTGATAAAAAGTACGCAGCCATTGCTTTCTCTGGCATCCCTCTGGCATTCATTGCTGCACAACCTTTATTCTGCTATCAGCGGACCAACAACCCCTATGCGAAAGCATTCGCATGGACTTTAATCGCCACTCTGGGGGCCGGACTGTTCTCGAGAGCCTGGCATAACTTTGAAAGACTTGCCGGTGAATCCAGCACGCTCTGGAATATAGACAAAAATATAACTGTTGGTGGTGATTATGAGATACTTAGTCATGAAAAACTGCCAATGTCGGTTATTGCTCCCTTTGGATATCAACCCAACCCCACGATTATTACCGTAGCCTCCGGTCTGGGCTTTTTTACATTCGTATCGCTGGCAAGCCTCTACCGTTTTATCTACAGAGTTGAACCCTCAGGCACGGGTCAGATAATAATTGATCTGGATGCATCTCAGTTCTGATACCCATACATGATCTCCAGTGGACTTTCAGGTTGTCTTTTCAAAGGTCAGGATGGTGTATTAGAGCGAAAAGGATAAAAAAGTCCGGTGTAGGTTTCACTCTTCTAAACCCATTAGAGACAATCCGTACTTGCCTGAACAGACAGGTTGCAGCCAAACTATTGCGCTTTTGGACAATAAGCCAGCCCACCCCCGTCAGGCTGCAACGGAATTATATGACCCAACAACGCCCGGATACTACCGACTACCTCTCACTGTTCCTGAATGATGCCCCCCTGATGGATGTTCGGGCCCCCGTTGAATTCAGCAAGGGTTCATTTCCATTGGCGACCAATCTGCCTATTCTGGACGATCACCAACGCAAAGTGATTGGTACTGAATACAAGCAGTACGGGCAGGAAGCAGCTCTCTCTTTGGGTTATGAGCTGGCCACTGACAATGTTCGTACTCAAAGAGTGACTCTCTGGCAGCAATTTGCTCAACAACACCCAGATGGCTACCTATTCTGTTTTCGCGGCGGTCAGCGCTCTCATATCAGCCAATCCTGGCTGGCAGAGTCCGGATATCCCTACCCTCTGGTCGAGGGGGGCTACAAAGCCATGAGAAGATTCCTGATTGATGAACTGGAACAGTCTGTTGATGATATTCCCTTTATGATTCTCGCTGGCAAAACCGGTACCGGCAAAACTCGTCTGATTCATGACATTGAAGACAGTATTGACCTGGAAGGTCTGGCCAATCATCGAGGATCGAGCTTCGGTCGCCGTTACGGTGGCCAGCCCACCCAAATTGACTTTGAAAGCCGCCTTTCTATCGCCATGCTCAAGCACCGCCATTTTAAACCAGGCCGATCGGTACTTCTGGAAGACGAAAGCAAGCTGATCGGGCGTTGCGGTCTGTCCCGGGCATTCAGGGACAAGATGCAGCAATCCCCGATCATTCTGCTGGAAACGTTCATCAAAGATCGTGTAGAGATAGCTCTCCAGGAGTATGTCCGTGATAATCTGGCCGAATTCGAGACGGTTTATGGTAAAAAAGAGGGCTTCGCCCGGTTTAGCCAGGGCCTGGCTGACAGCCTTTACCGGATTCGTAAAAGATTGGGTGGAGCCCGCTATAAGGCGCTGGGAGAACTGCTATCCTCAGCTCTTTTGCAGCATGAAGTTCATGGCATCATTGATGGTTACCGGCCACTGATTGAGGAGTTATTGGTGGGCTACTACGACCCCATGTACGAATATCAACTGGAGCAAAAACAAGGAAGAATTCTTTTCAGGGGCAACCGGGAAGAGATCAGAAGCAGCTATCCCGAGCTGGTATTGAACTGAGAAGCAGTTCGACTCCGGTAAAAGAGGGCCATACCCCAAACCAGAATGGCAATGACGGCCCACTCCTGAGCGTTGGGTATGCGCCCCTCCAGCATAAAGACAAAAAGTACTCCAAATAAAACTTCCAGCGATGTACAGGGATAAAATCCTGAATCACTGTTATGCAACACCGCCTTGCGTCTGCATATCCGGGCCAAACCGGTGGCTAATACGCCTGCCAACAGCAGTCCTCCTCCGAAGTAAGCCCAGTCAATATTGGCAACACCTTTCGAAAAGAGGGTAAATTCGGGATGGTCCAGCCAGGTCAGTGGATAAATCATGGGGAGTGCCAACATAGAGCCTAATCCGGTTAACAGATAACGATCGGAAGGACCAATATCGGGATGTTCAATGGCCATTAACAGTTGTATGCGGGTACCTGCGAGCCAGCTGATGCTCGCCAACAGTAACCAGAACAAGCCATTGGCCATACTCTGCTCATGTGAGTCCGGAGAAACCTGATCAAACTTCTGGGACATCAACAGAAACAGCGCTCCAATCAACAGCAGTAAAGGAATAGTGAGCTGACTGCCAGCTTTTCCAGTCAAAAAGCATTTCTGAAAAATCATGGGTAAAGCGGCCATCAGAATACAGGCAAAGACTCCGCCGAGGCTTCGGATACTGATAATAAGAAAAAGGTAATAAAGAACATTAGTCAGCAGGGCCACCCAAACCCACTTCTGGATATCACCCAGCCGGGCTCTTTGAATCATCTCGCGACGAAAAAGAACGATCATAGAGATCCAGAGACCAAATGCTGTAAAGCGTCCTGCTACCAGTTCTATAGCCGTATATTCCGACATCCATTCAGGAAGAATGATCAAACTTCCCAGCAATGCCCCCGACACCAGTGAATAGACAACGCCTCTGGAAATCAACCCGGTACCACTCCAAACAGAAACTTAAGGTTCTCTGAGCATTGTCTACAACATCTTGATTTTCCAGCCTCCGGGAAGGGATTGCCCTCCTCAGCCGACCAGCGAGGCAGCAAAACGGATAAAATTGGCTGCACTTCCCGGCGGTGTTTTTCAAGATAGTCGTCCCGATAAATCCCATTTCAAAAAAGACTGGCTGCAGGTAGTATCGTTACAACCGATTCAATCCAATACCAAGGGAAGTATTCGTGTCCACAGATTTCGATACTTTTATCAACCGAACTCATACCTCAAGCCTGAAGTGGGATCGCTACAAGGAAAGAGATATATTGCCTTTCTGGGTGGCGGATATGGACTTCAAATCCGCCCCCGAAATCATTGAAGCTATGCAACAACGTGTTGAACATGGTGTGTTTGGCTATACCCTGGCCGATGAGGGCCTGGAAGAACGCATTGTCGAGCGAATGCATAACCTCTACGACTGGCAGATTGAAAGAGACTGGATCGTCTGGCTGCCCGGGCTGGTAACGGCACTCAATATTGCGGTGAGGAGTGTTGCCGGTCCCGGAGAAACCGTTGCCGTGCCTCTACCGGTTTACTATCCCTTTTTGATGGCTCCCAAGCTGGGTGGGCGCGAAATGATCGGACTGGACTGGGTTATCAGGGATAATCAGTGGCAGTTTGATCTGGAGGCATTTGAAAGCAAGATCACCGAAGACACCCGACTCTTGATGCTGTGTAACCCACAGAACCCCAATGGCCGCGTGCTCAGCCGGAAAGAACTGGAGACTATCGAGGCACTCTGCAAAAAGTACAACATTGTCGTATGCTCCGACGAAGTGCATTGCGACCTTATTCTTGATCGCAACGCCGAGCACATACCTTACGCCAGTCTGAGTGACTTCACCCGTGACACCTCCATCACCCTGATGTCTCCTTCCAAGACATTTAATGTGGCCGGCTTAGGCTGCGCCTTTGCCATAATACCGGATGGCACACTGCGTATGGAGTTCCAGAGAGTTCGCAAAGGAATTGTCCCTGATCCGGATAACATGCTGATGGGTTTCACGGCGGCCAGGGCCGCCTATGAGCACGGTGAACCCTGGCGCCAGAGTCTGCTGGACTATCTGCGGGGTAACCACGACCTGCTGATGTCTGAAATCAACGGTATTGAGGGGCTAACTATGCTGCCTCTTCAGTCTACCTACCTGGCCTGGATTAACGTCAGCGAATTAGGACTGGATGATCCTCACCGTTTCTTTGAAGAGGCCGGTGTCGGCTTCTCCCCCGGCGCTCAGTTTGGAGACCGTGACTACCTGAGAATGAACTTTGGCTGCAGCCGCTCCACTCTGGAAGAAGGCATCCGCAGGATCAAGGCAGCAGTAGCCAATCTGAAATCCTGACTGGCGTAATTAAATGTCGGGCTGTCATTGAATAAATGACGGCCCTTTCAACACTTTTCAGAACACCCACTTGCTGATGATGGCCCGCCACTTTGATAACGGATGGCTCAGACAGCAAAGCCTTTATGAGTTAATCTGCTAACATTGACACATCTGTCAATCTTGATACTTCTGCCTTTAAGCTCTAAACCATATAGGATACTTTAATAGACTCTGATCAAACCGGACAGCATTCATCAAATGCTTTGGAGATTAGCTCGTGCTGAAGATGACGCCTACAGAAAACACTCCGCCACTTCCGATCCCGACAAGAACACTGATTCTCGACTCAGGTACCCCGGAAGAAAAACGACAGGAACTGAATCAGTATTTCTGCGAAACCTACGATATTTACGACCGTCTTTTTGAAACACTCACCAATGATGAAGCTTTTTACCGCAAAGCCATTTCCCAGAGACACCCGCTGATTTTCTACTACGGCCATACGGCAGCATTTTTTATCAATAAGCTGATTGCTGCCCGCCTGATTAACGAACGGGTAGATACGGACATCGAAGCAATGGTGGCCATCGGCGTTGATGAAATGTCCTGGGATGATCTGGACGAAAATAACTACGACTGGCCTACGGTTCCAGCCATGAAAGAATACCGTCGAAAGGTCAGGGCACGGGTCATTGATTTTATTGAAAACATGCCTCTGGACGTACCCATCACCTGGGAAAGTCCGGCCTGGCTAATCATGATGGGCATTGAGCATGAGCGCATCCACCTCGAAACCTCATCGGTTCTGATTCGTCAGCTACCTCTGGCTTACGTCACGCCCCACCCGAACTGGCAACCCTGTAAAAGTTCAGGGGCCGCCCCGGAAAATCAGTTAATTGAACATACGGGTGGCCACCAGATTCTCGGAAAACCCTTTGATCATGCCCTTTATGGCTGGGACAACGAGTATGGTCACTATGAAGAAAGTATCCCTGCCTTCAAGGCCAGCCAGTACCTGGTCAGCAACCAGGAGTTTCTTGAGTTTGTTCAGGATGACGGATACAACACCGAAAAATACTGGACCGATGAGGGCTGGGCATGGGCTACCTTTGCCGAAGCCATACACCCTGAGTTCTGGGTTCCCGGTGATGAAAATTACCGATACCGGGCCATGTTGGAAGAAATAGACATGCCCTGGAACTGGCCTGTGGATGTCAACTGTCACGAAGCTCAGGCTTTCTGCCGATGGAAATCAGAAATGACAGGCCTGCAAATACAACTGCCATCTGAAGCTGAATGGTATTGTTTGAGAGACACCATTGAAACAGACCAACCCTATTGGGAACAGGCTCCGGGCAACATCAACCTTGAATACTGGGCCTCCTCCTGCCCGGTTAACCAGTTCAGGACTGGGGATTTTTATGATGTCATTGGCAATGTCTGGCAATGGACAACGACACCCATTGATGCCTTTGAAGGCTTCAGGGTTCATCCCTACTATGATGACTTTTCAACCCCCACATTTGATGGCAGGCATAACCTGATTAAGGGTGGCTGCTGGATCTCGACAGGCAACTATGCAATTCGGGATTCGCGGTATGCCTTCAGACGGCATTTTTTCCAGCACGCCGGTTTTCGCTATGTTGAATCCACCGCTGAACATAATACCAGCCAGAACCCCTATGAAACCGATGCACTGGTGGCTCAGTACCTGGAATTCCATTATGGCGACAGCTACTTTGGCGTTGAAAACTTCCCCAGGGCCTGTGCCAGGGTCTGCCATGAATTGCTAAAAGACCATAATTGCACCCGGGCACTGGACCTTGGCTGCTCGGTAGGGCGAAGCAGTTTTGAGCTGGCCCGCTGGTTCAATCATGTAGACGGTATCGACTTCTCAGCTCGTTTTATCTCTGCGGCCGCGAAGCTTCAGCAGAACGGAAAAATTCGATACTTTGTACCTTCCGAGGGCGAACTGGGTGAATACCGTGAAGCCAAACTGACAGATTTTGCCGATGACATTGATGTCAGTCGTGTGCTGTTTACCCAGGGCGATGCCTGTAACCTCAAACCCAAGTACAACAACTATGACCTGATCTTTGCCGGGAATCTGATTGACCGACTGAATGATCCCCATAAATTCCTGTCTTCTGTACATGAGAGAATCCGCCCGGAGGGACTGCTGGTGCTGACCTCGCCTTACACCTGGCTGGAAGAATACACGTCAAAAGAGAAATGGCTGGGTGGAATACGCGAGAATGGTGAAGCCCTCACAACCTATGACGGGCTGAGAAGAGTTCTAAGCCAACACTTTGAGGAAATCAAACCACCCAGAGATATTCCTTTTGTCATCCGGGAAACCGCCAGAAAGCACCAGCATACGGTTGCTCAGGCCACGTTCTGGAAAAAAAAGACTCCCTGAGTCAAGCAGGAGCCTGAGAATGACTTCTTTATCAGGCTCCTGACCTTTCTATTCTTCGCAAATCCTGTTCAGGCACCGCTGACCATCTCCGGAGCAATAGTTCCCCTTGTCAGTCTAATACCTGTTATGAGCTTCAGTTTTCCATTATATTGCCCGATCAAGACAACGATTACGGGTTCAGTGTGAGCAAAAACAGTTTCCAGTTTGAACAAATTGGAGTGATTCACTCCTGCTATCGGCAAAAATTTGGAATTCCCCGCCAACCAGGCATTGTCACAGCGGCAGAGTCAGAGCTGGAACTGATACCCCCCTTCAACCAGGAGAATCTGGTGCGTGGTCTGGAAGGTTTCTCTCACCTCTGGGTTCATTTTATTTTTCACGAAACCATGAATGAAGGCTGGCGTCCTACTATTCGCCCTCCTCGTCTGGGCGGTAAACAACGCATGGGAGTTTTTGCCACCCGTTCGACCCACCGTCCCAATCCCATTGGCCTCTCCGTGGTAAAACTGAAGGGCATCCAGTCCGGAAACGGCAAGCTGGTACTAAGACTAACAGAAGCTGACCTGCTGGACGGCACACCCATCATTGATATCAAACCTTACTTGCCTTACGCCGATGCGCTACCAGAAGCTAAAGGTGGCTTTGCACCTTTACCGGCGGTTATGGCAGAAGTGGAATTTAGTGAAGTGGCCATGATCAAGTGCCAGATCTATGAACGACAGACCGGACGCTCTCTGGTGGAACTGATTAAACAAGTATTGGGCCAGGACCCACGCCCGGCGTACCTAAGAGATACAACAGGACGCAGACATGGCTCTGCACTCTGGGACGTTAATGTAGTCTGGGAATCCAGGGGCGATCACTTTCTGGTCACCGACCTGGAACCTTACGGTCATCTTTAGGAGTTTAAGAATGATCATTCCCTATCAGGAATTGAACGCAGAGACACTGAACCATCTGATTGCCGATTTTGTCAGCCGGGAGGGGACTGACAACGGTTTTGACCAGGATCAGGAAAGCCGTATTCAGCAGGTAATCGGGTTATTGAAATCCGGTGAAGTCGCTATTGTTTTTGATCCTCAAACCGAGAGTGTGAATATTATTCCTGCCAAAGAAGCTCAGCACTATGAGTCTATGATCAACCACTCTTAAAAGATCAGGCTTTTTTCATAAATCAGTTACCCCGCCCCACAGAGGGTGTCGCAAAACTCCAACAACTTGTTCCCATGCTGGGACCCACAGGGCCTAAAAGCATGGGAACCGGAGGTTTTTCGACACACTCCATGGAGCGGAAGGCCTGAAACCCGTACCTTTTCATCGGTCCTATGTGTCAAACGAAAACGGTCGTTTTCTTCAACGCCCTCAGTCCCCATATTCCCTGGGTTGTAGCGGAATTGGCAATTCAAGCTAAAACAAAAAATTCAAAACACCCAGTAATATCAGGGCTTTGCAAGCGATGTGGCTGCATGGACACCCATTTGTCAACCATCCCTCAACAATACTAATAACAGGACCGCTCGTATTATCAGCATCAGAAATAAGTTTGGATGAAGTGTAGGCTACCTGGGTTGTATTGGGAGAGACTATAGCAGAAGCGGATAAAAATGATGAAGCAGATGAAATAGCTGTTGACATAGTGCCATTACATGCAACATCAAAACCCGCCGAAGACCATGCGCTCAATGAAGCAAATCCTGCTCTATAACGTTTCCCATTGACAGCCCAACAGCGGCGTTTACCAGCATCATCAAACGATACCCAACCCCATGCCTGCTCTCTGTCTTTTAATCCAAATGCCCCATTCATCATCTTGATGCCAGAACAGTAATTGCGAAAGACGCCCCCCATATAGTGATCGGGATCCGACGGATGAGCTAAGTCAATGGATAAATCATTGCCAAACTGATCAACGACGCTGTTACAGGTAGAATCGACAAAGCTCAGAACGTTTTCTCTGGGCCATAAGTATATAGAGAACAAAACACCACTGCTTTGTGGTGAAACGGGTGTTGGAGGATCCGTTCCAGTGGTTACAGCTATAACGGTTTGAGTGTTTTTCATAGTCAACTGCACTTGCCCTTTTTTCTGAAAACATCTTACGCTCAGTGCAGCGTTTTGAGTGTTGGTTGATCCTGGTAGACCTTTTAAAAGATCAAACTCAGAGTGCAAAAATCGGTAGACGAAATGTTCTTCTGTGCCAAACTCACCATAATTGCTACAGCCCAGATCTACCGGCCTGATCCTCATATCGTTATCCGCTGGATCAAGTACCACCCTGATGTTGTCTGCAACAAAAATACCCGCGCCCCTCAGTTCCAGAATACCCGCCGGTATATAATCCCCTGTGGCCGGGGTTGTACCAGGGTCTCCTGTGGTAGCCGTTGCTGATGAATCATCGCTATCCAAAGGATGTCTGGAATCGACTTCGATATTCGCCAGATAATAGACAGAATCATTATGGGTTGCCGAGATCACGTAGTGACTCTCTATGCCTCCCTCAATAACAAATTCAGGCAGGATATCCACTCTGTTCCCCACAAAAGCCGAGTTGTCCGGTAACTGAAAACCGTTGACTCTTCTGATGCTATCAGAAACGGGCTCTGACAATGGCAATTCATAAACCGCTGGCTGTCCCTTTCCGGGCGATTGCTCTGCATCAAAGATAAACAAGGTTGGATAGACCGTTTGAAAAACCTCATGACCCAGTTTTGATGTTGTAGCGGATACTTTTCTAATCCTGACTGTTTCAGAAATTGGAGCTGCAGCTGGGGGAGAACTACGGGGAATGCCTGAGGAAGTGCTCGGGGAAGATGTTACCGGTGGTATTTGATTATTCTTTTCTCTGATGAGAGCCTTAAAAACAGCTAAATGATGACTGCACACATCTCTATCAACACTACTGACTAACTCTGAACAACTTGAAAACTCTGTAAATGCGGAACTGCCCGTTAAGCTACCGGCAATGAAAGCATAACAAGGGAAGGCGCAAATTGCTGACAATAAAGCAACCGCTAAGCCAAGCCTGTGACTATTCATAACTATAACTTGAGACCTCGTCAAGGAAGAGCGGGTAGCAACATGTAGAGACTGCCCATGCGCAAGATTCGTGAAGTACTCAGACTCAAATTCGGGCACCGCCTCAGCGGGGTGGCCGGATGTACTGGAATCACTGGCCGGATGCTGCCGGATTGTGTGACCGAGTACTCTCGAATAGCCATGAGTTTATGACAAACTGCGGCAGATCGCGCTCCTTCAATGGAATATCGACTGTATCTCTCCTCAATCTGCAGACACATTTTGGTAACAACTGAAGTGCGGGAAGACCCAATCCCAATGTTGCAGCTAATGCCTGACTGGTATACCTTATCCAAGTCTGCTTGATACGTTTTGAACAATGGAACCAGGTTTGAGTTATAGCCAGCCCTCCAAGAAACAGGCCAGCACCTATGGATGCTTTCACCCATGTGGGTGTTTTTTCTGGTACTTCAAATCCTCTTAATTCAGCTGTGCCAGCAATGCTAATAACCGGACCGCTCGTATTATCTGCATCAGTAATAAGTTTGGATGAAGTGTAGGCCACCTGGGTTGTATAAAGAGAGGCTGAAGAAGAAGCGGACAAAAATGATGATGCAGATGAAATGGCTGTTGGCACAGCGTAATTACATGCAACATCAAAATCTGCCGAAGACCATGCGCTCACTGAAGCAAAACCTGTTCGATAAGTCTTCTCCAATGAAGATTCACAGCCATGTTCACCGGTATCACCTAATATCCACCCCCATGCCTGCTCTCTGTCTATTAATCCAAATGCTCCCTGAACCATATTAACGTCAGTACAATAACTGCCCCAGACGTCACCCATGTAGTAATCAGGATCCGATGGATAAGCTGAGCCAATGGTTAGATCATTGCCAAACTGATCGACGACGCTGTTACAGGTAGAATCAACAAAGCTCAGGACATTTTCTCTGGGCCATAAGATTATAGAGAACAACACCCCACTGCCAGTTGGTAAACCAGGTGTTGGAGTGACCGTTTCAGTGGGTACGAATACAATGGTTTTAGTGTTTCTCATGGTCAACTGCACTTGCCCTTTTTTCTGAAAACATCTTACATTCAGTGCAGCGCTTTGAGTGTCTTTTGATCCTGGTACACTTTGTAAAAGATCAAACTCAGAGTGCATGAATCGAAAGACGAAGAATTCTTCTGTTCCTCTTCCATCAGAAAAATTGATACACCCCAGCTCTACCAGTTGGACGCTCCTGTGATTATCCGCCAGGTCAAGCACCACCCTGATGTTGTCTGCAACAAAAATACCCGCGCCCCTCAGATACAGAATACCTGCCGGTATATGATCTTGTTTAGTTGGGGTTTTATCTGGGTATCCTGTGGTAGCAGTGGCTGATGAAGCTCTGGTATCCAAAGGATTTCTGGAATCGATTTCGATATTCGCCAGATAATAAACAGAATCATTATAGGGTGCCGACATCACGTAATGATTCTGTGTGCCTCCTTCAATCACAAACACAGGTAAAATATCTATCCTGCTCCCTACAAAAGCTGAGTTATCAGGCAATTGAAAACTCTTTACGCCTCTGAGACGGCCAGTGACGGGCACTGTCAATGGCAATTCATAAACGGCTCGCTGTCCCTTTCCTGACAATTGCTCTGCATCAAATATAAACAATGTTGGATAAGTGGTTCGAAAAGCCTCATGATCCAGCCTTGATGTTGTAGCGGATACTTTTCTAATCAAGACTGTTTCAGAAATTGCAGCAGCAGCCGGGGGAGAACTACGGGGAATGCCTGAGGAAGTGCTCGGGGAAGATGTTACCGCTGGTATCTGATTATTCTTTTCTCTGATGAGAGCCTTAAAAACAGCTAAATGATGACTGCACACATCTCTATCAACACTACTGACTAACTCTGAACAACTTAAAAAATCTGTAAATGCGGAACTGCCCGTTAAGCTACCGGCAGTGAAAGCATGACAAGGGAAGGCGCAAATCGCTGACAATACAGCAACCGCTGACCAGAGTCCGGCACTATTCATAAGCGCACTCTGCCTCATTTTTAAAACGTTCAAACAACAGCATCCGTACCATGGCAATCCTTTTTGAGACCGTTATTTATCCCAGACCGGATATTTCATAAATAAAGACAGTGAGAACGACTAGCAGCCTGTCGGACTTAAGCGTCCGTAGCGAGGATTGCAAGAAATTGAGGATAAAAATTTCTGCTTCTGAGGAGAATAGCGAGCTATTTGACGAAGAAGCAGGAATTTTTAGACCAATTTATTGCAACCGTAGTAGGACAGCCTTAAGTCCGACAGGCTGCTAGAACCGTCATCATTCATCGAACCTGTCTGAGGAGCAAAAGTGCTGTCATAAGGAAGTCGGTAATGCTGCTTTATCATCCAGATTACCGACTGGTGATAGGTTTTACGACACCTGCAACGGGCGGGATATAACAACAAAAACTACAGTCTACCAGGATCGAGTAGAGCTGGATCTTTCGAGAAGTCTTTATTTCCCAATAGATTACGCCCTCCTCTCAATCCACTAAAACATTTTGGTACCACATGGACTACTGCAGGAAGACCCAAACCCAGAATAGTCGCTAACACCTGACTGGTACGCCTTATCCAAGCCTGCCTGATTCGTTTTGAAAGATGGAACCAAATTTGAGTAATAGTCTGATCGCCAAGAAGCAGGGCCGCACCTACGCCCATTTTTTCCAATGTGGTTAAATTTTCTAATGCTCCTAAACCCTTTAATTCTGCAGTGACAGTATTATTCATAACCAGCCCCTCCGGATGACCTGCATCATAAATAAGTACGGGTGAAGTGAAGGCTGCCTGAGTTGTAGAGGGAGAGACTGTGGATGAAGCGGATGTTGGCATAGTGCAATGACAGGCAACATCAAAACCTGCCGAAGACCATGCGCTCACTGGCGCAAATCCTGCTCGATAACGCTTCTCTGAATCAGACGAGCAGGGGTGCTGATCGGGATATTTAAAAGGTATCCAACCCCAGGCCTGTTCTCTTTCTTTTAATCCAAACGCTCCATTTATCATTTTGATATCAGAACAGTAGGTACTGTCATAGACGCGACCCATGAATTGATCAGGATCCGATAGACGAGCTGTATCAATGGACAGATCATTGCCGTGCTGATCAACGACGCTGTTACAGGTAGAATCAACAAAGCTCAGAACGTTTTCTCTGGACGATAAGCTAATAGAGAACAACACACCACTGTTTCGTGACGATCCGGGCGTAAGAGTATCCATTTCTGAGGATACCGATATGACTGTTTTAGTGTTTTTCATCGTCAACTGCACTTGCCCTGTTTTCTGATCACATTCAACATTCATTGCAGCCGGTTGAGCATACCTTGATCCCTGCACGCCCTGTAAAAGAGCAAATTCAGAGTGCATAAATCGATAGACGAAAGGTTCCTCTGGTCCTATCCCGTCAGCATCGTCAGTGCAACCCAGATTTACCGGCTTAATCCTCCTGTTATTATTCGCTGGATCAAGTACCACCCTAATGTTGTCTGCAACAAAGAGACCTGCTCCCTTCAGATCCAGAATACCTGCCAGTGTGTGATATTTTCTGGTCGGGGTTGCCCCAGCGTTCCTTGTAGTAACTGTTGCTGTTGAACGGCCTGCCTTTATGGGATTTCTGGAATTGATTTCGATATTCGCCAGATAATAAACAGAATCATTACGGGTTGCCGACATCACGTATTGATTCTCTGTGCTTCCCTGAATCACAAATTCAGGCAGAATATCCGTTCCGTTTCCCACAAAAGCCGAATTATCCGGTAACTGAAAACTGTTGACCCTTCCGGAGCTGCCAGTGACGGGCTCCGACAATTGCAATTCATAAACAGCTCGCTGCCCCTTTTCGGATGAACGCTCTGCATCAAAGATAAACAAGGTTGGGTGGAAGGTTCGAAGAACCTCATAATCCAGCCTTGATGTTGCACCCGAAATTTTTCTTATCTTGACCGTTTCTGGAATCGGAGAAGCACTTGGGGAAGGTTTTGTCGAAGATACCTGATTGTTCTTTTTCCTGATTAAATCCTTAAGAACCGACAAATGATGACTGCAAACCTCTCTGTCGACAGTGCTGGCAAATTCAGAGCAACCCGAAACCTCTGTAAACCTGTAACCACCCGTTGACCCACCTTTGGTGAAAGCATGACTGGGGAAGGCATAAATTACCGACAAAAGAGCACCTGCTAACCCGGATCTGGAAATAATCATAACTGCACTCTGTCCAGTTTTTAACGCTCAAACAGAAGCATCCTTACTATAACAATCCTTTTTAAAGTCGTTATTTATCCTAGACCGGATATTTCATAAATAAAGGTAAAGCCTTCTCCAATAAAAAACGAACCTCTTGACGTCTGTTTTTTCCAGCATCAAGTAAACCCCACAGACTTGGATTTCTCATCCACGCTTATGGAACAAAAAAGCGGATGGCTGCCCTGCGGGTTCCTGTCTTGTATCACTGCCCGCAGCCCAGCCAAGCAGGCGATGCTTCACAACGGGTTTGGTAATGCTGCTTTATAATCCATATTACCGACTTAAGGGTTTTACCTTCCCGGGGACAGGCTATGAACAATAACAAACTACGGTTGATCTTTGCTTAGCAATAGAAACTCCTGTACAAGTGGTCTCATCCCCACGGAACAGGGTGATGCCGACTGGAATAACGGAAGGCCGAAACCTAACACAGCCGCTGACACCTGACTGATATATTTTGTCCTGGCTTGCGTGATGTAGTTTGAATAAAAGTACCAGACTTGGGTAATGACTTGATCCAATAAAAAAAAGCCAACGCATGCGCCCAAAACAGTTCTCTGCTCTTCAGTTAATCCTTCCGTCCTATCACTGTTTATGGCCAGAGCGCTTTTGTTACCTACCACTCTGGCAGATATGTGTGAAGCATTAGTTATCTGTGAAACATTAGATAGCTGAGTTGTATCTGGAGAGAATGTGGTTGAAACGGATGTTGGCATAGTGCCATTACACGCAACTTCGAAACCTGCCGTAGACCATGCGCTCACTGAAGCAAAGCCTGTTCGATAAGTCTTCTCCAATGAAGATGCACAGCCAAGTTCACCGGTATTATCACCTAATATCCAACCCCATGCCTGCTCTCTGTCTTTTAATCCAAATGCTCCCTGAACCATATTAACATCAGTACAATAACTGCCGCGGATGTCACCCATATAGTGATCAGGATCTAACGGGGTAGCTGAGTCAATCGATAGATCATTCCCAAACTGATCAACGACACTGTTACAGGTAGAATCGACAAAGCGCAGGACGTCTTCCCTGAGCCAGAGTCTCATAGAAAACAACACACCACTGCTTAAATGTAATCCGGATGCTGAAGGGTCAGTTTCAGTGAGTACAGATATGACGGTATTAGTGTCTCTCATAGTCAACTGCACTTGTCCTGTAGCCTGATGACATGCAACATTCAATGCAGCGTTTTCAGAGCCTGCTAATCTGTGTGCGCCTTTTTGGAGATTAAATTCAGAGTGGGTAAATCGATAGACGAAGTACTCCTCTGCTCCTCTCTCATGAGCAAAATTCGTACACCCCAGTTGTACCGGTTGGACCTTACTTTCACTGTCTGCCGGATCAAGTACCACCTTGATATTGTCTGCAACAACAATACCCGCTCCCGTCAAATCCAGAACGCCTTGAGGTATATGATTCTTTGTGGTCGGGGTTGTAGCGGGATACCCTGTAGCAGCGGCTGTCGATGAACTGCCGCTGTCTAAAGGATTTCTGGAGTCAACTTCGATCTTTGCCAGATAATAGACAGAATCATTATGGGGTGCCGACATCACGTAGTGATTCTGAATGCCTCCCTCAATAACAAATTCAGGCAAAATATCCTCTCCGTTTCCCACAAAAGCCGAATTGTCAGGTAACTGAAAACTGCTAACTTTCGTGGGACTGCCAGTGCCGGGATCTGACAATTGCAATTCATAAATGGCCGGTTGCCCCTTTCCTCGCGATCGCTCTGCATCAAAGATAAACAAAGTTGGATGGGTGGTTGCAAAAATCTCATTATCCAGCTTTGATGTTGTAGCGGATATTTTTCTTATCCTGACTTTTTCAGAAATTGGGGGATGAATGAGGTGAACACCTGAGGAAGTTGTTGGAGATACCTGATTATTTTTTTCTCTGATTAGATTCTTAAAAATAGGCAAATGGTGACTGCACACCACTCTATCGACACTTTCGGGTAATTCGGAACAATATTTAACCTCTGTAAATGTAGAACTGCCCGATGATCCTCCCGTGGAGAAAGAATAACAAGGGAAGGCATAGATTACTGACAAAAGAGCCACTGTTGACCCAGATCTGGAAATATTCATAACTGCACCCTGTCTAATCTTTAAACGTTAAAATAGAAGCATCTATACCGTGATAACCCCCTTTAAGGTCGCTATTTATCCTAGCAGCCTGTCGGACTTAAGGCTGTCCTACTGCGGTTGCAATAAATTGGTCTAAAAATTCCTGCTTCTTCGTCAAATAGCTCGCTATTCTCCTCAGAAGCAGAAATTTTTATCCTCAATTTCTTGCAATCCTCGCTACGGACGCTTAAGTCCGACAGGCTGCTAGACCCGATATTTCATAAATAAAGGGGACACCTTCTCCAATAGACAAAGAGCCTCACGCCCCTGAATCTTTAAATGGAATTCATTAAGGCCTTTCAGCAAGCATGAGAGTGAAGCAAACTATCATCAGCCATTAAACCCGACAGGGCGTCAAAAACATTGTTACCAAGAAACCGGTAATACTGATTTAAAGTACAGATTTCCGACTCGTGGAGGGTTTTGCAACACCCTCCGGAGGGCACAGGCTATTTACAACGAGGAACTACAATGGTGGCACTTGCTCTGACAATAGAATGTGCTCTGTCTGTCTTTCTCTCACCCCGCAGACAAATTTTGTTAGCAACTGAAACATAGGAATACCCAGACCCAATGTAGCCGCTAAGGCCTGACTGGTATGCCTTATCCAGGCTTGCCTGATACGCTTTGAAAGATAGAACCAGCTATGAGTAATGACCTGATCCGCAAGCACACCAAGACCCACTCCGACTTTCTCCGAAATGGTTAACCCTGCTGTGTCAGTACTATTCATAACCAGAGCACCTGGATCAGGTATCAGCACGGGTGAAGTGTAGGCTACCTGAGTTGTATAGGGAGAGACTGTGGATGAAACAGTTGCGGCGGATTCAGTGGGTGCAATGGTTTCAGTGGATGCAGTAATCCATTCAGTCGGTGAAATGGATGAAGCAAATGTTGGCATGGTGCAATTACACGCAACATTAATGCCTTTGGTAGACCACACGTACAGTGAAGCAAACCCTAATCGATAACTCTTCTTGGCGCCATGCGAACAGCTATCACTGTCGGCGTAATCAAAGGCTTTCAAACCCCATGCCAGCTCAATGCCTTTTAATCCAAACGCTCCCTGAATCGCATGAAAATCGGAACAATGATTATGGTGCCAGCCACCTATATAGTGATCAGGATCCGATGGCAGAGCGGAGTCAATCGATAGGTCATTGTCATGCTGATCAACGATGCGGTTACAGGTAGAATCGACAAAACGCAGAACGCTTTCTCTCTTCCGCTGAAAACTAAAGGAGAACAACACGCCACTGCTCTCTGCAATTTCCGGAACATCGGCTGTTGGCGCATCGTTGGGTACCTTTATGACGGTTTTAGTGTTTTTCATGGTCAACTGCACTTGTCCTGTTTCCTGGAAACATTCAACATTCAATGCAGCGTTATGACGATATGTTTCTCCCAGGGTGCCTTGCAGGAGGTTAAATTCAGAGCGTATAAATCGATAAATAAAACGCTCATCTCCCCCTCTTGTTTCAGGATCATCGTTACACCCCAGTTTTACCGAATTAATCATCCCGTGATTGTTCGCCGGATCAAGTACCACCTTGACGTTATCTGCAACAAAGATACCCGCCCCCATCAGGTTCAAAATGCCTGCCGGCATATGACTCCGACTGGACGGGGTTGAATGGGGGGATCCTGTGGGAAGTGTCGTTGATATACCGCCAGTATCCAGAGGGTTTCTGGAATCGACTTCGATATTCGCCAGATAATAGACAGAATTATTATGGGGTGCCGACATCACGTAGTGATTCTGCATCCTTCCATCAATCAAAAATTCAGGCCGAACTTCATTTCTTCCGTTCCCCACGAAAGCCGAATTATCCGGCAACTGAAAACTGACGATTGCATCGTGGCCATCAACAGACTCTGCCAATGGCAATTCATAGATAGCTTGCCGCCCCTTTCCAGGCACTTGCTCTGAATCAAAGATAAACAGGGTTGGATCGTCAGTTTTAAAAACCTCAAGATCTGGTCTTGTATTTGTAGCGGGTATTTTTCTTATCTTGACCGTTTCGGATATTAGAGAATGACCTGAGGAAGATGTTGTTGGAGATATCTGATTGTTTTTTTCCCTGATGAGAGCCTTGAATTCCGATATGTGCTGATTGCACACATCCCTATCGATACGGCGAGTTAATTCAGAACAACTTGAAGCCTTTGTATATGTGGAACTGGTCGTTGGCTCAACTGTGGAGAAAGCATAACAAGGGAAGCCATAAATTGCTGACAATAGAGCAACTGCTAACCCGGATCTGAAAACATTCATAACTGCACTCTGTTTAATTTTTAAAAGTTAAAACAGAAGCATCCTTACCGTAATAATCCTTTTTAAGATCATTATTCAGCCTAGACCGGATATGTAATAAATAAAGGCAAAGACTTCTCTGATATAAAATAACAACGACAAACTACAATGGTGACTCATGTTCTGCCAATCGAATGTGTTCTATCTTTCTTCCTCTCAGCCCACTGTCACATTTTGGTATCAACAACTGGACTGCCGGAATTCCCAGACCTATTGCAGCCGCTAACAACTGGCTGGTATGCCTTATCCAGACTTGCCTGATACGGTTTGAAAGACAGAACCAGATATGAGCGATGCCCTGGTCCGCAATAAACAGGGAAATACCTAATCCCGCTTTCTGCCCATCGGTCAGTCCTTTAGTGCCATTACCTTCAATAGCCGGAGCACCTTCACCTGAAATCTTTGCAGGTGAAGTGTAGGCTACCTGAGTTGTATATGGAGAAACTCTGAATGAACCGGATGAAGTCGATAAAATCGATGTTGGCGTAGTGCAATGACAGACAACATCAAAGCCTGAAGCAGACCACTCACTAAGCGAAGCAAATCCTAGTTGATACTTCTTCTCCAATTCAGTTGAACAGCTATGCAGATCGGTGTGAGGAACAACTGTCAAACCCCATGCCTCTTCTCTATCTTTTAATCCAAATGCTCCCTGAATTGTTTTGATGTCAGAACAGTATTTGCTGCTGCCCCCGATACCCCCCATATAGTGATGAGGATGCAATAGATTCATTAAGTCGATCGATAAATCATTGTCATGCTGATCAACGACGGTGTTACAGGTTGAATCGACCAAACTCAGAACGTTCTTTCTCGGCCATAAGCTCATAGAGAACAACACACTTTTGTTTTCTGCCGGACGGGGTATCAGAGTGTCAGATTTAGTGGGTACGGATATGACTGTTTTCGTGTTTTTCATGGTTAGCTGCACATGCCCTGTTTTCAGGTAACAATCCACATTCAATGCAGCGTTTTGAACATTTTTTGGTCCTCGGGTACTTTGCAGGAGATCAAACTCAGAGTGCGTAAATCGATAGATGAAGCTCTCCTTTGCTCCTCTCCCATCAGCATCATTTGTACACCCCAGTTTTACCGGTTTAGTCTCAGCGCGATTATCTGCCGGATCAAGTACCACCTTGATGTTGTCTGCCATAAAGATACCTGCTCCCTTCAGATCCAGAATGCCCACAGGTACATGAGCCCGTTTGGTGGGATTTGGAACGGGGCGCCCTGTTGGAGCTGCTGTTGATATAGCGCCCTTTGTTAAAGGATTTCTGGAATCGATTTCAATATTTGCCAAATAATAGACAGCATCATTATGGGGTGCTGACATCACGAAATGATTCTGTATGCCTCCCTCAACAACAAATTCGGGCAAAATATCCGTCCTGTTCCCCACAAAAGCCGAGTTATCGGGTAACTGAAAACTACTGGTTCTTCTGGAACCGTCACTCACGACCCTGGTCAATGGTAATTCATAAACGACAGGCTCCCTCTTTCCAGACAGCCCCTTTCCCGAGAATCGCTCTGCATCAAAGATAAACAAAGTAGGATAAGTGGTTCGAAAAGCCTCATGATCCAGCCTTGTTGTAGCCGATATTTTTCTTATCATGACCGCCTCTGAGATTAAGGCGCCATCTGGGGAGCGACCTGGAAAAGTGCTTAGCGAGATATTCGGGTTAATAGTTGGGAAAGCACTAACGGAATGTGTTGTTGGATATAACTGTCTGTTCTTTTCCCTGATGATTTCCTTAAAGGCCGATAAATGATAACTGCAGACACCTTTATCGACACTACTGGTTAAATCAGAACAGCTTGAAACCTCTGTAAGTATGGGACTACCCGTCGAACCACCTATGGCGAAAACATGACTGGGAGAGACACACATTGCTGACAATAGAGCAACCGCCAAACCGGGTCTGGAAAGATTCATAACTTAACCCTGTCTCATTTTTAACGACCAAAACAGAAGTATGCTTGCTGTGACAATCCGTTTTAAGACCGTTATCTTATCCTAGACTGGATTTTTCATAAATAAAGACAACGTCTTGCCCAACAGGAAATGAGCCCCACACTTCTGGAAGTCTTGCCATGATGTCGGTGACAGCGCTGTGACATACTCCCTCCACCAAATCGGCAAGCCGATTCCAGTGGGGGCTTCTCCGAATCATTTTAATGTCAGAACAGTCATTTTTCTGCCAGATGATACCCATATAGTAATCAGGATCTGAAGGATGAGTTGAACCAATGTTTTGGTAATTTTTTACGACAATCTACGGTTGATTTTTTTCAAATATTACTTCTTCTGACAGTAGATTATGGGCTGCTTTCTTTGCTCTCAATATACTGACACATCGTGGTACCAGCTGGAATGCCGGAATCCCAAATCCCATTACAACAGCTAACACCTGACTGGTATGCCTTATCCAGGCTTGCCTGATACGGCTTGAAAGATAAAACCAGCTATTAACAACAGCCTGATACCCAACAAAACTGGTTATGCCAAAGACTATGCCCTCTTTCTGCCTTTGGGTTAATCCTGCTTCACCAGTATTATTCATCATCAGAGCACCTGCGTCAGGAGGAAGTGTGGATGAAATGTCGGGAGCCTGAGTTGTACAATCAGACGTTGCAGTGCAATTACATGCAACATCAAAACCTGCTATTGACCACGTGCTCACAGAAGCAAACTCTGCCCGATAAGTTTTCTCCATGGCCTCACAGCCATATTGATCACTGCTATCACCTAAAACCCAGCCCCATGCCTGTTCTCTGTCTTTTAATCCAAATGCACCCTGAACCATATTAATATCAGTACAAAAACTACCCCAGATGCCACCCATATAGTGATCAGGATCCGATGGATTGGCCAGATCAATGGATAGGTCATTGCCAAACTGATCAACGACGCTGTTACAGATAGAGTCAACGAAGCGCATAACGTTTTCTCTGTGGAATAAGATCATAGAGAACAACACACTACTGCTTTCTGGCGAACTGGGTGCAGGAGCATGAGTAGGCACGGATATGACGGTTGTAGTATTTTTCATCGTCAACTGCACTTGCCCTGTAGTTTGATGACAGAAGACATTGAATGCTGCGTTCAGAGGTGTTGTCAGTCTTTGTATGCCTTGCAGGAGGTCAAATTCAGAGTTCGTAAAGCGATAAACGAAGCGCTCTTCTGCTCCTCTTCCATCAGCAAAATCTGTACATCCCAGCTCTACCGGTCGGACTCTTATCTGATTATCTGCCGGATCCAGTATCACCTTGATGTTGTCTGCAGAAAAAATACCCGCACCTCTCAGATACAGAATGCCTGAAGGTATATGTTTCTGTGTGGTCGGGGTTGAGCCGGGGTATTCTGTGGCAGCTGTTGCTGATAAACGGCTCTTCTCTGGAGAATTTCTGGAATCAATTTCTATATTCGCCAGATAGTAGACAGCATCATTATAGGGTGCCGACATCACGTAATGATTCTGTATGCCTCCTTCAGTCACAAACTCAGGTAAAATATCTATCCTGTTCCCCACAAAAGCTGAGTTATCAGGCAATTGAAAACTCTTTACTCCTCTGAGATGGCCAGCGACGGGCACTGTCAATGGCAATTCATAAACGGCTGGCTGCCCCTTTCCTGACAATCTCTCTGCATCAAATATAAACAAAGTTGGATAAATGGTTCGAAAAGCCTCATGATCCAGCCTTGTTGTAGCCGATATTTTTCTTATCCTGACCGTTTCAGGAATTGGAGAAGCACTGGGTGAAATAGTTGAAGAAGGTGTTGTTGGAGATACCTGATTGTTTTTTTCCCTGATCAGCGCCTTAAAAGCAGGTAAATGATAACTGCACACGTCCCTATCAACCCCATTGGTTAATTCAGAACAACTTGAAGCCTCTGTATATCCGGAACTATCCGTTGACCCATCTGCGGCGCAAACATGATAGGGGAAGGCAAAAATTACTGATAACAGAGCAACCACAGAACCGGATCCGGGACTATTCATAACAGCACTCTTTCTCATTTTTAAATGCTAAAACAGAAAATCCTTACCGCAATAATCCCTCTTTAACGTCGCCATTTATCCTAGCAGCCTGTCGGACTTAAGCGTCCGTAGCGAGGATTGCAAGAAATTGAGGATAAAAATTTCTGCTTCTGAGGAGAATAGCGAGCTATTTGACGAAGAAGCAGGAATTTTTAGACCAATTTATTGCAACCGCAGTAGGACAGCCTTAAGTCCGACAGGCTGCTAGACCGAATATTCCACAAATAAAGGCAAGCCTCGTCTAAATGGAAAGTCATTCAATCGGGCTCAGATTCAAGAGCACTCCCATGAGGAAGCCGGTAATGCTGTTCAGTCATCCAGATTACCGACTTGTGGAGATTTTTTTGCAACAAACTACTGCTGCTGCTTTGCTACCAGTTCTGACATTGTTGGTTCTATCAAAAGGCTTTGAGTTGCGCTCTTTCCTCTCAATCCACTGAAACATGGGATCAACTGGACCAGCGGAATACCCAAACCCAATGCAGCAGCCAGCGCCTGGCTGGTATGCCTTATCCAGGCTTGCCTGATACGTTTTGAAAAATAGAACCAGCTTTGAGTAATGGCCTGATCCACCACAAACCCGGCAATACCTACACCTATGGCCACTTTCTGCCCTTCGGTTAATCCTGTTCTCTCAGTACTATTCACAGCCAGAGCACCCACATCAATACTGTAGACCTGAGTGGCAATACTGTAGGGTATCTGAGTGACAATAGCGGACTCCGGGCAATTAATCGCAACATCAAAACCTGCCTTAGACCATGTGCTCACCGGGGCAAATCCTGCTCGATAAGTCTTCTCCAGTAAGGCCGCACAGCTAAGCTTATTGTCTTTATCAGCTAAAAACCACCCCCATGCCTTTTCTCTGTCTTTTAGTCCGAATGCGCCATGAATCATATTAACATCAGTACAGAAGCTGCCCCAGACGTCACCCATGTAGTAATCAGGATCCGATGGATAAGCTGAGCCAATGGTTAGATCATTGTCAAACTGATCGACGACGGTGTTACAGGTAGAATTGTCGAAGCGCATGACGTTTTCTCTGGGCCATAAGAATATAGAGAACAACACCCCACTGCCAGTTGGTAAACCGGGTGTTGGAGTGACCGTTTCAGTGGGTACGAATATAATGGTTTTAGTGTTTCTCATGGTCAACTGCACTTGCCCCTCAGCTTGATAACAGCGAACGTTCAATGCAGCGTTCAGAGGACCCATTTCTTCTTGTGTGCCTGGCAGGAGATAAAATTCAGAGTCCTTAAATCGATAGACGAACTGCTCTTCTGCTCCTCTCCCATCCCTAAAATGGGTACATCCCAGCACTACCGGTTGGACGCCCTTATGATGACCCGCCGGATCCATTACCACCTTGATATTGTCTGCAAGAAAAATACCTGCCCCCTCCAGCTCCAGAATACCTGAAGGTTTATGCATCTGAGTGGTGGGAAGTTCTGAGGCAACGGTTGCTGATGAACTGCCCCTGTCTGAAGGGTTTCTGGAATTAATTTCGATATTCGCCAGATAGTAGACAGAATCATTATGGGGTGCCGACATCACATAATGATCCTGTATGCCTCCTTCAATTACAAACTCGGCGAGAACATTAATGCTGTTCCCCACAAAAGCTGAGTTATCGGGTAACTGAAAACTCTTTACGTCTCTGGTAGGACCAGTCACGGCTACTGTCAATGGTAATTCATAAACAGCTGGCTGTCCCTTTCCGGATGATCTCTCAGCATCAAAGATAAATAAAGTTGGATAGGTGGTCCGAAA
Source organism: Endozoicomonas sp. ISHI1 (assembly GCF_024606225.1). GTDB lineage: Bacteria > Pseudomonadota > Gammaproteobacteria > Pseudomonadales > Endozoicomonadaceae > Endozoicomonas_A. The sequence continues at coordinate 41,147 of NZ_JAGRPU010000009.1, read as the reverse complement.
AGCCTCATGATCCAGCCTTGTTGTAGCCGATATTTTTCTTATCCTGACCGTTTCAGTAATTGGAGATGCACTGGGTGAAGCAGTTGTGGAAGCACTTGTAGAAGCATTTGTGGAAACACTTGTGAAAGGTTTTGTTGCAGATATCTGATTGTTCTTTTCCCTGATAAGTGCCTTAAAAGCTGGTAAATGTTGACTGCAAACGCCCTTATCATCATCACTGGTTAATTCAGAACAACTATAGACATCTGTATACGTGAAACTACCCGTTGGCCCGTCCGTGGCGTAAACGTGACAAGGTAAGGCAAAAATTGATGACAATAGAGCAACCGCGAACCCGGATCTGGAACTATTCATAACTGCACTCTGTCTGCTATTTGAAAGTCAGAACATAGACATCCTTGCCCTGATAATCCTGTCTAAGGTCGCCCTAAATCCTAGACCGGATATTTCATAAATAAAGGCAAGCCTTCTTTAAATCAGAAATCATTCAACCGGGCTGAGATTCGGAGTTTTCCGAGAGTACTGCCATAAGCAAGCCGACAACTGTTGACAGACCGCCGACTTGTGGAGGCTTTTTTGCAACATGCTACAGTTGCTTTTCCAGTTCTGACATCTTTGGTTCTGGCGATGGAGTGAAGGATCCACTCCTTCCTCTCAATCTACTGATACATTTTGGTAACAACTGGAATGCGGGAAGACCCAATCCCAATGTTGTAGCTAATGCCTGACTGGTATACCTTATCCAGGTCGGCTTGATCCGTTTTGAAAAATAGAACCAGGTTTGAGTTATAAGCCCCCCAAGAAACAGGCCAGCACCTGAGGATGCTTTCACCCATGTGGGTGTTTTTTCTGACACTTCCAACTCTCTTGGTTCAGCTTTGCCAACAATACTGATAACCGGAACCAGATCGCTTGTATTATCTGCATCAGAAATAAATTTGGATGAAGTGTAGGCCACCTGGGTTGTATAGGGAGAGACTGTAGAAGAAGCGGATAAAAGTGATGAAGCAGGTGAAATGGCTGTTGGCATAGTGCAATTACATGCAACATCAAAACCTGCCGAAGACCATGCGCTCACTGAAGCAAACCCTGCTCTATAACTCTTCCCATTTACGGCCCAACAGCGAGGATCACTAGCATGATCAAACAATACCCAACCCCATGCCTGCTCTCTGTCTTTTAATCCAAATGCCCCATTCATCATTTTGATGCCATGACAGTAATTGCCAAAGTCGCCCCCCATATAGTGATCAGGATCCGACGGATGAGCTGAGTCAATGGATAAATCATTGCCAAGCTGATCAACAACGCTGTTACAAGTAGAATTGACAAAGCTCAGAACGTTTTCTCTGGGCCATAAGTGTATAGCGAACAACACACCACTGCTCTGTGGTGCGTCGGGTGTTGGAGTATCCGTTTCAGTGGGTACAGATATAACGGTTTTAGTGTCTTTCATAGTCAACTGCACTTGCCCTGTTTTCTGAAAACATCTTACATTCAGTGCAGCGTTTTGAGTGTCTGTTGATCCTGGTACACCTTGTGAAAGATCAAACTCAGAGTGCAAAAATCGGTAGACGAAATTTTCTTCTGTGCCAAACTCACCATGATTGCTACAGCCCAGATCTACCGGCCTGATCCTCATATCGTTATTCGCTGGATCAAGCACCACCCTGATGTTGACTGCAACAAAAATACCCGCGCCCCTCAGATTCAGAATACCCGCCGGTATATAATCCTGTGTGGTCGGGGTTGTAACGGGATATCCTGAGGAAGCAGTGGCTGATGAAACACCAATATCCAGAGGGTTTCTGGAATCGATTTCGATATTCGCCAAATAATAGACAGCATTATTATGGGTTGCCGACATCACGTAGTGACGCTGTAAGCCTCCCTCAATAACAAATTCAGGCAAGATATCCGCTCCGTTCCCCACAAAAGCCGAGTTGTCCGGTAACTGAAAACTGTTGACTCTTCTATGGCTGTCAGAAACGGGCTCTGACAATGGCAATTCATAGACGGCCGGTTGTTCCTGTCCGGGCGATTGCTCTGCATCAAAGATAAACAAAGTTGGACAGATGGTTTCAAAAGCCTCATGAGTCAGTTTTTCTGTTGTACTCGATATCTTTCTTATCTTAACTGTTTCAGGGATTGATGAAGGAGTCACTGAAGGATTCGGAGAACTGCGTAGAGAAATATTTGAAGACGTAGTCGGGGAAGTTGTTGTTGAAGATGCCCGATTGTTCTTTTCCCTGATGAGAGCCTTAAAAGCCGACAAATGATGATTGCACACCTCCCTATCGAAACAATTGGTTAATTCAGAACAATTTGAAACCTCTGTATATGCAGAACTGTCCGCTGGCCCAACTGCGGGGAAAACATGACAAGAAAAGGCGAACACTACTGACAATAGAGCAACCGTCAAGCCCGATCTAAAGCTATTCATAACTGCACTCTGCCGCATATTTGAAAGCCAAAACAGATGTATCCTTGCCGTGACAATCCTTTTTGAAAAGTCGTTATTTATCCTAGACCGGAAATTGGATAAAGAAAGGCCATGTCTTCAGCAATAGGAAATGAGCCCCAAGTCTCTGACAGGTATTATCACGAGAAAGCCGGTAAGTTAACCCCAAGCTATCCGGCAGTTTCTGTCACCGGTTTACCCGACACAACAGCCAGCTTTACTGCGGATTACCTGAACACAGCAGTGTATGATTTCATTCTCTTTTCAGACATGTGACACACCTCGATGGCCTCGTGTATAACCCGCATCTACGTTTATATGGCCGGAGATCTCTAACCACTTCAATCAGCTGGACTAGCGGAATGCCCAAACCTAAAGTAGCAGCTAACATCTGGCTGGTGTATCTTACCGAGGCTTGCCTGATATGTTTTGAAAAATAGAACCAGCTATGGGTAATGGCCTGATTCACAACCAATGCACCAATACCTGCAGACACTATCTGCCCTGGTTTTAATCTTTTTCTGCCAGTATTACTCATAGCCATAGCACCTGTATCAGTAACGTGGGGTGATTGAGTTGTAGAATCGGATATCGGCATAGGGGAGTTACAGGCAGCATCAAATCTCGCCGAAGACCCTGCCTTCACTGAAGCAAATCCTAGTTGGTAACGTTTAGCCAATTCAGTCGAACATCTATGCGAATCAGCCTGATCAACGCCTGTCAAGCCCCATGCCTCGTCTCTGCCTTTTAATCCGAATGTTCCCTGGATTACTTTAGTATCAGAACAGTACCTGCCACCCGAGATACCTCCCATATAGAGAAAAAGGTCCGATGGATTGGCTGACTCGGCGCATAGATCATTGCCAAACTGATCAACAATGCTGTTATAAGTAGAATCAACCAGGTGCAGAACGTTTTCTCTATGCCATAAGTGCATATCGAACAACACACCACTGCTTTTCAATGGTGCAGGCGTTGCCGTTTCAGTGGGTAAGGATATGACGGTTTTAGTGTTTTTCATGGTCAACTGCACTTGCCCTTTATTCTGAAAGCAATCAACAGTCAGCGCAGCATTTTGATATTGTGTTGATTTCTGTATACCTTGCAGGAGATCAAATTCAGAATGCATAAATCGATAGACGAAACTCTCTTCTGTTCCTCTCCCATCACCATGATCAGTACATCCCAACTCTACCAGTTTGATCGCTACCTGATTATCCACCGGATCAAGCACCACCTTGATGTTGTCTGCAACAAAGATACCCGCACCCCGGAGATTCAGAACGCCTCCGGGTACATAACGTGGTTTTCTCGGGGGTGAGACAGAAGGCACTGTGGCAACTGCTGTGAATGATTTGCCTGTATCCAGAGGATTTCTCGAATCGACCTTGATATTCGCCAGATAATAAACAGAATCATTATGGGGTGCCGACATCACGTAATGGAACCAGCTGTGTCCCTTAATAACAAACTCAGGCAGAATATCGATGCGATTCCCCACAAAAGCAGAGTTATCCGGTAACTGAAAACTGCTGAAACCTATGGAAAAGTGCCTGCTACGCCCGGTCATTGGCAATTCATAAACGGCAGCTTGTCCATTTCCAGACGTTTGCTCTGCATCAAAGATAAACAAGGTCGGATGGATGGTTCTAAAAACCTCATGCCCCAGTCTGTTTGTTGTAGCGGATATTTTTCTTATCCTGACCGCTTTAGAGCCTGGAGGAGTGTCTGTGCAAGTACTTAAGAACGCATTCCGGGAAATAGCCGGGCAAGTTGTTGAAGATGACTGATTGCTTTTCTCCCTGATGAGATTTTTAAGAACAGGTAAATGACGCCTGCACACGTCCCTGTCAGCACGACTGTTTAATTCAGAGCAACTTGAAACTTCTGTAAATACATCACTGCCCGCTGACTCACCCGTGCCGTAAACATGACAGGGGAAGCAATAAACCGCTGAGAATAGAGCAACTACCAACCCGGATCTTAAGGTATTCATCATTTCAATCTTTCTAATATTTAAAAATCGAAACAGATATTCCTTATCGTTGTAATCCTTTTTAAGACAGCCCGAGCAACTTTAGACCAGATATTTCATAAATAAAGGCAAAGCTTTCCACTTTAAGAAACAAGCCTCCCTCCTTCGGAACTTTCGTTGTTCAAATGGTACTGTATGTCAGCAAAAATCGATCCAAGCGAATCGACACATTTGGACTGCAGTGGCAGCTTTGGCGCAGTGAGCTGGATTGAAGAAATCTCGACGCGTAAGGCGATGAAAAGTGGAACCCGGCTGTTTGGTAATATCATTTTATCCCTGATGAATGCAGGAAAGGCTCTGCTCTCACATACGAAGAAGCTGCTCGACTTCCGGGCAGATAGTGCCAGACTTGAACACCCTGCACGAGATGGTTATTCAGGACGAACAAGATTAGGTTTTTGTGCCGTGGGTGGGGCTTAATATCTACCCGGAGATCTGTGATTGAAATCAATGTGTAAACGTTGCCAATGGAGAAGGTTTTTTTATTAAATTCTGAAAAGTTTTTACAGCACTGAATGGAACAATTTTTTTGATGGCTAAGTATAAATACAGAGTCTAGACTTCATGTCGATTGCTTCAAAGGGTTCTGAGCATGATCATGCTGAAACACTATTTATTAGCCCGGTTAGTCGCCCCTTTATTCCTGTTAATGGCTTTGTTTGCAGAAGCCTGGACGACTCAATCTCCAAACGTCAACTCTTCTCCAGCTTCAACCTCTTCTTCTATAGCACCCTATCCTCCTCTGCCGACAGTATTGTGTGACTCTCTTCCAGCACAAACGCCGGGGGTTCAGCAGCGGCTACGCCAGTACGTAGAACTTGTCAAGGGACGACAGTGTATTGTTCTCGCTGCTGATCCGACAGAGGATCTGAGTGAGACGATCAAACGGGCTCCTGAGAACACTGTTATCCTGCTCTCTTCCGAGACTGTGTCTACTGCGTCTTCTACTTCTACATCCTCTCTCCCTCCGGTGGATAAAACCCCGATTGAGTATCTTATTAATAAAGGAATAGTTTTGAAGGACGGTCAGGACATCATTGGTGCAGCAGACGACGGTTTTGAAATAGTTATCAGAGTTGATGCAGGTTTTAAAGATCTGTCTATGGTCATGATTGATGACATGTACGATTTCGATAAAACGAGAGACAGTCACATAAGGCATGTTACTTTCCAGCCCGTTGGACCTGAGAACAATGTGGGGGCTTTTTCTATTATTTATGCTGGTTGTTATAACCGGAAACTGATTGTAGAAAATAACCTGTTTTATGTGTCTGTCAGACGGGCCGGACTTTTCCTCTCTTGCGCAGGATCCCTTGATGCATCGGTGAACCAGGGTTCGGGCCTGCAGTTTGCCAATAACGTCATGATAGGTAAATCCATACTCTACGACGGGAGTGATATTGTTCCTAAAGGGATAGATATTTATTATGCCGGTACGCAGCAGTTACAGAAGATCGCTGTTATTGAAAATATATTCCAGGGAGAGATGGCACACGCGGGTGACTTTTACCTACCGGCTGGGAGCAGTATGGATATTTTCAGAAACACGGTTGATATCAACAACAATATGCTGGGCAAGAAACCTCTCTCAACGAGACCGGCTCGTTTTAGAGATGGTTTCTTTCTCAGGGGTAATTATGATACAAAAGTCAACTTGTTACCTCCCCTTTTTAATCTGGCAGGCAATCGGATACGCTCAAAAAGTACAGCTATAGGTATCGAAGGACACATTAAACTGGCCCTGGCCTGTAACCATCTTCAGGCAGCCAATCCGTGGCGACAATATCCACCTTCATGGTGGTGGCGACCAAAACAATACGGCTTGAAAGCCGTTGATCCACTACCATTGGCAGGAGAGTGTGAAGGCACTGCGGATTCAACCGGTGCCGTGGTAACGCCCACTTCACCGACAGTCTGCCAGGTTTTCAATACCTGGACGTCTATCGATGGTTCCATGATCAATCCTTTGAGTGGACTGGACAGCCTTGATGGTCGGCTATTCAGCCTTGATGGTCAGTTATTTTTGATGTATTAGTCAACATCTCAGTGACAATAGGCTTCTTGTTCAGAGCCTGCAACGTCGAAGCTGGGCACCGTAGTTTGAAGCTCGACTGTCGACTTTTTTAGCCGTATTCAACAGCCAGGGCTTTTTCTTGTGACTCCCACGCTTATAGCCACCCCAACCCTCATGATAATTCAGGTAGAGCAAATCAGCACGCCATAGAGAGACACCATTAATACGACGGGTCTTGTTGGTATACCAGCCAATAAAATCAATGGCATCCTCAAAATCATCCCGCCCCCTGAACCAGCCACCGTTCTCTTTCAGGTACATTTCCCAGGTGCCATCCTGGGCCTGGGCATAGCCGTAGGCTGATGAATTTCTGGGCAATGGAATAAACAGGAACCAGGGTCTGGGGGGTCTGACATCATGACGATAAGAGGATTCCTGATACATGATAGCCATCATGATCTGAATGGGAGTCCCCCATTTTTCATTGGCTTTTTTAGCGTGTCGATACCAACTACGCTTTTCTTTGAAAATACTGCATAAGTTATGGGGATTGGCAGGCGGTGTTGTGCTGGCACAGCCGGTCAGAAAAAGAAATCCTGTTATCATTATGATCAGTGCCAGTCCCCGTTTCACGTATCAGACTCCCCATTGCTGCATCAAAACAATAAACTCATCTTCTGTAACGACACGAACACCAAGATTTTGAGCCTTGGTCAGCTTCGAGCCCGCTTTTTCTCCAGCCAGGAGCGCCGTGGTTTTTGCTGAGACAGAGCCGGTAACTTTGGCGCCCACTTTCTGTAATACGGCCTTGCCTTCATCCCGGGTCATAGTGTGCAGGGTTCCTGTCAGCACCCAAACCTCACCTTGTAAGGGTTGATCCACATCCTCTTCCTGTCCGGTGTCTTCATCCCAGTGCACGCCAACTTTCAGCAGTTCATCCATCACTTCAAGATTATGCTCCTGCTTGAAAAACGTTTCTATATGAGCAGCAACGACAGGACCGACATCATCCACTTCCTGTAACTGCTCGACCGTCGCTGACTTGATCGCCTCAAGATCACGATAATGAGCCACCAGACTCTGAGCAGTCGCTTCACCTACCTCACGAATGCCCAGTCCGTAGATAAATCTGGCCAGCGTCGTTTTCTGGCTGGCCTTCAAGGCATTGACCAGATTGGTGGCTGATTTTTTGCCCATTCGCTCAAGGGATGCAATAGGCTCTGCTCCGAGTTTGTAAAGGTCAGCCACAGTATTCACAAGACCTTTCTCGACAAACTGATCCACCAGCTTATCACCCAGGCCATCAATATCCATGGCTTTCCTTGAAGCAAAGTGTTTGATGGCCTCCTTACGCTGGGCCGAACAATAAAGACCACCAGTGCAGCGAGCTGCTGCTTCGTCTTCATCTCTTTCAACGTCTGAATGGCACACCGGGCAGCGCTCAGGCAATTCAATATCTCTGGCATCAGCTGGTCTTCGGTCGGGAATAGCCCGAACCACCTTTGGAATCACGTCCCCAGCCCGGTGAATCACAACGGTATCACCTATTTTCAGACCCAGACGTGCCACCTCGTCCATATTATGGAGGGTTGCATTGCTGACGGTGACCCCACCCACAAAGACCGGCTCGAGACGGGCAACCGGCGTAATGGCACCTGTTCTGCCCACCTGGAACTCCACATCTTTCAAAAGGGTCATTTCTTCCCGGGCAGGAAACTTATGGGCAACGGCCCATCGGGGAGCACGAGCTACAAAACCCAGTTGCTCCTGCAGGGCCAGACGGTTGACCTTATAAACAATACCATCAATTTCGTAGGGCAAAGCTTCGCGCTTCTCACTCATTCTGGAAAAGTATTCAGCACAGGCAGCAGCCCCTTTAACTACCCGCAGCTCCGGATTGACCCGCAGGCCCCAGGTTTTAAAACGCTCAAGAATATCCGCATGCCTGTCAGGCAACTCACCCCCTTCAACCACACCGGCACTGTAACAGTAAATATCCAGAGGTCTTTTCGCCGTTATTTTCGAGTCAAGCTGTCTCAGACTGCCCGCTGCTGCATTGCGGGGATTAACGAACACTTTTTCATCCCGGGCTTTAGCTCTCTTATTCAGCCTTTCAAAACCTTCCTTGGGCATAAAGATTTCACCACGAACTTCCAGACGATCAGGCCAACCTTCACCCAGCAATTTCAGAGGAATAGTAGCAATGGTGCGAACATTCAGAGTGATATCTTCGCCAGTCGTACCATCCCCACGGGTAGCACCTCGCATCAGCGCCCCCTTCTCGTATAAAAGGCTGACCGCAATCCCATCCAGTTTGGGTTCGCAGGCATATTCTACTGCTGAATCGGTGCCCAAACGCTCACGGACTCTGCGGTCAAAGTCATTGAGATCGTCTTCGTTAAACGCGTTATCCAGCGACAGCATGGGCAGTTCATGACGAATCTGGCCAAACACTTTCAGGGGGGCAGCACCCACTCGCTGGGTGGGTGATTCAGGTGTAATCAGCTCGGGAAAATCCGCTTCGATGGACTTCAGCTGCTGCATCAGCCGATCATAACTGGCATCGGCAATGATCGGATCGTCCAGAACATAGTAACGATAGTTATGATCATTGATCTGCTCTCGCAGCCCTTGAGCTTGCTGTTGAGCTTCCTTAAGAGAGAGGGTAGTTTGGGTCATGATTCTGTTACTTAAACGGTCCTGAGTGATTCTAAACCGCCTTGAGCCTGTACACTGAAGCCCCCGATAGACCGGGGGAGGATAAAAATTAATGAGAGGTAGAGATGGATCAGTCAGCCAGCTTCTGGGTTAACTGTTTTCTTTCGAAATCGCGAATACGCTGACGATAATGCTCCAGTGTCTGTTGCGTCAGTACACTGAAGTGTTCGTCTTTTAGTTCTCCACCCAAATCCAGCGCCAACTGTCGTACAGTTTCTTCCATCAGCATAAACGCCTTGAGTGGCTCACGGGGTCCGGGCAATCCCATAAAAACACTGACAGCCGGTGTATCAGTCGATTCCAGTTTACCAATATCAAAAGTGCCCGGCTCTACCCCATTTGCCATGCTGAACAGGATCTGTCCGGTTCCATCCTTGTTGGCATAACGGTGAAAGATCGACATATCGCCGTAGCGCATGCCTGAAGCCATCAGACTCTGGAGCAACCTTGCGCCGTCAAAGTTTTCACCACCTTTTGCCAGCAGATTGATCACCAGGATTTCACTGGCTGCAGGACGGTCTGCAAGCTTTTCCTGATTGACAGAACGGTGACTTTTCTCAGTTCTTGCGGGCTTGGTCTTTGCAAATGTGGGGGGTACAGCGGCCTGGGGTTCTTCAACAAACTCAGACTTAAAAGTAAAACTTTCCTGCACGGGTGCAGGTTCTTCAACACCGGAAACAGGCTCTTTTACTCTGGATCCGGGCTCGACAGAAGGCACTTCCGGTACTTCATCAACCTGAGTCAGAACCGGTAAGGGCTCTGATTTTTCCTGAACTTCCGGAGCCTCAACAGACGGTTTCTCTGCGGGTGTCTCTTGCACCGGCCTGGCAGGCGCCATAATTTCTGACCCAAGGCTGGATATTTCCGGTTCGATCCGCTCCCTCACAGAAACATGGGTTGACTCTTCTGAACGCACCCAGTTCTTCACTGTTTCCAACTTCTGGGGGGGAGCCTCTGACCTTCTGGCTCCACCATTGGGCAATTCACTGCCAAACTCGTCTTCATTTCCTTTTACATCTTCAAGACCGAAAGACAGTTCTGATGCTCTTTTTCTAGCCAGACGCATACGGCGGTATCCATCAGCCAGAACGCCAATAATGACGACGATTCCGATTACTACCAACCAATCTCGTAAACTCATGTCCATGCCGCCTGTTTACCCGGTGGGTTGTTGCCGCCTGAAAACCAACAACCCGAAAACGCAAAAAAGTCTGAAATTTATAAATCAGTGAAATGTACTACCATGTTACAACAAAACAATATGTATTCAGACCATTGTTTATGATTATTGATGAAACACGTTTTTAATCTTCACTTTCATAACACTGTCCGACAACCGCCAGAATCAGGTAAGTCAAGCATCCTGACCTACAAGTCTATTTTGGCGAGTATTTATTGTCCCTTCAAGCGCAAACCACGGATATCATTAACAAAGTTCGATAAATAGTGATAACTTTTTTCAGTCGCCTGTGCAACTGTACAAACCGTTTAATCTCAGGTTACACAAAAACAGACTTCTTATACTGAACAACGAATAAAAACTAACCGTTCAATAAGAAAAAGTTCAGAGTTCTGCCATAGCTGCGGCCTCTTCCACATCCACAGATACGGGTCTGGAGACACCGGGCTCCTGCATCGTTACACCCACTAGTTGATTCGCTGCCTGCATGGCAATTTTGTTATGGGTGATGTAGATAAACTGAACCTTGTCACTCATTTCTGAAACCATTTTGGCGTACCGGCCTACATTAGCATCATCCAATGGTGCATCCACCTCATCAAGCATGCAGAAGGGTGAAGGATTCAACTGAAAGATGGCAAATACCAGGGCAATCGCCGTCAGCGCCTTTTCACCACCAGACAGCAGATGGATAGTACTGTTCTTCTTGCCCGGCGGTTGCGCCATGATAGCTACCCCGGTATCCAGGAGATCTTCGCCGGTCAACTGCAGATAAGCGCGGCCACCTCCGAAGACTCTGGGGAACAGTTCCTGCAAACCGGAATTCACCTTCTCAAACGTCACTTTGAAACGCTGACGGGTCTCCCGGTCGATTTTGCGGATAGCATTTTCCAGGGTCTCCAGAGCGGACTCCAGATCATCGTTCTGCGCATCCAGGTAGGTTTTTCGTTCCGACTGGGTTTCGTACTCTTCTATCGCTGCCAGATTGATGGCCCCCAGTCTTTCAATCCGTGCCTGTAATCTTTCCAGTTCCTGTTCCCAGACTTTCTCGCTGGCGTCTTCCGGCATATTGGCCAGAACGGTATCCAGATCAAACTGGTCTTCCCGCAATTGATCAGACAGGGTCGTGCGCCGGACCTGCATGCCCTGCCAGTCCATCCTTAACTTCTCAAGTCTTGAGCGGGCAGTCTGGGCTTTTTGCTCGGCGGACTGCCGACTCTTTTCCATTTGCTGCAGTCGTTGTTCAACGTCCTCCAGCTCGCTGCGAGCCTTCTGCATCGCTTCGTCTTCTTCCAACCTTCTGGCCAGCAGAATCTCCAACTGTTCTTGCAATTCTCCTTCAGGAGAATGGGACTCCGACAGTGACGTCTGAAGCAGCTCCCGGCGTTCCCTCAGTTTGGTGGATTGCTGACTGAGTCGCTCGATAGCCGCTCGCAGAGATTCCACCTGACTGTTGATGGTTTGCTGCCTCAAGGCCAGCTGATGTAGACGATCCTTATCCTGACGGGAACTCTGCCGCAACTGTTCCAGCTTTTCTCTGCCCTTCTCTCTTTTCTCCAGCAGATCTTCTTTGAGACCGCTGTCCATTTCCATTCGATCCAGAGCCTCCTGAAGTCGCAGGCGGGACTCTCCGATACTTTCCTGTTCAGCCTGACTTAACTCCTGACATTCAGCAATTTCTTGCTGAAGTCGAATTCGCCTTTCCGAAAACTGCTCAAGCCTGACTTTTCTGGCACCGAGATCCGCTCTCACCTCACCCTGGGTTCGGTTGAGTTCAGTAATCTGTTGTTGAGTCTGCTGTCGGTGGGTTTCCAATTGCTCAGCCTGAATCCTGGCGTTGGCCAAACGTTCTTCAACCTGCTGACTGAGCGCTTCCAACGTTTCCATTCGGCTGCCAAGCTGTTCAAGCTCTTGCTGACGGGCCAGAACACCGGAATGATTATCCGTTTCGCGACAGACCCGAAGCCAGTTTCCGGATAGCCAAATCCCCTCTTTTGTGACGATGGATTCGTGAGCCTGCAGAGCGGTTCGGGCAGATAAAGCCGCTTCCAGCGAATCTGTGACATAAATGCCTGCCAGTAACCCCTTGGCTTCACTGCCTGACTGTACTTTGCCAGCCAGAGCGTGAAGCGCTCCTCTGGCCTCTTCAGAAACCTGATGAGCGGAAGCATCCAGTAAAACCGCTGCGCCTTGCTCCAGAGAATCCAATAACCCTGCAACAGGATCCAGATCATCAACACAAAGTGCTTGCAAGCTGTCTCCGAGAACGGTTTCAACAGCCAGTTCCCAGCCTGACTCCACTTGCAGTTTCTCGGCTAGCCTGGGTGCAGATGCCAGTCCATGCTGCTCCAGCCAGACCATGACCCCGGTATCCTGTCCCATAGCAGCCTGCTGAAGGGCCTCCAGAGAAGCGTGACGCCCTCTGATCATACTCAGTTCATTGCGATGGCTGTCACGATCTTCCTGTAACTGATCAAATTGAACACGGTTTTCTTCAATGTCAGAGGTGACTTGTTCCAGTTTCAGCTCGTGATTTTCGCGGGTCAGCTCCAGCTCGGTCAGCTTTTCGGAAAGCAGCTCCATCTCTTCAATGTCTTCGCCACCACCAAGACTGCTGCTTTCTTCTCGCAGACGCCGTTCACGCTCATGGAGACGATCCAGTACGGCTTCAGCATGTTGAATTCGGGACTGCTCCACTTCAGCTGCTTTCTGAGGCTCGTGGGAGCGCTGATTAAACTGTTCCCATTCCTGCTGCAAACGATGCACTTCCTCTTCCACCCGGGCAAGAGAGTCACCGGATTGGTATTCCTGCTCCTGAAGCATCTCCAGCTCAGGTTCAATCTGCAGTTTTTCTTCTTCCAGAATTTCCAGCTGAGACTGATCCTCAGCCATCTGTTCACGGGCTTCCTGCCAGCTTTGTTCAAGCTGCTGCAGGTCATGACTCAGTTCTTTGGCCCGCTCTTCCTTATGGCGAAGCGTCTGCTCAATCCGGGTGATTTCATTGCCCGTGCCATAGTATTTGGCCTGGGTTTCATGGAAGTAGTCACTCAACTCCATCTGCTGGGCGCGGTCTTTTTCCATTCCGGCATCGGAGGAGCGCTGCTCACTGACGGCCGCTTCCAGCTGGACTTCCAGCTCGGAAATCACATGTTCCTGATTCCTGACCTTTTCATCGATGCCCCGCCAACGCAAGGCCTGAAGCTGGGCTTTTTTCAGTCGTTCATCGGCTTTGTATTCTTTGTATTTTTCTGCCGCTTCGGCCTGTCTCTGCAAATGCCCGAGACGACGCCCCAGCTCTTCTCGCAGGTCGGTCAGTCGTTCCAGGTTTTCATTGGTTCGGCGAATGCGGTTTTCTGTTTCACGGCGGCGCTCCTTGTACTTGGAGATACCAGCCGCTTCCTCAATAAAGACTCTGAGTTCTTCCGGCTTGGACTCAATCAGCGTGGAGACGATGCCCTGACTGATGATGGAGTAACTTCGCGGCCCTAGACCGGTGCCGAGAAAGATATCCATCACATCTTTACGGCGACACTTGTTACCATTGAGGAAATAAAAATTCTTGGCTTCCGAGGTCAGCATCCTGCGCACAGAAATCTCGCTGTAGGCAGCAAACTCGCCAGTGACCCGACCTTCGTTATTATCAAAGATCAACTCTACCGTCGCCTTTGCTGAAGGCTTACGGCTATTGGAGCCCTTGAAGATAACGTCTGTCATGGACTCACCACGCAGGTGCTTGGCAGAAGACTCCCCCATGACCCAACGTACGGCGTCGATAATATTGGACTTGCCGCAGCCATTAGGACCTACAACACCGCACATATTGGAGGGAAAATGAACCGTTGTGGGATCCACAAAGGATTTGAAACCGGCCAGTTTGATCGATTTAAGACGCATCTTTTCCTTAATTCGTAGCTATCAGGACCACAGCTGCCTGGTTATCAGTAGGTAACAACTCTCTACGAGTGTACACAGATTGTGCCCATGAGGAAAAGTCGTCGTTACCGAAAGCTTTGACCGTCAACCTTATGGCCAGTTCAGTCTGTCTGCTGTGACAGGGCAATCAACCCTGTGCAGGTTGTTGAGACCAGTACATTTCTTATGGCACCCTGCCTTCAATGATGCGTTGTAACCGCTCTGCGTTACTGTGAAAGTTATTTCTTCTCTCCGATGCCAGCATGTTATTCAGTGCCCGCCGGGCACCTTGCGAGTGACTTGCCCCGGTGTCCTGAATAATGCGCTGTACACGTTCTGCATTATTCCAAAGCCCGCAACACAGCTCTTCTACCAGCTGGTTACTCAGTGCCATCTCGGCTCCGAACGTCAGCCTTACCCCGGCGCCCCGAATAATGTCTCGTAAACGTTCTGCATCACTCAACGACCTTCTATTCAGGAACGCTATCAGCTTGAAACTCAGTTGCCGGTCAACTTCGTGCATCAGCCGTGTCCCGGTATCCTGAATAATGCGTTGTAAATTGTCTGCTTTCTCCCACATCTCGTCATCCACAGCCTCTATCAGCATCCTGCTCAGCACCATCTGGGCGCGTTCCGACAGCCTTGCCCCGGCATTCTGAATAGTGAGGTATAAAAGCTCTGCTTCATCCCAAGCGTCATTACTTATGGCCAGTAACAGCTGATTACTCAGTTCCCGCAACCGTGTTGTCCCGATGCCCCGGGCAGCAAGTTGTTGCAGCTCCTGAGGAGGGAGGGTACTAAGCTGTCTTTCCCGGTTTGTTGTTCTCTCTGCTCTTTGGGTAGCAGCAGCGAAAAAATGACTGCCAGGCATTTCCCGGATGGTCTACCAAGTGCCATCATGCCCATGATAATGATACTTGAGTAATTGCATTCCAACGAGGCTGTGTGCTTCTCTGTAATATGGATCTGGATTATAATCATCATCAGTAAGCCGGCTATCTGGCTTTTGATGAAGGTCTATAAGGTAGACTCTTTTTAGAGCACCTCTTAAAAAAACATCTTTAGAATCCTCTGTCACAAAAAAACTACTATTCTCACCGCTCCAGGAAACACCTGCATCAGGTTCCAATAGATACCTGGAACAAGGGGAAATACGAGCTAACACAACGGATAGATGTTCATAATTACATTGTGCTTCACCACTTAAAATGTAATCAAATAGCTTTTTCGCTTTATCTACAGACCAGTTGACTGAATTAGGTCCATTTAAGTAAGGCATATCAGAGAAAAATGATCTATGCATCTCTAAACGATGTCTATCAATACGAGATAATTTTCCCACCAAGTAACCACATATATGAGGAGGGAGCGGCAATGTCAATGACATTTTTGGCTGGGTAAATATCCCATGGCTAGCTAAAACATAGGGTGGTTTGGACAACCATTGATTATCAATATCTGAATAAAACAAATGATTAACACCGAGTTTTTCTAAACGATTAGCCAATTCGGTTTTGTTTTCAGAATTCGCCTTATCTATACAAAAGCATATAGTCTTTTTAATATTTTGAGACACAACAAGTCTAATGGAATCCATAAAACAAACGCTCATACATGAAGCGTATTCCCCTAATTGAACGGGAAATTTCAGCTGCAGGTCTGTTTCCATGGAGAGGCATAATATATTATCGTGATTATTCAGTTCAGCCTTCATCTGTTCAATTTGAGACTCTGTAAGATTCATATCTGAAAAAACTATAAGCAGCGGGATATCACTTTCAGCGAGTTTGGTTCCTTCTTCTAATATTCTTTGAACATAATTAATTCCCGCAAGTTTATCAGGATTATTTAAGCCATTAAATATGGTGGTACCATGGAGTGCCGCCCATGTGTGAAAAACCGGACATGGAGGACATACCTTCAGATCCATAGCAGCGGCTTTCTCTAATGAAGCAATACCCGAAAACTTTAAACTTTCAGCCATATTTATCCAGGACTCTTCATCAATTGAATCAAAATAAGTTGGATCCAAATTGAAGACTATATTTTTTGCAAGCTGGATGTAATAAGTATCCTCATCGTTTTCGGTCGGAACCAAAGCAACACATCTTGATGAAAGCTCCTTATTCTCAACATTATTTTCTGCGCGTCCTACTGTGTTTGGAAGATACTTCCTATCATCAGCTCTATTTTTGAACAGTCTGTCCGCTTCCGTTTCGGAGTGTGGTGGGGGATATATCCCTGGAAACAGGTTCGGATTAACTGCTTGATCCATGTCCTTATTCCTTTTTCATTAATCATTCATTTTTATTCCAAAGTGCGAACGAGTCATATACGCACACTGCAAGCCATTAAGTTTGGCTTTTACACGTAACTCTCCGTCATCTCATAGATCAACCCTATTTGATTTTCTGAGCGACAGATTTCAGTGATCCACTAGATGACCTTGTCGAGTAATTTGGCGACAAGGATTTTTTCTGATTGACTCACAAGCAAACAGAATCCAGCTTCACTTTGCTTTTCCTTTGCTTCCTCTGTTTCGTCGGGTACTCTGCCAGCAATGATGCGTTGTAATCAATCTACGAGATTGTGTAAGTCCTACTGTGCCTCTTCGATTTCCCGCTGGGCGTCGTCCATCAGACTGGTCTCGGAAACATCAATAATGCGTTGTAAACGAGCTCTGTCATAAGAACAATCATATGTCCGTCTCATTACCAGCATGTTATTCAGTTCCTGCCTGGCGTCGTCCGTCAGACTTGCCCTGGCATCCCGAATAATGCGTAGCAATCGATCCGCATCATGCCAATTCCTCTTGTTCGCGCTATCTATCAGCATGTTGCTCAGTACCTCCCGGGCGTCCTCCATCAGGCGGGTCTCAGTGTCCCGAATCATACCCAGTAAACGACCTACACTATTCCAATCCCAGCGTTTCCGGGCCTCAACCAGCATGTTACCCAGTACCTGCCGGGGTTCGTTCGTGAGACTTACCTTGGCATCCCGAATAATGCGTACTAAACGATCTGCGTCATTCCAATCCCTATTAATCAGGGCCTCTGTCAGCTCATAACTCAGTTCTTCGCGGCCTTCTTGCATCCCCCTTACCACAGTCCCCTGATCACTGAGTGGTTGTGGTCCTTGAGGAAGCAGGGTATCAATCTGCCTTGCCGGATTTGTTGTTGTCTCTGTTCTTTGGGTAGTCGCAGCGAAGGCACTGGCAGAAGCCGTTTGTGAGGAACGGGTATCCGCAGGCTCGTTATAGGAATCGGGTAAGTCCTTCTGTGCCTTTTCGATTTCCCGCTGGGCGTCGTCCATCAGACTGGTCTCGGAATTCTCAATAATGCGTCGTAAACGAGCTCTGTCATAAGAAGAATAATATTTCCGGCTATTTACCAGCATGTTATTCAGTTCCTGCCTGACGTCGTCCGTCAGACTTGCCCTGGCATCCCGGATAATACCTAGCAAACGATCCGCATCACGCCAATTCCTCATTTTCGCGCTGTCTATCAGCATGTTGCTCAGTACCTCCCGGTCGTCGTCCATCAGACGAGTCCCAGTGTCCTGAATCATGCCCAGTAAATGATTTACACTAACCCAATCCCAACGTTTCCGGGCCTCTATCAGCATGTTACCCAATACCAGCCGGGGTTCGTTCGTGAGGCTTACCTTGGCATCCCCAATAATGCGTACTAAACGATCTGTTTCACCCCAATCGCTATTAAGCAGGGCTTCTGTCAGCTCATAACTCAGTTCTTTGGGGTCTTCTTGCATCCCCGTTGCCCCAGTGCCCTGATCACTGGATTCAGGAGCCAATATTACTGTTAACTCAGGCAAGTCTTCTCTACATAGCGGGCAGGTTGACCTTTCCTCAAGTGGAGTATGTTGAAACAACCGCTGCATACAATCTCTGTGAATTTTATTGTTACAACATGGAATGAGAGTCACACCTCTGCCAAACACGTGCTGACATATACAGCACCTGCCGCCCGCTTCAGCAGGCTGGCTGTTTTGAGAATGATTAACTGAGTTACCTGAATTATTTATGCTATCCATTATTAAAACTTCCCTGAAAATTTGTTTAAACCGAATGATTTGACCACCAGTCTTCAGGAAAGTTCCATGTCGGCCTGCCCGTGGGAGAGCATCAAACTCCTCCTTTGAGAACAGATAGTTCCGGATCTCATTTAAATACAAGATCTGGAGAACAACCACGATGAAGAAACTACCGCTCGCATCCAAAACAATAATGTGTGCAGCCTGTTAGCAGGCTGTGTCACTGAGCGATCGTGACATGTGTGCATTTCAACAATGACTGCAGGAGCGCCAGACTTTGTACTTATTTACTCTGGCGAGTGAAAAGAGAATGAAACCTTTTTGATTTTCTGAGTTACCCCTTTCAGTGTTCCGCTGGTTGACCTTGTCGGGCAGGTTGGCGGCAAGGATTTTTTTGATTGACTACACGAGCAAACGGAATCCAGCTTCACTGTGCTTTTTGTGCTTTTCCTCCGTTTCGTCGGATACTCTGCCCTCAATAATTCGCTGTAATCGCTCTGCGTTATTGTGAAAATTATTCCTTACCTCCCATGCCAGCATGTTATTCAGTGTCTGCTCGGCTTCTTCCGTTCGCGTTGTCCCGGTATCCTGAATAGTAAGTTGTACTCGATCTGCGCTATCCCAACGGTTATTTACGTCCAGACCGGAGAGTCGCTTGCACTTATTGCTTGAATCTGGCCCTCCGGCTACCCTATTTAGGCGTAAATTTATTGATGTGGTTTAGCTTCAGGTAGTGCAGGTGCGGCAGAATCATTATTAATTGATTCTTGTGCGGTAGAATCAATATTAACTGATTCCTGTGCGGTAGAATTAATATCAATTGATTCCTGTGCGGCAGGATCAATATTAATTGATTCCTGTGCGATAGAATCACTATTAATTGATCCTTGACTTTCTTCTATTTCAATCTGCTCTTCCGGGCAAGATCTCAATATCTTAATAATATTAATTTGATTGTGTGTATCATTATTGCTAGGAGTATAAACAGTTTCATTAAACTGATTTTCACTTATTACAGAATAAGGGTAAGGTTTATATTTTTTTTGAAAATGCACTAAAAAACTTTTCGCTTCAAGTTTATTTGTTTCTTTTGGGATGGCTTCACCTGAATCGCTTTCTTTACTTTCATATCTGGCAGTTAAAACATTGTAATCTCTAAAAACAATAATTCCATTTGAGACAAACAAGGCATTAGCTTTCATTGGCTGTCTTAAGTGCTCATATTGATAATAAATTTCATATTGGCATGAAATATTGAACGGTTCCCGATCAAAAGCACCTAATCTCACACTATCAGCTAAAGCTGTGACCGTTAAGAAATAGGTAGCGATTAGAAGGTTATTTGGTTGCATGTCATAGCCTTTTGAGTTAGGAAAACAAATAAAGACTATGACAGTCTAAAATAAATTTTTTGTTTTCCTATATCTAATATCAAAATAAATTTTTTGCTTTATATAACTGATAATAATACTGCTGCTTTTACGGCTAACGAGCCTTTAGAAAAACCATCTCTAAGGCGTACGCCCGGCATGGTCATCAACCTGTGGGTGAAAGTCCCCTGTGGGTCTGCCAGCATCGGATCTTGCGCCTGGCCAACCGATGATATCCACTCGCTTAAGGCAAGTGCAATCCCGTGAGGGGTTTTGCGCAGGCAGTCAGACCGCAAAAGTTCGAGCCGACGGAGACTGGGAGTCCCTCAGAATTGGTATTGAGTCATAACAGTGATCCGCTTGCTGTCCTTGTCGAAAGGGTTACATTATCAGACATAACCCAGCTTCACTTTGCGCTTCCTCCATTTCATCCGGTACATTGGCGCTGTTGATGCGCTCTAATCGCTCCTGGTCATCAATAGAGTTTTTGCTTTTATCCGTTGTCAGCATTTGAAACAGTAACTGCAGTACTTTTTGCGACCGACACGCGCGGATGCCCTGAATAATGCATTGCAAACGATCCGCGTTATCCCAATCCCTGCGATTCAGGGCTTCTATCAGCTTGTTATTCAGCTTCTTCATGAGTTCGTGCGTCGGCTCAGCCCCGATGCCCTGAATAATACGTTTTAAACGACCTGCTTCAGCCCAGGTACCACTATCCAGAACCTCTATAAGCTTGTTACTCAGTTCCCGCCGGGCTCGTTCCACCAGCATCACCCCAGTGTTCTGAATACTAAGCTGTATACCTTCTGCTTTATCCCAGTCGTTATTTTTTAAGGCTGATACCAGCTCATAACTCATTACCCACCGGGATTTTGGCGTCTGCATTGTCCCGGTTCCCTGCATACTGTGTTGTGATTGCGATAGATCAGGCAGATCCACCCTGCATACCGGACAGGCTGTTCTTGCTCCTAGTGGAGTATTTGCAAAAAGCCTCTGGAGACAGTCTCTGTCCATTTCATTCCAACAACAGGGAGTGACAGCAGTCACCGACCTGCATAGATCTAAACATATAGGGCATACCCCACCTGCTTGAGCAGGTTGGCTGCCTGGAAAATAGAAAGCCGGGTTTGAGCTTATCATAATAAATCCTCCATGACTTTTTTGATCAGATAAAGAGCGAACAAGTCATGCGCGCGCTCTGCAAGCCATTTTTTACAGGCTTGGTCATGCCTGCAAAAGACTGCCTTGATTCTGAATTCTCCTGACAAGCCAAGGCATAACAGGGCATGTTTACACTGTACTTATTTACTTAGATAGCAATTAATTAATTTTGTTCCCGATTGTTTTATTCCGAATTGTTATCTTCCTGTGAGAAATGCTTTCAAGTGCAGCCCTGATGTCGGCTTGCGTTCTGGCTCATTTTTGTTCCCGGTAAGTAGTATCAAGACAAATGACCCAGCCACCTTCTTCAGGAACCATCCAGTCGACGATCATTCTGGCAATACCGTCAAGCCTCATACCACTTCTGATGAAGAAGCTTGAGACGTTTTCGCCTGAAATCGATCTCAGGGCAGTGTCCCACGATATGGACAACGCGAGGGAGCTTGACCAAACCCATCTGAATGAGACCAATAAAAATTATCAGCACAATAAGGCCAGGACGGTATTGGTGCCAACCAAGGAGGGATTGTTCTGACCGAAATCTTTGTCTCGAAATTATCCCCTATAAAGTGCGATCGCCTAATGGAATATTCAAGGACGGTGGTTATCAGAAAAAAATACTATCGGGGTTTACACCAACGACTCATAAATCGAATCCAAATCAACGCTGCTTACAAACTCTTCGGCAATGTTTGTCAGCTCATCGGATTTGAGCACCAGAGCATTACTGGCGTTGTGAGCCTGCCGTAAGTGGGTGTCCTTAATAGAATTTTCAAAATTGGAAGAGCTAACAATTGCAGACATCATGGCATACAGTTCTTCTGGTGAGGATGGATCATGAGCGCCGCAGTATTTACCGATGTTATCTTTAGGCCCGACTTTAGCACCGGCCCAACAGTACGTTAAGCAACCACCTTTCGAGTGTGTCACTTTATACATATAGTGACTGAAGGCCTGCTTGATCGCTTGCTTGCATTTTTTTCTTAAATCATCCGAAAAGTGTAACTCGTCATATGACAGCTTAGAGGACTTACAAATGTCTCTGTACCTCTTTTGGATGTCAAATCTTTCTTCTTCATATTGATCTTTCCGAGTTTTATTTTTCCAACCACTCGTCGCGACATCACTGTATTCTCTTGCCAATGCTTTCAAAGCATTTTCACGTTGATTGACTACCGCATCATATCGTTTGATTTTTTCTAATGACTGCTTATTCAGGTCCGAACTGTGCTCAAGCAGACGTTGATACAGGGCTTCAGCCTTTTCATCAATCGTTGTGATGTGCCAGGAAGGTTGCCCCAGGATAATGACTGGACGGTGATTCGCCTTGCCCGGGATTAACTGTGAGAACGCAGGCTGGCGCAACAGCATTCGTTCTATATTCGGAATTCCCTCAGGTTCGTATGTCCAGGCAGTCTGCATAGATGAATCGACCATGTTATATTCAAGGCGTGACGAAAAGCCATCATGACAATGTGTGATAAACAAGGCATAATCTGCTCTCTCCTGAAAGCCTTTATAAGTATACAGCCATCGCTGGCTATTTTTTTCCCTGGACAAATAGGTCGTGTACCACATTTTAAGGCAACGTGCGGCTTCAACCTTCAGTTCATCAACATCTTCCAGACGCAACAATAGCTTATGATGTTCAACTTTCCCCTCCGTTTCAAAGGATCGTACCGGCACTGGATCCAGCCAGCCGGATTTCAGAGCCTCCAGGGCAAACTGAATAACTGAAGACTTTGCTAAGTCACTCCAAGCCAATATATACACCATTGAATTCAACCAATCTTCAGAACTTGCATCCCCATGAAAAATCATTTTTGAATGGAGTACCTTGAGTGGTTGAGTGACCTGGTTTTCATCATTGCTGGACAATATTTTTTTTACTGCCTCCGACATCGGTTTATTGCCGATGCCTATATCTCCGGCCAGATCACTCAGTTCATGGATCAATGCTTTTGTCTCTAGCGACTCGATCATTGAGACGCCCATGAGAAAACCGGTTAAATCTTTTCGCTTCCAGAGTTTCAATACCGTTTCGTAAGTGCCTGGATTGATTGTTGGCAATACACTGCCTGCCTCAAGGGCTTTGTCCAGTTTCCTGAGGTTGATACCACTGGCCTCAGCCAGAGCTTGCTGTTGTCCTAAGTCAGCACCTTTCAGGTGATTCTTAATCATCCTGGTCTCAGTACTGGAAGCACTGACCTTTCTGGTAGGCTGGAATTTTGGTGTAATTTCTTTTTCCCGTACTGGCGCTCCGCCCAAATCCACTGACTCCCAGGTGTGGCCTCCATCTCCGGAATACTCGGCAAAGCTGTGGCTTGAGCTATCAATTTGCCGGGATGGAATACCAAAATAACGACACATAGCAATAAAAACAGGCACACGATGACGACAGCTACCTTTCAGCCTTGTTACCAGGAATTGAAAGAAATTCTCGCCGAGCTTTGGTTTAGCATCACCGGAAAACGCCCGACAATAGTCCGTGATCGCCTTAATTTGTTGCTCCGTGTCTTTAGCATCTTTTATAGACTGCAAAAGCCCCCGTACTTTGGTCGGGTGTTCTTCAATGGTCTTAAACACTTTGTCCAGTACTGTTTTCATGCCTTCTGAACAGACGGCGTCAAACCATGTTGACCGTTCTGGGCGGGTTCCTTTTGCAGGTGTTTTTTCGTCAGGTTTTCTGGATTCTACGATATAAGTAACTTCAATATTTTGTTTGCCTTTGACCTCTGGAATGGACAGTGTATGAAGCCCGGTGTATCGGTCCCTGACCAGGGTAAAATCCGGTTCTACAGGTTGCATGAAGAAGCTCATTGCCCGGCTGCTCCATGTCAAATCTTCTATACGCAGGGCCACGATATAGTCGTCAGGCGTCAGGCTGGGCAATGCATATTGACCATCGTCTGATGACGCTTTGAAGGTTGCCAGCGTTTGATCGCTGGCCAATGTCACTTCCTTATCACGCCCTGGTAACCGATCCGGTACGAGGCTTTCAACCCCCAGAATGGGTTTGGCATCAAGAGCGATCTCTTTGATATCCCCCTTGGCAGTCACATAAATATCCTTTGCCGACCAGCGATACATACCGGGAGGATGGTTCTGCGTATTAAAAATTTGGCAACTGTTATGTTTTGGCATCTTCTGAAGCTCATAGTCCGTTCTCTGATCCAATGCCGGAGCTTGTTTCTCGCAGACTTGCGGGCTGTATTTTTCAGAATCATCAACCCAATGGTTTGGCAGACTCCTGATCTGATGCCAAAACGCAGGCCGCTGCTGAACGGCATGGGCGTCCCATGCCGCTTCCCATGTCGCTATCCTCTTATCAACCTCTCGAAGATAAGGCTGGTTAGCCGGTATTTTCAGCGTTTGTTTCTCTTCTTCCGTCATTGGAAATAAGCGCTTGGCGTCCACGCCCGTCTGGCCAAACTTACGATTAAACCAGCTTTGCTGCCAACATCGGTAGAGAGCCCGGGTGAAAATATCGTCCGATTGATCCGGCTTCAGGGGCAGATCGAATGCCAGCCACCGGGCCTGTGCCACCATTTTGATCATTTCCGTCTTGGCTTCCTCGTCACTCAGACGAGTCTTAATACTTATTTCATGGCGTTTTTCATCAACACTGTTGAGATCACTGCGTCGTATCAACCACGGACGATCAATGTCCGATACTGTCTGGTTTAACCAATTGCAAAGTCCGGAATCAGGCTTACTGTTCCCCATGACAAGAGCCGAAGACTCTGGCAGTGCCTCCAACGATACCCCGGCAGCCATCAGATAAAGCCGGTAGTGCTGATTAAGGCATTGATGCAGTCCGTCTTCGGTAAAATCACCCCCTCGGATGACGGCCCTGGCCACATTCTGTAAATCAAGACTGGTGGGCTGTAACGGCAGTTTTTTCCGTTGCAGCTCAGCTCTTAAACGACAATGTATCTGAGTCAGTTTTTCAGCCACGGTTTTCCCCTGCAGGGTCTGTGGTAACACTTTCTCGGCAATGGTCTGCAATTCTGCCGGGCTGTACTGCCGGATAGGCAAATGTCGGAAACGCCCTTTCAGTGCCGGTGATAAGGGTTTTCGTCCGCTGCACTCCCGTGGGTTGATGGTGGCAAACAGGTGGAATCCGGGATGGGCGTCACCGGCCAGAATGTCGTTCAGCTCACCTTCCAGATGCTGGCTGTCGATCAGATTCATTTCTGAAATAACCACGATGCCACCATGCACTTTTGCCGTCTGGATCTTTTCGCACACTTTCTCCCAGGAACAATCACAGGCATTCAGGGGAAAGACCTCTGGCATGGTTTCTCCCCGTTGCTCAGCCTGCTGTTTGACGCTTTCAATCACCAGATTGAGAGTGGCATCCTTACCCCGTCCAGCCGGACCTTCAATCAGAGTCGCCTGACGACCGTCGTGTTTTCTGTCGAGATGATAAGCTTGCTGACAGCGACTTAAATCCTGTCCAAGCCGTTGCACCAGCTCCTGGACTGCCGATCCGGAGGTATCAAAGTCAGGTCGGGTTTGTTTGGTGAATGTTTTGAAGGCCTGCTGCATAAGCTTCAGGGTGGTCTGGTTATGAACCTTGTTACTCAGGGTGTTGTCCGATTGGTAACGGGCAGCAAACCAGATTTCCAGTGCTGTCTGCGCATCCTGATGAGTTTCGCTGATTTCGAGACCCAGCACATCCCGAAAACTTTGTTGGATCAAACCGTTCATTTGTTTATTGTTAACACTGTCGTTTACATGCAGTGCACAATCCAGACACCAACCCACCCAACTGCAGATATCCGTTAAATCCCTGGGGGTAAAATCGTGCTCTGGCAACAGCTCCTGATAATATTGCCAGAGTGTCATCACACTTTCGGTGGCACTTTTTGCAATTTTATTGACTTGATCGTCTGGCAGATGCCGTTGTAACTGTCTGATCAGAGCCGGTTCCACTACCCTGTCCCGAAGGAAAGCCCGGTCCAGGCGAGGGTAGTAAGCTCTGGGCAGTTTCTCTTTCAGGGTCGGGTCCAGCTGGCGCCCGGCGTAATGATCCGGGTTACCGGTGAGAATCACCCGATGTTTTGAGCTGACCTTGACAGGATGACCATTCACATAGATGCAGGGTTCCGGTTCCCATAAGCCGTTTAATGACGCCAGCAATCCGGTTTTAGCCAGGTTGGCTTCATCCAGAACCAGGGTTACATATTCACCGTCTCTGTCGTGTGTTGCTTTGGTCCATTCCATCAGCATCCGGTTTTGCTGCTCCATAGAGCGGTCACCATCGGCGTGGTCTTGCCACTGCCAGCGTTTCATCAGAGTCTGTTCGCTGTCAGAAGGTCCAAGGGACATCACCGAAACCTGTCCTGAAGCCTCTGCCACCCTGGCCGAAAAGTAACTTTTGCCGGTGCCGGTTTCTCCCTGCAGGAATAGAACGGGTGAGTCCACAAGCCGGTCATGGAGTCGGGATAAGCGACGGCTTTCACGATCCTTCTGATTCATCGAGCCGTGATAAAGATCCTGAGCCAGTGCCAACAAAGGCTTATCAGCGGAGCCCTGCCATGTCAGTGATTCAGACAGTCTACCTTCCATACGTTCAATGGCTGCTGCGTCAGAATTTGCTGTTCTGGCAATATGAAAACAATCGGTAGCCAGAGCGTGAATGGCCTCAGATCGGGTCTGCCCTGGTAGCAAAGGTAGCTGCCAACCAGAAGCCAGTGCATCTTGCAAACGCTTGATCTGTCTTGATGGTCTGATGTCTAACTGTTGATATGGCTCTGTTTCCGATGGATTCACTGCCAACTGATACGCCATTGACTCTCGTTGTTTTTCAGGCGCATGGGCCACGATCATGGCACAGAGCCTGTCCAGAGATTTTTTTTCAGCCTCACATGAAAATGGACTTTCATAAGACAGTTGCAGTTCAGTGTCCTTAAAGACTGCCGGTTCAAAGGCTCTGGCCAGTGGCCACAGGTTCTGCTTCACAAACGCTCTATCCAGCCTCAGGGCACTATTAATGATGTCATTTAACCGATCCGGGTCTACCGAGGCAGTTTGATTCTCATCCGGCTTTCGATGGGCCCCCGGCGTTTTATGAGCATCCGGCAGTAAATGCCAACAAACCACTTTCATAAAATCCCGCACTGACGGGTTCTGCCGGGTGCTATGGGTGATGACGCTATTGACAGCCTTGCGCCAGTGGCGAGGCAGAAACTGCGGGGACTGGTCAACCTGTTGTGCTCGCCGGGCAGCCAGTATCAGGTTATTCAGCAATCCTTCGGTCATTTCAGGCAGAGGGTTACAAAGGTGACGAGGTACGGTTCTAAACGCTTCGTAAAGTTGCTGAAGTGCCTGTTCGGGCAGTTCAGTTCGGGGGATATCATGCCTGGCCCCATTGATATCCCAGATATCGACCTCGGGACAGGGTTCAGCCCTGGCAACCAGTGAACTGAATACCGGAGACGGGCTTTTCGCAGACTCAGTCCAGAGTAGGGCAACATGTGCTTGTGGGTAGGCTTGTAATTGGCCATTCACCAACAGAGGCTGCCCGACAGCCAGAGGTTCCAAAAGCTGCTGAAGGTCTGGATTACTCTCGAGCCCCCGCAATACAACCGGCTTGCCAGAGGTTAAGGCCTCCTGCAACTCACTTGGACACCGTCCAAAATGCGCCTTTTGTTCCGAGGTGATATGGATATTATCAAACAGCTGACTGAGGCTGGTCTGTTCATTGACTTGAATCACCAGAGGTGTTTTCTGATCATTGATCCAATGACTGGCCTGGGCAGATTGCTGATACGTGACGGTATTAAAGGCAGCGTGACCTTTTATTGAGTGCTCATGGCTTTTCGTCAACCCCAGGGCTTTCGGCTGTCCTTTTGTGTGAGTCACCCGCAGCCGGGGCTCCAGACCGGTAGACTTGCGAATCGTCTGCAGCGAACCCAGTAGACAAAACCAGAGTGCCTCAGTGAGGGGAGATGTTACGGTGACGACACCACCCGCCCGAACTTGTTCCAACAGACAGTTGTTAGGAACGGCATGACCTTCCGGGGCAATGGCAATCGGGTTCAGCCATTGGGTAATATTACTCTGGTTAATGATGATTGGGTCTCCTGGCGCTATACCGGAGCAGGACAAGCTTTGGAACAGTGAATGAAGCTCGTCCTTCCCTAACGGCATTTGATAAAACTGAACATTGTCGGGTAACTGCCGGAGCTTCCCATTGCTCTCAAAACTCTTCTGCGCCAGCATCTGTCGAATCGTCTGCTCAAAGGCCAAATCCTGCCAGTTGGCGCCTTTCAGAATCACCCGTTGTCCTGCCCTCAATGTTTCAAGCTTGCCGGGGAGGTGCTGGATTCGTCCCTGTTTATCAACACCGGGACCGCCCAGCAGCAAATGTCGCCAGTTACTGTGCAGGTGGCAGTCAATAAGAACGGTATTGTCGTCATCCATAGCGCTTTCCATAGCGCTTTCGTCAGAGGAAAGTTCAGCCAATACCGGAGGAACCTCATTGACCTCCATCGATGAGTCATCGCTGGTCTGTGCATCAAACTGCCAGGTATTGCCCGGTCGGTTAATTCGCCGCCAGAAATCTGCACCCGGTGCATCGACGGCCCGCCCAACCGATGCCAACTGTTCAGGGTTTGCCAGAACCAACAGATCAACGTGCTCACCCAGGGAGCGTTTCTTCTGGCTGATTTTGTCGTATAAGCAGGGATTATCCGGGTCCAGCAGATCGTTAAATTTTGGCAGTTCCTCACTGGTGAGTTTGCGGATATCCATCACCAGAGTGAGTGGCTTTGAACCTTCAAACAGCTTGCCCGAACGGAGAACGTTGCGACCCTCTTCAGAAATGCTCAACCGGCTCACCAGATTAGCCTGTGAAAGGTCGTCGGGATGGGAGATAAGGGTGACGTCGCGATTTCCGTCGCCGGTCCGGGCCACCAGCAGCTGTCGCACCTCATCATCACTGGAAACAAAACGGAAATCGAAGGAATGGGAGACCCTGGCGAGCAGGGACTCTGTTGAGGATACGGTTCTCGTTTTGTCAGGAAAGATCATCGGGGCTGATGATTTATTGAGTTTGGAGGCGATACCAGAGCAGGCCTTTGTAATCTTTGACGGTAAATCCTGCTCTGTTCTATTGGCTGGCACACCGCTATCAGGCACGTCACTAACAGCTACGCCACTGAAAGGAACGGGGTTGTTTTTTTGCACACTAATACGACTATCCATAGTCAAACTCCCTACTGCCTTCTGAAGGATTAAATTGAGACTGATTAATTATTTGACCGCCAGATAGGACACTAGCAGCCTGTCGGACTTAAGGCTGTCCTACTGCGGTTGCAATAAATTGGTCTAAAAATTCCTGCTTCTTCGTCAAATAGCTCGCTATTCTCCTCAGAAGCAGAAATTTTTATCCTCAATTTCTTGCAATCCTCGCTACGGACGCTTAAGTCCGACAGGCTGCTAGTTTCGCTTAAACAGCTAGCCGTAACGATTGAAGGAAATCGTCGATCTCGGAACCGTGTCCCATAGTTCGGGCAATACGGGATCGATGCCAGCCAAGAGAAGTTTAACTCGTTCCTGCGCTCTGAGAATGTCATCATGAGCAACCGGTTGTCATGCATCAAATTCGTTACACATCGAATTCAAATTCACGCTGTTCAAAAACTCTTCGGCAATTTTTGTCAGCTCATCGGATCTGAGCACCAAAGCGTTACTGGCGTTGAGTGACTGCCGCAAGTAGTCATCCTTAATGGATTTCTCAAACAATGGATCGTTATTCATTTCATACATCATGGTATACAGCTCTTCTGTTAAGGAAGGATCGTGAGTGCCATAGTTGCCCCGGTCAGTGTAGCTTCCCCACTGGCAAGCATTGGGCCAACAATACGTTAGACAACCACCTTTCGAGTGTGTCAATTCATACAGGTAATGACTGAAGGCCTGCTTAATTGCTTTCTCGCATTTGTTTTTTAAGTCAGTTATAAGTTTCTGCTCCTCCTCTGATAGCTCACGGGACTCAGCAATGGATTTGTTTTCGCTGCGGACATCATCTCTATGTTGCCTAATTAGATTCAGTGACATGTCTTCATTAAAATAGCCACCGGGACTTTCAAATAATGCATGCATCCGAATTTTAAGATCAGCTAAAGCTTGCATGTGATGGAGTCTTTGTTCTTTTTTGACCGCCTCATATTGATTGATTTTTTTCGATAGCTGCCTCAAGCCCGGGCTATTCTCAGTTTTATGCTGTAACAGGGCGTTGGTCTTTTCATTAATTGCTGTGTCGAGCCAGCGAGGTTGCCCCATGATAATGACCGGACGGTGGTTCGCCTTCCCCGAGATTAACTGCACAAATGCAGGGTCGTGCACCAGCATTCGTTCTATATTCGGAATGCCATCAGGCTCGTCCGTCCAGGCGTCCTGTAAAGATGAATCGGCAATTTTACCTTTAAGGAATGACGAACATCCACCATGACCCTGAGTGATGAAAAAGGCAGAGGTATCACTTCTTTCCTCTTGTAAGCTTCTATAAAACAATTGCCATGCCTGGCTATTTTTTTCCCTGGACAAGAATTCCTGATACCACTTTTTCAGGCAATGTGCGGCTTTAACTTTCAGTTCGTCGACGTCTTCCAGACGCACCAGTAGCTGATGCAGTTCACGGGGCAGTGAAGCGTTGTTCTCATCGAACGGCAGTGGGTCCAGCCAACCCGATTCCAGGGCTTCACGGGCAAAGTGAATAACCGAAGGTTTGGTTAAGTCACTGTCTTCCAGTATTTTCACAATTAATCTCACCCATTGGTGAGAGTTTGCTCCAGCCTGGTCAACCATTTTTGAATGGATTGACTTGAGTAGTTCAGTGACCTGATCTTCATCGCTGTTAGACAATATTTGTTTGACCGCCTCCGACATTGATTCATAAATATGCCAGTCTTTGCGAGTCATAGTATCTTTCCATGACTTCCCGAAATGGCTCAATGCGTTTGTCCCCAGCGACTCTGTCAACCAGGCCACAGTATCTTTCCATGGCTTCTCGAAATAGCTCAATGCGTCTGTCCCCAGCGACTCTATCATCGAGACGCCCATGGCAAAGCCGGTTAAATCATTTCTCTCCCAGAGATTCCTGATTATACTGGAGAAACTTAGATTCGCTTCTCGCCATGCACTTTGGGTATCAAGGTTTTTTTTCAGTTCCCCGAGGCTCATAGCACAAGCTTTAGCCAGATCTTGCTGCTGTGCTGAATCAGCACCTTTTAGCAGGGCTTTCAAGTGACCCTTAATCGTCCTTAACACAGTGCCGGGATCATCGACCTTCCTGACAGGCTGAAAATTGTAGGTAATTTTTGTCTTCTCTGCGCCTGCCCCGCCCAAATTTACCGACTCCCAGGTTTGGCCTTTATCCGGGGAATACTCTGCAAAGTGGTGGATAAGGCTTGTAACTTGCCGACATGGAATCCCGAAATAACGACAAAGCGCTATAAAAACAGGTACACGATGACGACAGCTACCCTGCCGCTGGGTTACCAGGAAATGAAAGAAACTCTTTTCGCGATTTGGTTTAGTCTTACCGGAAAACTGTTGGCAATACTCCGTGATTGCCTGAATGCGTTGTGTCGTACCATGAGCGTTTGCTATTTTCCGCAAAGGCTTCCGTATTTCGGAGGGCTGTTGGCCAATATTCGTAAACAGTCCGTCCAGTACTTTTTTCATCCCTTCTGAACAGCGGGTGTCAAACCGTATTGATCGATCTGTTCGGGCTTCTTTAAGCGATGATTTTCTTTCCTGTGCTCTGGCTTCTACGACATAAGTCACCTGAATACTCTGGCCGGCTCTGGCCTCCGGAACAAACAGTGTGTGAAGCCCGGTATATCCACCCCTGATCAGGGTAAATGCCAAATCGGGTTCGATACGCAGGGCCACGATATAGTCGTCAGGCGTCAGGCTGGGCAATGTAAATTCGCTATTCTCCGATGAACATTTAAAAGTCCCCAGCGTTTGATTGCTGGCTAATGTTACTTCCTGGTCATGCTCCGGCAACCGGGCAGGCATGAGGGTTTCGACCCTCTGCATCAGTTGATCACTGATCTCGAACAGTTCGATGTCACCCTCAGCGGTCACATTAATATCATCTAAGCAAAAGCGATACATTCTGGAAGGAGGTTCCTGCGTAGCAAAAATTATATGGTCATCACAATGATTTGGCTTGCGGTTCTCATAGTTCGTGTCCCAGTCCAATGTTGAAGTATATTTTACCTGGACTGCCGGATCGTATTGTTCAGAATCGTCAACCCTGTGGTTCGGCTGACCACTTATCTGATGCCAAAACGCAGGCCACAATTGAACGGTATTGGAGTTCCATATCCTTATCCGCAGATCAGCTTCCTCAAGATAAGGCTGGGAAGCAGGTAATTTAAGCGTTTGTTCCTCTTCTTCCGTCAGGGGGAATACGCTATTAGCGTCAATGCCCGTCTGGTCAAACGTACGATTAAACCAGCTTTGCTGCCAGTGTCGGTACAGTGCCCGGGTGAGAATATCATCCGACTGATCCGGGGTCAGGGAAAGACCGGATGCCTGCCATCTGGCCTGAGCCACCCTCTTGATAACTTCTGTTTTGGCCTCCTCTTCACTCAGAAGGGTATTAATGCGAATTTCATGGCGTTTTTCATTAGTGCTGTTGCGATCACTTTGTCGTATCAACCACGGATGATCAATGCTCGATACCGTTTCGCAGAGCCATTGGCTCAGCTTATGTGCAAGCGCTCCTTTACCCAAGGCAAGATCCGCTGACTCGGGCAGTTCCTCCAGCGATATGTTGGCGGCCATCAGGTAAAGCTGGTAGTGCTGAGTGAGGCATTGATGAATAGCTTTTTCGGTAAAATCGCCCCCTCTGATAACCGCTCTGGCGACATTCTGCAAGTCAAGGCTGGTCGGCTGCAACGGCAGGTTTTTGCGTTGCAGGCAAGCCCTTAAACGACAATGTATTTCCGTCAGCTTTTGAGCGACGAGTTTCCCTTCTGAGGACTCTGGCAACACTTTCCCGGCAATGGTCTGTAATTCCGCCGGGTTGTACTGCCGGATGGGCAAATATCTGAAACGCCCTTTCAGCGCCGGTGATAAGGGTTTTCGCCCGCTGTACTCAGGCGGGTTGATAGTGGCAAACAGATGGAAACCCGGATGGGCGTCACCGGCCAGAATATCGTTCAATTCACCTTCCAGATGCTGGCTGTCGATCAGATTCATTTCTGAAATGACCACGATGCCGCCATGTACTTTGGCCTTCCGGATCGCTTCACATACTTTGTTCCAGGAACAATCACAGGCATTCAGGGTAAAGACTTCCGGCATGGATTCTCCCCTTTTCTCAGCCTGCTCTTTGACACTTTTAAGCACCAGATCCAGTGTCGCATCTTTACCCCGTCCGGCCGGGCCTTCAATCAGTGTCGCCTGACGACCGTCGTGTTTTCTGTGAAGATGATAAGCCTGCTGACAGCGGCTCAAATCCTGTCCAATCCACTGTACCAGTTCACTGACTGCCGAGCCGGAGGTATCAAAGTCTGGTTGGATTTTTTTGGTGACCGTTCTGAAGGCCTGCTGCATATCCTGCAGAGTGTGGTTATAAACTTTGTCGCTCAGGGTGTTGTTCGGCTGGTAACGGGCAGCAAACCAGATTTCCAGTGCTGACAGGGCATCCTGGTGAGTTTCGGTGATTTCAGGGCCCAGTACATCCCGGAAACTTTGTTGGATCAAACTGTTTATTTGCTCACGGGTAACATTTTCACCTGTGGGCAGCGCACGGTCCAGGTACCAACCCACCCAACTGCAAATATCCGTTAAATCCCTGGGGGTAAACTCATGTTCTGGCAACAGTTGCTGATAATGTTGCCACAGAGCCATTACACTCTTGGTGGCACCGTGTGCAATGTCGTTTATTTGCTGCTCCGGCAGATGTTGTTGCAACTGTTTGAGCAGAGCCGGTGCCACCACATTGTCCCGAAGGAAAGCCTGGTCCAGGCGGGGGTAGTAGGCTCTGGGCAGTTTCTCTTTCAGGGCCGGGTCGAGCTGTCGGCCGGAGTAATGATCCGGGTTACCGGTGAGAATGATCCGGTGTTTTGAGCTGACCTTGACAGGGTGGCCATTGACATAGATGCAGGGTTCCGGCTCCCACAAGCCGTTGAGTGACGCCAGTAATCCGGTTTTGGCCAGATTGGCTTCATCCAGCACCAGGGTAATGTATTCTCCGTCTTGGTCGGATTCGCTATTGACCCATTCCATCAACGCCCGGTTTTGCTGCGCCATAGAGCGGTCGCCATCGGCGTGTGTTTGCCATTGCCAGCGTTTCATCAGGGTCTGTTCGCTGTCAGAAGGACCAAGGGAAAGCACCGCTGCCGGACCTGAAGCCTTCGCCATTTTGGCGGAAAAGTAACTTTTCCCGGTACCGCTTTCCCCTTGCAGGAATATCACGGGTGAGTCGACAAGCCGTTCATGGAGTCGGGATAATCGACGACTTTCACGACCTTTCTGATTTATCTCGCCGTGATAAAGATCCTGAGCCAGTGCTGACAAAGGCTCATCAGCGGAACCCTGCCATGCCAGTGATTCAGACAGTCGGTTTACGATACGTTCAATGCCTTCTGAGTCGGAATTTGCTGTTCTGGCAATATGAAAACAATCGGTGGCCAGAGATTGGATGGCATCAGATCGGGTTTGCGCTGATGGCAAAGGTAACTGCCAGCCAGAAGCCAGCGCATCTTGCAAACGTTTAATCTGTCTTGATGGTCTGATGGTGAACGATTGACAGCTCTCTGCTGCGGCCGGATCGACTTTCAACTGGCAGGCCATTGCACCTCGCTGTTCTTCAGAGGTATGGGCCACGATCAGGGCACAGAGCCAGTCCAGAACTTTCTCTTCATCCCATTGCGGACATAACGTTTGATAGGACAGTTTTGCTTGCTTGAAAACTTTCGGGTCAGAGGCTCTGATCAGTGACCACAGGTTCTGCTTCACAAACGCTCTGTCTAACTGCCGGGCACTATTGATGATTTCATTTAACTGGTCCGGGTCTACCGAGGCAGTTGACTTCTGATTTGCATCCGGCAGTAACTGCCAACAAACCACTTTCATAAAATCACGCACTGACGGATTCTGTCGTAAGCCATGGGTGATGACACTATTGATAGCCTTGCGCCAATGACGGGGCAGTAGCTTTGATGACTGGTCAACCTGCTGAGCCCGCCGGGCAGCCAGTATCAGGTTATTCACTAACCCTTCGGTCATTTCAGGCAAAGGGTTACACAGGTGGGCGGGTACGGTTTTAAACGCTTCGTAGAGATCATCAAGCGCTTGTTCTGGCAGTTCAGTCCGGGGGATATCATGCTTGTCCGCATTGATATCCCAAAGATCGACCTCAGGACAGGGGTTACCCGTGGCGACCATTGAGCTGAATACTGAAGACGGGCTTTTTGCGGACTCTGGCCAGAGCAGTGTGACATGAGCTTGTGGGTAGGCCTGTAATTGACCATTCACCAACAGCGGCTGTCCCACAACCAGGGGTTCCAGCAGTTGCTGAAGCGACGGGTTACTCTCAAGTCCCAGGAATGCCACTGGCTTGCCTGCGGTTAATGCCTCCTGCAACTGACTCTGACGTCGTCCAAAATACGCCTTTTGCTCAGAGGTGATATGGATGTTATCGAATAGCTGGCTGAAGCGGGTTTGTTCATTGACCCTAATGACCAGTGGTGTTTCCGGCTGATCATTGATCCAATGACTGGCCTGGGCATGTTGCTGGTAAGTGATGGTTCTAAAAACGGCATGATCTCTCATTGAGTGCTCATCGTTTTCTGTCAATCCCAGAGCTTTCGGCTGCTGCCTTGAATGAGCCACCTGTAATTGGAGCTTCAGGCCTGTCGTCTCCCTGATGGTCTTCAGTGAACCCAGTAAGCGAAACCAGAGTGCTTCGGTGAGGGGCGAAGTGACGGTGACTACACCACCCGCCCGAACTTGTTCCAACAGACAGGTGTTAGGCACTGCATAGCCTTCCGGGGCAATGGCAATCGGGCTCAGCCATTCCCTGATGTTACTCTCGTTAATGATGATCGGATTTTGTGGTGCCTGCTTTTCTTTTTTATCACATGAGCGGGACAGGCTTTGG
Organism: Endozoicomonas sp. ISHI1; assembly: GCF_024606225.1. Taxonomy (GTDB): domain Bacteria; phylum Pseudomonadota; class Gammaproteobacteria; order Pseudomonadales; family Endozoicomonadaceae; genus Endozoicomonas_A. The sequence goes on along the minus strand of NZ_JAGRPU010000009.1, from coordinate 5,107 downwards.
AACAGTGAATGAAGTTCATTCTTCCCTACCGGCATCTGATAAAACTGAACATTGTCGGGTAACTGACAGACCTTCCCATTGCTCTCAAAGCACTGCTGCGCCAGCATTTGTCGAATCGTCTGTTCGAAGGCCAGATCCTCCCAGTTGGCTCCTTTCAGAATCACCCGTTGTCCGGCCTTCAATAACTCAAGCCTGCCGGGGAGGTGCTGGATTCGCCCCTGCTTATCCACACCGGGGCCGCCCAACAGCAACTGTTGCCAGTTGCTGTGCAGGTGACAGTCAATAACAGCGGTATTGTCGTCGTCCATGGCGCTTTCGGCAGGGGGGAGTTCAACTAATAACGAAGGAACCTCGTCAATCTCCATCGATGGCTCGTTGCCAGTTTGTGCGTCGAACTGCCAGGTATTGCCCGGTCGATTAATTCGCCGCCAGAAATCAGCACCAGGTGCGTCTCCACGCTGGCCAACCGATGTCAACTGTTCAGGGTCTGCCACGACCAGCAGAGCAACATGCTCGCCCAGGGGGCGTTTCTTCTGGCTGACTTTGTCGAACAGACAGGGGTTGTCCGGGTCCAGCAGGTCGTTAAATTTGGGCAGTTCCTCGCTGGTGAGCTTTCGGATATCCAGCACCAGAGTCAATGGCTGCGAACCTTCAAACAGCTTGCCCGGACTCAGAGCGTGGTGACCGTCGCCGGAAATGCTCAACCGGCTCACCAGATTTGCCTGTGAGAGTTCATCGGGGTGGGAAATAACAGTGACATCCTGATGTTCATCGCAGGTCCTGGTAACCAGAAGCTGCCGAACCTCATCGTCACTGGCGACAAAACGAAAATCGAAAGAACGAGGGGTATTTCGAGGCGAAGAATCCGTTGAGGATACCGTTCTCACTTTGGCAGACAAGGTTTTTTGAGTTAACGAAAGATTGAGTGTGGCATCAGAGACAGCTTCAATCTTTTCCGACAATGCCAGCTTTGCTTTCTTGGGTGGCGGACCACAGTATTGACTCTCAAAAGCAGGGCTTTTTATGTTCTCACCAATCCGACCATCCATAGTCATTCTCCTTTTCTACTGCTATCAGCATTCCTGTATTGAAGTTGTTTAGGAGTTTGACCTTAAAAAAGGATGAAAGTTCCGTTTTGATACTTAGTCGTGACCATCGAAGGAAATCACCGGTCACGAAAAACTTATCGTGACCAGACAATGATCAGATGTCCAATGACTCACAAAGCGAATTCAAATTCACGCTGTTGCAAAATTCTTCGGCAATTTTTGTCAGCTCATCGGATTTCAGCACCAGAGCGTTACTGGCGTTGAGTGCCTGCCGCAGGGAGTTAATCTTACCAGGCTCCTGAAACCAGGAAGAGCTATCAATTTTACGCATCATGGCATGCAGTTCTTCCGGTGAAGAGGGTTCATGAGAGCCGTAGCTCTTGAATGCGTCTATGGGCACTTTGGCCCAGCAATACGTTAAAGAGCCACCTTTCGAGTGCGTCATTTCATAGAGGTAATGGCTGAAGGCCTGCTGAATCACTTGCATGCACCTGACTTGTAAAAACATCACACGTTTTTTCTTCTCATCCGTCACATAAGGTGACGCTGGCATGGACTCGGCCCTGCTTGTGGCATCAAACCTTTTTCCCTTATCTTCTTTTTTGTCATATCGCTTATGAGGAGGCTTTGATGGGTCGTAACTTGCACTCCAACTGCGACTATACGGTGCTTGCAGAACACCATTGCCTTTATATCGCTGCACAGAACGTTGGTTAATTTTTTCCAATAAATGCCTGACCTCCGGGCTATTATCAACTTTTAGTCGATACAGGGCTATGGCCTTTTCTTTATATACTGTATCGTCCCAGCAAGGTTTCCCCAGGACAATCACCGGACGGTGGTTTGCCTTGCCCGAGTTTAACTGCGGAAATGCGGGAAGATGCGCCAGTATGCGCTCTATATCCGGAATGCCCTCAGGATCCTCTGTCCAGGCGGCCTGCACAGATGAGCAGAGAATATTCTTTTCAAGAAACGGTGAAAACCCATCATGACCATGAGTGACGAACAAGGCATCATCTTTCTTCTCTTGGATGCATTTATATTTCAGCAGCCATTCCTCGCTATTTTTTTCTCTGGACAATAATTGCTCATACCACTTTTTCAGACCTTGGGCGGCTTCAACCTTCAATTCATCGACATTTTCCAAACGCAACAATAGCCGATAATGTCGATTGGCCTGAATCATATAGAATTGATGCATCGGCTGAGGATCCAGCCAACCTGATTCCAGAACCTTTCGGGCAAACTCAATAACCAAAGGTCTGGCTAATTCACTGCCATTCAGTATATTCATCATTGAAAGCAACCACTTGTATGGACATGCTCCACCCTGTTCAATCATTTTTGAATGGAGTGACTGGAGTAGTTCAGTCACCTGATCTTTATCACTGTCAGACAATATTTGTTCGACTGCTTCCGACATCGGGCTGTAGGGATTCCCGGTAGCGTCATCACATACAGTACCGATCAATGCCTTCTCGTCCTTGCTCAATGCTTTTGTCTCAAGTGACTCCAGGATTGAGACACCCATGGAAAAATCAGTTAGATTTTTTTCCTTCCAAAGGTTTTTGACTATTTCGGAAATACTTGGACTGGTTCCTGACAATGCACCGCTTGTCTCAAGGGCTTTGTTCATTCCCTTCAGACTCATACTCCAGGCTTTAGCCAGGCTGAAACCACTTCCCTCCGCAGTGGCATGAAAGTCAGGTGTCGTTTCTTTTATCTCCCCGGGTGCCCCACCACAATCCACTGATTTCCAGGTTTGGCCGCCATCCCCTGAATACTCAGCAAAGCAATGGATAGGGTTACCTATTTGTCGACATGGAACCCCGAAATAACGACAAAAAGCAATAAAAACAGGCACACGATGACGGCAGCTACCTTGCCGCTCTGTTACGAGGAATTCAAAGAAATTTTTATTGCGCTCTGGTTGTTTCTCACCGGAAAACTGTTTGCAATAGTCCGTGATCGCCTCAATTCGTTGATTCGTGCCTTTAGCGTTTTTTATTGTCTGCAAAAGCATCTGTTCTTCAGATAGGGGTTGGTCAACCTGGTCAACCTGGTCAACGGTCTTAAACAGTTTGTCCAGTACTGTTTTCATACCTTTCGAACAGCGAGCGTCCAGAAGTCTTGATCGTTCTGGTGAAGCTCCGTTAGCAGATGTTTTTTTGCCCGGCTCTCTCGGTTCTACGACATAAGTCACACGAATAATCTGGTTGGCTACAGCCTCTGGAATAGTCAGTGTGTGAAGCCCGGTATAGCGATCCCTGACCAGGGTAAATGCCAAATCGGGTTCCATACGCAGGGCCACGATATAGTCGTCAGGCGTCAGGCTGGGCAAAACATACTGACCATTTTTCGATGACGTTTCAAGGGTCGCCAGTGTTTGATCTCTGGTTAATGTTACTTTTTGGTCTTGCACTGGCAACCCCAATGGTATAAGGGTTTCGACCCCCAGAATATGCTGATCATTCAGATCGATCCGTATAACATCCCCCTCATCAGACACATCAATATCTGTTGCCCAGCAGCGATACATATCGGGAGTATAGTTCTGGGTATCAAAAATTTTATAAGCGTCAAGATTTAGCCTCTCCTGACTTGAATAGTTCGTTCTCCAATCCAGTTTCTCATCCTGTTCCCTGTGGAATTCCGGAATGTATTGTTCAGGAGCTTTATTACCGTCAGTAGCCAATACTTTCTTAACATAGCTCTCAACCCGATGGTTGTTCTGCAGGCCACTCATCTGATGCCAGAACGCAGGCCACAATCGAACCGCCTTGGAGTCCCATGCACTTATCCGCTGATCAGCCTCTCGAAGATAAGGCTGGGAAGTGGGTAATTTCAGCGTTTGTTCCTGTTCTGCCGTCAGGGAAAATACACTACCAGCGTCCACGCCAGTCTGGCCAAAATTACAGTCAAACCAGCGTCGCTGCCAGTGTCGGTAAAGCGCCTGGGTGAGAATATCGTCCGACTCGTCCGGCTTCAGGGAAAGACCGGATGCCTGCCACCTGGCCTGAGCCACTCTCTTGATAATTTCCGTTTTGGCTTCCTCTCCATTCAGATCCGCCTTAATACGAATTTCATGGCGTTTTTCATCGATGCTGTTGAAATAACTGCCGCGTATCAACCACGGACGATCAATGCCTGATACCGTTTGGTTGAACCATTCGCAAAGTTCATAATCAATCGCACTGTTACCCGCGACAAAAGTTGATGATTCAGGCAGTGCCTCAAGCGATATTTTTGCGGCCATAAGGTAAAGCCGGTAGTACTGATTGAGGCATTGATGAAGTGCTTTTTCGGTAAAGTCGCCCCCTCTGAAGACGGCCCTGGCGACATTCTGTAAATCAAGGCTGGTCGGCTGCAACGGCAGGTTTTTCCGTTGCAGATAAGCCCTTAAATGACAATGTTTTTCTGTCAGCTTTTTAGCGACGAATTTACCTTCTGAGGACTCTGGCAACACTTTCCCGGCAATGGTCTCTAATTCTGTCGGGTTGTACTGCCGGATGGGCAAATGCCGGAAACGCCCTTTCAGTGCCGGTGATAGCGCTTTGCGTCCGCTGTACTCAGGTGGGTTGATGGTGGCAAACAGGTGGAAACCCGGATGAGCGTCACCAGCCAGAATGTCGTTTAACTCACCTTCCAGATGCTGGCTGTCGATCAAATTCATTTCTGAAATCACTACGATGCCGCCATGTACTTTGGCCTTCTGGATCTTTTCACACACTTTGTCCCAGGAACAATCACAGGCATTCAGGAGAAAGACTTCCGGCATGGATTCTTGCCTTTGCCTGGCCTGCTGTTTGACGCTTTCAATCACCAGGTTGAGAGTGGCATCCTTGCCCCGTCCCGCCGGGCCTTCAATCAGCGTCGCCTGACGACCGTCGTGCTTCCTGTTGTGATGATATGCCTGCTGACACCGGCTCAAATCCTGTCCCAGCCGTTGCACCAGCTCACTGACTGCCGATCCGGAGGTATCAAAGTCAGGGCGGGTTTGTTCGGTGAATTCTTTGAAGGCCTGCTCTATAGAGTGCAGGGTGGTCTGGTAATGAACT
>NZ_JAGRPU010000099.1 GCF_024606225.1 Endozoicomonas sp. ISHI1 | reverse complement strand
ATTCGATGAACATCATGACAAAATAAGCCATAAAACGATTGAAAGATCGAGACCCGATTTAATAAAAGACTGGGTTCTTGCCCGGTCTTTACTGCTTTCAAGGAATTTTGTTCAAATCAAAGAGGTTTCGGTGCCAGTATTAGCTTCCTCCTCTCTAACCACTACGGCACAACTCACTTCTGGAACAGATGCAAATCCTGAAAAAGCAAAAAGAACCGTAAACGCAGCCAGACAACCAAAAGACTTGAAGCCGGGCATCAGAGTATCAAATGAGGTATTCAATAAAATAATACATGCCCAACATTTATTTCAACTGGATAACAACATTATTAAGGAAGTCAGATTAATTCAGGCAAATCCGGAAAAATTTTTACAACAGGTAGAAAAACAGATCTCGGCATTCAAAAAAGCTGTAGTAAAAAATAAAAACCCAACAAACGAGCTGGGACTGGGCTATTACTACTTTCTCAAGGCACTGGCCATGATGAGGGCCAAAATGTCAGATGATGACAAAACTATTGAGTTGTCGTTTAGCCCGCAAGTCATGTTCAATGCCAAAAAGATAAAAGAGACCATTTTGCATTCTGAAAACTTCTACTTCCCTTATGCCAGAATGCTCTTGCTGTTTTTTGAATATGCCACGAAAGGAGAGCTTCTGGTAACATTATCAGCCTGTGCCTCTGCATTCTCCGGAGTGTCACAGTCTATTGAGATTTTATTAGAGTCGGAGTCGCATTCAGCGGTTCTGACCGGAGTGTTACTAAAGTGGCTATTGCTGATTCCCAAGCCTTTCGAACTGAAACTAGCGTTTGAAGCAGACACCTACCTAAAAAATCCACAAAGCAAAATTCCAGGCAGAGTAACACCTTCCATACGTCTACTCAGAGAGTTTTTGGAGCAACTTCCGGCGAAAGGCTCTGATGGTGCAGTTGATCTTATTTTAGCTCGAATAGACGAGACTTTTATAAATCCCCTATATCTGCCATACGAACAGCATGAACACGCAGAAGCGATAGCAGCAGTGCTAGCGGCAGTGGAAACTGCGTCAGTGAAAGCGCAAAAGGCAAAGCAAGTAATAGCAGAAATTCGTGTGCAAACACAAGAGCATGCGAAAGCGGTAGATGAATTAAACACGGCATCGATCGCGTTAGCGAAAGCAAAAACAGTTGCAGAAAAATTCGAAAAAGTGGAAGCAAGAGAGTCATTGGAAGCGATAAAGGAAGAGGAAGAGGAAGTGAAAGTCAAAGGGGGCAATACAGCAGAAACGCAAGCAGAAGTAAAATTAAGATTGGTACTGAGCCTTGCAACGGGTCGAATGGACTTACTTAAATTTTATAGTCTGGATCTATCTCCAATTATCATGCGTTTTTCTCTACAGGACTTTATTGCACCAAGTTCATTGAATGCCATATTCCTCAAAGAAAAAAAGGAGCAACTCACTAAGGATATTGATCCTGAGAATCGGGCTTTGGCAGATATCATAAAACTTGCTTTTCATCTGCTTGATGTATCACCAGAAGAAAAGCCCGTTTTTCCTCATCTTAAAGCCCTTCCCCTCAATGACCAAGCCAGTTTGACCGTCCATCATTTTGGCCATGACTTACAATTTCTAACAAAGTTAATTAGCTTGTTTCCTGAACTGGCTACCAAGGATGAGTCACAATGGTACAACGTCTTTTTTCTGATTCACGAGTACACGATCAGGCGAATCGGTGAAAATCCGGAAAAGGCAAAAACACTCCAGAGCCATTCAGAAGATTGGCAAAAAAAACGCAATTGGTTTGAAAAGCATATATGGCATATGCCAGTCGAGACGGATGATAGTCATTTAATACCAAAGGACATCGACTCTGCTTTCTTTGACAGTGCCAGCTTGAAAAAATTCAAAGATGGAGACGAAGGTATCTTTATTCTTGCTATTCAGCAAGCCAGAAAAGTTGGCTACCAGAAATTAATGCAGCAGTTAAAGCAATATGAAAATAAATTAGATGATGAATCATTACAGATGACAGGCTGGATTAATTGCCTGGCTGGATTGACGCTTCTTGAGGCGGAAATAAGTTCTGACTCCCGGCGGATAGTATTAACCGATCGCAAAAGTTTTCTGGAGAGTGCTTATGAACATTTCATGAAAGCACGTATAACTGGCTTCCATTATGGCGGTTATCTGGAATCACTGGTGTTTATGCGGCTAGCAAATCACTATCAGTATTATCAGGACGAAACATCAGCCCCCCAACAAAAAGACTCAATCTATAAGCCTGTTATTCAATACGTATCGACCAAAAAACCGGAGGAAAAGTTATTTATTGAAGCGGGTAAGATTATTACGGAAATTTTACCCGGGTTGATAGCGAGCTCTATGTGTGGAGTACGTTTTGCGGCTGAAGCAGCCATCAGAATCTTTACTAATGAACGGTTTAACCTTCTGCATATCCCACAGGCTGGCTGGCCGACAATACTCACAAAATATTTTTTACTTGCCAATACAAACTACCACATCCAGTTTGTGTTCAGCAATGATGGCTCTGAAGCTGAAAAAGAGTTATTCCCCAAAATAAATAACCCAGATAGTATTGAGAGAATACTTCTGAAACCACTTGAGGAAATAAGAAAGCTAAGCATTAAAGAAAGACCAGAACAATATGGTATTTTCCTGGACAGTGAAATCAAAAGTAGTGGCAGACCAGAAAACATCAAGAAATATTTAAGCCTTGTCAAAGCTTTTATAATAGGTAAACCCGAAGTACTTGATATATCATCCGAGGTAAGAGCCTCTGATATTGATCAATTATCAGAGAATATTACAAGCTATGAGCTAAGCCGGAGTGACTTCATAACGTCGTTTGAAGCGCTGCAGGAAACACCACAAACTCAAACCGGCTTTGACGAATTCATTTACAATCTGCCCCAACTGGAATCTCATCCGAACTATGGGGCTATAAGTAATGCTCTGTTGAAGAAACATCGCACAAAATCAGCCTTGATTCACTATTATTTATGGGCTTACGAGACCCTCGATGACAGCTGTGACAACGAACGCAACCTGTTCTGGGATACAGTAATGGCTGAGAAGATTGAAAAAAATGAACAAATGAAAACAGCCTTTTTTACACTTCTGGCAACCGCCGATCTAACGGTTATGTACGATGATAATCGGGAGGCCATGAGCACCGCATTCAAACAGTACGACATAGATCTTTCTGTCTGGTTGGCCTTTTTTCACTCGATCTCAGCCAATTCCGCCCGCCTTCTGGGAGAGAAACATAATGCAGATTTCCATATGAAGCATCTTTTAAAACAAAAAAAAATACTAAGCCGTTAAGACGTTGTCCATAATTGACTCAGTAAGAGTAACAAGAAGCCCAAATGCGTAAATTGAAGACTTGTGTTCAGTTTACGCTCAGTATTTTTCCATAAATAGCGGCAGTTTTCTAACCAGAAAAATGAGGTTTCAACGAAACAGCGCTGCGGGATTCCGTACCAAAACTTTACAGCCAATGAAATAGAAGTCCCATCGTAAACTTTTCCATCTATTTTTGACTACAACAGAAACCCCGTTGACTGTTATGCCTATTACCTACAGAGCCATTCTTGCCACATCCTGAACCCACTGCTATTTTTCCTCAGACTCCATAGGAATCAGAACAATTCATTCAATCAATACAAATAAAAACGGTTGTTTAACAGGTCAACTCTGATTAACAAATTAATAATTATCAAATGGGATCTACGTCAACTCTATGCTTGTTTGTCACAGAAGACTGTTAAAATTTCTCTTTTTAACGCTGCTATTCATGATTGCAATGAAGGTACAAACAGGCCACGCCGCCAGCTACCAGGATGGCCCCCGGAGTGAAGCAGAATACAGCGCACCAGAAATCCGCTTTATGGGTATCTACGCCGGGTTTAAAAGCAATAATTTCCACCTGAAGCTGGGTA
>NZ_JAGRPU010000098.1 GCF_024606225.1 Endozoicomonas sp. ISHI1 | reverse complement strand
AATCAAAGAGGTTCCGGTGCCAGTATTGGCTTCCTCTACTTCAACCACTTCGGCGCAACTCACCTCTGGAAGAGATGCAACTCCTGAGAAAGCAAAAAGAGCAGTAAGTGTAACAAGACAGCCAAAATACTTAAAGCCAGGTATCAGGGTATCAAAAGAAGCGTTCAGTGAACGGATATATATCCAGCATTTATTTCAACTGGATAACAATATTATTCAGGAAGTCAGACTAATTCAGGAAAACCCGGTTTTTTTTTTAGAACAGACAGAAAAAAAGATCTCGGCATTCAAAAAGGCTTTAGAAAACAATAAAAATTCAATAAACGAGCTAGGAATAGGCTACTACTATTTTTTGAAAGCACTGGCCATGATGAGGGCCAAAATGTCAGATGATGACAAAACCATAGAGTTGTCCTTTAGTCCGGAAGTCAAGTTCAATGCCAAAAAGATAAAGGAGGCTATTTTACTTTCTCAACACTTCTGCTTACCTTACGCAAGGATGCTCATGCTGTTTTTTGAATATGGTATGGAGGGAGAGCCTGATGCAAAAGTAAGAGCCTGTCTCTCTGCATTGTCTGGAGTGTCACAGTCTATTGAGATCTTATTGGAATTAGAGCCAAATTCAGCGGTTCTGGCCGGAATATTACTCAAATGGCTGTTACTGATTCCAAAGCCTTTCGAACTGAAACTGGCCTTTGATGCAGACACTTATCTGAAAAAACCGCAACGTAAGATTCCAGGTACGGTAACACCTTCCATACGTCTACTCAGAGAGTTTTTGGAGCAACTTCCGACTAAAGGTTCTGACGTCGCAGTTGATAATATTTTGACCCGAATGGGCGAGACATTTATAAATCAGCAACAGCTGTCAGACGAACAGCATGAACAAGTGCTAGCGGTAGCGGCAGTGGTAGCGGCAGCTGAAGCAGCGGCGGCGGAAGCGTCTGCAACGGCAACGGCAACGGCAACGGCGACATTGAAAGCGGCAACAGTGAATGGGCAAGTGGAAGCAGAAAAGCATACAGCAGCGGTGAAAATGAATACGTCAAAGATGGCGTTAGTGGCAGCAAAAATAGCGGCAAAAAAGGCTGCAGAGGCAGCTGCAAAGGAAGCAGCGGAAGCGATAGCAGAAATAAAAGTGGAAATAGAAACTAAACGAGAGACCACCGCGTCATTAGAAGCTCGAACGGAATCGATAGCAGCTGCGGTAATGGCAGCGGAAGTGTCAAAGGAAGCACATACGGAAGCAATATTAAGATTGGTACTGCACTTTGCCACTGGTCGAATGGACTTGCTTAAATTTAATAGTCTGTCTCTATCGTCAATTATCATGCGCTTTTCTGTGCAGGGCTATATTTCATCGAACTCATTAAACATCATATTTCTCAGAAAAAAACTGGCTCAACTCATTGAAGATATTCATCCTGAAAAACGGGCATGCGCAGATATCATAAAACTTGCTTTTCATCTGAATGGTTCACCAGAAGAAAAGCCTTTTTTCCCTCATCTTAAAGCCCTTCCCATCAATATCCAAGCCAGCTTGACCACCCATCATTTTGGTCATGACTTACAATTTCTAGAAAAATTAATTAGCTTATTTCCTGAATTGGTTACCAAGGATGCATCAGAATGGTACAACGTCCTTTTGCTGATTCACGAGTATAACATAAGACAAATCGGTGGAAATCCAGAAAAGGCAAAAAAACTCCAGAGTGATTCAAAAGATTGGAAACAATTACGCCAATGGTTTGAAAGTCATATATTGTATAAGCCAGTCGAGAAGAATGATATTCATTCAACACCAAAAGACATCGACTTTGCTGTCTTTAACATTTCCAGCATGAAACAGTTCAGAAAGGGTAACGAAAGTGCTTTTATTCTTGCTATTGAGCATGCCCGGGAAGTTGGCTATCTGAAATTAAAACAACACATAGACCAATATGAAAATAAAACGGATCCTGTATCACTACAGATGTTAGGCTGGTTTCATTGCCTGGCTGGACTAACACTCCTGAATGCAGAAATAAGTCCTGACAGTCAGCGGATAGTATTAACCGGTCGCAAAAGAGTTCTCACTAGCGCTCATGATCATTTCATGAGAGCGCGTATCATTGGCTTCCATTATGCCGGTTATCTGGAATCACTAGTGGGTATGCGGCTAGACAGCTACCAGTCCTACCAGAGTCAGTCATCCGAAGCCTCGCAAACAGACTCAAGTGATAAGCCGGTTATTCAATATGCATCGACCAAAAAGCCGGAGGAAAAAATCTTTATTGAAGCGGGTAAGATTTTTACAGAAATTTTGCCCGGGTTGTTAGCAAGCTCTCTATATGGTGTACGTTTTGCCGCTGAAACAGCCATCAGAATCTTTACTGATGAACGGTTTAATCTTCTGCACATCCCACAGGCTGGCTGGCCGACAATGATCACAAAGTATCTTTTGATTATACCTGCAAACTATAACATCCAGTTTGTGTTCAGCAAGGATGACTCTGAAGCTGAGCAAGCGTTATTTCCCAGGGTAAGCGACCCGGACAGTATAGAACGAATACTTCTGAAACCACTGGAGGAAGCAAGGAAGATAATCATTAAAGAAAGACCAAAGCAATATGTTTTTTTTCTGGACAGTGAAATCAAAAATAGTGGCAGACCGGAAAACATTAAGAAGTATTTAAGGCTTGTCAAGGCTTTTATAATAGGTAAACCCGAAGTACTTGATATATCATCAGAGGTAAGAGCCTCTGATATTGATCAATTATTAGAGAATGCCGGAAGCTATGAGCTAAGCCGGAATGAGTATACAACATCGTTTCAAGCGCTCCAGAAAACACCACAACCTGAAACCGGTTTTGATGCATTCGTTTATAACCTGCCCCGGCTCGAATCTCAGCCAAATTATGAGGCTATAAGTAGTGCTCTATTAAAGAAACATCGCACAAAGTCAACCTGGGTCCACTATTATTTATGGGCTTACGAGACGCTTAATGATCGCCGTGACAACGAACGTGAGCTGTTCCGGGATACGATAATGACACAGAAGATTGAAAAAAATGAACACATGAAAAAAACTTTCTTCGCACTTCTGGGAACGGCCGATCTGACGGTTATGTACGATAATAATCGGGAGGCCATGAGCACCGCATTCAAAAGGTACAACGTAAATCTTTCTAAGTGGTTGGCCTTTTTTCACTCGATCTCAGGCACCTCTGCCCTTATTCTTGGAGAGACAAAAAAGTCAAATTTTCATTTCAGACATTATGAAAAACAAAACAATATATTACAGTCATCAAGTAACTGACCCTGAGGAATAGGACATTTCCGACTTATTGGGCAGGTACAAGAGTAGCATAAAGCCCAAATGCGTAAATTGAAGACTTGTGATCAGTTTACGCTCAGTATTTTTCCATAAACAGCGGCAGTTTTCTAATCAGGAAAATGAGGGTTCGACAACCCAGCGCTGCGGGATTTCACACCAAAACTTCACAGGCAGTGGAATAGAAGCCCCACCGTAAACTTTTCCGTCTCTTTTTGAGAATAATGACAGAGACCCCATTGCCTGTTATGCCTGTTACCTACAGAGCCATTCTTGCTACATCCTGAGCCCACTGCTATTTTTCCTCAAGCTCCATAGGAGTCATAACAATTCATTCAATCAGTAAAAATAAAAACGGCTATTTAACAGATCAACTCTGATTAACAAATTAATAATTATCAAATGGGATCTACGTCAACTCTATGCTTGTTTGTCACAGAAGACTGTTAAAATTTCTCTTTTTAACGCTGCTATTCATGATTGCAATGAAGGTGCAAACAGGCCACGCCGCCAGCTACCAGGATGGCCCCCGGAGTGAAGCAGAATACAGCGCACCAGAAATCCGCTTTATGGGTATCTACGCCGGGTTTAAAAGCAATAATTTCCACCTGAAGCTGGGTAACCATTACCATGTACTACACGACGTTGGTACACCCGAAAAGTTATCCCTTTTTTTC
>NZ_JAGRPU010000097.1 GCF_024606225.1 Endozoicomonas sp. ISHI1 | reverse complement strand
ATTCGATGAACATCATGACAAAATAAGCCATAAAACGATTGAAAGATCGAGACCCGATTTAATAAAAGACTGGGTTCTTGCCCGGTCTTTACTGCTTTCAAGGAATTTTGTTCAAATCAAAGAGGTTCCGGTGCCAGTATTGGCTTCCTCTACTTCAACCACTTCGGCGCAACTCACCTCTGGAAGAGATGCAACTCCTGAGAAAGCAAAAAGAGCAGTAAGTGTAACAAGACAGCCAAAAAACCTGAAGTCAGGTATCCGACCATCAACAGAACCCTTCCAGGAACGAATACATATCCAGCATTTATTACAACTGGATGACAATATTATTCGGGAAGTCAGATCCATTCAGCAAGACCCGGAAAAGTTTTTGCGTCAGGTAGAAAAGCACATCACTGCATTCAGAAAGGTTTTATTAAAAAATAGCGAACATCCAACAAATGACCTGGGAATGGGTTATTACTACTTTTTGAAGGCACTGGCCATGTTGGAAGCCAAAATGTCAGATGATGACAAAACCATTGAGTTATCCTTTAGCCCGGTAGTCAAACTCAACGCTAAAAAGATAAAAGAGACGATTTTATCGTCTCGAAATTATTACTTCCCTTATGCCGCGATGCTCTTGCTTTTTTTTGAACATAGTATGGAAGAAAAATCTAATATCATAATTAATGCCAATTTATCTGCATTCTCCGGAGTGTCACAGTCTATTGAGGTTTTATTAGAATCGGACTCAAATCAAACGGTTCTGGCCGGAATATTCCTCAAGTGGCTGATGCTGATTCCAAAGCCTTTCGAACTGAAACTGGCCTTTGATAAAGACACTTACCTGAAAAACCCGAAAAGCAATATTCCGGGTAGGGTAACACCTTCCATACATCTACTCAGAGAGTTTCTGGAGCAGCTTCCGGTAAAAGGCTCTGATGGCGCAGTTGATGTTGTTTTAAATCAAATGGACCAGAAATTTACAAATACCCAGCATCTGCCAAACGAACAACATGGACAAACAGCAGTGACAGCGAATGCGCGAGCAGCTCCGTTAGGCAAAACGGCAGTGACTGAGGCGGCTTTAAAGGCAGCGAAAGAGGCTAGGGCTCTGGCATCGACATCCTTAGAGATAGCAACGGTATCAACGACAGCAGTAGCGTTAGTGACAGCGGCAGCGGAAACTGAACAAGCAGAGTTAACAGCAGCATCAATGGAAGCGGTAGAGGAAGCGTTAGATATAGCTGCGACAAAATCGAAAGCGACAAAAACAGCGATAGCAGCTGCAAACCGGGCAATAGAAACGATACTGGAAGAGGAAGAGCAAGAGCAAGCGCAAGCGGCAAAGAATGCGAAAGCAAATTTAAAATTGATACTGTACTTCGCTACTGGTCGATCAGAATTGATAGATTCTGATTGCACGGATTTATCCGTGTACATTATTAACTTATCTATATTAGGCTTTGAATCCTCTTCAGAGATTTCCATATTTCTGAAAGAGACTCAGAAGGAGCTCTATGAAGATATTAATCCTGAGAATCGGGCAATTGCTGATGTTATAGAACTCGCTTTTCATCTGGTTGATACTGAATCAGAAGTCCAGCCCGTTCTTCCTCATCTTAAAGCCCTTCCCTTCTCTATCCAAGCCCGCTTAACCGCGCTTCATTTTGGTCATGACTTACAACTTCTGACAAAACTGATTGGTTTACTTCCTGAACAGGTTTCCAAGGACACCACAACGTATTGGCATAACACTCTTTTAATGGCTCACCGGTATATTATCACGCTCATCGGTGGAAATGCAGAAATGGCAAAAAAACTCCAGAGTGATTCAGCTGGTTGGAAAAAATTAGACAAATGGTTTCAGCTCTTTGTATGGCATAAGCCAGTCAAGTTCAACACTATTGCACGTAATTTGGACTCACAACTCTTAGACTATGCTGTCTTTCACAGTGACAACTTGAAAAAATTCGAAGTTGGAGAAGAAATTAATTTTTTTCTTGCTATTGAGCAAGCCAAAAGAGCTGGCTATCAAAAGTTAAAACAACGGTTAAACCAATATGACAAACAAATGGATTCTCAATCATTACAAATGTCAGGCTGGCTTCATTGTCTGGCTGGATTGACGCTTCTGGAGGCGAGAATAAGACCTGACTTCCAGCAGGTAGTATTAACCGGTCACAAAAGAGTTCTGGCCAGTGCCCATGATCATTTCAGGAAAGCACGTCAGCTCGGCTTCCCTTATGGTGGTTATCTGGAATCACTGGTGTTAATGCGGCTTGCCAACCACTATCAGTATAATCAGGATGAGACACCTGATGTCTCGCAAACAGAATCGACCTATATGCCTATGCCTGTTATTGAATACACATCGCCCAAAAAACCAAAGGAAAAGATCTTTATTGAAGCGGGTAAGATTGTTACAGAAATTTTACCCGGGCTGATAGCAAGCTCTGTATTGGGTGCCCGTTTTGCCGCTGAAGCAGCCATCAGAGTCTTTACTGATGAACGGTTTAATCTTCTGTATATACCTCAGGCTGGTTGGCCAGCACTGATTGCAAAGCATTTTTTGATTACCCCCGTTAACTATAACATCCAATTTTTGTTCAGCAATGATGGCCCTGAAGTTGAAGAAGCGTTATTTCCCAGGATAAGTGATCCAGACAGTATTGAGAGAATACTTCTGAAACCACTGGAAAAAACAAGGCATTTTTCCATCAAAAAAAGACCAAAACAATATGGTATTTGCCTCGACAATGAAATCAAAAGTAGTGACAGGCCAGAAAACATTAAAAAGTATTTAAGCCTTGTCAAGGCTTTCGTATTGGATACGTCAGAGGTGCTGGACACATCATCCGGGGCAACTGCTTCTGATATTGAACAACTATCAGGGAATACTGCAAGCTACGAGCTAAGCCGGATGGACTATACAAAATCGTTGGAAGTGCTGCAGGCAACACCACAACCTGAAACCGGTTTTGATGAATTCGTTTATAACCTTCCACGACTGGAATCTCACCAAAATTATGAGGCTATAAGCAATGCTCTTTTGAAGAAACATCGCACAAAGTCAGCCATCGTTCACTATTATTTATGGGCTTACGAAACGCTCAATAATAACTATGACAGCGAGCGGGATCTTTTCTGGGATGAGATAATGACCAAGAAGATTGAAGAGAATGAGCCACTGAAAAGTACTTTTTTGGCACTTCTGGCAATTACTGATCTAACGGTTATGTACGATGATAACCGGGAGGCAATGAACAACGCATTCAAAAAGTACAATGTAAATCTTGCTCACTGGCTGGCCTTTTTTCACTCGATCTCAACCACTCCTGCCCTTATTTTGGGAGAGTCACAGAAATCAGATTTTCATTTAATGCATTTTGAAGAACAAAAAAAAATATTAAAGTCATTAAATAACTGATCCTACTGAATCGAACATTTCTGGCTTATTGGACTGGCACTTAAGAGTACAAGGAAGGCCATATGCATAAATTGAAGGATTGAGATTGGTTTACGCGCAGTATTTTTCCACAAACTGCACCCACCTTGAAACCAGGTAAATGGGTGTTCGATAACCCACTACTGAGGGATTTAACAGCAAAAATCACACAACCCTGAAATCAATAAGGTGACTAAGCCATTAATTACCGACATCCACCACCTGGTCTGACATCAACCTATTTACTCCTGATCGGTATGATGAGTGTCACAGGCTAAAAACTATTCGTCAAACGACACACAGAGCCTTTCTTGCTACATCCTGAGCCCACTGCTATTTTTCCTCAGGTTCCATAAAGATCAGAACAATTCAATCAATCAGTATAAATAAAAATCGTTATTTAACAGGTTAAAACTGATTAACAAATTATATTTCTCAAATGGGTTCTACGGCAACTCTATGCTTGTTTGTCACAGAAGACTGTTAAAATTTCTCTTTTTAACGCTGCTATTCATGATTGCAATGAAGGTACAAACAGGCCACGCCGCCAGCTACCAGGATGGCCCCCGGAGTGAGGCAGATTACAACGCACCAGAAATCCGCTTTATGGGTATCTACGCCGGGTTTAAAAGCAATAATTTCCACCTGAAGCTGGGTAACCATTACCATGTACTACACGACGTTGGTACACCCGAAAAGTTATCCCTTTTTTTC
>NZ_JAGRPU010000096.1 GCF_024606225.1 Endozoicomonas sp. ISHI1 | reverse complement strand
TGATCGACAGCCAGCATCTGGAAGGTGAGTTAAACGACATTCTGGCTGGTGACGCTCATCCGGGTTTCCACCTGTTTGCCACCATCAACCCACCTGAGTACAGCGGACGCAAAGCGCTATCACCGGCGCTGAAAGGACGTTTTCGTCATTTGCCCATTCGGCAGTACAACCCGGAAGAATTGCAAGCCATTGCTGAAAAAGTGTTGCCACAGACCCAACAGGGAAAAATCATCGCTGAACAACTGACTAAACAACATTGTCGTTTGAGGGCTTACCTGCAACGACAAAACCTGCCGTTGCAGCCGACCAGTCTTGATTTACAGAATGTCGCCAGGGCTGTCTTCAGAGGAGGCGATTTTACCGAAAAAGCAGTTCATCAATGCCTCAACCAGCACTACCGTCTTTATCTGATGGCAGCCAATATATCCCTGGAGGAACTTCCCGGGCCATCGGCTGCTGCCATTGATAGAGAAGCGCTTGATCCTGAAATGAGCCAATGGTTCTACCGAAAGGTATCCGGCATTAATCGCCCGTGGTTGATACGAGGCAGTAATCGCAACAGCCTTGATGAAAAACGCCATGAAATTCTTATCAATACTTGCCTGGAGAAAAAGGAAGCCAGAACGGAGATCATCAGGAGACTGGCTCAGGCCAGGTGGCAGGCATCCGGCCTTTCCCTTAAACCGGATCCGTCAGACAATATTCTCACTCAGACACTTTACCGACACTGGCAGCAACGCTGGTTTGATCGTGAGTTTGGCCCGGTGGGCGTAGGTGCTGATAGCGTCTTTCCCCTGACGGCAGAAGAGGAACAAACGCTGAAATTAACGGCTTCCCAGCCTTATCTTCAGGAGGCTGATCAGCAGATAGAGAAATGGAATGCCCACGACGTTCAACTACGGCCTGCATTTTGGCATCAGATTTGTCATCAGATAAGTGCTCTGGAGAACCATCAGGTTGACGGTGGTATTAACAAAGCGTCAGCTGTTGGCGTTGATAACGCTCCTGAACCATACGATCCGGAAGTCCACGAGAAAGAGGCTCCGGCATTGGACACGAAAACGAACTATGAGTACCGGGAGAAGTCACAACTCAAGGATTATAAAATTTTTAATACTAACGAATATTCTTCCGGTATGTATCGGTGGTGGGCAAAGGATATTTATGTGTCTGCCACTGGCGATGTCAAAGAAATCGATCTCAATGATAAAAACATTGATGGGCTCGAAACCCTCATACCGGCCCGCTTACCGGGGCAGGATCAGCCAGTGCTATTAGCCAGCGATCAAACGCTGGCGACCTTTAGCTGGTCATCAAACAATGGCCAGTATGCATTGCCCAGCCTGAGGCCGAACGACTATATCGTGGCACTGCGCATAGAACCCGATGTGCCATTTACCCTGGTGAGGAACCAATATACCGGGCTTCACACACTGTTGATTACGGAGGTCCGGGACAACCAGCGTATTCACGTGGCTTATGTCGTAGAGCCGAGAAAACCGGTCAAAAAAATACCTGCTAAAGAAGCCCGGCCAGAAGGATCAAAACATTTTGACAACCGCTGCTCAGAGGCTATGAAAACAGTACTGAACAAACTGTTTGAGACCTTTGATCACGATGACCAACACCCAGCCGAAGTAAAGATGCTTTTGCAGGCAATAAAAAAACCTAAAGGCACGGAGGATCGAATTAAGGCGATCACAGAATATTGCAAACAGTTTTCCGGTGAGGCTCAACCAGGGCGCCATGAAAATTTCTTTGAATTCCTCGTAACAAAGCGGCAGGGTAGCTGTCGTCATCGTGTGCCTGCTTTTATTGCTTTTTGTCGTTATTTTGGGATTCCCTCCCGAGAAATTAAAAACGCTATCCACAGCTTTGCCGAGTATTCCGTCGATGGAGGCCAAACCTGGGAACCAGTGGATTTGGGTGGGGCACCTTTCGAGGAAACAGAAATCACATTTCATTTCCAGCCCATCAGGAAGCTCACTGGTTCCAGCAGTGAGTCCAGGAAGATTAATGCTCTCCTCAAGGCTCTCCTGAAAGGAGCTGATTTGGCAGAACAGCAAACTCTGGCCAGAGCCTGTGGCATGAGTCTGATGGAACTGAACAAAAGCCTTGAGAAAAACAGTGCATTGCCAGAAACCAATCTCAACATTCTCGAAATGGTTCATAACCTTTGGAAGGAAAACAATTTAGTCAGTTTTCACATGGCGGTCTCAACCTTAGAATCGCTGGGAAAAAAAGCGTTGGTCAATCAAGAGATAGGTACTAAATACATGTCGCTGGCGGTAAGACAAATATTGTCCGACAGTGATGGATATCTGATCATTGAACTGCTCAAGTCACTCCATTCAAAAATAATTGATCAAGCCGGAGTAAAAGCTGCTTACCAGTGGCTGATTGCAATGGTGTTCATACTGCAAGAAATTGACTTAACCCAGCCTTCGGTTATCCGCTTTGTCCTTGAAGCCATGGAATTGGGGTGGCTGGAACCAGTGTCGAACCCCATTATGAAACCCGATAAACATCATCACCTATTGGTGCGTCTCAAAGGCGTCGATGAGCTGAAGGTTAAAGCCGCTGATTGCCTGAAAAACTGGTATAAGAAAGTATTTTCCAGGAAAAAAAATAGTTATGTGTGTCGGTTGGTCTATAGAAAATTTCAAGAAGGAGGTGGTACCTTATTCGTCACTCATTGTCATAATGGGTTTTCGCAATTCTTTGAAGATAAAATTGTCAATCGATCTTTACGGATCGTCTGGACGGACGAACCTGAGGGCACTCCGAATATAGAACGAATGCTGGTGCGCCAACCTGCGTTTCCGAAATTAGTCTCGGGCAAGACGAACCACCTTCCGGTGATTATCATGGGGCAACCTTCCTGGGACAAAACAGTGATGAATAAAAAAACCGGTGTGCTGTTTCAACGACATCTCGAGAATAAGCCGGATTTGAAGCCGTTATTGGAAAAAATCAAACCAAACTCCTCTGAGGTGTCATGGGAGGATCAGCAGCTTTTAAATGCTTTGAGAGACAAACAGAGGCTAGCGCTTCAGCAGGCATTCTGTCATTACCTGTATGAAATGACGCACTCGAAAGGCGGTTGCTTAACGTATTGTTGGTCCGATGCTACCATCAGGTCTGAAGTTGAACTCACTGACAGCTATGGCGCTCATGATCCATCCTCAGTGGAGCAGCTGTATGCCATGATGTCTTCAATTGATAGTTCTTGCTGGTTTCAGGAATGTGGTCATGATGCTTTTTTAAGACAGGCACTCTACGCCGATAACGCTCTGGTGCTCAAGTCCGATGAACTGACAAAAATTGCCGAAGAGTTTTGCAACAGCGTGAATTTGAATTCGCTTTTTGAGTCATTGGATACCTGATCATTGTCTGGTCACGATAAGTTTTTCGTGACCGGTGATTTCCATCGATGGTCACGGCTAATTATCAAAACTGAACTTCCATCCTATTTTAAGGTCAAACGCCTAAACAACTTCAATGCAGTAATGCTGACAGCAGTAAAAAAGGAGATTGACTATGGATGGTCAGATTGGCAGAGCAACAAACAAATACATTCTCGGCAGTGAGGTGCCTGGTGCTGAGGTACCAGATTGTGGCGTGCATGATAGTAGCCTGCCAACCAGGACAGCAAAGCTGAAGCTATCGTCAAAAAAGGTAAAAATCTGCCATGAGACCACCGCCAAACGGACTATATCATCACATCCGATTACGTCGCCTGAGAAAGCGAGAACCGTATCCTCAACGGATTCCTCGTTACCCAGAGCCTCTCATTCCTTCGATTTTCGTTTTGTCACCAGCGATGATGAGGTTCGACAGCTTTTAGCAGCCCGGACCGGCGACGAGAATCGCGATGTCACACTTATCTCCCATCCCGATGAGCTCTCACAGGCTAATCTGGTGAGCCGGCTGAGCATTGCTGACGATGGTCACCATGCTTTGCGTTCAGGCAAGCTGTTTGAAGGGACACAACCACTCACCCTGGTGATGGATATTCGCAAGCTCACCAGCGACGATCTGCCAAAATTTAACGATCTGCTGGACCCCGATAACCCCTGTCTGTACGACAAAGTCAGTCAGGAGAAACGTCCCCTGGGAGAGCACGTTGCTCTGCTGGTTTTAGCAGACCCCGCACAGTTGGCATCGGTTGGCCAGGATGATAAAGCCCCGGGCGCTGATTTCTGGCGACGAATTAATCGACCGGGAAATACCTGGCAATTCGATGATGATTCAGCGATGGACCTCAATAAGGTTCCTCCGCTGTTGCCTGAACTCCCCGGTATTGAAAGTGCTATGGATGACGACAATATCGTTTTAATTGACTGTCATATCCATAGTAACTGGCGACACTTACTGCTGGGCGGTCCCGGAGTAGATCAACAGGGGCGAATTCAGCACATCCCCGGCAGGCTTGAGTCATTAAGGGCCGGACAGCGGGTGATTCTGAAAGGAGCCAACTGGCAGGA
>NZ_JAGRPU010000095.1 GCF_024606225.1 Endozoicomonas sp. ISHI1 | reverse complement strand
CGGTGAGCAGTCCACTGTTGTCCGGGGGTTGATTACGCCTTATACCGGACATTTGGCAAAACCATCGGAGTCGTCCTTCTCCCTGGCAAAACTGACCCCGCAAAGTACTGCCATGGAAGAATGCCAGTGCAGCAGCTGGCCAGCAGGTCTTTATAACGACCCTGTTAGCCAGCAGGTTTATTCCATCAAACCGACCAGCTGTGAACTCAGTGCCCGCAACCAGCTATTGATGGCCAACCTCGCCGGACTGTTGGGCATCACAGTACCTCAGAGTTTTGTCCATCAGGAGCAGGGTCATTGCTATGTGGTCAGTCCTGTCCCCGAACAATGGCAGGGTAAGCTCAAAGGCGGAGAGGCGACGCTGCGCTCTCTGCCTCCAGAGCAGTGGGCCAAATTATTGCTGATTAATGTGATAGTCGGTAACGAAAATATGGTGAACAGTACCTGGGAGGGCATTGAACTGACTCCGGAAGGGGAACCGGTCATGTTCAACTGGGATTTTGCCGGGCTGGCAACTCGCTACCCGTGCGCTGAAAAACCAGAGCCCACCCCCGCAGCGGATGATTTTTCCTCCATGCCCGTGCTGCTGAATAAGCTAAGGAACCCACAGGCCCCCCCCATGAACTCCTTGCCTATGGACAACCCCTGCGTCGATATTCTCGCGCAACTAAAGGATGACTTGCTGGGCCACACCCTGAAAGATATCTTGCGGCAGGTTGACTGGCAGGCGCTGGACCGACTGATCGAACACAGCGGTTTTCTGCCCGGTGACCGCAGCTGGTTACGGCAGACGATTCACGATCGTATTGCCTGGCTGACCACTCGCTTCCCCAACAGCCTGGAGGCCGGTGAGAGGGTATCCATAGCGGAATACAAGGCAATCAAGGCGGCGGGCATTCGCGGTGGTTGGCTGCCGGTCAAAGGCCGGGATATCCGGGGCGGGCAGATCGGTATTAGCCAGTTACTGGATGCCAATGACCAACCCATCACCCGGATGACCTTTAAGTTGTCCCGGGAAGCGGGCAATAAACTGGCTGATAACCTGGCCCTGGAACGGGGATTGTACCGTCTGGCGAGCCGGGTTAAATACGCTAACTTTGCCCTGAATGATCCCGAATCTGCCCTGAACGACCATTACCGCGACTGGCGCAGTGACCTGACCAGCCTGGCCAATGACTGTGAGGGCATGGCCGGGCAGTTAGCCAAAGATAAAACACGATGGGACGAAAAGCATCACCCTACTATTGATCATACCGTGATGATTCTGCAGGACATTGTTAAAAAGTGCCGGGCGTCGTTAGCCGCTGACGTGCCGTCCATTGCAAAACTGCCAACCATCAAAACTCCCCTGCCTGCCCCGAAATTTCCCGCGCGAGTCAGTTCAAGAACCGGCGAAGACGTTGAAACGGAAATAGAACTGGCTGAATTCAGCCACGGTTTTGTCAAACTGACAGGCCAGAGGGTCAGTTATTTGGATGAGCGACAACTGCATTTTTCATACCTGAATGCCTCACCGGTACGTGCTGTTAAACTCGAAGCAGCCGCCTGTGAGGGTGGCAGTATTCTGTTTTCTCCTCCAAATTTGCCTGAAGCCCTTAGCTTTGAAAATCAACTGACCATCACCTTTGGGGGACACAGTAAAGCGGTGGTTGAAGCATTGTTCAGGGAACTGGCAGGACTGGGCATTGATGCTGAGCGACCAGATACCGCTGACCTGGAGGAGCAATGGCTGGACGCCCTGGCCGACTACCATGGTTGCCTGGGTGATATGAACCTTTCCGTGGCAGCGGATATTAATACCCCGGTAAATACCCGCAAAAAAGCGTTTCTAAAACAGTTTCTGAACCTAAGTGACGAAGATCTGCTCGATTGGGAAATTCATTGTCGTATTCGCGCAGGACGTCTGGTGCATTACCGCCTGGGGATGCCCCACGGCGTTGGGGCAAACCCCGCTCGTGAGTTCTGTGCCGGGCATAATATAGACTTTCTTTCTGACCGGGAGCGGGTCAGTAAACAGGTTGTGCTCAATAGCCTGGCAAATGAAGCTACCCTGAGTTCCTTTGAGCGACGTACTGAGATTGGAATAGAACCGTTTGGGAATATGTGGGATATGACCACCAGGATGAAATGCGACACCGAGAAAGTATGTACCCGAGTCATGGAGAAGAAGCTGGCAGATAATTCCAGGCGTGATTATGGAGGAGGGATGATGTCTATGATCTTGACTTCTGCAACACTCGGCCGACTGGATGCAAGCATTTGTAAAAATCACAGCGTTAACGGAAAGTTCCCTGATCTGGACGCCTTCGCCCGCAATGAGAAAATTATTACGCAGTCAACCTGTGACTACCACAGTCTTATTCATTTTAATAAACAACAGGAGACTCGTTTTTCCAAGCCTCTGTCCTTACTTGACGAGTTGAACGTACTTGAGATCAGTTCTCACGAAGATATACGTCAATTATTTTATATTTTAAAGAAACGCTTTAGCCACTGGCCCGACGGGCGCCCGCTGGAAAAGCTTTTTCGGCAATCCTGGTCAGTCCTTTACCATGAGATAACCTGTAAAGGCAGCAAGTTTGACAAAGGCATCAAAAGTCTCGTCAAGGTTTGTGGTGAAGAGGGCATACAGTTGTTGTTTGAGCAAAACCCACAACTGTTGAAGGGAAAGCTGGATTCCCTTGATGGTTTTAAGCTGAAAGGACGGGCGCATAATTTAAAAGGGATTGATTTCAGCGGCTGTTCAATGAAGGGGACAGTGTTTCAATCCATTTCATTTCATACGTGTAAATTCAATACAGAACAGTTAAACAGTGCCATTGTTGAAGATGGCTTTTTCGGCGCCTGTTCTTTTGAAGGTAAGCGGTTTTCATCATCGATATTAGACAATACCCATTTCTGCCCCGAAAGTGGTAAGGATAACCAGATATCTGCAAGCACACACCAGCTTTCCCGAATCCTGCGTCAGTCGTGTGTCAATCAGCACAATGAGTTCAGTCTGCAACAATGGCTGGTGGTGATGGGGAAAAGTCATTATCTACGTTCCGGCTCAACACCGCTGGATAATTTAAGTCGGAAAATTCTGATCCGACATATTGACGAAATCAAGAGTTTTTATCCACAGCAACTACCTGGAACTATTCGTGGACTGTTTGGGATTGAATTTCAGAATATTACCAATGCAACAAATTTTGTCTGTAATAATCCGGAATTCTATGATCGCAAAATTAAAGATCTCAAAGATCTGTATTTTGAGTTCAGAACCGCCTTCCTGGAAGAAGGAAATTATCAGCGGGATTCAGGTAATCCATTTGAAAGATTATTTCCCCTCTATCGCGTCGCGCACAATGATTATTCCCGGGAAGCAGTTTTGGCGTTGATGTTAAATGTTATTAACCTTGTTCTGTTCCCTGAATCCAATGATAAATACATAGACTTTGGCGTCAATGCCAATAGCGCGGATGAGCATGACCATTGCTTGAAGGCCATTCCTGAGGCAAGTAGAGAAATTACGCAAAGCAATAAAGGTGACCTGCCTCTGGTTGAAATGCAACGTTACAAAACTGATCTTTGTTTCTTTCACCTTAGAGAGTACCGTGAGTATATTCGTCAATTCTGGGGAGAATGTTCAGAGCAGAGCCAATTAACAATAGCCAAACACTGTTTACGTCATCAAAACGTTGTCGTTAGCCCCGTTACAACCGGAGAATTTAAAACATTGTTGACTAAAGAACACGATGCGGGAACTTGGTGGGATCTTTATTGCACCAACGTGATAAAGCATGCAAAAAATCAGAAGGAGTGGGACAGCTTGCTCAAGGATAAATTTGGAGAGTGGGCCACCAAAGGCAACAGATATTATTAAGTTCGCATTCCCTGCCGTGCCTCTATGGCAAAGGATGGAACTAGTTATTGGATAAAAAGTCTCAATTGTAATTGATTTGATATCCATCAAACAGATTGGTACTACAAGGACAGTAGTGAGGGTTGAAGAAATGGATTTGCCAGGTATTAAAACGGTCAGTGAAAAAACAGAACAGGCGTCTTTTGCCGGTTGCATCGTTTCATCTAATAATGCTAATCAGACAGGCACCGCTTTTGCCAGAGAAGTGAGTAGAAGTGAAGAGGTAATGGTTCCGGCTGTTGCTTGTGCAAAGTGGGATGAGGCGATCGAAATTGATTTCTTGCGCAAGGTCGGGCATAAAGTAGCCGCCACTGATATTGCCACGCAAATAATTGAGACAGGGCCGGAAACGCTGACCATTGAACCGGCAAGAAAAGGTCCGAAGCTTGCTGCAACCGAAACTGAAACTGCCAACTTACCGATCATTGATCAATCGTTAATCGAATCCACTCAGGTAGCGAAAACGGCCCTGCTTCTGCATTATCGCCCTAGCAGCATCGCTCCCCATGCCCAAACCATTGCCCGCCTCATTCATGGTCTTCAGCACAGTTGCCGGACGGCGATCTGGGCAGTAGCCCTTTTGCAACAGCGTAAACTGCACGGCGATCCCCGGGCGCTGGCATTTCCGGACCACATGGTACCCCTGCTGATCAAAGCTTGCCTGTTCCACGACACTGGCCGTGAAGGCGATGGGGTCGATACGGTGGAGTGGGAGCGGGCCAGTGCAGACAACCTGAGGGAACACCTGCGCAACCTCGGGGTGGATCAGTCCCTGGCGTGGCAATGCGGTGAAGCCATTTGCCACAAGGATAACCCGGAGGGC
>NZ_JAGRPU010000094.1 GCF_024606225.1 Endozoicomonas sp. ISHI1 | reverse complement strand
TCAAATCTCACTAAACAACTTAAGTCAATAATAACAATCCTATCCTCTTCGTTTGATAGAAAACGCCACTACAATCTGTACTGACTTTCTGCCTTGGAAAAATAAAGGAACATCATTGGTCATTCTTATTATTCGTAGTAAAACAAGAGAATAGCCAAGAATTGCTGAATTGCTATATGGATTACCTGGCCCGTGCTGCCAGGCTGAAAATCGGAAGCGGTCACCCGCTGCGACTATTAAATCCGGTCAGACAGCTAATTATCGTTTCCATCTAATGGTGTGTATAGAGGGTGTCTGCACACGGGGCAGGTTTTTATCCCGTTTTTAATCATTGCAATGGCGCAATCCCTATGGAATTTGTGAGAACAGGGCATCATCAGGCAGCCGTTGAAGGTATCTTCCAGGCAGATGCAGCATTCATCGTGGCCTGAGTTTTCACGGCATTTGTGATTGTCCTGATACTTTTTATCCATACAGACATTGCAAGTATCACAGTGAAAGGACTTATCCTTTTCTACTCGGCAAAAGCCGCATTTATCGCAGTGGTGCGGATTTTTTTCCACACAGATGAAGTGTTTGCATTTTGCACAGAAATATTCCGACATTTGCTGGTTGCATCCCGGGCACGTCTGGGAGTTTTCTGTGATATCCCCCTCATAATTACATAGAGAACATTGAAGCTTTCTCGCTTCAAAAGCCTTGCGATTTTTAACGTCGCAGTCATCACTTTCGTTATGACATCTATGGCAGGGGAAATACCTGGCACAGCACTCAAAGTTCACACGGCATAACCTATGGTAATGATTGCACAATGGCTCCCGGGCTTCTTGCTCAGATATCCTTAACGGCTCATTAGAAGGGTTTGCCTCTTCATTTTGGGTACCCAACAGTTGGTGAGAAGCAAAATGCGCTGTGTCATGGCTATGCATCGCTGGATTATTGGCCTCTCTCGTCTGATAGGCCAGATTGGACGCTGTTTGATGGCTCCAATAGTCTGCTAATTCTTCTTGTTTTTTGAGATCGACGTACAACTTTTCGATATGTTCCCTCAAACACTGGTTTTGAGCTTCCAAATGGGCCACCGAATTCCAATGCTTCAGGCTCTCTGCCATTAGATCTTGATTCATTCCATCTAATTCGCGATTCTCCATTCTTAATCCTTGAGTCTCTATAGTTAACTCCCGATTTTCTATTCTTAACCCTTGAACTTCTTCAGTTAACGCTTCAATTTGCTGTCTTTTTTTCTCTTCTTTTTCCTGAGCGCGTCTTTTAAGCTCAATGAGAAGGGAACCATCGGTCGAATATTTACTTAAGAAGTTTTGATTTATCCCCGACACTTCCAAATCGGATCGGTTATGTGCCTTATTGGCTTGATGATCACCGTAAGAGGGTCTTGCCTTTAATCGCTTTTGGGAAGAGACATTTTGCTGATTTGCAAGGACAGTCCGTTTTGGCCTTGCTCCCTGCTGTAAGTATCTATGAGAGGGGAAGTCATTGGCGACAGAGACAGAAGGACTGCGGTAACTATTAACTGGCTGGATGGAATCGGTGAATCTATATCTATTGCTGGCAGTTGTATCGTTGGAACTATTATCACTGTGACTGATGACAGGCTCTACTAAAGGCAATTGTAGTGAATGCTCTCGTACTGAGTGGGAAGTACGCGACTGCCTCATCAGCTGATTTGAGAGGCGTTCTAATTCATGGAACGATGGGTGCTGTTCAAATTGTATAAAGGTATCACGAAAAGAGACAGAGAATGTAAACGATGATGCATGAATCATAATATCACGACTTATGACTGAATCTGATATTTTCTCTAACAGCTTACGAATGGATTCAAGTGGGTTTGAATAGAGCAGGAACAATTGAACGAAGTATTCAGTAAAGCAGCATTTTTCAAATTCTCCTATAGGTGGCTGATGATCAGATTGATTGAGCCTGTTGATTATATCCTTAACAATCTTATACAAAATCTTCAGGTTGTTGTCGCCAGCTTTGGGCAGTGGTCGGTCAGGTGGAATGATCGGTCTTAGTGCAGACAGCATGTCAGGGTCATTCAAAGTCCGTGTTTTATCGGTTGTAGCTTCTATCAACTGCTTGATAAACCGGTTGCGCTCTGAGTTTTCATAGAAAGAACGCTGCAGGTCCAGTGCCACCTCAAGAGGCGTGACAGGATTACCCCTGGTGTTCGTGCCTATTGTTTCCAGAACCTGCAAACGCTGAGGCATGTCCAGCTCATCCAGTATTTGCCTCAGCTTAAAAACGGCATCGGGATCGCCGCTTTCAATGATGGCTATAAGCTGGTTCGCAAGTGCCTGAAGGCCTTGAGTCGTAACATCTTTTTCACTCTCCACTCCATTGTCGTCTTTTCTGTTATCCCCACCTTCTCTGTCTTCATAGTCTTCTCCCGGTGATCTGGTCTCCTGACCATCGGGTTCAAATCTTTGTTCTTTTTGATGATGGTTATTTTTGTTGCTTGCTCCTTTATCTGTTTGACTGCCAGAGGGTGCTCCATCGCCATTACCTGCCTTTAAGCCACCCGCATGATGCGTATTCAATGCTGTGCGCTCAAGAAACAGTTTTAAACAGCTAAGCTGCCACTGAAGGTTTTCGCTGACCGGGCAAGCGGTGCCGGCACGCTGGAAGTGGGTTTTCCAGAAATGAACATCGGTCAGTTGCTCAATATTCAGGAAATCGGGCCAACCAACGGGTATAACGGTTTCAACCCGAACCTTGTGCACATCGGAATGATGCCGGTCAATGAGAGTTGAGGAATAGCATAATGGCACAACCGCCAAAGACAGCAGGGTAAGAACAAATATTATGAATAAGCGGTAAAAATGCATTCAAATCACACGAAACAACTTGAGTTAATAATACCAATCCCACCCTCTTCGTTTGATAGAAAATGCCACCAAAATCTGTACTAATTATTGTTTTCATCTGAGGGAGGGAATAGAGGCTGTCTGCACATGGGGCAGGTTGTTATCCCGCTTTGAATCATCGCAGCGGCGCAATCCTTATGAATTTTGTGGGAGCAGGGCAGTATCTGACAGCCGCCGAAGCCATCTTCCAGGCAGATGCAGCATGGATCGTGGCCTGAGTTTTCCCGGCATTTGTGATTGTCTTTTAACCTTATATCCAGACAGACATTGCAGACATCACAGTGAAAGGTCTTATCCTTGTGTATTCGGCAAATGCCGCATTGATCGCAGTGGTACGGTTTTTCTTCAGTATTAGTGAAGTGTTTGCACTTTGCACAGTAATAGTCAGCCATTAACGTTTTGCATTGAGGGCACGTCTGGGAATTTTCCGTAATGTCCCCTTCATATTTACATAGAGAGCATTGAAACTTTCTCGCTTCACGTGCCTTGCGATCTGAAACGTCGCAGTCCTCACTGGCGTTATGACATCTATGGCAGGGGAAATACCTGGCACAGCACTCAAAGTTCACACGGCATAACCTTTTGTAATGATCGCACAATGGCTCCCGGGCTTCTTGCTCAGATGTCCTTAACGGCTCATTCGAAGGGTTTGTCTCTTCATTGTGGATGCTCAACTGTTGTTGAGAAGCAAAACGCGCTGTGTCATAGCTATGCGTCTCTGGATTACTGGCCTCCCTCGTCTGACGGGCCAGATTGACCGCTGTTTGATGGATCCAATAGTCTGCTAATTCTTGTTGTTTTTTGAGATCAACGTTCAACTTTGTGATATGTTCTCTCAAACACTGGTTTTGAGTTGCCAAATCGCTCATCGAATTCCAATGCTTCCGACTCTCTGCCATTAGATCTTGATTCGTTCTGGCTAATTCGTGATTCTCCATTCTTAATCCTTGAGCCTCTAGAGTTAACTCCCGATTTTCTATTCTTAACCCTTGAACTTCTTCAGTTAACGCTTCAATCCGTTGCGTTTTTTTCTCTTCTTTTTCCTGAGCGCGTCTTTTAAGCTCAATGAGAAGGGAGCCGTCGGTCGAATGTTTACTCAAGAAGTTCTGATTTATCCCCGACACCTCCAAATCGGATCGGTTATGTGCCCCACCGGCTTGATGATCACCGCATGAGGGTCTCGCCATCAGTCGCTTTTGGGAAGAGATATCTTGCTGATTCGCAAGGACAGTCCGTTTTGGCCTTGCTCCCTGCTGTAAGTATCTCAGAGAGTCAGAGGAACAGCTGGTAGAGCCAGAGGCTCTGTGGTAGCTATTAAATTGCCGGATGGGATCAGTGAACCTATTACCATTGCTGGCAGTTGTATCGTTGGCGGTATTACCACTGTGACTGATGACAGGTTCTATTAAAGGCACTTGTAGTGAATGGGAATTATGTGCCTGCCTTATCAGCTCATTTGAAAAGCGTGCTAATTCATGGCGTGATGGGTGCTTTTTAAGTTGTATAAAGGTATCGCGAAAAGGGATGGAGAATGTCAATGATGGCGCAAAAATCATGATATCACGGCTTATGACAGAATCTGACAGTTTCTCTAACAGTTCACGAATAAATTCAAGTGGGTTTGAATAGAGCAGGAACAATTGAACGAAATACTCAGTAAAGCAGCATTTTTCAAATTGTCCTATGGGTGGCTGCTGGTCAGATTGATTGACTCTGTGGATTATATCCTGAACAATCTTATACAAAATCCTTAGGTTGTTGTCGCCAACTTCGTGCAGTGTCCAGTCAGGTAGTATGATCGGTCGAAGTGAAGACAGAATATCAGGGTCATTCAAAGTACGTGTTTTATCGGTTGTAGCTTCTATCAGCTGCCTGATAAACCGGTTGCGCTTTGAGTTTTCATAGAATGAACGCTGCAGGTCCAGTGCCGCC
This sequence comes from Endozoicomonas sp. ISHI1, assembly GCF_024606225.1. Classification (GTDB taxonomy): domain Bacteria; phylum Pseudomonadota; class Gammaproteobacteria; order Pseudomonadales; family Endozoicomonadaceae; genus Endozoicomonas_A. The sequence continues at coordinate 222 of NZ_JAGRPU010000094.1, read as the reverse complement.
TCAAGAGGCGTGACAGGATTACCCTTGGTGTTCGTGCCTATTGTTTCCAGAACCTGCAAACGCTGAGGCATGTCCAGCTCATCCAGTATTTGCCTCAGCTTAAAAACGGCATCGGGAGCGTCGCTTTCAATGATGGCTATAAGCTGGTTCGCAAGTTCCTGAAGGTCTTGAGTCGTAGCCTTTTTTTCACTCTCCTCTCCATTGTCGTCTTTGCTGTCATCT
>NZ_JAGRPU010000093.1 GCF_024606225.1 Endozoicomonas sp. ISHI1 | reverse complement strand
TGGTAATATAGATCCCAAACGGAGCCTGTGCGCGGAACCATAAACTACAAACGTCGTACTCTTTTAACTGCATAAAAAGAGCCAATGCAGGGCCCATCCAACAATCAGTTGCAATCGCCCCCATGAGACATTGAAATATTCAGCCTCAATTCAGAGTCGCTTCAATTTCGTGCAAGTGCGGTTGAACTCAGCGTTAGCTGCCAGAGTTCACCGCTGATTCAGTGGCTGACAGTTGAGTCTGTCACTCAAACAGAGTCGAGAGATAATCCAGGGGCGCATAGAACTTTTTCCACTGAGCCCAGCCGGTCTCTGAAAGGCCTTGTTCCAGTGGATAGCCATAAACGGCATAGTTTGAAAGACTATTGAAAGCAGCGAAACTCAACGCAGGCACCAGAGTGACACCGGCTTTGATCAACGGGTTGTTTGAAGTTATCTTCGAACTGCCCAACATAAGCAAGGCTCCGACTCCACCCGGGACTAAGGCTGAGGCTGCGGCTGCGCCTGCGACCAAGGCACTGACTCCGGCTCCGGCTCCGGCTCCGGCTCCGGCTCCGGCTCCGACTCCGGCTCCGGCTAAAGCTCCGGCTAAAGCTGCGGCTCCGGCTCCGGCTCCCGCTACGGCTCCCGCTCCGGCTGTGGCTATGGCTCCGGCTGAGGCTCCGGCTATGATTCCGATTACGGCTCTGGCTTCGCTTCCGGCTTCGATTCCTGCCTGTGTCTGTCCACACACATCAATTGTTGACACTGAAATAATTCCCGATAGAGTACCCACAATCGCCGCGCTGACAGCAGAAGCAAGTGTCGCTCTTGCTGGCCTGAAGCCCTTATGGATCAGAGCCTCATAGGCAACAACCCCCGCAATAACCCCATTAATCAAAGACAACATTGCGTATTCCCCAGCCGCATAGCATTTAGCTGTGATATCCCTTATGCTCATTTTTCTAAGAATTAACGCCGAAATAGCGCTGACTCCAGTTCTTGATAACGCTTCGGACGCAAAGTAGGTCAGGACTGCGACAGGTATGTGCTCCCTCGTTTTCGAACTAGCGCCATAAGCTGCCATTCCTGCACCGGCAAAATACAGGGGTTTCCACCAGCGCTGTTCCAGGGGCCAGGGAGACACATGCCCGGCCAGCGCCACTTCGGCGGTGGTCATCACGGGAGCCAGCTGCAAACAGAAATCCGTTTTCAGCTGCTCCAGCTCCTTTGTATCCGATACAGCCAGATCATATGTGCCTGAAAGCCCGGAAACTATTCCCGCTGTTTTACAGACACCCCACCATATACCCAGATTGAGCAAGGTAGACAAAGAGACTCCAGAGATGCTTCCCGTTAACTCAAGACCATTTGCCACCAGTGCGGTGTCATTAAGAGGCTCAAGAAAATCAAAATCATTTTGTGAGGGTGGGCAGGCCTGTGCCATCGAATAAAGCAAACACAAAAGTAACGGACACAGGTTGAATAACTTATTCATGGTGATTCCCCAGATACAGATACAGTGACTGAACTGGAAATATAGATTCTAAACGAAGCTATGAGTGACAATATCCTTAACTACAAAGTGCGTTGCAAATAAAGTGCGGTGCAAATGAGGCAGCCATCAAATGTTTCCAATAGACTATGCCTTCGGCATAGCCACAAGAGCAGCCGATAGCTGCCAGAGTTCACCGCTGTTCCAGTGGCTGACAGTTGAGTCTGTCAGTTAAACAACGTTGAGAGATAATTCAGGGGCGCATAGAACTTTTTCCACTGAGTCCAGCCAGTCTCTGAAAAGCTTTGTTCCAGTGGATAGCCATAAACAGCGTGGCTTGAAAGACCATTGACAACAGCGAAAGTCAACGCAGGCACCAGAGTGACACCGGCTTTGATAAACGGGTTGTTTGAGCTTATCTTCGAACTGCCCAACATAAGCAAGGCTCCAACTCCGCCTAGGGCTGGGGCTAAGAGTGCGACTCCGGCCAGGGCTGCAACTCCGGCTCCAAGTCCGACTTCGTTCAGGATTCCGACTCCGACTCCGGCTCCGAGTCCGGCTCCGGCTATGGCTCCGGATACAACTCCGGATAAAGCTCCGGATAAAGCCCCGATTCCGTTTAAAACTCCAATTCCGGTTACCGCTCCGAATCCGGCTACAGTGCCGATTACGGTTACAGCACCGATTCCGGTTAATGCCCCGCTTGCGGTTACAGCTTCGACACCGGCCTTTATTTGTCGGTCCTCGTCAATTATTAACTCAGAAATAATGCCCAAGAGGGTACCCACAATCGCTGCGCTGACAGCAGAAGCAAAAATCACTTTTGCTGGTCTGAAGCCTTTATGAGTCATGACTTCATAGGCGATATCCCCTGCCATAAGCCCATTACTCAAAGACAATATTGTGTATCCACCAGCTGCATACCATTCAGTTGAAATGTCTCTTATGCTCATTTTTCTTAGCATGAATGCCGAAATAGCGCTGGCTCCGGTTCTTGATACCGCTTCGGAAGCAAGGTAAGTCAAGACCGCGACAGGGATGCGCTCCCTCGTTTTCGTATTAGTGGTATAAGCTGCCATTACTGCACCGGCAAAATACAAGGGTTTCCACCAATGCTGTTCCAGGGGCCAGGGAGACACGTGCCCGGCCAGCGCCACTTCGGCGGTGGTTATCACGGGAGCCAGCTGCAAACAGAAATCCGTTTTCCACTTATCCGGCTCCTTTGCATCCGACGCAGCCAGATCATAGGTGATTGAAAGCCCGGAAACTATTCCTGCTGTTTTACAGACACCCCACCATATACCAAGATTCAACAGGGTAGACAAAGAGACGCCGGCAATGCTTTTCGTGAACTCAAGCCCATTTGCTACCAGTGCGGTGTCATTAATAGGCTCAAGAAAATCAAAATCACTCTGTGAGGGAGAGCTGGCCTGTACCATCGAATGAAAAAAACACAAAAGCAACAGCAATAGATTGAATGACTTTTTCATGGTCATTTCCCAGTTACAGTTAATGAACAGGAAATATAGACCCTCAATGAAGCTAAAATGACGAAATCCTTAACTAACGTATGTTCGACGCTCAGAAAGCCACAGCCAGACCCTCAGTTAGTACTGAAATATCAATATGAGGCTTTCCGGGTTCTCGGTGACAGGCTATTAGGCCTACTATCAAATTGACAGCAAAGTTGTACAGTGATCGGTGCCGGGTGTACTCTGTCCCAGAGATATTTCTCAGATGATCATTGACACTCTCTATGACTGTTCTTTTTCGTAACATCTCTTTATCAAAGGCTTTCACCCCATAAGTTCATGCCCATGCCGGGCGTACCCAAGAAAATCCACTGAATTTCCTATCGAGAACTACTGATTTAAAAGGCTTATGCGACACATAAATTAATGAGCACACTCTGTATTCATATACTAAGATAATGCCTCCAACCTTGGACAAAAAGTTAGAGGAATAATAATGGTAAATCGTACAATTAAATCCCTTTTATTAATGTTAAGCTCATTGATGGCTTGTTTTTCTGCTGCCGCAAACTCATGGAATGAGGTTAGCCTTGATGATAAAACAGAATTTAATAATAGATGTGAATACAGGATAAAGTCACAAGCATATGGAGGTGGTCAATCAGTTTTAAAAAGTCATGATGTTAATCCAGCAATCGTCAGCTTTTACATAGGCGGGATTCATAACTTGGGATACATTGAAGCAACAGATAAGCACAAGCTTTGCACAGATGCACTTGAAGCACCATCCTATGTAGATGCGGATGGCAATCCTTGTAATTCTTTCTCCGAATTATGCCGTCAAGAATGCTTAGTACTTGACTCAGTAATTTCAATTGAAGAGCTTTGTCAATAATTATCACATCGTAGTAAGCAGCCGAAAAAAGCATATGAGCCTTAACTTCGTCAAGGGCAGATAACTGCACCCCGGCAAGAGAATCCAGTTCGAGTGCTCGCCCACATACTGGAAACGCTTTTCAATACACTGAACTCTTTGTCGAAATTGGTCGCCAGAGTGCCACATCAGACGGTTTCCGGGACTTCGCTGCTCACCAGCTGCGCCCCTTCGGCGCGCAGCTGAAGCAGGTCTGTTTGCAGTGAGAGAATCATACTACTGAGTTAGCTCAAGTCTTCGCTGAATAGAGTGGAGCATACGTGGAATATAAAGAGCTACTATTGGGGTTATTATAATGATTACCACTGAGAAGACGGAAGTTGCTAAACTGAGCAATTGTATTGAAACACTTGTTGGATAAATTCTTTTTGGATCATTACCACAAACAAGTAACTTACGATAATTATCAGTTTGAACTTCAGTGAAAGAAATCTCTTCTATTGCACGATCCAGGTCGTCGAAATCTAAATGAGATTTATATAAGTATATTTTCCTTAGAGACCACGTATCATCCGATTTACCGAAAAGCATATTCCTTTTTATAAATACAAATGTGACTCTATCGTTGCTTTGTTTTGTTACATTTCCATGGGCAATAAAAACATCTCCCTTAGATTGGATATCAGTGATATAAATCGGCTTATCTGTGATTTCACTAACAAAAAACGACATTGGTAACAGTTTTCTTATAACACTTGTATCTTTAAAATTATCGATAAAAAGTGAAAGCTCTTCACCGGAAATATCATAATTACCATTGCGTTTTTCTAAAAGATTCTCAAGAGAGTCATAATCAGAAGAAACGTCTAACAAGCTTTCATTTCTTGCATAACGAATCATTCTTATATTATTAAACAACACATTATTTTCATATCTGTTAACTTCACCAGCGATTGTAAATCCATTTCTGTGCTCTTTGATAAATAGAGAAGAATGACAAACAGATGAAAGCGAATTGCAAACAAATAATGCAATTACTAACATATTTGAAGATAAACTTTTCATGGTTACATACGTCACTCAACGTTTCATAGAGTAGTGGTTAAAATTAGCAAAAGCCACGGGGATTGCACATAAGAAAAAAACAGAGGACTGCACCTGCGTTGAGCCTACAGAAAAACCTCTGATAAGTCTGAATATCAGGGCTTTTGGAACAGTTGGTTCCTGGCACCTTTGAATACACGTTGGATTATCAGGTCCATCATGAAATCAATACTACGATCTTTCATGATCACTACTAAAATAACGACGGCGGGCGTGCGGCTTATGACCCTGCCATGTTCTCGAAGGCGTTTCTGTTGGCATATTCCCGCGGCCTCACTTCCGGTCGCCGGATTACCGGATTCTGTCAGGCAAACGCGGTACTCATGGCACCGTCTGCTGACAGTCAATCATACTATATGACCATTGCTGATTTTATCAGCTGGTCACACGGGCCTCTCAGTCTTCTGATTTTGCAGACTCTGTGAGTCTGTTGGCTGCTGCAACACACCAAATGTTGACATCCTCTCGCCCCTGAAGGAGCGAGATTCCCGTTAGTCACCTAACAGGCTTCCTGTTTCAACACGCCTTCCCTAGATGGTTGCTTACGCAGCCATCCCCGTTCCAGTCGCTCCACAGGCT
>NZ_JAGRPU010000092.1 GCF_024606225.1 Endozoicomonas sp. ISHI1 | reverse complement strand
AGTGGTCGGCAGAGGTGGTGTAAGTCACAATGCCGCAACGACCAAATGGTTTATCCAGTTCGGAACCTTTATAGCGCGCCAGAACGATCCCTTTGGAAGACGACTCAGGCTGAATGACGACGTATATTTGCTGGTTTTTCGCGTCATAGGTTTGGAAGAGAGGCTTGCCTTTTGGTGGTAGGCAGTTTGACAGATCAAGTGAATCGGTTGTGGGGGACGTACTGTCAGACGACGATGAAAATTTAGTTCGCCGTGTGTTTGTTGGGGATGATATTTCAAAAGCGGATGAAGTGCCTGATGGTGACTCCGAATCAGCTAAGGCTCTGATTTCAGCAGCCGTGGTCAAATCAATGGTTGAAGGCTGTGCTGATGACGATGACGTAGCTGGTGGAGTTGTCGTGATGTTCTTTTTCACTCTACAGTCAAATCCTCCGGGTGTGCAATCAATTCCGGCCAGCAATATTTGTAGTCTGGAGAAAACTTTTAGGAACGGTAAATAGCCGTAATGCCCGTTCCAGACAGTACGATTGAAAGAGGTGGCGTTTGCGGCACCTCCAGGGTCTGCAAACTCGTTCAGGACGATGGGAAACTGGTTGTTTGTCTGTTGGGTACCATTGATTCGGACAAGTTCACGGTAGGGGGTGTTAATGCCTCTGAGCATCGGCAGCTGTGTTGCATCACCGGCGTTCCAGAGTTCGCTGCTCAAACCGTTTAAGCCTGATTTGAGTGCGCTTTTCGATTTTCTCACGACACCTTCATTATATCCATTATGAATCGAATCAGTCGGGTAATACTTTGTGAAAGTGTCCAGGTTATTGACAATATCATTCCCAAAGGAAAATTCTGCGACTGCCCCGCTTTCATAGCTTCCTGTTACCAGTGACTTAACCAACCCCGTATTAACATTGTTGTAAACCGAGGCCAAATCGCGTGCACTCCCGGATATACCACCAGTTGAACTATGAGTCCCATTACCTATGACTGCTCCGGCATTCAGGTTGTGATAAATTGCTGCTCTTCCTATGGCTTTTCCGGCAATACCTCCGGCAGATGCAATGCGACCGTCAGTAGTGACAGTTCCGGTGTTTACATTCTGAACAACAGGAGCGTTGACTGCTCCCCCAGTGATTCCGCCCACATTGGTGGTGACCTTTCCAGAAATGCTGCCTGTATTGAGGTTTTTGCTGACCAGGGTTTGACCGGAGGTTTCCCCCACTATTCCGCCAATCTCCCCACCACTTCGCCGTGAAGTACCGTCCAAATAATCTGAGGCAATTTTTCCGGTGTTCAGGTTATGTAATACCCTGCTGGTTGTTTCTGCTTTTCCTACAATCCCCCCGGAATCTTCGGTATGGCCAGCATTAACCTCCCCGGTATTCACATTGTTGTTAGCAAGGCTATTGCTTTTCAGCCTTCCGACAACGCCACCGGCAGGTGAGTTATCCAAGCTTCTGGGCGTTATTTTTCCAATATTCAAGTTGTTTGATACAGAAGACTTCTGATCCGCTACCCCGGCGATACCACCAGTGTTGGCGCTTCCGGTTGTGAAAACGGTTCCGGTGTTCAGGCTATCGCGTATGACACTGCCAGAAGCACTGCCTGCTATACCTCCACCATGACTGTGATAACCACTCGTTCTGATGGCTCCGGCATAATTGACCACCTCTTCAATCCTGCTGCGTCTCAACTCACCCACAAGCGCACCTGTGGGGCTGGTGTTTCCGGTACTGGTCACTTTTGGCTGTTTAAGCAGGATTTGTCGTATGGTGCTGTCCTGCAATGTCCCGAACAAGCCAGAGGCTGTGTTACCTGTTGACGTTGAAACTTCGAGACCGGAAATAACGTGACCATTACCAAGCAGAGTGACAGAGAACGGTTTGGAGGCATTGCCGACAGGTTTCCATTGAGACCCGCTCAGGTCAATATTACCGATTAACTCATAGCGTCCCTCGACCGGGTGGTCGGCATTCAGGTATTGGTTGAAATTACTATTGTCCAGCTGAACCGTGCGGGCGCTGCTGGTGGGTGGCGGTGCTGATGACGCTGGGACAGTGGTTGGCACTTCAGAAGATGACACCGGGACAGCGGATGAAACTTCTGAAGGTAACACCGAACTGAGTGAAGTTGGGGCTACAGAAGCCGTACTCAATTCAGTGGTTGAAGGCGGTACTGACGACGATGGCACAACAGATGAAACTTCTGACGGCGACACAGAAATGCTTGAAGTGCGAGCTACAGAAGTGGTGGGCAATGTGCTGGTTAAAGGCTGTGCCGATGAAGATGGGACAGCGGATGAAACGCCTAAAAGTGACTCCGAACTGGGTGAAGTATGAGCTACAGAAGCGGTGGTAAATTCGCTGGTTGGGGGCTGTAGAGATGGCGATGGTGTATCGAGCTCATAAATCAAGACTTTTTGATGTAAATCACCAACAGCCAGCCATTTGTTGTTTTGAGCGTAGGCAATACTGTACATTCTGTTGTGCCCATCGGTCAGGGTTTTCAGGTGTTTAAATGGGCTTGTCCCGCTATAAATCCATACCTGTCCATCGTTCCTCCCGGCTGCCAGCCTGGTGCCACTGGGGTTGAAGGCAATGCTATCTGCGGCCACACCGCGTGCGGTGTACAGTTGGGGGCGCAGGTGGGTGTAAGGACTCTTCCCACGATAAAAATTGATCTCATATCCTCCGGCTGCCAGCAGGCTGCTGTCGTGATTGAAAGCCATGCTGAGTGCTCCGCCTGTCTTCCTGTAGAACAGGACTCGCTCGAGGTTAAACGAGTTTGCCACGGCATAAATCCTGATCTGTCCATCTTCCGCAGCAGCTACCAGCAAGCTGCCGTCGTGATTGAAGGTAATGCTCAGTATCTTCTCTGTCGCATCATGCAGTTCGCGCTCGAGGGCATAGTCATTTGTCACATTGTAAACCTTGACCGTGTTATCACTTGCCCCGGCCGCCAGAAGGGTGCCGCTGTGGTTGTATTTAAGGGCCCGTATAAAGCCTGTCGCATGAGGCAGGCGCTTCTTGAGGATGTACCCGTTCATCACGTCATAAATCCTGACCCCATTATAATAAGTTCCGACTGCCAGCTCGGTACCGTCGTGGTTGAACTCAACGCCTAGAGCCCATCCGTTTTTCGGATAGGTCAGAGTGTAAAGGAGTCTGGGAGACCCCGAGGCATTGATTTCAAAGATTTGTACGGTTGCTGAACGGGTACAGCCACTCCTGCCTGTACCTGAACCTATTCCCACCGCTATGTGCTTACTGTCCCTGTTCCACGCAACACTCAAAACCCTGTGAGGCGGACAATATCTTTTCAGAACTCTGCCCGTGGGTGCTGGGATCGCTATTTCAGGCAACCTGTTCGGGTCTATATCAATTTCATGGATCAACCGATATATTTCTTTGCTGCAGTCAAACCCTCCCGGTGTGCAATCAATTCCAGCCAGTAATGTTTGCGGTTCGGAGAAAGTTTTCGGAAACGGTAAATAGCCGTAATGCCCGTTCCAGATAGTACGATTGAAAGAGGTGGCGTTTGCAACACCACCAGGGTCTGCAAATTCATTCAGGACGGTGGGGAACTGGTTATTTGCCTGTTTGGTACCATTTATTCGGACAAGTTCACGGTAGGGAGTGTTAATGCCTCCGGGCATTGGCAGCTGTGTTTCATCACCGGCATTCCAGAGCGCGCTGCTCAGACCGTTCAGATTTGATTTGAGAGCGCTTTTGGATAGTCTTCTGATGCCTGTATTGCGTCCATCACCACCATCATTGATCCATTGATACCGTGTGAAAGTATCCAGATTATTCTCAATAAAACCTGCCCTCCAAACTCTTGCCACAGCACCGCTTACGCGGGGATAGGGGCCCTGAGCCTTAAGAGACCCCGTATTAACATTGTTGTACACCGAGGCTGAAAGAGTGGCACTTCCGGAAATACCAGCGACACGAGCGCTAGGACCTTTCGTTAAGATGGCTCCGGCATTAAGGTTGTCTACAATGCTCCCACCCTCAGCTTGTCCGGCAATACCGCCAGCAGATGCTCCATCGTCGTGAGTGGTGACAGTTCCGGCATTGACATTTTGAACAACGGGAGCATTGAACACTTGCCCTGCTATTCCACCGGCATATGTATTATAAACCCTTGTTGAAATGCTACCTGTATTAAGGTTTTTGCTGACCAAGGTTTGCCTGGAGGCCAGCCCCACTATTCCACCACTGCTTCCGGTTTTCCCGCCATAGGCTTCACCGTACAAATGATCGGAAGCTATTCTCCCGGTGTTCAGGTTATGCAAGACCCTGGCTGCTTCTGCTTCTCCTGCAATTCCCCCGGAGCTTTCGGAATGTTCAGCTGCAACCTCGCCGGTGTTCATGTTATTGTTAGCAATACTGTTGCCTTTCAGTGTTCCGACAATGCCACCGGCAGGTGAGTTATATGAATCTCTGGAGCTTATTTTTCCGGTATTCAGGTTATTTGAAATAGAAGAGGCCTGATCGGCCAATCCAGCGATACCGCCTTTGCTGGCACTTCCGGCTGTAAAAACGGTGCCGGTGTTCACACTGTCGTGTATGACGCTATCAGAAACACTACCTGCTATACCTCCGGCATGACTGTGAAAACCACCTGTTTGAATAGCTCCGGCAGAATTGACCACCTCTTCAACCCTGCTGCCTTTTAACACTCCCACAAGCGCACCTGTGGGGCTTGTATTTCCGGAACTGGTCACTTTTGGTTGTTTAAACAGGATTTGTTGGATGGTGCTGTTGTGCAATGTTCCGAATAAGCCAGAGGCTGTGTTACCTGCTGACGTTGAAACTTCGAGGCCGAAAATAATGTAACCATTGCCAAGCAGATTGACAGTGAACGGTTTGGAGGCATTGCCGACAGGTTTCCATTGAGATCCGCTCAGGTCAATATTACTGATTAACTCATAGCGTCCTTCGACCGGGTGGTCGGCATTCAGGTAGTGATTGAAATTACTATTGTCCAGCTGAACCGTGCTGGCCCAACTGTTCCAGTTTGGAAAGAAGACGACAAGTGGCAATAACAGTACAGACGACTTTGTGAAGATAGTTGGACTTTGCCGATACTGATCTTTCATCGGGCTGTTATTCATTGAGTGAGCACCATGAAAAACAATGATGAGAACTACCCGTATTTGTGTCCGTACATGTAGACTATGAGGAGTCATCATGCATAAACATGCGGGTAACCGGAAAAAACTTAAGTTTGAGCAAGGGGATACCAGGGCCAACTTTTTCTGGATAAGCTATTGGCCCGATAACCCTTTGAGGCAATGATAATGTTTTTGCTAATTGTTCTTGAGGGATGCTCCTGGTTGTCGGTTATTTAAGTTTGTCTAAGGGTAGTAATTCAGTGGTTTCCGTTTTTGATCCGGGTGGTTGTCTTTTAAACTTCTTAATGGCTACGATAACCGCAACCGATACAGCCAACACAGTGCCCGTTGTAATAAGCCCAATTCCCCAACCTTGAATGGCCGAAGACGATCCCGCAGAGGATAAAACGGCA
>NZ_JAGRPU010000091.1 GCF_024606225.1 Endozoicomonas sp. ISHI1 | reverse complement strand
CAAATGCTCAAGCCCTATCGAATCACAAAAGTCACTATCACACCGGAGAGAGAACCTGCCCTGAGTGCCAGAAGACTCTGCCAAACGCTCAAGCTCTGGCGGATCACAAAAGAAAAGATCACAGCCCGGAGCAAACCTGCCCTGAGTGCCAGAAGCCCCTGCCAAACGCTCAAGCCCTGTCGAATCACAAAAGGCAATATCACACCCCGGAGCAAACCTGCCCTGAGTGTCAGAAGACCTTGCCAAACGCTTATGCCCTGTCGAATCACAAAAGTCGATATCACACTGGAGAACAAACCTGCCCTGAGTGCCAAAGGACTGTGCCAAGTGCTCAGGCCCTGTCGGCTCACATAAGAAAAGTTCACACCCGGGAGCAAATCTGCCCTGAGTGCCAGAAGACCCTGCCAAACGTTCATGCCCTGTCGGTTCACAAAAGAAAAGATCACACCCCAGAGCAAACCTGCGCTGAGTGTCAGAAGACCCTGCCAAACGCTCATGCCCTTACGAATCACAAAAGTCAATATCATACCGGAGAACAAACCTGCCCTGAGTGCAAGAAGACCCTGCCAAACGTTCATGCCCTGTCGGTTCACAAAAGAAAAGATCACACCCCAGAGCAAGTCTGCGCTGAGTGTCAGAAGACCCTGCCAAACGCTCAAGCCCTGACGGCTCACAAAAGTCAATATCACACCGGAGAGCAAACCTGCCCTGAGTGCCAGAAGACCCTGCCAAACACTCAAGCCCTGTCGAATCACAAAAGAAAAGATCATACCGGAGAGCAAACCTGCCCTGATTGCCAGAAGACCTTGCCAAACGTGAATGCCCTGTGGGATCACAAAAGAAAAGATCACACCCCAAAGCAAACCTGCCCTGAGTGCCAGAAGCCCCTGCCAAACTTGAAAGCCCTGTCGGTTCACAAAAGTGAATACCACACCGGAGAGCGAACCTGCCTTGAGTGCCAGAAGATCCTGCCAAACGCGAAAGCCCTGACGGATCACAAAAGTCAATATCATACCGGAGAGCAAACCTGCCCTGAGTGCCAGAAGACCCTGCCAAACGCGAGAGCCTTTTCGGATCACAGAAGGCAACACCGAAAACGAAAGCTTGATGATGCAAAGTCAAGTAATTGACTTCCGCTTGTCACAGGCTAAGGGGTGAAGGGCTAAACGTTTTTTACGACAGTCATCAGGTATAAAACATCGGCGTTTCAGTAAAATTTCTGCATATTTGAAATGGATGGGAGAATCCATGAGCCACTCTGTTTTAGTTCCTTGCCCCATATCCTCTGGTCTATCCTCACTGCTCCTACCCATAAAAAGCAAAGGATAGAACCATTAAAAGTCTACTTTTGCACGTATTGATCGTTGTGCCATTCGTCTGCACGGTTGAGTCACAGACCTACCGTTTTATCGTTGAGGTTAACCAGAACGGGGCTTCGACAAGCCAGAGTTTTTCTATAAAAACTGAGCCGGGCACATTATCTGCGATGCCAATCAACGATGGGGGAGCGATGCAAAACGAACCATCATACATTACCCGCACAAACGGATATTCAGAGTCAGGCTCACCGCCTGATGACAAACCCTGTAGGCGAAACAAATTTCAGATCATCACTTGTATGTACGGAACGGGCGGAGGGAACTATTCCCGGACAACGGGGCAAGAGGATCATGGTCAGTCATTCAATAGGCATTCAGAAAAACCTCATTATCTATACGACAACGAACATAATGATGAAAATTCGGGCCGACCTACCGACTCCCGACATAGCCTTGACGAAAATTGCCATCAACAGCCCTGTTGTCATCGGCAAGGACGCTGTATCTTCTCTCCATACACAACTATCTGGTGTCGTTCAATCTCAGACGACTCTTTCGCTTGCAGAACAGATGTCCATGTGCAAACAGACGATCAGGAGTCTGGCCCGGTAAGCCATCCTGCCGGAGGTCCGACAGTTGTCTCGGGAGCTGACAGTACAACCGGTCCATCATTAACATTAAATCCACCTCCTGCGAAAAAACAAAGGAAGGCAGACTCCAAAAAATACCAATGTGATCACCCCGGCTGTGAAAAATCATTTGGCTCTCAAGCCTCATTGAGCACTCACAAAAGTCTATATCACACCGGAGAGCGAAACTGCCCTGAGTGCCAGAAAATCCTGCCAAACGCACAAGCCCTATCGGTTCACAAAAGAAAAGATCATACCCCAGAGCAAACCTGCCCTGAGTGCCAGAAAACCCTGCCAAACGTTCAGGCCCTGTCGGTTCACAAGAGTCAATATCACACCGGAGAGCAAACCTGCCCTGAGTGCCAGAAGCCCCTGCCAAACTTGAAAGCCCTGTCGGTTCACAAAAGTGAATACCACACCGGAGAGCAAACCTGCCCTGAGTGCCAGAAGACCCTGCCAAATGCGAAAGCCCTGTTGTATCACAAAAGAAAAGACCACACCCCAGAGCAAACCTGCCTTGAGTGCCAGAAGACCCTGCCAAACGCTCTGGCCCTGTCGGCTCACAAAAGAAAAGATCACACCCCGGAGCAAACTTGCCCTGAGTGCCAGAAGATCCTGCCAAACGCTCAAGCGCTGTCGACTCACAAAAGAAAATATCATACCCCAGAGCAAACCTGCCCTGAGTGCCAGAAGACCCTTCCAAACGCGAGAGCCCTGTCGGATCACAAAAGTCAATATCACACCGGTGAGCAAACCTGCCCTGAGTGCCAGAAGATCCTGCCAAATGCTCAAGCGCTGTCGAATCACAAAAGAAAAGACCACACCCCAGAGCAAACCTGCCCTGAGTGCCAGAAGGTCCTGCCAAACGCGAAAGCCCTGACGGATCACAAAAGAAAAGACCACACCCCAGAGCAAACCTGCCCAGAGTGCCAGAAGACCCTGCCAAACGCTCAAGCCCTGTCGGCTCACAAAAGTCAATATCACACCCGAGAGCAAACCTGCCCCGAGTGCCAGAAGACCCTGCCAAACACGAAAGCCTTTTCGGATCACAGAAGGCAACACCGATAACGAAAGCTTGATGATGCAAAGTCAAGTAATTGATTTCTGCTTGTCACAGGCTCAGGGGTGAAGGGCTAAACGTTTTTTACGACAGTCATCAGGCATAAAACATCGGCGTTTCAGTAAAATTTCTGCATATTTGAAATAGATGGGAGAATCCATGAGCCACTCTGTTTTAGTTCCTTGCCCCATATCCTCTGGTCTATCCTCACTGCTCCTACCCATAAAAAGCAAAGGATAGAACCATTAAAAGTCTACTTTTGCACGTATTGATCGTTGTGCCATTCGTCTGCACGGTTGAGTCACAGACCTACCGTTTTATCGTTGAGGTTAACCAGAACGGGGCCTCGACAAGCCAGAGTTTTTCTATAAAAACTGAGCCGGGTACATTATCTGTGATGCCAATGACCGATTGCAGGCCGATGCGAAGCGAGCCATTACACATCACCCGCACCAACGGATATTCAGGGTCAGGCTCACCACCTGATGATAAACCCTGCAGGCGAAAAAAATTTCAGATCATCACTTGTATGTACGGAACGGGCAGCGGGAACTATTCCCGGACAACGGGGCCAGAGGGTCATGGTCAGTCATTCAATGGACATTCAGAGAAATCGCATTATCTATACGACAACGGCCATAACGATGAAAATTCGGGCCGACCCACCGACTCCCGACATAGCCTCGACGAAAATTGCCATCAACAGCCCTGTTGTCATCGACAAGGATGCTGTATCTTCGCTCCATCCACAACTATCCGGTGTCGTTCAACCTCAGATGACTCTTTCGCTTGCAGAACAGATGTCTATTTGCAAACAGGCGATCAGGAGTCTGGCCCGGTAAGCCATCCTGCTGATGGTCCGACAGTTGTCTCGGGTGCTGACAGTACAACCGGTCCATCACTAACATTAAATCCACCTCCTGCGAAAAAACAAAGGAAGGCAGGCTCCAAAAAATACCGATGTGATCACCCCGGCTGTGAAAAATCATTTAGCTCTCAAGCCTCATTGAGTACTCACAAAAGTCAATATCACACCGGAGAGCGAAACTGCCCTCAGTGCCAGAAAGTCCTGCCAAACGCACAAGCCCTGTCGGTTCACAAAAGAAAAGATCATACCCCAGAGCAAACCTGCCCTGAGTGCCAGAAGATCCTGCCAAACGTTCAAGCCCTGTCGGTTCACAAGAGTCAACATCACACCGGAGAGCGAACCTGCCCTGAGTGCCAGAAGATCCTGCCAAACACTCAAGCCCTGTCGGATCACAAAAGAAAAGATCATACCCCGGAGCAAACCTGCCCTGAGTGCCAGAAGATCCTGCCAAACGCTCAAGCCCTGTCAGATCACAAAAGAAAAGATCACGCCCCGGAGCAAACCTGCCCTGACTGCCAGAAGACCCTGCCAAACTCTCAAGCCATGAAGGTTCACAACAGAAAAGATCACACCCCGGAACAAACCTGCCCTGAGTGCCAGAAGACCCTGCGAAACGCTCAAGCTCTGTCGGATCACAAAAGACAATATCACACCGGTGAGCAAACCTGCCCTGAGTGTCAGAAGATCCTGCCAAACGCGATAACCCTGTCGATTCACAAAAGAAAAGATCACACCCCGGAGCAAACCTGCCCTGAGTGCCGGAAAATCCTGCCAAACGCTCAAGCCCTGTCAGCTCACAAAAGAAAAGATCATACCGGAGAGCAAACCTGCCCCGAGTGCCAGAAGACCCTGCCACACGCGCTCGCCCTGTCGGCTCACAAAAGTCAATATCACACCGGAGAGCGAACCTGCCCTGAGTGCCAGAAGATCCTACTAAACGCTCAAGCCCTGTCGGATCACAAAAGAAAAGATCATACCCCGGAGCAAACCTGCCCTGAATGCCAGAAGACCCTGCCAAACTCTCAAGCCATGAAGGTTCACAACAGAAAAGATCACACCCCGGAGCAAACCTGCCCTGAGTGCCAGAAGACCCTGCGAAATGCTCAAGCCCTGTCGGATCACAAGAGAAAAAATCATACCGGAGAGCAAACCTGCCCTGAGTGCCAGAAGATTCTGCCAAACGCGAAAGCCCTGTCGGCCCACAAAAGAAAAGACCACACCTCAGAGCAAACCTGCCCTGAGTGCCAGAAGATCCTGCCAAACGCGAAAGCCCTGACGGATCACAAAAGTCAATATCACACCGGAGAGCAAACCTGCCCTGAGTGCCAGAAGACCCTGCCAAATGCTCAAGCGCTGTCGAATCACAAAAGAAAAGACCACACCCCAGAGCAAACCTGCGCTGAGTGTCAGACGACCCTGCCAAATGCACATGCCCTGTCGAATCACAAAAGTCAATATCACACCGGAGAACAAACATGTCCTGAGTGCAAGAAGACCCTGCCAAACGTTCATGCCCTGTCGGTTCATAAAAGAAAAGAACACACCCCAGAGCAAACCTGCCCAGAGTGCCAGAAGACCCTGCCAAACACGGAAGCCCTGTGGGATCACAAAAGAAAAGACCACACCTCAGAGCAAACCTGCCCAGAGTGCCAGAAGACCCTGTCAAACGCGAAAGCCCTGTCGATTCACA
>NZ_JAGRPU010000090.1 GCF_024606225.1 Endozoicomonas sp. ISHI1 | reverse complement strand
CAGAAAAATCGCATTATCTATACGACAACGACCAGAATGATGAAAATTCGGGCCGACCCACCGACTCCCGACATAGCCTCGACGAAAATTGCCATGAACAGCCCTGTTGTCATCGACAAGGACGCTGCGTCTTCGCTCCCTCTACAAGTATCCAGTGTCGCTCAACCTCAGACGACTCTTTCGCTTGCAGAACAGATGTCTATTTGCAAACGGACGATCAGGAATCTGACCCGGTAAGCCATCCTGCTGAAGTTCCGACCGTTATCTCAGGGGCTGACAGCACAACCGATCCATCATTGACATTAAATCCGCTTCCTGCGAAAAAACAAAGGAAGGCAGGCTCCAAAAAATACCGATGTGATCACCCCGGCTGTGAAAAATCACTTGGCTCTGAAGCCTCATTGAAGACTCACAAAAGGCAATATCACACCGGAAAGCGAAACTGCCCTGAGTGCCAGAAAATCCTGCCAAACGTACAAGCCCTGTCGGATCACAAAAGAAAAGATCACACCCCGGCGCAAACCTGCCCTGAGTGTCAGAAGACACTGCCAAACGTACAAGCCCTGTCGAATCACAAAAGAAAATATCACACCCCAAAGCGAACTTGCCCTGAGTGCCAGAAGACCCTGCCAAACGCTCAAGCCCTGTCGGCTCATAAAAGAAAAGATCACACCCCAGAGCAGACCTGCCTTGATTGCCAGAAGACCCTGTCAAACGCTCAAGCCCTGTCGGTTCACAAAAGTCAATATCACACTGGAGAGCAAACCTGCCTTGAGTGCCAGAAGACCCTGCCAAATGTTCAAGCCTTGTCGAATCACAGAAGGCAACACCGAAAAAGAAAGCTTGATGGTTCAAAGTCAAGTGATTGATTGCTGCTTTTCACAGGCTCAGGATGGAAAGGTACTGCACACGTTCGGGCATGATCTCGATTGCAATGTTCACGTCCATCTGTCTATCACCTGCGGCGGGTCAACCTTATTCTCTCGTCTATCCTCACTGCTCCTATCCATAGAAAACAGAGGATAGAACCATTAAAAGTCTACTCTTGCAGGTATTGGTCTTTGTGCCATTCGTTTGCCCGGTTGAGTCGCAGACTTACCGTTTTACAGTTGAGGTTAACCAGAATAGGGCTTCGACAAGCCAGATTTTTTCTATAAAAACTGAGCCGGGCACATTATCTGCGATGCCAATGACCGATTGGGGGCCGATGCAAAACGAGCCATCACACATTACCCGCACAAACGTATATCCAGAGTCAGGCTCACTACCCTATGACAAACCCTGCAGACGAAACAAACTTCAGATCATCACTTTGATGTATGAAACGGGTGGCGGTAACGATTCCCGGTCAACGGGGCCAGAGGATCATGATCAGTCATTCAACAGTCGTTCAGAAAAATCGCATTATCCATACGACAACGACCATAACGATGAAAATTCGGGCCGACCCACTGACTCCCGGCATAGCCTTGACGAAAACTGTCATGAACAGCCCTGTTGTCATCGACAAGGACGCTGTATCTTCGCTCCCTCCACAAGTATCCAGTGTCGTTCAACCTCAGACGACCCTTTCGCTTACAGAACAGATGTCTATATGCAAATAGGCGATCAGGAATCTGGCTTGGAAAGCCGTCCCACTGAAGATCCGACAGTTGTCTCAGGCGCTGAAAGCACAACCGGTCCAGCGTTAACATTAAATCCATCTCCTGCGAAAAAACAAAGGAAGGCAGGCTCCAAAAAATGCCGATGTGATCACCCCGGCTGTGAAAGATCATTTAGCTCTCAAGACTCATTGAGCACTCACAAAAGGCAATATCACACCGGAGAGCAAACCTGCCCTGAGTGCCAGAAGACCCTGCACAACGTGAAAGCCCTGTCGAACCACAGAAGAAAAGATCACACCCCGGAGCAAACCTGCCCTGAGTGCCAGAAGACCCTGCCAAACGAGAAAGCTCTGTCGGATCACAAAACTCAATATCACACCGGAGAGCAGACCTGCCCTGAGTGCCAGAAGACCCTGCCAAACACTCAAGCCCTGTCGAATCACAAAAGAAAAGATCACACCCCAGAGCAAACCTGCCGTGAGTGCCAGAAGACCCTGCCAAACGCGAAAGCCCTGTCGGTTCACAAAAGAAAAGATCACACCTCGGAGCAAACCTGCCCTGAGTGCCAGAAGACCCTGCCAAATAGTCAAGCCCTGTCGAATCACAAAAGTCAATATCACACCGGAGAGCAAACCTGCCCTGAGTGCCAGAAGATCCTGCCAAACCCTCAAGCCCTGTCGTATCACAAAAGAAAAGATCACACCCCGGCGCAAACCTGCCCTGAGTGTCAGAAGACACTGCCAAACGTACAAGCCCTGTCGAATCACAAAAGAAAATATCACACCCCAAAGCGAACTTGCCCTGAGTGCCAGAAGACCCTGCCAAACGCTCAAGCCCTGTCGGCTCATAAAAGAAAAGATCACACCCCAGAGCAGACCTGCCTTGATTGCCAGAAGACCCTGTCAAACGCTCAAGCCCTGTCGGTTCACAAAAGTCAATATCACACTGGAGAGCAAACCTGCCTTGAGTGCCAGAAGACCCTGCCAAATGTTCAAGCCTTGTCGAATCACAGAAGGCAACACCGAAAAAGAAAGCTTGATGGTTCAAAGTCAAGTGATTGATTGCTGCTTTTCACAGGCTCAGGAGGGAAAGGTACTGCACACGTTCGGGCATGATCTCGATTGCAATGTTCACGTCCATCTGTCTATCACCTGCGGCGGGTCAACCTTATTCTCTCGTCTATCCTCACTGCTCCTATCCGAAGAAAACAAAGGACAGAACCATTAAAAGTCTACTCCTGCACGTATTGGTCTTTGTGCCTTTCGTTTGCCCGGTTGAGCCACAAACCTACCGTTTTATCGTTGAGGTTAACCAGAATAGGGCTTCGACAAGCCAGATTTTTTCTATAAAAACTGAGCCGGGCACATTATCTGCAATGCCAATGACCGATGGGAGGTCGGTGAAAAACGAACCATCACACATTAGCAGCACAAACGGATATTCTGGGTCAGGCTCACCGACTGATGACACACCCTGCAGACGAAACAAACTTCAGATCATCACTTTGATGTACGGAACGGGCGGCGGTAACTATTCCCGGTCAACGGGGCCAGAGGGTCATGATCAGTCATTCAACAGTCGTTCAGAAAAATCGCATTATCCATACGACAACGATCATAATGATGAAAATTCGGGCCGGCCTGCCAACTCCCGGCATAGCCTTGAAGAAAATTGTCATGAACAGCCCTGTTGTCATCGAAAAGGACACTGTATCTTCGCTCCCTCCACAATTACCCAGTGTCGTTCAAGCTCAGGCGACTCTTTCGCTTACAGAACAGATGTCTATTTGCAAACAGGCGATCAGGCATCTGGCTCGGTAAGTCATCCTGATGAAGGTCCGACAGTTGTCTCGAGAGCTGACAGCACAACCGGTCCAGCATTAACATTAAATCCACCTCCTGCGAAAAAACAAAGGAGGGCAGGCTCCAAAAAATACCGATGTGATCACCCCGGCTGTGAAAAATTATTTATCTCTCAAGGCTCATTGAAGACTCACAAAAGTCAATATCACACCGGAGAGCGGAACTGCCCTGAGTGCCAAAAGACCCGGCCAAACGCTCAAGCCCTGTCGGTTCACAAAAGTCTGTATCACACCGGAGAGCAAACCTGCCCCAAGTGCCAGAAGACCCTGCCAAACGCTCAAGCCCTGTCGAATCACAAAAGAAAAGATCACACCCCAGAGCAAAGTTGCCCTGAGTGCCAGAAGACCCTGCCAAACGCGAAAGCCCTGTCGGTTCACAAAAGTAAATATCACACCGGAGAGCAAAGCTGCCCTGAGTGCCAGAAGACCCTGCCAAACGGACAAGCTCTGACATATCACAAAAGAAAAGATCACACCGAAGGGCAAACCTGCCCTGAGTGCCAGAAGACCCTGCCAAATACTCAAGCCCTGTCGAATCACAAAAGTCAACATCATACCGGAGAGCGAACCTGCCCTGAGTGCCAGAAGACCCTGCCAAACCCTCAAGCCCTGTCGTATCACAAAAGAAAAGATCACACCCCGGAGCAAACCTGCCCTGAGTGCCAGAAGATCCTGCCAAACGTACAAGCCCTGTGGAATCACAAAAGAAAAGATCACACCCCGGAGCAAACCTGCCCTGAGTGCCAGAAGACCCTGCCAAACGCTCAAGCCCTCTCGGATCACAGAAGACGACACCGAAAACGAAAGCTTGATGACGCAAAGTCAAGTGATTGATGTCTGCTTGTCATAGGCTCAGAAGGGAAAGGCGCTGTATACGTTTGCGCATGAGCTGAAGTGCAATGTTCACGTCCATCTGTCTCTCACCTGCGGCGGGTCAACCGATGACAAAACTCTTATCCTCTCGTCTATCCTCACTGCTCCTATCCATAGAAAACAAAGGATAGAACCATTAAAAGCCTACTCTTGCACGTATTGGTCTTTGTGCCTTTCGTTTGCCCGGTTGAGCCACAAACCTACCGTTTTATCGTTGAGGTTAACCAGAATGGGGCTTTGACAAGCCAGAGTTTGTCTATAAAAACTGAGCCGGTCACATTATCTGCAATGCCTATGAACAATGGGAGTTCGGTGCAAAACGAACCATCACACATTACCCGCACAAACGGATATTCAGGGTCAGGCACGCCTTGCGATGACAAAACCTGTCGGCGAAACAAATTTCAGATTATCACTTTGATGTACGGAACGGGCGGCGGTAACTATTCTGGGACAACGGGGCCAGAAAATCACTGTCAGTCATTCAATAGACATTCAGAAAAATCGCATTCTCTACACGACAACGACCATAATGATGAAAATTCGGGCCGGCCCACCGACTCGCGACATAGCCTAGACGAAAATTGCCATGAACAGCCCTGTTGTCATCGACAAGGACGCTGTATCTTCGCTCCCTCCACAAGTATCCAGTGTCGTTCAACCTCAGACGACCCTTTCGCATACAGAACAGATGTCTATTTGCAAACAGGCGATCAGGAATCAGGCCCGGTAAGCCATCCTGCAGAAGGTCCGACCGTTGTCTCAGGCGCTGACAGCACAACCGGTCCAGCATTAACATTAAAACCACCTCCTGCGAAAAAACAAAGGGAGGCAGGCTCCAAAAAATACCGATGTGACCACCCTGGCTGTGAAAAATTATTTAGCTCTCAAGCCTCATTGAGCACTCACAAATGGCAATATCACACCCCAGAGCAAACCTGCCC
Organism: Endozoicomonas sp. ISHI1; assembly: GCF_024606225.1. Classification (GTDB taxonomy): domain Bacteria; phylum Pseudomonadota; class Gammaproteobacteria; order Pseudomonadales; family Endozoicomonadaceae; genus Endozoicomonas_A. The sequence continues at coordinate 770 of NZ_JAGRPU010000090.1, read as the reverse complement.
TAAGTGCCTGAAGACTCTGGCAAACGCTCAAGCCCTGTCGGATCACAAAAGAAAATATCACACCCCAGAGCAAAGCTGTCCTGAGTGCCAGAAGACCCTGCCAAACGCGAAAGCCCTGTCGGTGCACAAAAGTAAATATCACACCGGAGAGCAAAGCTGCCCTGAGTGCCGGAAGACCCTGCCAAACGCTCAAGCCCTGTCGGCTCACAAAAGAAAAGATCATACCCCAGAGCAAACCTGCCCTGAGTGCCAGAAGATCCTCCCAAACGCGAGAGTTCTGTTGGACCACAGAAGAAAATATCACACCCCGGAGCAAAGCTGTCCTGAGTGCCAGAAGACTCTGCCAAACGCTCAAGCCCTGTCGGATCACAAAAGAAAAAATCACACCCCAGAGCAAAGCTGCCCTGAGTGCCGGAAGACCCTGCCAAACGCTCAAGCCCTGTCGGCTCACAAAAGAAAAGATCACACCGAAGGGCAAGCCTGCCCTGAGTGCCAAAAGACCCTGCCAAACGCTCAAGCCCTGTCGGTTCACAAAAGTCTGTATCACACCGGAGAGCAAACCTGCCCCAAGTGCCAGAAGACTCTGCCAAACGCTCGAGCCCTGTCGAATCACAAAAGAAAAGATCACACCCCAGAGCAAAGTTGCCCTGAGTGCCAGAAGACCCTGCCAAACGCTCAAGCCCTCTCGGATCACAGAAGACGACACCGAAAACGAAAGCTTGATGACGCAAAGTCAAGTGATTGATGTCTGCTTGTCATAGGCTCAGAAG
>NZ_JAGRPU010000008.1 GCF_024606225.1 Endozoicomonas sp. ISHI1 | reverse complement strand
CGTCAGCAACTAGCAAGCTAGTCCTGTTACCGCTCGACTTGCATGTGTTAGGCCTGCCGCCAGCGTTCAATCTGAGCCATGATCAAACTCTTCAGTTTAAATCGTTTTGTCAGCTATTCCGAAGAACCAGCCAACGGCTCAATCTTTGCAATTAAACGTACATGAATTACAGGTATGTTCACTTGCTTGATCAGCATTTAAATCATTTCAGAGCAAAGCTCTGTTGACCGATGCCATTCGCACAAGCGCCCACACGAATTGTCTGATAATTTGTTAAAGAACGAGGTTAAAACAAGCAGGTTTTAACCGGCTGAAGCAGCAGTCAGTACTGCTCAGCGAGGCGCACATATTACCTCGGCGCCGTTCGTTGTCAAGTGATTGTTTTATAAGCCACTTTTCAACTTGCCGGGACCACATTCACTCACTCGGTAAGCGTTGCATTTCCGTCTCAGCGGCGGTGCATTCTACGCTGTTCGATCCGATTGTCAATCACCGTTTTGAACGGTGTCGCAATGGATCGCTGCGTGCTCGTCAAGAACGTATCCTTAAGAGCGATGCCCCGATCAGCGGAGGTGCATTATACAGAGGAAGAGTGTTCTGCCAAGTCTCGGCGAATATCTACAATAAAAAAGGCCGATTTCCCCACCTTTGTTTATACTTGGTCTTCCTTGATCTTCTGTTTTTGCGAATTGATACATTTGTCTTATAACAGTTATCTGTCAGTTAACGTATATTGTGTTTTTTATTCTGTCGCTCACTTCCGGAGAGATCCATGAAAAAAATACTCCTCTTTATTTCAGCGCTTGTGATGAGCCTGAACGTGCTGGCCATTGAGCTGGATGGTATCAAGGTTCCAGAAACGTTAAACATTGATAACCAGACCCTGGAACTCAATGGTGCAGGTATCCGCTCCAAATTTTTTGTAGACCTTTATGTGGGTTCGCTCTACACCACTGAAAAAACCGATGACGCCAGCAGCGTGCTCAACAGCGAAACGCCTGTAGCCATTCAGCTGTTCATCACCTCCAAACTGATCACTTCTGAAAAACTCACTGAAGCCGTGAATGAAGGATTTGAAAAATCAACTGGTGGTCAGGTCGAACCTCTCAAAGATCGATTGTCCGCCTTTATCGATGTTTTCCAGGCGGAGATTGTTAAAGGTGATAACTTCGTAATGTTTGTTACACCGGGTAAAGGCGTTGATGTCTACAAGAATGGGAAAAAGCTCACCACCATCAAAGGCGATGACTTCAGCAGAGCGCTGCTGGGCGTGTGGCTGGGAGATCAACCTGTCGATGCTGATCTCAAGGCAGATATGCTGGGCGAATAATCTTTTTTCGGCAGTCAGTTTACTGGCTGCTTTCTCTTGTCAGAGTTCTTGAGCCTTAAGTGCTAGCAGCCTGTCGGACTTAAGGCTGTCCTACTGCGGTTGCAATAAATTGGTCTAAAAATTCCTGCTTCTTCGTCAAATAGCTCGCTATTCTCCTCAGAAGCAGAAATTTTTATCCTCAATTTCTTGCAATCCTCGCTACGGACGCTTAAGTCCGACAGGCTGCTCTGCTAGTCGTTGAAAAACTGCTGCTCAATCATTTCCACAGCAGGGCAAAAGATCTCTTCCTCCATTTCATTATCGCACTCTTCCCTCAGCGCCCCCATCATCGTCGACCTGACCACGTCCATTACCATTGTGCGCTTGTAGAGAGGCAGACTGCTTGCATAGCCCAGAGCAAACTGCTTGAACGGGTTCACTATGCAGTCATAGACTGGCCCGCAATCAACCCCCTCCCGGGTGCGAGCGGTCATAATCATTTCCGCCAAAGAGGCCGACCACGCCTCAAGATCTTCACCCACCTTGATGGGTCTACCAAAATCTTCAGCACTATCCGCCAGGTCGACCAGGTAAATCCGATCGGACTCTAGATCATAGATTTCATTTCTGCCATTTCGATCCGGCAGATGTAAACGGACCACCCTGCCCAACATTTCAGCACTGTTTTTAGCAGGCTGCTTTGGATCAAGATGGGACAGGGCCAATACCTGTCCATAACGGTAAAAAATCCTGCTTAGCAAAGTTTTCTGCCCGGTACTCAAGAGATAAGCAGAGTGAAGGTAGTGTCGATATAAGGTTCCTATGCTTTGACCCGTTACCAGAGGATAACTCACGATGTAATGCTGCCTACGATTAAGCATAAAGGTAGCAGCGCGATCGGGAAGCACTAGTTCTGCGTTCACCTTGGCCAACCAACGGTAACGGGGGAGGTTTTTTTTCAGCAGCCATTCGTATTCAAACCGTATCTGGTCACACTCAGAACAATCTTCTCGAACGATCTTTACAAACCAGCGCATACCATCGAACAAAGCAGTGTAAGCCTGATCAATCTGACCGCCTTCGGTAGTGATTTTTTTAAAGTCTTGACCCCTACCCTCAAACAGCCGGTCTATGGCCTCTTCATAGGTTTTCAGTTCAGAGAAGTCCGGCACTTTTGGTAATTCCGCAAATTCACCTCGGGCGAGATGACTTAGGATCAACATCAGGATCAAAAAGAAAGATCGACAAACAGTCACGTTCAAAAGCCTCTGGTAGCTTGATAACCGTTTTATCGACCCTTAACCCCACTATTTAATAAGTCAGTCCAGCCAGAGCAACAGAATAACACTGCTTATAATCAGAGCCATCCCACAGTACTCTCGAAGCGAATGCTTTTCCCTGAACAGACGGGTAGAGATGATCAGCGCAAAAAAGAATTCAACCTGCCCCAGCGTTTTGACCAGCGCCGGGTTTTGCAGACTTAAGGCTGTGAACCAACCAATGGACCCCAACAGACTCAAAAACCCGACGGCGCCGCTTAACTTCCATTGCTGAATGAGCTTTCCCAGAGTTTTAGGCTCCTTGATCCAGATAAAGCCACCCAGAATGACTGTTTGCATTGAAATTGTGGCGGTCAGTGTATAGGCCGAAGCCACAAGCGGATCAATACCCAACGCCAAACTCGCCTGCCTGACCCAGAGAGTGGTCAAAGCTAAACAGAACCCTGCGGCGAGACCAAAAGCGGCAGATACCGAAAACAGGGAACGCCATCCTTTCTCGGGTCCGAGTGGATTCAAAAAGATCAACCCGATCATCCCCAGCAGAACACTGACCCATCCCGCCCAGCTGAGCACCTGGGAATAAACAATGGCACCCAGCACAGCAACCAGAACCGTCTCAGACTTGGAATAAATAACCCCAATAGCAAAGTTTCTCAGCTGAAAGAGTTTGATGATGAAAGTGGTAGCAGCTATCTGGACCAATCCTGCTCCCAGGCTATAGAGCAGAAAAGTAGAAGATATTTCGGGCAGAAGAGTATCCCGCCAGTGCAGTTGCAGATAAAGATAAACCCAAACCAACGGAAGCGCGAAAGCATACCGGGCAAATGTGGTACCCCAGACACTGACACGCTCAGAAAGTGTTTTTTGCCCTGCTGAGCGAAATGCCTGAGCAACGGCAGCCATCAAAGTCAGCCATATCCAGGTAGACACTGCTTTTCTCCTCCCTGAAAAAGATAAAGCACCCAAGTATAGCCATTGGATTTAAAGAAATAAGTTTACGGGAAACCATTGAGAGGCATTCCAAAACCCTATTATTGATTAATGAGATTTCGGAACAGAAGATTCAGTAGCGCAGCTGGTCGAATTGAATCCTTGCTGCCAGCAATTCTGCCAGAGCTTCCAGACCTTTTTGGTCTTCTTCATCAAAACGGGAAGTGATCGGACTGTCGATATCCAGAACTGCTTTCACCTCACCCTCTTCACAAAAGGGGATCACAATCTCGCTCTGACTGGCTGAGTCACAGGCAATGTGGCCGGGAAATGCTTTTACATCATCCACCACTTGGGTGGTTTGCTCTCGGGCAGCGGAACCACAGACTCCCCGGCCAAAGGGGATGCGAACGCAAGCAGGATTCCCCATGAACGGTCCCAACACCAGCTGATTGTCCCTGGCGATGTAAAACCCAGCCCAGTTTACTTCAGCCATGGTCGTAAATAGCAGACTGGCAACATTGGCGAGATTGGCCAGGGTATCGGTTTCACCCTCGGTCAATGCCTTTGCCCGGGCCATCAGAATGCGATAGAAGCTGGCTTTGTCCTCAGGCATCTCAACGACGTCAAACATATATGCACTCATCCAGAAACAGCCCGGTATAGCTGTTAGTCAATAGCATAAGGATCATAACTCCTGTCAATGCCCTGATGATATTCGGCTCACTCCTCAATGCTTCTTCCTTCAGCCTCAAACGTTTGTTTGACAAAGCTCAATGCTGCATCGATACCTGCTACCTACTGAAAAAGTTGCGATGGCGTTGAAGTTACACCTACTCTCCCGTTGGACTAGCAGCCTGTCGGACTTAAGCGTCCGTAGCGAGGATTGCAAGAAATTGAGGATAAAAATTTCTGCTTCTGAGGAGAATAGCCTTAAGTCCGACAGGCTGCTAGCTCCATTAAAACAGTTTCGAGCTCTGATCAGGGAGAGACTCGATGCGATTGTACTATGAAATTGCCACAAGAAACTAATACAGTGATTGGGGCATTAGGACAACTTTCCTCAGGTGTAGAGGAAGGCTACCTCCCTATTTCTTCAAGTTCACAGGTTCCATAGGGAACTCATGTCTCTTAAGACACTCTAATAAATTAACAACATGATAACCGTGCGCTTCCCGGAAGCCAGTCTATGCTGGACTAGTGTTAAAGGGAGCAGATTCAAAAGCACAATACTTAAGAGGCTGTAATGTTCAATTTACATCGAATTCTTGAAGAACTATCGACCACCGGTTGGATCATCGTGGCTCTTTGCTTGGTGGTCTGGGTTGCCGCCACCTACCTAATGGGCGAGATCTCCGACAAGCACTGGGGCGATAGGGAGTCCGGCGCTCTGGTGGGCTTCTTCGTACCCGGTATTTTCTTTGTAATTGGACTCTACATATTCTGATGCACACAGCTGGCTGATTCGATCTGTATCAAGAATCAGACCACCGATTCTCAGGTCGGCTCGCTTGAGCAGAGAGCAGAAAAAAGAAAACCTCACATACAGGACACTGTTGAAGGGAAAGGCAGGAAGGATTAGACCTGAATGGCATCCCGTAGGGAACTCGAACCCCTGTAATGCCGTTACGGGGCAGTGTCCCAGGCCACTAGACGAATGGGACACACTGTCTTGTCAACACTGAGGAAGTGTAATTTTGGTGGAGCTAAGCGGGATCGAACCGCTGACCTCAACACTGCCAGTGTTGCGCTCTCCCAGCTGAGCTATAGCCCCAAAATCTGATGCGTATTATGCAGTTATTTTCTCAATGATCAAGTGGTAGATTGCACTGAAGCTTTTGAAGGCTGATTAAATACGACTATAACCCAGTCAAATGAATGATTTTTTTATAACGCATTATTTTGGTGGAGCTAAGCGGGATCGAACCGCTGACCTCAACACTGCCAGTGTTGCGCTCTCCCAGCTGAGCTATAGCCCCGATTGGCATCCCGTAGGGGACTCGAACCCCTGTTACTGCCGTGAAAGGGCAGTGTCCTAGGCCACTAGACGAACGGGACACAATCTTTTGTGCTTATATGCGTTTGCATACAGCCTTTAATTGGAGCGGGAAATGAGACTCACCCTTTGACCCTGAGGCGCCCCCAACCTTGGCAAGGCTGTGCTCTATCAACTGGGCTATTCCCGCAGTGAAGATGATTCAGGACTTCTTCAAAGTCTTGAAATGGCATCCCGTAGGGGACTCGAACCCCTGTTACTGCCGTGAAAGGGCAGTGTCCTAGGCCACTAGACGAACGGGACACAATCTTTTGTGCCTGTATGCTTTTGCATACAGCCTTTAATTTGGAGCGGGAAACGAGACTCGAACTCGCGACCCCAACCTTGGCAAGGTTGTGCTCTACCAACTGAGCTATTCCCGCAGCGAAGATGATTTAGGACTTCTTCAAAGCCTTAAAATGGCATCCCGTAGGGGACTCGAACCCCTGTTACTGCCGTGAAAGGGCAGTGTCCTAGGCCACTAGACGAACGGGACACAATCTTTTGCGCCTATATGCTTTTGCATACAGCCTTTAATTGGAGCGGGAAACGAGACTCGAACTCGCGACCCCAACCTTGGCAAGGTTGTGCTCTACCAACTGAGCTATTCCCGCAGCGAAGATGATTCAGGACTTCTTCAAAGTCTTAAAATGGCATCCCGTAGGGGACTCGAACCCCTGTTACTGCCGTGAAAGGGCAGTGTCCTAGGCCACTAGACGAACGGGACACAATCTCTTGTGTCTGTATGCTTTTGCATACAGCCTTTAATTGGAGCGGGAAACGAGACTCGAACTCGCGACCCCAACCTTGGCAAGGTTGTGCTCTACCAACTGAGCTATTCCCGCAGCGAAGATAATTTAAGACTTCTTCAAAGTCCGAAGCGGGAAACGAGACTCACTCTTTAACCCTGAGGCGACCCCAACCTTGGCAAGGTTGTGCTCTACCAACTGAGCTATTCCCGCTTAATCAGACCATTCAACAATGAACTGAGCGACGCAGTTTAATGACTTATCCGGTCAGAGTAATCCGTAAAAATACTATTTACTGATTTTGAATATGGCATCCCGTAGGGGACTCGAACCCCTGTTACTGCCGTGAAAGGGCAGTGTCCTAGGCCACTAGACGAACGGGACACAATTTTTATTCAAATACCTATGACAAATAAAAAGTCTGGCTTTGAAAAGTTGGTGGAGCTAAGCGGGATCGAACCGCTGACCTCAACACTGCCAGTGTTGCGCTCTCCCAGCTGAGCTATAGCCCCAAAAAAGTTCTCAATGATTCGGCTCACCCCTCTCTTTCTGAGAGGTTATTTGGCTACCCCGAAACGCAGGGCGAATGATATGGATGCCCCCCTGAACTGTCAAGCTCACTTATGAAAAAATGTTTAATCGAAGCAGTTAGTTATATAGTTTTTTTTCGCTGGACGCTTTATCACCCAAGCCTCGCACAAACCTTCTACCCCTGATGAAGAAAAAGCCGGAAAAATCCAGCTTTTTCTGAGAGGAATGAGCCAGATTTACTCAAACTCAGCTCCCAGCGCTCTGAACTCTTTTTCAAAACGCTTGGTTTCTTTCTTGGACAATCCACCCAGAACATTGACCGCGTGACGCAGACGAGCACGAGTCATGTCTGCACCCAGAATGGCCATGGAGTCCATCACCGACCAGGAGTTGGGTGTGCCAGCAATAGCAATAAAAATAGGAGGATTAAAATCACCCAGCTTCAGCCCCATCTCTTTGGCAAGAGTTTTCACCTCAGCAAAGATGTTTTCTTTATTCCATTGCCTGAGCTGCTCCAGCCTCCAAAGAGTGAATTGCAACACTTTCTTTACCTCAGCCGGCTCAAGCTTTTTATGCACAAAGTCTTCTTCTGACAGTTCCAACATGCCAGAGAACATAAAGCTGGCCATGGGAGCAAAGTCAGCCAAAGTTTCTACACGACTCTGAGCGTATGGCAGGAACTTCATAATATAATCACTGTTGAGCAGCCATTTATGAAGGCGATCGGCAAATTGTTCGGTGCTCAACTCTTCACGAATCCAGCTGGCATTCAGCCACGAGAGTTTTTCCTGATCAAAAATTGGCCCACCCGGAGAGACACGCTGGATGTCAAAGTTTTCAACCATCTCTTCCAGGTTAAACTTCTCACGCTCATTCGGCATCGACCAGCCCATACGAGCCAGGTAGTTCAGCAACGCTTCTGGCAGGTAACCGGCATCCCGGTAATAGGTAATACTGGTTGGATTCTTACGTTTGGACAGCTTGCTCTTGTCAGGATTTCGCAGCAACGGCATATGGCAGAGCCTTGGCATATCCCACTCAAAGTATTGATAAAGCAGCTGGTGCTTAGGGGCAGAACTGATCCACTCCTCACCCCTGATGACGTGAGTAATCCCCATCAGGTGATCGTCGACCACATTAGCCAGATGGTAAGTAGGCATACCGTCCGCTTTAACCAGAACCTGCATATCCACCTGAGACCATTCAATCTCAATGGTGCCACGCAGCATATCTTCTACTTTACTAATCCCTTCAGAAGGCACCTTCATGCGAACAACATAAGGCTCACCTGCTGCCATTTTGCTCCGCACTTCTTCTTCCGAAAGATGCAGACAGTGGCCATCATAACCTGAGCCCTGCCTGGTTTCGGCTTGCTCTGCTCTGAGTGCATCCAGACGCTCAGCAGAACAGAAACAACGGAAAGCATGCCCCTTATCAAGCAACGTTTGCGCATGCTGGTCGTAAATTTCACGCCTTTCACTCTGACGATAAGGGCCGTATGCACCGCCCACATCAGGCCCTTCATCCCAGTTCAGGCCCAGCCAGCGCAGGGAGTCCAGAATCTGCTGTTCAGATTCAGCCGTGCTTCGCACCTGATCAGTATCTTCTATACGAAGCAGAAACTGCCCCCCCTGACTCTTGGCAAAAGCCATATTAAACAGGGCAATATAGGCTGTTCCCACATGGGGATCGCCGGTCGGCGAGGGAGCTACGCGAGTACGAACAGTCATGATCTATTAACGAGTCCAGTTTAAGTGGGCGCTAGTCTACACTCAGCAGGACCCCATCGACAATGAATCAACGACTACCCACAATTTCTCTTGAGATATAACAGACGGGGGTCACCCCCCAAGCTTTCGCATGGCATCTCTCACAACATTGTAGTGTTGATTGACACCCAGCTTGCTCATCAGCCAGTTGACTGTGGTGCCCTGAATCAGGAGAGAGAACAAAATCACAGCCAGAGTCATATCCATAATCAGCTTTTTTTCAGGAATACTGTCAGGAATCGACAGCATCAGCGCGACGGGCACAACGCCTCTCAGCCCACCCCAAAACATAATGGCTTTGGTTTTGTTATCCACCGGACGCCCCACTGGCAGGCGGTTTGATATCGGCAGGAGCAGATAGACGACGACCAGACGACCAATCAGAACGGCAGCAACGGCGAGCAGAAGGTAGGGATAGTAGACCTGTAAGTGATTGAGATTTCTGAAAAGTAGGTTTTCTTTCATCCCCAGCAGCAGGAAAATCAAGCTGTTGGCTATGAAAGCCATGAATTCCCAATAGGGCGTAATAAAACTGCGGACCTGTTCAGACAACACTTTTCCTGAACTTGTTCGAGTGACAATACCTGCAGCAATCGTTGACATGACACCGGACACTCCCAGCACATGATCAGCAATAATAAAACTGCTGTAAGCCAGAATAGTGGTATGAGCAATCTGCACAAAAGGCTCGTTTCTGCCCAGCCTCAACAGCCCATGCATAGCGATACCCATGACCGTACCAACCACTATTCCGCCAAAAAAGACCTCTATAAATGACCAGACGCCACCCAAAACAACGCCGACGCCAACGCCGACGCCGGCCTGAATAACTGCAAGAACAATCCCGAAAATAACAATAGCGGTGGCATCATTAAACAGACTTTCGGCATCCATCAGCATGGACATCCTGGCCGGCGCTCCTACCTCCTTGAACAGGGCAATAACAGCCACGGGGTCCGTTGCTGAAATCAGAGCTCCAAACAACATGGCTCCAGCCAGACTGAGTGGAGTCAGCAAATTCATGACAACCCCAATCACAAGCATGGAAAGGATTACACCAAATATGGCGAGATTAAGAACTGAAGTCATTTCACGAAACAGATGTGGGGGCTTTATATTGATAGCCGCATCAAATATCAGCACCGGAAGCAGGATATACATGATCAAGTCATGGGACAGATCAACCTTCAGCAATGGCTCCAATGCATCGGTGTATTGCGCCAGAATCCCCAGAACCATGCCGATCACTACCAAGCCAATGGTATAAGGAAACCTCAATTTTTTTAATAATATGGACGAGCTGGTAGCAAGAAGCAGCAGGCCAGCCAGTATCAGGACCTGTGTAGCAAGGCCGGTTTCGTGCATATCTAAACCTCTGGAAAAGATTCAATGAGACATATCAGGATTATGTCGGGTTGGGTAGACCTGGAAGACCAATGGCTTCCGGGGGTAACGAGAGAAAAATAGCAGCCCGCAGAAGAATATACAGCTCAACCAGAAGAAAGGTACAGAGCTTACCCCAGCCATAAACTCTATGGGTTATAAGAATTTTCATTAAAGGCCATAAATAAATCTTATCTCGCGCTTTTATTTTAATATGGCATGTTTAGAAGATATAAACCCAATAGCAATTAAAGGTGTTCCAACCTATGACGGAGTTAATGACCCTGCCGATATAGTGTAGTGGATGTTAAAGATTCAGTCTTTTGCTCAAGCAGTATAAAATACCGCCGTTCTCATAATCAGAACTTCATCATGCACATCACTCTCAAACAGCTCAAGACATTTCGGGCTGTAGCAAGTCTCGGACAGGTGCGCCTGGCTGCCCAACAGCTTAACCTTTCTCAGCCCGCTACCAGTATGGCCATTGCCGAGCTGGAGAATCAGCTGGGCTGCCAGTTGTTTGACCGAACCGGCAACAAACTCCTGATTAATCATCAGGGCGAGCTGCTGATACCTCTGGCTTCTGAGATGTTGGATCGAACGTCTGAAATAGAAAGCCTGTTCAGAGATCTGCAGAACACCGAATCGGGCCATCTTCGAATCGGTGCCAGTACCACTATTGGCAACTATCTTTTACCCGATATCCTGGCCCGGGTCAGCGCCGACTTCCCCAAGATCAGTTTTAACATGGATATCCGTAATACTGAGAACATCATCAATCGTGTCACCAGTTTTGACTTGGACATCGGGTGTGTTGAAGGCCCTTGCCAACATGAAGATATTGACGTCATCCCCTGGAAGGAAGATGAACTGCTGGTCATCTGTAGTCCCGACCACTCTCTTGCCAAATGTGGTGAAATTTCGGTAGGAGAACTGAATCACCAAAACTGGATTCTCAGGGAGTCAGGCTCCGGAACCCGTAATATTTTTGATCAGCAGCTGGGTCAAAAGCTGAGCAACCTGAGTATCAAGATGGAGCTGAATCAGACTGAAGCCATCAAAAAACTGGTGCAATCCGGACAGGGCATCAGCTGTCTGTCCCGACTTTGTGTTAGCCACGAACTGGAGCTGGGCGAGCTGATTCCAGTCAAGATCTGCGGAATCACGATGAAAAGAATCCTTTCCCTGCTGCTTCATAAAAAAAAGTATCAGAGCCACATCATTCAACTGATACTGAAAGCTCTGGGCTGGCAGAAACCGAAATATTGACTACTTTAAGTGAGCTGATGATGAACAGAATACGGGAAAAATACCTTGCAGCTCACACCAAAGCATTCACGTTCACAACAGGTTTTTGTCGGCAAGACAGTCCGGAATATTGCCTTACTGATTCTGGCATTCTGGCTGGTGAAAGGTAACGCCTCCGAGTCTGAAGAGGCCGGACCTGGACCGAAAATAAGCAATGCAGCGCTGGAAAAGCTGGATGTCAATGAACTGAAAATGACTATGCTTACGGACATCTCCAGCACAATAATCAGCGATGGAGAGCTTGCCGCCAGCACCAAAACCAATATCGCAAGCCTGATCATTAGCCCCCTTATGCACTCACCTGAAGTTCAGGTTGCCGGCAGTGATGAGTTCACACGCCCGGTGGCTGTCAGCTTTCAGAAAACCTTTGAGCAGAGCCTGATGAACATGCTTGATGAAGGGCTCATCAGTCATGCCATAGCGATTATCCATACCCGTAAGCCGACCACCCCTCTATGCAACCCTGTGGGCAAAGCCCTGAGACAAACCATGTCAGCCTCCATGCAGGATGACCCACACCGGGTTAAAACCATTCAGGACAGAACTTTCACCCTGCGCAGAATGGCGCAGAAAGGTTCTCCTGTGGAACTTTATGTGGCATATATTAAAGGTGGCCTGAATAAACGCTCGCCGGAAGAGCAACAGATTTATAACAAAGAGGTCAATAACACTGCCAATTCCAGTCTCCATGATAAAGAGATGACCTGCACAGAAATGCCCGATGAAATAGTAGGTGCCTCTTACTTGCTGACCACTAAACGAGGAAACACGCTCTACTTTGGCACTAATGGCACTCAGGCTGCCGATGCAACTGGCAATACCCTTTGGAAATTCTGGTTCGGAAACTTGAAAGATGCTTCCGTCGAAAAGCGTTATAAAGAGGTGTTCAAGTACCTCAAAGAAGGTGGTCTGGATATTCCTCTTAAGTAATTGTACCGAAATAGGCTAATTACCCCCCTTCACCACGATGACAAAGTCTCGGCAGGTGATTAGAATTCGCTGACTACAATCAGTCAACCTCCCCAGGTAACTTAAGTATTATGCATAAAGTCATTGAGACCCCGGATGCACCACCTGCCATTGGCCCATATTCCCAGGGGATTCAATTTGGCAATCTGATTTTCACCTCCGGTCAGCTGCCCATTGAGCCTGAAACTGGAGACGTGTCTGAAGACACCAAAGAACAGGCTCATCAGTGCCTGAAAAACCTTAAGTCTGTTCTGGAAGCGGCAGGCAGCAGCCTGAACAAAGTCAAGAAAGCGACGGTGTTTGTAAAAGACATGAACGACTTCACTGACATCAATGAAGTTTACAAGCAGTACTTTACATTCCCTTTCCCTGCCCGCAGCTTGGTAGAGGTGGCTCGCCTACCTAAAGATGTGAAAGTAGAAATTGAAGTGGTTGCTGCCGCCGAGTAACCAGTTTCGTTAGCTAGCAGCCTGTCGGACTTAAGGCTGTCCTACTGCGGTTGCAATAAATTGGTCTAAAAATTCCTGCTTCTTCGTCAAATAGCTCGCTATTCTCCTCAGAAGCAGAAATTTTTATCCTCAATTTCTTGCAATCCTCGCTACGGACGCTTAAGTCCGACAGGCTGCTAGGGGGCTTGGAAGCCCCCTGATGCCTTACCACATTAAATCGTCCGGGATTTCATAATCCGCATACCACTGCTGCTCTTCCTCGGTCAGCTCACTCTGACTTTCAGATTGAACAACCACCGCAGCAGGCTCACGCTCTTCTATCTTTCTGGCCACTGTCGCGGGAATCACCCGGTATTCTTCCTCATCTCCCTGACTCAGAATACCAATCGCAAAGAGCCCCCTGCTCAGTCTGTTTTGCATATCTTCAGAGACATAGATCTTCTTAACTTTGCCATTCACAACAAAGTTGTAACCCACATCACCTACATCCCGGGGGATGCTGTTCATCTCAATCAGCTGGCGAACCTGTGCCGCCAGCGCCTTTTGTTGACGCCCTTCTTCCAGCTTGCGGTTGAGCTCACGATCACGCTCTACCTGATCCGCCTTCTGCTTTTCCAACTCAATGCGACGCTTTTCCTGATCGGTCAGTTCACCACTCTTGGCAGCCTGCTTCTTCTTTTTCTTATTGCTGGCTTTGGCTTTCAGTGCCTGATGCTTGGTAGCCAGACCAGCTCCCATCAACTGGTCTCTTAATGATTTACTCATGGATTGCTCAAAAATAAATGAATCGAAGATCGAAGAAATTTTAAGGGTGACATATTAGCAGCCGAGTGATTAGGGAGCCAGCCGCAGGAGCTGTTACACATTTACTTTTTCCATGGTCTTCGGCTTCAAATAAGAGAGGACTTGCAGTCAAGCCTTCACGTGCCTGAGAATAGACCACTCAACTCTGGAAAGCAGTCATGGGTGACGCTGACAATGAAAACCAATATCACACTGATCGGTATGCCTGGTGCAGGAAAAAGCACCATCGGTATCATTCTGGCCAAAGATCTGGCCTTTGGCTTTCTTGATACCGATGTATTGATACAGATCAGCCAACAGAAAACCCTGCAGGATATTGTTGATCAATCAGGCTATATGTCTCTTAGAAACATTGAAGAAGCAGAACTGCTCAAGGTTAATCTCAGGCGGCATATCATTGCTACAGGAGGCTCAGCCGTCTACAGCGACGCCGCCATGAAACATCTTGCCGAAGAATCGATCATCGTCTTTCTGGATCTGGATCTGGAGCAGATTCGTGAGCGCATTCATAACTTTGACACACGAGGCATCGCTCGCGCTGAAGATCAGACCATTGAAGATCTGTTTGAAGAGCGGGTGATGCTGTACAAAAAATATGCTGATGTGACCATTGATTGTCGAACATCTTGTCAGGACTCTCTGGCACTGGAAATCATTGACCGGGTCAAGCCTTTTCTCCAAGCAGACTAGTCCCCGCAACCATCAGCAAGGGAAAACAGCAGATAACAAAAAGCCCATGCCAGACACCCTGACATGGGCTTTTTTATTCTTACAGACTGTCAATCAGTGAATATCTTTCCAGTATTCACGCTTGAGCAGCAGAGCTACGATGAAGAGCAGAACGAGGAACAGCAGGACGTAGATACCCAGCTGCTGGCGCTTTTGCTTCACTGGCTCAGCGGAGTATGACAAAAAGTTGGTTAAGTCATACATCGCCTGGTCGTATTGCGCCGGAGTCATGGAGCCTTTTCGCTCAGAATCCACGGTCAGTCCGCAAATCTTTTCACCGGTCAGAGGGTCTCGCTCAATTGGGCTTGAGCCCTGGCAGCTATCAATCTGAACACCCTGAAGCTCCATCAGAACATGAGGCATACCCACGTCCGGGAAGACCTTATTATTGACACCCCATGGACGCTTTGGATCTTCGTAGAAAGTACGCAGGTAGGTGTAGACCCAGTCTTCACCACGCACACGGGTGACCATGGTCAGATCCGGTGGCGCAGCACCAAACCATACCTTGGCTTCATCCTTTCGCATACCGTTCGTCATTAAATCACCGATCTTGGCAGACTTTGGTACCAGATTTTCCATCATCAGGTCGTGTGGAATGCCAATATCATCAGCTACTCGCTCGTAACGCTGGAACTGGGTCGCATGGCAACCTGCACAGAAGTTCTGGTAATACATGGCTCCACGCTGCAGCGATGCCTTGTCAGAATGATCAGTCTCAATCGGGTCCAGAGGGTAATCTGAACCACCAGCCGCAAATCCAAGCACAGGGACCAGCGAAAATAACAAGGTAATTATTGTTTTTTTCATTATCCGGTCACTCTCTCCGGTACGGGTTTGGTTTTTTCCCATCGTGTGTAAAACGGCATTAACAGGAAGAATGCAAAGTAAAACAGGGTACAAAGCTGTGCAATCAACGTGTAAGTCACTGTCGCAGGCTGAGTTCCCAACCAGGTCAGCACCGCAAAGACAATAGCAAACAGGAAGATGCCAACTTTACTGATAACACCCTTGTAGCGCCAAGATCTAACCGGGCTTCGATCCAGCCATGGCAGGACAAACAGGATAGCAATCGCTGCCCCCATCATGATGACACCACCGAGCTTGGAGTCGATCGGGCCTATATCAAAAGTGATTGCACGCAGGATCGAGTAGAACGCTCCGAAGTACCATACCGGAGCAATATGCGCCGGAGTCTTCAGCGCGTCGGCCTGTTCAAAGTTGGCGTACTCCAGGAAGTAACCACCCATTTCCGGGAAGAAGAACATGACACTGCAGAAAACAAACAGGAAGACTGCCACCCCTACCAGGTCTTTCACGGTGTAGTAAGGGTGGAAAGGAATACCGTCCAGAGGCACGCCGTTCTTGTCTTTCAGCTTCTTGATTTCAACGCCGTCCGGGTTATTGGAACCCACTTCGTGCAGGGCAATGATGTGCAAAACCACCAGCCCCAGAATAACGATAGGCAGAGCCACAACGTGCAGGGCAAAGAAACGGTTCAGAGTGATGCCGGAGATCAGGAAGTCCCCACGTATCCACTGCTGAAGGTCTGGACCAATGACAGGGATAGCACCGAACAGGGAGATGATAACCTGTGCACCCCAGTAAGACATCTGCCCCCATGGCAGCAGATAACCCATGAAGGCTTCAGCCATCAGCGCCAGGTAAATTGCCATACCAAAGATCCATACCAGCTCCCTTGGAGCACGGTAAGAGCCATAGATCAGACCTCGGAACATGTGAAGGTAGACAACAATAAAGAAGAACGAGGCGCCAGTAGAGTGCATGTAGCGAATCAGCCAACCATATTCCACATCACGCATGATATATTCAACAGAAGCAAAGGCCTGCTCTGCACTGGGCACATAACTCATGGTCAGCCAGATACCGGTCAGTAACTGGTTAACCAGAACCAGCAACGCCAGAGAGCCGAAGAAATACCAGAAGTTAAAGTTCTTTGGTGCGTAGTACTTACTGAGATGATCTTCCCAGACCTGGGTGACAGGTAGCCTGGCATTGAGCCAATCCATGAAGTTACCCATTACGCATTCTCCTCATCTTGGCCGACAATGATCACTGTGTCGCTCTCAAAGGTATAAGGAGGCACTTCCAGATTGGTGGGCGCAGGCACTCCCTTGAATACACGACCGGCCAGATCAAACTTGGAACCATGACATGGACAGTGGTAACCACCTTTCCATTCAGGGTCAAATTCCATCGGCTTGACTTCAGGCATGTATTTGGGTGAACACCCGAGATGGGTGCAAAGACCAACCAGAATCAGGTATTCATCCTTCACGGATCGGTACTCATTTGCTGCGTACGCGGGCTGTTCTGATTTCTCGGACCCGGGGTCTCTCAACTTGTCATCCAGAGACCGGATATTATCCAGCATGGCCTGAGTTCGTCTTACCACAAACACAGGTTTACCTCGCCACTCAACTACAATCTGCTGTCCCGGCTCCAACTTGCTGAGGTTCACCTTCACAGGAGCACCAGCAGCCTTTGCTTTGGCACTGGGATTCCATGACTTGATAAAAGGTGTAGCGACCCCAACGGCCCCGGCGGCCCCCACCACCGAAGTCGCAGCCACGAGAAAGCGGCGCCGGCTGTTATTTACGCCGTTGTCACTCATTTAACCTACTCTCCCCATCCAGGCAAATGCCCAAAAACTTCTTTTAATTCACGGGTGGGATATTAGCAGGGAGTACAAGAGTCGCGTCTCTTATAAGAGAAAAACCTTCAAATGACCTTTCCCTCGCCCCCCTATCAAAGCTTTGTCTGATTATTTGTCCCACCTAAGCAGCAAGGCGTAATGATACTGGTTTTAGTTTCTATACAAAAGCCTTACATGAAGTTTTCCTGTACCTCAGAAACAAAACCAACCACCACAAGCGCTCCAGCTCGCATCATTGTTCATCAGCACATACCGGCATTTCATACCCATACTGTCTTGCCACAAAGCAAACACTGATTAAGTTTACTTTTTATACAACCTACTTCCTGTCAGGATGAGAAAACATCACCAGCCGCATAGATCTCGATATTTTTTCCACCCAAAAAAATGCCCGCATAAAGCGGGCACTTTGTGCAGCGCCTGATAACAGACGCCAGCGACATCAACGCTTGGAGAATTGTGGACGCTTACGCGCTTTGCGCAGACCCACTTTTTTACGTTCAACTTCACGAGCATCACGAGTCACGTAGCCAGCTTTACGCAGAGGAGAACGCAGGCTCTCATCGTACTGGATCAACGCACGGGTGATACCGTGACGGATAGCGCCGGCCTGACCGGAACCACCACCACCGTTAACGGTGATTTTGATGTCAAATTTTTCCAGCAGTTCGGTCAGTTCCAGAGGCTGACGAACAACCATACGAGCAGTCTCACGACCGAAGTATTCGTCCAGACTACGGCCATTGACAGAAATGATGCCAGAACCAGATTTCAGAAAAACGCGAGCGGTAGAAGACTTACGACGTCCGGTACCGTAGTATTGAGTCACTGACATGTCTACCCCCGATTAAATGTCCAGTTTCTGTGGCTGTTGAGCAGCATGCGGATGCTCAGTACCGGCGTAAACTTTCAGTTTACGATACATATCGCGACCCAGAGGGCCTTTTGGCAGCATGCCTTTAACAGCTTTCTCGATGACCATTTCCGGCTTGTGCGCAATCAGCTTTTCGAAGCTGGCAGAGCGCAGACCACCAGGGAAGCCAGTGTGACGGTAATACATCTTGTCAGACGCTTTACGACCAGTAACATGGACCTTCTCTGCATTAACAACAACGATGTAATCGCCTGTGTCAACGTGAGGAGTGTATTCTGGCTTATGCTTGCCGCGCAGACGGGTTGCAATTTCGGTAGCCAGACGACCCAAGGTCTTGCCTTCAGCGTCGACCACGAACCAGTCACGTTTTACGGTTTCTGGTTTTGCACTAAAAGTTTTCATTAAATTCGCCTCAGTAGTATCGCTCACGCAATACCTGTTCTTACTTGGCCGCCCTTCTCAGGGAACTGATCAGGGATCGAAGCAAGGCTAATAGCTCCGGCAACGACCTGTTCAAACATGGGCGCTCAATTGGGAAACGGGAGCGGTATTATATCGCCTGTTTACAGGAATGAAACCCCTTTCTGAAACATTTGATGATTCCTGCTTAGTCATTGCTATAAATAATCTGCAAATGCCCTTGTGAACACTCTAAATCAGGAGTTATCCTGCCATTGAGCTGAAACCTCTGGAGCTTGATTTCAATGGAATATAGAAAACTGGGGCGTACCGATATCAGTGTCAGCACGCTTTGCCTCGGCACCATGACCTGGGGCGAGCAAAATACGCAACAGGAAGCCTTTGCTCAACTGGATCGAGCTGTGGAATATGGTGTCAATTTTATTGACACTGCTGAAATGTATCCGGTACCGGCCAGGGAAGAAACTTATTCCCACACAGAGTCTATCATCGGGAACTGGCTGAAGCAGCGTGGTAAACACAACGATCTGGTTATTGCCACCAAGGTCTGCGGCCCCGGCCTGTCTTACATAGATGGCGGCCGAATGTTGACACCGGAGCATATCCACAAGGCTATTGATGGCAGTCTGAAACGACTGGGCGTCGAAGCCATTGACCTTTATCAGCTGCATTGGCCTGACCGCAACACCAACTTCTTTGGAAAGCTCGGCTACGCCCATCAGGATGGATTTGATGGCACACCCATTGAAGAAACACTTTCAGCCCTGGATGAACTGGTTAAGGCAGGCAAGATAAGACATTATGGCCTTTCCAATGAAACCCCCTGGGGCGTTATGGAGCACCTCCGTATCAGCGCTGAAAAGCAACGACCAAGGGCTGTCAGCATTCAAAACCCTTACAACCTTCTAAACCGCTCTTTTGAGGTAGGTCTTGCTGAAATAGCCCACCGCGAGCAGGTCGGTCTACTGGCATATTCACCACTGGCATTTGGCGCTCTCTCGGGTAAGTATATAGACGGTGCCCGACCCGAAAACGCTCGGCTGACGCTGTACCCGCAATACCAGCGTTATGACTCACCTGAGTCTCGCAGGGCTATAGAAGCCTATGTCCAGCTGGCAAAAAATTCGGGCCTGAATCCTGCGCAGATGGCACTGGCATTTGTCACCTCCCGCCCCTTCCTGACCAGTAACATTATTGGAGCAACTAACCTGGAACAACTAGAGAGCAATCTCGCATCCAGTGAATTACAGCTATCAGCCTCCTTACTGGAAGAAATTGAAACTATCCACACCCTGCAACCTAACCCTGCCCCCTGATTCTTAATAATTCTTGCTCAGGGTGTCAGCCTTACTGACACCCGACTAATGTAAAGCAGCCTGAGACCTCAAGACACCTTGTTAGTAAGGCCAGTTACTGTAAATCTTCCCAGCGATACTGGCACTTCTCCCAGGAATCGTACGATTTACACGCAAAGGCCCATCCCGGTGTATATCTATTCTCCAATGTTTGAGAATTTTCAAAGTAAGAAGCGCATGATTCTTCCTGCTCCAAAATACGCCACCTAACCATAAAACTCACCGGTATTCCGACGTACTTCGAATGCGGAAGTACATAGAAGAAGTCCTTGAATTGCCCTCCACCTCTGTAATGAGACCCATGGCCGTGTTTGACGTGTTGATTATCAACGTAAAGGTCAATATCAAGTACACGTTTGCCGTGACCAAGATCGTTATCCCAGAAGATGTGCACCACCAGATTGGTACAGAATTGTGCCGGAGATAGGACACTCCGGCATTTTGGTATGGATGGAAGCCCCATCGCTTTGGCCTCTGCGGGTAATATCGGCCCTTCATCACCGGAGCCACCCGGATTGAGTGCATCACCTCTGGATTTGTAATAAAAAGACTCGGTGAATCGCACCCTGCGACCTTCACTTTTATCCATTGTGAGGTAGGTAGCCTTGAAATAATAAGTTTTACCGGGCTTTACCCGATAGTAAAAGCCCTGAAAGTCTGCCCCTCCCGTATGCACGCGGCGGTAACCTTTGCTCAGATCAGATGCGTCATTTGCAACCACAACACTGGTTTTGATCACGTATCTATTCCACGAACTCATATCAGTCTGCATGCCAACCAGTACAACATTGCCGGTACAGATCTGGCCGCGAGGACAACCAGTTCCAGAGTCAAGCGCAGCAGCGACAGGTGACGACTTTTGGCTGTCAGTAAGACTATCGTCTATTTGACCATTGGCCACTTGCCCCACAATCAGGCATGACAACACCATCGGGGAAAGGAAAAAGTTTTTTATAACCTTAGTGAAACGCATGAGCACCTTTAAAAAAACCGGGTATACAGACAAACACTCTGCAAATCGGTAGGAACCCGCTTCTCAGCCAGCCTCTATCAATAAGCAGGAGACCAAAATACCTCAAAGCCAAACACTCATTTTGGAAACAGGATTTAAGTTAGTCAGTCCTGTGACTTGAAGGTAAATACTTTTTTGAAGTACTTGTCCTTGATTCTCGATTCCAATGAGAAATAAGTAGAGGCTCTTAATGAGTTGGTTGCATAAATCTTTAAAGAACTGACATCAGTCAGGCAAAAGTCTAAAATCCCCCTCATTTCTGATCGGAACTCACCGGAAACCAAAACATGCGTGACTTTATTATCGCCCCGAGCATTCTTTCAGCCGACTTTGCCCGTCTGGGAGAAGAAGTGGACAACGTCATTGCTGCCGGAGCTGACTGGGTACACTTTGATGTCATGGATAACCATTACGTTCCCAACCTGACCATTGGGCCCATGGTTTGCAAAGCCCTGAGAAAACATGGTGTCACCGCACCCATTGATGTCCACCTGATGGTTAGCCCGGTAGACCGCATTATCGGTGATTTTATTGAAGCCGGTGCCAGCATGATCACCTTCCACCCTGAAGCTTCAGATCACATTGATCGCAGCCTGCAGATGATTCGTGAAGGCGGTTGCAAGGCCGGCCTGGTATTGAACCCAGCGACCTCTCCCGATGTCATTGAATACGTGATCGACAAACTGGATATGATTCTGCTGATGTCCGTAAACCCGGGCTTTGGTGGCCAAAAATTCATTCCTTCCACGTTGCGCAAACTGCGCCATGTTCGCAGAATTATTGACGACAGTGGGCTAGATATTCGTCTGGAAGTAGACGGCGGCGTTGGTGTACAAAACATCCGCCAGATCGCTGAAGCCGGTGCAGATGCTTTCGTTGCGGGTTCAGCCATTTTCAATGCTGATAATTACAAGGACATTATCGGTCAAATGCGTGCAGAGCTTTCCAAAGCAGAGCCCCTCTGAGTCAACTATTCCGGAGTAGAGTCAGTTGCGACCCTACTCCAAAGTCTCATGCATTGCAGAAGCTAGCATGATGCTATTGCTGGTCGAATTGATGTTAGTCTGTCAATCTCGACCGGAATCTTCCTATAATCTCACTGTCTTTTAATTCCCCCTCTGGATATCTGAAAATAATGAAGTTGTTTGAATTGCTGGATAGCCCCGTTCAGTTAATCATGTACGACCTGGATGGCACATTGGTTGACAGTGCTCCGGACCTGACTATAGCCCTGGACAAAATGCTGAGAGATCTGAACCTGCCTGAAGCCGGTGATGAAAAGGCCAGACTCTGGGTAGGTGACGGTATTTCATCCCTGGTCAAAAGGGCTCTGGCCGATGACATAATGGGAGATCAACCCGGTGTCGTGGAAGAGAGCGTCTTTGCCAAAGCCCTGGAAAGGTTCAAACACCACTACACTGTCGAAGTAGGTCAACACAGCGCTCTTTACCCTGGCGTATTCACCTTCCTCAGTCAGGTGCACAAGGCGGGCATCAAGCAGGCTGTGGTGACCAATAAATCTGAAATATTCACCGATTCACTGTTGCAGCATATGGGCATTGACCACTTCTTTGAACTCAGCGTCGGTGGTGATAGCCTGGAAGAGAAAAAGCCCCACCCCATGCCCCTTCAGCACACCATGAAACACTTTGGCTGCAATACACAGAACAGTCTCATGATTGGAGACTCCAGCAATGATGTTAAGGCAGCCAGAGCTGCCAATGTAAAAGTAGTGGGTCTGACTTATGGCTATAACCATGGTGAACCTATTGAGTCAGCACACCCTGACCGTGTTGTCGATAGTTTGACGGACCTACTCTGAGAGCTCACCCTGAGCACCGACAGACAACCAAACTGTTGTGGCTCAGGAAACAAGCAATAGGCGACAGAATTTCAGAGTCTCAGCGTTTGCATTAACCCTTGCAGTCATATAACCTTCGACTCTCATTCATACGACTGCGCCCAGAACAATTGCGGAGCCAGCAGTGATAGCACGTCATTCAGAGACATACATCAACACCAGAGCCACTGCCCTGTCGGTAAGGTCCTCTGCCCCTGCCTCAAAGTTCTCCTTCTGGCGATGGTTTGGCTGGCCCTGCGCCTGATAAAAAAACCCCAACTCAGCCAAAACCCTGCGTTTTTTTGCACTACTTATAACAGCCAGATAATAAAGAGGCCAGTATGACCCCTGAAGCATTTTCTCGTCTGGCCCGCGAAGGATATAACCGTATTCCTGTAATCCGGGAAATCCTGGCGGACCTGGACACACCGTTGACCACTTACCTGAAGCTGGCCAATGGTCGCTACTCTTACCTGCTTGAGTCCGTGGAAGGCGGAGAAAAGTGGGGACGCTACTCCATGATTGGACTACCATGCAGAACCGTACTCCGGGTGTCAGGTTACAGCCCTGACTGCAAGGTAACACTGGAAACCGATGGCCAGATTATTGAGGAATATAACCCTGAAGATCCACTGACGTTTATCAAACAGTTTCAACAACGTTACAAAGTCGCCGAGCTGCCTGATCTACCCCGATTTACCGGTGGACTGGTTGGCTACTTTGCTTACGACACGGTCCGCTATATTGAAGAACGACTGAAACAAACCGCACCAAAAGATGAGCTAAACAACCCAGACATCATGTTAATGGTTTCTGACGAATTGGTGGTATTTGATAACCTCAGCGGCAAGCTGATTCTGGTCACTCATGCTGACCCGGAAGAACCTTCTGCACTGGAAAAAGCAGAGTTTCGTCTGGATGACCTCGTACGCAGACTGCAAACAACCAACGTGCAGCCACCGTTTCAAGCCTCCCTGAACCCTGCACGGGAAAATGATTTCGAATCCGGTTTCGGTCAGGAAGCCTTTGAAGCGGCAGTAAAAACCATCAAAGAATACATCCTGGCTGGAGACGCTATGCAGGTGGTTCCATCCCAGCGGATGACCATTCCTTTTGACAGCTCGCCGCTCAACCTCTATCGGGCTCTGCGCAGCACCAACCCATCCCCCTATATGTATTACATGGATCTGGGTGATTTTCATGTCGTAGGTTCATCACCGGAGATTCTTGCACGACTTGAAGACGGTGAAGTCACCGTCAGACCTATTGCCGGCACTCGCAAACGCGGTGCCACTGAAGAGCGCGATAAGGCGCTGGAAAAAGAACTGCTTAATGACCCCAAAGAACTGGCAGAACACCTGATGCTCATTGATCTGGGCAGAAACGACGTTGGCCGTGTAGCAAAAACAGGCAGTGTTGCTCTGACCGACAAGATGATCATCGAGCGTTACTCTCATGTTATGCACATAGTGTCGAATGTCACCTGTCAGTTAAAAGACGGTATGGACGCCATGGACGTGCTCAAAGCGACGCTGCCGGCAGGTACACTCAGTGGCGCACCCAAAGTACGAGCCATGGAAATTATTGATCAACTGGAACCTGTCAAGCGCGGGGTATATGGCGGAGCGGTGGGTTATCTGGCATGGAACGGCAACATGGATACAGCTATTGCCATTCGGACTGCAGTGATCAAAGATCGCAAACTCCACGTACAAGCCGGTGCAGGTATTGTTGCCGACTCGATTCCCGAGATGGAATGGAAAGAAACCATGAATAAGGGTCGGGCCCTTTTTAAAGCCGTTGCCATGGCCCAGACAGGTCTGTCTGCCGCCTCCAACAATCAGAAGCAAGCGGGGGAGCGAAACTAAGATGCTTCTAATGATCGACAACTACGATTCGTTCACCTGGAATCTGGTTCAGTACTTTGGCGAACTGGGTCAGGAAGTGGCAGTGCATCGTAACGACAGCATAACCCTGGAACAGATAGAAGCCCTTGACCCTGAGCGTATCATCATTTCTCCGGGTCCCTGTACACCCAATGAGGCCGGTATTTCCATGGAAGCCATTGCGCACTTCAGTAACAAGAAACCCATTCTTGGTGTTTGCCTGGGACACCAGAGCATGGGTCAGGTCTTCGGTGGTAAAATAGTCCGGGCCCGGAAAGTCATGCACGGAAAAGTTTCACCCGTCTACCATAAGGGCCTCGGGGTTTTCGCTGGTCTACCCAACCCGGTCACAACAACTCGCTACCACTCTCTAATCGTTGAAAAAGACAGCTTGCCAGACTGTCTTGAAATTACTGCCTGGACCCGGCATGAAGACGGCAGCATGGATGAGATCATGGGGATTCGCCACAAGACTCTGCCTCTGGAAGGCGTCCAGTTTCATCCGGAATCCATCATGACCGACCACGGCCATGACATGCTGGATAATTTCCTCAAGCAATGATGTCAATGGTGACAAAATCCGGACCATACAAAACAACGTTTCAGAACAACGATTGGAACCAGATGACATGAATATTAAAGAGGGTATTGCCCGAGCTATTAGCCACCATGACCTGGACCGTGGCGAGATGATGAGCATCATGCGGGACATCATGACAGGTCAGTGCACCAGTGCCCAGATCGGTTCATTTCTGACCGCCATGCGTATGAAAAGCGAGAGCATTGAAGAAATTACCGGGGCTACCCAGGTACTGAGAGAAATGGTTACCGCTGTTGAAGTTAACGCTGAGCACCTGGTGGATATTGTCGGCACCGGCGGTGATGGCGCCCACCTGTTCAATGTCTCCACGGCTTCTTCATTTGTCGCAGCTGCTGCCGGTGCCCGCGTTGCCAAACACGGCAACCGAGGGGTATCCAGCTCCAGCGGCAGTGCTGACCTGCTGGAAAAGGCAGGCATTCAGCTCGGCATCACGCCTGAACAGGTAGCACGCTGTACGGAAGAAGTAGGCGTGGGTTTCATGTTTGCTCCTGCCCACCACTCAGCCATGAAAAACGTTGTCGGTGTGCGTAAAGAACTTGGCATCAGGACCTTCTTCAACATCCTGGGCCCCATGTCCAACCCGGCCGGTGTAAAAAACCTCGTCATAGGCGTGTTCACCCGTGAACTGTGCCGCCCCATGGCTGAGGTGCTGCGTGAGCTGGGCAACTACCACGTCATGGTCGTACATTCCATGGACGGTCTGGACGAAATCAGTATCGCCAGCGAAACTTTTGTTGCTGAGCTCAAAGACGGCGAAATTCGTGAATACACGATCAAGCCGGAAGACTTTGGCATTGAGTCCCAGAGTCTGGTCGGTTTGAGCGTAGAAGGCTCCGAGGACTCCCTGGCGTTGATCAGGGATACCCTGGGCAAGCAGGAAGGCGAATATGCCTGCAAGGCGGCCGACATGATCGCACTGAACGCCGGTGCAGCCATTTATGTTTCCGGCGTCGCCACTAACCTGCAGGAAGGGATAGCCATGGCGCAGGACGCTATTGCCAGTGGACTGGGCCTGGAAAAAATGCGTGAGCTGGCCAGCTTCACACAAGTGATTGCAGAGGGGTAACGAATGTCTATGCCAACCATCCTCAACACAATTGTTGAGAGAAAGCGTGGAGAGGTCGCAGAGCGTCAGGCGACACTGCCCATGCAAGAAGTCATTACCAGGGCTCGTCACACCGAGGGAACCCGTGGCTTTGCCAAAAGCCTGGAAGCCCGGACAGAAATTCAGCAGGCAGCCATTATTGCCGAAATCAAAAAAGCGTCTCCCAGCAAGGGGGTGATCCGCGAAAAGTTTGACCCGGCCAACATTGCCCAAAGCTATGAAAAAGCGGGTGCCAGCTGCCTCTCAATACTCACTGACAAGGACTTTTTCCAGGGTGACGAAAGCTACCTGAAGGAAGCCCGCTCAGCCTGCGCCCTGCCCGTTTTACGCAAAGACTTCATGATCGACCCTTGGCAGATTTATGAATCCCGCATGATCGGCGCAGACTGTATCCTGCTGATCGCTGCCTGTCTCACAGACGGGGAACTTCAGGAGTTCAGCAGTACTGCCCTGGATCTGGGAATGGATGTACTGGTTGAGGTTCATGATGCCAATGAACTGGAACGTGCTCTGCCTCTGGAAGGCACATTACTGGGCATCAACAACCGAAACCTGCATACCTTTGAAGTCTCACTGGACAACACATTCTCTCTGCTCGGTAAAATTCCGGAGGGCCGAAAAGTGATTACAGAAAGCGGCATCCACACCGCAGAAGACGTTGACAGCATGTTCTCGAAAGGCGTTAGCAGCTTCCTGGTCGGTGAAGCCTTTATGCTTCAGGAAGACCCGGGTGAAGGGTTGAAAAAACTGTTCGGGCAATATCTGTAACTGAGTACTTTTAAGCCTAGCAGCCTGTCGGACTTAAGCGTCCGTAGCGAGGATTGCAAGAAATTGAGGATAAAAATTTCTGCTTCTGAGGAGAATAGCGAGCTATTTGACGAAGAAGCAGGAATTTTTAGACCAATTTATTGCAACCGCAGTAGGACAGCCTTAAGTCCGACAGGCTGCTAGCCATGACCAATGTACTCTTTTCGCGGAACATCAGACCTTCAGTTAAGGCGAAATCCCGAAAGAAGGCACTTCTTTACCACGGATAGAAGTGCCTCCTCCATGCTCAGCAGCCAACCTTATTCGCTACTTGATAATCCCGCAGGCAACTCTTGTACCACCCCCCTTTAACGGAGGGTTGTCGCTACTGGTATCGACGTCAGAATCGATAACCAGCGAGCGCCCTTCCAGATCAGTCAGCTTCAAATTCCTGGCTACCACAGAACTTGTGGCAAAACCTTTGTCGTCTACAGTAAGTCCGGGCAAACTATCAAGAGCTGCCCCGGCCGCATGTGCCGCCATCATCATGTCATTTTTCGAGCCGGCTTCGCAGCTGGGGTTTTCATGGACACGAAAAGCATGTTCTCCTGGTGGCAGGTCATGAAGATTGGGCGTAAATTCCACCCCCCCATCTGGAGCTGGCGTAACAGTGACAGTTCCCAGGTCAGCGCCCACCCCGGAAGGAGAAACCTGATTCACCTTGACCGTAAAGCTTTCATTGGAGGAGGTACAAGCAGATAGCAAGACTGTCACGACCACTACACCCGATAACCCACTGAGTTTACTGAACATGATCTCAACTCCAGGAGAAATAAGACACTAAAACAGCAATATAGCCATGCTTATTCGGGTTTACTTAATACACAGCCTGAAAAAACAGGTTTTTTACTTTTTTGTTCCAAAAAAGCTCATTAACATTCCTCACTGTTATTACATCGCCACCGATCGCTCAGCATCACTACTCCGATGAGCCCAAGCCCTAATGGGTAGTACTCACAGAAAATGACCATCATAAAATAATCCCGGTTAGCCTGACCTCTCTCTACTGAGGTAAGATAGTCGCTTGATACCCGTTGGATTTTGATAAAAGACGATGGGGATATTTGTCTGGCTGCTCACAACTCCCATGACAGGCTCCTGATTTGCGAAGCTTGTGGGTTTAATGCTGATAGCCGTCTTAAAGAAAGGAAACACGCTGTAATGAAAGCACAAGTCAAATGGGTCGATCAGGAACGCTTTCTGGGACTGAGTGACAGTAATAACTCTGTTGTCATGGACGCAGATAGAAGTGTTAAATCCGCACCCAGCCCGATGGAGCTTATTCTGATGGGGCTGGGCGGCTGCTCATCCGTTGATGTGATCGGTATTTTGGAAAAAGCTCGCCAGAAGGTCATTGACTGCCACGTTGTTATTCAAGCTGAGCGTGCCGATGCTGTACCCGCTGTCTTCACCAAAATTCATCTGAACTTTGTGGTGAAGGGCACAGCAATAAAAGAGTCCCATGTGCAGCGTGCGATAGAACTGTCTGCAGACAAGTATTGCTCTGTCGCCATGATGCTCGGCAAGGGTGGTGTCGAAATCACCCACAGCTATGAGATTATAGAAGCTTGAAGCCTGAACTCACGCTTTAGCGGGAAGATCCGGACTTCAAAAGCAGCGTTTTCCCACGGCCAGAGTTTCAGGCAAGGCTCATCAGCCTGGAGGCCAGCTCATCTGGCGTCCACCAATCAGGTGAAGATGGATGTGATAAACCGACTGACAGCCATGACTATTGCAGTTCATCACCGTTCTGTAACCGTCTTCAGCAAAGCCTTCATCTTTGGCAATCTGACTGGCCACCAGCGCCATCTTTCCCAATACAGCCTGATCTTCGAAAGTCGCGTCGTTAAGTGTTGCGATGTGCTTCTTGGGAATCACCTGAACATGCACAGGCCCCTGAGGATTGATATCCCTGAATGCTAGAATTTCGTCGTCCTCGTAGATTTTATCGACGGGAATTTCCCCTGCCACTATACTGCAGAAAAGACAGTTCATTAATAGACCTCCAAGCCTCAAAGTCGAAAACTGGCCTAAGCCTAACACCTGCTTCTTCAGCCCGATAGATCGCTGACGCAACGTCTGCCTGAATTTGACAGGTTCAGGTCGTCGCCCTTCGGGTGGTTTGCAAAAACTCAGGCAGAAAGTGTACTACTCAATCCGATCCTCCCAAAGCATCGTGGAACCCACGACAGCAGCCGGCATGATCAGTAAATTAATAAAGGGAATCAGCATAACCAGCGTGACGGTTGCACCAAAGCCCCAGACATAATTTCTATCCTGTTTTAGACGATCCAGCATGTCATTAAACGACACTCCTCTATTGTCTGCAGCATAGTCACAGTATTGGATCGACATCATCCAGCTATTGAACATAAACCAGAGCACAGGAGTGATCAGATTCACCACAGGGATAAAGGACAAAATCAAAAGAATCACAGCCTTGGGCAGGTAGTAGATCAGCTTTCTGATCTCCCGACCTATGGCTCTGGGCAACAGGGTCAGCCAGTCTTTCAACTCGTATTCGGGCAGGTCTGACTTACCATGAAGGTTCTGAACTTTCTCGGCAAGAAGGCCATTGAAGGGTGATGCAATAAAATTCCCGACGATGGTAAAGGTAAAGAAGACGACACCCAACATGGCCAGAAATAAAAGTGGCCAGAGCAAAAATTCAAGGAAAGATAGCCAGCTGGGCAGCCAGTTAAGCAACGACTCCATCAGCACACTCATTTGCTCAAGACCGAGATAGATCAGAAAGCTGAACACCAGAATATTAACGGTCAGTGGAATCAATACATACCAGCGGATAGCCGGATCTGGAAGATAGGATATACCCTTGAAAAAATAGCCGAGTCCACTTCCCGGCACAGGCGTTGGCATAGCAAAATTCCTATTATTGATGTTGCACACCAGCTGACGACAGATAGTCAGCTTGATAGTAAATACAAACCGATCGCTGAAGAGATTCTGGTTCTCGTCAGCGCAAGCCGTTATTATTCACCCAGTTTAACGAATTATGAATCCCTTACTATCAGAGATTTTTTCTGTCTCTGACAGACATTCCCGTTCAAGGAGTAAAATGTGAGTGAAGCCAAGCACGTCCCGCTACTGATTTTGGGTTCCGGTCCTGCAGGATACACTGCTGCAGTGTACGCTGCCCGGGCAAACCTGAAGCCGGTTATGATCACTGGTATGCAACAGGGCGGGCAGTTGACCACCACTACAGACGTGGACAACTGGCCAGGAGGCCCCGAAGGTCTTCAAGGCCCCGGCCTGATGGAAGACATGCGCGTTCATGCAGAACGCTTTGGTACCGAAATCATATTTGATCATATCGAAGAGGTCGATCTGAGCAGGAAACCTTACACCCTGAAAGGCACCGATACTTACACCTGTGACGCCCTGATTATCAGCACCGGTGCCAGCGCCCGTTACCTGGGTCTGAACAGCGAAGAAGCCTTCAAGGGCAAGGGCGTATCCGCCTGTGCTACCTGTGATGGATTCTTCTACAAAAACAAGGACGTAGTGGTTGTGGGTGGCGGTAACACCGCTGTTGAGGAAGCTCTCTATCTTTCTAACATTGCTAAAAAAGTCACTCTGATTCACCGTCGTCAGGGTTTCCGTGCAGAAAAAATTCTGCTGGACAAGATGATGGAGCGTGCAGAAAACGGCAACATGGAACTGGCTCTCGACTCTACTCTGGATGAGGTACTGGGTGACGACATGGGCGTGACTGGCGTTCGCATCAGGAATGTAAACACAGGCGAGCTTCGTGAAATCAGCGCCGAAGGCTGTTTTATTGCCATCGGTCACACACCGAACACCGGTATCTTTGAAGGTCAGCTGGAAATGAAAGACGGCTACATCAAGGTCAACGGCGGCCCGGAAGGCAATGCGACACTGACTTCTAAAGAAGGTGTATTTGCTGCGGGTGACGTTATGGATCATGTTTACCGTCAGGCTATTACTTCCGCCGGCACCGGCTGCATGGCGGCTCTGGACGCAGAAAAATATCTGGACTCTCTGTCCTGACCAAACTGCCCAGCTATTGAGACAGCCTCTGTTGCAGGGCTTTCAAAAATTTTCAGAGCGATCAAAGGGTCAAGAAGCTTTCTGACTACTCACCGCCTCTTGGGCTTCAGATGTTATCCTGAAGTCTTCAGACAAGGTGCCTTTCTCATCCGAAGCGGTTGTCTTAGGTGCGTAGTCCAGCGGTTGCTCCAACGGCTTTGGACGCTCGCTACGGCGCTTTGGAATCTGCCCCGACAGCAAGGCAGTGCTGCTGATCAGAGAATCACTGAGCTTGTTCTTGACATTGTCATCGTCACACAGTGATTCGGCTCCGTTAGCCATATGCTCGTGGACATCTTTATAACTGTCCGTCAGTTTGTTGATCAGGTGCGCCGTTGTATTAAAATGATCGGCCACGCTATCTTGGTACTGTTTAAATTCAGCCTCCAGCTCTACCAGCTGAGCTTCCATTTTGCCTCGATCTGAACGAGGGCCTGCCAGTAAATGGTACAAAAGTACACCACCGACTATTCCCGCTAAAAATGCCAAACTGCCTACAAACCAAAGTACATTCACATTTTCCACAGCATCGCCTCATTGGGTGGAACATTTCACGTCCCTTATTGATGTCAAAGTTATAATCTTTTATGCGCAAAGTATAGAGCGGTTGTGTAACATCCGGATGCCAAAACATACCTTGTCCTGCTAAAGCAGGAAGGTTACATTGTGCTCCTTTATTCCAGCCTTTTGTAATAAAGAGAGTACATCGCATGCCAGCCGATATAGGGGTGAGCCTTTACTGTTTCATCAACTATTGATACGAACCCCGTCAACGATGGATAGAGTGAAATAACAACTGAATGACCAGCATGACCCCGGAATCTCGTTACCAGCAGGACTTAAAGAAAGACAGCTTCAGCCATGACCCGGCTCAGGAAGCAGCGGTTCAGCATCTCCAGCGTCTTTTTGATCAACTGACGGCTGTCACTCCCCGCACCTCTCTGCTCAAACGCATCAACCCTTTTGCCGACAAAGAAACCCACACCGCTCGTGGACTCTATTTCTGGGGAGGCGTTGGCCGGGGTAAAACCTATCTGATGGACACCTTTTACGACTGCCTGCCGTTCCCCGAGAAAAAGCGCATGCACTTCCACCACTTCATGCGATGGGTTCATGGTGAATTGAAAAATCTGTCCGGAGAAAAGAACCCTCTGGATAAAGTGGCAGAAATACTGGCTGCTGAAACCCGGGTAATCTGCTTTGACGAGTTTTTTGTCTCTGACATCACCGACGCCATGCTTTTAGGTGGTCTCTTTGAGCAACTCTTTCAGAGAGGCATTACACTGGTAGCCACTTCCAACGTGGTACCCGATGAGCTCTACAAAGACGGTTTGCAAAGAATCCGTTTCCTGCCAGCCATTGCTCAGATAAAGGAGCATACTCTGGTGGTCAACGTTGATGGCGGCACGGACTATCGCCTCCGCCTCCTGGAAAAAGCAGACACTTACCACAGTCCATTAGGAACGGAAGCCGATCGACATCTGCAGAAAACATTCAATGACCTGGCACCGGATATCAGCCACTGCCGGGAAGCCGAGATCATTGAGATAGCGGGCAGATTGATCAACAGCAAGCGCACCTGCGAAGACATAGGCTGGTTCAGTTTCGCGACACTCTGTGATGGTCCAAGAAGCCAGAACGACTACATAGAACTGGCCTGTCTTTACCAGACAGTCATTCTGGAAAATGTACCACAAATGGGCGAAAAGAAAGACGATCAGGCCAGGCGCTTTATCAATCTGGTGGACGAGTTCTATGACCGCAACGTTAAACTCATCCTGACCGCCGAATCTCCCCTATCAGAACTTTACACCTCCGGCAAGCTGAACTTTGAGTTCCAGCGCACCATCAGTCGTCTGCAAGAGATGCAATCCAGAGAATACCTGTCACAACCTCACGACCCAATCCTGTCATAAAACACAGGTTTGGGCTCAAACGAGCCAGTTCCCAGAGTCACGTATTTTGAGCCTGAATACAATTCAGGCAAAACTGCCATGCATAACTGAGCAACCAAACTATACTCCCTCCCGGAAACTCATCGGAAAACCTACTGAGGCAACGGTTTGCAGGCAGCCATTCATGCTCTCCTCTATGGCAATTGGAATGCGTTCATGACAGGACAGCTATGGCATGAGGGATTTCGTAAATTTAATCCGATATAGCAATACGTCAGTTGTCCACCTTTTTTACGGGTGCTTTTCACAGGTGCATTGTGCGAGCTTTTGACAGGTGTCACTGCCTGCTCCCCGAAAAGCGGCCCGGGGTGTCCGTGGATATTGATTACTTATTGTTGGGTTAAGGCTTGATTTATATCATCCAGGGGAAGACATGTAGTGAGTGAATTATCTACAACCCAGTCTATCGATAGCAAATCGACTACCAGAAAAAAATCACCCTTTGTGCCAAAAAAGTTACTGGTTCCTTTTGTAATGATAACCAGTTGTTTTGCCTTATGGGGACTGGCACATAACATGACCGATGTACTCATTGCCCAGTTCCGTAAGGTCTTCATCTTAAACGATGCTCAATCCAGTCTTGTTCAGATGGCTTTCTACGGTGCTTACTTCTGCCTGGCTCTTCCTGCTGCTGTCTACATTAAAAAGTTTTCTTACAAATCCGGTGTACTGCTTGGGCTGGGTCTGTTTGCGTTCGGTGCATTGCTGTTTTATCCCGCCAGCCAGACTATGCAGTATTCCCACTTTCTGGCAGCTCTGTTTGTATTGGCTGGCGGGCTATCCATCCTGGAAACCAGTGCCAACCCATACATTATTTCTATGGGACCACAGGACACCGCCACCCAGAGATTGAACCTTGCCCAGTCCTTCAATCCTTTAGGTTCAGTTGCCGGAGTCCTGATCGGGAAATTCTATATCCTGAGCCAGCTGAATCCGGCTTCAGACGCGGAGCGCGGTGCCATGGCGACTACGCAGCTGAAAGCTATCCAGTCCCAGGAATTAATGGCTGTTATGGTGCCATACATAATGACGGCTGCCGTCATTCTGGGAGTCTGGCTCTCTATAGTGCTTTGTAGAATGCCAAAAGCGGTGGATGCCTCTGAAGCATACAGCTATTCAAAATCCTTTGCTCGCCTCTTTAGAAAGAAAGTATTTGTCCGCGGGGTACTTGGTCAGTTTCTTTACATGGGAGCACAAATTGGCTGCTGGTCATGGACGATCCGTTATGTCATGAATAATATTGGAGGTAACGAGGCAGAAGCTTCGACCTATTACCTTTATTCAATCCTCTTATTCAGTAGCAGCCGCTTCCTTTGTACCTCTCTAATGCGCTACATCGAACCTGCGAAGTTGCTGGGGGGGCTTGCCACGGTCGCGGCTGTTATGACTGTCGTTGTAATGATGAGCGATGGCTATGCTGGTATTTATGCTCTGGTGGTTATCTCTGGCTGCATGTCGTTGATGTTCCCTACCATTTATGGCCTTTCTGTGAATGGCCTGGGCAAAGACACTCAGCTAGGCGGCAGCTGCCTGATTATGGCCATTCTTGGTGGCGCTGTGCTCACCGCAATGATGGGGTGGATTTCAGATATGACAGAAATTAGTTTGGCCTTTATTATTCCATTGATCGGATTTACTTACCTGACATGGTTTGGCCTTAAGGGGAGCAAAGCCTGATTTCATGATGAAAACCTTCTGGCAGGTCGGCATTGCTGCACCTGCCAGTTTGTTCAAACTTAGCAGAGAACTACCCTGCGATCCCGTATCGTTTTTGCAGCAGGTTCATGAATCTGACGAATAATATACCTCACAGCACTCTGTAACTTTTTCACCCGTTTGACTGGATAGAAGCAGTAGACTTCTCCTTGCTCTCTTTTCAATGTGATTCGGGTTGTGGCTGGAATGTGCCAGTATATGAAGCGCTGTCTGACCGTATACACGGAAGAATCTCCTGTGAGAGGGAAGGCGTCCCTTCCAATGCTACAGGCATTCCATTTTCTGCGGTTAAGAGCAATATTAGTCTAATCCATCTCGGGAAAGTTCCCAACAAAATGCACCAGGATTATTTATTCTTCCGGTGCTCCCGAATCTGATCGTAGGCCGCCTGAATTTCCTGAGTTCTCTGCTTGGCGACTTCCATCATTTCTTCCGGCAAACCTTTGGCCACAAGCTTGTCAGGATGGTGCTGACTCATCAGCTTCCGATAGGCTCTTTTCACTTCACTGTCCGTTGCGGAAGACTCAACACCCAGCACTTCATAAGCCTTGGAAAGGGTTTGCCCACTATCCGGACGCGCCCAGCCCCCCCCTTGCCGGCCTCCGGCATGATAATAAGCTCTCTGAGCCTGAAACCTTTTATGAAGCAGCTCAAAACTGATTTGGCTGATACCCAGTTGATCACATAACTGCTTGAATACAGCTCTCTCAGCCTGTGTCAGGCTGCCATCGGCGTAGGCTGCCTGCAGCTGAATTTCAAGAAACAGGGGAAGCAAGGTACTCGAGCCAGCGACCCTGCGAAACTCAGCCAGAGCTGCACTGATATCTGCCGAAGGCTGTTTACCCTGATTAAAGAGATTGATCGCGGCCTCACGTTGATCCGGTGACAGGCGCATCTGATTCATAATGGCTGATGCCATTTCAATCTCATCCTCACTGACTCGCCCGTCAGCCTTGGCCAGCTTGCCCATCACCAGAAAAGTGGCCTGGAAGAACGCACTCTGAGCCCTCTGACGATTGAAAGACCCACGGGGCCCGCCCCCCTGTTGATTGGGATTAATGTAATTCCGGTTTATCCAGGCGCCCAGTATGCCACCAAATAGCGCTCCGAAATGCCCTCCAAACACAAAACCGATGAATACACCGATCAGAATTGCTGTCATGTTGCCCTGCTCTGATTTAAATGTTCTTCCAGACTCTGCAAACGTTCCACTGTGCCGACATCGGTCCAGAGTCCGCAATAATGTTCGCCCGTAACTTTGCCCGAGGCCATCGCATCAATCAACAGAGGTGCCAGCTTGAAAGCCCCGGATTTACAATGTGCAAAGAGTTCTGGTGACAACACACTCAATCCACTGAAAGTCAGCTTGTTTTGACCGTCCGCCTGAACCCGCCCATGACTATCCAGGGCAAAGTCTCCGGTTTCCTTGAAGTCAGGATTATCCACCAGTACCAGATGAGCCAGACCTCTGGGTGAATCTGGCAGAGACTGGAAAGCATAGTCGGTATAGACATCACCATTGACCAAAAAGAAAGGATCATCACCCAAAAGACGCAGCGCCTTGAAAACACCACCACCGGTTTCCAGAGGCTCAGGTTCCGCTGAATATTCAATATTCAGCCCCCAATGACTGCCATTACCCAAGGCTGCAACCAGTTTTTCTCCCAGCCAGGCATGATTGATCACTATATCTTTGAAGCCAGCCTCTGAAAGGTTTTCCAGATGATGTACTATCAGGGGTTTACCGCCCACTTCTACCAGTGGCTTGGGTTTTTCCAAAGTCAGTGGTCTCAGCCTCGTTCCCAGGCCGGCAGCCAGAATCATTGCTTTCATTGTTCAGTCTCTTTCCGTGTAGATGCAATGCAATCATCAAGAATCGGTGCCACAGACTGCCTGAGCCATTTGGCATGATAAGCCAGCTCTTCGTAACGTTCACAGACATCCAGAACATAGGCAAAGGTCGCTGGAATCTCCCGCAGGTACCGGGGCTTGTTATCCCTGAGCCAAAGCCGGGAGAATATTCCGAGACACTTGAGATGTCGCTGCAGTCCTATCCAGTCAAACCATTTGAGGCAGGTTTCAAAGCTCACTTCCTTCAGCCGGGGGTGAGACTTGATAAACAACCTCAACCAACTTTCCACCTTGTGCCTCGGCCAGCTGATATAACAATCTTTCAACAAAGAAACAGCGTCATACAATATTGGGCCGTGGAGGGCTCCCTGAAAATCAATGACCCCGAGTTTTCCTTCGGAAAGCACCATCAGGTTTCTGGAATGAAAGTCACGATGAACAACCCCTTTAGGTTGTTGCAGTGCTGCCTCGGTAAGCAGTTCAAACAGCCGGTCAAGCTGATTGTTGGAGCGACTTTCGACCTCCAGCCTCAGCAGTTCTTTCAAAAACCAATGGGAGTAGATGTCCAGCTCTGTCATCAACAGCTCACGACTGTAAGGAGGCAGAGCATCAGGCTCGCACTTCTGGATTTGCAGAATAACATCCAGAGCTTTGCCATAAAGCTCATCAACAGTATTGTCGTTCAGGGCCTGAAGCAACAGAGTATCGCCGAAGTCATCCACCAACATAAAGCCTGACTGATAATCGACTGAGTGCACATCCGGCACACAAACGCCCTGGGCCTTGAGCAAACCAGCAATTGAGACAAAAGCATGGGAATCTTCAGTTTCTGGCGGGGCATCCACTGCCAGCAATGTACCTTCAGGAACCTGAAGTCGATAATAATTCCTGAAGCCGGCATCACCACCCACAGGACTCATCTGGCCGTCCCGGTCGAGTAACGCCTGACCCGGTGTTAAAGCCTTATACGCCCATTGTTTCAATTGCTGAAGGCGGTCGTTAGGAGAGGGTGTCACTTGCTTTACATATCCTGTGTTGATTGAGCGGTCACCTTCAGACTCATAGAGTCACTTGCTCATATACCTTTTAATCATGGCTATCTATGCAATATTCGGGCTGAACGACGGAAGGTTTAACATCAAAGTGTTGAAATGTATTGCACTGAAAGACAGAGTAACACAGACTAGTAAGGGTAATATAACGGACCCCACTGATTGTTCACTGCGTGAACAATCAGGCTCAGTAACAAATTGTGAACAAGCTATGGAATGCCGAGTCTTCAGGCGGAAGGTAAAAAAACAAAAGAAGCGCCATTTAGCACACTATTCAGAGGGAATTCAGGTATTATCCTCCACTGCAACACCATGAACCGAAATCACCGTCTTCCTGAAACACTCAGCCGGACACTCGCTCATGGCAAAAAGCAGATGTTCGCTCTACGATTTTCAGAGGTCTGCCGGTCTCAGGCAGGCTTGTGATCTGAACCTTCATGTTTTCGGAACAGCTGGCGATCATGACAACCACACATAAGGCCCGAACCACTGCTGTACAGATGTCCTTATTAGTAGAAAATGCTGCCTCCGACAGCAGGATGTGTAACAAGGTTCTCTGTGCGCATGCCAGAGCAGATTTAAACAGCCATCGACCATGGTCTAACGCTTTCTCCCGACCCGACTTAATTTGGAGTTGTGAAAAAAAGCGTCAAACCGTGGTAATAAGAACGGCACGGGATAATTGATCTCATGGAGAAATACCCTCTACCTTTCAAACCAGCGACATTAACACTGGCGATTGCTACTGTGCTGCTTGCCAGCCAACCGGCCGCCCGGGTTTATGGCGAATCCACCCTGTCGCCTAATGATCAGTGGAACTGTAAAGCCAGCTCTGATGGTGCCGGCTGGCAGTGTTCCGCCGAGCCAATAAAGCCAGGTGTGATGAATCGAGCTTCTCGCCCCATTGCCCCGCCAGTCACCCAATCCGCCCGAAACAAAGCCAGCGGTCAAACGGTGACTGTCGCTACCGGCCATCGCCGCGCAAACCTTCGGGAAAGGCTTGACTGGGTGCCCAAATCCCAGCTCAACGAGAATGAACAGAAAGCACTGGATCAGGCAACGCCCTGGTGCACAGGTGACTATTCAGAGCCTGCCCGTCCCGGTAAAAACTTCACGGGCAACTCTGATACAGCACCTATCGTTGCCGAGTCCGATGAATCCTCTTTTGGCCAGAATGACATAGGCACTCTTACCGGCAACGTTTCTATCAGACAGGGCAACCGTCAAATCCAGAGCGATACTGCGAGAATGAATCGCGCTACCAACCATGCCGAATTCGAAGGCAACGTGGTTTATCGTGAGCCCGGTACTCTGTTGGTCGGTGATTACGGTGATATGCTGCTCGATACTGGCCGGGCTACCATCAAGAATGCCAGCTACGCCATGCATGAGGCCCATGCCAGAGGGAGTTCCAAAGAAATCATTCGGAACGAGGACTCTACCCTGGTTCTCGAAGATGCCTCCTACACCACCTGCCGCCCCGGTGATGAAAGCTGGCTGCTAACAGGCAAGAATGTCACCCTGGATCGCAATACTGGTTATGGTACGGCACGTGACGCTGTTATCCGAGTTGGAGGGTTGCCGATTTTCTATACGCCCTACATGTATTTCCCGATTGATGATCGCCGCCAATCCGGCTTTCTCTACCCGACAATAGCCTCTGACAGTGATAATGGCCTGGACTTTACCCTGCCCTATTACTGGAATATTGCTCCTGATTACGACGCCACCATTACTCCTCGCATTATCTCCAAACGAGGCCTGCTGCTAGAAAATGAATTCCGCTACATGAATGAAAGCGGTGAAGGTGAAGTTGGTATTGCTGGCCTGACTAACAAGGACAAGCTGGAAAAAGAAAATCCTTATTACGATCAGGAGCGCTGGCTGGCCAGTGTGCGATATAAGCAGCGTTTTTCTGAGCGCTGGACGGCAGAACTCGACTATGCCGATGCCAGTGACAAAAACTACATCGAGGACTTTGGCACCCATTTAAAGCTGTCCAGCTCCAGTCCACTGAACCAGATGGCAGGTACCCGATATCTGGGTGGCAATGCCTACAACAACTGGACCTTCAGCCTGAATGCTCACCAGTTCAAAAATATGAGTCAGACGTCTGATGACCCATATAACAAGCTTCCACAGCTGGTCTTCAGCGGCAACTGGCAGGCAGGCGAAACATTGCAGGTTAATTATCTGGCGGATTACACTCAGTTCAGTCGGGCCGAAGACTGGCGCTTTGTGAGAGAAATCCAGCACCCGGACTTCGATGACCCTGATACCAGAGAAAGCGTTTACGATGAGGGCTTTGGTATCAAAAAAGCCGAAGGGGGTCGGGCTTATGGACAGGCGGGTATCAGCTATACAATGCAGACAATGTGGGGCTTCCTGACACCTGAAGTGAAGGTTCGGAGTGTAAACTACAGCCTGAATAATTTGAGCCAGCAGGAAGTCATGGAAGATCTCCGTAACTCCTACATTGACCGAACGTTTAACGATAGCGACTTCACAAAGTCTCCAAACACCAGTGCTGGCTCCTTTAGTCTTGATGGTGGCCTCTATTTTGAGCGCTTTACCGACTTGTTCGGCACCGACTTTACACACACTCTGGAACCCAGAGCCAAGTATCTTTATGTGCCTTATGTCGAGAATCAGGAGTACAACCCGATTTTTGACACAGGCGCCATGGGCTTCACCTACGGTTCTCTGTGGCTGGATAACCGCTTCAGTGGCTATGATCGTATTGGCGATGCCAACCAGCTCTCTCTGGGTGTAACGACCCGTCTCATTGAAGACGACGGCTTTGAAAGAATGCGCTTTGGTATCGGTCAAATTGTCTACTTCAAAGATCGCGAGGTATACATCGCCAGCAACCTCGGGCAGGCAGGCAAACCACCTGAGGATGTAGACGAAAACCTTGACGCTATCGATGCAAGGCTCAGGAACGAACTGACCGAACCAACGTCGCCCCTGGCATCGGAATTCATCTACAATTTCAATCGCACAATGAGCCTGAGGCAGGATTTCTCCTGGAATACCAACGAGAATCGTCTGGACAACTATGGTCTTTACTATCGCTGGCAGCCTGAACAGCGTAAGACTCTGAACCTCGGTTTCCGTTTCAGGGATCAGGTTGATCGGTATGTTCAAGACAAAGATGGACAAAATATTCAGATTGGCACCGACCAGAATGGCA
The DNA here is from genome assembly GCF_024606225.1 of Endozoicomonas sp. ISHI1. Taxonomy (GTDB): domain Bacteria; phylum Pseudomonadota; class Gammaproteobacteria; order Pseudomonadales; family Endozoicomonadaceae; genus Endozoicomonas_A. The sequence continues at coordinate 122,949 of NZ_JAGRPU010000008.1, read as the reverse complement.
ATCCAATCTTTGAAACTGCTGATAACAACCTGAAACAAACCGATCTGTCTTTTGCCTGGCCGATTCCTTCGACCACCCACTGGGTAGGCTTGGGACGCTGGCAATATGATTTAACCAACAAAAGGAACCTTGAGAGCCTTGCGGGTGTCGAATACAACAGTTGCTGTTATCAGGTTCGGTTTTTCTGGCGTTCATGGATCGAAACAGACGATAATATCGACCACCCTGATCCGAAGAGCGGTGTTTTCTTCCAGTTCATCCTTCGTGGACTGGGTAATATAACCGGTAGCTCCGGAACGGAATACTTGCAAGGTATCCAAGGTTACGAGATTCACGAGAAGTAATGATGACGGGATTGAAGAATCTATTCTTTGCCGCCTGCTGCGCCCTTGCAGCAGTCGGTGGTACGGCCAACGCCAAGCCCGTACCACTGGATCGCATTGTTGCCATCGTCGACAAAGACGTGGTAATGGAAAGCGAATTGAACAACCGTATTGAAGCTGTGCAGCGACAGCTGAACAGCCGAAGTATCCCCATGCCACCAGACAACATCCTCAAGAAGCAGGTACTTGACCAGCTGATTCTTGAAAACCTGCAACTGCAGATGGGTCAGCGTGGTGGAATCCGCGTTGATGACTGGACGTTAAATGACGCTATCAGCAAAATCGCCAAGCGCAATGGTATGACCGTTGAGGCATTCCGAAAAAATCTTGAATCAGACGGCCTGTCATACGCCGATGCCCGGGAAGAAATCCGACGCGAGATGGTTATTAACCGCGTGCGTCAGCGCCAGATTGCTGAACGCATTCAGATCAGCGAGCAGGAAGTGAATAATTTCCTCAAGTCGCCGGAAGGTCAGGCCAGCATGCAGACTGAATATCGTCTGGGTCATATTATGATTGCCACACCGGATAACCCATCACCTGATCAGGTGCGGGAAGCCGAAAAGAAGGCCAACAATATTGCTATTCAGCTTGATAGAGGTGCCAACTTTGCCGAAATGGCGCTCACCTACTCCAGCGGCCAGAGTGCCCTGAACGGTGGCGACCTTGGCTGGCGCTCCGCTGATCAACTGCCAACCCTGTTTGCTGAACAGGCGTTGAAGATGAGAGACGGAGAAGTATCTGCACCGATCCGCAGTCCTGGTGGTTTTCACATCTTCAAGCTAATCGACACTCGCGGTAACGAGAAGCATATGGAGCATCAGATACACGTTCGCCATATTCTGATCAAGCCCAACGAGATTCGCAGCGACCTTGAGGCACAGATGCTGGCCAAAAACCTCTTCGACCGAATTGAAAACGGTGAGGATTTTGCTGAACTGGCCAAGGCCTACTCTGACGACACTGGCTCAGCTCTGAATGGCGGGGATCTGAACTGGGTTTCTCCGAAATCTCTGGTTCCGGAATTCCAGAAAGCCATGAAAGAGACGCCCGAAAAAATAGTCAGCGAACCTTTCAAGAGCACTTACGGCTGGCACGTTCTGGAGGTACTGGGCACACGTCACTCAGATATCAGCGACCGGGTCCGCAGAAACAAGGTCCGTGAAATACTGGGCAACCGTAAGTTTGAAGAAGAGCTTCAGGTGTGGTTACGTGAAATCAGAGATCAGAGCTACATTGAAATTCGTCTCTGAGTCGAAACCCAGATAAAATTGACGCCCCGGTTTTCCGGGGCGTTGCTTTTATATAGACTCTCGTGGATTGTATTTTCCCTGGTTCATGGCTGACTTATGACAAGCAACACACTGCCCAGACTGATCATTACCTCAGGCGAGCCCGCAGGTATCGGACCCGACCTCTGCCTTCAGCTGGCTTATTATACTTCGCCAGTACAAATAGTAGTTGCTGCAGACCCAGAGCTTTTGGCGGAACGTGCAGACAGTCTGGGCATGGATGTTACCTTTGAATTATTCAACCCTGATGAAAAAGAACCCGTCAGAGAAGGAATACTTCTCGTTGCCCCAGTCTCCTTACCCAAACCCTGCTCAGCCGGTCAGCTGGATGAAGCCAACAGCCCCTACGTTCTGGAAATGTTGAGCTATGCCATCGAAGGCTGCCAGAGCGGCCTGTTTGATGCCATGGTCACCGCTCCTATCAGCAAGGAAGTGATCAATAATGCAGGCGTTTCTTTCAGTGGTCATACAGAATTTCTGGCCGAAAAAACCAACACTCAACAAGTCGTTATGATGCTGGCAACAGAAGGCCTGAGGGTCGCACTGGCCACCACCCACCTGCCACTTAAGGACGTTTCATCTGCTATCACGCGATCCTCTCTGGAAGGAGTCATCAAAATTCTCCACAGGGATATGGTGACAAAATTTGCGATCGAGAATCCCAGAATTCTGGTCTGCGGTCTTAACCCCCATGCTGGAGAAGGGGGTCACCTTGGCATGGAAGAGATAGAAACCATTATTCCAGTACTCGAGAAGTTAAACAGTGAAGGTATAAATCTGGTAGGCCCTCTGCCTGCAGACACGCTCTTTAACCCCAAATATCTTGAGACTGCTGACGCCATTCTGGCCATGTATCATGATCAGGGTCTGCCAGTTCTGAAGTACAAAGGTTTTGGCAATGCCGTCAACATTACCCTGGGACTTCCAATCATTCGCACTTCTGTTGATCATGGCACAGCATTGGATCTGGCAAGCACAGGAAAAGCCGATTCGGGAAGCCTGTTTGCTGCTGTTCGTTATGCTCTCGATATGGTTCGGTAGCCAAAAGGGTTGTCTGCCGCTATCATAGCGCCCCCTCTATTGCTCGTTAAGTTTGTCAAAAGCATGGCTGAAATTCCCTACCACAAGGCCCGTAAACGATTTGGTCAGAACTTTCTGCACGATCACGGTGTCATTCAACGGATTATCCGTTCCATACACCCAAGGGCAGGCGACCGAATTGTGGAAATTGGCCCGGGTCAGGGTGCACTGACCGAGTTTCTGCTGGACGCTGCCGGGCAGCTGGATGTAGTTGAACTCGACAGGGATCTTATCCCGACCCTGAAGCTCAGATTTGGCCTGAATCCTGAGTTCAGAATTCACGAAGGAGACGCACTCAAGTTCAATTTCTCCTCTCTTATTAGAGAAGGCGAAACACTGAGGCTGGTAGGCAACCTGCCCTACAATATATCCACTCCCCTGATTTTCCACCTGCTAGAGTTTCAGGGACAGATCAGCGACATGTATTTCATGTTACAGAAAGAGGTTGTGGAAAGACTTGCAGCCCAGCCCGGTGAAAAGCACTATGGGCGACTGGGCATCATGGCTCAATACTACTGCAAGGTGAACAACCTGTTTGTTGTGGGCCCTGGCTGTTTCAAACCTGCCCCCAAAGTTGACTCAGCTATTGTTCGGCTTGAGCCTCATAGAGATTTACCTTACCCGGCAGATGACGTAAAACTGCTGGAAAGGGTGGTTCGGGAAGCTTTCCAGCAACGCCGCAAAACTATGCGAAACACTCTGAAAAAGCTAATCTCTGCCGATAAACTGACTGAGCTGGGTATCGACCCTGCGAGTCGTCCGGAAACGGTGACTCTGCCAGAATTTGTTGCTATCGCCAATTATCTGCATTCAGCTGCCATGAGCGACTGACATCATTTTTCGTCAGCCTCGGGGATGAAAATTTTTCCAATGTAAGAAAGCTGCCGTTACATGATAAACGACCAGACGACTTGCATGCTCGCTATCCACTGAGTTACTACTATTAGCAGGGAAATGCAGTTTTCATCACTGTGGAGAACGCAGTCTCCACCCGGTCAACGGAGAAAAGGATATTTCTCCAAGCCGGTCACAAACTGTTACTGAGCCAGGCAGCGAATCAGAAAAAGCTTTTGTGCATTTCAATCAAGCATTCCCGATTTAGTCTTAAAACCACGAACCTTCAAAGACCTTTGCTATAAATGGCTATCACACGTTTAAAGGTTCAGGAGATTATTGTTAATGACCGTGTACGCCGTAGGTGATATCCAGGGATGCTACGAGCCTCTCAGACATCTGCTTGACAAAGTTCAGTTCAAGCCTGGCCGTGACCAGTTGTGGGTAGCGGGGGATATGGTAAACCGTGGCCCAGACTCACTGGCTACGCTACGCTACCTGAAAAGTCTCGGCAGCGATTGTACCGCTGTATTGGGCAACCATGACCTGCACTTGCTGGCGGTTGCTGCACGAGTTCGTCGATCCAAAAAGAAAGATACATTAGCCCCACTGCTCAGCGCTCCTGACAGAGACTCATTGATTGACTGGCTAAGGCACCGCCCACTGATTCACTATGATAAAAAACGCAAAGTCACAATGGTACATGCTGGAATCCCTCCGATCTGGACCCTGAAGCAGGCCTGCCTGTATGCAAGCAAACTTGAGAAAGCCCTTCAGGGAGAAAACTATCAAGAGTTTCTTCAGTTTCTATTCAAATCAGATTCCATCAACTCTATGGAAGAAGCTTATACCCGTCGAGCCAAACTGAAACTGACCGCAGCTTATCTGACACAGATGCGTTTTTGTGACCAATACGGTCGGCTTGATCTTGACAACAAGACAGCATCTGCCACTGAGACATTCGCCGCTTGGTATAATTTTCCTGATAGCCCCGTCTACAAAGAACGCATTATTTTTGGTCACTGGGCTGCCCTGGAAGGCAACAGTCAGCGCAAAAAAATCCATGCCCTTGATACCGGGTGCGTCTGGGGGCGCTGTCTCACCGCCCTGAACCTCGACGATTACAGCACCACTTCAGTGGACTGTTGCTAAACCAATGTATGAATGGATTCATAAACACCTGACAAACTCGACAGGATCATGATTACAGTGCAAAAAACCCACTCATCCTCAGGACTTTTGTCACCTTTTTCTGATTTTGTCTTCCACTTCGTATTAAGTTTCCCTAAGGTCTCGTACAATACTCGCCGACAAAGCCATTAGCGCTATAATGAATCCCCAACAGCGGACTCCGTTTAGAGCGGTATAATGCCACTGCCTGGCATCGCAGTGGCTCAACAAGAATGACAAAAGAAGCTACGGAACTGGCTATATATGGCACGAAAACCAACAAAAACAGCCACATTCGTCTGGGAAGGTAAAGACAAGAGTGGGCGGAAGGTCAAAGGAGAAATCCAGAGCGGCAGTATTGCACTGGTCAAAGCTGAGCTCCGCAAGCAGGGAATCAACTCCACAAAAGTCAGAAAGAAGGGTATGTCACTGGGCACCAAGGGCGGCAAGATCAAACCCATGGATATCGCCCTGTTTACCCGCCAGCTAGCCACCATGATGAAGGCGGGGGTTCCCCTGCTTCAAGCGTTTGATATTACTTCTGACGGTATCGAAAAGCCTGCCATGAAAGATCTCATTGGCAAAATCAAGAATGATGTTGCCGGCGGCTCCACTCTGGCTGATGCCCTGAGAAACCATCCACTGTATTTCGATGACCTCTACTGTAATCTTGTCGCTTCCGGTGAGCAGTCTGGTTCTCTGGAGTCACTGCTGGACAGAATCGCCACCTATAAAGAGAAAACCGAAGCCCTTAAGGCCAAAATCAAGAAAGCGATGAAATACCCCATCGCTGTTGTGGGTGTTGCTATGGTTGTGACTGGCATTCTGCTGGTCTACGTAGTGCCCCAGTTTGAGGAAGTATTCCAGGGATTTGGTGCTGAGCTACCCGCATTTACCCAGTTGGTTATCGGCATTTCTGAATGGGTCCAAAGTTCATGGCATATGACCATAGGCGCTCTCGTTGCCTTTGGATTTATGTTCAAAAAACTGCTACAAAAATCCAAAGCAACCAGAGACAGAATGGATCGGGTCACCCTTAAGATTCCCGTGATCGGTGTCATTCTTGATAAATCAGCAGTCGCCCGATTCGCCAGAACCCTGTCGACGACTTTTGCCGCCGGTGTACCCCTGGTGGATGCCCTTGACTCGGTTGCCGGGGCTGCTGGTAACGTCGTCTATTTCGATGCCACCCAACGCATAAAGGAAGACGTATCCAGCGGTCAGCAGCTGCAGTTCGCCATGAGAAACTCTGGCATATTCCCGGCCATGGCGGTTCAGATGGTGGCTATTGGTGAAGAATCCGGCGCTCTGGATGAAATGCTCGATAAGGTCGCCACTTTTTACGAAGACGAAGTAGACAACATGGTCGATGGTCTGACCAGCTTGATGGAACCTTTGATCATGTCGGTTCTCGGTGTACTGGTTGGTGGTCTTATCATTGCCATGTACTTGCCTATTTTCCAGTTGGGGTCTGTGGTCTAACCAACAGATGTGAAAATGTATTAAAACTCCAGACACATGCATTAAACTATCGACACGGAAATAGCTTATTCCTCTATAGCCCTTATTATATAGGGCTATCAGTCAACAGCTTTATCCAGCTACATTCAGGAATCAGACATATAAAAACAGTTTTAATGCATTTTGGCCGCAAGTTACTTACTCTGTGTCCACTGAAAATCAGGAGTACTTGTCAATAGTTTTAATGCACGTCTACCCTTCAAACTTTTTAGTTTTTTGTTCAACTTCCTGCAGCACGGGCTGCTTATCCTTGCTGAACAACAAGCGCTCGTAATACAGCTTGCTGACCTGACGATCCAGCGACCGGGAATGCCAGCTCTATTGTATGGCTTCCAGCAGATATCGCTCTCTGGATTTGGGGTTTCAATACGGGTCAGACGACGATAGTGGGACCTGCTCGATTTGGAACGCAAGGCGTTCCATTTTGATAAAAAGCACTCATACAACGCAGGTTCCTGGCTGCGCTGATCTGCAGCCGGTGTGCGTGCCGTTAGCTGCCATCGTCAGCATGTTGGATAACGGGGTAATTACCTGAAATTTCAAAGAGTGAGTGAGCGATAAGTGCAAGTCTATAGAGAGAAGCCATCCCTGTGTGATGAATATATGCATCATTCATAAGTGCAGCTATTGCTCTATCATTTTCTGTATCTGAATTGTAATTTGCCTGACTACCATTGTAAAAATGATTAAATCTTTTAAATGTATTAAAATTCCAATCTTTAGTCCTGTTTCTAATAAATTTGATAACTAAAGATCTTTTATCGATATTTATCTTTAACCTGACTAAAGCTTCCTGTTCGTGAAGCGTATATTTTTGACTATTTTTTCCCAAAGTTGGATCATCTGCATAGCTAAGCCATAACTCTAAAATATAAGAGCAATACCTTGTGTTCTTAACCATAATAATGCCTGTATTCGGTAAACGACCATCATTTAATTGTTGTAATCCTTGATGGTACCAGTAATCCTGAGAAGTTATAATGCAAGCATGCTCCCCAACTGAATCTATTATTTTATCAAGATGGCTTTTATCATTCTTAAAATCATTGATTACAATATCATCATCTATCCAGGTAATCCATTTACCAGATTTTACTCGACCCTCTTTCAGCCACTTATTAATTAAAAATATTTTTCCCCAATAAGGTTGCCTATCGTGCATCCAATTCATCAAATCTATTGAGTCATCATCTTCGCTATTCTGGCTAAACAGTATGAATTTGTATTTAGTACGCCTTGCTTTTGAAAATGCCAAATGATTCTTTGCAACAGCCAGCGAATAGGGTTTCCAGGTTCCTCCTGATAGGATAAGATCTATATTTTTTAATCCATATATTGCATTATCATCAATTTTAGAGACACTTGGAACAGAAGAAAGGTATGTTTGAAGCTTATTTGGCTTGTTGAAATTTTTACTAGTGTATCTAGAATAATCTTTTCGATATGATGCAGACCGCCCTTCGAAATCAGCTTTATTATTTATTTCTAATTCAATTCCATCTTTAATTTTTTCATATGAAGAATAACTGCCATCAGCAAGCTCAGTTAAAATGTATCCTTTTAAAGAATGCTTTTTATCTTCTTTTTCTATTTCAGTGATATTTTGCTCATAAGGTCTTTTCCAGAATCTGGCAGGGTAACTCAAAATCTTAAACGGATACCAAGTAAAGTCTGACCATTTTTCTTCATGCTGATTTATGCTTGTATCATTGTTCAGACCATTAGCAGCATTGTCTGGAATTATGCTATTTGCTGAAAGCCATAAAGGAATTAATAATAGCAAAATGTATCTATATTTTTTCATGACATTTTAAATTCCATTTAATATTTTTATATTATCGACATTATCATAAAATTTTAAACAACGTAGGATACCCCTTCGGTTTTTGTCAACAAAGATATCTCCTCTTTTGATTCATGACTCTCTCGCTGTGTCAGGATTATTGCGATTATCAGTTAATTACCCCCGGTAGAGCCGGGGGCTTATTAAGTGAAACCCTCAAAGGGCTTATGTTACCCCCAAGTGCCTGAGTCAAAACCAAGTTTCAACTGATCTCGTGTTCCATCATTTTTCTCTTGGTTTCTGATATATTCCCTAATCACATTTTCATCAAGTCCTATTGTGCGTCGAAATACCCTCGTATCCGGAAGTACTCTCCAGAAAAATTCCTTTGCTTACCTTTGAAAGGTCTTGCAATAGCTATTGCACATTTTCCTTTCATATAACCGACAATATGGAAAGCAGAATATTTCATCGGAATGCTAATGCAAATATGGACGTAATCGCGCATCAAATGCCCCTCCGCAATTTTGCACTTTTTTGTACTTGGCAAGTTCATTAACAATGGTTCCCAGAAAATTTCTCAAGCTTCCATAAATGACCTTTTGCCTCTTTTTGGGAATAAAGACAATTTGAAGACGCAGACCATTACGAAATCATTGACTACAAGTACACCTATAGTCTGGCGCAGCGCCCTGCCAGCTATGTCATCCTGAAATATCAGCGCGAAGTCGTTCGCCACAAGCCCAGCCAGACGCTAACAACGGTAACCACACCATTAGGATTATTTGATCGCAGCTTTCCCGATGTCAGCTTCATCGCGGGTCTGCTGGTAGAGAATTACTGCTTCCGCGCTCCGCTTTACCGCCAGCATCAGAAACTTGAGTCCAGTCGTATTGCCATCAGCCTTGGAACCCTGACACATCTTGAGCAACGTGCGATATCCGAGAGCTAATCCCGCGAATCTGGAAAGAGAAATTCGGGACCAATCCGTTAAAATCCGATCTCGGCAAGTAGGGGGAGTCAATACCCTGCTTGAACGCTTACGTTGCGCGGGTGCACCACGGGCTTCAAGGCTGTCGCCAGTCGGGGCTATTTCTATGGCCTATTCCAGTGCGTCTTCGCCGGCATTGCTAACCATAATGTAAAATCCGTGGGTGGCAATATCAGTGAAATGCGGATACTTGCAGGCAAAGGCTATCGGCCCTATTTCACTGTTCGTGGTGAGCAGCTGGTCATCCTATTGTGTTGGGGACAAATCCAGCGAGTCCCAGGACATTGAAAAGTCAGAGAAATATTGCAAGAACTGGAGGAAACAATCATGAGCGAATCGTTGAAACCCTACAATCCTTTTGATAATGCCCTGACCGATGATGACATCCCCTGGTTTCTGACTGAAGCCTATCAGGATAATGATCCCGGTGTTTTTATTGTGGCTCTTGGGCATGTGGTCAAACATAAAGGCGTGACACAACTGGCGGAACAGACCGGCCTGAACCGGGAGAGTCTGTACAAAGCCTTTAACGGCAAGGTCCAGCCCCGATGGGATACTGTGCACCGACTGCTGAAAGCGCTAGCAGCCTGTCGGACTTAAGGCTGTCCTACTGCGGTTGCAATAAATTGGTCTAAAAATTCCTGCTTCTTCGTCAAATAGCTCGCTATTCTCCTCAGAAGCAGAAATTTTTATCCTCAATTTCTTGCAATCCTCGCTACGGACGCTTAAGTCCGACAGGCTGCCAGGGGTTCGGCTGGAAATAGCCGCCTGATGGCCGGGCTTGTTCCAGTCCCTCTTCGCCGGTAATGCTAACCATCCTGACTCCCTGCGCGGACTTTGATTTTTCTGGTGGTGGTCTGGGCGATCAGGGTTTGTTTAAACTCTTGTAGCATTTTCACATATTGATTCCCATGGCCGATCACTTACTTGATTTCTTTAACAACACTCTTTCGATGATCAGCGATTTGTACCTGTTCCCTGCTACTTATCGGGTACGCTAATGAAATATCAAAGGAAAGAAGACTAGCCGGGCCAGTGGCGAAGCGGGATGAGCATAGATGCCCAGTTTTGATGCTCCAATGTTCATTACCCCAACACGTTCAGATGGCAGTAAATCAGATAAAGTGGGCATCAGAGCTACCTGCGCTTCATCTTTTTCAAGAAAAGCTAATGCGTCGTGTCGGTTGCGGTGCAGCCAATGTACCAGCAATGACGGATAAGTTTCAGCAATCGTTGCATCAAGCTCAGTTAAAAACGCCATGGAAATTTGTACGTCGTAGCAAATTTTGAACTCAGTAATCTTCATATCCTGAGCAGAAAGTGCTACCTGTTCAAATTCTTTCGCCTGCTTCGCCAGATGATTTGCGCGAGGATACAGATAGAGAGCGAACTCGGTTGGGAGTGCTTTTTTACCCTGAATCACAAAAAGTGATTGCCCTAAAATATCTTTTTGGCACAGGGTCTCTCTGACCGGATATTTTTCTTTTCAAGCAGTGTTTAATGAGTCGTTCTGAGTCATCAGGCTAATTCACCCGGTGGTATGCACACGCATCATAAATACAACCCTTCCGAAATACACTCATTTTTAAGGTACATAATCTGCTCTCTGGCCTTTCTGAAGTCTGTCTGTGTGACCCGAATTCGGCGCTCGCGCAGGGCCAGCAGACCGGCCTCTGTGCAGATGGCCTTGATGTCAGCACCACTGAGGTTATCTCTGGTTATGATGAACTCTTCGAGATTGACGTCTTCGGCCAGGGCCATCTTGGCGGTGTGGATGTTGAAGATTTTTTTCTGGGTCTCGGAGTCCGGTACAGGGAACTCGATCTTGCGGTCGATGCGACCGGGCCGGATGAGAGCCGGGTCAAGTGCCTCAATGCGATTGGTGGCCATAATGACCTTGACGTCGGTGCGGCTATCAAATCCGTCAAGCTGGTTCAGGAGTTCCAGCATGGTGCGCTTGATCTCGTTCTCGCCACTACTATGTGACTCGTAGCGTTTAGTACCGACGGCGTCGATCTCGTCAATGAAGACGATGGACGGCGCATACTCCTCTGCAGCGCGGAACAGCTCACGCACCAGTCTGGCACCGTCGCCAAGGTGCTTCTGAATGAGCTCCGACCCGACGACGTGCAGGAAGGTGGCGCTGGTATGGTGTGCGACGGCCTTGGCCAGCAGCGTTTTACCGGTTCCGGGCGGCCCGTAGAAGATGACCCCCTTAGGTGGGGAAATGCCAATTTCATCGTAAAGCTCCTGATGTGTGAGCGGCAACTCGACGGCCTCCTTGATTTCCTGTATCTGTTTCTCCAGGCCGCCAATATCAACGTAAGACTCCATCGGGGCTTTCTCGACCATCATCACACGAACCATGGGGTCGACCTCATCCGAAAGTACGCCAATGATGGACATCTGCTTGCTGTGAAGGAGCACCTGACCGCCCGGCTCCAGCTTGTCCCTGTCCACGAAGGACATGATGTTCACGTAGTGCGGCAAACCGTCCGACCCGCTGACGATGGCATGGTTTTCATCGATGATCTCCTCCAGTACCCCCACTTTCATTGGCGAGCCGCGAACCTCATCCACCATTAACTGCTCCCTGTCGATACTGCTCTCCCGGTTCAGGCGGCTCTGATTCGTGATGTACTCTTCCTCCAGCAGCAGGTAGTCATTGATGCGTTGCAGTTTGAGCAAGCGCAGCCTGCACTGTACATGTGGCTTTACATCCGGCAGTCTTTGCGCCGCAGTGACGGCAGAGCGGAACTGGCGACGTTTGGATCCGCCACCCTGTGGTGGCGGGGGAGGAGTGTATTTCTTGTGTTGCGCGCGTTTCGCATCCTTATTCTCTTCGTCTTGCTGGTCTTTACCCTGGCCACCAAGGCCACCGGGGCCAGCAAAAGAGCTCGGACTCTGCCCCATAAGCTGTTTTTGATGGTTTTGTTTTTGTGTATGCATTCCTGCAGTCAGGCTCTTGCCGCAATGAGTGCAAAGTAGCTTATTCCCATTGCTCTGAAAATCTGCAGGGCTGGATGAAGCCGAAGCTGAAAGAATTGAGGCTTGTGGCAAAAGCGTTGTCGATTGCATGTCATTGGAGCTTGCTTCTGCCCTTATGGTTGCATAGGTGAAGTGTCTTGCAGCTGGTTCATTAGGCGTTGGCTTGACCGTCAAGGTGCTGGCTGCAAGCTCTTTCTGTATTGAGACTTCTTTCTCGTGAGCAAATTCAATAACATCGGGCACCGGCGGGAGTGTTGGGGTGGGTGTAATAAAATTATCATCGTCTTTCAGTTCGTAGAGCACTTTCTTTTGGGTGTCGCCAGATTCCTCGATAACCGGTGGCAAACTTTCGTTAGATAAATGCCTGTTCGATGCTTCGGATAAATCATGTTTGGCTTGATGAACAGTACCCGAGGTATATGCAATATATCGCATGTTTTCAGCATTAACAGCTATTACTTCTATTTGATAAGGGGAGGCATAAAGGAAAGCAGGACAGCCGGTAATCAGGCTTAACAGAAGACGATAAAAGAAAATAAACCTAAGTCTCATTTGGCACCATGCAATACTTTTCGAGTTCAGACCGGGTGGCCACCACGATGATTGTAGTGCAATGTAGAGCCCATGAAGCTTTTTGATGTGAATCGGTATCTGGTTATGTCACACCCTCCGGCACTGTAGCTGCCACTCTCAACTACAGACCGAAATGCATTAATTTGCTCCAATGTAATCATTGTTTTTGACACATCATAGCCATTTTGAAATCGATAAGGACAACCTGACAGACCAATAGAGTTTGCCCATAAGAATGCACTGAATCCAAAAATCAAGTAGAGTAAGACCAGAAAACAGCCATGAGCCAAAGTGTCGCTGCTATCAAATTATAATGTGTCTCTGGATCTGAACATGCGGCACTTTCATATTAAGAAAACCGGATTTATTGACTAATGGCACTCTTAGAATTACTCCAGTCTTCACCCACTTATTTCTATCTCATCCTGCTCCTGGTCGGCCTTCTGGTTGGTAGCTTTCTCAATGTTGTTATTCTGCGCCTGCCGGTAATGATGGAACGGCAGTGGAAGCTGGAGTGTCTGGAAACACTTCACCCGGACAAGGTTCCTGCTGAGATGGAACCTTATAACCTGATCAAGCCCGACTCCACCTGTCCGAGCTGTGGCCACAAGATCCGGGCCTGGGAAAATATCCCGGTTATCAGCTATCTGTTTTTGAAAGGCCGTTGCTCTTCCTGCAAAACCTCTATTTCTGTTCGCTATCCGATCATTGAGGTAGTCTCTGCCCTGCTGACCGTTGCTGTTGGCATCTACTTTGGCGCCACGCTCCAGACGATTTTACTGTGCTGTTTAGTCTGGTCCCTGCTGGCATTGAGCATGATTGACCTGGACACCCAACTGCTGCCGGACAGCATTACCTTGCCCTTACTCTGGCTGGGCCTGCTAGCCAACAGCTTTGAGTTATTGATTCCTTTAGAGGACGCGGTGCTGGGTGCTGCTGCCGGTTATCTTTCACTGTGGTCTGTTTACTGGCTATTCAAACTGCTGACGGGCAAAGAAGGTATGGGCTATGGCGACTTTAAACTACTGGGGGCACTCGGTGCCTGGATGGGTTGGCAAATGCTACCTCTGATTATTCTGCTGTCCTCACTGGTGGGAACGATTGTCGCGGTGGTGCTAATCATCCTGAAAAAGCAGGAGCGGAGCAACCCTATTCCCTTTGGGCCTTATCTGGCCGCTGCGGGCTTTATTGCCCTGCTTTGGGGAGAAACACTGGTTCAATCTTATCTGCAGATTATGGGACTGTGAGCTGAACATGAGTAAGTTGGTTATTGGCGTAACGGGCGGCATCGGCAGTGGTAAAACCGCCGTTACCGACTACTTTTCCAGTCTCGGTATTACCGTAGTGGATGCGGACCAGGCTTCAAGAGAAGTGGTGGAACCCGGTCAGCCAGCTCTGCAGAAAATTGCAGAAAGACATGGTCAGGATATTCTTACTGACGAAGGCACTCTGGACCGAAGAAAGCTCAGGGACATTATTTTTAATGACGACAGCGAACGTTTATGGCTGGAACAGTTGCTGCACCCTTTGATTCGTCATCAGATTATTCAGGAACTGGAAGCGTCCGAGTCTCCTTACACCATCATGGTTTCGCCGCTTCTGGTAGAAACAGATCAACACTTGCTCACCCAACGTATCCTGGTTGTCGATGTTCCTGAAGACACTCAGTTGGCAAGAACCATGAGCCGCGACGGCATGAGCAAAGAACAAACCCGGGCTATTATGGCGAGACAGGCTTCCCGTAAACAGAGGTTGGAGAAAGCCAGCGACGTGGTTGATAACAGCGGCTCGCTGGAGCAGCTGTTTAAACAACTGGATGAGGTTCACCAGACCTATATGGCTCTGGCAAACGCATAAGCGCGACCGGGGTAGTCCGGGTTTGTTCAGACCATCAAATACCCGGACGCCAGCCGTTGGTAATCGGGTAACGGCGGTCACGTCCAAAACCGCGGGGCGTAATACGAACCCCCACCACCGCCTGCCGACGTTTGAATTCATTAACATCAATCAGACGCAACACCCGATAGACAGTATCCCGGTCAAAGCCGGAATCGATAATGGCTTCAGCGCTTTTATCTTCTTCCACATACATTTCGATGATTCGATCCAGCTCGTCGTAGGGAGGCAGACTGTCTTCGTCTACCTGATCAGGTGCGAGTTCGGCAGAAGGTGGACGATCAATCACCCGTTGCGGAATAACATAACCCAGAGAGTTACGGTACTCGGACAACTCAAAGACAAGCGTTTTTGGTACATCTTTCAGAGCATTGTAACCACCGCACATATCGCCATAGAGCGTGGCATAGCCTACCGCCATTTCACTCTTATTGCCGGTAGTGAGGACCATGTAACCTTTCTTGTTGGAAATGGCCATCAGCATGACGCCCCGGCAACGGGACTGGAGGTTTTCTTCTGTGGTGTCTTTTCGGGTATTCTCAAACTGAGAACTCAGCATTGACATAGACGCATCAAACATCGGCTCAATAGGCATGACGGAATAATCGACACCCAGAATTTCGGCTTCTTCCCGGGCATCTTCGAGACTCATGTTTGAGGTATAGCGGAAAGGCATCATAACCGCCTGAACCCGTTCGGCGCCCAAAGCGTCGGTGGCAATGGCCAGAGTCAAGGCAGAATCAATCCCACCGGATAAACCTAACACAACCCCTTTAAAGCCATTTTTATTCACATAGTCACGAACTCCCGTGACCAGAGCATTGTAGACTCGTTCGTGCAGGCCAGGCAGCTCGGCAACGTCTTCCTGATCAAACGTCTTGTCTGCTATGTCGAAACAGGTTTTGTAGAGACCTTCGGCAAAGTAATCGGCCCTGACAGCGACCTGTCCATTGCCGTTCATGGCAAAAGAGCCACCATCAAACACCAGCTCATCCTGTCCACCCAGGAGGTTGACATAAAGCACGGGAAGACCCGTTTCTAGACAACGGTTGCGGATGGTCTGGTAACGGATAGTGTGTTTATCTTTATGAAAGGGGGAAGCGTTGAGGCTCAGAACCAGCTCCGCCCCGGCATCTGCAGCCTGCTGAGCGGATGAGGGATACCAGAGATCTTCACAGACAGTCAGAGCCAGTTTTACCCCTTTACACTCATAGACGCAGGGTTCATGTCCCGACATGAAGTAGCGCTTCTCATCGAATACCTGGTAGTTAGGCAGATGTTGTTTTGCGTATCGGGCCATCACCTGACCGTCTCTAAGGACCACTGCCTGATTTTCCAGACCATGTGCTCCCATGGCAGGTAATCCAATCACCAGATCAATACCTTTGACCACACCGAGCTTGCTGATAGCCTGCTCAATTCTCAACACCATACTGGGCCTGAGTAACAGATCTTCAGGTGGATACCCGCAGAGTGTCAGTTCAGGAAAAACCACCAGATCGGCCTGATGCTGATCACGCGCTTCTTCAGCCGATTCGATCACCCGCTGGGTGTTGCCGTCTATATCACCCACTTTGAGGTTAAGCTGGGCCATGACGATATTGAGCTTTGCTGACATTAAAAAGCCTGATCTCTTAATCTTCAATCTGTGAGCCGGCTATTTTCAACGATGTTGCAGTCAGTGTAAAACTCAAAATCTTCCTTGATTACGGGGAGGCTGCGTCAGCCACTAGAAGTCCCCCTCAAAATCAAAGTCCATATGTTCCACAGGCTCCTGAAGGAAGTCGCCCTGGATGAAATCGACACCGGTATGCCACAGCGGGGCCATCTCAACAGCACTCTGAACCTGAGGAACGATCACTTTCTGCCCCTTTTCCGATAAAGCGAGGACCATTTTCTTGAGTTCTTTACCCTGATTTTCGCTGGTTAGATCTTTAGTGAAAGAAGGATCAACCTTGACATAATCCACCGCCATTGGCGCAATGGTTTCCATAGGGTTCAAACTGCAGCCAAATTCACTCACTCCGGTACTGCAACCCAGCGCCTTGACCGCCTTGAAAAAGTCCGGAGCCTGTTTATTGAAGCGGACAATATTCTGTTCACTGATTTCCACAATCACCGACGAAGCAGGCATAGCTGCCGCCTTGAGTGCAACGCCCAACCAGGGCAAAAACTCTTTCTCCAGAATGGCATTGCCGCCAAGATGCATGAAGAGTCGGATGTTATCCTTATTCTGGGTTCTGCTCAGAAGCTCTTTTCCTGCTTCTATGACCTGCCAGCGATCGACTTTGCTCCAGAGAGCATTTTTGTCCAGCTTATTTCTAAATGTCACTGAGTCATGTTCACGACCTCTGGTATCCACCATACGCAACTGAACTTCAAAGTGCTTTTCAGAAGAACCTTTCAAACTGACCACTGGTTGATATTTCAATTTAAAATTGTCATTTTTCAGAGCCTGGCTGACCATTCCTGCCAGATGCTTCTCAACCGAACTGACCGCATTAACCTTACGTTTCTGATAGAAACAAAGTTTTCCGCCGCCTTCTTTTTGGGCCTGAATAGCAGCATGGCGAGCTCTGACCAACTGAGTATCAGGATCACTGTTGGAATCGGTCAGCATGACACTACCCAGACTCAGCCTGACCGGAAGCTCATTGCTGCCCAGTGTGACCGTCTCTTGTGTAACCGCTTTAATGACTTGATCGGCCAATTCCCGCACCGACTTTTCATCACTGGCTTTCACCAAAGCCATGATACAGTCACCGCTCCAACTGGCAGCTTGATGTTCTATTAACTCCAAACCAAGACGTGAACTGACTTCTTTATAATAGGGCTGGCTGACTCTTTTACCGCCTTTGGCATGAAGCGCACGCAGTGAATCGAGAGTAATACAAAGCAAGGCAAACTGGTCTTTACCCGCAACCACTCTCTGCATGGCAACATCCATCTGCTCTTTGAAAGCTTCTTTATCATAGAGATGGGTTTCGCTATCAAGACGGGCCACTTCGACGTCTTTATGCTCAACATCCGAGGCCTCTTCAGTTTCCTGGAGCCTAACCAGCAGACTCAGTGTATAACGTCCCTCAAAGGAAGTAGGACTGACTATAGCCCTGACAGGCACTTCATTATCCTGAACTGCCAGCAACGGACACTGAATCGCTGCCAGGGCCCGGCCACTGTCTTCGATACTGTTCAGGAAATCACCCACTTCCCTGCGATCTTTTCCCGCCACCAGATCAGTAAAGGGTTTACCGAGAAGACTGGCATTGCCATCCAGACCCACCAGCTCATTGAATGCCGGGTTTGAGTATTTAACCTGACCTTCACTGATATAGATGATGGCATCCACCTGATCGTCCAACAGGTGACGTCTCTGTTTCTCTGATTCATTCAGGGCAACGCTCATCAGTCGATGGTGACGGCGGGCGTTAAGGTCGGCAATTTCCCGATCAGAAGTCAGCAGAAGCAGTTCATCATTGTCTTGAGCAATAACACTTCTTACTCCCAGCTTGAGCCATTGCAACTGTTCTTCTTCCGGTTGTTCTGACAATACTATCGAAGGAATGTCCCTGCCCTGCTGGTCAACCCGATCAAGCACTGAACTGATCGTTAATCCCTCTGGCAGCTCGGCTGAAGAGATAATCATCAAATCCCATTTCTGATGACCAGACAGAGCTTCTTCCAGACTCTTTATAGAAGTGACATGATGAGCACGGGTCGGGTATCCGGCATCCCGATAAACATTAAGCAGTGCCTCAGCTTCTTCAGAGGAAGTATCCACTATGAGCAGCCGGATGGTATCCCTGTTTTCCTGCTCCATGACATTGACCTGATTCAACGAGAGTTTAAGGGTTATCTCATTCTTATAACTGCCATGCGGCCGAAATCATTAGCCCCCTGTCAAAAAACCATCCCTGTTTTTATCTCATTGGCTGCTTTGATAATAATTCCGCAGGTTCTCTACCCCTTCACCCGAATCATCAAAATCCACTTCTAAACTGATCAGATAAACGCTAAAAACCGGTCAGATCTCATGGGGCACTCAAACAGCCTTGAGCCCGGGGCAAAAAACAGCCCTGAGCCTGGAGAAAAAGGATTTTCATTAATTGAGCTGATGATCACTCTGTTGATCGCCGGGATTATTGTTGCCATGGGACTGCCACAACTGAGGGAAGTCTCGAACACCATTCGTTTCTCAAACATTCAGCAAAACCTCCTTTCAAACCTGCTCTACGCCCGCAGTGAAGCCGTTAAAACCGGCAGCAATACCATCGCCTGTGCATCCACTGACGGGACTACCTGCGCAGCAGATCCAACCCTTTGGAGTCAAGGCTGGGTCATTTTCACCGATGAAAACAGTAACGGCGTATTTGACGCAGGAGTCGATACCTTGAGACGCTCACAGACAATAGAATCTATCGCCTCAATTACCTGGAGTAACAGCACGCCAATCGTGTTTCAGGGAGATGGCACCGTCAACAACACCAGTTCAGGCAACTTTCTTATTTGCGACAGTCTGACAACATCGAAGATCGCCAGAGGTGTTACCATTAACCTGTCTGGTAGAGTACGCTCCGCCAACTCAGTGGTTTGTCCATGAATTCAGGACGTTCCCAAGCAGGCATGACCCTGGTAGAAGTTCTGATCACAGTCGTCATTCTGGCTTCTGGCCTCTTAGGTATGGCCGCTTTACAGACCCGAAGCATCAGTTACAACAACATTGCCTATCTCAATTCCCTATCCAACATCCTTGCCTACGACATGCTCGACAGGATCAAAGCCAACCCGGTCTACGCACTTAACGGGCCCGGTTATTCGGCCAGTGTCGGCAATGCGCCCGCTGCTTATCCTAATGATTGCGACACCGCAGATTGCACACCCGCTGAGTTAGCCCGTTATGACATTGCGCAATGGAAGTTCATTCTGGACGCCCAGCTCCCCGATTCAGACGGTTCAATTGTCAAAACCGATGTACCAGAGGGCCGGAACTACACCATCACGATCTTCTTTGATGACAGCAAAGGACAGCAGACCCGCCGCCAGGTGATTCTCAGGAGCACTCTATAAATCATGAACCACATCAAGCAGAAGGGACTCAGCCTGATTGAACTGATGATTGCCATGTTATTGGGCATTTTGATCATTGCCTCAGTCACTCAGGTCTTTCTGAGCAGCAATAATTCCAATCGATTGAACTTTCAGCTGGGACTGATGCAGGAAGCAGCACGAATTGCCGTAAGCTCCATTTCGAGTGACGTCCGTGTAGCAGGATACACAGGCTGCAATAGAGAAACTTCTATTGGAAATGCCCTGCTTCAAAATAGTGCCAGCCATGAATGGCTCACCGCTGAACAACCTATTCAGGGATTGAACCTTTCTGACACCCGGTCAAAGATGGACGCTCAGGCCACCTCGGAAAGCCTGCTGATCTTTAAGGTTAATCCCGACATTGTTTTCTCCGTAACCCACCATGACACCTCCACATCGACTCTGACACTGGACCGCAACATCGGCTCAACCCTGTCAGTAGGCCATGCTGCTGCCATCACCCGTCAAGACTGTTCTCAGGTAGCTCTGATAGCCCTGAGTTCCATCAGTGGCAGCACAGTCACCCATACCACCAGCGGTGGCGGCGATTTCAGCAATTGTGTCAATCAACTCAAGGGCAGCTTTCGTTGTTATGATGGTTCAACCCCTACCGGCGCTCTGTCATTTAACCCGGGTTATCTGAAGCCGCTGGAATCTGTGAGTTATTTTGTAAAACCGGATAACGGACTGCCGACCCTGTTCAGAAAAGAAGCAGGCAACCCCACAGCGCTGGCCATCGTGGATGGTATTGAAGATATTCGAATTCATTATGGTCTGGATACCGATAACGATGGGGTTGCTAACCGCTATATCAGTGCCGGTGATCGAAGTTTTCGCCATGCTGACTGGCTACAGGCCACCTCCATCCGCATTCATCTGCTGACGCGCAGTGAAACAGAAATTCTCCCTGCTCCGGCACCTTCACCGGCGCCCCCAAGAACCTATCTTTTTGATGGTGTACAGGTTGCTCAGTCGGATCGTTTTTTGCGAAAGGAATACGTCATGACCATGGCCTTGAGAAACAGAGGGGAATCATGAGCCGCATCAGAAGACATCATGATGAAAACGGGAGCGCTCTGCTCTACACCATGATCTTTCTTACCCTGATGGTGATGGCAACCCTGACAGCAGTGCAATTCTCAAGCCTTGAGCAGAGAATGTCAGCCAGCTACCGGACTCATCAGGCCGCTTTCGTCGCTGCGGAAACCGTTCTGCTGGAGGCCGAACGCTGTATCAAAAATCAAAACAGTTGTAATGACATCAACACATTCGCCGGTGATTGCAGTAACGGCCTCTGCTTCAGTGGCTCTGACCGCAACAGTATTATCAGCTGTCGGGCCGGACATGCCCGTCCCTGGGAGAGCGCCGCGCTCTGGAAAGACCCCGGCAAAACCATTGCCGCCACCACCATGCCTTCAGGAAGCTCTGCCCGCTATATTTTAGAATTTCTCTGCTATGTTCCAAGAACCCTGTTTGGGGTCAGCCCCAATCCTGCCAACCCTTCTGACTGGTCAAAGCTTTATCGTGTAACCGTGCTCGCTTCAGTCGATAACCTCAATAGTCAGGTCATGTTACAGTCTACCTACAAACGGTGAGTTAACTTCGCATAAAAGGATTTTCACAGTGTTCGTGTCAAAAGGGATCAGCCTGTCTGCATTTTTTTCAGCCAGAAAACAGTTCTCACACAGGCTTTGGCTAACAATCTGTTTACTGACATGCTTGCTACAAGCATTGAGCTCGCAACAGGCCATTGCAGCCTCCTCGGACTATGCTGCAACTCCCAGTCAGGGAACCACCAGCTCCCCCCCTCTGGTGCTCTTTGCGCTCTCCTTTGATCACGAACTTTTCAAAAAAGCCTACAGCGACTACACGGATGTAGACGGTGATGGCTTAATAGATACCACCTACAAAGACACCATTGATTACTATGGATATTTTGAATCAGACTGGTGCTACACCTACAGCAGCAGTCGTTTTCAACCTTCTGTAAGAGCAACAGGAGCCAATGGCCATAGCTGCACCACGTCAGGCGCACCCTGGAGTGGTAACTTTTTAAACTGGGTGACAATGTCCCGGATCGACCTGATCCGTAAGGTGCTCTACGGCGGAATGAGAGTGACCGATACCACTGGCTTGACTACCCTGGAAAGGGCAGAAATCCCCTACGACTTCCATGCATTCAGCAAGATCTATACGGGAGGGGATGTCAATGACTTCACGCCTTACACTTCCAGCATTACTCTCTGTAATCTGAACCAGAGTCAGAACGGTGCTCCCCTGTTGAGAGTCAGAAGCAGCAATGACCCAAACTGGGCGGGTTTAAACCGGGTTCGCTGTCAGGGCTCATCGGATGCCGATTACAACGTCAGGGTCGATGTCTGTCACAGTGGCTCAACCGATAGTGGCTGCCAGACCTATGGCAGCTCAAAAAAACCGGTGGGACTGATTCAAACCTATCAGGACCAGGTAAAGTTTGGACTCATTACCGGCAGCTATGACGGCAATACTCAGGGCGGAGTCATACGCAAGAATATTTCTTTCGCCAGCGATGAAGTCAATCAGAGCACAGGGCAGTTTATAAACAATTCTGGCATGGTGGCTACCGTCAACCGTTTCAGAATTTCGGAATACAGTTACACCGACCAGAAATATAATTGCAGCTCTGGCAGCCCGGTGAATTGTAAAGACTGGGGCAATCCCATGTCAGAAATCTACCTGGAAGCGCTCCGCTACTTTGCAGGGGAATCCGGACCTTCTACCGATTACAGTGTGAGTTCGGACCTGGGATTACCAAAACCCGGTTGGCAGGATCCATTTACGGTTGATAGCCGCTGTGCCAACTGCGCCATTATTGTGTTATCGACAGGACAGAACTCCTACGATAGCGATGACTACAGCAATATTAGCGATATACTCTCGTCCGGGATCCCACAACTAGACCGGTTAACCAATGATGTCGGTAACCTTGAACCTGGTCTTTCGTTTCCCGGCTCCTTCATCATCGGCAGTAACGGCAGCAGTGGCATCCGACAGTGCGAACCCAAAAACCTGAATGGCCTGTCTGATGCCCGGGGTATTTGTCCTGAAGTTCCGCACTATGAAGGCAGCTATTATATGGCCGGTCTGGCACACTACGCGCGAACCCACGACCTGAGATCAAACCTGGCGGGCAACCAGACGGTTACCACTTATACTGTTGAACTGGCTCAGACAGTTCCGACACTGACCTTTGGTGTTCCTGACGGCCTCGGCAACCGCAAAACTGTGTCACTGACCCCAATCTGCCAGACCATTGACTATGCAGATGGTTTTGACGAAACACTCTATCGCCCCTGCCGTCATCTGGACCAGACGGTAGAGAGCTTTACCCTGGACAGTTCAGGCCTGCTTGACAGCATTACCTTGCGCTTAGGCTGGGCCGATGAAACCTTTGGCGGAGATGGTGATACCGACTCCGAAGCCTCTTATACCATCACCACATCCACCAATAATCTGAGCGTGCGTCTGTTTGACCCGTCATTCAATGGCTCCAACAGTTTCAGGTATGGCTACTCCATATCGGGGGTCCAGAATTATAGCGGTATGGTTCTGGATGCCGAATACAACTCCGATTACATTAACAACACCCCTAAGTTAAACCAGAGCTACGATGATGGTGACAGTGAGTCGGCATTATTGATGCGAACCTGCAGAGAGTCAGACCGCATAGCCACAGGCGGCAACGGGCCCTCATGCCTCAGTAACACTGGCACAGAGTTAACCCCTACCGATGTCACCAAAAATTTCACGCCAAACGCGACTGTTTCCAATCGTTTGCCAAAACCTTTATTTATGGCAGCAAAGTACGGTGGCTTTAACGACCTTGATAACGATGGCACGCCTAATCATGACGCCAACGGTGACAACATTCCTGACGCCGATGACAAGGAGTGGGACAACCGCAACAACCTGACAGGCTCTCTGGATCCGGATGGTATTCCTGATAATTACTTTGTCGTCAGCAACCCTGCCCGACTGGGTCAACAGCTGGGAAAGATACTTGAGGATATCGCCAGCCGCATCTCTTCCGGTGCCAGTGCTGCCCTGGTGGCTAACAGTGCCAGCGGTGTGAGCTCAGCCATCCAGGGGCTGTTTCTTCCCGAAGTGACCGTCAATAACATTGATATCAGTTGGGTTGGGCTGGTTCACAGTTTGTTTGTTGATGCCAAAGGTCACTTCCGTGAGGACACCAATGGGAACCGCACCCTCGATGACTATGCAACCGACCGGATAGTGACCCTGTCTTTCGACCCCATCAGTAATTCCACTGTCATTCAGCGATATACCTCTTCCGACAACGGCGTGACACTGACAGCAGATGGCGGCAGAGTGGATTTGACCGATCTGAAACCCGTCTGGGATGCCCGTAAACGCTTGATGGAAGTCAGCAACGTTACCAGTCAAAGAAACTATACGGCGCTGACCAATACTGGCCGTCACATTCTCACCTGGCTGGATGCCAATAATAATGGCAATGTTGATAGCGGTGAGGAACAACCGTTCGTCTCTGCCACCTTCACAGGCAACAACAGTGGCTATCTGGGTGTGAATGCGTCGGAGTCGGACAAACTGGTGAAGTACATTCGCGGCGAAGATCAGCCGGGTTACCGCTCCCGCTCTGTAGACATCGATAATGATGGCGATATGGAAGTCTGGCGCCTGGGCGACATCATTCATTCCAACCCCGTCGTCGTCTCCAAACCGGAAGGGTATTACTCTGACAGCAAACCCTTCAACAGCAATGACTCAACTTTTATCGAGTTTCAAAAACAGTACGAAAACCGTCGTCAGGTGGTGTATGTGGGTGCCAATGACGGGATGATTCATGCCTTCAATGCCGGCTTCTGGAACAACACTAATCAGCAATTTGACCTAAGCCATTCCTCTGATACCTATCAGCACCCTCTGGGTGGAGAACTCTGGGCCTACGCTCCCATGAACCTTTTACCCCATCTTCGCTGGCTGACAGAACAGGATTACCCCCATGTCTACTACATGGATGGCGAGCCCCTGATTTTTGACGCCAATATTTTCCCTGCGGATGCCGAACACCCCAAGGGTTGGGGAACAGTCCTGCTCATGGGTATGCGACTGGGCGGCGGCCCCATTGACGTCACAGTGAACAGTGCTGCCCGAACCATGCGCTCTGCCTACGTCATGCTGGATATCACCGACCCGACAAAGCCTCCCAAACTGATGGCAGAAATTACTCACCCGGAGTTGGGCTTTACCACGGGCCGCCCCGTGGTGATACAAAGGCGAAAACCCGATGCTTCCGGTGACTATAACTTTCCCACCGAAAATAACTGGTACCTGGCCTTTGGCTCTGGTCCGACCGGCACGGGGCTCAGTGGTATACGACAGGCACTGGACGATGCCACCAGTGACCAGAACATGAAAGTGTTCGTCTATGACCTTAAGAGCAAAAGCTTTCTCAGCACCTTTGACCCCATGGACAGCGGTATCGCCCAGGCTTATGCCGGCCATATGACCACCGTGGACTGGGATCAGGATTACTATGACGATGCCATCTACTTTGGCAGTGTGGAAACCGCAGGCAATCTCAGTGGCGAGCTGCTCAGGATCAATCTGGAAGATCCACTGGCTGCTAACTGGACACTGGGCACATTAACTCGCCCGCAGCGCCCTGTGACTGCCCGCCCGACGGCGGTGACCAACAGCGATAATGAACGCTGGGTCTTTGTTGGTACTGGCCGTGAGTTGACCCGGCAAGACAGCCTTAATACCCGGCAGGAATTCTTTTTTGGCGTAAAAGAACCCAGACTCAGTGGCGTGTTCTCTTATGGCACAGTGCCCTTCAGCAACCTGATTGATACCACGGATATTAAGGTGGAGGCCGATGGCGATCTGGCCTCCGGCTTTACGGTATCTGCGGGCAAGACAGTGAGTAATTTTGAATCCCTTCGCAACGCCCTGACCACCGAAGCCGGTTGGAAAAATCGACTGATCTATGACGGCAAAGATCCTGCCGGTAAAAGTATTAGCTCCCCGGCCAATGCTTTTGCCTTGCTGCTGTTTAGCGAATA
Organism: Endozoicomonas sp. ISHI1; assembly: GCF_024606225.1. Taxonomy (GTDB): domain Bacteria; phylum Pseudomonadota; class Gammaproteobacteria; order Pseudomonadales; family Endozoicomonadaceae; genus Endozoicomonas_A. Next base: position 97,264 of record NZ_JAGRPU010000008.1, on the reverse strand, counting down.
CCAGCCCCCTGCCGATCAGTGTCTGGTGGATGGCACCAGCTACCTGAATGCGCTGCACTACCAGACAGGCACGGCCATACCCGCCAGTCTTCAGAAAGTGCTGACTCCGAATGGTTTTACTGATAACACGATCTCCGAAAGGAAAATCAGCCTGGGTGCAGGTCTGGCTCCGGCTCCGGTAATTCACCAGGGCAGTGATGGCAAAACCAGCATTATTATTCAGGGAGGGGCCGGTAATATTTCCAGCACCGATCTGGAGTACACGCTGACGGATGACGGGCGACAATCCTGGCGACAGATATTTAATATTCCCAAGTAGACATTATGTTAAGGAGCTGAGTTATGGACAACCGGTCAATGTCTATGGAAGACAGTGGCTTCACTCTGATCGAGCTGATGATCGTCGTTGCTATCATCGGCATCATTGTCGCTGTTGCCATCCCATCCTATCAACAATATGTTTTTGAAAGTCGCAGGACGGATGCCCATGTCGCCCTGATGACGGCAGCGGCAGAACAAGAAAAGTTTTACACCTACGATAATGCTTATACCACTGATATCAACAATCTTGGTGGTGCTACTTCTCCAGATGGGCATTACACCATTGCGGTAACAGGGACAAACACCACGTATACGTTGACGGCTACGGCGAATAGCAGCAGTAGCCAGATTGACGATACTGACTGTCGAACCATCACCTTGAATCAGCTCGGGGTCAAAGGCAGCCTGAACAGCGCGGCGGCACCGTCTTCGGGCTGCTGGTGAGAAGAAGCTATTGCCAGGCACTAACAGGCGTTCGGGTACCACGGCTGTTAATGGTCAGGGTACCGTCCGGAGCCTGAACACCTTGGGGGGTTGCGGTGAGCAATACACATTGGGAGATTGTCATGGAAGCACAGGCTGTCGCAGTGATCAGATAATGACCATTCTCGGAAGACACATTATTGGGGCCGGCCAGTGTGTAACCCAATTTTGAGAGATCACTGGTATACGTCAGTTGTTCGGTAAAATATCGTTCCTGCTGCTGCATCATCGTCAACAGGGATGATATGCCTTCGCTGCGTCGTGACTGCAACACATATTCGTTATACGACGGAACCATAATTCCGATAAGCAGACTGATGATGGTCACCACAATAAAGATTTCAAGCAGTGTAAATCCCTTTACCTTTCTCACTGATTTTCCCTCCAGAACGTTTTGTGGAAAGGTATCGAACCCGCTTCCCTGAGAATATCCTGAAAACACTCCCCACCCACACAGATATCTGCGCCTTGACTGCCACGGTTAAGAATGACAGGGGCTGGAGTCAGGATACTGTAACGAAGCTGTCTCTTGCGGTCGCCCTTAACCACCTGACTGTTACCATCAAGATCAAGCACTGCGCCGGCATTATCGATGTTCAATACATAGAGGAAGCTGGAACCACCGCCACCAGGCGCATAGGTAGTAAAGGTCAAAACATTATTGAACACGGTGGGCCTGCCCAATAGTTTTTCTCCAGACACCTCAAAGCGGATATACCATCCTTTCTGACTGTCCAGCGCATTGAGAGCCGCCGCTCGCTGCCCCCCATTTCCCTGCTGTACGAGGTTGGCCGTGGCATCGTAGAGCGCTGACTCATCAATGACTGAACCATTGTGGTAGTCATAACTGACAGGCGCGTTGTAAATATTGGGATCTCTGATGACATAAAGCCGGTCATCCACCTGAGTATCCAGAGGTTTCGCCCTGAAGCCGCTGCCTACCACAATATTCAGATGGTCAAGCGATCTGGACAGGGAAACGTCTGGCTTTTCATAAAACCGCCGGGCATCGGCCTGGGTACTGCCAGAGAAGTTGGCAATTCGGCCTCCCGTGGCAAAGTCACTGGCCCCGGTGTTGCTCTGGTTGACATCGAATCGCCAGACCTGACCGCCAATGTCCACCGCAAAAAAGTAATCCGTCAGTCCATCCCTGTCGATGTCGATAACCGCCAGATCAGCAGGAATACTGTAATTCATATCCGTCAGGTCCAGGTCCGTGCCACTGTTGCCGGCAGACCAGAGCTTCTGGCCTGTGCTGGCATCCACCATGTAGATTCCCCGCCCGATGTCATTATGGCCGATCGTCGTTTGTTCATCGGCATCCTGATCGTAGCCAGCACCGAACAACAGCACCTGCCTGTCGGCTCCATTAAAACGGACCTTTGCCGGAGTCGGGGCTGACCAGGTCTGGCCCAGCTCAGGAAAATCAGGATTCAGTGTTGTGCTGTCTGCCTGATTGTTCCTATCCTGGTCGCCTCGAATCACCCATCTCAATTCCGGGTTATATCTGCGAATGACGTCCAGAGCGTAGATATTACTGCCACCACGCCTCATGGTGAGATAAAGGTTGACATGCTCTCCGGAATCGGGAAAGCCATTATTGCTCTGAAGAACATCACCATCACCGTTGGCATCATTGATCCATACCGTCATCGGGCCATCCATGCCATAAAGCTTGACCGGTGTATTATTCACAGTGGGAGGAGGTATTTGAGGGCGGCTCCTGAGCCTGCAGCTCTGATTAAGATTGAGATCACCAAAGCGATAGCGATACTCGCAAAACTCAGGGTTGTGACAGGTGCCCGGGGGCGCAAATATATTATAGTCACAGTCGCCATCTGTCCTTGGTGCATTGAGACGGCAACTTTGTGAAGGATGAATATCAAACAATTGATACTGAAAACTGCACCAGTATTCAGGGATGCAACTACCGGGTATTCTGAAGTTCCAGACACACCCCTCATCGGAAGATGGGCCGGTATAGTGGTCTGCCCCTTGTACCAGATTGTCTTTGTAGATTTTAAGGTTAACGAGCAGCTCTTTAGGGATAAATGAGAACTCAGTGCTGCCATTATCGGTATTCACAGCGTGTAAGAAGCCGTCGTTGGTGGTGAAATAAACCGTTCGGTCCACCACGGACCCGGCACTGTTCTTATAATAAGTGATCACTTTTGGCTGGGTATGAAGCGGATCGCCCGTACTGGTTCGGTTGTCCGTAGTAGAACCGTCACCGTCTTCGTCGTCTACATCAACCCCTCTGGCCCACTTGAGAACATTGGTACGGTTCGTTGCCGCTGCACTTCCGGACAGACCCAGAATCCCGGTGGTAATGCCCGCGTTATTCTCAGTGACACGATTACCCGAAGCATTCAGGTTGGCGCTGTTACTGCCAGTAATATTGGAGACCACCGTCCGACTTTTTTTCAAATGGGCAGCCATTCCTCCTGAAGTAGCACTGTTACCATCGTTGGTATTACCCCAAAAACTTCTGGAGCTGCCGGTAAAAAATCCGGTGGACGAATCAATGGCCAGATGACCATTGGCATCATAAACCTGGTTATCCGTTCCCAGACTGTAGCGTTTGAGGTTTCCCCGCCAGCCAGGACCATTAATCATCCAGAGCAGGATGTAATAGAGTTCATCAGAGTTTTGCAGCGAGTTTGCGGCATCACCGACCGATGCAGGTGCAGCAAACCCCAGAAAATCAACCTGACCATTATTGAAGCCATTGATCAGAAGATCAGTATCGTCAGACCAAGCCTCTGACAGGCACATCAGGCAGAGAGCCGGTATAGACAGTAAACGATGCTTCAAAAGGAAAATCCTCAGTCAGGTGTTCTTATTTTTTCCATCGGCAGCACAGCCTTCAGATTGATTCAGAGAGTGGTCACGAAGGTAAAGCCCAGAGTCTGGCTGGAGCGTGCACCTGTCTGACCCAGGGTAGCGACGCTATCAATTTCGAACATCAGGCCAATGTATTTCCCGAGACTGTAACCCGGAGGTGGTGGCACTTCGCCGATATATCGGAGTGTGGCAGTCTGGCAAACTTGAGCCGGGTTAGCACAACCTGACGGGTTCTGTATGATGCTCAGATTGACATCAGCGGCCATGGCATCCAGTAAAACACCGGAGTTGTTAATAAGGTATTGATACTGCCCATCCAGCTCACTGTAAGAGACCTGATAGACCTGCAATCCTTTCTGCTCATTACTGACCGCCATTTCCCCAAAAATGGCCATTTCCATGACAAACAACCCCGAGAATAACATCACCAGCATAATGATCATGGTCAACAGCATGATCGCACCCTGCTGTCTGACTCTGTGAATGGGTCTAGAAACCGGCGTTGTTAAGTTTGTTCGCTGTGGTAAAGACATATCGGGGGCGTCCATCGTTAAGGGTCAAAGTACCGCTTTCCAGAATGTTGTAAGTTCGGGTTCGCCGCTCAAATGAGCGAACCTGCTGGCCGGAATTGACCAGAACGCCCAGTCTGACACTTCTGACATCCTGCCAGTTACTGACCGCACTGGCCGCCAGGTACTGATGCACATTATTGGTATTGTTATTCGTCACTCCATAAACCACCTGAAGACGCTCAACACCCACGATGACAGCCCTGGCTGCACCTCTGGCTGCGGAGTTTGCCGGGTTGTATCCCCGGCAGAACAAGGTATCAATATTGCCATTAGCCGGATCAGCTGCCACATAGTAAACATCGGCTGTCAGCTCCCCTGAAGGAACGGTGTTACCCGCACAATCCTGACCATTGCGGGGTAGAAACTGGACAGCGACCTGATCACTGTTCGTTCCGCCACCATCCAATGTGCACTGAGCAGCACTGCCACATCGACCGGTAAAGAATGGCAGCACCCGACTGTTCACTTCATTGCTGTAGCCTGCCTGCCTCACGGCACGACTCAGCAAGAACAGGGTATGCCGACCATTCTCCTGAGCAAGGGCAAGATCTTCATGAAAATAAGTGGAACGACTGCTGTTCAACATCAGCTGTAAAAAAGTACCTGTGATCAGCAAACCAATCACCAGTGCCAACATCAGTTCAATCAGCGACAACCCTTGCTGTCGGGATAAGGACGTTCTAATCATTGCCGTAGATAGGTGAGAGTCAGTGACTTTTGAGCCAGAAACAGCGTACCAATACCACCTCTGGTCTCCCATGAAAGGGTTATCGACACGGTCTCACCAGAATTACAGGGGGTGGCAGAACAACTGACGACCAGTTGCTGATTGGAAACCCTGGCATTTCGACACATAAGATCATGAACATCATAGGCAGCCATTTCATCCGCCGTGCAGGCGTTGGCAATGCATTGTCTCGGAACTGAACCGGCACAATAGGAGGGGACATTACCGCTGGCGGTTTGGGCGGTAGTCTGATACTTGCCTGACTCCAGCCCCTGGACATTCACTTTCATACGTTCTGACATTTCATTGGCCAGCCAGATAGCCTGGGAACGCTGCAAGCTGTCTTGAGTCGCCCTGACCGCCTGAGCCTGCATTCCCGCCATTCCAAGAATGCCGACCATAAAAATCACCACACTGATCAACACTTCAATCAGACCAAAGCCATCCTCTTTGCCCTTTGGCAGCTTTGCGTGTGACTTGCGTGCCTTTAAGTGTCCTTCCATCAACAATTCCCTGTCGAAGAAGTTTTTCGAATTTGTCCGGTGACCGTGACCGATACTGTTTTAACTGGAGTGCCCAAGCCGCCGGTGGGACAGGCTCTCATAGTCCGCACCGCTGTCGGGCTGCCCCTGGATGTAAATGTCACAGTATTCCCGGTATTCAGACTGATCGTGACCGCACTGTCAATCTCTCCATAAACCCTGATAACGACCTCACCCGGGTCAACCGAATTATTATTATTGGGATTGACAAAAATCAGCCAGCCTGCTTTCCAGTTGCTGCCAGAGGTATCACAACTTGAGCCGTTTTGGCTGCGACAAAGACTGACATTCACTCCTCGTTTTATCGCCTCACTGCGGGCCACCACCATACTGCTGAAAATTCGTTGATTGTAAAAATCCATTCGAAAGGACTGCACCAGTGAATCCAGATTCACCGTCATAGAGCTAACGATGAACATCAGAAGGATGGTGATCAAAATCTCGATCAGGGTCAGCCCTTTCATAGTTTTGGGCCTGTTGACTGAGCAGCTCCGCTTGAACACAACCTACTTCCTTAACTGAATGACACTTCAACTCTAGGAAAAAAGGAAAGACGAGGGATTCGCGGAATGACAGGCGGCTTATTCAAGTGTGGACCGGATTCCACCTGCAAAAAAAGCTTCAAAGAATTGACACGATTCAGGGAATCAATGGCTTTCCCAGTGAATAACAAAGATCTGTTGCCATGATCCTGTAAGCCTGCATGAGATCAGGTGATGCTGGACGCGTCTGTAAAGCAAGTCAGTCAGCACAAAAAAAGGCCGGATTGGTGTATGCCGAACCGGCCTTTTTTATTATCCACCTCAGAAAGCGGCTGAATACGTCAAACTGACCAGCTCGGAGCCATCAGCCTGATCGCTATAGTTATAACTCAGGCGCAACTTGCCATCACCCAAATCCATAGCGGCGCCCAGATTAGCGGTAACGAAGCCGCCTTCATCCACATAGGCTCCGGGTAGGTGGTACTGCCCAAAATTCAAATTGGTATTAGTTACATTAATGCTCTCAAAGCCACCTTCCTGCTCATCTGTATGATACATTTCGGCGTCAATGACAATGGTTTCCGTGAGCTGCATACTCCCCATAAAACCAGCACGCAACTGCATACTTTCTGTGGATTGATTCCCCCAGTCGTAATTGGAAATTTCGCCGCCACTCTCGGTATAACCGTTAACAGAAGCATAAATGGTTTGTAATCCCAGAACGGGGCCAAAAACAAACCTCGCCGATTGATCCAGCAGATTGTAGCCAGCCAGAAGATCCAGCCCCAAAGCATAACCGTCGGTATCACCCTTGGCAGTGTAAGTTTGCGAACCCATGGTGAAGCCCCGCGCAAGGTCAGAATAATCCATATTGGTATAACCCAGTGCACCTTCCACAAACCAGGCACCTTCACGATAACCATAAAGAATATTCAGACCATAATTGTTTGCCTCAAACGATGAATCATCGACATCCAGCTCATTCTGCCCCAGAGTAAGAGCAACACCCAAAAAATGATTGTCATCCAGGCTTTTGATCAATCCCACTGTGGATGAGTAACGATCATCTTCGGGACTTAAGCCGCCATCCAGCTCACTGCTCCCCGAAGCGCCACTGATAAACCAACCACTTTTTACATCCTTCCAGCGGGACTGACGCATTTCATTGGCGACTGCACTGAATTGACTGCGAGCTGCACTGAGCCCCATCTGTGGTAGCAATCCCACTTTCCTGGGGGCTATGATGATATCCGCGATGTAATCTGCAGCCAGAGCATGGGTTTTACCGGTGGGGTGCAAAAAATCATTAAAAATCAGGCTGTCAGGGTCCGGAGCAGTGCCATCAACTCCATAGACCGGATGCTCGAAACATGAGGTTGAAGGACCAGTACTGCCCCCCAGTCCATTGTCATAACAGGTATACACCTGATCGATTGCAGCGCCGGTAACAGCTGCATCCACGCCTGAGGCAAAGCCAAATTGATCAGCATCCCTGATAATAAGATCTATAAAACCCTGAAAATCTACCGGTATGACATTGGCACCGGTTTGGTTGACAAAAATTTCAAGCGCCTGGTTGTAACCGGCAGCAGCAGTACTTGCCACAACGGCATCATTCGGGTCAGCCAGAGCAGCCAGTTGAGTGAGGGGAATCCGCCCCATATCAGGCAAATTTGCCAACATGATATAGTTGGCACCAGCATTACTCAGAGCACCCACTGCTGTAGCCATATTCTGGGCTGATGCCTGAATCGCTGCCGCTTGATCGGGCGCACTCGACCATGTTCCAGCTAAATCATTCCCCCCACCATCGAGAAAGTAGAGTGCATTTCCAGAAGCTGAAGGGTTATCAATCAAGTAAGAATTGAAATTCCCCCCTCGGGTCGTAACGGTATTTGCAGGATCCTGAAGGGCTACACCTCCAACTATGGAGTCCAGAACATCGGCGGTTTGATAGCCACCAACTGCATAGTTGTTACCGCCGTTGGCAAGAATATCAATATTCAATCCCAAGGCCTTAGCCAGCAATTCAGTAGCTATGACTCCGCCATCATTTGTCGCATAAGAGAAGTTGCCTGTATCCAGCAAACTGTCACCGAACACATAAAAGTCACTAAAGGGTTGCTCGGCCTGAGCACCAAAAGATACGGTTGCAGCCACAGCAGCAGATAGAATTTTCCGCCTCATCTTCTTTCCTTATTATTGTTATGATGATTGTTATATGCAGTACTGTGGTGCTATTTTTAGCACCGTGACCAGAATTTAGCAATCAGTCATTAATAAGAAAGTTGTTTACTTCACATCCTCAGAATAGTGATCGGACTACCTGACTCCCAACTCAAATAACTGGACATACAGCACTGTCTGGTATGAGATACAGCCAATAACCGGCATATGACGCCAGAATGGCATTATGATTATACGTTCATTGATGATCTGTATTGCCAATACTGGCTCCTCTTTGAAATGGCCGAGTCGGTAGGCTGTGTCTCGATGATCTGCTGAATTTTTTGCGTGATCTCAATGTGCATCATCACCTTTTATGCCCTCGGCTCACTCTTCTTGATTTCCTGAAGCAGCAAACTCACCGGTCTTTATTATCGTTCTTTGAACTTTTTTTGGACTTAATAGTCGAAGTCAGTCTGCTCACAAAAAACATTACTTCAGAGAGTTAAGTACATGAATATATCGCAGTCTGGGGCCATCTATGGAAAGACCACCGGAAATGAGCCCTACTCACCAAAGGACAGCGTCGACAGGCTGTCTATCAGCGACAACGCGGCAAGGTTTTTTTTGCCAGCTAATCGCAAACGTCACTACACGGGTTCAGAGCAACCTGTTTTACAGCGCAAGGTTTCTTGCCTTGCACACTTTGGCGGGCCTGGCCCAGTATCCGCTTCAGGTCATGATACTTACCTGGCTCCACTGTCCGCAGCTGAACATCTTCGGGAAACTTTGCAGAACCTTATCAAAACATTGCATTATCAAAAAATAACCATCGAAAAGTCTGACGTTAAAGAACCGGAATACCAGCTTGAAGAAACGAAGGAAGATGATAAAACCGATGAGGCACTGAATATCTTTATCGGCTTTATATTATACAAGGAGGATCTGCAGGGAAGACCGTGGTTTTTTTGCAAGAGAACAAAATCGATATTTGCCAGACCAAACAATCGATACTGGAAGGGTTACTGAGATCTGTGATGTCCTGAAGAAAATATTCCAAGAGCATTCACAAGGAGTAAAATCTAACAAAGACTATTTTAAAGACAAAGGTCTAAATTATGATCTCGCTGAAATGCTGATTGATTATCTTGCAGAAACCGGTTTTATCCCAGTCTGGAAGAATGGCGATAATGTACCCTGGCTTTTGCGCAGGCAACTGTTTCAATTTTTTGAAAAAATATTATCACGTTACGGCAAGTTTTCTGAGCTAATCGCTATATTTGGTTTTATTGACAAACATAAATCCGATTTCATTAAGATTGCCAAAACTTCTGGCTATGGCAATAATAATTTGTTGTCGCGTGTTTTACGCACCGATGATGACCTGCGCGAAACATTTAACAAATCGATGATGGCAGAAATATTTGAACGACGCTATATGCATGTTATTGACAGTATGTTTGCCAAAAAGTCCGAATTCGTGGAGAGCAGCGGGTATCCATTGATGAGTCCATGCCTTAAATATGGAGAAGAGTTCGAATATTATCTTAACTCTTTATCGGACACGAAAAGTGAAGCTAGGCATAAAGCCCTGTATCCTCTTGAAGAGCGCCTTGAACAGCAGGGTTTTAAGTACCTTGGTTTGAATAAACATAACCAGAGACGGTATACCCTAAACAATGATTTTGAGATTATCTCGTTCCTGGATACAATGGAGTGTCTTGAAATAAACTGTAAGCCATACCATTTAGATGATAAACATGTCCATGAATGCTTTAAAAAGGTGATTAATGCGATTGATTTCCTGCGCAATAACAGGGTTATCAGTTATAGCTCGGGGCACAAACATGTTGATGTGTTGAGTGCTACAGGCGGCGATCCCGCAATTATTATGGCAATCGAATGTGAATTACAAAACAATCCCTATTTACTCAGATTTTTTGGTAATGATAAACGAATTGTCTCGGACAGAGAGGCGCAATGGCATAAAACATTCGGTGATTTTGAGAAGCTGAAGGGTAGCGCGATAGTCAGGATGAATCAAATGATTGCGCATTATAATACGAAACTAATGGATGGGGACTATTGCATCAGCAATCTGCAAGGAGTAACCAATGAAGAAAAAATGGAAAACCTGAAACAGTTTACTGGTTTTTACAGTCGATTTGTTCATATGACCGACTTTCAGCATATGACCGGGAAATGGAAGTTTTGGCCATGCGATCAATTTGATGCGCTTTCAGGCGTTGCAGAAAAGTACATGGCGATCTCGTTATTACATATCAACGGAACAGCTGGTATCGATGCACTTCCAACGATGGAATTCCGTTTTTTTCGCTGCCCTAAAACAGCTGAAGAGGTACAACTGGTCAATGAATTCTTGCAGGCCTGGTTTCAATTTGTCCACCAGTGTCGGCGTGATAACGTCCCTCTGGAACCCGTTCCTGCTGACATCAAAGCATCCAGAGATTATTCCCCTGAAGAAGTGCGGAGCTGTAGTCTTGCCTATCTCGAAAAAATAGGTCTGGATTGGCGACGTTATCTGGTCTTTTTGGGTGAAGCATAATGACTTTACCCAATACTGAAGTTATGTGACATATTTGGTGAATACCGAACAATGATTGTAAATATCCAATCGAAAAGAATGAAGGGCAATACCAGAGATCCATGGAATCATTCGCTTCCCCAGGGAATGCGCAAGATCTGTCGCCATGACATTCTACCGGAAGTCTGAAAATTGTAATTCAGTTCGTGACTGCTGATACTGCCTCCAGCGCCCTGGGTAACCGCCGTTCGATGACCACTGGCTCCCTGATGGATAACGGGAGATGATGCATAACCCAGTCCCAGATTGACTCTTTTTATGGAAAGATCCTCACTGACCTGATCGCCCTGATCCTGCCCACCCAGAACGGGATCGGGCGATGCGGTCCCCGTCTGGTAATGCAAGCCAATCAGGGCGCTAGAGCCATCCACTCGACAACTGTCTTCTGACGGTCTGTATTCAGTGAACAGAACCAGTGAAAACAATCGGGAAGCCGAAGTGATTGATCTTCCGGCAGGAATAACACCATCACCCTCCAGATCAAGCACCCAGCCACTCTTGGTCGCAATCACTGACTGAAGTGCAGTAAAGCTGCCGACGGTTGAGGAGTCCACAGTAAAGGCTACATTGCCACTGCTGGTTTTCTTATTGACAGTGCCATTGGTATATACCTGTACGTCCGTCGTATTAACCAAGTCCGACAAAGACACCGCATTATACGTTAAATCACCGTTGCTACTCTGCGGCTCCTTGAAGCCAAAGAATGACTGGGTTTGTGTGGCGCGATTATCATCATACGTCAGAAGCCTTCCACTCCCTACATAAAGCCAGTGACGATTCTTGTCTGAGGCCACAACAGGAGCGGCTGAAACAGGCTTCCCGGTGTCAAGAAGCGTTGTCAGTGTTGAGTCGGTCAGGGTATCCTGCAAACGCAATCTCAGAAGCTTCCCATCCAGAGTTGATGTACCGGTTTCAATAGCGCCCAGATAAAGAGCATCGTCCTTATAATCCCGATCCCAATCGACGGCTGTAGTATTGCCACCGTACGCCTGAGAAATCCCTGAATCCATAGCTGCCATGCCCGACACAAAAGCTTTACTTTTCAGATCATAGACAAAGAGTTTGAGATTCTGGTTACTCGATCCATCATCCAGTGCTGTTCGTATTCCAGCCTCACCTGTACCGATAGGTCCTGATGCAAATGCCAGATACCATTCATTCGTCGTAGGTGCTTGACTCCAGTCATCTTCACCCTGGCTATCTTTGGCAGCCACACGACGTTTTACCAATGTAGGGCGGGAAGTTGTAAAGCCTAGTTCCGGATGGGTTATTTCCGCCAGCAGTTTAGGGGGGGCCTCTGGGTTAGTTATATCCAGCACCACATAGGCAGAGCGCAGTGTTTTGTTATTCCCTCCCAAGGTCACGTCGTAACCACCGCCACCAAGTCGCATACCCATAACCAGAACGGTTCCCCAGCCTCCGGGATAATCACTGTCATTACTGTCAAAAATGTTGGCATCGAAAGTTACTGGCTCTGCATCCATGTAATAAACATGGGGATAGTCAGGCTCTTTCAACCACTGCAGATGGGGCAGCAGATTCATGGGCGTATAAGCCCAAAGTTCCGAACCCAATGGATGACTGACTTCGTTATTGTATCCAGTAACGTTATAGCCATATTGACTTTCATCCCAGAAGCCACCATTAAAAGCGTGGATCATTCCGTCATTACCGCCTACGTAAAGCACGTGCCGACGGTTTTTGTATTGTTCATAAAAGGTGGTATAAGTGGTATCGGAATAGAGGGCATCGAACCGGCTTCCCGGAGAAGAGACCAGCTGCGGTGTTGAATGTATAATATCACCAAGACGCCAGACGTCATCTTCTCCGTCTTCATCGTAGTCGATGGTTCTTGAACGGGTTCCGGAGATTTCCTCACCACGAACATAGTTGACGACATTGGCAACCTCAGATGCTGAAACCCCCAAATAACCTTCCATTGTGTTGAATGTATCAGGCGTCAGTGGCAGAGTTTCACCGGTATCAACGACACCATTATTATTTTCATCCAACCAGGTCAAAATATGGCGGCCGCCTGAAGCGAGAGAACTGAATGTGCGCTGGCTGGTGACATTGGAGAGACTGGACAATTGATCTCTGGCATCCCAGATTGCATTCAGCTGATTGAGGGACTGGAGAGCGCCATCGGGTGTCAGTGTCCCCCCTGAATCTGAAGTAGAATACCGCTGAAACAGAGTCTGGTTGGAGTTGGGGTCAAAAACCAGCTCTACGATTTTGTCAACAGAGTAATCATCAAGCCTGTCATTGCCATTACTATCTTCCCGGAGTAAGCCTTTACTGTCTACAAAGAGGGCATGAAGCATTCCTCCCCAGGAAATTGTTTTACCGTTGTACTCCATAACGGGTTGAAACAGAGCCTGATAGAGAACACCTGTTCCGGTCTGACTGTTCGAAAAAAGGGCTGCGTTGGTGGCAGAGGAGACCCTGCTGACAATATCCTGTAAAACTTGCCCTAGCTGAGCCTCTAGCTGACTGGGATTGCGAGCGAAATAATAGTTGTCAGGTAAACCATCTGCCCCTAACGAGCCGGTAGTATTATTTCGGCTGTCCCACTCACGGTCATCATCTGAAATCCCATCGCCATTATCGTCATACTTGGGAGTACCATCACCATCAAGGTCAACAAAGCCTCCGTATTTAGCCGCAAACCAGAGCGGTTTTTCCAGTCGGCCTGCAGAGTTGCCACTGGCCGTAAAGTTTTTCACTTCATAACCCGCCTGCCCTTTGTAGACAAAATCATTTTGTAATCCATCGTCGTAGGTACCGGCCATTGTGTAACTGAACCTCAAGTTCAATCCAGCGTAAACACCGTCTACATGAACAGCCATTCGTATCTGATCACTGCCAAAGCTTCCAATGCTCAAGGTTGAATCTGAAGTGGCTGTGCACTGGGTTCCTACACAAAATTTGATTCGTGAAGAAGCATCATAATCAAAGTCATTACCCCAGAGAGAGTCCTCCCAGGTAAACAGCAAGCTGCCTTCCACAACCTCACCATCAGAATTCAGTACTGTATTTTCTACCACTACATCGGTCAGTGAGCAGTCACTACCACTTCCAGAGAAATTCGTTCCCGTGCCAAAATTGGAACTGGTATGACAAACCGGTTGGAAAGTGACAGACTTGCCACCGGCATTCAGGGTAAAGCTGGGCATACTTTCTGCTAACTGAATAGAATAGGTTTTGACTTTTTGCACACCATCGAGAGTACTGTTCAAATCGGTCTGGTTGCCATAAAAAGCCAATCCGGACACCTGATAACTACCCTCCAGCTGAGGCAGTTCAGGACATAAACCTTTGGCTTCTGACAACCCATTAAGATACTTGGCTGTACATTGTCGTGTGCTACCAGTCCCACCCACCAGATAGTTACCAGCGAAATTATTGTTATATTCAAGCTCACCCACTTCATCGGTTTTACTATTGACACTGGCAGTACCGGACAAGCCGGGCAAGTCGGCACTGCTCGAGAGTTCATCGGAATCAAAAGAGTTCAGTCCACTGGACAGCAGAATAATAGAACAGTTGGCGCAAGCGTTGGCTGAAGTGACAGGAGAAATCCAGGACTCGGTGGATAATCCTGACACAAATTGATCATCAACACTGGTATCAAACGCACTGGAGGGTGATGACTGACCAGCAAAGTATCTCAGAGCCTCCAGATACATTTCGGCCAGTGGATTGCCCCAGTTGCTGCAATGTCGATTGGAATAGGTTGAACGCCCGGATTTGAAGGTATCAATAGAAATGCCATAAGTGCTGCAGTCGGTATATTTATTCTGACTGTAACTGTATCTGGCAATTCTGAAGCTGTTGATGTGCTGGATGATGCCATTGACGGAGTTATTAAAAATACCATTAGAGACATTGACCTCATCATCAGAAGACGACGAGTTACCGCCAATTTTAGAGATATTTCTACGCAGCAATCCGCCAGAAATATTCTTGTCGTAACTGCCACTGATCAGGCCAAACCGGATACTGCCATCTTCACCATAGCGCTGCAGCAAACCTATCGGCTTGGCGTTGCCATTGGAATATTCTCTGCAACGATCCGATGTTGATGCATCTTTACCTGTTACGCAAGACTCAACCCGAACCGTATTTTCTGCTAACTCATCACTGCTGGAAGGACTGTTGGACGTCCCCCACTGGCACTGAATCACTTCAGTGGATGCCCAGCGAGGCCATTGTCCACTGGCAATACGAAGCTTTGGCTCACCACCTTCACTGGTCGCCAGATTGCAGAGACTTACGGAACCAGTGTAAGGAGTCAGACTGGCAAGATCACTGCCTTTGTAGACTTTGACAAAAGCATGAATATCTCTGGGTAAATAGGCTCGTTCAAGAACGGTCAGAGATGCAGTATCAGCAGAGCGTTTACCCCCAAAGAGCACCCTTCTCAGCACATCCATTCGACTCATGGTGGCCCAATTCAGAAAGTTACCACTCCATGGCGCAGCTGATGTATCGCAGTAATGGCCGTTGCTACCGGTTGCCTGTGCAGCCGGAGAAAAACGACCATTAGAGGAACTGTAGGAATAGCACCACTGACTTTCAAAGTACCCCAGGTACTCGAAGTTGTCTTTATAAGTCACATCCAACTGACCATCACCATCCAGGTCCGAGTAATCCGGATACGCTTTTTTAAACAGCTCGTGATCAACCGACATCACCAACATGACCAGAGGCTCCGAGCTGCGACTTAACAGTGGTGGCACCGAAGAATAGAGATTCGATGAAGGATCTGCTGATGCAAAAGTGGACCAGACTGACAGAACAGAGAGGCTTTTTATCAGTGTTTGTCTTATCTTCATGACTGCACTCCTTGAGCTTAAAGCTCTGCTAGTCAATCTTCTTGCTAGTCATTCTTCTTGTAAGTGGTCTGCAACATGACCCTGGCATCTGTCGAGCCACCGGTTGCCAGTACGGTAATTCGATAAAACTGGGCCCAGTCACTAAAAATGGCCGGGTCGGGAATAGGGCCATCACTTTCCTTAGGTAGATAGCACCGGAACTCAACAATGTATTTGGCCTGAGCAGAAACTCCCTCCAGATTGATGGCAGTTGTCCGATGCTTTGAAGACGTCAACCAGACAGACTCATCTTCCCATGGCCTGTCAGTGCTATTTTCGCAGGTTCCAACCTCGGTACTCTGGGTGCCATTGAAACAAAGCCCATTACTGCAGTCCGCATTAAAACTGGAAAGCGAAAAAACAGTATTGGCAACATAATTTTCAGCCTCAAGCACACCTACTTCGGCAGAGTGAAAGGCCAACTGTTCATTTCGGAAGTTACCGGTCATTTTCTCTTCCAGACTGGCCACCCTGATCGAAGTAATACCTGCTACTGTGATAATCAATAGCAGCACCAGACTGACCAGTAACACACTTCCCTGCTGGGACTCTATCGGACTCTTCATTGAGCGATCCTCACTGCGGAATTCGATTCCGCAACTCCATGGTGAACACAAAAGATCGGCGTAAAAAATTATCTGTGGGGGTTATTCGGTTTCCGGCAAAAAAATAGGACTGAGGTGTGTCCGTCACTTCCTGAAAACTTCTAACCAGTAATTCCATCCGGACACTGGTGACATTTTGCCAATCCAGACTGAATAACCCTATGTCTGAAGCGGTCCTGTACTGATTTGCAATGCCATCGGCGTCAGTGTCATAGCCATAACGCAGACTTAAGTCTTCTACACCTTCAAGAAGCGCTTCAGCTGAATTAATTGCGCCAGAGGCTGTTTCACCGGCAAACCTGCGATAGAGATTCGGAACACCATTGCTGTCCCTGAGGTAGTAAACGACAGACGACAGTGGAAAAACCTGTGAGCCGGTATGACTCTCGCCTCTGGCATCAGCAGCGGATGTCAGACAGTTATAGTTACCACCCAACTGGCTGGTGCAGTTATACAAGTTGCCACTGGAAGCTGATTCGTGAGAGACCGTTGAGCCGGTGGTATTGGCTCCGGCACTGAAAACAGAAACTCCCTGGCAGTCAGAGCGAACCGCAACCAGAAGATCCCCCTGATTAAAACTATGAGGTTCCGAAAGCGTCATTCTGGCTGTGCCGGTATTATGGCTGACAACATTCAGCCCGCTTTCCAGGTCAATCCTGTGTATGACAACACTCTCTGAAATAGCATTGCTATCGACTCTGGAATGATTAGCCACAGGAACACCCAGAATGCCCTTATCAAAGTGCGCCATCCAGGTGCGGTCATCCATGCTGGTAAATACTGCATTGGCAATATCCGCACTGAGGGGGCAACCTGTAGAACCAGCCATGCGAATATCCCTTGCGATCAGATCAATAGCAAAGCGGGCATTTTCCTGAATGCGGGAGAGTTCATCCTGAAGCATGTAAGTACGATTGGCAGTCAAAAAAAGGTGTCCAATACCTGCGATAAGAAAAAGCCCCAGCAGCAGGGCGACCATCATCTCCACCAGCGATAACCCTGCCTGTCTTACCCTCTCTCCATTCATAATGCACTCCTCAACACCACTTCCCGTGCGGCCTGGGCACCACGGGAATCATTGAACTTCAGAGTGATGACATAAACACGACCCGAGGAAGTATCTTCTATAGCAATAGAGCCTGTGGCGTCTGGCAACTGACAGGCCATCTGGAATTTCCATTGCTGAACATCATAGGTAGCTAACTGAGACTCACTGCAGGCTGAAGATTCACAACTATTAATAAAATCCTGAGTAGTACAACCAGCAGCAACATGCTCTGATTCCGTGGTAATGTAATCACTACCTGTGGCCGCGACTGTTTTATTGGCACGAATACGATCCATCATATCGTTAACAATAATGACAGCCTGGGAGCGGAGATAAGCCAACTGATTATGCTGAAGGCTTTTGGTTTGCAGGCCAGCCATGCCCAACACACCGACGGATATCACCAGCAGAGCCACCATAACCTCAATCAGGCCAACCCCCTTCTGACGCAGTCGGTTGAGCAGGTTGCGTGTACTTCCTTTCATACGCACCTCAGTAGATTTCACAGTCTAATCAGTTGCACGTTCCCGACTCTGACACCCTTGCTCTCCCGGTGAGACTCAGGACTATCTGCCTGACTTCAAAGCCACTCGAATTGGCTTCACAGAGAGTAAAAGTGCCTGCTTGTCGGGCTTGCCCATGATAGTTAAAACCCAGCGTATTGCCGTTATTCCACTGCATCGAAACCAGATTCTCCGTTTTTTCAAAGACCCTGATTAGCTGATCTCCCGAATCCAGAGCACCATCAGCATCTTCATCTTCAAACACCAGCCACCCTGTGCTCCAGTTCGTCAGTGAGTTATCACACCCCGACCCATTACTGGACTTGCAAATCGAAACAGGACTTCGTCGTTTAATAGCCTCACTTCGGGCCAGCAACATACTGCCGAACAGTGTCTGGGTATGTGCTGCGACACGACGATCTGCCAACAAGTCTTTCAAAGAGGGAGCTGCAATGGCGATAAGAACTGCAAAAACAGACAGTGTTACCAGCATTTCAGGGAGCGTCATCCCTGCTTTGCTTATCCGCTTTTGAACCAGTCTGAACACCATAATCAGTTCTCTGCATCGATGCTTCAGGAAGAAGGTTTTTCATCGTCTTACTGCACTCTAGTTGTTCTTGATATCGAACCGTAGAAGTACCACTTAAGGGCCGGATAGTAAGACCACTTCAACCGACCAATGGCAAACACCACTTTATTTACCAGAATAAAAACCTGCAACACACAAGAAAAATACAATATTTATCGCAGCTCGTCCGGGCTAAATGCCGATTATCGATATCCACTGCCAACTGAAAAAACATTGTGATCAACTCTGGCATGCAACGTTGCAGTCCACGCTTTGCAACGTGCGAAAAGAAAAAAATAAATATAATAAGAATTACTTTCTAATGGATGTTCAGATTTCAACAACCGACTCAGGCTTTACCCTGATAGAGCTAATGGTGACAGTAGCCATCATCGCTATCGTCGCCAGTATTGCGATACCCAGCTATCAGAGCAGTATTCAAAACAGCCGAATTACCTCTAACTCCAACTCTGTACTTGCGGCTCTTCAATACGCCAGAAGCGAAGCTGCCTCCCGAAATATTCCTGTACAGGTCTGCGGATCCACCGATCAGACAAACTGTGACAACGCTGACTGGTCTGCCGGTTATATCATTCTCGAAACCAATACCAACACTGTGCTTAAAGTGTTTGAAGGCGTTACAGGAAATGTCATCACAGGAGGCGCAATCGTTGCATTTAATGACGAGGGTCATTCGACTAACAATACGCTCTCGGTTTGTGATTCACGCGGTAATAACTACGCAAATAGTATAACGATCAATGGTTCAGGACAGGTAAGGATTGGAGGGACTCCGTCGTGTTGAAGAAAGAAAAGGGCTTTACCATGATCGAAATAATGGTGGCAGTATTAGTTTTGGCCATTGGCCTTCTTGGCGTGGCAGGGTTACAGATACTGAGCATGCAATCTTCCAATGGAGCTTTAAATCGCAGCCAGGCCACGATGCTTGCTTATGACCTTGCCGAGCGGATGAGACGTAATCCTGGCACAGCTCTCAGTGACGGCTATTCAGACATTTCTATTGAAGCTGATGGTTCACAAAAGGCGGCTCCAAACTCTCCAAATTGTATTTCTACAGGTTGTACCAATACCCAGCTCGCAACACAGGATATCAGGGAGTGGCTTGACAATATCACCGATGTTCAAGGTATAGGTCTGAGCGGGAATAATTGGCAATCTGCTCTACCGGGAAGCACTGCCAGTCTGGTAAGAAACGCTAATGAATTTACTCTGACTATTAACTGGACGGAAGCAGGTACAGATAATGGCAACAAGCAAGAGTTAAACAAGAGTTATGAGATGAGGTTTACATTATGACAACTACTCAGATGCCTCATCAGCAAACAGGTTTGGCTTTGGTAGAGTTAATCATTGCCTTGGCATTAAGTGCAGTCCTGATGCTCGGCGTTACCAGAATGTTCGCAGACAGCGTTTCCAACAGTTCATCGGAAACGGCCCTTGCCCAGGTTCAAGATAGTGCTCGCATTGCCATGGAAGTCATCAAGAAAGACGTACGGATGGCCGGTTTTCAAGGCAATGCTCCAAGCTCTGTTGTACCAGAAACCAATTCTCTGGTTGACCTTTCACAGCAGGCAGTGAGTATTGTTGCAGACACTACTGATGCCACAAACAGTGACATCCTGAGAGTACAGAGAGCCTTCGAAACCAGTAAATCAATGGACTTGAGTGATAGCAACGCAGGAAATGGAGTTGTAAGAGTTGTCAACTTTTATGACACAGCCAATGGCAACCAGTTACAGTTTGACCGGGCAATCTGTTATGACTCAGACGATATATTCTTGATCACTGATGGACAAAAAGTTGCCACCTTCAAGCCCCAACAAGCTGCAGCATGCATCACAACCAATCCTGAAACCTCTAGTAATGAAAGAGTCACTCCAATCGGAGAGAACGACAACGGTATTAACTTATCAGGCTTTGCTATTCCTGATGATTGCTCGACAGCAACACTTGAATTTTGTCCTATTTTGTATCAACTGGGTTCTGCAAATGGAAGCACATATGCAGTTCAAGACCGATTGGACTCGAGCAATAACCCATTAACAGCCACTGACGGAAATACTATTCCCGCTCTTTTCGTGAACGGGGATGAGATGGTAGAAGGGGTAGAGAACCTGCAGTTTCTCCTGGGCATTACGGATTCATCAGGAAACACTAAATATGCCGAAAGCTGTTCATCTACAGAAATTTCGTCTGGTGATTGCAATATTACTCATATAAAACTCAGTATGGTGGTCTCTTCAAGTTTCCCAGTCAGCTCACAGCAAAATAATCAGTCTTACCCCATCTTAAATGTGCAAGCTGCTCAAAGTACATTTCAGCCTAATGACCGCAGGTTGAGAAGAGTATTTACTAGCACCATTCAGCTGAGAAATAGAGGCTAAACATGAATAAGACTAAACAAGATGGTGCGATCTTATTCGTCTCATTGATCATACTACTGCTGATCACCATCGTTGCTATAGGGAGTAGTCGCCTCTCAACAAACGGCCAGAGAATTTCATTTAACTATCAGCTGAAGAACTCAACCTTTCAGACTGCAGACAGCTCTTTGATTGAAGCTCAAGTCATGTTATCTGATAGCCCAATAGCATCAGAGCAAGCTAAAGATCCTGGTGGATTTAGTTTAAGTTCAACGACAAGCAATTCAGTCACTGGCCTGCAGATTCAGTCCAACACAAATACTGTTCGGACAGGTATTCTGGGGGGTAACTCTTTAAGTGCTGATGGTTCTGCACCAAAGGTTTACGTTTATACCACTGAAGCCACATCAGAACTTACCGCTATGAATATCAGCACGGTGCTCGAAGAAGGCTTTATAAAGCCTGACGTCGTCTCAAACTAACAGGATAATAATAATGTTGTTTCGAAAAGGGCTAACAACGTTAGTCACCTCTTTATTATTAACAACCAGTACTCTGTCCTCTGCAGACGACACTGACATTTTTCTGAGCAATCCTAATTACGACAGCAGCATTAAGCCAAACGTCCTTTTTATACTGGATAACTCTGGCTCTATGGACTGGTCTCTGACTGATAATGATGATGCTGGTTATGGAGAGGATTCTCGGCTGGACGTCATGAAAGTTGCATTTTCTGACATTATGAGCAATGCATCTGATATCAATGCTGGCTTAATGAAACTTCATGCCAGATCCGGGGAACCCAGCAGACTGACATTTCCCGTTACAGATATAGACTCTCTGTATGGCTCAAATATTATTCTGGCCGGGACACCTGAGCTTTTGGAATCGACTGATGATGCAAATGAGGATATTGCAACAGGAACAGTAACTACATCTTCCAACAAACTGATCCTTGGTATAGTGAGCAATTCGGCTATAAGTGATCAAGAACAAACCTATCAGCTTCAAAACTATTATGACAGTCCTGAAGGGCTTATTTCAGATGGTTCAATTTGGTATGACACATCATACTACTCATTTTATAGCACCCAGTTAAATGGCCTTTATTTTAGAGATTTAAATATACCTTCCAATGCTGTTATTGAAGAAGCTCGTATCAAATTTCGCAGCCGATATGCATCCAGTGAGTTCGTAGAGATAAAAATCGATGCAGAACTGGCAAAAAATCCACAGCCGATGGGACCTAATCAAAGTAGTTATGGCAACAGAAATAGAACGTCTGCTAATACACTCTGGTCTCCAAATGATTGGTCAGAAGGCACTAACAGCGAATCTGACGACATTTCAAACATTATCCAATCTATACTGGACGACTCTTCACTCAACTGGGTTGCAGGCGAAAAGCTAAAAAACCTTGCCTTGTTTATGGAGGTTACTGGAGGGACACCAAATGATCGACATATTTATAAGGAGCAAGAAAACAACGGCCACAATGCGAGCTACGCTCCAAAGTTGTATATCAAATACTCTGTACCTGAGAGTACAACAGAGAAAATGACTGGGATTCGCTTCCAGTCAGTTGGTATTCCCAGTGGTTCAACAATTAATAGCGCTAAAATTGAGTTCACATCTTCGGAAAATCGCTCTGCTCCAATTTCATTGAATGTTTATGCTGGTAAGCCAACAGGTAGCCACAATGGCCCGTTTTCTGAGAGCCACCAGAACCTCAGCAGCAGAGAAAAATTTGGTTCTATATCTTGGACACCAGGCAACTGGACTCAGGGAACTTCACAAAATCCCAGCAAGTATGATGTCAATGTAACAACACTGCTTCAACAGGTAGTTAACGACAGTAACTGGTGTGGTAATAACAGCAGTACCTTCTATTTCCAAAAAAGCTCAGGTGATGGCAACCGAATTGCACACAACATTGATGGTAACAGCTCCAAAAAACCTCGCCTTGTTGTCGAGTATACTCCACCCGCAGATGGCAGTGGTTGTTTAACTGCAACACTTAATACTCGTATAAACGGTTCTGATCAGGATGCCTATGAGTGGCATTATGATGGAAACATGTACGTCCAATACAATGAAATACGACTTGGTGGAAATCAGAGTACGTACTCAAGCGGCGGGCTGCATTACCCAAACCTTCCACTGAAAAAAAATGCCACCATTCTTGAAGCTTATCTGGAACTGACTTCCGATGCTGATAGCTATGGCAACATGAACATCAGAATTCAAGCCGAAGACAAAGATACTTCTTCTGCCTTTACCAGTGGCTACAGAAATATAACGAAAAGAAACAGCCTGACTTCAGCATACGTTGACTGGGGTATAAACCAAAGCTGGAGTAATGGGACAACCTACCGTTCACCTGATATCAAGAATATTATCAATGAAGTCATCAACCGAAATGGTTGGCGAGCAGGCAACAACCTGACTTTCATATTCAAAGCGACTGGAGGTGAACGCTATGTCAGGAGTTTTGATAGAAGCCCTTCCTATTCACCTAGACTGATTGTCAGAGTTGCCAGTGGAGGAATCGATAGTAGTGCAGGATACCGGGTAAAAGATCATCTGGTCTCCCTGGTTCAGAACATGTCAGCAGGTGGAGGAACTCCTATTGTTCCGAGTATGTATGACTCCGCCAAATATTATACAAGCAGCTTCGCAGGAAAGAGTTCCCCTATTATAAACGCCTGTCAGACTAACCACCTGGTATTACTTACAGATGGGCAAGCGAATAGTAATACCGACGCAGCAAAGAATGGTATTGCCAGTTTGACAGGACAGAGCTGCACAGCTGACGCCAGCAATGATGGTGAAAAGTGTGGCAGGACACTGGCAGACTGGATGGCAACCAATGACCTCAGCAGCTCTATTGAATCTGATAACGTAGTCACGACCCATACAATAGCCTTTGCAACTCAAACAGATCAGAATGCAAAAAAATTCATGGAAGATTTAGCGGCGGAAGGTAAGGGTAGCTATTTTGTTGCTTCTGATGCGAAGGAGCTGGCGGATGCTTTTAACGACATTGTCAACAGTATTCTTGATAACGAAAGTACATTTGC
Source organism: Endozoicomonas sp. ISHI1 (assembly GCF_024606225.1). Lineage (GTDB taxonomy): Bacteria > Pseudomonadota > Gammaproteobacteria > Pseudomonadales > Endozoicomonadaceae > Endozoicomonas_A. Next base: position 73,457 of record NZ_JAGRPU010000008.1, on the reverse strand, counting down.
AGCACCTGGTGTAGCCGCAAATTCATTTAACCGTTCCGGACACCTCAACAAATTATATTATTCTATATTCAAACCTTCAGAGACCGATCGCTGGCAGGGCAACCTGAAAAAGTATCAATTGCTGGGAGATCCTGCTGAAATATATGATAACAGCTCAACGCCTAAGCCCGCCGTAGATACCTCTACAGGTTTTTTCAAAGAAGATGCGTTTAGTTTCTGGAGCACAAGTATTGACGGCGGTAAAGTCGAAAAGGGTGGTGTAAATGATATCCTCTCGGTTTCATCCTCCAATAGTAGTCATCGAAAAGTTTATACCTTTCTTGGTAGTAGTCCTGCAGGTGTAAATAGTGGCGCTCAAATCTTAACCAGCACTAATGCAGTCGTAGATACAAATAATTCGCTATCACCGACTCTGTTCGGACTAAGCGATAGTCAAACGACCGAAAGAGATGAGCTTATTAACTGGATCAGGGATCGTTCCAAAGGTATCGGAGACCCACTTCACTCCACACCTGCGTTGGTCAATTATAAATGTAAAAACTACTCTGCAAGTGCTCCTTTCAGCTGTGCAGAAAACCAGCTTGACCTCACCCTCTTCCTCGGTACAAATGATGGCATGTTCCACGCTGTTAATGCGCAGACAGGTGAAGAACTGTTTGCCTATATGCCAAAGGAATTACTTCCCAATGTCAGGCACTTAAATACCAATGGTTCTACTAATAGAACACCGGGTCATGGACGCCCTTACGGATTAGATGGTCATCTGGTTCTTTGGGCAAATGATGTGAATAAGAATGGCGTCATATATGGTGGAGCAGATACTGCAGATAAAGACAACGATGGTAACACTACAGAGGAGTTGAGTAAGACAACTCCAAATGATGGAGAGTTTGTTTACGCCTACGTAGGCATGAGAAGGGGAGGGAGAAATTACTATGCCTTGAATGTGACTGATACCGGCAATCCAAAAATGCTTTGGTACATTAATGGCGGTGTGGCCCCCTTCCAGCAATTAGGGCAATCCTGGTCAAGACCGGTTCGAACCAAGCTCAAAATTGGTGCTGATAGCAAGGACGTACTGATTTTCTCCGGGGGTTATGATGTCAACCAGGATTCTCAGGCTCTGTATTCACAAGACAGCATGGGAAATGCAATTTATATTGTCGATGCAAAAACCGGAGCTTTGATCTGGTCTGCCAGTCATTCAAGTGGACATACTCTCACCTTGAACAAAATGAAGTACAGTATTCCAGGTGGAGTGACGGTAGCGGATATCGATGGTGATGGATATGGCGACCAGCTCTTCTTTGCTGATACTGGAGGGCAAGTCTGGAGACTTTATATTAACAACTGCACAGCAGATTCAAATGGAAGTGTCAGTAACTGTGCCGTCCAAAGTCTCAGTGACAAACAACATCTCATATGGGCTGCAGATGATGATGGAGGCGGCTTCTCAGACAGTGATGATGGCGTCATTGCATACATCGGCTATTCGAATGATATGACAGCGACTCAGAAGAAGATAAATGCAAGAAAATTCTTCACTCGCCCAGACATCTCTGACCTGGCTCTGAACGGTAAAAGGCAACTTGCAATCAGCATTGGCTCAGGATTGCGTCCAGATCCTCTGGGTCTACTCAATAGTGATGTTCAAGATAGATTTTACATGCTGGTTTCACCAAAACTGGCAAACCCCACCGTCGATACTGCCAACAGAAGTAGCAAGGCTGTACCTCCTCACACGACAATCAAGCACAATGTCGGTACTCTTGCCAATTTCACTCCAGACAGCAATGGCAATGCCAGCACTGCGGAAATAGCCAAGTTCGGGGCAACCAATAACTACGGCTGGTTTATGAACATGAGAAATGACGAGAAGGTCATGAGTGATCCCGCGATCTACTCTTCTCAGATTTATTTCAATACTTACATACCCTCTGCACAAGCATCTAACACCTGCTCAGCTGTTGCAGGAGAAGCCTGGAGCTGGCAAGTAAACCTGACTGGTAAACTGGTTGAAAGAGACGAAATTGAAACTAATGGCATTGTGGGCAACTCAGTCTTTGTCAGACTTGCTTCAAACGCTGATGGCAGCGGGACAAAAGAGGATTACATTATCAGGGGACTTGATCCTGAAAAACTGAATTCAGGAAGCCCGGAAGGTAACACTTACTGGATACAAAAGAAATAATAAAGGGGAGTAACAGTGAAGAGGAATATTAAGGGTTTTACTCTGATAGAAATGATGATTGTTGTCGCAATCATTGGCATTCTGGCAACTATAGCAGTGCCAAGTTACAACCAGCATGTCACTACTTCTGCTATGAGGGATGCTGAGTCATCTCTGATTGGACTAGCTGGAGCAATGGAGAGACATAGAGCTCAAAGAGGCTCTTACCTGGGCGCTTCCGTTGGAGGTGGAGATGACAACAATGGTGCTCCCAGCATTTTTGTTACCCAGAGCCCAGAGAGTGGTAATGCCAACTTCAATCTGGCCATTGCAGTACCTGCGAATGGCAGAACCTATACGCTGACGGCAACGGCCACAGGAAGCTCCGGCATAACCGCCAATGCCACTATTACATTAGACTCTGTAGGGACTCGTGGTGGCACGGCTGCGGGAGCCTGGAACTAGCCACAAGAAAAAAAGCCCTCAGCAAAATTGGGGGCTTCCTGCAAAAACCAATCACCCCACAAAAATCTCAGCCATCAAAACATGACTCTGCCCCGGCTCCAGCTCTACGGGAACCTGAGGCAAGGTTACCGTTTCCACACAAACCATAGACTTGTAATCAAAAGTAGGCACGTCGTGCATTTTTTCTGCCCGAACAGGCCCCGGGTTCCAGACAACTGTGCCGTTGCTACCGGATTTTTTGATAGTGATTTTTCTTCCAATACCGGGATCATGCAGGATGCAGGTTTCGTTGTCATCAATATAGGTTCTGTCAACCTCACCCTCGATGATCACTTCGCCTTCCTGAATAAAAGCTCTGCTCTCGTCGGTCTCATCCAGGTAACGTTTCCCATCCAGTCCTTCAATCCAGATCAGATCCGTATTTGAAACACTAAAATAAGTATGCAACGCCTGACTTATTTGAACCTTCCTGGAGCCATTGTTTCTGGAGGTCAGACTGATTCTCAGTGTTTCTCCAACAATAATATCTATACCCAGGCCTGCTTTCCCATCCCATTCTTGAACACCGTCGATGGGCAAAGACAACACGACTCTGGTCTTGTCATTGTCCAGCGTTTCACTCAACTCATATTGCCAAAGTTTTGTACGGGCAAAACCATGATTGGGGCCTCCTTCCTTTCTGGAACCAAACCATGGCCAGCAAACGGGCACACCACCACGAATCGCTTTTCCCTCAGTCATATCTGCCAGTGGGCTCATCCAGAGGACTTTCTCCTGACCTTTTGGCTGATAACTCAAAACCTGTCCCCCTTGCAATGAAATCATGGCGTTGGCAAAAGGGTTGTCGATTTCAAGAACAGGCACAGAGCCCACCATTCTGGGTTTGATGGCAGAATTCGTTTGAAAAGTCATAGCGATACTTCCTGAGTTGAGAGATCAGAATAACAGACTCACCTTACAGTGAAATGATCAAATACCTCCTCTGCACGTCTACTTGCACCTATTATGAAAAAGGGAAGCTCAAGCCTCCCTTTTCGCTAATGTTAGAAACTTAAACCCACCCACAACCAGAATTTATCAGTATCGACCTTGCCAGCAGCCTCATCGCCGGCAGTGTAGGTCGCATACTTCACACCTGCGTTATAGTGTTTCCCAAACTTTTTGCTGTAAACCAGGTCGATCTCTTTACCCAGATCTTCAACAGTGGCGGTCTCTTCGTCAGCAGTAAAGTCGTGATAGGTAACCGACCACTTACCACCAAAGAGCTTGCCACCCACCGAAGCATAAAGATCTTTAAGACCCTCAGCAGGAGTGCTCAGGAACTGGTCCGTCCAGCCATTGAACTTATGAGCGGTAGCCAGTGGTGTCGAGAAGCCATAATTACCATCATCAGAGCCCAGCACTTCATAACCCACTTTGGTGGTAATACCGAATATCGCTACTCCACCTTCGACAAAGTAGAAATTGGCATCGTATTTATTTGAGCCTGATTCGCTCTCCTGAGTGGCATACTCTCCGGTGTAGAGGAGTTTCAGGTCACTGACATCTGCCGAACCTGAGAGTCGCACGCCGTAGGTATCCAGACTGTTGTCGGTATCATCATCCAACTCAAGTAAGTACGCGTAACCGGTCAGTTTGCCTAAGGGTGTGGCATAAGAAGCATTGAGCAAATGATCCTTGGATCTCAGATCCTTTTCTTCTGCAAAAATCCGGTTGCGTTTGTTGATGTAAGCGTACTTCAGTGACAATCCTTCAACAGGCATATAATCAGCGCTAAGGGCATTAAAGGTTTGTCGATCCTGTCGCCAGCCCACATGCCCTACAAAACGTTGATTGTCGTAAGCGATGACCTGTCTGCCGAGCTTTGCAGTCAACCCTTCCATTTTATATTGAATAAACGCCTGATCGACTTCCGTAACTCCCGGGTCAGCAATCACAGAATAGTCAGTACCATTGCCAACCGTATCATTGTAATCATCAATACCCGCTATGGACCTCGAGTCTTCAAATTCCAAAAGGCCAGAAAAGCCATAATAATCACCTGTCTTGTATCCCAATCGAGACCGAAGCGTCAGTGCTTTAGCATCTTTCTTGGTATTGTCTTGATCAACCGTCTCGTATCTGAGCCTGAAGTCACCAAACGCCTCCCCGCCGGTAAGCGCTTCTATAAATTCATCGGCCTGTACCTGAGTCGTTGAGACAGCCGCTGCCCCCGCAATAGCTGCTGCCAGTAGTGTTACCTTTGTGTGTTTCAAGGACTTAAACTCCGTTTTTTTGTTGTGAATAATCTTTTATCACCGGGGCGACAAAAATTATTTCTCTCGCTCATTGCTGATTTATTGTTGTTATTGTTGATTGAGCTGCGTTTTTATCCTTTCGGATACTACGCAGCCTGAAAGCTTTTCTTACTGCCGGAAGCTTCTTTTTTCTTTTTATGCTTGCTAATGTTTTCCACCTTGCGTTGTTTCTCATAGAGGAACTTCAATACTTCTGAGCGCAGGCGGGTGTACTCAAGGTCTTCTGCGAGAGCCAAGCGATCTCTGGGACGTTCCAGATTGATGTCAAGAATTTCACCAATAGTGGCTTCTGGCCCATTGGTCATCATGACGATACGATCTGACAGCAACACGGCTTCATCCACATCATGGGTAATCATAATGACGGTATTGTTCAGCTCCTGCTGGATCTCCATCAAAGAGTCCTGCATGTGAGCCCGGGTCAGGGCATCGAGGGCACCGAAGGGTTCATCCATCAGCAAAATTTCCGGCTGCATGGAGAGAGCCCTGGCAATGCCGACACGCTGCTTCATCCCTCCGGAAATTTCTTCAGGTCGCTTGTGCATGGCATGCTCCATATGCACCAGCTCGAGGTTATGCTCTATCCATTCTTTGGTTTCAGACTTGCTTTTTGAGCGTCCAAACACCTGCTTAACCGCCAGCTCAACATTCTGATAGGCTGTCAGCCAGGGCAACAAAGAATGATTCTGGAACACGACGGCTCTTTCCGGCCCCGGTTCCCTGACTTCTTTACCGTTAAGGACTACGCCTCCGGTAGTGGCCTGGTATAGCCCGGCAACAATGTTCAGTACTGTTGACTTACCACAACCCGAATGGCCAATCAGCGAAACAAATTCTCCTTTGCTGATCTTCAGGTCCACTCCTTTCAGTGCCGTGAATGGACCTTTTGGCGTATCAAACACCATGTCGATATGGCTGATATCCAATAAAGTGCTGGCTGCTTTTTGAGCGTTCATGTCTGTTTCACCTCCGTGTTGAATTAACTGGCTGTGCCGGCCTTGTCCCAGGAGACAAAACGCTGCAGCTGAAGCATGGTGCGATCCAACAGAAAACCGATAAACCCGATGACGATAACCGCCACCATAATCCGGGCCAGAGAGTTTGAGCTGCCATTTTGGAACTCATCCCAGACGAACTTTCCAAGACCGGGGTTCTGAGCCAGCATTTCTGCAGCGATCAGAACCATCCAGGCAACGCCTAACGACAATCTCATACCAGTGAAAATCATCGGTATGGAAGCGGGCAGAACAATTTTCTGAACATGCTTCAGGGCTGGCAGTCTCAGCACACGGCTGACATTCACCAGATCCTTCTCAATAGAAGAAACGCCCACTGAAGTGTTGATTACCATGGGCCACAGACAACAGAGCGTGACGGTAATCATGGAATTTAAAAAGGACTTGGCTACCAAAGGGTCAGGACTGATATAAACAGCACTGACGACCATGGTCACCAAAGGTAGCCAAGCCAGAGGAGAAACCGGTTTAAAAATCTGAATAACAGGATTCACTGCCGCATTCAGGGTTTTATTCAGTCCTATGGCAATCCCCAGGGGTATGGCGATGACTGCTGCCAGGACAAATCCACTCAGCACAGTGATAAGGCTGGTGAAGATCTGGTCTGGAAACGTTTCTTTACCGGTGTAGGCACGGATTTTGGGTACGTAATCCGGATCCTTCGCCAGTCTGGCTTCAATACGCTTCTCTTGTCGCTCATAGAAGGCCTGCTCTTTCACTCGTTCAGCGCTATGCTCTTCATAAAGCGACCCCATTTGCTCCCAGACTGCCGACGGTCCGGGAAATTTGCCCAGTGATGTATCAATCTTGCTGGCGGCTCCTGCCCAGATCATCAGAAAGACCAGGATGCCGGCAAAAGGAATCAGCAGGGTTTTAAAGGTTTTTGTTATTGTTGTTTTAAGACTTTCGGAAATAATTGGCTTATTGATGTTGTTATTGGCCAACGCAGTTTCAGTTGTCATGTTTGTTCTCTCCCCCAAACAGCCTTGAGCGGACAATTCAGTCCGAGCTTGCATGGATCAACCCTCAGGCTGATCCATTCAAGACGAAATCAGATCTTGTCGCCCTGCTTCAGACCAATACTGAACTTGTTGATGTACTCATTAGGTTTCTTGCCGTTGTAGACGATACCGTCAATGAAGTGAGTCTGTGGATTTCTGAACCCGTCTTCTTCAGCAAAGTTCGGGAAGTCGCTGACCTTAGCCAGTTTGTCTTTAATCAGGGACCTGGCAGCTGCTTCGTAGATGTCTGGACGATAAACTTTCTTGGCAATGTCGACGTACCAGGCATCGGGTTTATCTTCAGGAATCTGTCCCCAACGACGCATCTGAGTCAGATACCAGATCGCATCAGAGTAGTAAGGATAAGTCGCGTTGTAACGGAAGAAGACGTTGAAATCCGGTACTTCACGTTTATCGCCTTTCTCATATTCGAAAGTCCCGGTCATGCTGTTGGCAATAACATCGTAATCAGCACCGACATAATTGGACTGGGAAAGTATCTTCACGGCTTCAGGACGGTTGGCGTTGTTGTTTTCATCCAGCCATTTGGCAGCACGGATCAATGCACGGGTCAGACGAATCGTGGTGTTGGGATATTTCTCGGCAAAGGCTTTGGTAATACCGAACACTTTCTCAGGATTGTCTTTCCAGATCTCATAATCCGTAACAACAGGAACACCGATATTTTTGAACACAGCCTGCTGGTTCCAGGGCTCACCTACGCAGTAACCATAGATCGTGCCTGCTTCCATAGTGGCTGGCATCTGGGGTGGTGGAGTCACAGAGAGCAGTGCGTCAGCATTAATCTGACCCGAAGTATCTCCCTTGTGCGGAGCATAATATCCAGGGTGAATGCCACCTGCTGCCAACCAGTACCTTAATTCATAGTTGTGTGTAGATACCGGGAAGACCATGCCCATGTTGAATGGCTTGCCGTCGTCTTTGTACTTTTCCACAACCGGCTTCAGGGCATCGGCTTTGATAGGATGTTGAGGCTTGCCGTCTGCCCGCTTGGGAATATTTGGCTTCATCTGTTTCCAGATTTCATTGGAAACGGTGATACCATTACCATTCAGATCCATGGAAAACGGAGTGATAATTTCAGCTTTAGTCCCATAACCCATAGTCGCAGCAATAGGCTGACCGGCCAGCATGTGCGCGCCATCGAGTCGTCCATCGATCACACCATCGAGCAAGACCTTCCAGTTTGCCTGAGCTTCAATCGTGACGTACAGACCTTCATCTTCGAAGTAACCTTTTTCGTAGGCGATGGCTATGGGAGCCATGTCCGTCAGTTTGATGAAACCAAACCTCAGCTCTTCTTTTTCTGGATAGCCCAACTCAGCCTTTGCCTGCATCGATACAAGACCACTGACGCTAATCAGAGCACTCAGTGCGACCGACTTTAAGGGTTTAAACCACTTCATTCATTACTCCCAACATCTCTACTGATAGCTCACAGCCCTGCTACCTAAAGATTTATTATTCTGCACCGCTCCCTGAAAATGGCTCCTCGGCTATGGCGCCTGCTTCGCTCTGACAACCACATCCTGTCGTCTTGCATTTCAGGGACACAGTACATCCATGTAAAAAAAAGCGCCCACCGCGCCTTGGAAATTCTTCCAGACAGCGGTGAGCGCCTTTGCTCTCTTTCACAACGCCTTTGTTGTGAATGTCTGTTCCTGCCACCCTTGGCAGGAACATTTTTTATTGTTGTAGCTGACTTTAAGCATTTTTAATGCCAACTATTTTCAGTCTCTAACAATGCTTATTTTTTGAATTTTCTTTCATTTTATTTCAGCTTGGTGCATCGCAGTGAAAATGCGCACCAACAACGTGCAACCCTCCGATCATGACGTTTTTTCTTCTAGCATGTTGAAAACATCAATGACATTTCTGGCCACAGCCGCCATAGTTTTGCCGTTATCCATAGCCATCTTTCTTAACTTTTTATATGCCAGGTCTTCACTAATCCCTTGCCTGGTCATCAGCAAACCCTTAGCCCTGTCCAATATCTTTCGATCTTCCAGAAGATTCCGGGTCTGCACCAGCTCATCTTTCAATGACTGGTATTCCTGAAAGCGGGCAACGGCTACGTCAATAATAGTTTTGAGGCGTTGTGGCTGAAGGTCAGCCACGATGTAGGCATTAACACCGGATCGAATAGCTTGCTGGACAATATTCTCGGTGGTTTGCTCTACAAACATGACGACAGGAAGTGGAGAAGCCTTACTGATCAAAGCGAGCTTTTCCAAAAGCGAAGGGGCAGGTTTATCCAGACCAATCACCAGAATATCGGGCAAGAGGCTGGAGACAAGGGTCAGCAGGTCCTCATTCTGTTCTTGTCGCTCAATGACTTCATAACCAAACTCATTCAGTGCGCGGTTCAAAACAGATAGTCGAGACGAACGGTCTCCAATCAACAACACTGAATCCATAACCTGCAACATTCTCTTCCCTGAAAAGATAACTATTCACAGGTTATTTATAAGCAAAGGCTGTACCAGAGCAATCAGGATTCAGTTAAGCATTTAGAAATCAAACTTCTACGATCCGAAGTTCTTTGGGCATAGTGAAAACAATATTCTCTTCTTCACCCTCAAGCTCTTTCGGCTCTTCAGCGCCTAATTCAATCAGTCGGTTGATAACACCTTTCACCAGCACTTCAGGAGCGGAAGCACCTGCGGTAATACCCAGAGTTTGTTTACCTTCCAGCCACTCAGGCTGAATATCATCAGCACCATCAACCAGGTAAGCTGATGCACCTGTTCTTTCTGCCAACTCCCTGAGGCGATTGGAATTGGAACTGTTCACAGAACCTACCACAAAGACTGTATCGCATTCCGATGCCAGAGCCTTCACAGCATCCTGACGATTTTGAGTGGCGTAGCAGATATCGTCTTTACGTGGTCCGTTAATTTCAGGGAACCTGACTCTCAGAGCATCAATCACCCTCGCAGTATCGTCCATGGACAGTGTCGTCTGAGTCACGTAAGCAAGATGTTTCGGATCTTTCACTGCCAGTTTTTGAACATCGTCTTCTGTTTCAACGAGGTACATCTTCCCGCCATTAGCGTCGTCGTACTGGCCCATGGTACCTTCCACCTCGGGATGACCATCATGACCAATCAGAATACACTCCATGCCGTCACGGGAGTACCGCACAACTTCCATATGGACTTTTTTGACCAGAGGACAGGATGCATCAAAGACTTTCAGACCTCGACGGTCAGCTTCTGCTTCGACCGCTTTGGAAACACCGTGAGCACTGAAAATAACGATAGAATCATCCGGTATCTGATGAAGCTCCTCGACAAATATGGCACCACGCTCTTTGAGATTTTCGACCACAAACTTGTTGTGAACAACTTCGTGACGCACATAAATAGGAGGCTCAAAAACATCCAGAGCCCGGTTTACAATGTCGATAGCCCGGTCAACGCCTGCACAGAATCCCCGGGGATTTGCCAGCCTGATTTTCATACCTCAGCACTCTTTATCTAGTGTATGAGTTTCTGGTGTATTAGCCGCTTGAGTGATGTTCAGAACGTTCACTTCAAACAACAGTTCTTTACCTGCCAGTGGATGATTGAAGTCCACCTGAACATGACTGTCTGTCAAACCTGTAATAACGCCAGCCAGCTCAGAGTTGGCCGCATCGGCAAAAGAAACGACCAAGCCCTCCTGCAACGCCATGTCACCAGAGAAACTGTCCCTGGCAAATTCCCTGATATTTTCAGGATTGGGCATGCCAAAAGCACCGGCAGGAGGAATTCTGAAACTGCCCTGATCGCCCTCGGACAGACCATAGATCACCTGCTCAAAACCCTGAGGCAGGTTTCCATCCCCCACGACAAAAGTGGCAGGCTGGCCATCAAAATTACTGTCTACCACCTGCCCGTCCTCCAGTTTCAGGGCGAAGTGCAGCGTTACCTGCTTTCCTGGTCCTACCACAACATCAGACATTGTTTTTCTATACCCGCTTTCGAAAAATCCATTCATACACAGACAATGGCAACCGTCAGCCAAGAGGTTCCGGGTGCCTCACAGTCCGATATAATTTCAGCTATGACTGTTGTGTTGAGGCCGGAAAATATCCAGAATCAACATCGCAGCACCGGAGGTAATGGCCATATCCGCCAGATTGAAGGATGGAAAATACCAGCCGTCATAATACACCAGCAAGAAATCCACGACGTAACCATTCATGAACCGGTCATAAAGATTGCCCAGTGCACCTCCCAGTATCAGAGCCATGGAACATGCCTGCCATCTTTCATCTTTTTTCATTCGGGCAAGCCAGATGACCAGCATCAGACTGACAACCGATGCCACTCCCACAAAAAACCACCGTTGCCAGCCCCCTTGATCACTCAGAAAACTAAAAGCAGCGCCGGTATTATAGGCCAGAGTCAGTGAGAAAAAGGATGGGATGACAGGCACCTGCTCATAAAGATATAAACTGTCCACTACCCGATGCTTGACCAGCTGATCCAGAATCAGAACCACTCCACTGATCCACAACCAGTGGAGCATTCCCCAGGAATTTTTTCTCATACCGTTGAGGCCCTTTTAATCTGTCTTAGTGAGTCCCAGTTAAATCTTATGCCGAGTCGTATAAACGTCGATATGGTTACAAACCGAAATATAAGATAAAGCTCTAAGCCTATAACTCGAGGAACTTAGTATTCCTTCTCTGGTTGACTGTTCTTGCAGTCAAAAAATGGAGCACCAGTGAGTGAAAAAATGCCCGAACTGTATCGGGCATTTCTGACTCATGATGATCAATCAGGCAAACTTCCTTACTTCACCTTCACCATCAACATTATCAACACAACGGCCACAGAGTGTTTTGTGAGCTTCGATAGTGCCAACGTCTTCACGACGGTGCCAGCAACGAACACACTTCTCATGCTCTGACTTGCGAACAGCCACCTTCAGACCATCAACATCGGTATCCACGGCATTAATAGCTTCACAAAGAGGCTTCAGTTCAGCCTTGGAAGTAATCAGGACAAAGCGCAGTTCATCGCCAAGCTTGCCCAGTGTTTCGAGCAGTTCTTCATTGGCAAACAAGGTTATTTCTGCTTCAAGTCCGCCACCGATCACACTTTCATTACGGTCACCTTTTCGAGCATCTTCAAGAGCCTTGTTAACAGCGTGTTTCACGGTCATGACGGAGTTCCAGTATTCAGCACCCAACTCATCACCCTCAAGACTTATCAGGTTTTCATACCAGGTTTCCAGCAGAACAGACTTGCTGCGCAGACCAGGAATAGCCTGCCAGATCTCATCAGCTGTAAAACTGGTGATAGGCGCTATCCAACGGGCAAACGCTTCAACGATATGGAACATAGCGGTCTGACAGCTTCGACGCGCCAGACTATCTGACTGCGTTGTATATTGACGATCCTTGATAATATCCAGATAGAAACCGCCCAGATCCAGAGAGCAGAAATTATGGACTTTCTGGTAAACATTCAGAAAATTGTAGCTGTCATAAGCGTCAATGACTTCTTCCTGCAATTTCATGGCTCGATCCACTGCCCAGCGATCCAGAGACAGCATATCGTCCCGGGCCACAGTGTCAGTTTCAGGGTTAAAACCGTTCAGGTTAGATAGCAGAAAACGAGCCGTGTTTCGAATACGACGATAGCTGTCTGCCGTACGCTTGAGAATTTCATCAGATACGGTCATTTCTGCGGTGTAGTCAGTTGCAGAGACCCAGAGGCGCAGAATATCGGCGCCCAGTGACTTGAATACCTTCTGGGGAGCAATGACATTACCCAGAGACTTGGACATCTTGCGACCATTGGCATCCACCGTGAAACCATGAGTCAGGAGCTGCTTATAGGGAGGCACTCCTTTGGTAGCAATACCGGTCTTCAGGGATGACTGGAACCAGCCACGATGCTGGTCAGAACCCTCTACATAAATATCTGCAGGTGAATGCAGGCCCTTGCGACGATCCAGCACAGAATAATGAGTGACGCCGGAATCAAACCAGACGTCCAGAGTGTCTGTCACCTTCACGTAATGTTCAGCGTCTTCCGCTGTTAAGAGGTCAGAAAGCTCCAGATCAAACCAGGCATCCATACCTTCACGCTCGACTTTCAAGGCCACTTTTTCAATCAGGGCAGAAGTATCCGGGTGCAGCTCTTCGGTTTCCTTGTGAATAAACAGAGCAATGGGCACCCCCCAGGTACGCTGACGAGAAATACACCAGTCGGGGCTCTGACCCAGCATGGACTCCATACGGTTACGGCCCCAGTCCGGAGTGAACTTGACGTTATCCAGTGACTTCATGGCGGTATTCAGCAGACCTTCTTTTTCCATGCTGATAAACCATTGAGGTGTAGCCCGGAAAATCAAAGGCGTTTTGGTTCTCCAGCAGTGTGGATAGCTGTGCACCATTTTGGCCTGAGCCAGCAAACGACCATTACCTTCGACCGCTTCGACAACCTTTGGATCAACCTTGTAAACGTGTTCACCAGCAAACTGTTCAACGTGGCTGCGATAAACACCGGCATCATCCAGGTAGTTCAGAGTGCCAATGCCGTATTTTTTACCAACATTAAAGTCATCCACACCGTGGTCAGGTGCAGTATGAACACAGCCGGTACCAGCGTCGGTTGTGACGTGATCACCCAGGATCAGTGGGATTTCACGCTTGTAGAATGGGTGGGCAACTTTTTTGCCTTCCAACCGGACGCCCGGGCTACGGGCAATCATGGTGTAGTCTTCAATGCCATAACGCTGCATGGCTGACTCAACCAACTGCTCGCCAAGAATCAGTCGTGCAGGCTGACCGTTTACCTGACACTGAATCAGGGCATAACCCAATTCAGCTCCCAGTGTCACCGCCTGAGAAGATGGCAAAGTCCATGGCGTTGTTGTCCAGATGACAACAGCTACCTCCCCTTCACCTTGCTCTTCACTGTCAAAATCAAATGCAGACAGCAGGTCAGCATCATCAAGAGCGGCATAACGCACATCAATCTGGGTGGACGTTTTTTCCTGGTATTCCACTTCAGCCTCAGCCAATGCAGAACCTCCGGCCACACTCCAGTAAACAGGCTTATAACCTTTCACCAGATGACCGTTGTCGGCTATTTTACCCAGGGCTCGAATTATGTCGGCTTCGGTCTGGAAATCCATGGTCAGATAGGGCTTATCCCAGGCACCCAGAATGCCCATGCGCTTAAAGTCTTCACGTTGACCATTAACCTGTTTGCTGGCGTAATCACGGCATTTGGCACGGAAAGTTTTAAAATCAACCTTATCACCCGCTTTGCCCAGCATACCTTCCACTTTGTGCTCAATCGGCAGACCGTGGCAGTCCCAGCCCGGCACATAGGGCGCATCAAAACCGCTCAGGGTTTTGGACTTGATGATCATGTCCTTAATGATTTTATTGACCGCGTGACCGATATGAATATCGCCATTGGCATAAGGAGGGCCATCATGCAGAATGAACTTTTCACGACCTTCAGATACCTTGCGAATTTCTTCATAAAGCGCCTCGTCGTACCAGCGCTTGAGCATTTCAGGCTCACGCTTGGCCAGATTTCCACGCATTGGGAAATCAGTCTCCGGCAAGTTCAATGTATGCTTATAGTCGGTCATAGTTGGATCTCATCATCACACGTCTTGCGGGCCAGACACACATGCCCATCAATCGTCATCCCAAACTGTTTTAAGAAACTCGTTCGGAGGTTCCGAACGACGTTCCCGGCAATCTTCTCACGACCTGTTCCATCTAAGCGTTCATGAAACAGGTTTTTCAATCTGGCTTATTGATGAAAGAAGCTTCTTGCTGCTTTTACATCATCGGTAATCGCTGCCTTGAGGGCATCCAGCGATTCAAACTTTTTCTCATCACGGATTTTCTTAATAAACTCAACCCGCAGAGTGTGGCCATAAAGGTCTCCCTGGTAATCCAGAAGATGCACCTCCAGCATGGCACGCTTAGCCTCCAATGTGGGCCTGACACCCAGATTCGCTACCGCATCGTGGCTTCGGCCATCGAACAACACCCTGACTGCAAACACTCCCTGTATGGGCAGCGTCCGCCTGCAGACACGTATATTGGCTGTTGGAAAACCCAGCTGCCTACCCAGCTGCCGACCTTTGATAACACGCCCCATCATGGTGAAGGGACGCCCTAACAATTTTTCTGCTGCACTCAGACTCACATTCGCCAACTGCTGACGGATCCGGGTACTACTGATACGATCCATATCCATGGATACCGTTCGGGTATCGCACACCTCAAACCCGAACTGATCGCCCATCTTTCTCAGGTGCGCAAAATTTCCCTGCCGTTTCAGTCCGTAACGGAAATCATCTCCCACTATCAGGTAGCGTATGTCCAGCCCATCCACCAGCACCTTCATAACAAAATCATCTGGCGTAAGGTTTTGCAGCTTCTGATTAAAAGGCAGGCACAATACCTGTTCAACACCGGCCTCTTCCAGAAGCGTCAGTTTTTCTCTCAGGTTGGAAAGCCTCGGCGGCGCCTGACCGCCCTGAAAATATTCCCGGGGCTGAGGTTCAAAAGTGATCACGCAGACCCTGACGCCCAACTCGAAGGCTTGCTGCCGCAGTGTCTCCAGGATAGTGCGGTGCCCCAGATGAACACCATCAAAATTACCAATAGTCGCAACACAGGCGCGATGCTCCGGTCTGATATTGTGCATTCCGCGAATCAACTGCATTGGGCGGTTTATTCTCTGTTAGGCTGGCAAAGGCAGGGATTATATCTCAGGTGCGTTATGGACTTAAGAGCCATATTCATCAAATCGCTGCTCTTTTTTCCGGGATTGAATATTTCGCTCATGAAACTGCTAAAAGGAAATCTGGCAGACAATAACAAGCTGTCCGCCGGACCCTGGTCTTTAATGTCTGAATTGAGCAGGGCGCAATCCCATGACCAAGAGTGCCGCTGCGTAAACAGCAAGTCCGGCACCAACCACTTTCGCCATTTCAGACACTCTCTGCCAGAGCGTGGCATCCAACCACCAGACAGCCTCCCCCGCCATCCAGACCAATAGCAGCGCCATTGCAAGATTGGCAAAGATCAGACGCCCACAGAATAACCACCACCCCGATTCAGGAGTGAATACTCCGGAACGTTTTAACCCCCACAACAATAACCCGGCATTCAAGAAGGCAGACAAAGTGGTAGCCAGAGCCAGACCAGCATGTTTCAGCCAGAAAACCAACATCAGATTAAGAGCCATATTGGCCACCATCGCGATAATGGCAATCTTGACCGGAGTCTTGGTATCCTGACGGGCAAAGTAGCCTGGCGCAAGCACCTTGATCAACATAAAGGCGATCAAACCCAGAGAATAAGCCCGCAGACTCATACCCGCCATCACCACATCCCGGTTCTGCATCTCACCGTAATCAAATAATGTTGCCAGCAGAGGCTCTGACAATATGAACAGCGCAATGCCCGCTGGAACGCCAATCAACAGGACAAGACGAATAGCCCAATCCAGGGTTTTGGAAAACTGATCTCCGGCGTCATCAGCATGCTTGCGAGAGAGGCTCGGAAGAATCACTGTGGCAATGGCGATACCAAAAACACCCAGCGGCAGTTCTGACAGGCGGTCAGAGTAATAAAGCCAGGAAACACTTCCGGTTTCCAGAAAAGATGCCAGCACCGTATCCAGCAACAAGTTGATCTGACTGACGGATACCCCGAATAACGCCGGAATCATCAGTTTTACGATTCGCCTCACACCTTCGTGCTTATGTCCCCACCCGGGGGCAGGCAGCAGGTGAATCTGCAGTAAAAAAGGAATTTGCAGCAACAACTGTGACGCACCGGCAATCACAACCCCCCAGGCCAGAGCCATGACAGGCTCATCAAACCATTGTGACAGGAAGACAGTTGAGCCAATCAGACTGAGATTCAGCAGGACCGGGGTAAAGGCAGGTACCGCAAACCGGTTGTAACTATTCAGTATGGAGCCCGCCAGAGCAGTCAGCGATATCAGCAAAAGATAGGGAAAAGTAATCCTCAGCATCTCTTCAGCCAGCAGCAGCTTTTCAGGGTAATCAACAAAACCCGGAGCAAACAGGCGGATTAAAAGGGGAGAGGCCAGCATACAGACCAGAGTCACCAGCAGCAGCAAAACCGTCAGAGTACCACTGACCCGACTGAGCAGATAGCGCACCTCTTCAAAGCTGCGTTTACTACGATACTCTGACAACACTGGTACAAATGCCTGGGAAAAAGCGCCCTCAGCAAACAGCCGACGAAGAAAATTTGGAATCTTGAAGGCTACAAAGAATGCATCTGCTGACGAAGTAGAACCAAAGTACCCTGCAATGACTACATCTCTGGCCAACCCCAACACTCTGGAAAGCATGGTCATCATTCCCACAACCACACTCGATCTCAACAAACCGGGCGTTTTATCCTCATCTTCACTCTTCTGAGGGCTCTCTGATAGGTTCTCTATGGACATTCAGGTTGCTCAAACGATCAAAAACTGGCGATAGTACTGAGTTGTCAAAGTTAATAACAGCATGATGCGGGTTTGCGTGCCAAAGCGTCAAGAAGCCTTATTGACAACCCTTGTTCAAATAGGCATGATTCCGCGACTCGACTGTATGGGTATGGCACTGGTGAAGCCCTTGCCCGGGGGATTCGTCGGTGACGCGGCAAACACCATACTCCCAACAGGGTGCCCGAAGCAGCCCTGTTTAAAGACAGTGCAAACGGTTAATCAAGATTCTTAGGAGCACCACAAATGGCTAACTCTCCATCCGCCAAGAAGCGCGCCCGTCAGGCTGAGAAGCGTCGTAATCACAATGCTTCCCTGCGCTCCATGGTTCGTACTTCCATCAAGAAAGTAGTTCGCGCCATCGAAGCCAAAGACATTGAACTGGCTAAAACTGAATACATCGCGGCTGTGCCAGTGATCGACCGCATGGCCGACAAAGGCATCATCCACAAAAACAAGGCTGCTCGTCACAAGAGCCGCCTGAATGCACAGATCAAAGCTCTGTCTGCATAATTGTTAGCCCCGCGTAGCAAGGGCATTACAAAAAGGCCGGTTTTTTACCGGCTTTTTTTATGCCTTTACAAATTGAAACTTTAAATTCACAACTATACTTCCGCATTGTTTCTTTCTACCCCCTCTCAACGAGGATCTTAATCATGCGGTATGTTTATTCGTTACTCTTGCTCGCTTTCAGCTGCCTGACAGCAACGCTCTCTTATGCGACGCCCGCTCCACAGGAATTCACTTTGGTATTTTGCGCCCCAAAAGGCACATCGACTGAGGTAATTACCGAGATGGGAATAGCCAAATTCGCCTACAAAATAAACCCCGTCGAGGCTGCTGCAATCGTACAAGAGACGGTGTCTGATTACCCCACACTTCCAAAAGTCGTCTGCACCGGCGAGATCACAAAGATCATGCAGATAGCCAAAATTGGCAATCACCCTACTCCGACCGAAAGCGATCATGAGTTCTTCCGGAAGATCGCAGATGCTGTTACCAAGACTCACGCGTCGTTCGAGACATTCGCCAGGGGCGACAATCAGTTCCTTTACCGAACTATCGCCATGGAGAACGCAAAAGAGGTTTTCATGGACTCCAGGAATGCTCAAGCCTCCGAACAAAAAGATTCCGGCCTGACCAATAGTGGAATCAGCGATTATATGAGCAAAAATACCGGCATGCTCCTCCTGCTTCCACCTCTGGCATTCGGTGCAGCCGGTGCCTCTGAATACACCATTTACTACGTTATGGCACTCGCTCTGGGTATTTCGTTTCACCAAACAGGCATCTGGAATTCACTGACTATCTTGACACTGAATACCGCCGGCATCATTGCTCAGGCAAACCTTCTTTACCAACAAAACAAGGGCGCCGAGTTTCAAGACGATTGGGATACCGGAGGCTATGCTTTAGAGACAGTAAAAGAGGAGTATCAGAAGTTACACACGGAAGGCACAGATTATAACACTGTAGCAACCACCTCATGGGCTGTTCTGAGCCAACAAGTCGCAGTCTCTGCATTTACCTTCAGCTCCATCAAAATGGCAGCGGCCAAATATTTAGGCATGGGCGCAAGAAGCGCTCTGGGTGTTTCATTTGGTCAGGCTGCCTTTAACATTATCTTTGAAAGTTTGACAGGCTCCCCTCTGGAAGACTGTATCCCCATTTTCAAATACAATAGGAAACACAGCGCCATCAGTGCCAAAAACTGGCCTTACTACGGCAAAAAATTTGTCGCCTCCAACTTTTTCCTGATTCTCTGGGCTGCCAAACAATCAGGATTGATTGCCAGCCATACTGCCTGGCTGGGCAAACACTTGGCAAAAGCATCATCCTTTCTGTGGAGAAAAAACAAACAGGAATAAAAGTGTGAAAACCGGGATCAGATCATGAAGTCTACTTTCAAAATAAGTTACGATCTGGTCCCATAGACCCCATAACTGGCTCAATGCCCTGCAAGCACCATATTATCTCGATGCAAAAGCTCAGGCTCTCCCGAATAACCTAGCAATTCACCAATCCTGTGACTGGGTTTACCAATAATTTTCCTGGCATCATCTGAACCATAATTGATCAAACCACGAGCCACTTCATGGCCGGACTCATCGACACAGGCCACCATCTCCCCGCGGAGGAAGCGCCCCTCTACAGCCTTTACCCCGACAGCAAGAAGGCTTTTGCCCTGATTTTTAAGCACATTCACTGCACCCGCATCCAGCATCAGCTTACCTGAAGTCTGCATATGCCCCTGCAACCACTGCTTGCGAGCAGCCATTCGTTCATGATCCGGCGTGAGCAAAGTACCCAGAACTTCCTGCTCAAAAAGACGACGGATGACATTCTCAATCTTCCCACCGACGATGACTGTTGCCGCACCAGAAGCCGCAGCCTGACGAGCTGCCCGAAGCTTGGTTTGCATACCACCGCGACCCAGACGACCGCTGACACCACCCGCCATAGCATCCAAAACAGGATCAAGGGCTCTGGCCTCATTCATCAATCTCGCAGCGGGGTTTTTACGAGGATCTTCTGTATACAAACCATTCTGATCCGTCAGAATCACCAGAACATCGGCCTCCACCAGATTGGCCACCAGTGCACCGAGGGTATCGTTATCACCAAATCGAATCTCATCGGTCACAACGGTATCGTTCTCATTAACGACGGGCACCACCCCCATATCGAGCAACGTCCTCAGGGCACTGCGAGCATTCAGATATCGTTGACGATTACTGTGATCAGCGTGAGTCAGCAGCACTTGGGCTGGTTGAACATCATGCCTCTGAAAACTGCTTTCCCAAGTTTGAACCAGTCGCGTCTGACCCACAGCAGCAGCAGCCTGAAGCTCATTCAGAGCACTCGGCCGCTGCTTTTTCCCAAGCTTTTCCATACCTGCCGCTACCGCCCCGGATGATACCAGAACCAGCTCAATGCCCTGTCTACGCAGTTCGCACAACTGATCAACCCAACCATCAATCTGTTCAACGGCCAGACCACGTCCTTCATCCGTTAACAGGGCGCTGCCTATTTTGACCACCCAGCGCCGGGCTGTTTTCAGTCTGCTACGCTCACTCATGCTACTCTCCTGCGCTCTCTTCTTTAAGATCAGGGTGCGTAGAACACTTCAACGTCATCATCGTCGTCATGATCATCATCGTCTCGAGCCGCTTTTTCAGCCTTTCTGGCCAGACGCTGCTGCCTTCTCTCTTCTGCCAGCTCGCGCATTCGCCTGCGAGCCTCTTGTTCCAGCTTGTGACGAACCTCTGCTTCCTGAGCGGCCATTTCTGCATCTTCGCTTTCCTGAAGATTACGTTCTTCAATGTAAGTCATCAGGTCCTGAGCCAGCTTTTCTGTGCCCCGGGAAGAGATTGCAGAAATCTTATAAACAGGACCTTCCCAACCCAGTTCTGAGATCACCTGATCACAGACTCTCTTCTGCTGATCTTCCGGCAACAGGTCGAGCTTGTTCAATACCAACCATCGCTCACGCTCAGCCAGGGCAGGACTAAAACGTTTCAATTCATCCACAATGGCATTAGCAACATGTACAGGATCGCTCTCATTAAATGGAGCCACATCAACCAAATGCAGGAGTACACGACAACGTGAAAGATGTTTCAGGAATCGAATCCCCAAGCCAGCACCTTCAGCGGCACCCTCAATCAGACCGGGAATATCAGCAATAACAAAACTGCGATGTTTCTCCACACTCACTACACCCAGGTTAGGCACCAGTGTGGTAAAGGGATAGTCTGCCACTTTCGGCTTAGCCTGAGAGACTGAGCGAATAAAGGTGGACTTACCTGCATTGGGCATACCCAGTAGACCCACGTCGGCAATAACCTTGAGTTCCAGTCGAAGCGAACGCTCTTCACCCAGAGAACCTTTGGTAGTCTGCCTCGGAGCACGGTTGACGCTGGATTTAAAACGGGTGTTACCCAGACCGTGCCACCCCCCCTGGGCTACCAGTAGTTTCTGGCCCACGTGAGTCAGATCACCCATCACTTCTTCTGTTTCATCATCCACAACCGTAGTGCCTACAGGTACCGGCAATTCTAAATCCTGCCCCTTGGCACCGGAACAGTTGCGACCACGACCCGCTTCGCCACTTTCTGCCTTATAACTGCGCTGATAACGATAATCCACCAGCGTGTTCAGGTCATTCTCTGCAACCACATAGATGCTGCCACCGTCACCACCATCACCACCGTCCGGTCCACCCTTGGCAACGTATTTTTCACGCCTGAAACTCAGGCAGCCATTGCCACCTTTGCCAGCCTGAACTTTGATGGTGGCTTCATCAACAAACTTCATTCAAAACCTCCCGCAGCAATGACTTCAAACGGTCAATACCTGCAGATAAATACTCAACCAGATGCCCACAGCAAAAGAAAAGCATTGACCTCCAGACACTCAACCTCAGGAGTCTACACCACTCAAATCACTTTACGCACATACAAGAAAGCCCCGCCAAAAAGCGGGGCTTTTCTATGGCGTCACCCTCAACAGGGGGGCGAACACCAGAAGTACTGTTACGCAGCTTCGATGCGAACGTACTTACGCTTCTGAGGACCTTTAACCTCAAAAACAACCTTGCCATCAGCCTTGGCGAACAGAGTGTGATCCTTGCCAATGCCGACATTCTCACCCGCGTGGAATCGGGTACCACGTTGTCGAACCAGGATGTTACCTGCGCTGACGACCTGACCGCCGAAACGCTTAACGCCAAGGCGTTTACTTTCTGAATCGCGACCGTTACGAGTAGAACCACCCGCTTTTTTGTGAGCCATGCTGCTCTCCTTTTAGCTCGGTCCAACAGCCGGCTACCACACCAGATGCAGACCTTAGAAGTATTTAACGAACTGCTTCCAGCCCATCAGCCATGCCTTTTAAAGGCCTGAATTAGCCAGCAATGCCGGTAATTTTCAGCTCAGTGAACCACTGACGGTGGCCCATTTGCTTGCGGTGGTGCTTACGACGCTTGAACTTGATGATCTTGATCTTTGGACCACGACCATGAGCTACAACTTCAGCAGTAACCTTGGCACCCTCAACAACAGGAGCGCCAATTTTGACTTCTTCTCCGTTGGCTACCAGCAGTACATCACTGATATCCAGACTCTCACCTGCCACTACGTCCAGCTTTTCAACCTTCAGGGTTGTGCCTTCAGCAACACGGTACTGCTTGCCGCCAGTTTTGATAACTGCGTACATATTTATCTCCGAAAATCCTAAATAGCCTCTTTGTCAAAGGCATCCGGCGAGATCAGGACTCATTCAAAAGAATAAAGCCAAGGTACTCTGACCGGAATTTTCAATACTATCTACGTCTATCTGATCATCACTTCCAGATGGGCTGCGCCGCATAAGCCTCTGGTCAGCTCTGAAAACAGAGCCCAAAAGCATGACAAAATGGACCGCCGCCCGGATTCTCAGCCAGATTGTTAGACAGGGGCGCAAATTCTAAGGAATTGCAACCCGACTGGCAACCCCGATTTGTCTACGATACTCCCAGAGATTATACCCATGAAACAAGCACTGAAGTCATACAGCTATTGACAGTCAGGCGGCCACTACCTAGGATGCTCGATTTGCCAATCTCTGCAGCAGCCATATGCCTGAACGCAACAAGCACTCCTTTCAAACCGTTGTCAGCGAAGATTTTGCCCTGGTTAACCAGTGCATCGCCGAACAGCTGCATTCGGATGTTGTCATGGTCAGCAAGATTGGCCAGTACATAATCCAGTCCGGAGGCAAGCGGCTCAGACCCCTTCTGGTTCTGCTGACTGCACGCGCCACAGGCTTCCGGGGACATGATCATATCTCACTGGCGGCTATCATCGAGTTTCTCCATACCGCAACCCTGCTGCACGATGATGTCGTGGACCAGTCTGACCTTCGCCGGGGACGTGACACAGTGAATGCCCTCTGGGGTAATGCTCCCAGCGTTCTTGTGGGCGACTTTCTCTATTCCCGTGCCTTTCAGATGATGGTCGGCCTGGACAACATGCAACTGCTCAGGATTCTCTCTGATGCCACCAACATCATTGCTGAAGGTGAAGTCATGCAGTTGATGAATATCAACGATGCCAGTGTGACAGAAGAACAATATATGGATGTCATCCGATGCAAGACTGCCATGTTGTTTGAAGCTTCTACTCATACTGCCGCGACCCTCTCCGGTGTGGACAGCGAGGTTGAGCAGTCCCTGAGAGATTATGGCCATCATCTGGGCATGGCATTTCAACTGGTGGATGACTTGCTGGATTATGAGGGCGACAGTGAAGACATGGGAAAAAACCTCGGTGATGATCTGGCGGAAGGCAAACCCACCCTGCCTCTGATATTCACTCTCTCCGAAGGCACCCCGGAGCAGAAAGCGCTGGTCAGGGAAGCCATTGAACAGGGTGGTCTGGATAAGATTGATCAAGTGGTTGAGGCGGTTCGTTCCTGTGGGGCGCTGAATTATACATCCCTGAAGGCAAGAGAACAGTCTGACAAGGCTATTACCTGCCTGCAAGCCCTGCCTGACAGTGAGTTTCGTGACGCGATGGAAGATCTGGCACGTTTTGCTGTGGCCAGAACGTTCTGAACAGATGGCCGCAGCAGGTTTACTGGAACTCAATGACACCGATCCCCATCCACTGTTCGTTCATATGAGTGATCTCAGTGACACGCTGCCTCTCCCGATAGGATAGCCGCAGGTCGTTCCAGCAACGCCGCGTGCCGCCGTCGAGGTGATCGTATTCAGTCCCATGAATATCGTGGAAGCCGCACAAGCGGGCGTACCGCCCGAGGTTCATAAAGTCACGCTTCATGCCGTGATAGGAATGGTCACCATCAATGAACACTACGTCAAAAGCCCGTCCGCAAAAATCAGCGGAAGTCATGGACACCTGCTTTCGGAGCGGGAGGCGCTGGGCGTAGTGATCCCAGTCCCGGAAGTTGTCTTCAATGTCCACGCAATGATATTCAAGTTCCGCATTGAATCGACTTAGGACCGCAGAGGTAAATGTCGCAAATCCTCCATACATCACGCCTATCTCGATGAACGAGGCTGGCTCGCGTTCGATGCAAAGCAGCAGGAAGTCAACGTACTCCGTGGGAATTTGCAGCAACCCGAAATTCGATGCACTTATGTATTCCTGGAATGCGCCGTACAGTTCCCAGCCCTGGTATATGCATCCGAAGCGTTTCAGTAGCTGGAGCAGGTAGGCGCGCCGCCTCAACTGCTCTGGCGGAGCAGTAAGAATTTCGTCGATGACCTCCCGGCCCTTCGCCATGTCGTGACACAGCGCATTATCTTCCATTCGGGACAGTGCTTCATTCATTGGTTTAAACCCGTTTTTGATTCTGAGAGCACCCTTGCGCAGGGCTTCAATGTCGGTTTTAACAGCATCTTTGAATGAGGATTTCAATTCAAAATACATAGAACTCCGCTAAGCGGGTCTCAAAAAGACTCACTCGCGTGAAGCCAAACCCGTCGCATCGTTGAAGTCAAGATAGCATCAGAATGCATATCTCGGAGAACGCGGCAAAATACTTTCTATCTATGCCAGACTTAATGAACTTTTTTCAACAGCCAAGGTTGTCAGATCAAGCAGCCTATAGCCAATTGGTCAACGTATTTTACGGCACTGGGCAGATTAGGGGGGGGGCAGTTCCAAAGGTTCATTGTTGCCTGAGGACTGCCAGACATGACCATCAGCCACAATGATCTGTGACTTTATCCAACTGTCCTGAAGACTGGCTGGATAACCCTCCCTGAAAAAAACCGAAATTTGTTCGCTTTAAAACAGTGTTTGATCTCTAACATCGAGCAGGGATCTAATATTTTGGCATGTGGCCACCTCAGAAAATACTTACTAGAAACCTAAATCGAAACTGATATCTGGACCGCTTACATCGAAGCTGCCTAAATCGAGACTGCCACCGAGACCGCTTACATCGAGGCTACCTAAATCGAGACCGCTTACATCGAAGCTGCCTAAATCGAGACTGCCACCGAGACCGCTTAAATCCAGACTGCCTACATCGAGGACGTCCCCAAAGACTGAATCTGAAATAGACAGGTTTATTCCAGAAGAGCCATTTGTGCTGTCCAAGGATAAGTTTTCGGTTACAGCATCGGAGCATCCAGAAGCCACCTCGGCAATATGCAAGCCAGAGCTTATATCAAGTGGCTGGTCTGTAATATTCCCGACATTAATATCATCTAAAAAGCCGGAAGCGGGTGTGGATAAATTTCCTGTGACAGTAGACGGAGAAAGATCTCCGCGCACATCACCGGTATCAAATGAATAACTGCTACCCATATTGACGGGATATTCAGGGTTTAACAGGGCAGTGTACACATACGGCATCCAAAATCCATCTATTGGAAAAAACCAGGCAGCAGGATTCATTTGAGCCAAGCTATAGTAATAACTGCCAAGCTTCTGATGGTGCAACGACAATGAGTTGTCTAATTCTTGCTTTTTCTGGCTCACAATTTTATCGAATTCATGGGATTTAATTAAGACCTGAGCGTCAAGCTTGCGCTTAAGATTACCGATGGCCATTTCTTTTATCTTCTGACATCTGTTTTCTGTGGTTGGATTAGCTTTGATCTTTTTAATCATTGTATTTATTATATTTGGTCTCGGTATATGTCTTTGGTAAGTATTTGGGTTCATATGTGTTTCATTAAAAAACTTGTCGATTAGTTTTTCAGCGCTTTCTCTCATTTCGTCTGTGGGCGCTATTATCATAGCCTCCAAGGAAAGCGTAATAGCCTTTTTTAAAGGTTTTTCTACTCTTTCTGTATCATAACGATTTAGAATGTAACGAAAACCAAGATCAGCTTTAGAAAATTCCTCGAAAGCTTTTTCAATTTTTTCATTATAACGAATGCGAATACTTGGTTCTCTAATTAGAGTGCTAATTTGATGTTGATAATTAGCTTTTTGTGAGTCAATAATCTTTTTAACCCGTGACTGACTGTTTTTAATAAAAACTTCTCTTGATGCGTCTACGGCTTTATAAAACTGCTGATGGATTTTCTGTTCAATAATTTTTTTATGAAGTTTCCTGAGGTCAATATGATCTGGATTTATTGCTAAAGCTTTTAGGCAAAAGGTGCTCTTGTCTTTATCAAAAGCGGTATGTTTGGTGAGCTGGTAAAAGTGCTCAAATCTGGCTGCCTGGGATACCACTTTTTTATATAAGATATCAAAATGTTCTGAGAAATGTGAATTTAAGGCAGTAACTTTATTAAATGTATGGAGTGCATCATCAAAGTCTTTAATAAATGTGCACATTTTATAGAATAATCTGTCGGCAACTTCATCTTTGCGCAGTCCGCCCAGTCCGGCAAGACTTACTCTGATAAAAGCCTTTATCCCGGCAGCTAATGAGTCGACCTCGTTGATTAGTAAAGAAGATGCCTTTTTGAGAATTATTTTTTTACTGTCTTCACGGATAGCATTCATCTTCTTATCAAGTAAAAACAGTGATTCAGTGGATAGCTCTTCAGGTAAATCCTCTATTGTTTTTATCATACGCTGAATAAGAAAATTATGACTTAAATCTGACAGGGTTCTTATATATCCTTCATGATTTTCAACAAATTCTATTAACGACTCCATAGTGTCGAGTGAATCAAGGTGACGACACAAATTACCGACGGCCATGTCATTCAGTGTTGCATTCAAATTTTTAAGAAACTCTAAGTTACTTAGTATTCTATCTTGCCCCCACGTCTGCAGATTAATGCGAAGATGATTCAATCTTTTTTGCTCTTGCTCTATCTTTTGATCGACCAAACAAGAAACCCTGTATATCAACTGGAGAGTCTCGGCATTACCGGAGTCAGGGTGTTGAGCCTGGTCCTCGTCAAATAACGTCTTTAATGAGTCTTTCAACGAACAGAGCGTATCGGGAAATGCAATGAACTCAGATAGTTCTGAGTAGACGAGGTTTAGTAGGGGGTGGATACTGGAAAATGATTGGGTGGCACGCTTCAGGTTATCTTCCAAAAGCGTATCTATGCTCTGTATTTGTTCATCAAGTTTCTTCTGTAGCCTGACGTATCTTCTGTTATCGTGACTGCGTATGGGCCACTTAAGATTATCATCTATATTAGACTCCAATGTTCTCAACGCCAATTTGTTGCGCTGATAAGCTTCCAAAGGCTCATCCTTATCGGCATAAGTTTGAAAGCTATTCCGATAGCTATCAAGCTGGCGTTCATTTTCTCTAAGGTCTAAATGCAACCGAAAAGGTTTGGGTAGCAGGCATCGAATGCATGACTGTTCAATTGCAACAATTCTGGAGCGTCTTTGCAGTCCGGTACTTTGTGGTCCAGGTGTTAAGGCCGATGAATCGACGTTCACAAGGGGCAACACTGAAGAAGTGGTTTGCTCTCCATGATTTTGGGATGAATGCCATCTCGCATCAGTCTTTGCCAAGGAAAAATCATTTATCATAGTAATCTCCAATTTGTGCATGAGTGGTCAGTTAGACACAGACGCTGAGATAAGCCGATTAATCAATTCTTGCTAAGTGGTTCCTCAGTTGTTTTCCAGTATTTCTGACCATAATGACAAATTGGACAGTGATTTCATGAAAAGGTTTCAAACATTTTGCTGTTATTTTCTCATTACGTGAAATCTTTGCTGCATTGCTGATAAAGCCTGTCCTTCCAGTCTGTGATCCTGCCATCGTTGCTTCACTCAAAAAAGACATAAACTGCTCCCGACATCCTGTGACGGTGGATTCAGGTCAGATAATTAATTTTAATGTCTTCCTGGCAATATTCGGACTACTCTAACGAGAGCATTTTTGCCCCTTCGATCCGGACGATAGAAATCGTAGATCAAAATCTGATAGATGAATAAAATGAAGGGTCTATCAAACTGATGGGTTCTGAGGTGCAGCTTGATCCCATAAGTGATTGAAACCTGGCTTGGCAGTTGGAGATTCTCACGCCGTAGAGCACCGGAAAAAAAAGGTGGGCAGATTTAAAGCCCGCAAGAGCTTCGGTGACTATTTCACTCTAAACCGGGCTTTATGAGCAAGCTGATGAGCAAATTCACCCAGACGCTTTTTGTTCAACTGAGTCTTGAACCCGGGCAAGTTGATATTCATTTGCTGCAATTCAAGATTACCTGAACCAAACTGGAAAGCCTGACTGAGGTTGCGATCTTCCCGGCTAACGGGTTTGCGAGGATCAGGGACATAGCCTCTGGCCTCCACCTCGGCAGCAAAGCGCTTGATCGAGGCGTCGGCTTCTCCGGTTCGGTCCTTACCACTTTTACAATTGATATGACCCACCGCGCCTATCTTGAATGCCAGCAACTGGATTCGCTCAACCATCTTATAAGCATCTTCGCCTTCTGTTCGATAGTCGCCTGAAACATGAAGATCCCTTATTTGTTCAACCAGCATACGGACAACCTGCTTGGATTGCTCCGGGGCAGAGCCAGCCAGATAGTCGCCTACCCAACCTCCTACGGGATCAAACTGCTCAACAGAGCCCATCAGTTCAATAAGGCCCTCATTATTGACCCGCCTGGCCTCACCCCAGGGACGGACAACGGACTTCAAACCACCCAATGAAAGTGAATTGACACCATAATTGGTGTTGGCCAGCTTCATATTGACTCTGAGTTGATGTTTTTCGCCGTCGGCATCAGAAATGACCAATGGCTTACCCTCGTTAAGTTCTTTCTGAATTTCCTTGAGGGCGGCGACCTGCTCTCTCTGCATCTTCAGTTCATCATCATGAATATGCAGATAGTGCCTCAGTTTGTCGGCACTGAGCATAGACGTGGAGAGCATTTTCAAAGGAACAGGCTGCCCCGATGTCAAATAGTCGGGATTATCATCCAGAAACTGTTTTACAGCGGCCGTCACCAACTCCCTGGCCCGGTTTCTGGCTGCGGCAAGTCGGGGCTCTTTTTCTTTTATCCCATAGGCACAGAGGGTTCCGGAACGCAACCCTTTGAACAGAACTTTCTTGTTCCCCTTTTCTGCAGTCGACAGCTCAGATTGCGCCATATTGACGGCATGAAAGCGTTCACTGGTTTCAGTCGAAGGCCTGCCCATACCCTGATAAGAATGTTCAAAGATATCTTTTGCACCTTCTCCCCATTTCATTTGCGAAGCAGGGGTCAGCTGACTCTCATAATGCCGGGTTCGCCCCTCAATCCTCACATCCAGATGGGTAGTGATTTTTTCCCATTGAACTGTTGAGAGCACCAGACTGCGTGATTCTTTCAGTTTCTTCCTGGCATTATCCAGACCCACCTCTCCAAGCCGCTTCAATATACAGGCTGTATAAGCCTCTGCATCAACCACGGGCAGAGCGTCAGCGTGGGAAGCTCTTCCTGTTAGCTTCGCTCTGGCTGGAGGAAGATCATTGTCTGTTCCTTCCTGAATACGGTTAAAATGGTCACTCCACGTCTGGTGCAATGCCTTCAACTCTGCCAGCTTTTTGGTTTTCTTTCTGCTGAACAGACCTTCCTTACCTGAGTTGTTGATGAGTGCACTTTCATGCTCAATTTCACGCTTGAGAACATTAATAGCAGAAACCATCTCCAGACATTTAAACTTTTTCCACTGCTGCGGCCCCAGTGGATTCTCCTGATCACTGACCTCCAGCTGATCGATAAAATCCAACACACCATCGAGCTGCCCCACCAGATCATGGATAAGGGCCTGCTGCAATTGGGCAGGCAAATTTTGTGAATGACGCTCCAGTGCGTCCAGCGTCTTGATAAGCTGCCTGGCAAGCTCTCTGGCTTCTTCAGCCTGTTGGGCATAGCTGATGTTCTGCAGACGCTCCAATGGAGAACCGGAGAGAAGACCTGAAACACGGTTGGTGTAATACTCGGCATTACCTATCAGCTTCATCTCGTATTGACTGATATAGAGATCATCACCTTCTATCGGAGTTCCCGGGACTTTGTCCCTATCAAAGTGCTCTTCGGCCCAGAGCCTGAGCTGACCGGGAAAAAGAGTATGCCCCCCCTCTGCTTTGCTGTTGAGAAAGCGGGCCGTTTCGGGAATAGTGGTTGAGAAGATGGATTCATGATGACCGACTGCTTTTACCGCAAGTTCAAGAGCCTTTGATTGGCTCAGATAATCGGTATGACCAGAGAGCTGAAACTGAACGACTTCCTTAAGATGCTCCTGCTCGTGTGAAGGAAGAGATCGCCACTTAAAAGGTGTCGCAGTCTCAAACGCTTTTTCCACCATATCGGAATCCAGCCAGAGCTCTATACTGCTACAATTCAGCTTTCTGACATCTCTTAACAGGTCTGTGGCACGTGTTTCCAGCTTTTTAATGGTTCTTTGGTTCAGCGGCTTGCTTTTGAGATCATTGTGAAGCTGATTTTCCACAAAACTGCCGTACTTGGATACAAATGCCGTAGTCCCTTCACTGGCACTGAGTTTTTCACCTTCCCTCAGTTCTCTGACAGGTAGCGGCAGCAGCTCGGCCTCCCGACCACGCCACTTGCCTCTGACAGAAATGTCAGTGGATTCATGCTGCCCTCTGTCCAGCAGGGGTTGCAAACATTGCAAAGTCCGTTGCGATGGATTCAAAGCACTCACTTCCCTATCACCAATCTCCTCGCAACTGTTATCGGCCGGTTTAGCCAAAAGTCCTGCGTTATCAGGCACAACACCTGATTTCAATCTTTCATGATGAGTCTGGCTTTGCGCAACAGAGCGGATATAATGTCGCCATTTTTTCAAGCTCTGAAATCAGGCAAAACATCAATGAGTGGATTATCCCCCGAAGTGGCAAAGCGTCGAACCTTTGCGATCATCAGTCACCCGGACGCTGGTAAAACCACCATCACGGAAAAGCTCCTGCTTCTGGGTGGTGCTATCCAGATGGCAGGTACTGTAAAAGGCCGCAAAACCGGTCGCATGGCCACTTCTGACTGGATGAAAATGGAGCAGGAGCGGGGGATCTCGATCACTACCTCGGTCATGCAGTTCCCTTATAAAGGTTGCACTGTCAACCTGCTAGACACTCCCGGACACGAAGACTTCTCAGAAGACACCTACCGCACCCTGACGGCTGTGGATAGCTGTCTGATGGTGATTGACGGCGCCAAGGGTGTCGAGGACCGTACTATTAAACTGATGGAAGTCTGTCGTCTGAGAGACACCCCTATCTTCACTTTCGTCAACAAGATGGACCGTGAAGTCCGGGACCAGATTGAAGTGTTGGACGAAGTGGAAAGCATCCTGAAAATCCAGTGCGCTCCCATCACTTGGCCGATCAGCATGGGCAAAAACTTCAAAGGGGTTTATAACCTTTACACCGACACCATTCACCTCTTCACACCGGGTCAGGGACACACAATACCCGACGACATTCGTATCAAGGGACTTGAGTCTGAAGAAGCTAAAGAGCTGCTGGGTGATATTCACGAAGACTTTGTGGATGAAGTGGAACTGGTACGTGGCGGCAGCCACGAGTTTGATCTGGAAGCCTATCATGCCGGCAAGATGACGCCTGTTTTCTTTGGCACTGCCCTGGCCAACTTTGGTGTCCGTGAAATGTTGGATGACTTTGCCAAGTGGGCTCCAGCCCCCCTGATCCGAGAAACAGACCAACGAACCGTGGAACCGGACGAAGCCAAATTCTCCGGCTTTGTCTTCAAGATCCAGGCCAATATGGACCCTAAACACCGTGACCGCATCGCCTTCCTGCGCATCTGCTCTGGCAAATACACCCGTAATATGAAAATGAAGCATGTACGGATCGGCAAAGATGTAAAAATTGCCGACGCTGTGACCTTCCTGGCCGGTGATCGCTCCCATGTGGAAGAAGCCATCTCTGGTGACATTATCGGCCTGCATAACCACGGTACCATCCAGATTGGCGATACTTTCAGTCAGGGTGAAGAGATCCGCTTTACCGGAATTCCACACTTTGCCCCCGAGCTTTTCAAACGCGTTCGCCTGAGAGATCCTCTGAAGCTCAAACAGCTTCAGAAAGGCTTGCAACAGCTTTCAGAAGAAGGCGCAACCCAGCTTTTCATGCCTCTGAACAATAACGACCTGATCCTGGGTGCGGTAGGTGTACTCCAGTTTGATGTCGTTATGCGTCGTCTCAAGGATGAATATAAAGTGGAAGCCATGTACGAACCGGTCAACGTCAATACTGCCCGCTGGGTGGATTGCGCAGACGAGCGCAAGCTGGAGGAGTTTAAGCGGAAGTGTGGCGACAACCTGGCTATTGATGGGGGTGGATACCTGACTTATCTGGCACCCACCCGTGTTAATCTCTCACTGGCAGAGGAACGCTACCCGGATATCACCTACCGAATGACCCGTGAGCACTAACCTCCCCTGTATCCTGCCACTTGGCTTTTAGAAGGTGTCGAAAAAGCGGAGTAGCAGGATCAACTTATCTGCATCGCCAGAATTGCACCAGCTTCAGTGATCCATGCTGCCGTGATCCATTGAGCCGTGATTCATCTCACCATGTTTCATGGCACTGTCATGGGCCGCATCTTTAGTTTGCTGACGAAGATCTTTTACCGGCACTTTGACATCTACAGCATCTCCGTCAGAGAAGTGCAGGGTGATATCAACCTCACCACCGGCTTCCATTGGTCTCTTCAACCCCATCAGCATGATATGATTGCCACCGCTTTTCAGAGATTCTGTCTTGCCTGCCGGAATATCAATATCTTCCAGCTCGAACATTTTCATCATATTCCCTTCATGCTTGTGGCCATGCAGCTCCACACGAGCCGCACTGGCACTGTCAGCAGAGACCAGCTTGATATCTTGTTTACCCTTATTGGTAATAGTCAGAAACGCCGCAGAGTTTTTGGAAACAGCCGGTACCGCTCTTGCGTACTGATCCTTTATCTCAACATCTGCTGCCTTAAGGGCCATAGATGTCATGGCGGGGAAAACAATTGCGAAAATAGCTGCCAAAGGCTTCATACTTTAACTCTCCAGTTCAAAAACAACCGTTGTCACTTCGGAACCTGACTCAATCACCAGTTTGGCCAACCAGACCATTTCCTTATCAACCGTGCAAAACGTCAGATTGCCCACACCACTGTAGACCGTAGACCCAAAAAAAGAGGGCTGCTTGTAGAGTGGAAAAGGAGCTAATCCCATTGACATGTCCCGACCAATAAACTCCATGGTAATCCTGTCTGCAGACAGACCTTTCAGACGAACTTCAACATCAAGGGGTTCCAGCTTTGGCAGGCTGGATGGCCTGATATTCAGCTCAATCTGACTGTCTCCTGTCGTCAGTCGACATCCTTCAGACACCAGACATTTCTTCTGATAGCTCTGTCGGGTCAGCCCTGTTTCAGATTCCAGCTTGAAGTAGCGGGGTAAAAAAACCAATGCTGCAATCAGCACCACCAAAACACCCAGCCCTGTGTACTGCTTTATTTTCATCGGGGTAACATAACAGACTGACGCTCTGTGACCAAATATGTGATCATTATGACCCCCATGCCGGAATTGTTCGACAGCCACTGCCATCTGGACTTTCCTGAGTTTGATCAGGATCGTAATAAAACCCTTGAACAATGCTGGCTCTCAGGTGTCCACTCAATCTGCATACCAGCAACGGAAGCCCGTTACTGGCCCAGAGTGCTGAAACAAGCTCATTCGGTGCCAGATTCTGTGCGACTTTATGCCGCACTTGGATTACACCCTTATTTTCTGAAAAGCCATAAACCTCATCACCTTGATGAACTGAAAGTATTCCTGACGCGTCATTCCGAAACCGTTTGTGCAGTGGGTGAGATAGGTCTGGACTACTCGCTGACTGACTCAAACCGTGACGAACAGCACTTCTATTTTGTCCGACAACTGGAACTTGCCGACCGTTTTAAACTGCCCGTCATTCTGCACTGCCGAAAAGCACACGATGAGATCCTCAAACAAATCAGACAAATCAAACTGGAGAGAGGTGGCATCGTACATGCCTTTTCTGGCAGTGAACAACAAGCCCGACAATATATAGAACTGGGATTCAAGCTGGGGTTTGGCGGCACAATCACGTACGAGAGGGCCAGAAAAACACGTCAGCTGGCCACCTCGTTGCCTCTGAGTAGTATAGTCCTGGAAACCGATGCGCCGGATATGCCGATGTCAGGCTATCAGGGCCAGAGGAACACTCCCGCCCGATTACCTGTTGTTCTGAAGCATCTCGCACAATTACGTTCCAGCTCTGTAAAAGAGATCGCGCGGGCTACTACTGAGAATGCATTATCAATCCTGGGAAAATAACCTCATTGGAATCCGTCTCCAGAGGTTCAGTTAGATTACCCCCGATCACCATGTCATCAACCTGGCGAACAGGACCGACCGCTGAGCTCAAGAGTGATGACAGCGACGAAGATGAACTGGAACTGGAAGAAGAATAGAAACCTGAATCATCGTCACTGCCTCCGCCATTGTGAACGCCAGCATTCGGATGAACCACCGGAACCACCCCAGCCATATCACCCGGCACACCCTGTCCGGGCGTAGCAAACATCCAGCGATTGACACCATCGTAGATCAATACCGGCTCACCTTCCGGAAGAGCAGCTAATTCACTAATGCTGCCATCCAGGTTAATGCTCCAAAGCTTAATCACACTTCCTAAACGGATCATAAGATACAAGGGCTTGTCGGGTGGATGACTCGATCCCATCAGGGCTGCCCATGTCATCAAAATCGTAGGAAGCCCACCCAAATTACCTTGTGACAGAAAATCAGCTTCGGCCTCAATATCTCCGGCAACCCAGCCTAGCAGTCTTCTCTGGGCATCAGTTAGTCTGTTATTCTTCCAGGCATTCCATAATTGTCTTAACAGGGCAATGACTCTGTCACGATTCAAGTAATACGGTCGCAGGACAGACTCCAGTGAAACAAATAAACACTCGTTACCATGTTCGACCTGATAAAGAGTTAACCCCAATGGTTCCAACAACGTCTTAATGTTTGAAAGAAACCTTTCATGCTCCATCGCCACCAGACTTCTTCCAGACATCAAAGGTTGAAAGTGATGACGCATACGAGCACTAAATACTTCCGAACTCAATGGGTTCTGTTGAAAAAGGCGAGCGAGGGCAAAACCCGAATTAAAATGATGAAGTTGCAACTGTCGAACCAGTTCTGGCAGCACTGAATCAACCGTCTCTTCCGTCAGCTCCGGGACTTCGTTAATTGCATGCCAATAAAAATGAACATCTGAAAGGTCGGCATTTCTTTCCCTCCAGGTTTTAAACTGTTCAAACAAAACCTGCAAAATGGCAAACAATTCTTGTTGAGTCCGATTGCCCAGAAGATAATTTCGCTTCCACATATTCCAGCTAATTAAATTATCATCACTATTAAGAAACAAGGCATGATCAATGGAAGCCCGAGCCCCCGGATCATTAACATGAGTGCCTTCGATAATAAGAATATCGCAGGTGATCTTCCGGGTTTCTTCCGGGCCCAACCGACCCTCCAGATGACGACAATAAGGGGTATACCGAAAAGAATCACCCCGGGCTATTGCTGCCAGACATCTGTCTCTCAAGTCCGCGCGATACTCTTTACCATCGTTGTTACCGGATGCACCATCGCCCAGATGACTGAACATTTCACGTCTGTCTGCGCGGGAGTGTAAAAAGGTATCAATCCCCAGCGTTTCAAGATTACAGGCCCTGCCTGCCAGATCCGGCTGTAATTGATGATAATTTGCAGCAGCAGCTCGAAGTTCTTGAGTAAATTCATCAAGAAAGGTGGATTTACCGGCTCCGGAAGGTCCATCCAGACCAATAGTAAAAGGTCTTGAAGAAGTACTTTCCCCTTCAAGATTACCCTGTCCAAGATTATAGAGATAATCAAGATAAGCATTAATTGCGAGTGCTTGAATAACCAGACTGTTTGATCCTTCAGCAGCAGCCCAGGGAATAGAAACAATAAAAACTATGAATAAAGAACGACGTCCCGTTCGAAGAAAATTCTTTATTTTTTTAATGAGCAAAACAACAACCTCAATCCAATAAATATGACCTTATCAAAAGTAGACTAAATCATTTCATTCTGCTGCCAGGAAGCTGACTTTATTTTACTCATAAAAAAACTCTGAAATAAACAAGGTTCCTTTCACTTTGAATACATTTCTATTTTACATCTTTTAAGCTATTTATTTAGCTACCCATAGGAGTCAGATAATTTCTGAATCAAGACTGCCTGAAACCTTATTTATTCCCCCTTTCATGCCGCTTTAGCGCCTTGCGTGCTCTCTGACGCACCATTTTTTGCTTCAGAGCCGAGAGTTTATCAATAAACAACACACCATCCAGATGATCAATTTCGTGCTGAAAAGCTTCTGCAAGGATACCCTCACCCTCAATCTCGAAAAATTGACCATAACGATCCTGAGCCCTGACTTTTACCCAGCCAGCCCGCTTAACCGCGGCCCAGCAACCCGGCAGTGACAGACAGCCCATCTCCATTTTCTGTTCACCTGACTTCTCAATAATCTCCGGGTTTGCAATGACCAGGGGCTGACTTTTATCAGATGAGACATCAATCACTGCCACTCTCATTCCCAAACCCACCTGGGTAGCAGCCAGTCCGGCACCATTGACGGCATACATAGTTTCGTACAGGTCATCCACGATTTTCTGAAAATCCGAACCAAAGTCAGTAACAGGAGTGGTGGGAGTTCTTAATGCAGGGTTGGATTCCGGAACCAGTTCTAAAATCGCCATGGGATTTCTTCTGTGTGTAGTTTGTTGGTTGTTACATAAAACTATAGACAGAAAAAAGCAGTGAAAATGGTCGGGGTAGAGAGATTCGAACTCCCGACATCCTGCTCCCAAAGCAGGCGCGCTACCAGACTGCGCTATACCCCGATGTGGTTTGACCAGAAACTGTAATGCTTCTGTCGTAAAAGATTGGTCGGGGTAGAGAGATTCGAACTCCCGACATCCTGCTCCCAAAGCAGGCGCGCTACCAGACTGCGCTATACCCCGTGTTCCGTCCAGAAACTGTGATAATTCTGTTGTAAGAGATTGGTCGGGGTAGAGAGATTCGAACTCCCGACATCCTGCTCCCAAAGCAGGCGCGCTACCAGACTGCGCTATACCCCGTCTTTTTTTCGCGACAGGCTCTTAAGACCCCGTCACGGAACGGCGGCTAATCTACCAAAATGATTCGCCTTTGACAAAAGTATTTGCCACAAAATTCAGCCGACTAAAAAAAGAACACCCTTCAACTTGCTCAAGAACGTCTTTTGTAGTGTAAGGTGTTTTTTCCGCTGATGGTTACTTTCTTAGCCAAGCCGGGAAGATTCCTGCTTAATGATAGCCATTGAAGAAGTCATTAACACCAACCCCTCCTTGCTGAGTTGGCGGCATTAACAACACCATTCACCGCTCCTCCCCGAAGGCCCCTGTCCGACTAAATCATCGTGATCAACTTTCTCGCAATTTACGACAGTCTTTTAAAGTATCGGAAATCATGAAAGCCAGTTCCAGCGCCTGATCGGCATTCAGTCTTGGATCACAGTGAGTATGATAGCGATTACCCAGAGAATCTTCAGTCACTGCACGGGAGCCACCAATGCACTCTGTAACCTTCTGACCGGTCATTTCAAAGTGAACACCGCCAGCATAGGTGCCTTCTGCCTGGTGAACCGCAAAGAACTGTTTCACTTCACGCAGAATTCGGCTGACCTCACGTGTCTTGTAACCGTTAGAAGCCTTGAATGTATTGCCGTGCATGGGATCACAGCTCCACAACACCTGGCGCCCTTCTCGCTCGACAGCTCGAATCAGCTCTGGCAGATGCTTTTCAACATTATCAGCACCCATACGCACAATCACATTCAGACGACCGGCTTCGTTATCCGGGTTGATCAGATCAATCAGGCGAATCAGATCTTCCGGAGGCATGGTTGGACCCGCTTTCAGACCAATTGGATTGCTGATACCCC
This sequence comes from Endozoicomonas sp. ISHI1, assembly GCF_024606225.1. Taxonomy (GTDB): domain Bacteria; phylum Pseudomonadota; class Gammaproteobacteria; order Pseudomonadales; family Endozoicomonadaceae; genus Endozoicomonas_A. The sequence goes on along the minus strand of NZ_JAGRPU010000008.1, from coordinate 35,026 downwards.
GAACGAATTCAACGTGACCACCTTCAACCTGCCGAGTCCTGTCACCTACCCAGAGCATATGTGCCGAGCAGTCATACCAGTTGCCGGAGAGGCTGTCCTGACGGGTCATGGCCTGCTCATAAGGCAGCAACAGAGCCTCATGGGAGGTATAAAAATCAGTCTCACTGATCACTCTGGAATGCTCGGAAGAAATACCACAGGCCTTCATAAAATCAAGCGCTTCATCAATTCGATCGGCCAGATGACTGTATTGCTCAGACTGTGGGCTGCTGGCGACAAAATCCAGATTCCAGGCATGAACCTGTTCCAGGGATGCGAGCCCCCCCTGGGCAAAAGCCCTGAGCAGGTTCAGAGTCGATGATGCCTGATGATAGGCATCAAGCATTCTCTGAGGATCTGGAATCCTGGACTCGGCTGTGGCCTCCATACCATTAATGATGTCGCCGCGATAAATCGGCAGCTCAATACCCTCTATGACTTCGGTACCTGACGAGCGGGGCTTGGCAAACTGGCCAGCCATTCGGCCTACCTTGATGACTGGACAGCTGGCGCCAAATGTCAGCACAACAGCCATCTGCATCAAGACCTTGAAGGTATCCCGAATATTATCTGCCGAGAACTCCAGAAAGCTCTCAGCACAGTCACCACCTTGCAAGAGAAATGCTTTGCCCTGAGTAGCAGTTGCCAGCTTCTGGCGCAAAGCCCTTACCTCACCGGCAAAGACCAGTGGCGGCATGCGGTGCAACTGCTGTTCCACCTGTTGAAGGTGATCTTGATCGGGGTATACCGGCAGCTGGATGACAGGCATTTCTCTCCAGCTATCAACTTGCCATTGTTTCATTTACTCCTCTCAGGGCGTCGTATTGCCTCATGAACATAACGGGTCATTTTACATGAAAGTAATGGATAAAGCCTAACCTGAGACAACCGGGCAGCTTTTTTTGACTTTGAGTCTCTCAGTAAAAAGCCTTTACACACAATTGAAAAATTTGATATACAATGCACTGGAAATTTAGCCAAGCGCATTAACCAAGATGAATTCTATGCTATCCGTGACCAAAACCATGATGAAACGTGGCATTATTATGTGCTGCGGGGCCTGTCGTGGATAGCTGAAAAGCAGAGAACGCAGCCCCCGCACCAAGAGAAGGTCCGGGGGCTTTTTTTTTGCCCTTGCGGAATAAAGCATCACGGGAAAAGAAGGAGAATACAGTGAGCGTGCTTAAACTCAGACTGGTCACCACAGGTAGCCTGGACAATCTTGAAAAAGTACTGAATTCCAGTGCAGAAGACGGTCTGAAGATCAGCAATTTTTCTGCTGAACTGGTTCCAGAGAGAGGCCACTACGAAGTAAAAATGTCTGTCACAGGCTTTACCAGTCAGAATCAGGTCGTCAGTAAGCTGGCCATGGAAAAAGATATTCGCGAGCTGACTCCGCTGCGCTGATGATCCGGAATCCTGTCAGTTTATATTTTCCCGGAGCCAGTTTGCGGCAGATGTTTCCTGCAGTCATTGCGGACAGCAGGAAACGCCGGTTCACAATCAGAGTTGACCGATCACATACTTGAGACCGCCAACAACGGCTGTGACCTGAGCATCATTGCACTCTTCGTCTGTCACTTTTGGGCTATCCGGATAAACTTCCGTCGTCGTACCAAACTTACAGTCTGTCAAACCACCACACAGGCCCAGCTTTTTCATTGGATAGTGGATCACACCTTCCTGAGTCACCGGGGAACCAATAATATTGCCCTGAGCATCTGCGGGTGCTATGTGCGTCACCTGCCTGACAGAATCAATCACAGCCTTTTGGAATTCGGGAACAGGGTTTTCAGTATCGCCAACCGTATAGAAACCATCAGGTATTCCTCCTTCCAGATAGTCTTCACCATCCCGTGCTGCCAGAGCTGGACGAAATTCTGTTTCATCGGTATCTGTAGTTTCATGCAGATCGATGTGAATCAATACCTCCTGCTCCAAACCCGCCACCAGCTTCATCAAGTTGGCAGACTCTTCCGCCGGACTGTCTTTATAAAAGGAACGGTTAGGATCAATGGCGTTGGGATTCCAGCGATTGATGGTTTCATAACCCCATGGGCTGATACAAGGCGCCACCAGGATATTGAAGTGATCTACAAAATTCAGAGCCTCGGCTTCCAAAAACTTTAACGCACCGTGGACTCCGCTGGTTTCATATCCGTGGACTCCACCGGTCACCAGAGCAACGGGCTTGCTGGAGTCCCAGTTTCGGCTCTTGATGGCATAAAGGGGAAAACGTTCAACATCGTAGGACAGGGCACCATACTGCTCAACATCGTAGTGCTCTTTCAAAGCCATGATTTTGGGCACAACTTCCTTCTGGTATTCACGTTTAATAGTGGCTTGTTCATACCAGGTTTTACGCTCTTCCTCTCCCCACTTTTGACCAGGAGTACCAATCGGGAATCTATAACTGCTGCCCATTTCTCTGCCCTTAGCGCATTCAATGAAAAGTGCACAGTATACAGAGTTCAGTCATTAGTCGCTTGTGGCGGGAACATCCTGCCCCGGAGGCTTTCAACCGGATTGCACATAGCTTCAATTCAAACCAGTTGCTATGGGCCTGCTTTCATCGGTAATCCACTCACTCCATGAACCCGGATACAGTTTGGCACCCGACAAACCGGCGTATTCCATAGCGAGAAGGTTATGACAGGCAGTAACACCGGAGCCGCAGTAGAACACAGGGTCAAGCCCATCCACCATCAGATTACCCAACTGTTTTTGCAACTGCTCTGCAGAAAGAAAAGAACCTGAATCATCCATATTTGAAGTGAATGGATAACAGATAGCCCCGGGTATATGACCTGCTTTAGTGTCAAGAGGCTCTACCTCTCCGGCAAAACGCTCAGGAGCGCGGGCATCTATCAAACGAAAAGCCGGATTTTGCAATTGTTCCATAACTTCATTGGCAGAGACCGTCATGCTGTGATTAACGTTAGCCGTAAAGTCAGAGAGGGTAACGACAGGTGTTTCAGTCGTCACAGGATAGCAGCCAGCAGTCCAACTCTTGAAGCCACCATACAAAACCTGAACAGATTTCACACCAACCCAATGCAATTGCCACCACGCTCGGGCAGCCATAGTATAATCAGCCTCATCATAAACAACGACATGGGTTGTTTTGCTGATACCCAGATTTCTCAATAGTTCAACAAACACCTCGGGCTCCGGAAGAGGATGCCTGCTGCTTTTCCCGGGAACTACCGCTGCAGAAAGATCTTTCTCCAGATCAATGTATCGGGCACCAGGGATGTGCCCCTGACTGTAGAGAGTCTGCCCCAGCGTGGGATCAAAGAGACTAAAGCGGGCATCAAGGACAACAACTTCAGGGTCAGTGAGCAGGGTTTCCAGAATTTCGGGTTCTATGAAAGGTGACATCTTATAAATCCATCTGAACTCTCAGTAAGAGTCCAATAAGCCATAAGTCAGATACGCAGTCTATTCCAAAAACCTGAATTTAGCTTCGGAGTGAATCTGAGTTGTATTTTAACAAAAACATGACTGGAATCATCGGGCCATTATCCCGGAGAATGCTCAAACATTCTGATGAGAATACTTCATGGAGATTTTATAACTGATCACAACAAAGGCAAGGCTGGGCGAGAACCCTGAGATGAGATTCAGGGCAATTACCCGTTTATCCATGGTAGGTTCACATCCGTGTGAATTCGCTGTCCATGCACCTTCAATCTATCAACCCAATGGTGGACAGAATGCAGGAAAAAACCTTCAGGCTTTGTGAGATATTACCCATAAACTTGTAATCAACAAGCCTCAACTGAAATATCTCACTAATCCATTTCATCCAATTCGCTCTGGTCCACCACTTCGTCGTTAATCAGAACCTTCTCAGACAGAATATCACTGATATCCTCTGCTTCATCATCAATAATAATCCGTGTCACATCACCGCTCTGCAAAGGGAAGCCATCGTCTTCTTCAGGCGCCCTGATTTCTACCTCGGGTTCAACGGGAGTCTCAACAAGTATACTGTTAGTAACTTCCTGCTGGGGCTCAGCAACGGGTTGCATCAGGTAAAGCAATGCGGCAACAGCCAGAATACCAATACCAAATGCCAGGGCGATCAGATGCTCCTTTCTCATAGCTACTCCGTCAAAAGGTCCGTGTATGATCTCACAATCCGGACTATACACTATCAGACAACAGGACATTGGTCATGCTTCTGTGCCACGGGCTGACAGAATGCTCCGGCTAAAAGATTCTGATAACGACAAGGAGTCATCCCCAATCCTGTTTCAGTCCTGCCAAACTATGATCGCGACTTGCTTTTTCACTGACACCATACCACTATGGATGCAGACCTTTGCTCAATTTATAGCCACAAGAATGAGCCGGAAGTGCTCAATCAGCCACTACGATGGAGGTGGCATCTTTACCGAAGAGGAACCTTTTTCTTTTTCTGCAGTTGAATGAATTGAGCCTTACTGGAAACAGTGTCAAGCCGATAAATAATAACAATCAAAAGTAGCCATGAGTCGGATGTAACGCTCCCTATTCAAGGATGAGGCGCGAGACTCATGACCCTATAAATTATCGAGCCGGAGACAAGATGCCCGTTAATAACTCATTTTTACTCAGCTGTGTGGTGCCGGTTTTCAACGAAAGTCCGGTTATTAGTCAGTTCATGGAAACACTGAAAGAGCAACTGGAAGCCATCACTGAGCGTTTTGAAATTATTGTGGTGGATGATGGCAGCACCGACAAAACAGTTGAACTGGTCGAGCCATTCTGTGATGACCCGAGGATCAAGCTGGTCGAGCTATCAAGAAACTTCGGCAAGGAAACCGCATTAACTGCCGGAATTGATGCCACTTCCGGTGACGCTGTGGTTCTGATCGATGCAGACTTTCAGCACCCTCTGGAAATGATTCCTGTTTTTGTTGATTACTGGCGGCAGGGTTACCAGATGGTTTACGGCGTTCGTCAAGATAGGGAAAACGAATCTTTCCTGAAAAAGAAAGGCGCACAATTTTTTTATCGAATCATGCATTCCAGCACAGGCATTGATGTACCGGCTCACGCAGGCGACTTCCGACTAATGGACAAGGTCGTTGTCGATGCCCTGAAAGCCATGCCAGAACGCAGCCGGTTCATGAAAGGCATCTATGCCTGGGTGGGTTACAAGAGTATAGGCCTACCCTTTCAGGTCAGAAGCCGGCTAGCGGGACAGTCCGGCTGGGGCTACGGCAAACTGACCAGTCTGGCTCTTTCAGGCATTACCGCATTCACTACTCTACCGCTAAGGATTGTAGGTGGGCTCGGACTGATTATTTCATTTATCTCGGTTTTTTATGCATTCTTTATCATCTTTCGAACCCTTGTTCTCGGTGCACCTCTGCCAGGCTGGCCCACGGTTATTGTCGCTATCACCTTTATCGGTGGCATACAGCTTTTGTCTCTCTGGATACTGGGTGAGTATATTGCCGGTATTTTCTGCGAAGTGAAAAAACGCCCAATGTACCTGATACAAAGACAGCTGGGATTCAAAAATCAGAAGGACAGTAATGCGACCGATTAAGTTTATTGTCACCGGTGCTGCGGCTGCAGCTGTTCACCTCTGGGTCCTCTGGCTTCTGGTAGACCTGACTCAATTAGCCCCATTGCTGGCCAACCCTGCCGCTTTCATTCTGGCTTTTGTCGTAAGCTACCTGGGGCATTCACTGTGGACTTTTAATCACAAGCAGCATGTTCATCGCAATGCTCTGGTGAAATTCCTGCTGGTTCAGTTACTCTGCAGCTTTGTACTCAATCAGTCGCTTTATACCCTCCTGTTAACCTACACCGCTTTAAATTATCTGATGGCCAGCTTTATCGTTTTGGCCACAATACCTTTGGTCACTTATACCCTGAGCAAATACTGGGCCTTTAAATGAAAAGAATAACATTGTGCGCAGATGATTATGGGATACACCCCGGGGTATCAGAAGCTATTCTGCAGCTGGCCAGTCAGGGCACAATTCAGGCCACTAGCTGCCTCGTCACTGGCCCTGACTGGATAAAGCAGGCAAGAAGCCTGACGAACATCCGGGAAAAGGTTGATATTGGCCTGCATCTGAATTTAACAGAAGGAAAAGGCCTCAGTTCCTTTTACAAGGACGGGTTCCCCAGCCTGAATCAGCTATTAATCAGGAGCCATCTTCGCTTGCTGGACAGGACTGCAATGGTGGAAGAAATAACGACGCAATATCAGCATTTTATAGACGCTACCGGCAGAGCCCCGGACTTTGTTGATGGCCATCAGCATATACACCACCTGCCCATGGTGCGTAATGCTCTGTTATCGGTATTAGACGCTCATAAGCCCGCACCTTCTTTCTGGGTGAGAAGCGTTACCCCGGTTATCCGTCACGGTGGAAAACTGAAAAGCTATATTATTGAAGGTTCCGGTAGTAAGAACCTACTCCGTGAATTGATCAATCAGGGCATCAATACCAATACTTCCTTTGCTGGTGTTTATTCACTGAAACCGGAAGTAAACTACGCAACCCTGATGTCATCGTGGCTCTCTGATTCATACGACAGAGGGCTAATCATGTGCCACCCTGGTAAAACCGCGGGACAAAAAAAACTCGATCATCCAAAAGCCAGACAGTTAGAATTTGATTATTTATCGAGCCAACAATTTCCAGACAGCTGTCAACAAACAGGAGTGGATCTGTGCAGAATGAAGCAATGATTGCTGACTCTTCACCCTCATCCGTGGTAATAAAACACCCTTTTCGCTGGCTCAGCCTGATCTGCTTTTTCCAGCTAATTTTCTGGACCCTCGGTCCCTGGATAGTCAGAAACACGCTTCACTCTGACACACTTGAAGGCATTGCCTGGGGGAATCTCTGGCAATGGGGGTATGAAAAACATCCTCCATTGGCAGCCTGGACTGCCGCTCTTTCCTCAAACTTAAGTGACGCCAGCGACTGGCCTGTCTATCTATTTGCCCAGATCAGCGTAGTGATTGCTTTTATTGCTGTCTGGCGTCTTGCAAGAGAATATTTAACCGAGGCAGGCGCACTGCTGGCGGTCTTTCTGTTACAGGGCATTCTCTTTTACAGCAACCGGGTAGAAAGGCTAACACCAGATACGCTTCAGCACCCAATCTGGGCCTTTCTTGTCCTGACTTTTTATTTTGCAGTGACCCGCCAATCTCTGGGTTATTGGCTGCTGACTGGAATCATGTCAGGACTGGCCATCCTGACTAAATATCAGGTCGCTGTATTGTTTGTTCCCTTACTGATTGTTCTTTTAATCACCCGGGAAGGCAACCTCGCTCTTTCCTCCATTGGCCCTTGGTTGGGCGGGATTCTGTCTCTGGCCATCGCCTCCCCCCATCTATATTGGCTATGGGAGCATGAATTTGCGGCAGTAAGCTATCTGGGAGAAAACTACGTTGACAGTGATCGTTACGGAACAGGTTCAAACTGGGATCATCTGATATTTCCTTTGGACTTTATTAAGAACAACCTGGGTAATGTTCTTGTATTTTTCCTTCTAATGATCCCACTTTTCAGAGCCCCCAAGCTTCTTGTCGATTATGATCGCTTCAAAAAAGTATTTCTAATCGCCATAGCTACAGGTCCATTCGCTTTTACACTCTTGTTTGGACTGATAACCGGTGAAAAGCTCGTATCCCGGTGGGCTACCCCCTACTTTGCCTGGCTGCCCCTGCTATTGCTGGCCTGGACTCGTCCATTGATTGATGACCAGCGTTTCAAGAGAGTGGCGTTCTGGTGTTTATTCACTGGGCTATTGTTTGTCTCATTGAGATGCAGCTACTTGCTGTTCAAACCTGTCTTTGATGAGGATTACTGGGATTCGGTGGAATTCACGCCTCTACGGGCCCAGATGCTAAAAGCGGAAGAATTATGGGCATTACATCAGGGAGATCACCCTGAGAACGACCGTTACATGCCTTATCTGGGCGGCCTTCACTACCACGTTGCTGAACTGGTGGCGTATAGCCGCAATCGAAAAACCATTCCATATTTTGGCCTGAACCGGGAAGAAAGTCTCTGGATGAAAGAAGAAGATTTCCGCAATAAAGGCGGGATCATTGTCATAATGGATGGCAAACGGTACTCAGGAGAGGTCAGGCGTCGGCTTGAAAAGAACTACCCTGAGGCTGAATTTTTGGGACGTTTTGCATTTGAGCCTGTGACCAAATTTAAAGTGGATAATAAGCCAAAACTGTTTGTAGAGTATTACCTTTTGAGACCTCAGGAGATCCTCTGAGAAGCTGTCAGAGGGCTTTGAGCAAGCCCATCCACCTTTACTTCACTGCACCTTAACAACCCGACTGGCAGTGCCCTGGGTAAGGATCTTTACCTTATCGCCCGCAGCGAAGTTAACCGCAGGGTCAACCTGTTGAACAACAGAAACATAAGAGCCATCATCCAGCCTCACTGTCAGCTCAACCCCTTGCTTAGAAGTAATTTTCTTCTCGGCCATATTACCCAAAACACCACCGGCAACGGCTCCAGCTACTGCAGCAATGGCGCTTTCACGCTGACCACCAATACTGGAAGCGGCAATACCACCCACCGCTGCACCCGCCACAGTACCAACCTCGCCCTGGGTACCTTCCAGTTTGACCAGTCTGGATTCAGCTACTGTACCAAACCGGACTGTCTGCATTTGACGCGCTTCAGAAGCAGAGTAGGTAGTCCCTGTCTGATCGGTCGTACAACCGGCCAGAGAGAATGAAAGCAGCAAGACGATCCCTGTGTGTTTGATCCTATTATTCATAAATGTGTCTCCCGGTATGTTTGATTTCTGTTTCCCATCCAGCTTAGACCGCGCCATACAGACAAAATTCCTCAGGAGCGCACTATTTTGGAAAGCCCTCTGACTTCTTCACGAATGTCAGGATCACCAACTCTTTCGGTGATCGATTTAACATGTTCTGTTTTATACCCCCGGACACCCACGTTTTGTTCCTGAACTTCCAGATTACCGCTTTCCCGGAGAATCGTCTGGAACAAGGCTCTGTCAGCAGGATCCAAAATAGGCCCAGGCTCAGGTACTTTGCCAGTTTCCGGATTAATTCTGGCCGCCAGAAACTTGATTTCGGCATCCAGCATTCCAGTTCTGTCTTTACCGCTTTTGCAATTGGATATTGGCACAGCCCCCACTTTATGAGTCAACAGGGCTACTCTGCACGCCAGTTTATAGGCATCATGATGATGATGGTAGTGCCGACCTTTTTTATAGATCGACTTAATCTGGGCAGTGAGATCCTCTACTGATCGAGCATCCCTTTTTAACTGATCCAGTTGAGCATTCAGTTCAGAGACTTTTTTTCTATCACCAGCCGCTTCGGCGCCCCTGGCCTGCGCCATGATGGCCTCACCTTTCTTTGAGATATTACTGAGAAATTCACCGGCCATCCCCCCTTGAATGCCCGCTTTATCTGACTTGCCCACCAGCATTTCCATAGCAGGATCGTTCATTTTTTTCTGGAAAGATCGCCCACCTGTTAACAGAGAAGCGCCACCCACCCCACCCCAGTTTACAGGAATGTTAAAGCGTGCCTGTTTGAAATTAAGTTTGATGGTTCGGGTCTGTCCATCAGCCCCCGGAAGTTCTAGTGTAACAGGTTGCTTTGCAGGATCGGTAAAGTGTTTGAAAGCTTCATTCTGAGCTTTTTGGATTTTTCTCTCTTTTCCAGAACCCAGACCGGTAGTGACCAGAGAAGTGGAAGTCGTCATCAGGGTCGGAACTGGCCCTCCTTCTGCTGCTGCCAGAGCTTGTTCAAAAATATCAGGCCGGGTTGCAAGGGCCGAAAGCAGGATTTCCTTGACCCTCGCTTTCCCCCCTTCAGCCCTGAGATCCGGATTCCCTTTGACACCATAGGGATCAGCAATCCCATGCCGTATGCCAGTATAGACATTGCTATTATTAATCGAAAAATCACTGCGATTCAGGCTTGTGGCATGATCTGTATTGGTGGAATCAAGACAGCCGACCCCACGACCTTCATAGTCAATATCATACAGGCGGGATACTTCACCCTTTACAGACTCAGGCACTCTGATTTCAGCCGCAGGCTGCTGCCTGGAAATGAATTCAATACCAGCCTGAGAAAAAGATTTTTCTGTCGTTTTCCAGGAACGATTATTTAACTGGTTGATATAAGCCGCCTCGAAATCGCTGGCCACGGTTTGTTTATCAACCCCTGCTGACACCAGGGCATCCTGCAGCATTTTCGGATAATCTTCGTTGGCCTTGCGCATCTCTTCTTTGCTGACAGGTTCATCGCCTTTTAACTGAACCGTTTGCTGAAGTCGTCCTAACTCATTCAATAGCTGTCGATCAAGATTGGTCAATCGCGCCGCAACCTCTTTATCCCCCTCGCCCCGGGCCGACTGAAGTTTATTATTCAGAACCTCTCTGGCGGTATCAAACTGTAGCTTTTGTAACTTGAAAAACTCTTTGTGGTCATGAGTACTGCCGGGAACAGCCACCTCAGCATCGGACACGGGCATCTGGTAGTGATTTAAAAGGGTCTGGGTATCCCTGCTTTCCTGCAGATGCATCTTGAACACTTCACCAGCAACCTCTCTATCGACATTTCTCAGAGATAATTCGTTGAGGAGTTTATGAGGGAGCTTCCGAAGATCATCCAACATCTCTTTCGTTACGGGTTCATAGTCCTGATGAATCTTTTGCTCATGCTGCTGGATGAACTCTTTCATTGCCAGAATCAGCTCACCACTATCCGTCTGTTGCCGGGCTTCACTGAGCACTTCTTTCGCTACAGAGACGGCCGCACTCTCATACTGATTTCTGGCCTGCTGATAAGCCCTTTGAACCTCAGGCTTGTCACCCTGATCCATTGTCACCTCGTCAAAGACATAGCCCTGCTGTTTGAAAATGCTGTCTGCCTGAGCCGGGGGGCGGGTATTGCCAGACACCCTCCAGGGTTCGGGCTGCCTGACTATGGCAACCTGTCTCTGCTGTATCGGAGCATCACGAGGCGTCCGTTTAGCCAGTCCTGACAACTTTTTCAGAACATTCCTGATGGATTTGACCACTCTGTTCTGACGACGGCTACGCCCGACCTTTTCCGTTTCCCCGACATCTGGCGCTGCTGCGTGAGGGTTCATTGATGTGGGCTGAAGACCCGTTGGGAGCTTGCTGCCATCCATTGCACTGACTCCTTAGTCGAGTATAAATTCCGTCTTCGGTCCTGATTCCCGGAAAAAGACCGTAACCAGTTTCGTTAGAGGGGCTGTCTGATTATACCGGGAACGAATCTGAGACCATTCGCTTCCGGGTTGAAGAGCAAACCTGGAATATGTTTCAGTAACATTAGCAATAAGCCCTTGAAACTCTATATAAAAGAATAGCCAAAGGCGAAGCTCATAACCTGTTAATGCCCGTTAAGACCTTTCATGATGAGATCTGTAATAGTTTGATAAGTAGAATTTCATATTGCCGGATGTTCTAAGCAGGAACAGACTAACCCTTGTTCTTTGAGGTGGTGGTTAACCAGACTCCACACCTTTTGTTGCCGATATTCCTTTTTAGTGGTGATACATCAATGGCACTGGATAATACTGATCTGAACGAATACCGCATCGAGCATGATCTGCTGGGTGAAGCCCCTGTACCCCGGGAGGCTTACTATGGCATCCAGACTCAGCGAGCCCTGGAAAACTTCAACATTTCCGGTGTCACACTGAACCACTTCTCTAACATTCCGAAAGCCCTGGCCATGGTTAAGAAAGCCTGCGCACTGGCCAACCGTGATCTGGGAATGCTGGACGCAGCCAAAGCCGACGCCATCGCGGACGCCTGTGACGAAATTATTGCCGGTAAACTGCATGACCAATTCACCGTTGACATGATTCAGGGTGGTGCCGGAACCTCCACTAACATGAATGCCAACGAAGTCATTGCCAACCGCGCGCTGGAACTAATGGGTTATCGTCGTGGTCAATACGAGCACCTGCACCCTAACACACACGTCAACATGGCTCAGTCTACCAATGACGTTTACCCAACGGCCATGCGTCTTTCCATGGTGCTGAAGCACAACGAACTGGTTGTAGCCGCCAAGAGTCTGAAGAACGCCTGTGATGTCAAAGCAGAAGAGTTTAAGGACGTTCTGAAAATGGGTCGTACCCAGCTGCAGGATGCCGTGCCTATGACGCTGGGCCAGGAATTCCGTGCTTTTTCAACCACCATTGGTGAAGACATTGACCGTATCAAGGATATGGCCAAGCTGCTGTGCGAAATCAACCTGGGTGGTACTGCTATTGGTACGGGTATCACTGCCGACAACCGTTACGCACCCTTAGCAGTTAAGTACCTGTCTGAGATTTCCGGCCAGAATATGATTCTGGCGGGTGACTTGGTAGAAGCCACCTCTGACATGGGCGCTTTTGTCATTTTCTCCAGCGCCCTGAAGCGAATGGCCGTAAAGCTGTCCAAAATGAGTAATGACCTGCGACTGCTCTCCTCCGGCCCTCTGTGTGGTTTTAATGACATCAACCTGCCTGAAATGCAGCCTGGCTCTTCCATCATGCCAGGCAAGGTTAACCCGGTTATTCCTGAGGCCATGAGCCAGATCGCTTTCCACGTTATTGGCAACGATCTGGTAGTAACCATGGCTTCTGAAGCAGCCCAGCTGCAGCTAAACTACGCTGAGCCGGTACTGGTTTACAAAATTCTGGAATCCATCCAGCAACTCACCAACGGTATGTTCATGCTGTCCGATCGCTGCGTTAAGGGCATCACTGCTAACAAAGATATATGTATGGATTATGTCTACAACTCTGTTGGCCTGGTCACCGCTCTTAACCCCTATCTGGGTTACGAGAACTCCAGCCGTATTGCCAAAACGGCCTTGAAGACCGGTCGTCGTGTAGTAGACCTGGTTAAGGAAGAAGGCTTGCTGACGGATGAGCAACTGGCCGAAATCCTCAAACCAGAAAACATGATTGCGCCACTGGACCTGAGCAGCAAGGTACACTGATCGTTAAAATCAGTCGTCTATATTGACACAAGACACAAGACACAAGACACAAGACAAATGACGCATGAAAAGCCGCACTGCTGCCGGTGCGGTTTATTTATTCTCTGTTCGCTGACCCTCTCTGGGGAATGGGAAGCATCACACCGTTGTATCACACAAAACCTCCCCTTCTGCATACTTACCCATACTTAATGTACATTTACAGTAGATTTACCACTTGGAATGTATATTTTTTTCATTAAGATTGCGTATTCCGTGAGGCGATCAGTAGAAAGCGAAATTATCTAAACCATTCAAACGTAATTACGACTTGGAAATATCGGACATCCAATAATCAAAGCTCAGTATACTGGGTTGAAGTACGCAAGAAGCCGTCCAGCGAAATCCAGGCAGAGCAGCCCACTTAGTGTATGCTGTCAAAGAGGCATCAAACGGTACAGAGATTAGTAGCGTGACGTATTGTTACTCCAAGGCATTGTTAGAAACCTCTGCTACACTGAGATCGAATTCCACAGCCGTTAAGCATGTAACAAAATGAATGATGTGGTTCTACCTTCGCAAATTTTCTCCTGCCTGACGGCGTTTGATTACTAATCCGTTTACGGCAACTTTTATACAGTTACAGTGGAGTCGTTATGCAGCAACAGGATATGAAGCAGGAGCCCACCGTTTTCATCATCGACGATGACGAGGCTGTGCGTGATTCGCTGAAAATGCTGATGAAGTCTGTTGGACAGACAGTAGAGGCTTTTTTTTCCCCAGCCGAGTTTCTGGAAGTCTACGATGAAAACCGTCCGGGATGCATCGTTCTGGACATTCGTATGCCAGGAATGAGCGGGCTTGAGCTTCAGAGCAAGCTCAATGAAATGCACTGCATTCTGCCTATTATTTTCATTACCGGACACGGCGATGTGCCGATGGCGGTTCAGGCTATCAAGGATGGCGCAATGAATTTTATCCAGAAACCGTTCCGTGACCAGGAGCTTCTGGATCTGATTAACGATGCCTTGAAACTCGATGCGCAGCAGCGTCGTGAGCTGCTGGAGCACAAAGAAATTCTTCGTCGTCTTTCCACACTAACTGACCGTGAGCGTGAAGTCCTTCATCATGTTGTTGAAGGCAAGGCGAACAAGGTTATCGCTGCTGACATCAACCTGAGCCAGAGAACGGTAGAAATCCACCGCTCTCGTGTGATGGAAAAAATGGGCACCAAATCCCTGGCCCACCTTGTGCGTCAGGTTATGCAGGTTAAAGAGCACCTGGAAGGCGAATTTTACTTCAAGGCCTGACCTTAATCCGGGGCGTCTTGTATGGATAACGCCCCGGGTCCATACCCTCCTTTTAGTGGTCTGCACAGTGTCTTGTCAGTCCATTGCACGCTTGTACCTCTCCTCTCAATTATCTCCACATTCCCTGCGAAGCCTTGCGCCGCCTTTTAAGTAGTCCCCGTACAACGTCTAGTACATCCCTCCATTCAGCAATTTTGAGTCTAATCCTAAACTCCTATTACGCTTTGAGAGAGCTGAAGACAGTGATCAATTTTTCTTAAATGACCGAAACTTTTTTGGCTACCAAGGGTACCTGAATACTTTATTAACAAAAAAGCGATTATTTCAGAAAAATCATCTACCTTATGGCGACTAAAGTTTTTCTTTCATTGCTGGTAACGCTCTGCTGGATACAAATGCCCTGTGTTAAGAAAGCAGGTCTTTCTTTCAGAGCATGAGTACAACAGATTCTCCACCTTCTGGCAGGTTACCTGATTGCCTTACGGAAGCTGGCGTCTCGGCAAAAGACTCAAGTATTGTTATTGAATTGACCATCAAGGCTGCCCCTATGAGCTTGGCAACAAAAGCTACCGTGTATCTACTGGAACAGGATACAAATGTTACCGACACCATCCGCGGCCTGTGTGATGAGAAGTCAATGCTACTGGAATGCTTCAGCAACAGCAGTGAACTGTTGATGGCCATTCAGAGCAGAAAGCCTGACTGCATCATTGCTGAGAATGAGAAAGAAAGTGAAGAAGCTATAAAGCTTCTGGAGGCCCTGAACGAGGATGAATATGATATTCCTTTCATCGTTCTGGGACACCATAATGATGTGCATACTGCCGTAGCGGCCATTAAGGCAGGGGCTGTTGACTACATCGAAAAGCCCGTTATTTATGGCCGACTTGCTGAACACTTTAACCAGGTGATCGGAGGGGGAGGAGAAGCCGCTGCTGTTTGATTCATTTCAACTCACAGATGATTCCAGCTTCCTGACGTAATCGGCCAACTCATCAAGAAGAGCCTGCTGTGCGATCGAAGCCACCCCCCGGGCTTCATCTATAGCCTGCCAAAAAGAGCCATAGCCCAGAATCCGATTGTCACCGTCAGACAATCGCAACTTTCGATATGATTCCCACGCATCCAACTCCTCGACATCCAGTGTCTCTGGATAATGTCGTGCGCGATAACGAAACAACATTTCATCCAATCGAGCATCATTGAAAGAAAAGCCCAGTCTCACCAGACTGGAAGACTCCGAAGACCTGACCACCTGCATCCGCTCTTTATCTTCTTCTGAGAAAAAACCACCCGAATAGATCATCTGATCCGGATCGCTGGAAACCTTTTCTGGCACCGAGTCAAATACCTGCTGAACCTTCTGCATCACTTGTGGATGCTGCAGCAGCCATTCCCTGTTCTTTAAGTTCAGATTCAGATCGATCCCCAGCCGTTGCTGGTCCTCAGGCCTGAGTACTTTCAAGGGAGCCACCACCGGGCATTTATTGATATGCACCACTTTCAGCGCAATCCTTTCCTGTCCTTCTTTGGCGGGAGAGAATAAACGCTCTTGTATCTCTGCCACCGACAAGTCCATCAGCACTTCAGGAGAGACAGACAAGTCAAAGACTACCACCCCATTGCGATTGATGGGATGCATGGCGAGAGGCATCACAACAGCAAGACAATGCCTGTCAGCACCAAACATACCGGAGACATGAACAACAGCCTCTTTTTTTGTTAGATTCAACTGCTGGAAAACCTCCCTCTTATTACGGAGGTTCAGGATAAAGTTGAAGACCCTGGGCTGCCGCTCACGTATCAGACGTGCCATCGCTATGGTTGCTCTCACATCTGACAAAGCATCATGAGCGTCACCATGATCAATCCCGTTCGCCTGAGTCAGGTCCTCCAGCTTGTAACTGTTAAAACCATCTTCTCTTTTGGGCCAGGTTATACCTTCAGGCCTCAGCGCTCCTGTTAATCTCACCAGATCAATAAGGTCCCAGCGACTGTTTCCGTTCTGCCACTCTCTGGCATAGGGATCATAAAAGTTTCGATAAAGACTGTTACGAGTCACTTCATCATCAAAGCGAATTGTGTTGTAGCCAACGCCACAGGTTCCGGGTTGCATCAACTCGGTATGAATCTGACGAATAAACTCCGGCTCAACCATCCCCCTTTCATTGACTGCCTGTGGTGTCAAACCGGTGACCAGACAGGCCATGGGATGCGCCAGATGATCCCGGGGTAGCTTGCAAAATATATTGAGAGGCTCCCCGATTTCATTCAACCCGGCATCGGTTCTGATCCCGGCGAACTGGCAGGGCCAATCCGTCGCAGGATCGGTTCCCCAGGTTTCGTAATCGTGCCAGTAGAAACTTCTCAGCATGTTCACTCCTGCCAATGCAATGAAATCTTCCCTTTCAGGGATTCTGTCACCCTGGAAGTAAAGTCAATTCTGGTAGCTTCGGGCAATTTAATCTGGATAACAACCCGGTCACTATAGTCACAGTGAATGATTTCTCCTGACAGGGATTCCAGCCAGTGTCGAAAAGCTTGCTCATTGGCATAATCGAGCAAGGCAGTTCCCTGAATCATGGGGACACATTCAACCACAGGCAACTGTTCTACGGCTGACTGAACTGACGCACCGTAAGCCCGAACCAGTCCTCCGGCTCCCAACTTGATGCCACCAAAGTAACGTACCACAACGACCGCTACCTCTCCGATCTGACGATGCTGTAAAACATTGAGCATAGGCTTGCCAGCCGTGCCGCCGGGTTCACCATCATCATCAAAACCCAGGACGGTATTTCCCTCGGGAGGACCGGCAATAAAAGCAAGACAGTGATGGGAGGCATCAGGAAACTGATTTCTCAGAGATTGCTGGAAGGAGAGCGCTTCGGCTCTTGAGGTCACTCTGGACAGGAAAGTAATAAAACGGCTTCGCTTGACTTCCGCTTCCCACTGAAAAGAGGAGTCAGGTAATAGATCAGGCACCCGATAACGGCCCGTGGGCTGGCTGGACATTCAATTCTCTTGTTGCACTCAAAAAGCATGAACCGAGTGATCGTCAGCTATATTTTCCACTCAACCTGTCAGCACTCAGTGAAAGAAAAGTACTCCTTGAGTACTTCAACCAAGTCAATAATATCATGCCCTGCATTGACAATACTGTAGCCAGAATCAAAAAACTCCGGACCCACGTCTGGCTTACACCAGTGACACCGGGCATCAAAGTCAATATGGTTTTTCTCTTCATCAGGTCCGGGCAGCTTAATTCTCATACTGTAAACCGCACCAATGAGAACCGGTACCGTACTGATGAGCATCAAACCATTGCTGCTGATGTTACCAATACTTCCTATTTCCCTGAGCGTGTTCCTGTTGTATACAGTCAGATATTCATTCAACTGATGACGCTTGATGCTGCGGCGTTCCTTGCCGCGTGGAACCATAGACATAATCTGTATTCCTTTACTGCCCTACCTGTATAAAATTTAAACCAGAACCTTGTACAACCTGCTCTGCCTTAACTCACTCTGCCTGAGCATTAACTGCTGCTCACGCTCTGTGATCTTTTTCTGCCCGTTGGCAAATGCGCCAAACTGCTGCATTAATGCCCTTTCAACTTCATCCACACAGTCCCTGAACTCTTTTTGGACCGGGTGCTGGCATAACTTGACGGCACGATTCAGCTCAGTTTGTCTGCCCTTCAGGGAAGCGGCTTGTGCCTGCATACTGTTCAACTGACTTTTGTTGGATATACAGTCGGCTTTAATGCTGAAATGATCTTTGGCAACATCGCAATCCATAATCGCCTGCCTGGAATTCCCAATCAGCGTCCACTGCCCCTGTTGTCCCTTCTTCCTCCATCTGAACTTTTGAAAGGTGGTAGAGACGTCTTCAGGCGGCGTGAGATCCATAGCTTTGATTTTGGTAACACCAACAGTATTCTTGCGTAGAGATAGCTGTAAAGCCGGATCAATATCAACACATTGAGTGATCACGGCCATCATCTGCTTTTCTATTGCAGCAAGATCCAATACTCCCCGATTAATCACGACTTTCATGACAGCCTCCATCATGTGCTGGTAAGCCTTCTGTAGGGTGACTTCCGTTTTCATCGCTTCCTGCACGCCTCCTTCGGCCTTCAGCTTTTCCCTGCTGTTCCCGAGGCTATCGATAATGTCCCTGAAATACTTAGAACCTGAAGCTCTATCCCCTAACTTCTTCACAACATTATAAAGCTCAGTTATTTTCAACTGAGCTTCTTCTAAAGCGACGTCGCTCTGATGAATCAGCTTGGCATTGGTCTCACTCACCATGTCTTTGCCATCCAGCCTGACCCCTTCGCTCTTTAATTGCTCGAAGTAACCGCTGAGGCGCTCACGCATCGGTTCTGAATCCGCTGTTTCAAGCAAATCCTCCTGATACGTTCCCGGCAGAACAATCCGCCTATCCATCGATTTGAGAAAGTTTGTCACTTCTGACTTGAGGCTGCTAGTGACAACAGCAACCGCTTCCGCAGGAATGCCCGCGGCTTTCAAATCCAGGTTATCCACCAGACTGACAGCTTCATTATTCAGCCAGTGATGCTCCTGCGCATAAACTTTATCCAGATGGCTGTTGACCCTGGCCTGCTGCAACGCTTGCTCACAGCTAAGCGTATGATTACTTCTCTCACGATTGGCAACATCAACGGCCACCAGTTCAAGCCATGCATTCTTACAAGCCCACTGGCAGGCTTTCAGGTTAACCAGCTCCTGAAAGGCTGCCTGAGAAAGACCCAGCTCTGCCCACTCCTTTTTACCCAGCTCAGCCAGTTCGTTTCTTATTTGAGGCAGCCTCTCTAAATAACCCTTTCCGCCTTCTTCAGTTTTTTGAATAGGAAACGTCACCGTTTGCTCAATCACTTTTTTCAGAGCAGGAGAGGCATTCTCTATCCCCTCAGGAAACAGGTTATCCTGGCTCGCCATGGAGTCATCCAGGGCTTTCAGAGCCTGAGTAAATGCCTCTTTCTGTTTGTCTGCGCCTTTGATGCCCTCAACCGCATCCAAATCAACGGCCATGAATACCTTCTGAGCCTTATGCAAGTCCTTGCTGTCACGGATAAGACGACCAAGTTGCTGAACCAGATAGTTCTCATTGGCTTCACCACCAGCCTGACCCACCAGCCCGTGAAAAATACCCACCGTCGCACCACCCTGGGGCATGTCAGTGCCCACGGACTGGGCTTTACTCAGGTAACCATCGGTATTCTGCCCCCCCGAACGCCTGAGCTGGGTAATGGTTTCCGAAGAAGCTGACGCTCCCTGCCCATAGATCGGATCGTCCTGATACTGCATCTGCAAATTCTTGTCAGGGTCATAGTAGATGACAGACTTCTGAACGCCACCCATAGCCAGCCGTTCCCGGTTTAAAGTCCGACTCATCTGGTGTGCTTTTGCCGTAGACTCTTCACCCGATTCAGCACCATCAAAGAAAATAATCTGGGGCCGTGGGCCTACCCTGTGCAGAACATCGGTCAGCACCTTGTCCCTGCCCTGCGGGTCGGAGGAACTGAAAAACACCGGTTCAGCCAGCGACAGAAAGTGCCAGAAACGTTGGTTGGTGGTCACCGGGTCTGTCCTTGCCTTGTGACGCACTTCTTCAACACTGCCTGAAGCACTGGCCAGCGCTGCACAATACAAAGTTCCCAAAGTCGCAGAGAGTAAATGCCGGGCTTTACAGCCAAACAGGAATTCTGAATGTTTCAGATTGATACTCCGGGGTTCTACTTCAAAGGCATAGCCAAGCCCATTGATCACCTTCTGAACGGCCTGAGCCACTGATATCGACTCAGCCTCTGTGTGCGGCACCATTTCGCTGTCAAACTCGTCGGCAAAGACCATTGAGTTTCTAAGCAAATCGAGACAGGCATCCAGTTTTGCCAGTATTGCCTGCTTGTCCTGAATGAAACCTTCAGCGTCCAGCAAAGCCTGCTTCAGGTGCATCAGAATCTGGACATCCGTGATCGAAGCTCCCACCGGAACCCGCCCCTGAGCTAACAAAGATTGTCTGTCATCCACTGATGTAGCGGCGGGTAAGCCCAACAGGATATTCTCAACCTCCAACAACCTGGCAACGGATAACTCAGCGGGTGCTGCAAAGCAGGTCTCAAGGTTCAATCGACAATAGTTCTGCCCCTTGCGGGCATAATACTCACGCAACCCTTTGTCCAATTCTGCCTGGTTCGTTTTGGGAGCCATAACAATGACCGAACGGTGCGTGTCAGAGCCCAATTGCGCAGAAGCGTGATCCGTCAACGCCAGTAACAGTGTACTTTTACCGTAGCCGGTGCCTTTGTGAGACAGCATGGCGACCTCATGGCCATTGGCCCATTGGCTGACCCCCTCCAGTGTCACAGCCAGTTCCTCGGCCTGATCGGCTGACAAGACAATATGATGCCTTCTTTCAAAGGACAGAAGCGCCAGGTTTTTGGTATCCAGCAAAATGTTATCGTAACTGCTGATTCTGTTATTGAGATTGCTCTGCCTGGATGCCAGCAGCGCCATATTCAGGTTCCATTCCTGACAACGCCTGATGTACTCATGAGGTTGACTCACCTGTTCAAAGGCGGCAAAGTCCAGGTCCACCAGCTCATGCTGAAGTATCTCAAGCTGCTGACCAATAAGACTGCTTTGCTCAAGATCAATATCCACCAGCATCAATTGGGACATGCGCTTGATAAAGCCGTCAACATCACGACCACCGGGCGCCAGCCCCCTCTCAAAGTTACGAATAGCATGATCCAGCAGCTCGCCATCTGAAAAGCCCTGCAAATCCTCTTCAGAAGCATCGCGAATGTAGCTGACCAAACTTTTTTCCAGAGCTTTTTTCAACTGAAGTGTACGAACACAGTGCTTTCTGTTGTTAACGATGACCTTTTCAAAATTTCTCAGAACCGACTGCCTGTTGATTTTTAACGTTTTCCCATCAGGCATCCCGCGGGGCCCGAGAGTTTGCAACTCGCAACCGGAGTAGACCGAGAGGTTTTTAAAGACCTGTCCCTGAAAAGCATCTTGCTCTCCTTCAAGCGTTTTAATGATGCTTTCAGTAGCACTATGAGCACTATCATCCAACAGCTCTCTCTTCGCTTTCAGAAACGCTTGACCGACGTGGCCAAAACTGGCATTGACAGTAAAGGGCGAAAACTGTTCTGGATGAAAGGTTTCCTGGTGAGCACCGGTTTTCGGCTTTCTTGATTTTTCCTGGGCCACTTTTCTTACTACCGGAAGCTCAACAGGCAGGCTTCTGACACGCCCTTCACAAGGTGAACAGGTAAATGGAGGCTTCAGCAATTGACGGTCCACTTGCTGAACGACGTCCCTGTAACATCCGTCGATTTGCTCCAGGGAAACATTGGGCAGCCAGGCATTTTTCAACGACTCAAGCTCAAGGACTTCGGATGGATACTCTTTGCGTGCCCTGGATGGCGTCGGACTATCCGTCTCCAGTAAACACGCCTTGCTCAGTAAATTCGCCTTAATCAGCTCGGCCCTGGGATTTTCTCCCTGGATGGGAACAGGGATCAGTTGATTGTTCGAGCCCAGCTCATACATAAAGCACTGCTGATCGGAAGGTGTTTTCTGAGCAACCAATATGACGATTTGTCCCGAAGCACTTTTCAGAGGAATCCAGTCCCGCTTTTTTTCTCTTCCTTCAGTGCTGACCTGGAAGGGGATCCGGTAATTGGGATGCTCATGAAGAAAAGCTGGATCCACAGACCAGGTTCGTCCATCCAGCTGAATCTGCCAGTGCTTACCCGCTTTGGAATGAAAAACCAGTGAAGGTTGACATTGGGCACCCTCAGATAATTCAACATACTGGTCGCCGGTAACAAGGCTGGTTTTATGGACAGCCATCTTATTAAAACCATTCATGAAACTGTTTATAAGACAGTCAGGGTTCTGAGTCAGAGCACTGTGCCTGAAGCCAGCCTGAGTCTGCACATGTTCTGAAACATCTAACAGGGGAACCGGCGAATCGGGTTGAAAACAGGCAATTTCGGCTTGATGAGGATGTCCAACAGGTTGGTTTAAATGAACATCATGGGTCACACCTCTAAACTTCTGCTTTGGGTCGAGCCTCGTTTCCTGAGCCAGTAACTCCGTACACTGTTTTTCCAGCTTACGTCTGCGTGTGTCTCTCTCTTTTTCGGTGTTGTAATTCTCTCTGTGTTGCCTGACAGCCATGGTCAGAACCAGTGATCCGGGCCTTTTCAGCTCCCTTTGGATGGTTTTAAGTACCTTTGTCATTGTTGGTGTTGCGGGTAATTGAAATTCATCCCTGATCTGACTGAGTCCTACCAACGAAGCATCGGCGTAGTCAAAATCAACCCATCGCGTTGCCCCTGCCGCCAACTTTGAGGGCCTGAGTTGTTTGACAATACCTTCATGCTGCTCCTGTAAACTGGACAGTAGCGTTAACAGACTGTGACAAATTTGTGGATCCCTGACCATTCGCTCTTCCAGTGAAAGGTCTGCCAGTGTCTTATGACCGCCTCCCAACTGTTCGTCCAGTGTGACTTCAAACTCCGTTTTGAGACTTCCAAGCAACTTTGCTAAAAATACACGACCATGCTCAGGCACACTGCGCCCCAGCCTGGGTGGCAGATGTTCTGGAAGCATTCTCTGAAGTGAGTATTCGTAGTCTCTTAAAGCACGATGTCCTTCATCGGGCTCCCTGATCGTTGCGACTTTTTTCTTCCATGATTCATTCAGACGCTCCGAAGCAGATCTGGCGATAGCGCAAAGGGCATGTGTATAGAACTCCCTGTCCAGCTCTTCCGGATTCTTCGCCAACACAGTACTTATGCTGGTCAACCCTGAATCAACTATGACCTCAGGGTCTTCCGGACCCGCCTGAGCATCAGGCTTTAAGGCTTCAAGAGAGGCTTCAAACCTGTCCACCCGATCCTGAAAATCGTCCTGTCTCCTGGCCAGTATTTGTATGTTGTCCTGAGTCAGGGCTTTAATCCGTTCAATCTCGCGGGTAAAGTCATCAGCAAGAGTTCCATCCGAGGTCAAACCCCGGGCTTTTTGATAGGCTTGCCCGATAGACTTCAGCTCCTTGAGAAATTGCTCATGGAGCAAGATCACTGCTTTTCGGGAACTGCTCTTGCCCGGAAGATGCTCCGGGCTGGTGAAATGATAAAGTTCCTGCTCTTTTTCAATCAGTTCCTGTCCTGAAGCCAGATCAGACCATGCCGTACTCAATTTTTGAATCAGGCTCGGTATAACAAAAGATCCGGGCCCCAGAGAAGTATATTCTTCGCTCTTGACCTCTAAAACGACTCCCCTCAGGTCTGTCCATTTGGGCAAAGAAGCATCTTGAGTGAGGTCAATAACGTCTTCGGCGGATGGATCAACCTGATCAGAAAACAGATCGGATAAAGCGGTTGAACTCACAGACTCCACCTCGGAAAGGTCGTCAGCAGAAGCCGCATCTGACTCATAATCAGAGTCACTAAGATGATCGCTGGCAACCTGAAGTTCAGCCAGCCTGGACTGCAAACTATTTCGTTCCTGCTCAAGATTATTGACAGCCTCTTCAAGTTTTTGCTTTTCCTGATCTCGCTCGTACTGTTCTTTCTCAAGACTCTGGACTAATTGTTGATTGGCTAACTCTTTCTCTTGCAACGCAAACGTATGGATTGATGCTGCCTGTCTGGACTGATCTGTCAGGGTTTTTAATTCAACCTTCAACTCTTCAGCTTCTTTCAACGCCCTATCCTGGCTGATATTGAGATCATCCACTTTAACTTGTAAGCTGCGGGCTTCTTTTTCGCTGCCCCTCAACAAGGCTTCCAGCTCAGCAACCTTTGTATCGAGTATTTTGCTTTGCTCTTCTGCTGTCTCTGAAAGTATTTTAAAGTGATCCTTGTTTTCTTCAGCCAGACGAATCTGGCTTTTAAGATCAGCCAACGCTACTGATTTCTGATTTTGTTCATCGTTAAGCTGCCTTTCCAGAGACTTTAGATTGATTTCTGCTTTTTCAAGACTGCCCTGCAAAAGAGACAGCTCTTCGCTCTGCTTTAAAGAGGCCGTACGGGCTTGATCTCTTTCTTGAGTTAACCTTTTTACTTCGAGCTCCAAGCCATCATATTCTCTGCCCAATGCTGTTGCATCACTCTCCAGACTCAACACCCTGGCCTGACTTTCTTCAAGACTGTTTTTCAAAGCAAGTAACTGTTTGTTAGTCCATTCAATGCTTTGTTCTTTTTGTTCGAGTGTGCTGTCTTTATGAGATAGTTCAAGTTTTGTCTTCCTGACCTCTTCCTGAGATTCACGAAGTTGCTGATCAAGCCCTTGGTTTGTTTCAGTGAGCCTCTCCAACTCAAAGCTATGTTGACTTTTCAGACTTTCGACACTGACCTGAAGGCCATGAAGTTGCCTATTGACCTGATCTCTGTCACGCGCAAGGGCATCGGATTCTGATTGAAAGTGGTCTCTTTTCTTTTCGGTCTCTTTAAGGCGACTTTCCAGCTCAGCCACTCTGGATCTTGACTCCCTGACCTGGCTTTCCCATTGAGTTTTTTCAAACTCGGCCGCATCACTACCACTTCGTAAACTACGCTCAGCTTCCAGAAGTTTTTGCCTGACTTCTTCTCGCTCTTGTTCAATTAACTGAATACTGTCTTGCAACTGAATCACTTTACTGTCATTCATTGCTTTCTCAGCCATCAGCTGCTGCTCCCTACGGGTCAGCTTTTCAATAGAACGACTTTGATCGTCTACTTTCTGGCTAAGCTCAGTCACTTTCTGCTGCTTTTCCTGAGTCCTTTGATTGGCTTTTTCAACCTCACGCCTGAACTCAATCTCTGCTTGTTCAAGCTCACGAACCCTGTCATTCTTTGCTGAGATCGAAGATGACAGTGAGTTCTCCCTGATTTTGGCCTCGGCCAGTTCATCTTCTTTCCCCGCTAGCAGATCCGTCAATCGAGTCACTTCCTGCTGGCTTGACTGAAGTTCCCGATGATAACGCTCTGACGTCTTCTTCAATTCAGGAATAGACTCATCGGCTATGGCAAGACGTTCCATCGCCTCTCTTTCCTTGCTTTTTGCTTCTGCCAATTTACTTTGCAATTTCTCTGAGTTCTGTTCAGCAACTTGTAATTGTCTTATGTGTTCAGTGACTTCTTCTTTCGACGACTGGGTCGCCCTTTCAGCCAACTCAAGCTCTCTGCGAAGTGCTGCCAGTGATGATTCGAGTTTCACTTTCTCCTCTTCAAGCGCATCGCTCCCGACCATCAATTCCTGAACTTTTTTCCTCTCGGCCACCAGCTCCTGATCTCTTTGTGAAAGGTCATGCTCTTTTGAGCGAAGATCTTTCTCAAGGTCGACTATTTTTTCCCTCAGTTCACGCTCAGTGCTCTCTAGCCTTGACTGTAACTCATCCAGTGCTGTCTCTTTGGCTGTGAGCTGAGCCTGCACCATCTGCTCAGAGGTTTTGGCTTTTTCGACTTCTGACTCTAAATTCGCTTTTTCTTTTTGATGGTTTTGTTCTGCAAGGCTCAGTTGCTCTGCGATCAACGCCATCTCAGCCTGATGAGTTTCACTTTCCTGCAAACCCTTATTCTGAACCAGCTGCAGACTCTGTACTTGCTCTTTCAGAGAAGTGACCTCATCTCTGGCTTCAGCCAACTGCACATTCAGTTCTTCCAGGCCTTTTAAGTCTCTGTCATAGTTCAGCTGCAAAGCTTCGAGCTCAGATTGTTTAGTCAACAACAAGGCTTCAAGCTTCGCTTTTTCTTCCAGAGCCTGACCCTCTATAAATTCCTTACCGCGTATCTGATCTTTGTGCTCAATGAGGGTTTGTTGCAAAGCGCTGATTTCATCGTCGTATTTCTGTCGTTCCAGATGAATCTCTTTTAATGACCGGGCTTTTACAGCAAACTCTGACTGCTGTTTCTGAAGCTCTTCTAACTTTTCCTGAAGATCCCTTTTGGTATCCCTCAATGCTATTCTCAGATCTTCTTCACGAGCAAGCGCACCCTTATGGTCTCCTTCAAGGGTAAAAAGTGATTGCTCTGCTGAATGGGCTCTGCTGTTTGCCGCCTCAAATTGCCTTTGAAGCTGATCCAGCTCTTGCTTATGGGTTTCTTCGAT
This sequence comes from Endozoicomonas sp. ISHI1, assembly GCF_024606225.1. Lineage (GTDB taxonomy): Bacteria > Pseudomonadota > Gammaproteobacteria > Pseudomonadales > Endozoicomonadaceae > Endozoicomonas_A. Next base: position 8,564 of record NZ_JAGRPU010000008.1, on the reverse strand, counting down.
ATGATTCAGCTGCTCTTCCAGTTTCCTCGCCTTTTCTTCAACCTCTTTTTTCCTGCCAGTGACCTCAACATGAGCCAGAACCCAATGATCATGATGCTTTGTCAGCTCTTTCACCTGCGTCTCAAGTTGCTCTACTCTTTCAGAATCGGCTTGCTTTGACGCTTCAAGCCCCTGCTTGAGAGCCTGAATTTCAGAGTGCAGCAAACCATTTTGCCTGAATAAATCAGCTACTCGCTCTTCAGCATTTTGATAGCTCCGCTGAAGCTCTGCCAGCCTGGCTCTTTCCTGTTCCAAATCATTTTCAAGTGCCCGATAGCTATCCAGATACTCCTGCTGAAGTTGCAGTGCCAGCTGATTCTTTTGTTCCAGAGCTGAAACAGCCTGCTGACCCAATTGCTGATGGTTCTGATGGGCGGCCTGAAGTTGACTTTGCAGACTGTCTATCTGTTGACCAGAAGCATCAATCTGAGTCTGGAGTTGTGAAATTGTAACGCCATTTTCAACCAGCTGTTGGTTTTGCTCGTTCATCTTGACTTGAAGCTGTCTGTTCACAGCTTCCAGCTCACCCAGCCAATCATCGGGATCGGGCGTTTCTGAACTCGATAATTCTCTGCTTTCAACAGAAGAATCATGGATGTTAACTATCCGGTGCTGCTTCTGACGTAATTGATGATCCCTTTGCTTGAGCTCGTCTCTTAATTCGGTGTGCTCTTTCTCAAGCTCACTGAGTCTTTCAGAAAAATGTACTGGCACTTTCCCTTCTTTCTGTTTAAGCGCTTCTACCTCATCTGTCAGTTCAGCCAACTGCTTACGAGTCTGCTGTAGCTCAGAGCCTAATGCTTCTTTCTCTGTTCTTAGACCGCTCAGTTCCTGCTGAGCCCTTGATAACTCGAAACTTTGAGGCGATAGAGCGGGTCCATCTGGCGGTCTGGGAGTTGCAAGTTTGGGCACCAACGGTGGCATGCCCAAACTATTCTCTGAAAAGATGACATCAAGATCTCGAAATGGATCATTGTCTTGAGGGATAGAAATCTCTTCAGAATGTGTTAGCCCGGGGGATTGCTGACAGTAGAACTCAGCGAGAGCCAGAACCTCACGATGCATTTTCTCCAGCTTATGTCTCTGCAACAGTCCCCTTTTCCAGGCTTCCTTTGATTGACCATTCGCTGTGATTGCATCGGCAACACCGTTCTCCATGACCTCAATCTGATGAATCATGGACCGGGCCATGGCCAGAGTCATTATATGCCCATTGTTGTCACCCAGGGCACATTCTGTCTGTTCGGAGTTAGCAGGCACTTTAAATCGCCAGCCCAACTCATCATGAAGCCTGCTCACACGTTCAGCCATCTGCAGTCTGGTTTTTCTGCAGGCCTTTTCCACCATCTCCGGCCTAATGCTTTCTCTGAGCCTGAAAAGAGTATGCTCAGGAACCGGGCTGATTGGGTGGACAGAGGCTCTGCAAACCATGCTGAAGGGTTTTGGAATCGAAGGTGCGCCAACTTCGACACGGGCGATATCCCTGTTTCCAATAGCGGTTGTGATCGGACGATTGCCCTTTTGAAGCCTGTTTGGCAGCTGAATCGAACCCACACCATGACTTATCTGCTCCTCAGAAGTCTGGGAGTCGTGCATTGATGTACTGTTCAGGTGATGGCTATGGGATGGGCCAATGCCACTGCTTCTTGAATCCATGCGGTCTACAACATCCGTTGAAAAACAACACAACTGCCAAGAAACAGCTCAAATTCCGGCACCTAAGATGCTGAATTCATACCCGTAGGATGAATTCACAATTTAAGATTAGCAGTGGGTTTCTATGGAGTTTTGCATTCCGGTGGCTTGAAAGCACAGCTCGTCAATGGGTGACTCTATCGCCTTTAAGGCATCGAAGCAGCATCAAAATGTCGGTATTATCAATTGGGTTGCCCTGACATGGCTTTGGTCGCCTTGCTCATAAGTTCAATAAAATAGGGAAGCAAGATCTGGTTGACTTCTGCCAGTGACGTCGTATCCAACCAGTCCGGGCCATTCGTGCGCCTTAGTTTCTCAAGCTCTTTCCAGCTCAAAGTGCAGGAGCCCAGACTAATAAAAGGTTTCTGCCCGCCATTACCCGGAATGACCCAGTCAAAACGAACCTTGCCAAGATAGGGCCTGATACTTTTTTCTCTCACAAAAAGCGGCTGCCTGGTAATAATTCTGGAATTGGCAGAATAACGTGCACTCAGCAGGGCGTCAGAATTAAACAATTCACCGGAACTTATAATCATGTATTTAATGTACGAATGAGACTTATACCAGCGCCTGAGCCGAGCTTCATCATAAACAGTACTTTCTCCCCCTAAACCGGCATATGACAGCCACTTTTTAAACTGGCAGCTGTCGATCTTACGGGTCATGTTTACTGGACAGGTATGTTCAATGCTGGATAAAAGGGTCTGATAAAAAGTCAGGCTGTCGCCAGCCCCGGCTAGTAGAAATTGAGATCTGAGAACCTGATAAATTCGCACACTGTTTTCCAGATCTGGCGACAATGTCAGATCACGGGCCACCCTGATAACAGGAACCAACAAACCCTCTGGTTTTGATTCCAGAAGAGCCATAAGATCTGCAGAAAATAAGCACTGCCCAGTCAGGGTCATATCTTCGTGAGGTACCAGAGACTTAAGGGCGGAGTGAGAGTTCTTGACCTGCCATTGATGAAAGTAAGTCCAGTCTGATGGTTTCTCTACGACAGTTTTAACGGACTCGGAAGTGTCTGGTTTACTCTCAAACCAGTCTAATAGTGTGCAGGAAGAGGTCATGGTTGCCATCGCAACCAACAGACATAACCGCCCTGTCATGGGAAAAAAGCCCATCATCGACCCACAACTCCGAAAAGGATTATTATTCTTAAATGTAGCCAGTTTAAAATGGCATCTCGCTTTTCATTGAATGGAAGGCAGTTTCCAGAAGCTGTTAGGGTGTTGTTTTGAACTTATCAGCTTCTGTAACCAATTGTTCCGGCAGTGAGGATTATTCCAGACCGAGACCTTCCCCGGGTGGATGTGTCAGACCTCTGACAGTATCCTCCAGTTGCTGCAGTTTGCGGTTGACCTGCACCCGGAATGAGTCAACGGCTTTAACTGCCTGCTGCTGATCCTCCACTTTCCTGATAAGTTCAGCCTGAAGCGTTTTCTGGTCAGCCACCTGCTTTTTCATTTCGGCAAACTGTTTTTCAAACTTCTCAAGACTGTCTGTCATGACACCCTGAGCGGCCACTTGCTCACTGCTGATGGCTTTCATTAACCGATCCATCTCACGCGTACTTTTCTGCAACGCGCTCAGTTGGCGAGATACTTTATCTGCTGTTTTGCCCGCTTCCTCTGCTTCCTTAAGCGCTTTAACAACATTATCCTTATTGATCAGGATCCACTGCCGGTTTCGCTTGTTTGAAACGTCCCAGAGCTTGCGAATTTCAGAACTCACTACTTCCAGCTCTGATCTCAGCGCTGAGCCACTCTGATCAAGGTTTTGACCGGTAGCAGTGACCTCTCCGGTCACGGTACTCAGTTTTTCCTGCGTGGCCTTCAGGGCCTGTCGGGTATCGGCCAGCTCCTGTTGCACCTGTTTGAACTGCCAGACGCCACCGGCTCCCAGCACAATAATCATGACCATTGTGAGCCAGGCCAAGCCATTTCCACTTTTACCTGAGGGACTACTCCCTTTCTTGACGGTAGGCTTTCCGTCAGTAGCCGCGGCTTTCCTGCGTCCCGGGCGCTCGTCTGCTGCAATTGAGAAATCCGGTATATCGTTGATTGCCTTATCCTCTTCTCTCATGGGTTTCTCATCTGTCTCTATTCCACTGTGGGCATTTATTCGCCAAGGGTCGTTGAGGCGCAATATTACTATGAAAAGGAGAACAGAATAACAGTAACAGAGTTAATAATCGCCGCTGAAAACCCGGAAAAGCACGGAAAGCATCTATCACAATCCGAAAATATTCGACGCTCAATACCATTCCAGGTATTTTTCTAACACCCAGCGGTTGAAGAGATATCAAAAGCCCCAAGACTATCCACCACATAGATTCGTAATCGAACCAATGTTAATATCGTCGCGCGAGATGAATCAGGTCAAACAAGACCAACCCTCAAGTGGAGAACGACAAGATGGCTTTTGAACTTCCTGCACTGCCCTATGCGCGCAATGCACTGGCTCCTCATATTTCTGAAGAGACTCTGGACTTCCACTATGGCAAGCATCACAAGACCTACGTTGACAAGCTGAACGGTCTGGTCGCGGGTACCGAGCTGGAAAGCAAGAGCCTGGAAGAAATCATCAAGACTTCTGAAGGCGGCATCTTCAACAACGCTGCTCAAATCTGGAACCACACGTTCTACTGGAACTGCCTGAGCCCTAACGGTGGTGGTGCTCCTGCCGGTGAACTGGCAGAAGCCATCAACAAAGCTTTCGGTTCTTTTGACGATTTCATTGCTGCATTCAATGACAAAGCGGTTAACAACTTTGGCTCTTCCTGGACCTGGCTGGTTAAAAACAGCGACGGTTCCGTAGAAATCGTCAACACCAGTAATGCCGGTACTCCTCTGACGACCGACCAGAAACCACTACTGACCTGCGACCTGTGGGAACATGCCTACTACATCGACTACCGCAATGTGCGTCCGGAATATCTGAAAAATTTCTGGGCACTGGCAAACTGGGACTTTGCTGCGGCTAATTACGCTGGTTAAGATTCTGATTGTCAGATACCCAATCAGGTTGGCAATTGCCACAACGTGTTGGAGATACCGACACTTAAGTTAGCTATCAGGATTGACTGTTAATCTGTACCGTCTGCTAGTTCATTAGCAGACGGTATTTTTTTGTGCCTAATAAATGGGAAAAAAATGAGCACCGTGTAATAGGCTATGGCTCAGGTTGACTGACATCCTCATTTTCGTTAAAGCCTACCTTGTTGACAAAATGCTCTCGTGCTCAGAAGGTAGCATGTAGCGAGCTGTCCACTCCCCGGGTTCGATTTAAAAGTAAGCTATCCTACAATGTCGTTGCCTGAACATTTGCCCCTTATCGGATTGCGTTTTCAGCACCGGTGATATCAACTCCTTTCTCAAGGATCACCATCTTTGCCAAAGGTAAGTCTCAAACTTTCCAGCTATAGAGTACACACACAATGAACAAGTCTATTCTTTTTGAAATACTCAATAAAAAAACCCAGACAGAGCTTTTGAACCTACTGGATAACGCGTGGGAAACCATGTCTACTAACCAGCGCGACACTATCTTTAGTGGCCTTATGTCAAAAGAGCAGTTTTCATTCCCGGCATCAGCAGATCACACTCTCAAGGCAGTAAAGGCCTTTCAGAAATGCTCTCTGGATGGTGACTACTATGCACCCTTTGATATTAACTCCAGGAACTATATGGACATTCCCGAGGAGACAGATGCCTGGTTCGCAAAACTTGACGAGTTATTTATTGAGTCAACGAAACTGGTCAGACAAGAGGAGTACCAAGTAGCCCTTGAGTGCTTTGATATTCTCTATGAGCTGCTTGAGGGCATTGTAGATGATGAGATCATCTTTGCTGACGAACTGGGCTCATGGATGTTTACCGGTGATGAGAAAGCTTACTTTACCGCCTATATCCAGACAGCCGCGGCAACCTGCTCTGATGAAGACTTTGTCGATAAGGCCATATTTGCTCTCCATGAAGACAGTGACCGCTCCTGCTCTCTGAAGCTCTATTCAGTTATCAAGACCATGGCCAGTCCATTACAGATGGCCATGGTCGATCAACAGGTAAAAGCGAGAAAGATAAAAGTCGCATAATCATTGACTACCAGAGTCTGAATACCTCTGACAATCTAACTATGCAGTTAACCTATAGGGTTCAACCGGGACTCCAACTATTTCCAGTTCATGATTATTTTCTGATTCATGACACTTGGGTCAGACTGCTGATATATCAGCTACCAACCACCCCTTACTCAAAATTTCTCTCCGCTCATCCGACGACAGCACCGTCTGGCAGGATTCCCAATCAATGTTCTCCACCCGGCTGTACTTTTCATCAAAGGGATGCTGGCGTCTCACTCCATCGATCAGCTTTGTGGCTTCCTGTACCTCTCCCAATGCAACATCAACCCACACATCTTCAAGTACATCAGGAATCTGGCCAAACAGTCCGTGAATATCCTCCAGACGATCTGATAACAGCTCATGCACCCGGTCTTCGACTGAACCACGGTATCTCATATTCAGTATTTTGACCGTATTGCGAATCTGACCAATTCTCTGGATACGTCCCTTTCTCTGTTCAAGGCGAGTTGGGTTCCACGGCAAGTCAAGGTTGATCAGGGTTCCTAACCTTTGCAGGTTAAGTCCATCACTGGCTGCATCTGTACCCAGCACCAATCCTAACCCACCAGATCATGGAGTCAGAGATGGAGAGATTTTCGACATCATCCTCATCTTCCAGACAAGCTGAAAAATCCTGCTCATCGCCAGAGCCAGCCCACTCGCTAAGCAGCTTATCCACCGTTCTTTGTCCAGCGTAGAGCGTGCTTCCTATTCTCCTCAGCAACAGGGTCTTGAAGAAACCGGCCCCTTTAGCTCTTTTGCTTAATGCCTCTGAAAACTCCTCTGCTTTCTCATAAGCCTTCTGGAAGTAAAGAGGTAATGAGATAGAGTCTTTCTCTCCCTCACCAAACAATTGGACCTTGACCGGCTGCAGGTAGGGCTCGCCAGTTTCCGGGTCAATGGTAGCTTCCAAATAGTCCCGGGTGCGCCGAATGATTTGTCTGATAAAGGGGTTATGCTGTCTCCCATAGTCCGGAAGAACCCGGCGAAGCTTTGTTTTGTCAGGTCCACGCAACTGATTGAAGCTGGCAGCATCGGCAACATAATCACCCGGTTGCATGTGCAGCCGTTTTCTTAGATCCCTGAAAGATCGGTGCTCCTCAGCTTGTGGTAACGGATTTCTGACCCAACTCCAGGCCAAAGCTTCGTCGACAGATATTTCCATATCGCCCATCACCATGGGTACAGCTCTGTCAGCCTTGCGCCATTCGCTCCAGGCATCACCCAGAACTTGATCACTACCCAAGGCAAGAATGCTTAACAGATCAAAAGCTTCAACCGGATGCAGCTGAACCGGGGTTGCCGTGGCCAACAGCATACTTTTGGTTCTTTGGCTGATTTCAGAGCCGGATGTAATCAGCCCCTGAGATACTATGCCAAGTTTCCTTGGACATTTAAGAATACTTTCAGGTCCTGTTGAGGGCCAGGAGATACCCTGCTCATCCAGCCACTGTTTGCCTGTCCAGATGGCAGATGGCATATCCAGCAGCTCCATCAATTCATCCTGCCATTGCAGGGTCAAAGGCTTGGGGGCAATAACCAGCACCGGCTTATTTCCCTGAAGAGCCATCAGCATCCCAGCCAGCGCCAACTGCACAGTTTTACCCAGCCCTACCTGATCAGACAGAATATATCTGGCCCCGCCTTTTTGGTGATCATCAAATGCTTTTTTGACAAAATATTTCTGGTGGGACCAGAGGCCGAACTCTTTACGATAGACAGGCGTTTCGACAATGGCAGGAGCCGGATCAATATGAGGCTCTGTTTGCCAGGTCGTCCTGTCTAATTCAACTCGCTCAGAAATCCGTTTTATATCAGCAATAACAAAATCACTAAGAGGCGATAAGGTTGTATATTGCAGTGACTATATGCTGAGGTTCTAATGCGTGCGCTTCAAAATGTTTCCGGTGATAAAACTTGATCCGTCGAACAAAGTAGCCACCATCCACAAAAAAAGCGATTTTCTGCATTACATACCCCTAAACGCAAAAAACCTGCAACCGTGGCCACTCGCTACGTATTAGAATGGGCACCGTTGCAGGTCTGTGACCTAACATATAGCAACTTGATCGGAAAACGCAAGCTGCTAAAAACTGCAATGGGTCAGATTTAACCGTTAGTATTCTCCAGCGCACCGGCCAGTGCTTTAGCGGCTTCGGCATCAGCCTCCCAGTGTTCCAAATGGTCAATGTGCTCCATTCGGCTGAGGTAGCGTAATACTTCAATCAACTTTTTCCGTTCATTCCAGAAGTTTTTCAGCTCTGTCTTCAGATAGTTAACACCGCTACCAAAAATCTAACATAATCTGTAATTATGTAGACTTATCTACGCCGTCACCGTGGATGCACGACGAATCGTGTCTAACTCCACTCTTGCGTAGGGTTTAACGTCGAGCTGTAACGTGTCTCGACCATAATTATCAAGGTTCAAACTCGCACTGTAATCTCTGTTATGCAGAGTTTTACATTTTGGACAACGCCACTCACGATCAGACAGGGTGAGATTGTCGTTTACGTAGTCGCAAGTATGAACCGCACACTTCTTCGAGCTGGGAAAGAACCGATCTGCAATCACAACCTGACATCCTCTCAGCTCTGCCTTGTATTCAACAAGTTCTCTCAGCTTACCGAAACCTGCGTCACTGATTGCTCTTGCCAGTTTGCGGTTTTTCACCATGCCTTTTACATTCAGATTTTCGATGGTG
>NZ_JAGRPU010000089.1 GCF_024606225.1 Endozoicomonas sp. ISHI1 | reverse complement strand
GGTCACTGGGAGTGATGAGCTGGATTTCCGCGTTGTGATGAGTATCGAACCAGAGCTTCACCCGGTCTAACTTAGCCCAGTTTGCTTCGGCCAGTCCCAGCTTGTCAGGGAAGCAGGAATAGGGTGTTTCGCGATACGCTTCGGCCTCTCGTTGACAGCGCTTACGGTGTCGCAACCAGTGCGGGTTTTGTTTAGCCGGCGGGCGGTGGCGCCTGGGTATTGAATCACGGGAACCGGTCATCGACCACCGGTAGGGTATTTTGAGCCACTGCGCCGGTGCATTGGCCATGCAGTTGGCAAGGAATGAGGCATCGCACCTTTGCAGCTCCAGCGGCAGAAACCGGCTGGCAGCGGGTTGAACGGCGATTATTCCGCGCAGCGTTGGCGCCCTTAACACCTTTTTGTTCAGGTCGCTGGTGTCGTATAACTGGTGAATTACTTTGAGATCCGGCGCCCTCCACTCAAACCGTGCGCTGGCATCCTGGACTATCACTCTGTACGGGGTGTCCGGTGTCGGGACAGGAAACTGGAAACGGGTCTCACCCAGCGTCACGGTCCAGGTTTGTTCGGTCTGGTTCAGCTGGGATGAACAACGCTGAACCCAGCTGCCGCCCCCGGCAATGCAGTTATAGGACCGCTGCCCATTGTAGTTCAGCACCCAGGTAGAGGCCGTCTTCCCCCGGGGGTGAACGCGGATGAAGTGGTCACCGTCAGATATCAGGAGATGGGTGTTGTTGGCCCCTTCACGGCTATACAGGTCGTAAGTCAGCAGCTGGGAGAATTTGCCGATCTTGTGCAAGACGAAGATGTAATCTTTTTCATCGAGATCCACGCGAGTGGTTGAGGCAATGTACTTCAAGCCGCTCGTACGGGTGAAAATCTGGCCAAGGTATTGATGGTTGTAGGAGACGTCGCACTCACTGTCTGAAAACCTGTCACACTCGATGAACTTGGTCTTTCTCACCTTTTTCTGGTACAAGGTTTTTATTTTACCACCACTGACGGCATTCAGGAGTCGTGCACCGGGAGAATGGCTTTCTGGCTTACTCGCCTTGGAGGACTGGCTAAATGGACTGTAGAAGAGTTTGACTGTCGACTCGGGTGTGGCAGGCATCAAAATCATCTTTTTGTCGATCATCTGCTCCGGGAGGTGAAACTTCCCATCTGAGCATTGGTACCTGGTTAAGCGCGACTCCGTCCGGCACAGTGTCCTCAGGGCATTTTTGATCAGGTTAAAAGGCTTCTGGTAGTAGTGGATCTGGTTGATATCGCTGGCGCATTTCTCGATGGGACCGTTAGGTACATATTTCTTATCCTTGCAATAGTCCCAGTCGCCTTTTTTTCCGGCGATCAGGAAGGGCTGGAATGAATAGCCGCCTCCGAAGGTCAGGGTTTTGTTCACCAGGTCGATGGACTTGATGTTCAGGGTCAGGAGGTTGCCGTCCTCACTCATCAAAGCATTGAGGGTCTGGTTGTTGTTGGCCAGGAATTTTCCGGGATCCAGTTGGTCGTGAATCGGGTCAAAGAAGCGGGCCGCCTCACCCGAGGCGTCCTGTAACTTTTTATAGGCCAGCTTTTCTACCTTCTTTTTGTAATATTGCTCAAAAACGCCCCTGACGAAGTGCATCAGACCGCTAATAAAGTACCCGATTGGCCCGAGCACCATTGAAAGGCCGGAGATAGCGGTATCCACCGACTCAAAGATCACCCTGGATTCCAGGAGTTTTTTGACGTCCGGGTCCTCTTCGTTCTCATATTCAATCACGGTCAGGGTGAGACTGCCTGCCTGAACGCCGAAACTCACAGCAGACAGGGCAAGACCTGCTTTGCCTGCTTTACCTAGCCCTTTGGCTAATTTTACCCCCTTGGGCAACTTGCCCGATCTGATTTTCGAGGGCAGCTTTGGCGCGGTTTGACGGGAAGAAAATGGCTGCCTGGAGGTTGGCGTGTCCATCATGATCACCTGACGCCCGAGATCGGCCAGGTCAAGCCCTTGTAATGCCAGCGCCGAATAATAAAGCGTCTTACGGCCGATATGAATCTGCCGTTCGGTGTCCGTCATATTCCGGGGCGGGGGTTTTTTGTGATGATGTCCAACGGGGGCAATCCCGGCGATCAGGTCGTAAAGGTCCAGGAAAGAGCTGGCAATGCCCATACCGTCGACGGGTGCTTTTTTCCCCTTTACCGTTGATGACAACCCCGGACGACCCGTGCCTTTGAGAAAGCCCTGGAAGCGGTCAAAGGCGCCGGAGGTAAACCGGATGTTCTTTCGGGTCAGGGTATCGGGCTCCATAAAGTCCATGCGCCAACCCTGCCTGTTCCGACGGAGGGTATCCAGCAGGGGGATCATGTTATCGGAGAGTGAGTGCCGGGTTTTAATGCCCTCCAGGGCGGTGTCAAATTCCAGCAGCCGCTGCCTGAATTCGTTTCGTTCCCTGGCGACAGCGGACAGACTGTCCACCGCCGTATCGGTTTGAGTCACTGTTTGAGGCTGCACGGACACCGAAGAGGGGCTGGACGGCAAATTCCGGAGGGCTTTTGAATCCGCTGGCGGTGACATCAGCACCCGGGTTTCATCGGTAAACAGCCGGTATTCCGGTTGTCCGCTGGCCGGGGAGCGCAGTACCAGAGTCTCTACCGCCGGGCGGTCCTTCGGCATCAGGCGCTCGGTATCCGTCACCAGTCGTTTGAACACCTTGTCGCTGTGGCTCTGGGGCTCGATCACCAGCTCGCCCACCAGGGGCTTGCCGTTGGCGGAGGAGCGGGTGATGAAGGTTTTCAGGGCGTTGAGAGCCTTGATGCCGCGGGGCTGTTCACTACCGGGAAGATCGCTGACGGTCAGGCTGCTGATGTAGCTGTCAGCGGTGAAATCTGTGACCAGTGTCGTCAATGCCGGAGCGATCAGTCTGGCTGTCCGACCGAGGACAGTGATGCGGTTGCCGTCTCCCCCGGCGATGGCGGACTGCACCCGGCCCCCGGGCGTGAGCAGCACATAACCGGCAGAGGGGGTGGCTTTCAGCAACAGGGGCTGGCCACTGAGAGTCTTGGCTTTTATTTGCTGTTGGGCACGGGTAAACGAGGCGTTGTCCAGGGCAATGACGTAGTGCTGGCCCCGGGTGTCTGCCAGGTCTGCCTTGCCTTCCCGGCGACGGAAGCGGGTGAAAAACGTCTGCAGCCATCGTTCCGAATCGTCGGAGGTATCCAGCAGGGCGATATCAGTGGTGCGGTCCCGGAGATAGAGTTGGGTGTTGGCGTCAGACAGTAACCGGATGGCATTGGCCAGTTCTTTGCGTCTGGCATTACAGCTGTTGGCATCGGCTGATCTTCGGCGCCTGTTGCAATAACCCGGTGGCTGGGCTGTGAGAAGATCGACGTTGTCGAAATCATTTTTGAATTCTGCGTTAAGCTCGGCAGCACCCTCTGCCGTTGTGGGATCGACATTGTAAATATAGTATGACCTTGCCTCTATTCGTCTTTTGAGGTTTTCGAAGGCCCTGGCCTTTGCTTCTTCAGTCTGGAAGTTGTGCATTTCCCGCTCAAGCTGGTTGGCCAGGTTGAACGCAGTGAAACGACTGGCATAGCGAGCAAGCCAATCAGTGTACGAGGAAGATTCCAGCGCCAGGCGGAGTGTGTCTTTCAAGCGATTAGTTTCTCTTTCATCCGGATGGACGAAAGCAACATTTTCAGTCGCCGGTTGCTCCACTAATCCGTAAAAGATCGCGGCTTGGAAGTCGTTGCTTAATGTGAATTTTTGAGCATCTTTTCTCTGATCGGGATGGGCAAGCCGATAGTCAACTATGTTATCGAGCAGTCTACCTTCCTGTGCGGCAAAGGTAGACCTGTCAGTTATGCCTCCGAACAAATCATCTTCAATGATACGCTGTCTTTCGACAAGGTTTTCGAGAACAGCCTTTTGGATTTCGGAACTGACCGAGCCCTGCGGATCCTCAACGATTATGGATTCGAACAACTGATCTGTGAATGTGGATTCGCGAATATCAATTTTGGGTCTGGCATAAAACTCATTTTCAGGGTCAAGGGAATCCAACCCGAACTTGGCTGTGTATGCAACGGTGTTGTCGTTATTCAGGGTAAAAACGATACGGTTTAATTCAGGATTGAGCGTATCTCCCGAGGTTGACGGTCTGGCAGGATCACCACCGGTAGTTTGCCGAGGAACGCCTGCTGATAAGTACCCTCGAACTGCAACAGCTGAATTTGCACGGATACCTTTTTTGGCCAACTCCCTCAGAACTTCAGGTACAATATAATCTTTCTGGCTAGCATCCAATACACCCGCATAATCCGGGATGTTTTGTGCGGAGTTATCAAAAGAGAACGCTATGCTTTGCAAGTTGGTATCCTTGGGTATCGTCAGGCTTAAAACTGATGATAGCTTTCTCACTAAGGATCGGGAGTAGACAGGATAAATGTCATTCGACTTGATATCAGAGAAATCAATACTCCCGGTAATGAAGACTTTAGTGTCTTCGCCGATATTTCTGAATGGTTTTCCTGAAATTACTTCAAGTCTTAGAGTTTCCTTTGTATGATCATTAAAAACGTTATACAAAACGTTTGTATCATCATTAACAATGTTATACAAAACGCTTCTGCCATCTTGAGTGCGGTACTTGTTATAATGTTCATAACACTTTCTCAAAGACTCTACCATATTGTCCCGAATCTTAGGAACATTAATTATTATTAAATTTTCATATGGTCGCTGAGGCACTATTTCTGGCAGGTCATAATTAATGGCATAAGAGTTTATATCATAGAAGGGACTGTTCACTGATAAGTCATAAGTATTGATAATTGTAGGTCTTCTTTTGATATTCATTCTTCTTAATCTATCAAAAGCATCATAACCTAGTTTTGCGAAAATCTGGTGGTCAAAATTACCGTTATTGTATGAAAGCTCGGATAACATCGTTGCAGCTTTACTGATGCTTACGTCGGAGACAGTAACATCATGATCTTTATAGAATTTAGTCATAGCCGACTTTATTCTCGGTATGCGTTCTTCTTTTCTTGTTTTATCTTTTTTTAAAGCTTCTAAAGTATTGTAAAAAAATAAGGATTCTTTAATAATTAGTCCTATAAATGGGTTGTTTTTGCGAGATTCGAATATTGTTGGCTGGATTGAATCATCAAGATATCCGGGTAAACTCTTTTCTTTAAAAACGGATTCTCTACCGAAAAATACTTTATAACGTGTAGAATCCGTTAGATCACGTTGCTTCAAACCATCAAATAGATTTGTGATACTGTTTGTTTCTACGATATTTTTAACTAAGTTGTATTCTTCTTGTGACAGGTTTATATCGTATCCCTTAAAGTAAGGGCCAGGGTCAGGAATAATTCCATCTGCAAACATTTTTTCCAAACAAGTACGTATGATGGCTCTTTCTAACTGCTCTCTATCACTCCAACTCAATCCCTCTCCCAATATAGATATGAACGAACTGCTCCCTCTTGGAATGATCTCTACTTTTGGTCTTGGCAGTATTCCTTTATCAATATATACCCCTCCAAGATTAAATTCATGAAAAAGCCCTATAAGTCTTTCGGTTGTCAAGGTTTTTTTAAGGCTTAAAGTGTGCCTGATATATTCACTATTACCTTTTTCAAAATTACTCAGATGTCTTCTAATAACGACATTTTCAATAGATGTTTTGATTTGATTTAAGATATGGTTGGTTTTAGTCCATTGGGTGATAAACGACCTCTTTACACTGTCTGAAAAGTCGCCATTCATTATATCCATTGTTCCTATGGCAGTGTTTCTACTCATAAAAGCATCGATTTTTTGCCAAATGCTAAGTCTCAATTGCGCAATATTAGCGGGATAATCTGTTTCAATAGTTTGTTTTATTCTCTCAGAAAACAGCAGCGAATATAAAATTCTTTGGTATATTAAATCGCTGGGAGCCGATACATAGATTTTATGGTGTGGGTTCACTTTGGTCCATATTTTCAGGTAAGTAAGCTCCCAATCTTTAATAGGACCGACAACAACATAATGAATATTCTTGGGTATTTTTAAGTCTGGCATGATAACACCTGATAGATTGACCTACATGGTTTCCCGGGGGATTGCGATACGTGCCTTTCACAGGCGTGATCAGAGGGCTTTAACTGCGTAAAAATCCTAACCCACAGTCTAGTATGTAGTATGGAGTTCCGTCAGATTCCTTATGGAATCAGCCCTGACCCATCGTCGTCAAAGGTTGTGGATTCGTCAGGTTCTGTATCACTCTCTGGGTTGCCGATGGCATAAACGACGGACTCTCACC
>NZ_JAGRPU010000088.1 GCF_024606225.1 Endozoicomonas sp. ISHI1 | reverse complement strand
AAGCCCGGTTCTGGTTAACCTCAATGACAAAACGGTAAGTCTGCGGCTCAACCGGGCAAACGAAAGGCACAAAGACCAATACGTGCAAGAGTAGACTTTTAATGGTTCTATCCTTTGTTTTCTATGGCCAGGAGCAGTGAGGATAGACGAGAGGATAAGGGTCAAGGAACTTAAAACAGAGGGGTTCATGGATTCTCTCATCCACGGCAAACGTACCTGGCAGGGACAAGCCTTTCATGGCGTCGTCGAAGCAGGTTGATGATTTCGTAGTGCCACATGGGCATTAAGACATGCTGGCCCTCCTGAGCTTATGAAAGGATGTAATCGCCGATACAGACCAAATCGTGAGTAAGGTCAAAAATTGCCATTTCCTCTTCTGTCAGGCCTTCCCTCACGGTGCGAGACGCTTCATCACCCAGTGAGCCGATGAACTCCTTCAGCTTATTGAAAAACTCTTCTGCGGAGTAGGCACCAAGGTTGTACTCATCGACAAGTTCTTTGAAATTCTCCCGCAAATCCTGCCTGCATTTATTCCTGGCGACCATAGGTGTGAGCTTACGCTCTATCAGATTCTTAAATATTGTTCAAATAAGAAACTTTTTTGCTATTCGGCGGTCAAAAAAGATAGTTGAGCATTTCTGATATCGGCAAGACTGAAATTCAGTATTCTGAAACCCATCAGCGGGAACAGGGTGTTCAAAACTTTATAACCAGTAACAAAGTGCGGTGTTCTGTTTTTGGAAAGCACATTGGAAAGCACAAAAGTTGCATTTTTTAGGGAGTTTTAATTATGTTTCCAAGTCTGTCAACGATTTATATTCCGGTCCGATCTTCACCAACAGTATCTGATAATACTATCAATAAATTGGACGTCACGAATCCGCAGGGTGACATTGAGTCCAGTATTGATCTGAATGAAATGCGTGCCAAGGCCAAGGAAAAGAGTAATCTGGTTTGGGCAGGAATTGTCAGCACTGACGTTGATAAAATAACTCATCATGAAATAAAGGTGGCCAGTGGTGAGTCACTTTTTCTGAAGTTTCGTGGATTACGACCAAGTTATGATTGCAAGTTTCGTGTGACTGCCATCAGGCATCGGGATGTGAAAATATTTCTGGTCAGCGACTATACCGATCAGCGAGTGATAGAGGCTTCCGAGATAGTTGGCAAAGAGGGGCAAGATAAAATATTTGTCCTGGCTGATGAGTTGCCAGATTATGCTGAAAGAATGCGAAGTTTTCATCCCTTGTTGCCTAATATCCAGGGCGCTGACGTGAAGGATTTAATAAGCCATCTGGCAAGTAAGGGGTTTTATCTCAAAGATGGCTTTGTCCGCTGTAATGGCTGTGAATACCGTGTACCTCTGGAGGAGTTTACCAAGAAAATCAACTCCCCGGAGAGTTATCTGGCATCAATGAAATCAATGCTGCCTTTTCTTAATGACGTATTGTTCAAAAGCGATGCTAATGAACACGATGATAACAATTGTTTTCTGGCCACAACGGATAAGAAAACATTTCTCCGGGTTAGTCACGCGCCAGATCCCAAAGTCGAAGGTGGGTTCAGAGAACAGGGGCACTATACTGTCTGTCAGCATAATGGCACTAATTACATCAAGTACCCAAGCTATACCAAACGGTGGTCCTACAATAAATTGAAAGAAGTGTATGCAAAGAGTTGGGAAAAGAAGTATGCTGATCGCTTCCTGGATCACGATAGTTATTCTCTTCTGTTTACCACAACGGTTCCAAAATCGGCAATGCTGTCTCAGGATGATTTAATTTATGAGGCTTCGCAGATTAAAATCGATCTTGACAGGTTGAGGCAAAAATATAATGATTTTCAGTGCCTCGTGAATCAGTCATCGGTTCATAATCCAGAGTTGGCCAAAGCATTAAACTTGCCTGCGATACAAAGCCTTTTATCCCCTGAAATTGGCCTGCTTTTTTCCAGAATCATCTTCAAAATCGGCGAGAAATCGGCCAAAAACCTGCCATGTCATGATAAACAGGGCTTGCACCATATGGTTGATCAATTGCTGAAATTTATCGAACTTCAAGGTGGTGATGTTGGTGATAAAGGGTTGAAGTGTCTCGGTATATACGCCGACGAAAACGATGCTGAAGCTGCCTGCGTGGATTTTGCTGTGCTGTCAGGGCAGAGCGAAATATCACCAATGCAGCAGCAGTGGCAGGAGCTTGAAAAAGGTTTTGCCCAAGCCATTACCACCACAATACTGAACCCTTTGCGAGAGATATTCAATACCCATGAGTTGGGTGATCCCGTCCTGAGCAAAATCTTTGGCGTCAGCGTGGAGGTTGTCTCACCGTCTGAGGTGCCAGCCCCTGCATCCCTGATGTCTGTGCGCAGACGTAAGGCATCGTGAGGGGCGGTTCATGTGGTTGTTGACAGAAGCCGCCAGAATGAAGGGCACGAACCTATCGGTATCCCCCCATCATAGACACGAGACCACCGGTTGACCTTTGTCGTTTGTATCGGAATGTATAGCACCGCACCAGGCAGTGTGCCATGAAAGGAGTTGGCGAACATCTTGTTTTTTTGGGTATTCCAATGCCCAGACGTTAGCAGTGCCTTTTCCTCCTGAGCCTATGACAAGCAGAAATCAATCGCTTGACTTTGCATCATCAAGCTTACGTTTTCGGTGTTGCCTTTTGTGATTCGACAGGGCCTGAGCGTTTGGGAGGGTCTTCTGGCACACAGAGCAGGTTTGCTCTCCTGTGTGATATCGACTTTTGTGATCGGACAGGGCTTTCGCGTTTGGCAGGATCTTCCGGCACTCAGAGCAGGTTTGCTCTCCTGTGTGATATCGACTTTTGTGACCGGACAGGGCTTTCGCGTTTGACAGGGTCTTCTGGCACTCAGGGCAGGTTTGCTCTGCGGTGTGATCTTTTCTTTTGTGACGCGACAGCGCCTCAGCGTTTGGCAGGGTCTCCTGACACTCAGGGCAGGTTTGCTCTGGGGTGTGATCTTTTCTTTTGTGACGCGACAGCGCCTCAGCGTTTGGCAGGGTCTTCCGGCACTCAGGGCAGGTTTGCTCTCCGGTGTGATATTGACTTTTATGAACCGACAGGGTTTGAGCGTTTGACAGGGTCTTATGGCACTCAGGGCAGGTTTGCTCTGCGGTGTGATCTTTTCTTTTGTGAGTCGACAGCGCTTGAGCGTTTGGCAGGACCTTCTGGCACTCAGGGCAGGTTTGCTCCGGGGTGTGATCTTTTCTCTTGTGATTCCACAGAGCTTGAACGTTTGGCAGGGTCTTCTGGCATTCAGGGCAGGTTTGCTCCCCAGTGTGATATTGACTTTTGTGAACCATCAGGGCTTGAGCATTTGGCAAGGTCTTCTGGCACTCAAGGCAGGTTTGCTCTGAGGTGTGATCTTTTCTTTTGTGAATCGACAGGGCTTGAGCGTTTGGCAGGATCTTCTGGCACTCAGCGCAGGTTTGCTCCCCGGTGTGATATTGACTTTTGTGAACCGACAGGGCTTGAGCGTTTGGCAGGGTCTTTTGGCACTCAGGGCAGGTTTGCTCTGCTGTGTGATCTTTTCTTTTGTGATCCGACAGGGCTTGAGCATTTGGCAGGGTCTTATGGCACTCAGCGCAGGTTTGCTCCCCGGTGTGATATTGACTTTTGTGAGCCGACAGGGCTCGAGCATTTGGCAGGGTCTTCCGACACTCAGGGCAGGTTTGCTCTGCTGTGTGATCTTTTCTTTTGTGATCCGACAGGGCTTTCGTGTTTGGCAGGATCTTCTGACACTCAGGGCAGTTTCGCTCTCCTGTGTGATATTGACTTTTGTGAGTGCTCAGTGAGGCTTGAGAGCTAAATGATTTTTCACAGCCGGGGTGATCACATCGGTATTTTTTGGAGCCTGCCTTTCTTTGTTTTTTCGCAGGAGGTGGATTTAATGTTAATGATGGACCGGTTGTGCTGTCAGCGCCTGAGACATCGGTTGGATCTTCAGCAGAACGGCTTACCGGGTCAGATTCCTGAACACCTGTTTGCAAACAGATATCTGTTCTGCAAACGAAAGAGTCATCTGAGGTTGAACGACACTGGATACTTGTAGAGGGAGCGAAGGTACAGCGTCCTTGTCGATGACAACAGGGCTGTTCATGGCAATTTTCGTCCAGACTATGTCGGGAGTCGTTGGGCTGGCCCGAATTTTCGTCATTATGGCTGTTGTCGTATAGATAGTTCGATTTTTCTGAAGGTCTATTGGATAACTGACCATGATCCTCTGGCTCCGTTGTCCGAGAACAGTTACCGCTGCCGGTTCCGTACATCAAAGTGATGATCTGAAGTTTGTTTCGACTGCCAGGCTTGTCATAGGGTAGTATGCCTGACCCTGAATATCCTTTTGTGCTGGTAATGTATGATGGTTCGTTTTGCATTGGCCTCCAATCGGTCATTGGCATCGCAGATAATGTGCCCGGCTCAGGTTTTATAGAAAAACTCTGGCTTATCGAAGCCCCATTCTGGTTAACCTTAACGATAAAACGGTAAGTCTGCGGCTCAACCGGGCAAACGAAAGGCATAAAGATCAATACCTGCAAGAGTAGACTTTTAATGGTTCTATCCTCTGTTTTCTACAGATCAGAGCAGTGAGGATAGACGAGAGGATAAAGGGCACGGCATCAAAACATAGTGGCTCATGGGTTCTTCCCCCACCATCATAGACACGGGACCACCGGTTGACCTTTGTCGTTTGTATCGGAATGTATAGCTCCGCACCAGGCAGTTTGCCATGAACGGAGTTGGCGAACATCTTGTTTTTTTGGGTATTCGAATGCCTTTTCCTCCTGAGCCTGTGACAAGCAGAAATCAATCGCTTGACTTTGCATCATCAAGCTTACGTTTTCGGTGTTGCCTTTTGTGATTCGACAGGACCTGAGCGTTTGGGAGGGTCTTCTGGCACTCAGGACAGGTTTGCTCTGGGGTGTGATCTTTTCTTTTGTGATTCGACAGAGCTTGAACGTTGGGCAGGATCTTCTGACACTCTGGGCAGGTTTGCTCCCCGGTGTGATATTGACTTTTGTGAGCCGACAGGGCTTGAGCGTTTGCCAGGGTCTTCTGGCACTCTGGGCAGGTTTGCTCTGGGGTGTGATCTTTTCTTTTGTGATCCGACAGGGCTTTCGCGTTTGGCAGGGTCTTCTGGCACTCAGGGCAGGTATGCTCTCCTGTGTGATATTGACTTTTGTGAACCGACAGGGCTTGAGCGTTTGACAAGAGCTTCCGGCACTCAGGGCAGGTTTGCTCTGGGGTGTGATATTCACTTTTGTGAGCCTTCAGGGCTTGAGCATTTGGCAGGGTCTTCTGGCACGCAGTGCAGGTTTGCTCCGGGGTGTGATTTTTTCTTTTGTGATACCACAGCGCTTGTGCGTTTGACAGGGTCTTCTGACACTCAGGGCAGGTTTTTTCTCCGGTGTGATATAGACTTTTGTGAACCGACAGGGCTCGAGCGTTTGACAGGGTCTTCTGGCACTCAGGGCAGGTTTGCTCCGGGGTGTGATCACTTCTTTTGTGATCCGACAGGGCTTTCGCGTTTGTCAGGATCTTCTGGCACTCAGGGCAGGTTTGTTCTCCTGTGTGATATTGACTTTTGTGAGCCGTCAGGGCTTCGGCATTTCGCAGGGTCTTCTGGCACTCGGGGCAGGTTTGCTCCGGGGTGTGATCTTTTCTTTTGTGATCCGACAGGGCTTTCGAGTTTGGCAGGATCTTTTGGCACTCAGGGCAGGTTTGCTCCGGGGTGTGATCTTTTCTTTTGTGAGCCGACAGGGCTTTCGCGTTTGGCAGGGTCTTCTTGCACTCAGGGCAGGTTTGTTCCGGGGTGTGATTTTTTCTTTTGTGATCCGAGAGGGATTGAGCGTTTGGCAGGATCTTCTGGCACTCAGGGCAGGTTTGCTCCGGGGTGTGATCTTTTCTTTTGTGAGCCGACAGGGCTTTCGCGTTTGGCAGGGTCTTCTTGCACTCAGGGCAGGTTTGTTCCGGGGTGTGATCTTTTCTTTTGTGATCCAAGAGGGATTGAGCGTTTGGCAGGGTCTTCTGGCATTCAGGACAGGTTTTCTCTCCGGTGTGATATTGCCTTTTGTGAGTGCTCGATGAGGCTTGAGAGCTAAATGATTTTTCACAGCCGGGGAAATCACATCGGTATTTGTCAGAGCCTGCCTTCCTTTGTTTTTTCGAAGGAGGTGGATTTAATGTTAATGATGGACCGGTTGTGCTGTCAGCTCCCGAGACCACTGTTGGAGCTTCTTCAGGATGGCTTACCGAGCCAGATTCCTGATCGCATGTTTG
>NZ_JAGRPU010000087.1 GCF_024606225.1 Endozoicomonas sp. ISHI1 | reverse complement strand
CCAGTTTATTGCCCGCTTCCCGGGACAGCTTGAGGGACATCCGGGTAATGGGTTGGCCGTTGGCATCCAGTAACTGGCTAATACCGATCTGCCCACCCCGGATATCCCGACCTTTAACCGGCAGCCAACCACCGCGAATGCCCGCCGCCTCGATTGCCTTGTATTCCGCCATGGATACCCTCTCACCGACCTCCAGGCTGTTGGGGAAGCGTGTGGTCAGCCAGGCAATGCGATCGTGAATTGTTTGCCGTAACCAGCTGCGGTCACCGGGCAAAAAACCGCTGTGTTCAATCAGCCGGTCCAGCGCCTGCCAGTCAACTTTGCGCAAGATATCTTTCAGGGTGTGACCCAGCAAGTCATCCTCTAGTTGCGCGAGAATATCGACGCAGGGGTTGTCGATCGGGAATGAGTTCATGGGCGGTGCCTGGGGGTTCCGCAGTTTATTCAGCAACACCGGCATGGAGGAAAAATCGTCCGCTTGGGGGGCAGGCTCTGGTTTGTCGGGACACGGGTAGCGGGTCGCCAGTCCGGCAAAGTCCCAGTTGAACATGACCGGCTCCCCTTCCGGGGTCACTTCAATGCCCTCCCAGACGCTGTTCACCATATTTTCGTTACCGACTATCACATTAATCAGTAATAATCTGGCCCATTGCTCTGAAGACAAAGAGCGCAGCGTTGCCTCTCCGCCTTTGAGCTTACCCTGCCATTGTTCGGAGACAGGGCTAACCACGTAAAAATGACCCTGCTCCTGATGGACAAAACTCTGAGGTACCGTGATGCCCAACAGCCCGGCGAGGTTGGACATCAATAGCTGGTTGCGAGCACTGAGTTCACAGCTGGTCGGTTTGATGGAATAAACCTGCTGGCTAACAGGGTCGTTATAAATACCCGCTGGCCAGCTGCTGCTCTGGCATTCTTCCATGGCATTAATTTGCGGGGTCAGTTTTGCCAGAGAGAATGGTGATTCCGATGGTTTTGCCAAATGTCCGGTATAAGGCGTTATTAACCCCCGGACAACACCGGACTGTTTACCTATGGTAAAGAGCTGATAACTGAAGGGTGAAGGATGGTGCTCCCACTGCTTTTTAGTGTTCTCACACCGGCTGGCGGCACTGATGCTGAAGAAATGTTCGCGGTGTGCATCGCTGTCCTGCAACTTGATCGAGAACCAGAGGTCACCCTGCCTGGCAATCACCTGGCAGACCTCTTTGGCCAACAAGCGCCAGTCTTGCCTCTGGTGATCATCCTGGCAGGCAGCAAAACACTCCAGCCGGTCCATGTAAAAGCATCCCCTGACCCGCATCACATCCAGCGTATCCGCATCATGGAGCAGACTGCGCAGGGTCTGTATTTCTTCTGGTAAGTGCTGGCAGCCCTCCGGGTTATCCTTGTGGCAAATGGCTTCACCGCATTGCCACGCCAGAGACTGATCCACCCCGAAGTTGCGCAGGTGTTCCCTCAGGTTGTCAGCGCTGGCCCGCTCCCAATCTGCCGTATCGTCCCCATCGCCTTCACGGCCAGTGTCGTGAAACAGGCAGGTTTTGATCAGCAGCGGTACCATGTGGTCGGGAAATGCCAGCGCTTGAGGATCGCCGTGCAGTTTACGCTGTTGCAACAGGGCTACTGCCCAGATCGCCGCCCGGCAGCTGTGCTGGAGACCGTGAACCTCGCGGGCAATGGTTTCGGCAGGAGGTGAGATGTCTGATGGGCGATAAGACTGAAGCAAGGCAATTTTCGCTACCTGAGTGGATTCGATCAACGATGGATCAATGACCGGAAAATTAGCTGTTTCGGTATCAGCAAGTTTTGGACGCTTGTATACCGGCTCAATGGTCAGCGTTTCCAGTCCTGCCTCAATGATTTTCGGGGTAATATCAGTGATGGCTACCTTATGCCCGGCCTTACGCGTGAAATCACTATTGATTGTCTCATCCTGCTGCGCAGAAGCAACCGCCGGGAGCATGACCTCTTCACTTCTACTTACTTCTCTGGTAAAAGCGATGCCTGTCTTATCAATATTTTCAGATGAACTGACGCAAGCGGCAAAAAATGCCTGTTCTGTTGTTTCACCTACTGTTGTAATACCGAGCGAATCCATTTTTTAGCCCTCACTGCTGTCCTTGCTGTACCGACCTGATCGAAACAAGCCTGATCATATACCATTTGAACTTTGGACTATTTTGCCACTCATTAGTTCTATCCTTTGCCATGGAGGTACGGCAGGGAATGCGAACTTAATAATATCTGTTGCCTTTGGTGGCCCACTCTCCAAATTTATCCTTGAGCAAGCTGTCCCACTCCTTCTGATTTTTTGCATGCTTTATCATGTTGGTGCAATAAAGATCCCACCAAGTTCCCACATCGTGTTCTTTAGTCAACAATGTTTTAAATTCTCCGGTTGTAACGGGGCTAACGACAACGTTTTGATGACGTAAACAGTGTTTGGCTATTGTTAATTGGCTCTGCTCTGAACATTCTCCCCAGAATTGACGAATATACTCACGGTACTCTCTAAGGTGAAAGAAACAAAGATCAGTTTTGTAACGTTGCATTTCAACCAGAGGCAGGTCACCTTTATTGCTTTGCGTAATTTCTCTACTTGCCTCAGGAATGGCCTTCAAGCAATGGTCATGCTCATCCGCGCTATTGGCATTGACGCCAAAGTCTATGTATTTATCATTGGATTCAGGGAACAGAACAAGGTTAATAACATTTAACATCAACGCCAAAACTGCTTCCCGGGAATAATCATTGTGCGTAACGGGATCGAGGAGAAATAATCTTTCAAATGGATTACCTGAATCCCGCTTATAATTTCCTTCTTCCAGGAAGGCGGTTCTGAACTCAAAATACACATCTTTGAGATCTTTAATTTTGCGATCATAGAATTCCGGGTTATTACAGACAAAATTTGTTGCATTGGTAATATCCTTAAAGTTAATCCTAAACAGTCCACGAATAATTCCGGGAAGTTGCTGTGGATAAAAAGTCTTGATTTCGTCAATATGTCGGATCAGAATTTTCCGACTTAAATTATCCAGCGGTGTTGAGCCGGAACGTAGATAATGATTTTTCCCCATCACCACCAGCCATTGTTGCAGACTGAACTCATTGTGCTGATTGACACACGACTGACGCAGGATTCGGGAAAGCTGGTGTGTGCTTTCAGATACCTGGTTACCCTCACCAATTTCGGGGCGGAAATGGGCATTGCCTAATATCGATGATGAAAACCGCTTACCTTCAAAAGAACAGCCGCTGAAAAAGCCATCTTCAACAATGGCACTGTTTAACTGTTCTGTATTGAATTTACACGTATGAAATGAAATGGATTGAAACACTGTCCCCTTCATTGAACAGCCGCTGAAATCAATCCCTTTTAAATTATGCGCCCGTCCTTTCAGCTTAAAACCATCAAGGGAATCCAGCTTTCCCTTCAACAGTTGTGGGTTTTGCTCAAACAACAACTGTATGCCCTCTTCACCACAAACCTTGACGAGTTTTTTGATGCCTTTGTCAAACTGGCTGCCTTTACAGGTTATCTCATGGTAAAGGAGTGACCAGGATTGCCGAAAAAGCTTTTCCAGCGGGCGCCCATCAGGCCAGTGGCTAAAGCGTTTCTTCAAAACAGACAACAATTGCCGCTGACTTTCGCTAGAGCTGATATCAAGCAGGCTCAACTCGTCAAACAAGGACAGAGGGTTGGAAAAACGAGTCTCCTGTGGACTATTTGGATTATTGTCCTGAATCAAATTGTGGTAGTCAGAGGTTGACTGCGCAATGATTTTCTCATTACGAGCGAAGGCCTCCAAACCAAGGGTCTCATCAAACTGGCATTGATTTTCATAAACTTCTGCATCCATACGACTGAGTGTTTCAGAAGTCAATTTCATACATGTGATCCCATGTTCATGAATCCGCTCTGAATAATCCGCCAACTCCCCGTCCTCGATGATTCGGGTAAATACATATCCGGTGTCGCATTTCATCCTGCGCACCGAAGCGTCGGGATGGATATGCCAAGTGGGTTCCATCCCGATCTGAGTACGTCGCTCAAAGGAGCTCAGGGTAGCGTCATTTTTCAGGCTATCGATCACAAATTGTTCTTCATTCCCTCGCTGATCTGCACAAAATTTTATATCGTGCGCGGGGCAGAACTTTCTGGCGGGGGTTGCCGAAATGCCGTGGTGCAAACCCGGGCGGAGTTGCACCCAACGTCCTGCGCGAATACGAGAATGGGTGTCCCAGGTCAGTTCTTCGTCACTGAGTTTCAGCAACGGTTTAAGAAACGCTTTTTTACGGGTGTTTACCGGGGTGTTGGTATCCGCTGCCACGGCAAGCTTCATATCACCAAGGCAGCCGTGGCAGTCAGCCAGGGCGTCCAGCCATTGTTCTTCCAGGTCGGTGATATCCGGCCGCTCACCGTCGATGCCCAGCTCTGTCAGTTCCCGAAACAAGGCTTCAACCACCGCTTTGCTGTGTCCCCCAAAGGTGAGGGTCAGCTGATTTTCAAAACTCAGGGCTTTAGGCAGGTTCGGAGGAGAAAACAGAATACTGCCACCTTCACAGACGACCGATTCGAGTTCAACGGCTTTTACCGGTTGATCGCTCAGGCGGGCAGCCTTCAGTTGTTGCGGACTCAAATAAGTGACGCTCTGGCCTGTCAGTTTGGCAAAACCGTGGCTGAATTCAGCCAGTTGTACTTTCGCATCAACCTCTTCGCCAGTTCTTAAACTCACTCGTGCGGGCCAGCGCGGGGCAGGCAGGGGAGTTTCGATGATTGGCAGTTCTGTAATGGACGGCACGTCGGCGGCTAACGATGCCCGGCACTTGTTGGCAATGTCCTGCAGAATCGTCACGGTATGATCAAGGGTATTCTGGTCCTTTTCGTCCCATCGTGTTTTATCTTTGGCTAACTGCTCCGCCATGCCCTCACAGTCATTGGCCAGGCTGGTCAGGTCACTGCGCCAGTCGCGGTAATGTCTGCCCAGGGCAGAGTTGGTATATTGAACCCGGCTGGCCAGACGATGTAATCCCCTTTCCAGGGCCAGGTTATCAGCCAGTTTATTGCCCGCTTCCCGGGACAACTTAAAGGTCATCCGGGTGATGGGTTGGTCATTGGCATCCAGTAACTGGCTAATACCGATCTGCCCACCCCGGATATCCCGGCCTTTGACCGGCAGCCAGCCGCCACGGATACCCGCCGCTTCTATTGCCTTGAACTCCGCCATGGATACCCTCTCACCGGCCTCCAGGCTGTTGGGGAAGCGAGTGGTCAGCCAGGCAATACGATCGTGAATCGTTTGCCGTAACCAGCTGCGGTCACCGGGCAGAAAACCGCTGTGTTCGATCAGTCGGTCCAGAGCCTGCCAGTCAACTTTGCGCAAGATATCTTTCAGGGTATGGCCCAGCAAGTCATCCTCTAATTGCGCAAGGATATCGACGCAGGGGTTGTTGATCGGTAACGAGTTCATGGGGGGGGGCTTTGGGTTTCGCAGTCTATTCAGCAACACCGGCATGGAGGAAAAATCGTCCGCTTGGGGGGCAGGCTCTGGTTTGTCGGGACACGGGTAGCGGGTCGCCAGTCCGGCAAAGTCCCAGTTGAACATGACCGGCTCCCCTTCCGGGGTCACTTCAATGCCCTCCCAGACGCTGTTCACCATATTTTCGTTACCGACTATCACATTAATCAGTAATAATCTGGCCCATTGCTCTGAAGACAAAGAGCGCAGCGTTGCCTCTCCGCCTTTGAGCTTACCCTGCCATTGTTCGGAGACAGGGCTAACCACGTAAAAATGACCCTGCTCCTGATGGACAAAACTCTGAGGTACCGTGATGCCCAACAGCCCGGCGAGGTTGGACATCAATAGCTGGTTGCGAGCACTGAGTTCACAGCTGGTCGGTTTGATGGAATAAACCTGCTGGCTAACAGGGTCGTTATAAAGACCTGCTGGCCAGCTGCTGCTCTGGCATTCTTCCATGGCAGTACTTTGCGGGGTCAGTTTTGCCAGGGAGAAGGACGACTCCGATGGTTTTGCCAAATGTCCGGTATAAGGCGTAATCAACCCCCGGACAACAGTGGACTGCTCACCGATGGTAAAGAGCTGATAACTGAAGGGCGAAGGATGGTGCTCCCACTGCTTTTTAGTGTTCTCGCACTGGCTGGCGGCACCAATGCTAAAGAAATGTTCGCGGTTTGCGTCACTGTCCTGTAACTTGATCGGGTACCAGAGGTCACCCTGCCTGGCAATCACCTGGCAGACCTCTTTGGCCAACAAGCGCCAGTCTTGCCTCTGGTGATCATTCTGACAGGCAGCAAAACAGTCCAGCCGGTCCATGTAAAAGCGATCTCTGACCCGCATCACATCCAGCGTATCGGCATCATGGAGCAGGTTGCGCAGGGTCTGTATTTCTTCTGGCAGATGCTGGCAGCCCCGGGGATTATCCTTGTGGCAAATGGCTTCACCACATTGCCATGCCAGAGACTGATCGATGCCGAAGTTGCGCAGGTGTTCCCTCAGGTTGTCAGCGCTGGCCCGCTCCCAATCTGCCGTATCGTCCCCATCGCCTTCACGGCCAGTGTCGTGAAACAGGCAGGTTTTGA
>NZ_JAGRPU010000086.1 GCF_024606225.1 Endozoicomonas sp. ISHI1 | reverse complement strand
GTGATATTCACTTTTGTGAACCGACAGGGCTTGAGCGTTTGGCAGGGTCTTCTGGCACTCAGGGCAGGCTTGCTCTGGGGTGTGATCTTTTCTTTTGTGATCCGATAGGGCTTTCGCGTTTGGCAAGGTCTTCTGACACTCTGGGCAGGTTTGCTCCGGGGTGTGATCTTTCCTTTTGTGAGCCGACAGGGCCAGAGCGTTTGGCAGGGTCTTCTGGCACTCTGGGCAGGTTCGCTCTGGGGTGTGATCTTTTCTTTTGTGAGCCGACAGGGCTAGAGCGTTTGGCAGGGTCTTCCGGCACTCAGGGCAGGTTCGCTCTCCGGTGTGATATTGACTTTTGTGAACCGACAGGGCTTGAGCGTTTGGCAGGGTCTTCTGGCACTCAGGGCAGGTTTGCTCTGGGGTATGATATTTTCTTTTGTGAGTCGACAGCGCTTGAGCGTTTGGCAGGATCTTCTGGCACTCAGGGCAGGTTTGCCATGGGGTGTGATCTTTTCTTTTGTGAGCCGTCAGTGCTCTCGCGTTTGGCAGGGTCTTTTGGCACTCAGGGCAGGTTTGCTCTCCGGTGTGATATTGACTTTTGTGAGTGCTCAATGAGGCTTGAGAGCTTAGTGGTTTTTCACAGCCGGGGTGATCACATCGGTATTTTTTGGAGCCTGCCTTCCTTTCTTTTTTCGCAGGAGGGGAATTTAATGTTAATGATGGACCGGTTGTACTTTCAGCTCCTGAGACAACTGTCAGACCTCCGGCAGGATGGCTTACCGGTCCAGATTCCTGATCACCTGTTTGCAAATAGACATCTGTTCTGCAAGCGAAAGAGTCATCTGAGGTTGAAAGACACCAGATAGTTGTGGATGGAGCGAAGATACAGCGTCCTTGTCGATGACAACAGGGCTGTTGATGGCAATTTTCGTCAAGGCTATGTCGGGAGTCGGCAGGTCGGCCCGAATTTTCATCATTATGTTCGTTGTCGTATAGATAATGATATTTTTCTGAATGCCTATTGAATGACTGATCATGATCTTCTGGCCCCGTTGTCCGGGAATAGTTAGCGCCGCCCGTTCCGTACATACAAGTGATGATCTGAAATTTGTTTCGCCTACAGGGTTTGTCATCGAGTGGTGAGCCTGACCCTGAATATCCATTTGTGCGGGTAATGTTTGATGGTTCGTTTTGCATCGGCATCCCATCGTTCATTGCCATTTCAGATAATGTGCCCGGCTCAGTTTTTGTAGAAAAACTCTGGCTTGTCGAAGCCCCGTTCTGGTTAACCTCAACGATAAAACGGTAGGTCTGTGACTCAACCGTGCAAACGAATGGCACAACGATCAATACGTGCAAGAGTAGACTTTTAATGGTTCTATCCTTTTTTTTCTATGGATAGGAGCAGTGAGGATAGACGAGAGGATAAGGGGCAGGAAACTAAAACACAGTGGCTCATGGATTCTCCCATCCATTTCAAATATGCAGGAATTTTACTGAAACGCTGATGTTTTATACCTGATGACTGTCGTAAAAAGCGTTTAGCCCTTCACTCCCCTGAGCCTGTGACAAGCAGAAATCAATCACCTGACTTTGCATCATCAAGCTTTCGTTTTCGGTGTTGCCTTCTGTGATCCCACAGGGCTTTCGCGTTTGGCAGCGTCTTCTGGCACTCAGGGCAGGTTTGCTCTGAGGTGTGGTCTTTTCTTTTGTGATCCCACAGGGCTCTCATGTTTGGCAGGATCTTCTGGCACTCAGGGCAGGTTCGCTCTCCGGTGTGGTATTCACTTTTGTGAACCGACAGAGCTTTCAAGTTTGGCAGGGGCTTCTGGCACTCAGGGCAGGTTTGCTTTGGGGTGTGATCTTTTCTTTTGTGATCCCACAGGGCTTTCAAGTTTGGCAGGGTCTTCTGGCACTCTGGGCAGGTTTGCTCTCCGCTGTGATATTCACTTTTGTGAACCGACAGAGCTTTCGCGTTTGGCAGGGTCTTCTGGCACTCTGGGCAGGTTTGCTTTGGGGTGTGATCTTTTCTTTTGTGATCCCACAGGGCTTTCAAGTTTGGCAAGGTCTTCTGGCACTCTGGGCAGGTTTGCTCTCCGGTGTGATATTGACTTTTGTGATTCGACAGGGCATAAGCGTTTGGCAAGGTCTTCTGACACTCAGGGCAGGTTTGCTCTGGGGTGTGACATCTTCTTTTGTGAACCGACAGGGCTCGAGCGTTTGGCAGGGTCTTCTGGCACTCAGGGCAGGTTTGCTCTGGGGTGTGATCTTTTCTTTTGTGAGCCGACAGGGCTTGAGCGTTTGGCAAAGTCTTCTGGCACTCAGGGCAGGTTTGCTCCGGGGTGTGATCTTTTCTTTTGTGATCCGACAGGGCTTGAGCGTTTGGTAGGATCTTCTGGCACTCAGGGCAGGTTTGCTCCGGGGTGTGATCTTTTCTTTTGTGATCCGACAGGGCTTGAGCGTTTGGTAGGATCTTCTGGCACTCAGGGCAGGCTCGTTTTCCGGTGTGATATTGACTTTTGTGAGCCGTCAGGGCTTGCGCGTTTGGCAGGATCTTCTGGCACTCAGGGCAGGTTTGCTCTGGAGTGTGATCTTTTCTTTTGTGATCCGAAAGGGCTTTCGCGTTTGGCAGGATTTTCTGGCACTCAGGGCAGGCTTGCTCTGGGGTGTGATCTTTTCTTTTGTGAGTCGACAGGGTTATTGCGTTTGGCAGGATCTTCTGGCACTCAGGGCAGGTTTGCTCTCCGGTGTGATATTGACTTTTGTGAGTCGACAAGGCTCTGGCATTTGGCAGGGTCTTCTGGCACTCAGGGCAGGTTCGCTCTCGGGTGTGATCTTTTCTTTTGTGAACCGACAGGGCTTGTGCGTTTGGCAGGGTCTTCTGGCACTCAGGGCAGGTTCGCTCTCCGGTGTGATATTGCCTTTTGTGATTGTTCAATGAGGCTTGAGAGTCAAATGATTTTTCACAGCCGGGGTGATCACATCGGTATTTTTTGGAGTCTGCCTTCCTTTGTTTTTTCGCAGGAGGTGGATTTAATGTTAGTGATGGACCGGTTGTACTGTCAGCACCCGAGACAACTGTCGGACCATCAGCAGGATGGCTTACCGGGCCAGACTCCTGATCGCCTGTTTGCAAATAGACATCTGTTCTGCAAGCGAAAGAGTCATCTGAGGTTGAACGACACCGGATAGTTGTGGATGGAGCGAAGATACAGCATCCTTGTCGATGACAACAGGGCTGTTGATGGCAATTTTCGTCGAGGCTATGTCGGGAGTCGGTGGGTCGGCCCGAATTTTCATCGTTATGGCCGTTGTCGTATAGATAATGCGATTTCTCTGAATGTCCATTGAATGACTGACCATGACCCTCTTGCCCCGTTGTCCGGGAATAGTTCCCGCTGCCCGTTCCGTACATACAAGTGATGATCTGAAATTTGTTTCGCCTGCAGGGTTTGTCATCAGGCGGTGAGCCTGACCCTGAATATCCGTTGGTGCGGGTAATGTGTGATGGTTCGTTTTGCACCGGCCTCCCATCGTTCATTGGCATCGCAGATAATGTGCCCGGCTCAGTTTT
Source organism: Endozoicomonas sp. ISHI1 (assembly GCF_024606225.1). Classification (GTDB taxonomy): domain Bacteria; phylum Pseudomonadota; class Gammaproteobacteria; order Pseudomonadales; family Endozoicomonadaceae; genus Endozoicomonas_A. Next base: position 3,647 of record NZ_JAGRPU010000086.1, on the reverse strand, counting down.
TATAGAAAAACTCTGGCTTGCCGAACCCCCGATCTGGTTAACCTCAACGATAAAACGGTAGGTCTGTGACTCAACCGGGCAGACGAATGGCACAACGACCAATACGTGCAAGAGTATACTTTTAATGTTTCTATCCTTTGTTTTCTATGGATAGGAGCAGTGAGGATAGACGAGAGGATCAGGGGCAAGGAACTAAAACAGAGTGGCTCATGGATTCTCCCATCCATTTCAAATATGCAGAAATTTTACTGAAACGCTGATGTTTTATACCTGATGACTGTCGTAAAAAGCGTTTAGCCCTTCACCCCCTGAGCCTGTGACAAGCAGAAATCAATCACCTGACTTTGCATCATCAAGCTTTCGTTTTCGGTGTTGCCTTCTGTGATCCGACAGGGCTTTCGTGTTTGACAGGATCTTCTGGCACTCTGGGCAGGTTTGCTCTGGGGTATGATCTTTTCTTCTGTGGTCCGACAGGGCTTTTGCGTTTGGCAGCGTTTTCTGGCACTTAGAGCAGGTTTGCTCTCCGGTGTGATATTCACTTTTGTGAACCGTCAGGGTTTTCACGTTTGGCAGCGTCTTCTGGCACTCAGGGCAGGTTTGCTCTGAGGTGTGGTCTTTTCTTTTGTGATCCCACAGGGCTTTCGTGTTTGGCAGGATCTTCTGGCACTCAGGGCAGGTTCGCTCTCCGGTGTGGTAGTCACTTTTGTGAACCGACAGGGCTTTCAAGTTTGGCAGGGTCTTCTGGCACTCAGGGCAGGTTTGCTTTGGGGTATGATCTTTTCTTTTGTGATCCCACAGGGCTTTCACGTTTGGCAGGGTCTTCTGACACTCTGGGCAGGTTTGCTCTCCGCTGTGATATTCACTTTTGTGAACCGACAGAGCTTTCGCGTTTGGCAGGGTCTTCTGGCACTTAGGGCAGGTTTGCGCTGGGGTGTGATCTTTTCTTTTGTGATCCCACAGGGCTTTCACGTTTGGCAGGGTCTTCTGGCACTCAGGGCAGGTTTGCTCTCCGGTGTGATATTGACTTTTGTGAACCGACAGGGCTTGAGCGTTTGGCAAGATCTTCTGGCACTCAGGGCAAGTTTGCTCTGGGGTATGATCTTTTCTTTTGTGAGCCGACAGGGCTTGAGCGTTTGGCAAAGTCTTCTGGCACTCAGGGCAGGTTTGCTCCGGGGTGTGATCTTTTCTCTTGTGAACCTTCAGGACTTGAGCGTTTGGCAAGGTCTTTTGGCATTCAGGGCAGGTTTGCTCCGGGGTGTGATCTTTTCTTTTGTGATCCGACAGGGCTTGAGCGTTTGGCAGGATCTTCTGGCACTCAGGGCAGGTTCGTTCTCCGGTGTGATATTGACTTTTGTGAGCCGACAAGGCTTGCGCGTTTGGCAGGATCTTCTGGCACTCAGGGCAGGTTTGCTCCGGAGTGTGATCTTTTCTTTTGTGATCCGAAAGGGCTTTCGCGTTTGGCAGGATTTTCTGGCACTCAGGGCAGGCTTGCTCCGGGGTGTGATCTTTTCTTTTGTGATCGGACAGGGCTTGAGCGTTTGGCAGGATCTTCTGGCACTCAGGGCAGGTTTGCTCTCCGGTGTGATATTGACTTTTGTGAGTCGACATGTCTCTAGCATTTGGCACGGTCTTCTGGCACTCAGGGCAGGCTTGCTCTTGGGTGTGATCTTTTCTTTTGTGATCGGACAAGGCTTGAGCGTTTCGCAGGATCATCTGGCACTCAGGGCAGGTTTTCTCTCCGGTGTGATATTGCCTTTTGTGAGTGCTCAATGAGGCTTGAGAGCTAAATGATTTTTCACAGCCGGGGTGATCACATCGGTATTTTTTGGAGCCTGCCTTCCTTTGTTTTTTTGCAGGAGGTGGATTTAATGTTAATGATGGACCGGTTGTACTGTCAGCACCCGAGACAACTGTCGGACCATCAGCAGGATGGCTTACCGGGCCAGACTCCTGATCGCCTGTTTGCAAAAGGACATCTGTTCTGCAACCGAAAGAGTCATCTGAGGTTGAACGACACCGGATAGTTGTCGATGGAGCGAAGATACAGCGTCCTTGTCGATGACAACAGGGCTGTTGATGGCAATTTTCGTCAAGGCTATGTCGGGAGTCGGTAGGTCGGCCCGAATTTTCATCATTATGTTCGTTGTCGTATAGATAATGATATTTTTCTGAATGCCTATTGAATGACTGATCATGATCTTCTGGCCCCGTTGTCCGGGAATAGTTACCGCCGCCCGTTCCGTACATACAAGTGATGATCTGAAATTTGTTTCGCCTACAGGGTTTGTCATCGAGTGGTGAGCCTGACCCTGAATATCCATTTGTGCGGGTAATGTTTGATGGTTCGTTTTGCATCACCCCCCCATCGTTCATTGTCATTTCAGATAATGTGCCCGGCTCAGTTTTTATAGAAAAACTCTGGCTTGTCGAAGCCCCATTCTGGTTAACCTCAACGATAAAACGGTAGGTCTGTGACTCAACCGTGCAAACGAATGGCACAACGATCAGTACGTGCAAGAGTAGACTTTTAATGGTTCTATCCTTTTTTTTCTATGGATAGGAGCAGTGAGGATAGACGAGAGGATAAGGGGCAAGGAACTAAAACGTAGTGGTTCATGGATTCTCCCATCCATGGTAAACGTGCTGATATTTTACTGAAACGCCGATGTTTTATACTTGATGATTGTCGTAAAATAAGGTTACAGAAAAGCAATGAACTCAGGCACGATCACAGAGCTACAGCAAGACGATTAGCCGGGTTCGATGAGGTCTGAGCCGTCAACAAGGGAGTGTCTTTCATGGTGCAGTCGAAGCACTGGTGATTTCGTGTTGCCACATTTGCATTAAGACCTGCTTGCTGAAGAAGGTTTCCCTCCTGAGCCTGTGATAAGCAAAAATCAATCACTTTACTTTGCATCATCAAACTTTCGTTTTCGGTGTTGCCTTCTGTGATTCGACAGGGCTTTCACGCTTGGCAGTGTCTTCTGGCACTCAGGGCAGGTTTGCTCTGGGGTGTGACATTGTTTTTTATGATTCGACAGTGCCACAGCGTTTGGCAGGGTCTTCTGGCACTCAGGGCAGGTTTGCTCTCCGGTGTGATATTGACTTTTGTGATTCGTAAGGGCATGAGCGTTTGGCAGGGTCTTCTGACACTCAGCGCAGATTTGCTCTGGGGTGTGATCTTTTCTTTTGTGAACCGACATGGCTTTTACGTTTGGCAGGGTCTTCTGGCACTCAGGGCAGGTTTGCTCCGGGGTGTGATATTGACTTTTGTGATTCGACAGGGCATGAGCGTTTGGAAGGGTCTTCTGACACTCAGTGCAGGTTTGCTCTGGGGTATGATCTTTTCTTTTGTGAACCGACATGGCTTTCACGTTTCGAAGGGTCTTCTGGCACTCAGGGCAGATTTGCTCTCCGCTGTGATATTCACTTTTGTGAACCGACAGGGCTTTCGCGTTTGGCAGGGTCTTCTGGCACTCAGGGCAGGTTTGCTCTGGGGTATGATATTTTCTTTTGTGAACCGACAGGGCTTGTGCGTTTGGCAGGATTTTCTGGCACTCAGGGCAGTTTCGCTCTCCGGTGTGATATTTCCTTTTGTGATTGTTCAATGAGGCTTGAGAGCCAAATGATTTTTCACAGCCGGGGTG
>NZ_JAGRPU010000085.1 GCF_024606225.1 Endozoicomonas sp. ISHI1 | reverse complement strand
GCAAATAGACATCTGTTCTGCAAGCGAAAGAATCGTCTGAGGTTGAACGACACCGGATACTTGTGGAGGGAGCGAAGATACAGCGTCCTTGTCGATGACAACAGGGTTGTTCATGGCAATTTTCGTCCAGACTATGTCGGAAGTCGTTAGGCTGGCCCGAATTTTCGTCATTATGGCTGTTGTCGTATAGATAGTTCGATTTTTCTGAAGGTCTATTGGATAACTGACCATGATCCTCTTGCCCCGTTGTCCGGGAATAGTTTCCGCCGCCCGATCCGTACATCAAAGTGATGATCTGAAGTTCATTTCGCCTAAAGGTTTTGCCACTGGGTGGCGTGCCTGACTCTGAATATCCGTTTGTGCAGGTAATGTATGTTGGTTCGTTTTGCATCGGTCCCCAATCGGTCATTGTCACCGCAGATAATGTGCCCGGCTCAGTGTTTATAAAAAAATTCTGGCTTGTCGAAGCCCGGTTCTGGTTAACCTCAATGATAAAACGGTAAGTCTGCAGCTCAACCGGGCAAACGAAAGGCACAAAGACCAATATGTTCAAGAGTAGACTTTTAATGGTTCTATCCTTTGTTTTCTACGGATAGGAGCAGTGAGGATAGACGAGAGGATAAGGAGCAATGAACTAAAACAGAGTGGATCATGGATTCTCCCATTCGTGGCAAACGTGCCTGCCAGGGGCGAGCCTATCATGGCGCAGTCGAAGCAGGTTGATGATTTTGTTGTGCCACATGGGCATCAAAGACCCGCTTGCCCTCCTGAGCCTGTGACAAGCAGAAATCAATCACTTGACTGTGCTTTATAAAGCTTTCGTTTTCGGTGCTGCCTTTTGTGCTCCGACAGGGCTTTGCCGTTTGGCAGGATCTTCTGGCACTCTGGGCAGGTTTGCTCTGGGGTGTGATATTGACTTTTGTGAACCGACAGGGCTTTCGCGTTTGGCAGGAGCTTCTGGCACTCAGGGCAGGTTCGCTCTGGGGTGTGATATTCACTTTTGTGAGCCGACAGGGCTTGAGCGTTTGGCAGGGTCTTCTGGCACTCAGGGCAAGTTTGCTCCGGGGTGTGATCTTTTCTTTTGTGACGCGACAGTGCTTGAGCGTTTGGCAGGGTCTTCTGGCACTCAGGGCAGGTTGGCTCTCCGGTGTGATATTGACTTTTGTGAGCCGTCAGGGCTTGAGCGTTTGAAAGGGTCTTCTGGCACTCAGTGCAGGTTTGCTCTGGGGTGTGATCTTTTCTTTTGTGACTCGATAGCGCTTTAGCATTTGGCAGGGTCTTGCGGCACTCAGGACAGGTTTGCTCTCCGGTGTGATATTCACTTTTGTGAACCGACAGGGCTTTCGCGTTTGGCAGGGTCTTCTGGCACTCCGGGCAGGTTGGCTCTCCGGTATGATATTCACTTTTGTGAATCGACAGGGCTTGAGCATTTGGCAGGGTCTTTTCGCACTCGGGGCAGGTTTGCTCCGGGGTGTGATCTTTTCTTTTGTGAACCGACAGGGCTTTCGCGTTTGGCAGGGTCTTCTGGCACTCAGCGCAGGTTGGCTCTCCGGTGTGATATTCACTTTTGTGAACCGACAGAGCTTGAGCGTTTGGCAGGGTCTTTTGGCACTCTGGGCAGGTTTGCTCCGGGGTGTGATCTTTTCTTTTGTGATCCGACAGTGCTTTCGCGTTTGGCAGGGTCTTCTGGCACTCAGGGCAGGTTTGCTCCGGGGTGTGATCTTTTCTTTTGTGAGCCAACAGGGCTTGAGTGTTTGGCAGGGTCTTCTGGCACTCAGGGCAGGTTTGCTCTCCGGTGTGATATTGCCTTTTGTGAGTGCTCAATGAGGCTTGAGAGCCAAGTGTTTTTTCACAGCCAGGGCGATCACATCGGTATTTTTTGGAGCCTGCCTTCCTTTGTTTTTTAGCAGGAGGTGGATTTAATGTTAATGACGGGCCGTTGGTGCTGTCAGCTCCTGAGACAACTGTCGGACCTTCAGCAGGATGGCTTACCGAGTCAGATTCCTGTTCGCCTTGCAAATAGACATCTGTTCTGCATACGAAAGAGTCGTCTGAGGTTGAACGACACTGGATACTTGTAGAGGGAGCGAAGATACAGCGTCCTTGTCGATGACAACAGGGCTGTTCATGGCAATTTTCGTCCAGACTATGTCGGGAGTCAGTAGGTCGGCCCGAATTTTCATCATTATGTTCGTTGTCGTATAGATAATGTGATTTTTCTGAATGCCCACTGAATGACTGACCATGATCCTCTGGCCCCGTTATCCGGGAATAGTTGCCGCCGCCTGTTCCGTACATCAAAGTGATAATCTGAAATTTGTTTCGCCGATAGGGTTTGTCATCGCAAGGCGTGCGTGGCCCTGAATATCCGTTTGCGCGGGTAATGTGTGATGGTTCGTTTTGCACCGGCCTCCCATCGTTCATTGGCATCGCAGATAATGTGCCCGGCTCAGTGTTTATAGAAAAACTATGGCTGGTCGAAGCCCTATTCTGGTTAACCTCAACGATAAAACGATAGGACTGCGGCTCAACCGGGCAGACAAAAGGCACAAAGACCAATACGTGCAAGAGTAGGCTTTTAATGGTTCTATCCTCTGTTTTCTGCGGATAGGAGCAGTGAGGATAGACGAGATTTGTCATCTGTTAACCCGCCGCAGGTGATAGACCGATGGGCGTGAACATTGCGATTGAGATCATAACCGAACGTGTGCAGTGCCCTTCCCCTCTGAGCCTGTGACAAGCAGACATCAATCACTTGACTTTGCGTCATCAAGCTTTCGTTTTCGGTGTTGCCTTCTGTGATCCGAAAAGGCTTGAGCGTTTGGCAAGATCTTCTGGCACTCAGGGCAGGTTCGCTCTCCAGTGTGATATTTTCTTTTGTGAGCTGTCAGGGCTTTTGCGTTTGGCAGGGTCTTCTGGCACTCAGGGCAGGTTTGCTCTCCGCTGTGATCTATTCTTTTGTGAGACGACAGGGCTTTCGCGTTTGGCAGGGTCTTCTGGCACTCAGGACAGGTCTGCTCTCCGGTATGATCTTTTCTTTTATGATCAGACAGGGCTTGAGCGTTTGGCAGGGTCTTCTGGCACTTAGGGCAGGTTTGCTCTCCGGTGTGATATTGACTTCTGTGAACCAACAGGGCTTGAGCGTTTGACAGGCTCTTCTGGCACTCAGGGCAGGTTTGCTCTGGAGTGTGCTCTTTTCTTTTGTGATAGTTCAATAAGCCTCGAGAGACAAGTGTTTTTTCACAGCCAGGGTGATCACATCGGTATTTTTTGGAGCCCGCCTTCCTTTGTTTTTTAGCAGGAGGCGGATTTAATGTTAATGACGGGCCGTTGGTGCTGTCAGCTCCCGAGACAACTGTCGGACCTTCAGCAGGATGGCTTACCGAGCCAGACTCCTGACCGCCTGTTTGCAAACAGACATCTGTTCTGCAAACGAAAGGGTCATCTGAGGTTGAACGACACCAGGTACTTGTGGAGGGAGCGAAGATACAGCGTCCTTGTCGATGACAGCAGGGCTGTTCATGGCAATTTTCGTCCAGACTATGTCGGGAGTCGGTGGGCTGGCCCGAATTTTCGTCATTACGGCTGTTGTCGTATAGATAGTTCGATTTTTCTGAAGGTCTATTGGATGACTGACCATGATCCTCTGGCTCTGTTGTCCGGGAATAGTTACCGCCGCCCGTTCCGTACATCAAAGTGATGATCTGAAATTTGTTTCGTCCACAGGGTTTGTCATAGGGTGGTGAGCCTGACTCTGAATATCCGTTTGTGCCGCTAATGTGTGATGGTTCGTTTTGCACCGGCCCCCAATCGGTCATTGGCACCGCAGATAATGTGCCCGGCTCAGTTTTTATAGAAAAACTCTGGCTTGTCGAAGCCCGGTTCTGGTTAACCTCAATGACAAAACGGTAAGTCTGCGGCTCAACCGGGCAAACGAAAGGCACAAAGACCAATACGTGCAAGAGTAGACTTTTAATGGTTCTATCCTTTGTTTTCTATGGATAAGAGCAGTGAGGATAGACGAGAGAAATAAGGGGCAATGAACTAAAACAGAGTGGTTCATGGATTCTCCCATCTATGGGAAACATGCCTGCCAGGGGCGAGGCTTTCATGGCACAGTCAAAGCGGGTTGATGATTTCTCAGTGCCACATGGGCATTAAAATCTGCTTGTCCTCCTGAGCCTATGATAAGCAGAAATCAATCACTGGAGTGAGCATCATAAAGCTTTCGTTTTCGGTGTTGCCTTCTGTGATTCGAGAGGGATTTCACGTTTGGCAGGGTCTTTTGGCACTCAGGGCAGGTTTGCTCTCCGGTATGGTATTGACTTTTGTGAGTCGACAGGGCCTGAGCGTTTGGCAGGGTCTTCTGGCACTCAAGGCAGGTTTGCTCTGGGGTGTGATCTCTTCTTTTATGGTCAGACAGGGCTTTCGCGTTTGGCAGGGTCTTCTGGCACTCTGGGCAGGTTTGCTCCGGGGTGTGATCTTTTCTTTTGTGATCCGACAGGGCTTTCGCGTTTGGCAGGGTCTTCTGGCACTCGGGGCAGGTTTGCTCCGGGGTGTGATCTTTTCTTTTGTGATCCGACAGGGCTTTCGCGTTTGGCAGGATCTTCTGGCACTCAGGGCAGGTTTGCTCTGGAGTATGATCTTTTCTTTTGTGATCCGACAGGGCTTGAGCGTTTGGCAGGGTCTTCTGACACTCAGGGCAGGTTTGCTCTGGGGTGTGATCTTTCCTTTTGTGAGTCGACAGGGCTTGAGCGTTTGGCAGAGTCTTCTGGCATTCAGGGCAGGTTTGCTCTCCGGTGTGATATAGGCTTTTGTGAACCGACAGGGCTGGAGCGTTTGGCTGGGTCTTCTGGCACTCGGGGCAGGTTTGCTCTGGGGTGTGATCTTTTCTTTTGTGCTCCGACAGGGCTTGAGCGTTTGGCAGAGTCTTCCGGCACTCAGGGCAGGTTTGCTCTGAGGTGTGATCTTTTCTTTTGTGAATCGACAGGGCTTGAGCGTTTGGCAGGGTCTTCTGGCACTCAGGGCAGGTTTGCCCGGGGGTGTGATCTTTTCTTTTGTGAATTGACAGGGCTTGAGCGTTTGGCAGAGTCTTCTGGCACTCAGGGCAGGTTTGCTCTGGGGTGTGATCTTTTCTTTTGTGAGCCCACAGGGCTTGAGCGTTTGGCAGGGTCTTCTGGCACTCAGGGCAGGTTTGCTCTGGGGTATGATCTTTTCTTTTGTGATCCGACAGGGCTTGAGCGTTTGGCAGGGTCTTCTGGCACTCTGGGCAGGTTTGCTCTCCGGTGTGATATCGACTTTTGTGAACCGACAGGGCTCTTGCGTTTGGCAGGGTCTTCTGGCACTCAAGGCAGGTTTGCTCCGGGGTGTGATCTTTTCTTTTGTGGTCCGACAGAGCTTTCACAGTTGGCAGTGTCTTCTGGCACTCAGCGCAGGTTTGCTCTCCGGTGTGATATTGACTTTTGTGATCCGACAGGGCTTGAGCGTTTGGCAGGATCTTCTGGCACTCAGGACAGGTTTGCTCTGGGGTGTGATCTTTCCTTTTGTGAATCGACAGGGCTCGAGCGTTTGGCAGGTTCTTCTGGCACTCAGAGCAGGTTTGCTCTCCGGTGTGATAGTTACTTTTGTGATCCGACAGGGCTTTCGAGTTTGGCAGGATCTTCTGGCACTCAGGGCAGGTTTGCTCCGGGGTGTGATCTTTCCTTTTGTGAATCGACAGGGCTCGAGCGTTTGGCAGAGTCTTCTGGCACTCAGGGCAGTTACGCTTTCCGGTGTGATATTGATTTTTGTGAGTGCTCAATGAGCCCTGGGCGCTAAATGTTTTTTCACAGCCGGGGTGATCACATCGGTATTTTTTGGAGCCCGCCTTCCTTTGTTTTTTCGCAGGAGGTGGATTTAATGTTAGCGATGGGCCGGTGGTGCTGTCAGCTCCTGAGACAATTGTCGGATCTTCAGCAGAACGGCTTACCGGGCCAGATTCCTGATCGTCTGTTTGCAAATAGACATCTGTTCTGCAAGCGAAAGAGTCGTCTGATGTTGAACGACACCGGGTACTTGTGGAGGGAGCGAAGATACAGCATCCTTGTCGATGACAACAGGGCTGTTGATGGCAATTTTCGTCAAGACTATGTCGGGAATCGGTGGGTCGGCCCGAATTTTCATCATTATGGTCGTTGTCGTATAGGTAATGCGATTTCTCTGAATATCTATTGAATGACTGACCATGATCTTCTGGCCCCGTTGTCCGGGAACAGTTACCGCCGCCCGTTCCGTACATCAAAGTGATGATCTGAAATTTATTTCGCCTACAGGGTTTGTCATCGCGAGGCGTACCTGACCCCGAATATCCGCTTGTTCGGGTAATGTATGATAGTTCGTTTTGCATCGACCTCCCATCGTTCATAGGCTTTGCAGATAATGTGCCCGGCTCAGTTTTTATAGAAAAACACTGACTTGTCGAAACCCCGTTCTGGTTAACCTCAACGATAAAACGGTAAGTCTGCGGCTCAAGCGGGCAAACGAAAGGCACAAAGACCAATACGTGCAAGAGTAGACTTTTAATGGTTCTATCCTTTGTTTTCTATGGATAGGAGCAGTGAGGATAGACAAGATTTGTCATCGGTTAACCTACCGCAGGTGATAGACAGATGGTCGTGAACATTGCACTTCAGATCATGCCCAAATGTGTGCAGTGCCCTTCCCTCTTAAGCCTATGACGAGCAGACATCAATCACTTGACTTTGCATCATCAAGCTTTCGTTTTTGGTGTTGCCTTCTGTGATTCGACAAGGCTCGAGCGTTTGGCAGGGTCTTCTGGCACTCAGGGCAGATTTGCACCGGGGTGTGATCTTTTCTTTTATGATTCGACAAGGCTTGAGCGTTTGACAGGGTTTTCTGGCACTCAGGGCAGGTTTGCTCGCCGGTGTGATATAGACTTTTGTGAACCGACAGCACTTGAGCATTTGGCAGGCTCTTCCGGCACTCAGGGCAGGTTTGCTCCGGGGTGTGATCTTTTCTTTTGTGATTCGATAGCGCTTTAGCGTTTGGCAGGGTCTTCTGGCACTCAGGGCAAGTTTGCTCTCCGCTGTGATATCGACTTTTGTGAACCGACAGAGTTTTCGCGTTTGGAAGGGTCTTCTGGCACTCAGGACAGGTTTGCTCTGGGGTGTGATCTCTTCTTTTGTGATCCGACAGGGTTTTCGCGTTTGGCAGGATCTTCTGGCACTCAGGGCAGGTTTGCTCTCCGGTGTGATATTCACTTTTGTGAACCGACAGGGCTACAGCGTTTGGCACGGTCTTCTGGCATTCAGGGCAGGTTTGCTCCGGGGTATGATCCCTTCTTTTGTGAACCGACAGGGCTTGAGTGTTTGCCAGGGTCTTCAGGCACTCAGGGCAGGTTTGCTCTCCGGTATGATATTCACTTTTGTGAACCGACAAGGCTTTCGCGTTTGGCAGGGTCTTCCGGCACTCAGGGCAGGTTTGCTCCGGGGTGTGATCTTTTCTTTTGTGAACCGACAGGGCTTTCGCGTTTGGCAGGGTCTTCTGGCACTCAGCGCAGGTTGGCTCTCCGGTGTGATATTCACTTTTGTGAACCGACA
>NZ_JAGRPU010000084.1 GCF_024606225.1 Endozoicomonas sp. ISHI1 | reverse complement strand
CAAATGCTCAAGCCCTATCGAATCACAAAAGTCACTATCACACCGGAGAGAGAACCTGCCCTGAGTGCCAGAAGACTCTGCCAAACGCTCAAGCTCTGGCGGATCACAAAAGAAAAGATCACAGCCCTGAGCAAACCTGCCCTGTGTGCCAGAAGACCCTGCCAAACGCTCAAGCCCTGTCGTATCACAAAAGGCAATATCACACCCCAGAGCAAACCTGCCCTGAGTGCCAGAGGACCTTGCCAAATGCTCAGGCCCTGTCGACTCACAAAAGTCAATATCACACCGGAGAGCAAAGCTGCCCTGAGTGCCAGAAGACCCTGCCAAACGCAAAAGCCCTGTCGAATCACAAAAGTCAATATCACACCCCAGAGCAAACCTGCCCTGAGTGCCAGAGGACCGTGCCAAGTGTTCAGGCCCTGTCGGCTCACATAAGAAAAGTTCACACCCGGGAGCAAACCTGCCCTGTGTGCCAGAAGACCCTGCCAAACGTGAAAGCCCTGTGGGATCACAAAAGAAAAGATCACACCCCAGCGCAAACCTGCGCTGAGTGTCAGAAGACCCTGCCAAACGCTCATGCCCTGTCGAATCACAAAAGTCAATATCACACCGGAAAGCAAACCTGCCCTGTGTGCCAGAAGACCCTGCCAAACGTTCATGCCCTGTCGGTTCACAAAAGAAAAGATCACACCCCAGAGCAAACCTGCCCTGAGTGTCAGAAGACCCTGCCAAACGCTCAAGCCCTGACGAATCACAAAAGTCAATATCACACCGGAGAGCAAACCTGCCCTGAGTGCCAGAAGACCCTGCCAAACGCTCAAGCCCTGTCGAATCACAAAAGAAAAGATCATACCGGAGAGCAAACCTGCCCTGAGTGCCAGAAGACCCTGCCAAACGTGAATGCCCTGTCGGATCACAGAAGGCAACACCGAAAACGAAAGCCTGATGATGCAAAGTCAAGTAATTGATTTCTGCTTGTCACAGGCAGTGGGTGAAGGGCTAAACGTTTTTTACGACAGTCATCAGGTATAAAACATCGGCGTTTCAGTAAAATTTCTGCATATTTGAAATGGATGGGAGAATCCATGAACCACTCTGTTTTGATTCCTTGCCCCTTATTCTCTGGTCTATCCTCACTGCTCCTACCCATAAAAAGCAAAGGATAGAACCATTAAAAGTCTACTTTTGCACGTATTGATCGTTGTGCCATTCGTCTGCACGGTTGAATCACAGACCTACCGTTTTATCGTTGAGGTTAACCAGAATGGGGCTTCTACAAGCCAGAGTTTTTCTATAAAAACTGAGCCGGGCACATTATCTGAAATGGCAATGAACGGTGGGGGGGCGATGCAAAACGAACCATCACACATTACCCGCACAAATGGATATTCAGGGTCAGGCTTACCACCCGGTGACAAACCCTGTAGGCGAAACAAATTTCAGATCATCACTTGTATGTACGGAACGGGCGGCGGGAACTATTCCCGGACAACGGGGCAAGAGGATCATGGTCAGTCATTCAATAGGCATTCAGAAAAATCTCATTATCTATACGACAACGAACATAATGATGAAAATTCGGGCCGACCTACCGACTCCCGACATAGCCTTGACGAAAATTGCCATCAACAGCCCTGTTGTCATCGACAAGGACGTTGTATCTTCGCTCCATCCACAACTATCCGGTGTCGTTCAACCTCTGATGACTCTTTCGCTTGCAGAACAGATGTCCATTTGCAAACAGGCGATCAGGAGTCTGGCCCGGTAAGCCATCCTGCTGATGGTCCGACAGTTGTCTCGGGTGCTGGCAGTACAAGCGGTCCATCATTAACATTAAACCCACCTCCTGCGAAAAAACAAAGGAAGGCAGGCTCTAAAAAATACCGATGTGATCACCCTGGCTGTGAAAAATCATTAAGCTCTCAAGCCTCATTGAGTACTCACAAAAGTCTATATCACACCGGAGAGCAAACCTGCCCTGAGTGCCAGAAGATTCTGCCAAACGCTCAAGCCCTGTCGGCCCACAAAAGAAAAGATCACACCCCGGAACAAACCTGCCCTGAGTGCCAGAAGACCCTGTCAAACGCGAAAGCCCTGTCGGATCACAAAAGTGAATATCACAGCGGAGAGCGAACCTGTCCTGAGTGCCAGAAGACCGTGCCAAACGCTCAAGCCCTGTCGAATCACAAAAGAAAAGATCACACCCCGGAGCAAACCTGCCCAGAGTGCCAGAAGACCCTGCCAAACGCGAAAGCCCTGTCGGTTCATAAAAGTGAATATCACAGCGGAGAGCAAATCTGCCCAGAGTGCCAGAGGACCCTGCCAAACGTGAAAGCCATGTCGGTTCACAAAAGAAAAGATCATACCCCAGAGCAGACCTGCGCTGAGTGTCAGAAGACCCTGCCAAACGCTCTTGCCCTTACGAATCACAAAAGTCAATATCACACCGGAGAGCAAACCTGCCCAGAGTGCCAGAAGACCCTGCCAAACGCGAAAGCCCTGTCGGATCACAAAAGAAAAGATCACACCCCGAAGCAAACCTGCCCTGAGTGCCAGAAGACCGTGCCAAACGCTCAAGCTCTGTCGGATCACAAAAGAAAAGATCACACCCCGGAGCAAACCTGCCCTGAGTGCCAGAAGACGCTGCCAAGCGCGAAAGCCCTGTCGGCCCACAAAAGAAAAGACCACACCCCGGAGCAAACCTGCCCTGAGTGCCAGAAGATTCTGCCAAACGCGAAAGCCCTGTCGGATCACAAAAGAAAAGATCACACCCCAGAGCAAACCTGCCCTGAGTGCCGGAAGATTCTGCCAAACGCGAAAGCCCTGTCGGATCACAAAAGAAAAGATCACACCCCAGAGCAAACCTGCCCAGAGTGCCAGAAAACCCTGCCAAACGCGAAAGCCCTGACAGATCACAAAAGAAAAGATCACACCCCGGAGCAAACCTGCCCAGAGTGCCAGAAGACCCTGCCAAACGCGAAAGCCCTGTCGGTTCACAAAAGTGAATATCACAGCGGAGAGCGAACCTGTCCTGAGTGCCAGAAGACCCTGCCAAACGCGAAAGCCCTGGCAGATCACAAAAGAAAAGATCACAGCGGAGAGCAAACCTGCCCTGAGTGCCAGAGGACCTTGCCAAATGCTCAGGCCCTGTCGAATCACAAAAGTCAATATCACACCCCAGAGCGAACCTGCCCTGAGTGCCAGAAGACCCTGCTAAACGCAAAAGCCCTGTCGAATCACAAAAGTCAATATCACACCCCGGAGCAAACCTGCCCTGAGTGCCAGAAGACCCTGCCAAGTACTCAGCACCTGTCGGCTCACATAAGAAAAGTTCACACCCGGGAGCAAACTTGCCCTGAGTGCCAGAAGACCCTGCCAAACGCTTATGCCCTGTCGGTTCACAAAAGAAAAGATCACACCCCAGAGCAAACCTGCACTGAGTGTCAGAAGACCCTGCCAAACGCTCATTCCCTGTCGAATCACAAAAGTCAATATCACACCCCGGAGCAAACCTGCCCTGAGTGCCAGAAGACCCTGCCAAACGTGAAAGCCATGTCGGTTCACAAAAGAAAAGATCACACCCCAGAGCAAACCTGCGCTGAGTGTCAGAAGACCCTGCCAAACGCTCATGCCCTTACGAATCACAAAAGTCAATATCACACCGGAGAGCAAACCTGCCCTGAGTGCCAGAAGACCCTGCCAAACGTGAATGCCCTGTCGGCTCACAAAAGAAAAGATCACACCCCAGTGCAAACTTGCCCTGAGTGTCAGAAGACTCTGCCAAACGCGAAAGCCCTGTCGGATCACAAAAGAAAAAATCATACCGGAGAGCAAACCTGCCCTGAGTGCCAGAAGACACTGCCAAGCGTGAAAGCCCTGTCGAATCACAGAAGGCAACACCGAAAACGAAAGTTTGATGATGCAAAGTAAAGTGATTGATTTTTGCTTATCACAGGCTCAGGAGGGAAACCTTCTTCAGCAAGCAGGTCTTAATGCAAATGTGGCAACACGAAATCACCAGTGCTTCGACTGCACCATGAAAGACACTCCCTTGTTGACGGCTCAGACCTCATCGAACCCGGCTAATCGTCTTGCTGTAGCTCTGTGATCGTGCCTGAGTTCATTGCTTTTCTGTAACCTTATTTTACGACAATCATCAAGTATAAAACATCGGCGTTTCAGTAAAATATCAGCACGTTTACCATGGATGGGAGAATCCATGAACCACTACGTTTTAGTTCCTTGCCCCTGATCCTCTCGTCTATCCTCACTGCTCCTATCCATAGAAAAAAAAGGATAGAACCATTAAAAGTCTACTCTTGCACGTATTGATCGTTGTGCCATTCGTTTGCACGGTTGAGTCACAGACCTACCATTTTATCGTTGAGGTTAACCAGAATGGGGCTTCGACAAGCCAGAGTTTTTTTATAAAAACTGAGCCGGGCACATTATCTGAAGTGGCAATGAACGATGGGGGGGCGATGCAAAACGAACCATCATACATTACCCACACAAACGGATATTCAGGTTCAGGCGCGCCTCCCGATGACAAACCCTGTAGGCGAAACACATTTCAGATCATCACTTTGATGTACGGAACGGGCGGTGGGAACTATTCCCGGACAACGGGGCAAGAGGATCATGGTCAGTCATTCAATAGGCATTCAGAAAAACCTCATTATCTATACGACAACGAACATAATGATGAAAATTCGGGCCGACCTACCGACTCCCGACATAGCCTTGACGAAAATTGCCATCAAGAGCCCTGTTGTCATCGACAAGGACGCTGTATCTTCGCTCCATCCACAACTATCCAGTGTCGTTCAACCTCAGATGACTCTTTCGCTTGCAGAACAGATGTCGATTTGCAAACAGGCGATCAGGAGTCTGGCCCGGCAAGCCATCCTGCTGATGGTCCGACAGTTGTCTCGGGTGCTGACAGTACAACCGGTTCATCATTAACATTAAATCCACCTCCTGCAAAAAAACAAAGGAAGGCAGGCTCCAAAAAATACCGATGTGATCACCCCGGCTGTGAAAAATCATTTAGCTCACAAGCCTCATTGAGCACTCACAAAAGGCAATATCACACCGGAGAGAAAACCTGCCCTGAGTGCCAGATGATCCTGCGAAACGCTCAAGCCTTGTCCGATCACAAAAGAAAAGATCACACCCGAGAGCAAGCCTGCCCTGAGTGCCAGAAGACCGTGCCAAATGCTAGAGACATGTCGACTCACAAAAGTCAATATCACACCGGAGAGCAAACCTGCCCTGAGTGCCAGAAGATCCTGCAAAACGCTCAAGCCCTGTCCGATCATAAAAGAAGAGATCACACCCCTGAGCAAACCTGCCCTGAGTGCCAGAAGATCCTGCCAAACGCTCTAGCCCTGTCGGCTCATAAAAGAAAAGATCACACCTCAGAGCAAACCTGCCCTGAGTGCCAGAGGACCTTGCCAAATGCTCAGGCCCTGTCGTCGCACAAAAGTCAATATCACACCGGAGAGCAAACCTGCCCTGAGTGCCAGAAGACCCTTCCAAACGCTCATGCCCTGTCGAATCACAAAAGTCAATATCACACCCCAGAGCAAACCTGTCCTGAGTGCCAGAAGACCCTGCCAAACGCTTATGCCCTGTCGGTTCACAAAAGAAAAGATCACACCCCAGAGCAAACCTGCCCTGAGTGTCAGAAGACCCTGTCAAACGCTCAGGCCCTGTCGAATCACAAAAGTCAATATCACACCGGAGAGCAAACCTGTCCTGAGTGCCAGAAGACCCTGCCAAACGCTTATGCCCTGTCGGTTCACAAAAGAAAAGATCACACCCCAGAGCAAACCTGCCCTGAGTGCCAGAGGATCTTGCCAAGTGCTCAGGCCCTGTCGGCTCACAAAAGAAAAGATCACACCCCAGAGCAAACCTGCCCTGAGTGCCAGAAGATCCTGCCAAACTCGAAAGCCCTGTCGGATCACAAAAGTAACTATCACACCGGAGAGCAAACCTGCTCTGAGTGCCAGAAGAACCTGCCAAACGCTCGAGCCCTGTCGAATCACAAAAGTCAATATCACACCGGAGAGCAAACCTGCCCTGAGTGCCAGAAAACCCTGCCAAATGCTAATGCCCTGTCGGTTCACAAAAGAAAAGATCACACCCCAGAGCAAACCTGCGCTGAGTGTCAGAAGACCCTGCCAAACGCTCATGCCCTGTCGAATCACAAAAGTCAATATCACACCGGAGAGCAAACCTGCCCAGACTGCCAGAAGACCCTGCCAAACGCTCATGCCCTGTCGAATCACAAAAGAAAAGATCACACCCCAGAGCAAACCTGCGCTGAGTGTCAGAAAACCCTGCCAAACGCTCAGGCCCTGTCGTATCACAAAAGTCAATATCACACCGGAGAGCAAACCTGCCCAGAGTGCCAGAAGACACTGCCAAACACGAAAGCCATGTCGGTTCATAAAAGAAAAGATCACACTCCAGAGCAAACCTGCGCTGAGTGCGAGGAGACCCTGCCAAACGCTCAGGCCCTGTCGAATCACAGAAGGCAACACCGAAAACGAAAATTTGATGATACAAAGTCAAGTGATTGATTTCTGCGTATCACAGGCTCAGGAGGGACAGGCACTGCACCAAGAAAGACTCGCCATTGTTGACGGTTCAGACCTCATCGAACCCAGGGAATCGCATTGCAGTAGCTCTGTGATGTCCCTGAGTTCATTGCTTTGCTCAAGCCTGATTTTACGAAATTATCAGGTATAAAGCATCGGCGTTTCAGTAAAATTTCAGCACGTTTACCATGGATGGAAGAATCCATGAACCACTATATTTTGATTCCTTGCCCCTTATTCTCTCGTCTATCCTCACTGCTCCTATCCATAAAAAGCAAAGGATAGAACCATTAAAAGTCTACTCTTGCACGTATTGATCGTTGTGCCATTCGTTTGCACGGTTGAGTCACAGACCTACCATTTTATCGTTGAGGTTAACCAGAATGGGGCTTCGACAAGCCAGAGTTTTTTTATAAAAACTGAGCCGGGCACATTATCTGAAGTGGCAATGAACGATGGGGGGGCGATGCAAAACGAACCATCATACATTACCCACACAAACGGATATTCAGGTTCAGGCGCGCCTCCCGATGACAAACCCTGTAGGCGAAACACATTTCAGATCATCACTTTGATGTACGGAACGGGCGGTGGGAACTATTCCCGGACAACGGGGCAAGAGGATCATGGTCAGTCATTCAATAGGCATTCAGAAAAATCTCATTATCTATGCGACAACGAACATAATGATGAAAATTCGGGCCGACCTACCGACTCCCGACATAGCCTTGACGAAAATTGCCATCAAGAGCCCTGTTGTCATCGACAAGGACGCTGTATCTTCGCTCCATCCACAACTATCCAGTGTCGTTCAACCTCAGATGACTCTTTCGCTTGCAGAACAGATGTCGATTTGCAAACAGGCGATCAGGAGTCTGGCCCGGCAAGCCATCCTGCTGATGGTCCGACAGTTGTCTCGGGTGCTGACAGTACAACCGGTTCATCATTAACATTAAATCCACCTCCTGCAAAAAAACAAAGGAAGGCAGACTCCAAAAAATACCGATGTGATCACCCTGGCTGTGAAAAATCATTTAGCTCTCAAGCCTCATTGAGCACTCACAAAAGGCAATATCACACCGGAGAGAAAACCTGCCCTGAGTGCCAGATGATCCTGCGAAACGCTCAAGCCTTGTCCGATCACA
>NZ_JAGRPU010000083.1 GCF_024606225.1 Endozoicomonas sp. ISHI1 | reverse complement strand
TGAGACACCGACGAGCGTCAGTGCTGGCAGGGAGGTTACTCTATATGAAAAAAATAAACCTTCATTCCTCCATTTGCCCGACTTAACACAGTCCATGATTATTCGCTGTTTGAGCTTTCGGGAGATTACCGCTTTGGCAAAGGTGTGCAAACATCTACACGAGCTTGTAAAAAAAGATAAAGCTCTGGAAAGAGCGTGGTTTCGACGGTTCCCTGCACCACACCAATATCAACTAAAGACCCTCTTCACGGCAAAAGATGATCAACAACTCCGTGATTGGCTGAAGCCGATTGTGAATAAGGACGCTGTCGAGTCACTCGTAAAACAACGAAATAATGCTTACTTTCCTGCTCTGCTCCTTTTCACCAACAGTCAACGGATGTCTCAATGTGGACAGTTTGAGTTAGTGGAAAAAGCCAAAATGTCCCAGAGGTACTCGATCATGGACGCCAAATTCAGCCCCGATAACCGCCATGTAATGACCGTTGCGGATAATGAAGCGAAAATCCATAGTCAGAAGGCCGGTGGATCATGGGAAGAAAAAACCACTATTTGCCATAACAGATACATCAGATCAGCCAACTTCAGTCCCGATAGCCGTCATCTGGTGACTGCCACTCCTCATGGCAAAGCGAAAATCTGTGATCTGGGGGACGATGGATCATGGGAAGAAAAAATCACCATTTCTGATATCACTTCGCTCAGGTCGGTCAATTTCACTTCTGATGGCCGCCATGTGGTGACCGCCAGTGGTGACGATGCGACGGTGAAAATCTATGGCCACGAGACCGGTGGACTATGGGAAGAAAAAACCACCATTCAGCATAATTATACGGTTGTGTTTGCTAGCTTAAACTCCGATGGTCATCATCTGTTGGTCGCCGATCAAGAACACACTGTGACCATTTACGTTCAGGACGACGATGGAACGTGGACAGTAAAAGACACCTTTACCCATGAAGATACTATCCATTGTGCCACCTTCAGCACCGATGGTCGCTACCTGGTAACCACCAGTAGTGATCGTAAGGCAAAAATCCGTGGTCTGCAGACCGATGGATCATGGAAAAAAATAACCACCATTGCTCATGGTAAAGCAGTCTTATCAGCCGAATTCAGCAGTGATGGCCGCCATTTGATGACCGCCAGTAGAAGTGGCACGGTGAAAATCTATGTCCATAAGGCACCTGGATCATGGGTAAAAGAAACCATCATTAGGCACGATGGGGAAGGGGAACTCAGCTCAGCCCATTTCAGTGCCAGTGGCCGCCATGTGGCCGCCTGTATTCATAACACGGCGTACATTTATAGCCAGAAGGCCCCAGGATTATGGGTAAAAAAAGCCACCATTGCCCACAAAGAGGTGATCCGGTCAGCCACCTTCAGTCCTGATGAATGCCTTGTGGTGACTGCCAGTTACGATAAAACGGCAAAAATTTATGGTTTGGGAACCAATGGATCATGGCTGGAAAAGGCCATCATTTCCCGCAAGAACTTTCTCACCTCAGTCACCTTCAGTGCCGATAGCCGACACGTGTTGACCGCCGGTTTTGAGTGTAAGGCGAGAATCACTGAACTAGGAAGGGAAGAAACAATTGATGATCGGATGAGCATAAAACCCGCTATAGGCGGAGAACCATCAGAAGCACTTTTTGCAGAAATGAATGCGCAAAGCGAGTAATCATTCTTTTGTACAATCTGCCCCTGAAACGACCCGTAATTAAGCGTGTTTTTGATGATAACCGATTTAAAAACAACCTTATATTGAGAACCTGATGGCAACTTTTGCAGTGGGATGTCAATGAAAAAGTTTATTCCTGTTATTTTTCCGGATCAGGACTTTTTTTTTCTTTGTTTGACTGACCGCAAATTTATGAACTTTTTTTCTGAAATCGGTTCTAAGCTTTCAATCCATTTTAAATGCTCTTTCTAACAGGCATAAATACTGACTATTGAGTTTTGAAGGAACAGACATGCACTCTTGTAACAGCAATGGCAGCATTGACACTTCACTCCCGCCAACACCTAAGCGACCTCGATTGGAGGATGAGACACCGACGAGCGTCAGTGCTGGCAGGGAGGTTACTCTATATGAAAAAAATAAACCTTCATTCCTCCATTTGCCCGACTTAACACAGTCCATGATTATTCGCTGTTTGAGCTTTCGGGAGATTGCCGCTTTAGCAAAGGTGTGCAAACATCTACACGAGCTTGTAAAAAAAGATAAAGCTCTGGAAAGAGCGTGGTATCGTCGTTTTCCTTCAACACATCAGTATCAACTAAAGATCATCTTTACAACAAAAGATGATCAACAACTCAGTGATTGGTTGAAACCGTTTGCCAATGCGGGCACTGTCGAGTCACTGGTAAAAAAACGAAATAATGTTTTTTTTCCTGCTCTGTCCCTTTTCACCAAAAGTAAACTGATGTCTCAATGTAAAAGATTCAAGTTAGAGACAAAAGCCGAAATAACCCATCCTGCCTCTATCCGGAAAGCCATCTTAAGCTTCGATAGCCGATACTTGATGACCGCCAGTTTGGATAATACGGTGAAAATCTGTGGAGAGAAGACCGATGGATCATGGAATGAGAAAGCCAGTATCAACCATCATGGTCGCATCTTATCGGCCAGCCTCAGTTACGATGGCCGTCATTTGTTGATTGCCGGTGGAAATAATCTTGAGACGGCAATAATCTACGGCCAGAAGGACGATGGATCATGGAAAGAAAAAACCATCATTATCCATGCTGGATTAGTTAATTCAGCCACCTTCAGTGCTGATGGCCGCACTGTGCTGACCGCCAGTCTCGATAGTAGGATAAAAATCTATGGCCTGCAGACCAATGGATCATGGGAAGAAAAAGCCACTATTAATCACAATGCTCAGATCTGGTTCGCCAGCCTGAGCCCCAATGGTCGTCGTGTGGTGGTTGCCGATATAGGTCACACCATAAAAATCTACGGCCAGAAGGACAATGGGTTATGGGAAGCAGAAGCCGCCATTAACCATGGAAGTCTGGTCAAGTTGGCCTGCTTTAGCGCCGATAGCCGTCATGTGGTGGTCGTCGGTAGAAATTACACTCTGAAAATCTATAGTCAGGATGACAGTGATTCATGGGTAGTAAAAGCCACCATTACCCACAATAATCATGTCAGATCAGCCAGCTTCAGCGCCGACTGCCGTCATCTGGTAACCATGAGTGTTGATGGGGCAGCGAAAATATGTGACCTTCAGGAGGATGGATCATGGCAAGAAATAGTCACCATTTCCCATGATCATTTGCTCCACTCCGCCAAATTCAGCGTCGATGGCCGCCATGTGGTGACCGCCAGTGAAGATAACACGGCAAAAATCTATGGCTGGGAGGATGGTGGATCATGGGAAAAAAAAACCATCATTCAACACAATGGGGCGGTCATCTCAGCCGCCTTTAGCGCCGATGGCTGCCATTTGGTGAGCGCCAGTCATGATAAAACGGCGAAAATCTATACCAGGAAGGGCGATGGATCATGGGTAAAAAAGGCCACCGTCGCCCACCAGGATCAGCTCATATCTGCTATCTTCAGTCCCGATGGTAGCCTTGTGGTGACCGCCAGCAGAGATCACACGGCAAAAATTTATGGTCTGTGGATTGATGGATCATGGGTAGAAAAAACCACCATTCAACACGAGAGTGCAGTCACCTCAGCCACCTTCAATGCCGATGGCCGATATGTGTTGACCATCAGCGAAGATAACAAAGCGAGAATTACTGAACTAATAAAGGGAAGAACGGTTGATGATCGGATGAGCATAAAACCCGCTAAAGGCGGGGAACCATCAGAAGCGCTTTTTTCAGAAATGAACGTGTAAAGCGAGTAATCATTTTTTGTACAATCTGTCTCTAAAACGACCGGCAATTAAGCGTGTTTTTGATGATAACCGATTTAAAAACAGCGTTATTTGCAGCGGGCTCTCAATGAAAAAGTGTCTTACTGTTATTTTCCCGGATCAGGGCCCTGCTTTTGCTTGGGTTCACTGAACTCAATGTTATGAACTTTCACTCTCAAACCGGGTCTAAGCCCTCAATCAATCTTAAATATTCTTTCTAACCGAGGATAAATACCGACCTTGGAGCTTTAAAGGAACAGGCATGTACTCTACTAGCAGCAATTCCACCATTGACGGTTCACTCACGCCAGAATCTGAGCAGCCCCGATTGGAGGAAACACCAACAGGTGTCAGTGCAGGCAGGGACGTTATTGTAAATGACAAAAATGAACCTTCATTCCTCAATTTGCCCGACTTAACACAGTCCATGATTATGCGCTATTTGGGTTTTCGGGAGATTGCCGCCTTGGCAAAGGTATGCAAATATCTTCACGGTCTTGTTAAAAAAGATAAAGCTCTGGAAAGAGCATGGTATCGTCGGTTTCCTTCAACACACCAATATCAATTGAAGACCATCTTTACTTCGAAAGATGATCAACAACTCCGTGATTGGTTGAGTCCGTTTGCGAATTCGGGCACTGTCGAGTCATTCGTAAAAAAACGAGATAACGCTTATTTTCCTGCCCTGATTCTTTTCACCAAAAGTAAACTGATGTCTCAATGTGAAACATTGAGCTTAGAGACAAAAACCGAAATTACCCATCTTAAAGGTATCTACATAGCCACCTTAAGTGCCGATAGCTGTCACCTGGTGACCGTCAGTCGCGATAAAACGGTGAACATCTGTGACCAGGAGGCCGATGGGTCATGGAAAGTAAAAGCCACTATTAATAATAATGCTTTGGTCCAGTCAGCCAGCTTCAGCTCCGATGGCCATAGTTTATTGATCGCCGGTGGCGATAGCATTAAGACTACAAAAATCTATGGCCAGAAGGACGATGGATCATGGAAAGTAAAAACCACCATAGCCCATGATGAAATGGTTAAATCGGCTACTTTCACTGCTGATGGCCGCTTATCAGTGACCGCCGCTTCGGGGATATTGAAAATTTATGGCCAGGAGACCGATGGATCATGGGAAAAAAAAGCCACGATTAAACATAATGCTCTGATCAGGTATGCCAGTTTGAGCCCCGATGGCCGTCATGCGCTGATCTTCAGTTTTGGCAAGACTGCAAAAATCTATAGTGAGGAGGAAGACGGATCTTGGGAAGTTAAAGCTAACATTACCCATGAGGGTGGGATCCTCTCAGCTACCTTCGATGCTAACAGTCATCATCTGGTAACCACTAGTGAAGATCGTAAGGCGAAAATTTATAACCTGCAAGACGATGGTTCATGGCAAAAGGCAGCCGTAATTTCTCATCGTGATTTTGTCTACTCAGCCAACTTCAGCCTCGATGGCAGCCATGTGGTGACCGAAAGTGAGGATGGCACGGCAAAAATCTATAGTCTCCAAGACAGTGGATCATGGTTAATAAAAGCTGCTATTCCACACGAGGTGGCGATCACCTCGGCCAACTTCAGCGCCAATGCTCGCCATGTGGTGACTGCCAGTCATGATGGAACGGCAAACATCTATGGCCGCAATGGCGAGGGATTATGGGTAAAAAAGAAAACCATTGTTCACAATGATCGCGTCCATTCAGCCACCTTCAGTCCCGATGGTTGCCTTGTTGTGACCGCCAGTTACGACAAAACGGCAAAAATTGTTGGTCTGGTGGCTAATGGATCATGGGTAGAAAAAGCCACCATTCAACACAATAGTGCAGTCGTCTTAGCCACCTTCAGCGCCGATGGTCGGTATGCTTTGACCGTCAGTGCAGATATGAAGGTGAGAATCACTGAACTAAGAAAGGGAGGAACAATGGATGATCGAATGAGCATAAAACCCTCTAAAAGCAGGGAACCATTAGAAGCACTTTTGCAGAAATGAACGTGCGAAGCGTTTTCCCGGATCAGGGCGCTGTTTTTGCTGAGTTTCACTGACTTCAATGTTTTGAACTTTCACTCTGAAATCGGTTCTAAGCTTTCAATCCATTTAAATGTCCTTTCTAACCGAGGATAAATACTAACTTTTAAGGCACAGACATGCATTTCACGAACAGCCATTCCAGCATTGACGCTTCACTCTCGTCAACCTTGAAGCAAACTCGACTGAAGGAAACACCAAGAGGTGTCAGTGTGAGCAGGGAGGTGACTGTACAAAACAGCATTGAACCTGCATTCTTCCATTTACCCGTAGAGATTCATTCCAAAATCATTCGCTGCCTGGATTTTCGAGGGGTTACCCGTTTAGCAAAGGTATGCAAATATCTTCACACTCTTGTAAAACAGGACAGGGCTGTGGAAAGCGCATGGTTTCGACGGTTCCCTGAACCACACCAATATCAACTCAAGACCCTCATTACGGCAAAAGATGATCAACAACTCTGTGATTGGTTGAAGCCGATTGTGAATAAGGAGGCTGTCGAGTCACTCGTAAAACAACGAAATAATGCTTACTTTACCGCTCTGCTCCTTTTCACCAACAGTCAACGGATGTCTCAATGTGAACAGTTTGAGTTAGTGGAAAAAGCCAAAATATCCCAGAAGTACCACATCAAGGGCGGCAATTTCAGCCCCGATAGCCGCCATGTAATGACCGTTGCGGATAATGTAGCGAAAATCCATAGTCAGAAGGCCGGTGGATCATGGGAAGAGAAAAACACTATTTGCCATAAAAGATTCATCAAATCAGCCAACTTCAGTCCCGATAGCCGTCATCTGGTGACTGCCTCTCCTTATGGCAAAGCGAAAATCTGTGATCTGGGGGACGATGGATCATGGGAAGAAAAAATCACCATTTCTGATAACACTACGCTCCGGTCGGTCAATTTCACTTCTGATAGCCGCCATGTGGTGACCGCCAATTGTGGTGATGCGACGGTGAGAATCTATGGACTGGAGACCGGTGGACTATGGGAAGAAAAAACCACCATTCAGCATAATTTTCCGGTTGTGTTTGCCAGCTTAAACTCCGATGGTCATCATCTGTTGGTCGCCGATCGAAAGCACACTGCCGCCATTTACGTTCAGGACGACGATGGAACGTGGACAGTAAAAGACACCTTTACCCATGGGGATACTATCTATTGTGCCACCTTCAGCACCGATGGTCGCTACCTGGTAACAAGCAGTAGTGATGGTAAGGCAAAAATCCGTGGTCTGCAGACCGATGGATCATGGAAAAAAATAACCACCATTTCCCATGGTAAAACAAACGTATTCGCCGAATTCAGCAGCGATGGCCGCCATTTGTTGACCTTCAGTACAGATGGCACGGTGAAGATCTATGGCCATAAGGCACCTGGATCATGGGTAAAAGAAGCCATTATTTGGCACGATGGGGAACTCAACTCAGCCCGGTTCAGCGCCAGTGGCCGTCATGTGGCCGCCTGTATTGCTAACACGGCGTACATTTATAGCCATGAGGCCCCCGGATTATGGGTAAAAACAGCCACCATTGCCCACGAAGATGCGATCTGGTCAGCTACCTTCAGTCCTGATGAATGCCTTGTGGTGACTGCCAGTGATGATAAAACGGCAAAAATTTATGGTTTGGGAGCCAATGGGTCATGGCTGGAAAAGGCCATCATTTCCCACAAGAATTGGATCACCTCAGCCTCCTTCAGTGCCGATAGCCGACACGTGTTGACCGCCGGTTTTGATTGTGAGGCGACAATCACTGAACTAGGTTGGAAAGATTGACGATCTAGTGGAACCAGGCATGAACCCTCGAAACAACAATGACAGCAATGTCGGTTCACTCTCTTCAACATCCGGGCGGCCTCAATGGTAGTAACCCTATCGATGTGTATGATGGCTTTGTCACTCCAGGTTTCACATATACAGCTCTCTGCTCAACAGTCGTCATCACAACCCGCATTCGACGATTCAGGTGAACCTCATCCGGGCCAGGTAATCGCCCTGCTGTAGCTCTGTCATCGTCCCTGAGTTCATCGCTCTTCTCAAACCGGTTTTTACGACAGTCATCAGGTATAAAACATCGGCGTTTCAGTAAAATTTCTGCATATTTGAAATGGATGGGAGAATCCATGAACCACTCTGTTTTGATTCCTTGCTCCTTATTCTCTGGTCTATCCTCACTGCTCCTACCCATAAAAAAGCAAAGGATAGAACCATTAAAAGTCTACTTTTGCACGTATTGATCGTTGTGCCATTCGTCTGCACGGTTGAATCACAGACCTACCGTTTTATCGTTGAGGTTAACCAGAATGGGGCTTCTAC
>NZ_JAGRPU010000082.1 GCF_024606225.1 Endozoicomonas sp. ISHI1 | reverse complement strand
CCCTGTCAACACAGTCACAGGAAGGCCTGAAGAAGCTGTTGCGACAACCCCTTGACCCCGGTGAAAACACTTCGGGCACACAGGCTTACCTGTCACAGCTGGCGGACTCTTATGATGCTTTCGATGAACTTAAGGCCATTGACGCTACCGGTCAGATTAATGCCGTTATTGACAAGATGAACACGGCCACCCGGCAACGCTTTGCCGGGGATTTCCTGCAATATGCCAGGCAGTCAGCCATCCCGGAAGACCTGGCCGAGGCCATCGCCGGGAAGTTACTGGTGGCAGAGGTCAGCGCACTGGGCTCCCTGCCTGAAAGGATCTCCCCGGAGCTTTATCAGCGGCTCAACGGGCTACTGAACCTGGCCGGAAAAAGAGAATTTTCAGTGACCTTTGTCGGCCTGACGGTTCGGGTACTCACCGACCCCTCAATCACCGCCGATGCCTCCTACCTGATGCCTGCCCAACGCACACTGGTGCTGGGCAATGGCACCGCCAGTCCGCTGACCGCAGCGGCTGCACTGGCTTTGCTGCAGGCAGGGAAAGCACTGAAACCGGAGGACCAGGCAAAATCATTCCTGGCCCTGCAACAGAAGCGGATCAGACTGCCAGAGGGTATGGACAGCTTGTCGCCGGATGTGCTGGCCAGCGAGTTCATGGTTAAACAAGGCAAGCTGACGCTCTCCGGCCTGCTGGAACGTCTGACCAGCTTTATCGGGCTGGCAAACAGGCTGAAACAGGAGGGTTCCTCCGAAGCCCGCCTTCTGGCCAGGGAGATTCGCCAGAACGTTGCCGACAGCGTTGCCGCACTCAGAAGCGATATCGACATGAGCCAGATGGCCGGCCTCGTTGATATCAGCGACCGTGATTTCAACAAGGCCTTGCAGAAACTGGACAAGGCCGGTTTGCCAGAGGGCCAGGCAACCAGGCTGCCTGTCGCAGACTGCGTGCTGTGCGACGGCTCCGGACCAGTCAAGACCGCAATGGCCCTGGTGGACCGGGTCAGTGGGCACCTGGATAACATTGAGGTCAGTGACCGCTTCAACAGGGTCAGGCAGGCTGCCGGAGACAAAGGGTTGCTGGCAGACTCTTTCCTGCTGTTGGAACAGGAGCGCTTTGCGGCAGTTGTCACCGAAGACATTATGGACACCCCGGAATTCCGCAAGAATCTTCTTACTTTCTTAAGACAGACACTGGCGCAAAGGCAGGGGTTGAGTCCGGAGCAAATCATTGATCGGGTGGTCATGTTGCTCAATGGCTCGGGCTACAGTGCCGCGGACACCCGCTATGTCAAGGAACTGTTGCTTGCAAGCCCGGAATTCATGGAGCAGCTCCGGGTCCGAAAAGGCCATACCGGCGAGGATAGCTCTGGGCCCGATAACCCGGATAACATCAAGTCAGGAGGTGGGTCGAAAAGATCGCAAGGGAAATTCATGCGTGTGCTGGATGTGCTGGACCGTAGTACAAAATTTAATACGGGCAGGATGCTTGTCGGCGCAGGGAATGCCGTCGCTGGCCTTGCCTTGGCCACAGTGACACTGGAAAACCTGGAAAAATACGGTGACTCAATGCCTGCTGAAGCCAGGAACCTGGCCTATGCGGGTGCGGGCCTGGGCATCACTAACTCTGCCTACAGCCTTGCCATGAGCGCCAACTGGGCGCTGAGCAAAACTCTTGTCAGGACGAAAAATCCGGCAGGAGCCCTTGGCGCAGCTTTAAAGCTGGGCCCAAAAGCGTCGCTCAGGGTAGCCAGGACTTTACCGATTGTAGGCGGTGTCATTGCGCTCGCCGCTGGCACTGTTTCACTGGCCGCTAATGCCACAAGCGCCGATGCGGCAAGAAAAGCTGGCAGCCATAAACGGGCAGTCATTTTTGGCGCCATAGCGGCCCTCGATGTCATTACCATTGGCCTTGATGTTCTGAGTCTGGCGCTGGACTTCATCTTTCCAAAGCTGGGTATTGTTGTAGACCTGATCAGTATGCTTTTGGGTTTCGTGCAAACGGCCTTGCAGGCCATTATGCCACCCCCTACTGCCAGGGAGGATTTCAACGCTTTACTGGAGAGCCCTGAATTCAATGAACACCTTAATAAGCAGGTGGAACACTTTGAGAAAGAGGGCTACAGGCGGTTTGTGCTCTACGACGATGCCAGTAATTATCTTGACCAGAGCAAGTATGATGAGAACCTCGAGACATTGACGTTCTCCGCTGCGTGGCTTCTTGTGCGTAAGTTCGATAAAGACAAATGGCTTGCCTTACTTGATAAGCAAAATGTAAGGCGAACCGTGAGAGGAACATACCTGTCGGACTATATGCGAGGCGAGAAAGGATACAAGATATTTTATGGTTTGGGTGGCAATGACATCCTGATCTCTGAAAAGGGGGAGCTTTTTGGCGGTTCAGGCAACGACACGCTGATTCTGGAAAAAGGCATCGCCAAAGGGGGCAGTGGCAGTGACATTATCCGGATTAAAGAGTCAGGTACGGCTTACGGGGACAGTGGCAATGACGATATCCGGATTGAAAAGTCAGGTACGGCTTACGGGGACACTGGCGATGACCTTCTCCGGATTGAAAAGTCAGGTGATGCCTACGGGGGCAGTGGCAGGGATATTATCTGGATTGGGCACTCAGGTAATGCTTATGGGGGAACCGACGACGACACCCTTTACCTGTCAAAGGAGGATGGAACGGGCTATGGAGGACCGGGAAACGATGAGATTTATTACGGTAAACGCCAGTATGGCGACTCGGGTAATGACAGGCTCATTGACAAGCTCGGCGCAGTCGAACAGCACGGTGGCAAAGGGGATGACTATCATTCACCGGGGTTAGGCTATGGGCGCCTTTTTGGCGGACCCGGCTATGATACGCTGATTCTGCCCAGCTTCTCGCTTCCTGTTTTCGGCAAAGAAAAAAGCGTTAATTTCACGGCTCACTACAGTATTGGTCGTCATACCCTCAAGTTACATGGCCTATCATCCGGAACCACGGATATCACGACTCGCTACCGTCATGGTTACCCTAAGCCATTACTCTGGATGGACTTGAAAACCGGAAGCTGGCTTAGCCGTTTTTATGATTACCTCCTGTTTCATAAGTTGGGCACCGACCACCCGGATGGCCGGGAAACAGGCAAAAAATCCGTTTTCGATGTGTTTCGTGTCGCCCCTGTCGCCAGGTCGTTGGTGACTAACGAATTGATGAAGCACGTCAAACCTGACGCCAGGCACACAGGCGTCGGACGAATTTCTGATATTTACGGAGAGCAGCTTTACTTTTACCTCGGCAAAGTTGAGTACGGTAGCGCGAAAGAGGAAGTCCACATCTATTTTTCGCTCAAAGGCGTTTTCTGGGTGAACGCCAACCGTTCCCTGTTTTTTTTCAAAAAGGATAGCCTGCTTAAGGCCAGTGAAAGTCATCAGTCCATTAAATTCTTCGCAGCCCTCCTGGACTACCTGAAGACCGGGGGCACTGTTCAGGGTATGGAAAACCTGGTGGGTTCCGAAGACGGCTCAGAAGTGTACGGGTCTGACCAGCGTGATGCCATTTTTCTCAGGGGAGATAAAAATAGCAACAACATAGTGGATGCGCGCCGTGGTGACGATTTCGTCTATGCCAGCAATGGGACAGACGTAATAAAACTGGGGGCGGGCAATGACCGGGCGGTGTTGACCGGTCAAAACGTGGTGGACGGTGGCCCCGGCACAGACACCCTTTCCTACATGATCCGAAAAGAAAAGCTCTGGCTGGATATGACCAACCGGGATCCGTCGTCGGGGGATGTGGTGACCGGTGTCGAGGTCATACAGGACTCTCCCCACGACGACCGGATCAAAGGAAACGACGAGAATACGGTTTTCATGGTCACCAATGGCACCAATATCCTGGATGCCGGAGGGGGTAACGACACAGTCATCACTCACGGCGGAAAGACGTCTGTCTGGCTGAGAAGCGGTTTTAACACGGTGATACTGGGTGAGGGTCACCACAAGGTTTACACGGGCACTCATGCGGATTCAATCAGGCTCAGTGGCAACAACCTTGGTAACCACAAATTTTACGTCCACACACCTCAGGAGCCTTCGACAGGCAAATGGCCAGTGCTGGTCATCCGCTGGGGGCGATTTGGTGCCGGGTGCCGACAGAACAAACAGCTGGCCAGCCTGACTGTCAACCCGGTTAGCGAGAGCATGGATCTGGTTTTCAGCAAACAGAGACCCGTTGAGACCGTCACCGTGGACTTCAACACCCCCGACATCCCGCCTGTCAACGTCAGCCGCGCTAATACCCACTGGTACCGGAGGGATCTGGCCGATACAGGCCGCTGGCAGTTCATAGCCGGGGATGTGATGAAACTGAGCAACACCACCCTCTCAGCTCACTTTGATTCGGGAAGGAGACTTTGCAAGGTCACCAGGAAAGTGGACACCTACACCTTTTCCAGAGCACAGATGCTGGCATTTTTGAATCGCTACCCCGGAAAACCTTTAGGTGAATTCCCCCGGAAACGTTGGCGTGACAAGACTGAGCTGGAGAACCTTGCTAATGAAGGAAAAAACCTCGGTGTCGGCCTGCACCGGATTGGCAGTCAGGAAAGCAATAATATCAGACTGGAGATT
Source organism: Endozoicomonas sp. ISHI1 (assembly GCF_024606225.1). GTDB lineage: Bacteria > Pseudomonadota > Gammaproteobacteria > Pseudomonadales > Endozoicomonadaceae > Endozoicomonas_A. The sequence goes on along the minus strand of NZ_JAGRPU010000082.1, from coordinate 3,988 downwards.
GAGTTTCGTTTCAGCGCTTCCACATGCACCCCCCACAGTGGTGTTTTACGCAAGCTGACCCTGAAGCCGGGCAAACAGCAGGTGCTCTTTGAAGGCGTAGCCCCCCTCATGAGGGAGCCGCATGCAATTATCTCTTTAAGACCACGGCACACACTGACTTTAAAACTGGTTAAAACCCATGCAGACGGTCGCAGACAACATCACAGTCGCCATACGGTATCAGAGTTAAAACCGGTGTCAAAAAGATGGGCCGAACTGTTCCCCGGTCAGCCAATGGCACAAGCCCTGACCATGCTTGAGATACGTCATACCTATGACAGGGATGTGACTTTTCTTAAGCTATGCGGGGCTTCGAAGGCATTCAGCAGCTCTGTGATTTTACCGGCTGTTCACCTTGACTTGTCTTCAGCCTCACACTCTGGCATCCCCATCATTGCCGGCGGCCCTGGCAATGACCGGCTAACAGGCAACCCCTCCACGGATAATGTATTGCTTGGCATGGGGGGGCGCGACATTTTGAAGGATATGGGAGGGAATAACCAGTTCATTGTCGGCATGGGCAATACCACCGTTATTGCCGGCGAGAAGGGATACAACCAGCTAATACACGACAAGTTTGCCGTCCTTTACGGTGCCCGGCTCCTGCGGCGAGGCTCCAGAAGTCTCAGTATCAAAGTCGCCTCAACCTATCAACTGGATGGGATGACCGTCAATGTCACGGAGGGGATCGCACAGACCCGATGGCGAAATACTGACGTAACGGGCAGCTGGCGTTATCACCAGACGGTATTCAACGGGATCGACCAGATTGCCGGGACTTCGGGCGATGATACTTTCTTTGGCAGCAATGGTACGGATATTTTCAGCACCGGAGGCGGCCTGGACAAGGTGAGCATGGGGGACGGAGACGACCGGATCATCCTTAACGCCCGCTGGCAAAAGGGTACCTCCCTGGACGGAGGCAGCGGTGCCAATACACTGCTCTTTGATTTGCCCGTTAGTCATCGTGTGGCTGTCGATCTGAGAAAGACTTTAACGGTCAGGAACTTTATCCTTGAGGATACCGGGAAGGGCAACATAAGATTTTCCGGCGACGACAAAGATAATATTTATGTCTCCAGAGGTTCCCTGCGCAGTTTTAATGGCAGAAGGGGAGATGACTCCCTTTTTCTTCTGAAGCTGCCGACGATCAGCCATTTTCACGGTGGTCCGGGCAAAGACACCCTGGACTTCAGCGAGGCAACCGTTGCCCCGCATTTTGTCCGGCTCCATCTGTCGTTAAGAAAAAAAGCAGCGAGCCTTCCCTGTCTTGCAAGCGATTCGCGCTCCTGCCCTCCCGGTAAAAACGTCGAAGGTCATTTATCTTTTTCGCTCAGGTCATCCGAATCCCAGGCCACCTATCAAACATGGCCGACAGTTGTCAGTAATTTTGAGATTATCAAGGGTTCGCAGACCAACGATATTTTCAAAATTCCGGCCCTCGCCGGCCTTACCGTGGATGGCAAAGGCGGCGACGATACTTTTATCATTTCCTCTCCCAACACCAAGGACAATAGTTCAATCACCTCCACCATAGGGGGAACCGGATACAACAGACATTATGGCAGCCGGAAAGCTGACCGGATGGTGGCGAACCTGGGGCCTGACCTTCTTTCCGGCAACCTTGGCCCGGATATCTACGTCATCTACCCGCAGGCCAATGGCACCCGGATCGTCGACCGGGACAACGGAAATACTCTGGTATTGCACGGTGTACAGTCCGAAAAACTTGACTGGCAACTGACCGGAAATTATACCCGCCTGGAAGTGAACGACGACGGACATTTATTTTTCAGCATCCATTTAAGGCACGTTCCCTTTTGTGTGCGCGAAGATGGCAGCTTGGTTACCGGGCACTTTGTCAACAGCCTGGAACGGCATATCTGGCGCCTGACAACGATTGATCCGCTCAACAACGGAATCCAGGTGCTTACCGGCAAAACACTTCGAGACTACTATTACACCAAGCTGACGGCTGACAGGCGTCTGGATAACACGTACCGGCTTCGTAATGTCACAGCACCGGTGCGGGGCGGGCCAGGTGATGACGTGTTCTTCATCTCTGGTACTGTCAAGCCGGGGGTTGGGCTGTTCGGGGATTCGGGAAATGATATTTTCCATCTCAAAAGCAGTGGTGCCAGCTTACACCCCGGCCCCGGTAATAATCTTGTCAGCCTGAAGCTGGAGAATACGGAGGGAAATACAGAGAAAAACGAACCAGTAGAAATAGTCTTTGCTCCCTCTTCGTTTAACCGGGTTCGCCTGAACGGTGTCAACCTCATCGATTTGCAGGCAGCAAGCTGGCGTTCGCTGGCTCCGCACAATGCCACTGACAGCGGTGACCAGGCTCATTGTCCAGCCGGTTTATCACGGCTGATACCCCCTCCGGTCACCGGCGGCAGCTTTATCCTGGCGGCCCGGGTGCGACGTACCTTCACCCCCGACAGTCGAGCACCAGCCGAGGTCAAACTGATGCATTTTGCCGGAACTGACGGCTCCGATGCCATCAGCTTGCACCTGGAGAGACATGGCGGGTTGGAGATCAGGCTAACGGATGGAGCTAGGGTCTTTCATAGCAGGATCAAGCAATTTTTTACCTCTCCACGCCAACACCTGGCCATGACTATAGATGACACTGGGTTTCTAACCGTCTACCGGAATGGCCAGAGTGTTTTCGCGGCGCAGGCCCTCAAGCCACCCAAGATAGTTCGGACGCAGAACTGTTATGCCGCTGACAAACCAAAGCTAACGGTTAACCAAACCAATGAGGTAGCCGTTGATCAACTGGTCATCAACCGGCATCTCCCGTTGCCTGAAGGCATAAAAATGATGGCATCCGGTGCGGATCCCCTGGTGAGGATTGGCAACTGGCGGAACCCTCACCTTGTCTATGCCAACGATTGGCCAGACAGCCTGGAGCTGGATGACGGGACTCTGGATGACAAGACTTTCATTGATAAACGACTGAGGTCTGGTTATTCACTGCTACAGAAAAGCGTCCCCGGACATCAGTATGTCATCGATGAAAAGAGTGCCATTTACCGCTTTACTGGCAGTGACACCATTGACAGTGATCAATGGATTTTGTCAAACGCCACGGGCACGGCTGACCAGCTGGAAGTTGAAACCTACCCCTGCCAGAAACTGCACTATCAAAAAGCGGGTGGCGACCTGATCCTGACTATCTTGACGAATGATAGAACGCTGCAGGACAGCGAAAGTGGCACAAAATCAATCAACTCCACCCAGAGCCTTCGGGTGCTGAATTTTTTCAGTAAGGAAGGCGAAACCATTGAACGCCTGATCGTCAATAACAAGGTGCTCAGCATGAACGAGGTACTTGCGAAAGTGAGCACCACAAAAGATGCAATGGCTGCCGGTGGCAATGGAGACAGCAACGGTGAAGACAAGGAAGCCCCGGGCTTTCTGAACAGGATCATTCACAGTGGACAGCGGCTGATGAATTACCTGAGCAGTCTGGCCGGAAGCGAGAAAGACAACGCTGACACGGTTGAAGCAGAGAATAATCGTCAAGAAGTGGCCAGCCTGAATAACACGGAAATGAACCGGCACTACCAGCGTCTGGTGCAGGAAATTAGTACAGTGTCGTGCAATAGCAGTGTCGAGTGCCCGTCGTTTAAGCCATCAGCAACCCAAAGAGCGATAGAGAACCTGACAACCCCGCTACCTTTGACGACCATGGATCAGGGCTGATTCCGTGAGGAATTTGACGAAGTTCCATACTACACTACCTGTTGCAATTCTTACGTATTTGAAGCCCTCTGATAGCCAGTAAAAAGGCAATTATCGCAATCCCCCAAACCCCTAGCAGCCTGTCGGACTTAAGCGTCCGTAGCGAGGATTGCAAGAAATTGAGGATAAAAATTTCTGCTTCTGAGGAGAATAGCGAGCTATTTGACGAAGAAGCAGGAATTTTTAGACCAATTTA
>NZ_JAGRPU010000081.1 GCF_024606225.1 Endozoicomonas sp. ISHI1 | reverse complement strand
ACTGATCTTTGAGTTGGGGATCAATAGAATTGTCTTCGATTATGTTTTTGATCCAATCCTCTTTTTTGTCGGATCCGCTACCGGCAATCTTCTCTTGTAATATGGCTTTGATCGGATCGTCTTCGGAGCTGGCATCGTTAGATTGACCTTCAGTCCCGTTATCGCTGTGATGACTTTCAGGTAAGGCATGGGTAAATACATTTTTAGGCTCAAGGGAGGCTAACCCGAACCTCGTTCTGTATTCAACAGTGGTCCCGTCAGGCAGCAGGGTAAAAACAACACGGTTTGGTTCAGGGTAGGGCGCATTGCTGGAGGTTGATGGTATGTCAGGATCATCGGCTGAATGAGGCGTGCGAACTGCAACGGCAGCATTTGCAAAGATACCTTTTTTGGCCAACTCCCTCAAAACTTCAGGTACAGCATAACCTTTATGGTTAACATTCAGTACACCCAGTACACCCGAAGAACCAAAAATGCCTTGTGCAGAGTTATCAAAAGAGAATGCTATGGTTTGTACGGTGGTATTGCTGGGAATTGCCATACTTAAAACCAATGTTAGCTTTTTTATTAAGTTCTGAGTGTCGGAAAAAAAACGAGTAGCGCGTCTGATATCAGAGAAATAAACCTCTCCGGTAATGATGACTTTAGTGTCTTCACCAATGTTTGTGAACGGTATTCCTTTTACTATTTCGAGTTTAAGTGTTTTTCCTTGCGGCATATTAATTTCAACAACATTGTACAAAACGCTTTTTTCAGTTCTGTACTCATGATAAAGATTAATAGACTCTGTTAAAGATCTTTCTTTATCGTACAGACTGTCAAATAGATTAATTATTATTAATTTGTCGTATGGTCTCTCACGCACTATTAGTGAAGGGTTGAAACTAAGAACATAAGATCTTCTGTTGTAGAAGGGATTGTTTGCTGAGAATTTAACAAATGGAATGATTTTATATTTTCTTTTTAATTGGGTATTTTTCAATCTTTCAAAAGCGTTATAACCTATTTTATTGATAATCCGCTGGTCAGTCTCCTCGTTATGATATGAAAACTTTGCTGACATCATTGCAACTTCATTAATGTTACTGCTGGAGACATCCGTTTTATTTATTTGATAGAATTGACGTAGTTTCTCCTTTATCTTTGGTATGAGTTCTTCCTCACTTATTGCAGATTTTTTTAAGCCTTCTACAGCATCATGAAGAAATGTGATTTCATCAAGTGATATTTTGATCAGAGGGTTTCTTTTGAGAGTTAGTAGGATAAATGGCTGGTTTGCATGATCAAGAGTACTGTCTACAAAATTACCTAATGAATTTATTTTCATTCCGAACATTAATGTATTGCGGGTATGATGTGTTAGTTGATATTCCCCTAGTCTTTGGAATAGATCACCAATACTGGTTTTTTTTACGATATCTTTAATCTGACTGGTTTGTTCTTCTGGCAGGTTTGTATCGTATGTCTCAAAATAATGGCTGGGATCTGGAATCATTCCATCTGAAAACATTTTTTCAAAAAGAGCACGTATCTTAGCTCTTTCGAGACGTTTTTTGTTTTCATCACTTACTCCTATTTCTGATATAGACTCGCCCGAACTACTCCTTTTTAGAAAGGCCTTGCTCTCCATTTCGGGTAGTAGTCCTTTATCAATATATGCCCCTCCAAAATTGAAAGCATGATAAATTCCTATAAATCTTTCGGTTATTAAAGAGTCAGTAAAGCCTAAGCTGTATTTAATATATTGAATCTCTATTGGTTTGAAATCAATCTCGTCTCTATGAACGACAGCATCGACAATGGATGTTTCAATTTTATTTAACAATTCACTGGTTTTATCCCATTGTATGGCAAACGACTGCTTTACATTATCTGAAAAACTGGAACTCATTATATTCAATTGTTCTACGTTTGGGCTTTTACCCATAAAATCATCAATTATTTTCCAGGTGCGATCTTTCAACTTCGCTATATCATCATCTGGAGAATCTTTCTCAATAGCATTTTTGTTTATCTCGGACATCAGCAGCGAATATAGTATTTTTTTGTATGCCAAACGTTCGGGAGCCCATACATGGAGTACGTAGTCCGGGTTCACCTTGGCCCATATTGTCAGACAACCAAACTCCCAACCTTCAATGGGATCGACAATGCTGACATGCATATTCTTGGGTACACGGAAGTCTCGCATGATAACACCTGATAGATTGACCTACATGGTTTCCCGGGGGATTGCGATACTTGCCCTTTCACCGGCGTGATCAGAGGGCTTTAAATGTGCAATAAACGTAACAGACAGTGTAGTATGGAGTTCCGTCAGATTCCTTATGGAATCAGCCCTGACCCATCGTCGTCAAAGGTTGTGGATTCGTCAGGTTCTGTATCACTCTCTGGGTTGCCGATGGCATAAACGACGGACTCTCACCAGTTCGATGGCCTGACAGGGCACTGATGTCCTGTACCAGACGCTGGTAGTGTTGGTTCAGCTCTGTGTCGTTCAGGCTTACCACCCCTTGCTGCTTACTCTTCGCTGTATCCGTGTCAGCGTCGTCTTTACCGCCTCCGGCCAGGCTGCTCAGGTAATGTACCAGCCGTTGCCCTCTGCGAATGATCCTGTTCAGAAAGCTCAGGGCTTCGTGGTTTCCATCGGCACTGTCACTCTCGGCCAATGCACTATCGTTGCTGTTGATCAAAGCTGTGGGGCTCAGGCTGACTTGTCCGCCTTTAAAGTGCAGGCTGGCCAGCACGTCCGGTTTGATCAGTGCCAGGGTCTGGTTAGTGTCGGTATTGATGATCCTGACGCTCTGGCTCCTCAGGGGCAGGGAGCCGTTGCTGAGTGTGAGGTTGCTGCCGCTGCTCTGCTCCTGCGGGTCACACTGGTTAAACCCTACCTGTTCCGCAGTCAGGTCAGTAAAGAACAGTGCGGTGCTGTTATCACCCGTCAGTCGTCGTAAATCCGCTTTCGACCCGGACGACAGGAGGACATAATGCTTGCCATAATCGTCTACTGTCCGGGCTGGCCTGCACGCCCGCAGGTCATAGACGTCATTGCCAGGACCACCGATCAGGGGGCGGGTCCAGTCGACGAAGGCTTGCCACAGGCTGCTGTTGCCGGGTGCTTCCAGCTTTCGGTTGTCACACCGATCGCTCCGTGTCCAGTTTGCCAGTACCTCGGGGCGTGCGGCTGCGTTTCCCGACGTCCCCAGCAGCAGCAGGTCATTACCGCCCCGCCCCAGAATGGACCATTGTCGGGCATGGGCGCCCACGTACAGGATGTTGTTACGGTCATTGCCCCAGAGTCTTAATGTCCTGTTGCCCATGGCCGACGAGCTGATCACGGCGGGTATAAACGGCCATGGACGGTAATGGCTGCCGGGTTTCGGTCCGCTCACCTGAACACTGCCGGGTTCCCAGCCCCACTGGTTTGTGCCAGTAATAAACACTTGTCGTCTGGATTGTATGGGGTTTAATGGCTCCAGCGTCAGTTTAATCCCGTCCATAGCCCGGTGTGTGACGATTTTTACTGGCCGGTCTTGCGCTTGCCGGATGTACAGGGGGTTGCTGGCGTTGGCGTGGATGAATCGAAGGCGGTTCTTCCGGTTCCCTGCCGTTAATGGAAATACCACCCCCTGACCAGAGCGCATCACCCTTGCCGCCAGATCGGATAAGGTCAGCTGAAGGTCATTGAACACCAGGGTCGTTGGTTGCGGGAACCGGTCGTGCTGTTTGGGCCAGACCCCCTGGATCACGATCCCGGCGTTGCCTCCCTCAAAGCGGTGAGACAGGACCAGGTTCTGACCCCGGCGACCGGCCTGGTAAAGGAAGGCCGGTACTTTCAATTCAATGCGGGTCTGTGCCTGGTTTTTAACGTCGGTTTGTTCTTCAGCAAGGCCGGGATGGAGGATGATCCGGGAAAAAAACGACAAGTCACTCTTATTGATTTGAATCACATCCGAACCGCCCTGGCCCTCCACCATGACCCCAAACTGTCGGCGGGAGGCCGCCCGGTTCTCATAGTAGTAAGTATCCAGCCGCAAGGCTTCCAGGTTGATACTGTCGTCTCCGCGCGTTCCTGACAGTAGCAGACCGTCCGCCATCACGGCTACCCTGCCAAAGGTGCCCAGTGACTGGTAACTATCGAGGATGACCTGGTAGAGCGTTTGGTGTTTTGGGCTATAAACGACCGAAGCCGTTGACTCAAGCGGCCGGGCATTCCGGGTTGTGCTCTTTTTCCTGACCGTGGTTTGACCAATAATCAGTTGCTGGGCACCGTGCTCCTTGTCAGGCAGGCCGAACAACAGTTTTTGTTGATGGAAATACCGGCCCCGGTAATCTATCCAGGCCATTCGGGTTCGGGCATAGCCGGGGCGCAGCTTGAGGGCGATCAGTCGGGTGTCGGCCAGCAGCCGGCGAGCGCTTATTGGCACGGAACGCATAGCCTGGTTGAAATCCTGCCAGGTCGAGAAGATCAGGCTGTCGGAGGGTTGCCTGGGCCCCATCAGGCTCAGGTCCAGCGCCACCAGGGACAGTTGTTTCCGGTTGGCCAGGTATTTAGCCCGCGGGGTCTTGATGCTCCATGCCTGGTCAATGGGTTCCCACTGGTATCGGCCTCGCAATTCGTTGCCACCCGCGAAGTCGTAACGGCAGGGAATGGAGACCAGGTTCTTGAACTCGCTGGGTATCCCGGTCAGAACGGCACCAGCCTTCCCACAAAAGGGATGGCCTTTTGCACCTTGGTCAGGCCGTGGGAAAAACTGGAAAGCTTGCTTTTTGCGGGTATCCGATAGGGCGAGCAGCTGGCCGTCGTCATTGACCGTAATCTTGAATTTGTCGCGTTTTTTGGCCGCCAGCAGGGTTTCACCGTCCGGGAAGTACCAGAGATCCAGTGTCCTGAAGGGGTTGAACAAGGTGTGGTTGGCGACCGGGGTTGTCAGGGGTACCAGACCTACTGTTGCTGAGAACTCCTGCCGGGCCTGTGCCACCCTGGTGCGCAACACTCCCTTGATGTCAGTGATGAAGGCCCGGGCACTGGCGTTGGTCCAGGCCGTGTCGGGGTGATCCAGGGTCACTTTGAACAGGATTGTCTTGACCATTTGGCCCAGGTCCAGGCTCGTCATCGTCACGCCGGATCGGGGGGTGAACTGACGCACACTCAGGGTATCGTTAGACTTGGCGACGGTCTGCCCGGTGGCCTTGAGTTGCCAGTGTGCAAAGGGTTCTGTTTCCACTGGCAGGTTTTCGCTGACCACCCGGGTGTTGTCCCAGGCCTCGTCCGGTATCCACAGCTGGAAGCCACTGTGGGTATCGGCCAGGAGACTGCCGGAGTGCGCCTGCACACGGGAAAAGACCGGGTGTTTGGCCATCTGTGCTACCGTCCGCTGCTCGCCCGCCGGGCGGATCACCTGGAAGCCGGAGCTCAGCAACTGGATGCCCCCGGGATGATTCTCGTCGGTGCTCAGCCAATACAGGTTGCCGGAATGCTGGCTGAACATAAGATAGTAAATGCGCTGGCCCCACACTACCTTGTGCACCGGCAGGTGGCCACCTCGCAGTCGTTTCTGGACAGGCTCACTGATCTGCCGAAGACGGCTGCCGTCGTCCCCATAGATCAGCCGACCGCCATCCATCAGACTGCTCAGGAAGGCAATATAGGTTTGGGTGGACTCGTCATAAAAACCGGCCCGAAGGATGCGACGACTGTCGTAGCTGTCGACGACCCGAAAGGGAATCAGCCCTTTTTCTTTTGCTGTTGTGGGAGGGGCGCTGAGCTGACCATCCAGGGTCTCTGCCGCAATCACCCGGTGAGCCAGCTGGCCGGATCGGGTGACCGTCAACAGGTAATAATAGGGGGCCTCAAACACCAGCAATTGCGAGTCATCTTTGCCCGGCAATGTCCTTGATACCTTGCGGCCAAACACCGCGCCATGCTTTGTGGCGCTGAATTCACGGAATTGCCTGATTTCCTGATCCAGGATCCTGGCACTCTTGAACAACACCTGTTGATTGACGAGGTCAATAAAATAGTAGCCAGTGGTCGGGCTCCCCTGGATCGGTTTTACCTTATCACTGGGGGCAATGAGCTGGATTTCTTTGTGGTGGCGGGTATCGTACCAGAGCTTCACCCGGTCTAACTTATGCCAATCTGCTTTGGCCAGTCCCAGCTTGCCGGGGAAGCAGGAATAGGGTGCATCGCGATGCCCAGCGGCCTTTTTTCTACAGTCCTTCAGGTATTCAGACCAGAACTTGTACGGTATTTTGCGTGACGACTTGAGCCACCAGTTCGGCGCCTGAGCCATGCAGTGTGCATAGATCGAGGTGGCCTGGCATTCTTTCAGTTCCAACGGCAGAAACCGGCTGAAAGCGGTGTAATGGGTCGTTATTCCGAGCAGTTTCGGTGCCCTTGACTCCTTTTCATTCAGGTTCTTAGTGTCGTATAAACGGCGAATTACCTTGCGATCCTTCGGCAGCCATTCAAACTGTGCGTTGGCATCCTGGGCTATCACTCTATAGGGGGTGTCCGGCGTCGGGGCAGGAAACCGGAAACAGGTCTCACCCAGGTAGAGGGTCCAGGTTTTTTCGGTCTGGTTCAGCACGGTTGAACAGCTTCGCGTCCCGCCGGCCTGCTCGGTTATGCAGGCATAGGGGCGTTGTCCGTTGTAGTTCAACACCCAGGTAGCGGCGGTCTTTCCACGGGGGTGAATGCGGATGAGGTGGGCACCGTTGGACATCAGGAGGTAGGTGTTGCTGCCCCCTACAGGGCTATGCAGGTCGTAACTCAGCAGCCAGATGAATTCAAGGACCTTGTGAAAGACGAGGATGTGATCTTTTTCATCGAGATACACGTGGCTGCGTGAGAAACGGTACGCGAAAGCGTCCGTATGGGTGAACATCTGGCCAATGTATTTATCCGTGTATCTGACTTTAAATTCATCACACAAAGGAGCATTTTTGCACGTACTGATCTTGGTGTCTTTTACCTTTTTCTGGTAAAACAGTTGCAGCAGTTCATTGCTGACGGCATTCAGCAGCTTTGCACCGGGAGAGCTGCTTTTTGGCGCACTCCCCTTAAAGGTCTGGTCAGTTCGGGTGTAACCGAGTCTGACATCCCACTCGGGTGTGGAAGGCATTAAAATCATCTTTTTGTCGGTCATCTGATCCAGGTTGTGAAACACTCCTCTTTCACATTGGTAGGGGGTTAAACGCGGCTCCTTCGAGCATAATGTCTTCAGGGCATTGTCGATCAGGTGGTAGGGAACCGGGGAGTAGTGGAGCTCGTTGATATCGCTGGCGCATTCAAACCTGTTGTACTCTACGGTGGTTTTATCCTTACACTTTTTCTGTTTCCAGTCGTTCTTTTTTCCGGCGATGAAGGTTGTCCGGAATGAATAGCCTCCCCCGAGGGTCAGGGTCTTGTTGACCAGGTCGATCGTCTGGATGTTTACGGGCAGGAGATTTTTGCCGTCCCCGCTCATCAAAGCATTGATGGTCTGGTTGCCGTACAGGTAGCTTTTGGGGTCCAGCTGGGCGTGAATCGTGTTAAAGGTTTGGGTCGCCTTGCCCGCAGCGTCCCGTAACTTTTTAAAGGCCAGCTTTTCTAACTTTTCTTTATAATACGAGTCAAAAATAGCCCTGACGTAGTGCATGACAGTGTCAATCATTAGCCCGTAAGGCCCGAGAAACTCCGAAATAGTGGAGATACCCATATCCACCGACTCAAAGATCACCCTGGATTCCAAGAGTTTCTTGACTTCCGGATCCTTTTCGTTCTCATATTCAATTCCGGTCAGGATGAGACTGGTTGTTTGCACACCGAAACCCGCTACAGGCAAAAAACGAGCGACTTTTTTACCCAGCCCCTTGGCTTTTTTCAGCCCGCTGGTCGGCTTGCGTAACTCGGTGTAGAGTAGCTTTGGTGCTGTCCGATGGGAAGAAAATAGCTGCTTGGAGGACGGGCTTAACCACCTAAGCCCCTCTAGCCCGAAACCGATCCAGTCAAACACCTCCAATGTCACTGCCGCAAAAAAAACCACCTGGCGTCCGGTATAAATCTGCCGTTGGGTGTCCGTCATATTCAGGGACCGAGGATTTTCGTAATGATATCCCACGGAGTCAATCCCGGTGATCAGGTCGGAAAGGCCTATGAAAGACCTATACTTGTCCAGACTGCCGGTGGCTGCATATTTCCCTTTGACCTGCGATGGTGATGGACGGCCCACGCCCTTGAGAAAGCCCCGGAGGCGGTCAAAGGCTCCGGAGGTAAACCGGATGTTCTTTCGGGTCAGGGTATCGGGCTCCATAAAGTCCATACGCCAGCCCTGGCCATCCCGACGAAGGGTATCCAGAATGGGAACGATGTTATCGGGGAGCGAGTGCCGGGCTTTAATGTCCCTCAGGACGGTGTCAAACTCCAGCAAGCGCTGCCTGAATTTGCTCCGTTCCCTGGCGACGGCGGACAGACTATCCACCGCCGTATCGGTTTGAGTCACTGTTTGGGGCTGCACGGACACCGAAGAGGGGCTGGACGGCAAATTCCGGAGGGCTTTTGAATCCGCTGGCGGTGACATCAGCACCCGGGTTTCATCGGTAAACAGCCGGTATTCCGGTTGTCCGCTGGCCGGGG
>NZ_JAGRPU010000080.1 GCF_024606225.1 Endozoicomonas sp. ISHI1 | reverse complement strand
CAGCACTGATGTGCGCAGGCGTGGCAAAAGCCGACCCTGGCCGATCTATCGACAGAGTGATTTTAAACGAATCGGTATCAACAGTGGCCGAGTAAAACCAGCCATCGCTGGTCTCAAGCCACTGTCTCTCGGGAGGACGATTGGGAGGAATCGTATCAGTTTGATTGACAGACATACGGTAAGCTCTCCGAAACTGGCGAGTTGTTCGGGACTGGGCTGATTAAAACACCTTGCAGCGTTTCACTCGGTCATGCATAAAATGTGCCGTTCGCCCCTTGTATTAGTGCTGTCAGCCAGAGCTTACCGTGGTCAAAGGTTGCGGAGTCGTCAGGTTTTGTGTCGTGTTATGGTTTGCCGACGGTACAAAAGACAAGTTCTCGCCACTGCGATTGCCCGACAAGGTACTGATTTCCTGCACCAGACGCTGGTAGTGCCGGTTCAGTTCTGTGTTATTCAGGCTGGCCACTCCTTGACGATTACGCTCTGCTTCACCCGTGTCAGCGTCGTCTTTCTCACCTCCGGCCAGACTGCTCAGGTAATTCAGCAGCCGCTGTCCACCGTGAATGATGCTGTTCAGAAAGCCCGGGACTCTCTTGTTTCTACTGTTACTGTCACCGGCAGCCATTGCATCTTTTGTGGTGCTCACTTTCGCAAGTACCTCGTTCATGCTGAGCACCCTGTTATTGACAATCAGGCGTTCAATGGTTTCGCCTTCCTTACTGAAAAAATTCAGCACCCGAAGGCTCTGGGTGGAATTGATTGATTTTGTGCTATGTTCTTTGCTCTTCAGCGTGCTTTCATTTGGTGCAATAGTCAGGATCAGGTCCCCACCCGCTTTTTGATAGTGCAGTTTCTGGCAGGGGTAGGTTTCAACTTCCAGCTGGTCAGCCGTGCCCGTGGCGTTTGACAAAATCCATTGATCACTGTCAATGGTGTCACTGCCGGTAAAGCGGTAAATGGCACTCTTTTCATCGATGACATACTGATGTCCGGGGACGCTTTGCTGTAAAAGTGCATAACCAGACCCCAGTCGTGTACGGATGAACACCTTGCCATCCAGAACCCCGTCATCCAGCTTCAGGCTGTCTGGCCAGTCATTGGCATAGACACGGTGTGGGTTCTGCCAACTGCCCATCCTCACCAGAGGGTCTGTACCGGATGCCATCATTTTTATGCCTTCAGACGACGGGATGTGTCGGCTGAGGATCAGTTTATCAACGGCATGACAGTTCAGCGTCCGAATTTTTTCGGCTGGCCTGAGGGCCGGTGCTGCCAAAACAGTCTGACCATCCCGGTAGAGGGTTAGAAACCCACGGTCATCTATGGTCATGGCCAGGTGTTGGCGGGGGGAGGTAAAAAATGGCTCGACCCTGTCGTGAAAGACCCTTTTGCCATCCGTCAGCCTGATCTCCAGTCCACCATTTTTCAGGCTCAAGCTGATGGCATCAGCGCCGTCAGTCCCGGCAAAATGAATGAGTGTGCCTCCGGCCCGGGCAGGCAAGTCCCGGTGCACCCAGGCCGCCAGGATAAAGCGGCCGCCGGTGACCGGAGGAGGTATCAGACGTGACAGACCGGCTGGACAACGAGCCTGCTCACCACTGTCAGTGACATTTTTTGATTCCAGCGAACGCCAGCTTGCTGCCTGCAGATTGGTAAGGCTGACACCACCCAGATGAACCCGGTTAAAAGAAGAAGGGGCAAAGAATATCTTTACTGGTTCATTTTTCTCTGTATTTTCCTCTGCATCCTCCAGCTCCAGACTGACAATATTATTGCCGGAGCCAGGGTGTACGCTGGCACCACTGCTTTTGAGGTGAAAAATATCATTTCCCGAATCCCCGAACAGCCCAACCCCCGGCTTGACAGTACCGGAGATGAAGAACAGGTCGTCACCTGGCCCGCCCCGTACCGATGCCGTAACATTGTCAAGCTGGTAAGTGTTATCCAGCCGTTTGTCGTCAGCCAGCCTGGAGTCATAGTAATTCCGAAGTTTTTTGCTGGTCAGTACCTCGGTTCCGTTGTTGGCCGGATTAACCATTATCAGGCGCCAGAACTGCTGTTCCAGACCGTCGATAAAGTGCCCGGTGGCCAGGCTGCCATCATGACGTACACAACGGGGAACGTGTAGTAAATCGATGGTGAAAAATAACTGGCTGTCGTCCAGAACCTCCAGATGGGTATAATTTTCGGTCAGCCGCCAGTCCAGTTTTTCGGGTTGTACCCCGTGCAATATCAAGCTATTCCCGTTGTCCCGGTCAATGATTCGGGTGCCATTGGCCTGCCGGTGGATAACGTATATATCCGGGCCCAGTTTGCCGGAAAGAAGGTCAGGCCCCAGGTTCGCCACCATCCGGTCAGCTTTCCGACTGCCATAATGCCTGTTGTGCCCGGGGCCTCCTATGGTGGTGGTGATTGAGGTGCTGTTGCTGTTGCGCTTGATGCGTGTATCGTAAATATCGAACCGGTCATCACCGTCTCCGCCGTCAAAGACAAGGCCAGCGAGGGCCGGAATGGTGAAAATATCGTTGCTGGCCGGGCCTTTGATAATCTCAAAGTTCTTGATAACGGACGGAAATGTGTCATAGGTGCCCTGCGATTCGGATGATCTGAGGGTAAAAGACCAACCCCCTTCGATGTGAGTATCCAAAGGGCAGGGCAGCGAGCCGTTCGGAGGACACGAGGGACTCGCCGGGGCCAGATCCACAGACAGCCGGAGCCGGACAAATTCCGGGGCAAGGGTTGCCTGGCTGAAGTCGATTGTGTCTTTTCCCGGGCCACCGTCCAAGTGGATAAACGCCGGCAGCTTTAGCAGGAAAAGGTAATCATCCCCCCCTCTGCCATCAAATTTAAAGAGGGAACCTCTGGACACATAAATGTCAGCGTCATCATCACCGGAAAATAGCAGGTTGTGGTCATCTCCGGTGTCCTCCAGGATAAGGTTCCTGACCGTTAAACCTTCCTTGAGGTCAACCGTTACATCATCACTAACGGGCCATTTAAAGAGCAGCGTATTGGCGCCGCCGCCCCCGTCCAGGAAGGTGCCATTTTGCCAGGGGGCGTTAAGGATGATCCGGTCGTCTCCGTCCCCCATGCTCACCTTGTCCAGGCCGCCCCCGGTGCTGAAAATATCCGTACCATTGCTGCCAAAGAAAGTATCATCGCCCGAAGTCCCGGCAATCTGGTCGATCCCTTTGAATACCGTCTGGTGATAACGCCAGCTGTCCGTTACGTCAGTATTTCGCCATCGGGTCTGTGCGATCCCCTCCGTGACGTTGACGGTCATCCCATCCAGTTGATAGGTTGAGGCGACTTTGATACTGATACTTCTGGCGCCTTTCCGCAGGAGCCGGGCACCATAAAGGACGGCAAGCTTGTCGTGTATTAGCTGGTTGTATCCCTTCTCGCCGGCAATAACGGTGGTATTGCCCATGCCGACAATGAACTGGTTATTCCCTCCCATATCCTTCAAAATGTCACCCCCCCCCATGCCAAGCAATACATTATCCGTGAAGGGGTTGCCTGTTAGACGGTCATTGCCCGGGCCGCCAACAACGATGGGGATGCCAGAGTGTGAGGCTGATGACAAGTCAAGGTGAACAGCCGGTAAAACCACAGAGCTGCTGAATGCCTTGGAGGTCTTGCATAGCCTAAGAAAAGTCGTGTCCCTGTCAAAGGTATGACGTATCTCGAGCATGGTCAGGGCTTGTGCCATTGGCTGCCCGGGGAACAGTTCGGCCCATTTTTTTGAGACCGGTTTTAACTCTGATACCGTATGGCGACCGTGATGTTGTCTGCGACCGTCTGCATGGGTTTTAACCAGTTTTAAAGTCAGCGTGTGCCGTGGTCTTGAAGAGAGAAAGAGAGGACCATTCTCAACCGGGTGCAGATACTTCTTCATGAGAGGGGTTACGCCTTCAAAGCGCACCTGCTGTTCGCCCGGCTTCAGGGTCAGCTTGCGTAAAACACCACTGTGGGGGGTGCATGTGGAAGAGTCGAAACGAAACTCAATCTCCAGCCTGACATTGTTGCTTTCCCGACTGCCAATCCGGTGCAGGCCGGCGCCCAGGTTTTTTCCCTCATCGGCAAGGCTCTTCAGTTCAGCTTCGTCACGCCATTTGGCCGGGGGGAATTCACCTAAAGGTTTTTCAGGATAGCGATTTAAGAATGCCAGCATCTCCCCTGTGGAAAAGGTGTAGTCCTCCACTCTCTTTTTGACCTGGCAGGGTTCCCTGTCTGAATCAACATAAATCGAGAGAGTACTGTTCCTCAGGTGGGTCAGGGCCTCGGTCATTGGCAGGGAAGGGGGGGTGCCTGCCGCTTGCTCCCAATAAAGGATAACGGGGTTGGCTTGTACTGTTTCGAAATGACGTAAACCATCAGTGTGAAAGTCAAGGGTGACGCTCTGACGCGCTATTTCAGGGCTAAAAAACAGATTCAGGCTCTCGTCAAAAGAATTGATGGTCAAACTGGCCTTTTGCGGGTCACGGCACGATTCACCCGATTTTTCCCAACGGATGACCAGCACGGGCCATTTTCCTGTTGGCGGCTTCCGGTGTTTATGACCGTGAATGCGGTGGTTGCCAAGATCACTGCCACGACCCAGCCAGAGGGTGTCCGAATGAGTGCCTGTGTATACCTCGTGCCTGCCCTCACCCAGTAATACCGTGTTAAAGCCACTGCGTAACCGGACAGACGTTTTTCCGCCGTTGGCGGTCACGGTGTCGTTGCCGCCCCGGACATCCAGGGTATTGGTGCCATTGGTGACCACGAACACGGTATTACGGTGGTCTCCCAGGAGGGTGTCATTGCCCGGGGAACCCTGGATGACCTCCATCCCTGCCAGCTGCTCTGCTGGCTGTAGGCTATAGAGGTTCTGGTGGGTGAGGTCCAGCTTAAGACCTTTTTTCCTGAGACGGTAAGACACGGTGTCCGTGCCAGGGCCTCCATGGACCTCGTTCAAGCCATCACCCAACAATGCCAGGTCATCACCCGACCCCAGGTGGATCAGGTTAGTTCCACTGCCAGCACTGACAACATCATTCCCGCCCAGGGTATGGGCTACATTTTTACCACCCTTCAAATAAATTTTGTTGGGCCCGGCAGTTCCCCGCACTATCAGACCTGGCTTCGACCCCACCACATTTTCAATACCGGTAACTGTACCCCCGGTTTCCAGTAGCTGAAACAGGGTTGTGTAAAATACGGTGGCCCCATTGGGTTTGTTTCTTTTGCTGCGTTCTATCAGTCCCTGCTTACTGAAGTAATACAAATCCTGGTCTGATTTCAGGTAGATGCCCTGATCTGAAAAATAGACATAACCTCTCGTACCTCTTCTCTGCTTTCCGGAGTTTGAGATCACGTGGATGTCCTGATTTGAATGGACACGCTTTTTCTTTTTATCTCCTCTCCGGTCATGGGCCACTCTGTAAACGATTTCCCCAACGTAATAGAAAATCTGGTTGCTGTACTGATCAGAAATCCGTCTTACGCCTGTGTGCTTTTTATCGTAACCCGTCAGTAAATGGTCGGATATCAATACTTTGTCAACCAGTTCACGCGAGTAGTCAGCTTTTATCTCTGACAGCGGGGCAATGTATAATTTCCTTGGGCTCAGATACTCATCGGGAGTGGCTTTGGTGGACCTGAAACTGCGCTCCGGTATGCGAAGGAGTCGAAAAAGGGTTGTTCCTCCTGTTTCATTGCCATCCGGCGCAAGGCGCTTAAGGTTGTGGTCTTGCAGGTATACAGCAAAATGGCTACGCCAGCGTCCTTCTTGTAAGTTAACCTCGAAGAATGCGCTGGATTTCGTCCAGGGAAGGGGATAGTAACCCCTAAACCTTTGATGGAGGGTGTTGTATCCGGAGTAAGGAAACCTGACCTGTGCCGGCAAAACCAGGGTATCATTTCCATGACCTCCTCTAATGTTCCCTATGCCTAAGCCCGGTTGAAGCAAGTCATCTCCAGTACCGCCATACTGTTCGATATCGCCAAGGTCATCTATGAGCCTGTCATTATCATCGCCTCCGTCCTGTAGCGCGCCGTTAAAAATAGTGTCACCACCTGGTCCGCCAAAGCCTATCCCACGATATCCCAGATGGAGGACGTCATTACCACGGTTGCCATAGGCAGTCCCTGACCCGTCAATCCATATCCTGTCACTATCAGGGCCTCCAAACGCCTTCCCTGACCTTTCGATCCGGATAGTATCACGGCCTGTGCCCCCTTTTGCTATGCCATCTTTTTTCAGGATCAGCCTGTCGTTGCCTGAACCGCCATAGAGCTCTCCCTTGTCAGCGATCAGGGTGTCATCGCCATCCAGACCATAAAATATCTTGTAACCTTTCTTGCCATACATGTAGTCCCGCAGAGTCGTTCCTATCACCTCTCGCCTGACGTTGAGTCCAGCTTCAAGGGCAAGTCCCTTGTCTCTTTTGCCACCCAAAAGCCTGTCAATGGACTTCGTCAATGACTCGAGATTATCCTCGTACTTATCCTGATCAAGAAAATCGCTGGCATCCAGGTGGAGCTGAAGCCTCCTGTAGCCAGCTTTCTCAAAATGAGCCACTTTGTCTTCAATATATTTTTTGAATTCATCACCTGCCAATAAAGCATCGAAATCCTGCCTGGCGTTAGGTGGCGGCATCAGTGCCACCAGGGCAGTCTGCACGAAACCCAACAGCGTGCTGATCAGATCTACAACAAGACCCAGCTTTGGAAAGATGAAGTCCAGCGCCAGACCCAGAACATCAAGGCCAATCGTAATGACATCAAGGGCCGCTATTGCGCCAAAAATGGCCGCCTGTTTACGGTTGCCAGCCTTGCTTGCCGCCACGGCGTTGTCGACATTACCGGCCAGTGAAACAGTGCCAGCGGCCAGAGCTATGACACCGCCTACCAGCGGTAAAGCCCTGGCTACCATTCGCGACGCTTTTGGACCCAGCTTGAAAGCTACGCCAATGGCTCCTGCCGGATTTTTCGTTTTGACAAGGGTTTTACTCAGCAACCAGTTGCCGCTCATGGCGAGGCTGTAGTTTGAGCCGATTATGTTCAGAACCGCCCCCGCATAGGCCATGTTCCTGGCTTCAGCAGGCATCGCGTATCCGTACTTTTGCAGGTTAACCAGTGTCATCGTCGACGTGGCTAAGCCGGCGAATGCATTCCCTGCGCCGAAAAGCATCCTGCCCGTACTTAATTTTGTACTACGGTCCAGCATATCCAGCGTGCGCATGAATTTCCCTTGCGGTCTTTTCGACCCACCTCCTGACTTGGTGTCGCCCGGGCTACCCGGCTCGGAGCCATCCCCGCCGGTATGGCCTTTTCGGGCTCGGAGATGCTCCATAAATTCCGGGCTTGCAAGCAGCTGTTCCTTGACATAGCCGGTGTCGTCGGCACTGTAGCCCGAGTCATTGAGCAAAGTGACCACCCGATCAATGACTTGCTCTGGCTTCAGTCCCTGCTTTTCCGCCAGTGCTTGTCGTAACAGATCAAGAAGATTCTTCCGGAACCCCGGATTGTCGAGCATGTCCTCGGTGGTAACCGCCGCAAAACGTCCCTGTTCCAGCAGCAGGAAAGAGTCTGCCAGCAACCCTTTGTCTCCGGCAGCCTGCCTGATAGTGTTGAAGCGATCACTAATCTCAATAGTATCCAGGTGCCTGCTGACCCGGTCCATCAGGGCCATTATGGTCCTGGTCGGTCCGGAGCCGTCGCATAGCACGCACTCTGCGGCGGGCAGTCTTGTTGCCTGGCCGTCTGGCAAACCGGCCTTGTCCAGATTCTGCAGGGCCTTGTCGAAATCGCGGTTGCTGATATCAACGAGGCCCGCCATCCGGCCAACATCAATACCGCTCCTGAGTGCGGCAACGCTGTCAGCAACCTTCTGGCGAATCTCCCCGGCCAGAAGGCGGGCTTCGGAGGAACCCTCCCGGTTCAGTCTGTCCGCCAGCCCGATAAAACTGGTCAGACGTTCCAGCAGGCCGGAGAGCGTCAGCTTGCCCTGTTTAACCATGAACTCGCTGACCAGCACATCCGGTGACAGGCTGTCCACACCCTCTGGCAGTCTGATCCGCTTCTGTTGCAGAGCCAGGAATGATTTTGTCTGATCCTCCGGTTTCAGCCCCTGCAGCAAAGCCAGTGCTGCCGCCGCTGTCAGTGGGCTGGGAGCACCGTTGCCCAGCACCAGTATGCGTTGGGCAGGCATTAGGTAGGAAGCATCGGCGGTGATTGAGGGATCGGTGAACACCTGAACCGTCAGGCCGCCAAAGGTCACTGAAAATTCCCTTTTTCCGGCCAGGTTCAGTAGCCCGTTGAGCCGCTGATAAAGCTCCGGGGAAATCCTGTCAGGCAGGGAAGTCAGTGCGCTGACCTCTGCCATAAGCAATTTCCCGGCTATGGTCCCGGCCAGGTCTGCCGGGATGGCTGACTGCCGGGTATATTGCAGGAATTCCCTGGCAAAGCGCTGCCGGGTGGCCGTGTCCATCTTGTCAATAACGGCATTAATCCGACCGGTAGCGTCAATGGCCTTAAGCTCATCGAAAGCATCATAAGAGTCCGCCAGCTGTGACAGGTAAGCCTGTGTGCCCGAAGTGTTTTCACCGGGGTCAAGGGGTTGTCGCAACAGCTTCTTCAGGCCTTCCTGTGACTGTGTTGACAGGG
>NZ_JAGRPU010000007.1 GCF_024606225.1 Endozoicomonas sp. ISHI1 | reverse complement strand
AGACTTGTTCAATGCCGCTGTGGTAGGCATATCGGCCGGTTCGGTCAGGATCAACACCGTAGCGTTCCAGCCAGTGCTGGAAAGGTGTGAGCATTCTGTGGCTGTAATCGCCCCTGTTGGTCAGATCCAGAAGATAGAGGAAGGCCATGTTTGAGAAGGACAATTTGGCAGCCTCCGGGGCAGTATGGGCCACCAGCAGAGGTCGGTAGTTGGTGAAGTACCAGGTGACCGCCTGTATCAGGGAGGCTAAAGGCTTGGCCCAGTAATCATTGAGCTGTTGCTCAACCGCTGCGGCATGAGCCTGCATTAATGTGTCATGGATCGCCTGGATCAGCTCTGATTCAGACAGGCCTGCGGCATTGGCATAAGGTGTCAGGGTGTCCTGAACATGGGTCAGGAATGCTGCCGTTCTGCGGCCATTTTCAAAGGCAATATCGTCAAGAACGTAGTTGGCGATGATCGCAGCGGCGTAGTCTTTCATGCCGGCAACAGACTCTTTCATACCCGCGGGGTTGGTGGTGGTCAAGGTCACAGGATTAAAGGCACTCTGCATGAATTCCTTAATACCCTCGTCGGACAGCATCTGGACGACCTTCTTGAACTCAGGCAGCTTGATGCCATGTTTATAACCAAGGAAGTGTTCAAATTCATCCACTGTCTGATAATCGTTGATACCTCTGAAGGACTTCATGTAGTGCTCAAGTTCAATCTTGCTGATCAGACCTTCGCGCAGCAGAGCGATAATCTTTTTAGCACTGGCAGAATGGGTAGCGAAGTAGTCTGAGAAGCTTTTCAGATTCCCTGGTTCATGCTCGATGTGGTGAATGGCTGCTGCACCCATGCCGTGTATTTCGTCGTCGTATTGTTGAGCCCCCGTTTTCAGCTCATTTCTGGCCATTATTTTCAGCTTATCGATAGTTTGCAATACATTCAGAGGCTGATGTTCTATAGGCTCGGAAGGGAGGTCCGGGAAGGTCGTCTTCAGGTTCCTGAAGACTTCCACGATCCGACTGGCCTGATCAAACGCCAGACCATCTCCTGTCAATGCCCGCAGGCGGACCGGTGCGAATTCATCGTCAAAATCGAAAAAGTTAGAGTCCTGTATAAACTTACCGCTTTCTGTTGCTAATTCTGCCAGACCCAGTGAGGCTTCCAGAGCTTGTTTTTTGAGAGAATGCTGCTGCGTGAATTTGTGGATAGCGTCCAGAACTTCTGCTTGTTTTGGCGAGTACTGGAAGGGGCTGTCATCATTCACAACAGCTTGCCTGGCAGCCCTCAGAGCTTCGGTCCTTGTCGCCATGGATACTTCCCGGATTTCAATCTGATATTCCAGACGGGCCTGATCACGAAACAGTTGCCCGATCCTGCCGCCAGTACCATCATCACCGCCCAGTTGTACCTGTTTGTTTCTCAGGGCATTAATCCGTTGTTCATGGGTGTCAGAAGTGTCTGATTTAAGACCCACGGACGCTTCAGTGGCCTCAAGAACTGCTTTGTGATAATCCGTAAGAGCGACTTCTGCTTTTAATACCGCATCACTTTTTTGCTTCAGGACTAAACCCAGCCAGGCCATTTCGTCCTCATGCATGGGTTTAGCATTCTGATCCATGTATCCAGGATCGATAATCTCCTTTTCCTGACGATCCAGTTTCTCTTTTGCATCCCACTCTTCAAGCCGTGCATTGGCTAGTTCTATACTTTTCCTGTCGTGCTCACGCAGAAATTCCGTGACCTGAGTGTACTTTTTTCTGGTTAAAGGCAGTCTACCCAAGGCTTCTTTCTGACCATGAGAGTCTGTGCAAGAAGAAATGGTAATAAAGTAATCAGAGTCTTCCAGTAAACTGAGGCCACTCGTTATCTCAATGTTCAGATTTGTTTTGGCTCTCAGATTCTCAAGGATTTCATCTCGTTTTTCTGCGCTTTTTTTCTTTAATAAAAGTCTTATGTCTTCTATTCGTCCTTCAGAGGTCTGATCATCATCGGCAGCCAGACCCAAGTGGATCTGAACCTTTTTCATATCCCGATTGAGGGCTTTGTTGCCTCTATCCGAGAGGTGTTGGATGTCAGCACGGTTCCCCGCAAATTTCACGTTTTTGCCTTCAAGCGTAGCCAGCAAGCGATATGCGCCTGTTAGCTCATCCACTGCTTCTTCCACTTCTCGTCTGGCAGTAGCCAGCTCACGATCAAGGACGTATCGGGGCTTTGGTCCCAGGGGAGCCATCAGCTCGTCAAGCTCATTATCAATGGCTCTGATGCGCTCACTCACATCAGGCTCACCTATTTTCCGAACGCTGACATCCAACTGATACAGTCTGTATTCAATCAGACGGTTCTGTTCGTCGATGGTGGCATCATCTTTGTAGTCCTTGATGTTGAGTTGACGAGCCAATGCATTGTTTCTGTCTCTTCTGACAGCTTCATCGTCATAGGCTTCGTCTACTTCATCCAGTAAGTCGAAAATTTTGGCTCTTATAGCATCCTTCTTGTTGTGCAGGCTGTCATCCATTTCTAACTCTACCCCAAGATCATCGGCCAGTATAAAAACCAATAAATGGCCTCTTGGTTTAGCAAAAGCGTTTTCACTCGTTTTGATGTTCAGCTTTTCCTCTATAGCTTCAAGCCATTGTCTCTGTTGATCTCTGGCTCGCTCCTTCGAACCTTCGACACTATAGGAAAGACGCGCTCGAAGCCTCTGGAATTTGATAGCCCTCTCAGCCAGTAGTGTTCTGTCCAGTAGTGTTCTGTCTTCTTCCCAGAGGGCAGTCAGCAGCTGATCCAGGACGTCTTCCGGGATATCATCGCTGTCAAGTTTTAAACGAATGTTGGAGAGCCTTGCTGCTTTGTCATCATCTTTATAAACTCTGACTTTGACTTTGAGGTTCAGTATTGTCTCCATTGCTTCCAGTATTTGCAGGGCCTCCTCCTCTGCCTGCTTTGCGATTTCTTCGATGTGTGTCTGCATCTCATCAGAAATAGCCTGACGACGGACATAAATATCCTGCTCTTTATGGAGACCTTCTATCCCGGCAGCTTTTTCCACAGCACTGATTTTCAAGAGTACTTCAGGCCAGGCTCTTGTGTGGCCCGGAGTTCTTATGTCTTTCAGTACTTTTTCCAACTTGCGAATCTTACGACAGGCTACATCTATCAGGGTGCTACGATACTCTACTGTCCAGTCTTTACTCATCTCAATACCGAGCATTGATGCCAGAGCATTTTGCCTGGCCTTGAGGATGGCTTCTCCTTCTGCGTCTTGAACATTGAGGGTCTGAAGTTTCTGTAGCAGGTGTTTTTGATGATCACTGATGGTCTGAAGTTTCCGAAGCAGGCGTTCTTGCTGAAGAAAAATATCGGCATTGCCGTCAAAATTCTCAATGTTCAATTGCTCGGCAATGTCTGCATGGCGGGCTTTGATTGCAGTGAGTTCTTCAGCATAGGTTTCGGTGCTCTGAAGAGGTTCCTGATCGACCTGCTGCATCAGGTGCTGTTGATGCTGAATGTTCTGATGACGAGCTTGCAGATCATTTTTGTTATCCGGAACCAGACCGAGAAGATCTGCAACGATAGCCAGTCTCTGTGCGGCCAGCTCAATGTTCTGGCCTGCCTGCTGTTGCAGATGGTGATGAATGGACTCAAAGCGGGCATCCAGATCGTCTTCATTGCCCGGAATAATATCGAGATGACCTTCAATAGCCGCCAGTTTTGCTTTAACTGCTTTTTCCTCAAACTCTCCTGCTATGGCAACGGTTGAGGCAACCGCTCTGTTGATTTCATTAATTCTCTCTGTGATGAGTCTCTTTTGCACTTCGGGAGGCTGGAAATCATCCCAGTCATCAATGCCGAGTTCGGCTGCCATTTGAGCGTTGCGAATTTTTGTGGCTTTCACTCTGGCGTCAGAAGCTTGTTGTTCCAGCTCTGGAATTCGATCAGCTTCCTGTTGAAGTTTATCTCGCCATTTTTTCGTGTCTTTCCATTCTTGAAGAAGCATTTCAAGCTCCTCCTCAATTTGCTTCCTGAGGGATTGTGCTCTCTGCTTTTCCGCTTCAATGGCATTGGCTCTTTCGGTTGCATGCTGTAAGAAATTTTTAAGCTGGGCGAGTTCGCCCGCTCTTGCATTCAGCCCCTCCTGCTGGTTTTCCAGCTCAAGTAGCTGTCTGGTCATGTCTCCAAAGACTTTGGTAGCCAGCTTGACGTCGTCTCCAAAACCATTGGCAGGCAATTCAGCTACAACGGGTATAACCCTCTGAACACTTTGAACAAATGCCTCGCTAGCCAGAAGATCTCTCAGTACAGGTTTGAAGTTGAAGTGTTTTTCGAGTTGAATCTGTAGCCAGATTGCCGTCATGATCGAGGAAGCAACTTTGATGTGTGCTGCTGTGAATTCAAACTCATTTTCATTATCGGGAGTAGCGCTGATCAATGCCTGCTGCAGCGCTTCATAGCGGGCAAGCGCCAACAGTTTACCTTCTTCAAATTCAGCATCGAACTGCACAGCGAAGTCAATAGCAAGTTCCTCCAGCAGCGCCATCTGCCTGCTTCGGATGATGTGCTGATAGCTTTTGAGTTTGTCTTTTTTAACCTGTGCCGTCACTGCAGGAGCGGGGGCATTACCGACAACTTCTGCCCTGAGGTTGAAGAGGCTTTTTACAAAAGCAATATCGGTTGGATTCTGCTTTTGACCATGGAAAACGATAATCTCTTCAATCTCTTCTCCCGGAGCCTGAACCACTTCCAGTCTTGGGTAACCATCGGGCACATAATAAGCCAGTGTTTCATCCTCAACATGTACTACATATCCGACGGGTTTCTGGTATGCCAACAGTTCATTCAGAGCTTCCTGTTGTAAACTTTTACCCAGAACATAAACCTGGGTATAGGCTGAGGTGGCTGCGGCCAAGAGAGTCTCATCATTGATAAAGAGTGATTTACCCAGACGCTGCGGTTCAGGTGGCTGATCGCCTGAAGCGACAAGACGCATGAAGGTACGCCCGGCTACTTCAACTTCGTCTATTTTAATAGTGGCAAGGGCAGTATACTTGTCCGCCGCTCCAAGGCTTCCTGCTCTTCCATTCGCACCTTTCAATATTCTGGCCAGTTGTTTGGGGCTGGCGACTTTCGTCAGAGGTTCTAACAGTCGGGTGTTAACTGATTGAATACGAACAGCCCTTATTGAATTTTGACAAGTCATCCCATCTCTGACTTCAATAACCAGTTGCTTTTCTGCAAGGTTATGGGTGAACCTGAAGACCCCCTCATTACCGACCCTCAGGACTTTGGTGTATTTCTGAGCAACGTCATTCTTGCCTGTCTCAAAAAGATCCACACTGGAAACGCCACCGTCAATGCCAGAAAGAACATCTGTAAAGCCCTCAGAAGGAACGTCATAGACTGCTCTGGCTTCAGTCTGATCAGGGTAGGTGGTGGTAAAGGATTTGGGTATTGGTTGCTGGTCATCCCCCAAAGTTGGCTGAACCACGACCTCAGTCTGGGTAAACTCCACACCTTCATTGCCCGGAATATCGAAAGATTTGGTCTGCAGCCTGCGATCGGCCAGTGCCTGTGTACCAATGATGGAAGAATAGATTGCAATGGCCACTGCAAGGCTTACTGCATTGGGGCGAGCCTGTGTCATTCTGGTACCTCGGAGCTGAGTATTAGTCGCTTCATGACTGTTAGTTGCTCATGGCTGTCAGTTGCTCATGGCTGTCAGTCGCTCATGGCTGTTCCGTTAAGCTGAAATGTTCACCAGTATCAAGGTGGTGTGCCGAGGTTGCAGATGGAAAGCCTGATTGTGAGGCATTTCTCTTATCATGACCGTGAACTGTCTGAACATCGCCCTTTTGCCATTTGTAAAAGGCTCCGGGAGTGTAGAAGTAAGGAATACTTTCTGCGTGGGAGAACGACCATTTGGGCACATTTGCCTTAAAGTATTTCTCCCAGCCATGCTCAAACATCCTCATGGTGCGATCACGTCGTTCACGGAACTGAAGATAATGCTCGTTTCGGGTCCAGCCATACATAATGTTGTTTGCTTTAACACGGTTGGCATACTCTTCATCGGTTTCATTGAAGCGTTGAGGTGTGGCAATAGCCGTACGTTTCACATATTTATCTTGCGTTTCCCCCATGCCTATCCAGCGATTAAGCTGGTCAAGACTGCGGCCCAGAGGTCCGCCCAGCCATTGAGTGAGCATCTTGTTGTCGTTCATGAAGAAGTCGAAAGTGAGACTCGACGCCAGAGCGAATCCGAAGGTCTGAGCATAGGTATACCCGGATACAAGACCGTGGGCGTATGCTCCGACAGTGGCTACCGGACCCAGCACCAGGCCGGCTGTGGCCGAGGCCAGGATTTTCACTTTTTCTGGTGTGATTCTGTGCAGCAGCGGTATCTGAACCCCTTGTCCGGAAGCCATGGATTGGAGGATTTCGGGAACCAGACGGTAAATGCTGCGATACATCCGGGGGTTGGCGTTGTACTGTCTGGCAAACAGCAGAGAGCCGGTTTTCAATAGAATGACCGAAGAAGCGGCCTTGCCCAATGGCATGGCCAGCCCGCCTGCTTCAGAGATTTTTTCAATGCCACTGTGGCAGGCATATTGGCCGGTTCGGTCAAGGTCAATACCAAAGCGTTCCAGCCAGCGCCGGAAAGGTGAGAGCATCCTGTGTGTGTAATCGCCCCGGTTGGTCAGATCCAGAAGATAGAGGAACGCCATGTTTGAGAGAGACAGTCTGGCTGCCTCCAGGACGGAATGGGTCACCAGTAGAGGTCTGTAGTTGGAGTAGTACCAGGTGACCGCCTGTACCAGAGAAGCTGAAGGTTTGACCCAGTAATCATTGAACTGGTGCTTAACCGCTGCGGCATGAGCCTGCATCAATGTGTCATGGATAGCATGGATCAGGTCTGATTCGGACACGCCAACAGCACTGGCGTAAGGTGTCAGGGTGTCCTGAACATTGGCCAGGAATGCTGCCGTCCTGTGGCCGTTTTCAAAGGCAATATCGTCAAGCACGTAGTTGGCGATGACCGCAGCGGCGTACTCTTTCATGCCGGCAACAGACTCTTTCATACCTGTCGGCCCAGTGGCGGTTATGGTAGGGGCAAAGGCACTTTGCATGAATTCCTCAGCACCCTTGTCGGACAGCATCTGGACAACTTTCCTGAAGTCAGGCAGATTGACGCCGTGCTTGTAGCCAAGGAAGTGTTCAAATTCGTCCACTGTCTGATAACCGTCGACACCTCTGACGGCCTTCATGTAGCTTTCAAGTTCAATCTTGCTGATCAGACCGTCACGCACAAGAGCTATGATTCTGTCACCACTGGCAGAATGGGTAGCGAAGTATTCAGAGAAACTTTTCAGGTTCTCTGGTTCATGCTCGACGAAGTGGATGGCTCTTTTGCCCATGCCATAAATTTCGTTGTCGTATTGTTGAGCCCCGGTTTTCAACTCATTCCTGGCCCTGTACGTTAGAATCCGGACTTCTTCCAGGGCATTACGAGGTTGCTCCTCTTCAGGCTCGGAGGGGTATTCCGGGAACGTTGCCTTCAGGCTCTTGAAAACTTCCACAATCCGACTGGCCTGTTTAAACGTCAGCTTGTCTCCGACCATTGCCTGCAAGCGAATCGGTGCAAATTCATCGTCAAAATCGCAAGTTGTAAGGAATGGTGTCTTAAGGAACGGTGTTGTCTTACCGCTTTCTGCTGCTAATTCTGCCAGACCTATTGCAGCTTCCAGAGCTTGTTGTTTGAGTGAGTGCTGCTGCATGAAGGCGTCCATAGCGGCTCGAATTTTTGCCTGTTTCAGTGTGTACTGGAAGGGGCCACGATCACTTTCGACAGCTGTCTCTGCGGCATTCAGGACTTCCTTCCTTCTCCTGATGTCTGCTTTCCTGATTTCAATCTCCTCTTCCAGACGGGCCTGTTTCATCAGTTGCCGGATCTTGCCACCATTACCATCTTTTCCGCCCAGTTCTAACTGTTTGTTTCTCAGGGCATCCATCCGTTGTCCAAAGGTGTCAGAAGTATCTGGTTTAAGATCCACGGCTTCTTCAGTGGCATCAAGAAACGCTTCATCATAATCTGCAAGATCGTCTTCTGCTTTTGATATAGCTTCATTTTTCTGCTTCAGGATCCAATCCAGCTTAGCCATTTCGTTCTTATGTACGGATTTAGCCTTCTCATCGGAATCTCCAAAATCGATATTCTCCTGTTTTTTACGATCCAGATTCTCCTGTGCATCCCTCTTTTCAAACCATCTACTGGTCAAGTCCATACATTTTCTGTCACGATCGCGCAGGAATTTCGTGACCTGAGCGTAGTTTTTTTTGGCTAAAGGCAGTTCATTCAATGCTTCCTCGAGGATACCGGTTTCGTCCGGATCATGATTATTTTTATGGGCTGTAACGGAGAAAATGTAATCAGTATTTTGCAGTGTACTGAGGTCACCTTCTTTGATCAGGAGATTCAGATCATGTTTGGCTCTCAGTTTCTCAGTGATCTCATCTCGTTTTTCTGCACTGTATTCCTGCAGGAAATGTCTGATGTCTTCTACTCGCTCTTCAGATGTTTGTTCGTCACCTGCAGTCAGACCCAGGTCGGTCTGAAGTTTTTTCATTAGCTGATTGAGAGCTACATCGTCTTTATCGGGGATATAGTCCAGGTCAGAAAGTTTCCCGGCAAATACAATGTGCTTGCCACGCAGCGTCTTCAGTTCGCGATGAACATCTCTCAGATTACTTTCAGCTTCTTCCAATGCTCGTCTGGCAGTGGCCACCTCACGATCAAGAACGTATCGGGGCTTGGGGCCCAGTCGGGCTATTTGCCTGTCAAGCTCTTTCTCAATGGCAGTAAGGCGCTCATTAACGTCAGGCTGACCCGCATTGAAAACTTCTTTATTCAACTGTTGGAGTTTTTTTTCAACCAGACTGTTCTGGTCTTCAATAGTGGCATCCTCTTTGTAGTCCTCAATGTTGAGTTGATGAGCCATTTCATTGTTCCAGACTCTTCGGGCAGCTTCGTCATCATAGAGTGCGTCTGATTTTTCGAATAATTCCTGAATTTTAGTGCTCAGGGCACCCTTTTGTTCAGCCAGGTCGTCATCCTGCTCAAATGCCACATTCAGAACTTTGGCCAGTTTGACAGTGGTAGCCTTGCCTCTTCCTTCAGCAGCAGCGTTTCTATGAGGGTAGATGTTCAGCTCTCTCTCTAAAGCTCCAAGCAGACTTGCCTGTTGTTTTTTGACTTGCATGTCCAGGCACGAATCTTTGACTTTATAGTGAAGAATCGCACGAAGCTTGTTGAGTTTGAGATCCCTCTCGTTCAGAGCTGCGCCGTCTTCTTTCCGGAGGGTTTGATCTATCTGATCCAGCAAGTGTCCTGAGACATCATCGCCGTCAAGTATTGTATGAACCCGGGCAAGTTTTACTGCATTGTCGTCCTCTTTATTGAATTTTATGTTGAGTATTTTTTCTATGGCTTCCAGCAGATCAGTCTGTTGGTCTCTGGCTTGCGTGTTCGGGCCAGGGTCCTGGAGTTTATAGTGAAGGTGCGCAAGAAGGGTGAGCAGCTGGAAATCCTTCGCGTGCAGAATTTTGCTTTCATATCTCCAGAGGATGCTATCAATCTCATCCAGCGTTTCACCCAGTATTTTATCTGAGAGATCATAGCTGTTAAGTACGCTGAAAATCCTGGTGAGTTTTGATGTTTTGTCATCCTCTTCACTGACGTTGATGTTGAGCATTTCTGCTACGACTTCCAGTATGTACCGGGCCTCTTCCTCTGCCCGCTGTCTGGCGTCTCTGATGTATTCCTGCATGTCTTCAGCAATGCCCTGACGACGGAGATACAGATCGTTGTTTTCATCAAGGTAATGAATCTCCAGAGCTTTTTCTACGGCACTCAGCGTCTTGAGGACTTTAGGCATGGCTTCCTGGAGGTCTGGTGTTGTAATGTCATCCACTTTCGGTTTCAAATCTGCAAGACGATGGAATCTGTTGTGTCGCATTACTTCAAATTGTGCGATGCGTTCTTCTAAATGTGCGATGCGTTCTTCAAACTGTG
Organism: Endozoicomonas sp. ISHI1; assembly: GCF_024606225.1. Classification (GTDB taxonomy): domain Bacteria; phylum Pseudomonadota; class Gammaproteobacteria; order Pseudomonadales; family Endozoicomonadaceae; genus Endozoicomonas_A. Next base: position 175,687 of record NZ_JAGRPU010000007.1, on the reverse strand, counting down.
CGATGCGTTCTTCCAGTGCCTGGTTTTTCTGAAGCTGATCTTTATGAAATTCGTCGTCTGGAGCTCTCATTGAAAGTATTTCGTTGCGCAGGCTTTTTTGTTGAACATCCAGTATGTTAACTTCTTTCACCAGCTCTTCCACATAGACAGAAAGCCGTGCTCGCGCATCCTCAGATTGCCGATAGAGCAGGAGTGTTTCCTTTGTTAGCATTTCACTGGCAGTAACTTTCTCCGTTGTGATCCTTAACTGGTTTCTAAGCTTGATGAGTTCGCCTTCTGCTGCCCGCTGCTCTTCCAGCTTGATTTGATTCTCAATCATCTCTCTGGCCATGTCGGCCATGATTTTGTCTGCAAACGGTTTCGCGTTGTAAAAATTATCGGTCTGTAATTCGGCGGCAAAGGGTAAAATATTGAGAAAATTCCGAACAAAATGCGGGTTAGTCAGAAAATCTCTAAGTGCGGGTTTGAAGCTGAAGTGTTTTGCAAGTTGATTATGTATCGAGGGTGGCGTAATGAAAGACGAGGCGAATTTGACGTGTTCTACTGAGAAATAAAATTCATCTGCATGATCAGGAGTAGCAGCGGTCAATGCCTGCTGGAGAATTTCATAGTATGCCAGCATAAGCGCCGCATCATGATCTTCGAAAACACCAACATCGTGCCGCGCAGCTAACCCCTCGAGCAGTTCCATCTGCCTGCTTCGAATGACGTATTGGTAGCTTTTGATCTTGTCTTTTTTAACTTGTGTTGATACTCCAGGAGCGGGGGTATTAGCATCAACCCTTTTCCAGACGTCAAAGATTTTTTCCACAAAAGCGACATCTGTCGGATTCTGCTTCTGACCATGGAAAACAATAATCTCTCCCGGAGCTTCAGTCACTTCCAGCTTTGGATAACCTTCAGGCACAGGGCAAGCCCGCCACTCATCCCCAACGTTTACAACATAGCCGACGGGTTTATGGTAGTACAAAAGATCGTCCAGAGCTTTCTGTTGTAAACCCTCTCTCAGAGTATGAACCTGGGTATAGGCAGAGGTCGCTGCTGCCAAAAGTGGCTCATCATTAACAAAGAGTGCTTGATCCAGACTCTGCAAATCAGGAGGCTCATCGTCTGCAGCGACAAGGCGCATAAAGGTGCGACTGTTCACTTCAATTTTGTCAACTTCGATGGTGGCAAGGGCAACATAGTGATCAACTTCGCCAAGGCTACCTGCTCTTTCATTGGCTCCTTTCAGCACCCCGACCAAATGATTGGGGCTGGCGATTTTCGTTGTCGGTTCCAGTGGTTGGATGTCACCCGATTGACTTCGAACAGCCTTAATTGAATCCTGACTGGTCATTCCGTTTCTGACTTCAATGACCAGTACTTCTTCGGCAAGATTATGGGTAATCTTGAAGATCCCCTCATTACCTGCCTTCAGGACTTTGGTGTATTTCTGAGCAACGCCATCTTTGTCCGTTTCAAACAGATCAATACTGGAAACACCACCACTGATGCCAGAAAGAACATTTGTGAAGCCTTCAGAAGGAATCTCATAGCCAGCTCTGGTTTGAGTCTGATCGGGGTAGGTGGTGGTAATGGATTTGGGTATTGGTTGCTGGTTGTGACCTAAAGTTGGCTTAACTATGACCTCACTGTGGGTAAACTCCGCGTGTCCATTGCCCTGAATATCGATAGATTTTGTCTGTAGCCTGCGTTCGGTCAGTGCCTGTGTACCAAGGATGGAAGAACTGATGGCAACGGCCACGGCAAGGCGCAATGCATTGGGGCAAGCGTGTGTCATACTACTACCTCAGAACTGAGTACTTTTATTACCGTAAAAAGTGCTCGGCGCGGGATTCGTAGAGGGCACCCAGAGTGTAAGAGTAAGGAATACTTTCTGCATGGGAGAATGACCATTTAGGTACATTGTCCCTGAAGTATTTTTCCCAGCCATTCTCGTACATCATCATGGTGCGATCACGTCGTTCACGGAACTGTAGATAATTCTCGTTTCTTGTCCAGCCATACATCACGTTGTTTGCTTTAACACGGTTGGTATACTCTTCATCCGTTTCATTGAAGCGTTGCGGTGTGGCAATGGTAGTGCGTTTCACATAGTCCGATTCCGTTTCAACGGCGCCTCTCCAGCGGTTGATCTTGTCAAGACTGCGGCCCAGGGGGCCACCCAGCCATTGGGTGAGCATTTTGTTGTCGTTCATGAAGAAGTCGAAAGTGAGACTCGACGCCAGAGCGAATCCGAAGGTTTGAGCGTAGGTAAATCCAGATAAAAGACCGTGGGCGTATGATCCGGCCGTGGCTACCGGGCCCAGCACCAAACCGGCTGTAGCAGAGGCCAGGGTTTTCACTTTTTCTGGAGTGATCCTGTGCAGCAGCGGTACCTGAACCCCTTGTCTGGAAGCCATGGATTTCACCATTTCAGGCATCAGACGGGAAATGCTGCGATACATCCGGGGGTTGGCATTGTACTGTCTGGCAAACAGCAGAGAGCCGGTTTTCAGCAGAACGACTGAGGATGCGGCCCTGCCCAGCGGCATTGCCAGCCCGCCCACTTCAGAGAACTTTTCAATTTCATTGTGGTAGGCATATTGCCCGGTTCGGTCATGATCAACACTATAGCCTTCCAACCAGTGCTGGAAGGGTATGATCATCCTGTGCGTGTAATCGCCCCTGTTGGTGAAGTCCAGGAGATACAGAAGCGACAGGTTCGACAGGGACAGGATGGCAGCCTCCACGGCGGTCTGGGTCACCAGCAGTGGTTTGTAACTGGAGTAGTACCAGGTGACAATCTGTGCCAGAAAGGCTGAAGGTTTGACCCAGTAATTATTGAGCTGTTGATCAACCGCTGCGGCATGAGCCTGCATCAATGTGCCATGGATAGCCTGGATCAGGTCTGATTCGGACACGCCAACGGCATTGGCATAAGGTGCCAGGGTATCCTGAACATTGGTCAGGAATGCTGCCGTCCTGCGGCCGTTTTCAAAAGCAATATCGTCAAGAATGTAGTTGGCGATGACAGCCGCTGCATACTCCTTCATGCCGGCAACAGATTCTTTCATACCCGCCTGGCTGGTTACGGACACAGGAGTAAAGGTATTTTCTATGAATTCCTCAACCCACTCGTCGGACAGCATCTGGACAACCTTCTTGAACTCAGGCACCCTGACAGCATGTCTATAACCAAGGAAGTGCTCAAATTCATCAACTGTCTGATAACCGTCGACACCTCTGACGGCCTTCATGTAGCTCTCAAGTTCAACCTTGCTGATCAGACCTTCACGCAGCAGAGCAATAGTCTTTTTACCACCGGCAAAACGGGTAGCCAGATATTCCGGGAAGCTTTCCAGGTTCCGAGGTTCATACTCGATGTAGTGAATGGCTGTTTTGCCCATGGCGTAAACGACATCGTCGTATTCTTGAGCCCCGTTTTGCAGCTGATGCCTGATCTTGAAAACCAGTCCCTGGACTTTTGACAGAACCTTCGGAGGCTGAAGTTTTAAAGCCCCGGAAGAGAGGGTCGGAAAGGTCGTCTTCAGGCTCTTGAAGACTTTCACAATCCGATTGGCCTGATCAAACGTCAAACCTTCTCCGACCAATGCCCTGAGGCGAACCGGTGCAAGTTCATCGTCAAAATCGAAAATTGTGAAATAGGGTACTTTCTTACCGTTTTCTACTGCTAATTCTGCCAAACCCATTGCGGCTTCCAGAGCTTGTTTCTTGAGAGAGTGATCCTGCATGAAGTCGTGCATATCGGTCAGAACTTTTACCTGCCACGGTGTGAACTGGAAGGGACCGCCTTCATTTTCGACGGCTTGCTCTGCCGCCTTCAGGACTTCCTTTAATTTCTCTATTTTCGCTTTCCTGACTTCTATTTCTCTGTTGAGACTGTGCAGCTTGTGGGTCATTTGCAGGATCTTCCCGCCAGTGCCATCATCTCCGCCCAGTTGAACCTGTTTGTTTCTCAGGTTATTAACCCGTTGTTCATGGGTTTCAGAAGTGTCTGGTTTAAGACCCACGGCTTCTTCAGTAGCGTCAAGAGCTGTTTTATGGAAATCCGTCAGAGTATCTTTAGCTTTTGATAAAGCTTCACTTTTCTGCTCCAGGACTAAACCCAGCGCAGTTATCTCTTTGTTATGTGCAGTTTTATCCTGCTCTTCGAAGTCTCCAAAATCGATAATCTCCTGTTTTTTATGATCCAGTTTTTCTTGTGCATTACTCTCTTCAAACTGTGCATGGTTCACTTCCATACTTTTGCTGTCGTAATCTTGCAGGAATTGTGTGACCAGAGTGTACTTTTTTCTGGCTAAAGGCAGCTCGGCCAATGCTTCCTCGAATATACCGGCTTCGTCCAGACCCTGATTATCTTTACAGCTTGTAAATACCTCGTGTTTGCCACGAAGGGCGTGCAGTTTGCGACGAACACCTGTCAGCTCACTTTCCGCTTTTGCCAATGCTCGTTTAGCATTGGCTTTCTCACGATCAAGAACGTATCGCGGTTTGGGCCCAAGGCGCGCGATTTGCTTGTCAAGCTCATTTTCAATGGTTGCGATACGGACATTAACAGCAGACTGACCGGCATTGAAAATTTCTTCGAGCAGTCCATTGAGCTTTGCTTCAATCAGAATGTTCTGGTTGTCGATAGTGGCATCATCTTTATAGTTCTCAATCTTGAGTTGATGGGCCAATTCATTGTTTCTGGCTCTTCTGACACCTACATCGTCATAAGCTTCGTGTACTTCATCCATTAATGCCTGAACTCTGGCCTTCAGAGCTTCCTTCTGATCATACAGTTTGCTATCTTCCCCGAATGCCAGATTCAGATCTCTGGCCAGTTTAGCAGTGAAAGCCTTGCCTCTTTCTGTGGCAGCAACGTTTTCATGAGGGTAGATGCTCAGCTCGTCCTCTATGGCGCCAAGCAGACTTGTCTGTTGATCTCTGGCGAACTTATCCAGGTAGGAATCTTCGACTTTATAGGTAAGAGTCCCCCGAAGCTTATTGTGTTTGATATCTCTCTTGTTCAGTGCTGTGCTGTCTCCTTTCCAGAGGGTTTGATCTATCTGATCCAGCAATTTTTCTGAGACATCATTGCCTTCAAGTATTGAATAAATCCGGGCAAGCCTTTCTGCTTCTCCATCCTCTTTATTGAATTTGATGTTGAGTATTGTTTCTATGGCTTCCAGCAGATCGGTGAGTTTTTCTCTGGCTCGCATGTCCGGGTCTTCGACTTTATGGCGAAGGTTTACAAGAAGCATAGTGCGTTTGTATTCCTTCTCGTCCAGATCCGTAGTTTTGCCTTCATATGCCCATCGGATGTTACCTATTTCTTCCAGTGACTCATCCAGTATTTCTTCTGATAGCGCATCGCTGTCAAGAGTTTTCATGACCACTTCGAGTCTTGCTATTTTGTTGTCCTCTTTATTGGCTTCGATGTCGAGTATTTCTTCTGCGACTTCCAGTATGTCCAGGGCCTCTCTCTCTGCCTGCTGTCTGGCGTCTCTGATATTTTCCTGCATATTTTCAGAGATGTACCGGCGACGGAGATACACATCTTCTTTTTCATCAAGGTCACGTATCTCAAGGGCTTTTTCTATGACGCTCAGTGTCTCAAGTACTTCAGGTCTGGCTTTGGGGTGGCCTGGTGTTTTAATGTCATCCAGCTCTTCTTCAAGCTCTGCTAGCCTGAGGAGTTTGGTAGATACCCTTGTTTCCAGCGCCCTGTCTTCTGATGTGTCGTCTTCATCAGGCTCAATATCAAACTCTGCTGCCATTTCACTATTGGGAGTGTTTGTGGCTTTTGCTCTGGTAGCAAGAAGTTGTTTTTCGAGCTCCGGAATTCGTTTATTATCCTGCTCAAGTTGATCCACCGAGTTTTTCGTCTCTTCCAACTCCTGACGAATCTTTTTAAGCTCATTCACAACTGGTTGATTGAGTCCAACGGCTCTCAGTTTTTCCTCAAAATGGGTCATGGCCATTGTCCCTGTGCGTTGAAATGCTTCGTTTAGCTCGGCGAGCATGGCCTCTCTTACCTGCAGTTTTTCCAGCTTGTGCTCCATCTCAAGCAGCTGTTCGGCAAAGACGCCAGCGACTTTGGAAGCAAAGCTGCGGTCTGCGTCAAAAGAATCGTCAAAAGGATCGCCGGACATTTTGGCGATAACAGACATAATTTCATGAATATTTTGAATAAACTTCCGGTTAGTCAGAAAATTTCTAAGTATGGGTTTGAAGCCAAAGTGTTCTGTGAGTTGAATATGCATCCAGGTTGGCGTGATGAACGACGACGTTAATTTGATGTGCGTTCTGGTGATTACAAATCCATCTTCCTGATCTGAAGTAGCGCTGGTTAATGCCTGCAGGATATATTCATAGTATATAAGCGAGGCCAGTGTATCTTCGTATTCATCCGTCGGTTTACCACCTTCGTCAAGTCTGGTAATGTGCTGCGCAGCTAACTCCTCCAGCAGCGCCAGCTGCCGACTTCGAATGACGTATTGGTAGCTTTTGAACTTGTCTTTTTTAACCAGTGCTATTGTTTCAGGAGTAGGTCCATTGTCGTAAAATCCTTCCCAGATATCATAGAGACCCTCCACAAAAGCGATATCGGTTGGATTCTGCTTCTGACCATGAAAAACAATAATCTCCCCCTCAGCCACAGTCACTTCCAGTTTTGGATAATCCTCAGGTACAGGATAGACCTGTGTGTCATCCTCGACGTGTACTACATAGCCGACGGGTTTATAGAATGACAACAGATCTTCCAGAGCTCCCTGTTGTAAATCTTTCCCAAGAACATGAACCTGGGTATAGGCAGAGGTAGCTGCTGCTAAAAGCGTCTCATCATTGACAAAGATTGATTGACCCAGACGCTGCAGCTCAGGGGGCTGGTCGCTGGAAACGATGAGACGCATGAAGGTGCGCCCTTTCACTTCAACCTGGTCTACTTCAAGGTTGGCAAGGACAACATAGTGATCAACTTCGCCAAGGTTTCCTGCTCTTTCATTCACACCTTTCAGCACTCCGACCAAGTGTTCGGGGCTGGCAATTTTCGTAAATGGTTCTAATGTATGATTGTCGCCTAATTGAGAGCGCACAGCTCCAATTGAATCCTTATGGGTCATTCTGTCTCTGACTTCGATGAGTAGTTTATTTTCTGAAAAATTATGGGTGAACCTGAAAACTGCCTCATTACCTACCTTGAGGACTTTGGTGTACTTCTGAGCAATGTCATTGTCGTCTGTTTCAAACAGATCAACAGTGGAAACGCCACCGTCAATGCCAGAAAGAACGTCTGTGAAGCCCTTGGAAGGAATATCGTAGTCGGCTCTGAATTCAGCTCGATCGGGGTAGGTGGTTGTAAAGGATTTGGTTATTGGCTGCTGGTCATCACCTAAAGTTGGCTTAACTATGACCTCACTCTGGATGAACTCCGTATGTCCATTGTCCTGAATAACGATAGATTTTGTCTGTAGCCTGCGATCGGCCAGTGCCTGTGTAGCAATGATGGAAGAGCTGATAGTAATGGCCACTGCAAGGCTTAATGCATTGGGGTGAGCATGTGTCATTTTACTACCTCAGAGCTGAGTACTTTGATTACCGTGAAAAGTGATTGCCACACCAGGCAAGGAGGCAACTTTCAGTCACTCATGGCTGTCAATCGCTCACTGTTAAGCTGTTGAGTGAATTTAGTTCACAGCGGCCAATCTGGTAAGCTGTTGAGCGAATTTTGCTCGAACTGACAAAGTCCAATGTCAGTAAAACTGAATTGTTTTTTCAGCCGGGGAATAACGTCGTTGCTTATAGCAGGGTTTAATCGATAGCCTGAACCGGAAGAAACCATTATGTATCCTTCTATGATTGGTTTCTTTTGGGTAGCTATGGGGGGCATCCACTGATTTTTAGCATTAAAGTTCGTCGCGGGTATTCTTATCAGGAGTGAACTTCTCAAACCTGTAATCAGCATTGCAGTTTTCACGGCAGCTGGTGTCTTCTCAGGTGCTGTAGTCCTTTTGGCTCTACTATCAATTCATAGAAGGCTCCCAGAGTATAAGAGTAAGGAATACTTTCAGCGTGGGAGAATGACCATTTAGGTACATTTTCCCTGAAGTATTTCTCCCAGCCATGCTTATAAATCTTCATGGTGCGATCACGTCGTTCACGGAACTGAAGATAATGCTCGTTCCGCGTCCAGCCATGCATCACGTTGTTTGCTTTAACACGGTTCGCATACTGTTCATCCGTTTCATTGAAGCGTTGAGGCGTAGCAATAGCAGTACGTTTCACATAGTCCGTTTCCGTTTCACTCACGCCTCTCCAGCGGTTGATCTTGTCAAGACTACGTCCCAGGGGCCCACCCAGCCATTGAGTGAGCATCTTGTTGTCGTTCATAAAGAAGTCGAAAGTGAGACTCGATGCCAGAGCGAATCCGAAGGTTTGGGTATAGGTAAACCCGGATAAAAGACCGTGGGCGTATGCCCCGACCGCGGCTACCGGACCCAGCACGAGACCGGCTGTGGCAGAGGCCAGGGTTTTCACTTTTTCTGGTGTGATCCTGTGTAGCAACGGTACCTGAACCCCTTGTCCGGAACCCAAGGATTTCGCTATTTCGGGCACCAGACGGGAAATGCTGCGATACCTGTGCGGGTTGGCATTGTACTGTCGGGCAAACAGCATGGAGCCGATTCTCAGCAGAATGGCTGAGGAAGCGGCTTTACCCAATGGCATGGCCAGCCCGCCCACTTCAGAAACTTGTTCAATTCCGCTGTGGTAGGCATATTGTCCGGTTCGGTCTGGATCAACGCCATAGCGTTCCAGCCAGTGCTCGAACGGTGTGAGCATTCTGTGCAGGTAATCACCCCTGTTGGTCAGATCCAGAAGATAGAGGAACGATATGTTAGAGAGTGATAGCCTGGCAGCCTGCCCGGTGGTATGGGTCACCAGTAGCGGTTTGTAGCTGGAGTAGTACCAGGTGACAGCCTGTACCAGGAAGGCTGAAGGTTTGACCCAGTAATCAGTTAGCTGGCGCTCAGCGGCTGCGGCATGGGCCTGCATTAATGTATCGTAGATAGCCTTGGTCAGTTCTGATTCAGATAGTCCGGCAGTATGAGCGTAAGGTGTCAGGGTATCCTGAATATTGGTCAGAAACGCTACCGTCCTGCGACCGTTATCAAAGGCAATATCATCAAGAATATAGTTGGCGATGACAGCAACTGCGTACTCTTTCATGCCGGCAACAGACTCTTTCATGCCTGCCGGGCCAGTCACAGTCAAGGTCACTGGAGTAAAGGCACTCTGCATGAATTCCTCAGCACCCTTGTCGGACAGCATCTGGATAGCACTCTTGAAGTGAGGCACCTTGATGCCGTGTTTGTAGCCAAGAAAGTGCTCAAATTCAGCCACTGTCTGATAACCGTCGACACCTCTGATGGCCTTCATGTAGTTCTCAAGCTCAGTCTTGCTGATCCGTCCTTCACGCAGCAAAGCGATGACCTTGTTACCACTGGCAGAACGGGTAGCAAAGTATTCCGGGAAGCTTTTCAGAACGCCTGCCAGAACTCCTGGTAGATGCTCGATGTAGTGAATGCCTGCTGAGCCCATGCTGCGAATTCTGTCGTCGTATTCTTGTGCCCCTCTTTCTATTCCGTGCCTGGCCGCGTAAGTCAGCCGCAGGACTGTGTACGGGACACTCAGGGGCGGATGATCTTCTGCAGGTTCGAAAGGAGGTTCAGGAAAGGTCGTTTTCAGGTTTTTGAAAACTTCCACAATCCAACTGGCCTGTTCAAACGTCAGCTTGTCTCCGACCATTGCTCGCAAGCCAATGGGTGCAAATTCGTCGTCAAAATCAATAGTCGGAAAGTAGGGTATTTCCTTACCGTTTTCTAATGCTAATTCTGCCAGACCATTTGCAGCTTGCAGAGCTAGTTGTTTGAGAGGGTGCTGCTGCGCGAATGTGTGGAGATCGTCGAGAATTTTTGCCTGTATCGGCGTGTACTGGGAGGGGGTGCCGTCATTTTCGACGGCTTCTTCGGCAGCCTTCAGGACTTTTTTCATTCTTCCAATGTCTGCTTTCCTGCCTTCAATCTGAGCTTCCAGACTGGCCTGTTCCTGAAGCAGTTGCCAGATCTTGTCGGCATCAGCGTGATCACCGCCCGGTTGTAACCGTTTGTTTCTCAGGGCAGTACTGCGTCCTTGATTGGTGTCAGAGGTTTGCTCATCATCTGCGGGCGGAGCCAATCTGGTCTGAATTTTTTTTATTGCCTGATTGAGTGCTTTTTCGTCTTCATCCAAGGCAGCAGGATGGGCGTCAGTACGACCTGAAAATACCACCTGTTCGCGAAGGATAGCGTCCAGATTGTGATTAGCCGCCTCCAGCTCACTTTCAGCTTCTTTTATTGTTCGCCTGGTCATGGCTACCTCACGGTCAAGAGCGTACCGGGGTTTAGGCTCCAGCCGAGCCATTTGCTTGTCAAGCTCATCTTCAATAGCTGCGATTCGCTCATCAACGGTAGGCTGATCCGCCTTGAAAACTTCTTTATCCAGCTGCAGGAGTTTTGCTTCAATCAAACGGTTCTGGTCGTCGATAGTGGCATCTTCCTTGTAATCCTTAATATTGAGCTGATAGGCCATTTCATTGTTTCTGGCCCTTTTGACACTTTCATCCTCGTAGACCTGGTTTACTTCATCAATTAACACCCAAATTTTCGCTATCAGGGCGTCCTTCTGTTCAATCAGGTTGGCATCTTCTTCAAATGCCACATCCAGATCACTGGCCAGTTTGGCAGTGAAGGCCATGCCCCTTTGTTCAGCAGCAAGGCATCGACGAAGGTAGATATCCACCTCTATCTCTATAGCTTCAAGCATTTTGTTCTGTCGTGCATCGCTTAGCGCATCCAGATACGAATCTTCAACTTTATAGGTAAGACTCACACCAAGCTTCTTGAGTTTGAGAGCCCTATCGTCCAGATTTGCGCTGTCTTGTTTCCAGACGGTTTGATCTATCAGATCCAGTGTGCCATCTGAGAGATTATCGACTTTAATTATTTCATCAAACAGGGCAAGTCTTGCTGCTCTGCTTTGCGCTTCATTCATTGCGAGGGTAAGTATTGCTTCTACATCGTCCAGCAGCCTGGTCTGTTGTTCTGTGGCTTGCTTATTCGGACCCTGGTCTTCGACTTTATAATGAAGATGCGCAAGGAGTCTTTTGAGTTTGAGGTCCTTCTCGTCAAGAGCCTTGCCATTGTGTGTCCAAAGGGTAATGTCTATATCATTCAGTATGTCATCTGAGAGATTATCGGCGTCAAGTATTCTATGAATTCTGCTGAGTCTTGCTGTTTTGTCATCCTCTTTGTTGACTTCGAGGTTGAGTATTCTTTCTACGGCATCCAGTATATCCAGGGCTTCTTCATCTGCCCGTTGTCTGGCTTCCCTGATAAATCTCTGCATGTCTTCAGAAATATGCTTGCGACGGAGATAGACATCGAACTCTTTACCGGGGGGATCCCTCTCCAGGGCTTTTTCCACGTTACTCAGTGTCTCCAGGACTTCAGGCATAGCTTTGGGGTGGCCGGGTGTTTTGATGTCATCCAGTTCCTTTTGCAGCCTTGCAAGCTTGAAGAGCTTGAAATATACCGTTCTTTCCAGTGTGTCGCGGTCTTTCAGTTTGCTGTCTTTACCTGGATCAATACCAAGAACGGCAGCCAGAGCGTCTTTTCTCGCCCTGGTGTAAGAATCCTCTAAATCTTTTCGATTATTAAGTCTCTTAACTCTCTGAAGCAGGCGTTTATTTTGAGCATCCATTGTCTTAAGCTTTTGAAGCAGATATTCTTCTTGAGCGTCAACACCTGCATTGCTATCGAGATCCTGAATGTTTAAATGTGCGGCGATGGTTGCATAGCGGGCCCTGATTTCATCTTCTTTTTCAAGATTTGTTCTGCTGCCTTGTTGCTCAAGATGGTGCTGGAAATGTTGCTGAATATGGTTCTGAAGATGGTGCTGAAGATGTTGCTGTTGTAGTACGATCGTAGCTATCTGTTTCTTATTTTGTTGCTTAATGGCCTGAAAACGGACTTCCGGGCTCTTTTCGTGATCCGGGGTCAGACCGAGCTGACTTTCAATGTCAGCCAGACTATTCTCGATTACCTGTTCCCGATCGGCCAGTTCTGCTTTTAGTTGACGCAACTGCTGTTGAAGCGACTGCTTGCGGGTATACGGATCGTTTTCATCGTCTGAAGCCATATCCTGCTTGCTTTCAATGGCCGCCTGTTCTTCTTCTAAAGCTTCTTCCCCGGGCTGTCCTGTTGCAGCAAACGATGTTGAGGCAATTGATGTTGCGGCAACCGGTTGTTTGATTTCATGGATTTTCTGGCCGATGTGTCCGGCTTGTTTTTCTGCCAGCTCGTTTTCCATCTCAATCAGCTGCCCGGCAAAGTCGCCAATGACTTTGGAAACAAAGTTACCGCCTTTGTCAAAAGAATCGCTGGCAGGATCATCATAAAAATATTTGTTATAGATATTGTTGAAGCTGGGTATAACTTCGTGAATATCCTGAACAAAATGCCAGCTAGTCAGAAAATTTCTTAGCGCAGGTTTGAAGCCGAAGTGTTTTACGAACTGAATATGCATCCAGGTTGGCATGAAGTAGAACGAAGTAAATCCGACGTGCGGTATTGTGAATTTAAATTCATCTGCTCCAACTGAAGCAGCACTGGTCAATGCCTGCTGAAGATGTTCATAGTACGCAAGCGTTGCCACTTTATCATCGTATTGTTCACCTGAGTCAAGTCCAGCATTTTGCTGTGCAGAAAACTCCTCCAGCATTGCCATTTGCCTGCTTCGAATAACGTACTTGTAGCTTTTGACCTTGTCTTTTTTAACTCGTGCTGTTGTATAAGGAGTGGGGGCATTGCAGCCAAATTTATCCCAGATGTAATAGAGACCTTCCACAAAAGCGACATCGGTCGGATTCTGTTTCTGACCACGGAAAACAATAATCTCTCCCGGAGTCTCTGTTACTTCCAGTTTTGGATAACCAGCAGGTACAGGATAAGCCTGTGTCTCATCCTCGACGTGAACAACATAGCCGACGGGTTTATGGTATGACAAAAGATCATCCAGAATGCCCTGTTGTAAATCTTTTCCGAGAACATGAACCTGGGTATAGGCGGAGGTGGCTGCTGCCAAAAGCACCTCATCATTAACAAAAAGTGATTGACCCAGACGCTGAAGTTCAGGAGGCTGATCTGCTGCGGCGATGAGACGCATGAAAGTGCGCCGGTTCACTTCAACCTTGTCTACTTCGAGGATGGCAAGGGCAACATAGTGATCAGCTTCGCCAAGTTTGCCTGCCCTTTTATTCGCCCCTTTCAGCACTCCCACCAGATGATCGGTGCTGGCAATGCCAGTAAACGGTTCTAATCTCCAGGTGCCCCCTAATTGAGCCCGAACAGTCCTGATTGAATCCTGATGGGTCATACTCTCTCTGACTTCGATAAGCAGTTTCTCTTCTGCAAGGTTATGGGTGAATCTGAAGACCCCCTCATTTCCCACCTTCAGGATTTTGCTGTACTTCTGAGCAACGTCATTCTCGTCTGTTGCAAACTGATCAATACTGGCAACACCACCCTCAATGCCAGAAAGAATGTCCGTGAAGCCTTCAGAAGGAATGTCGTAGCCCGCTCTGACTTCAGTCTGGTCAGGGTAAGTGGTGGTAAAGGTTTTGGGTATTGGCTGCTGGTCATCTCCTAAAGTTGGCTTAACGATGACCTCGCTCTGGGTAAACTCCGTATGTCTATTGCCCTGAATATCGACAGATTTTATCTGCAGCCTGCGATCGGCCAGTGCCTGTGTACCAATGACGGAAGAGCTGATGGTTATGGCCACTGCAAGGCTTAATGCATTGGGGCGAAAATATCTCATTCTACTGCCTCAGAGCTGAGTATTTTTATTACTGTGAAAAGTGATTGCCACAGCAGGCGAGGAAGCGACTTCTAATCGCTCGTGGCTGTCAGCGGGTCACTGTTTCAGTTAGAAATCTGGACTGAGTGGTTATTTCCCTTAATGGCCATGAACTTTTTGATCATCGTCCTGTTGCTTATTGTAGAAGGCACCCAGAGTGTAGAAGTAAGGAATACTTTCTGCATGGGAGAACGACCATTTAGGCACATTTTCCTTGAAGTATTTCTCCCAGCCATTCCCGTACATCTTCATGGTGCGATCACGGCGCTCACGAAACTGCAGATAATTTTCGTGTCGAGTCCAGCCATACATCGTGTTGTTGGCTTGAACACGGTTTGCATAGGCTTCATCGGTTTCACCAAAGCGTTGAGGCGAAGCAATAGCCGTACGTTTCGCATATTTATCTTGCGCTTCGCCTACGCCTGTCCAGCGATTAATCTTGTCAAGACTACGGCCCAGAGGCCCAGCCAGCCATTGGGTGAGCATCTTGTTGTCGTTCATAAAGAAGTCGAAAGTGAGACTTGACGCCAGCGCGAATCCGAAGGTTTGGGCATAGGTAAATCCAGATAAAAGACCGTGGGCGTATGTCCCGACCGTGGCTACCGGACCCAGCACCAGACCGGCTGTGGCAGAGGCCAGAGTTTTCACTTTTTCTGGTGTGATCCTGTGTAGCAGCGGTACCTGAACCCCTTGTCCGGAACCCAAGGATTTCGCTATTTCGGGCACCAGACGGGAAATGCTGCGATACCTGTGCGGGTTGGCGTTGTACTGTCGGGCAAACAGCATGGAGCCGATTCTCAGCAGAATGGCTGAGGAAGCAGCTTTACCTAATGGCATGGCCAGCCCGCGCACTTCAGAAACTTGTTCAATTCCGCTGTGGTAGGCATATTGTCCGGTTCGGTCTGGATCAACGCCATAGCGTTCCAGCCAGTGCTCGAACGGTGTGAGCATTCTGTGCAGGTAATCACCCCTGTTGGTCAGATCCAGAAGATAGAGGAACGACATGTTAGAGAGTGATAGCCTGGCAGCCTGCCCGGTGGTATGGGTCACCAGTAGCGGTTTGTAGCTGGAGTAGTACCAGGTGACAGCCTGTAGCAGGAAGGCTGAAGGTTTGACCCAGTAATCAGTTAGCTGGTGCTCAACCGCTGCGGCACGGGCCTGCATTAATCTATCGTAGATAGCCTTGGTCAGTTCTGATTCAGATAGTCCGGCAGCGTGAGCGTAAGGTGTCAGGGTATCCTGAATATTGGTCAGGAATGCTGCCGTCCTGCGACCGTTATCAAAGGCAATATCATCAAGAACATAGTTGGCGATGACAGCGACTGCGTAGTCTCTCATGCCGGCAACAGATTCTTTCATACCCGCCGGGCCGGTCGCAGTCACAGGAGCGAAGGTATTCTGTATGAATTCCTCAACACCCCTGTCAGACAGCATCTGGACAAACTTCCTGAACCCAGGCACCTTGACGTTGTGTTTATAACCAAGGAAGTGCTCAAATTCAGCCACTGTCTGATAACCGTCGACACCTCTGATGGCCTTCATGTAGTTCTCAAGTTCAGTCTTGCTGATCAGTCCTTCACGCAGCAGGGCTAAGATTTTGTTACCGCTGGCAGTACGGGCAGCAAAATATTCAGAGAAGCTTTTCAGGTCCCCTGGCCCATGCTCGACGAAGTGAATGGCTCTTTTGCCCATGCCACGTATTTCATCGTCGTATTGTTGAGCCCCTGTTTTCAACTCATTCCTGGCCCTGTGCGCCAGAAACTGGACTTGTTCAATGATATTCTGTGACTCACCTTCCAAGGGCCCGACAGGGAAGCTCATCTTCAGGTTTTTAAAGACTTTCACAATCCGGCTGGCCTGATTAAATGTCATGTCGTCCCCGACCAGTGCCTGCAAGCGAATCGGTGCAAATTCATCGTCAAAATCGAAAGTTGTCAGGCAGGGTATTGTCTTACCGCTGCTGAATGCTGATTCCGTCAGACCCAGTGCGGCATCCAGAGCTTGTTGCTTGAGAGAGTGCTGCTGCGTGAAGGTGTTCATATCGGCCAGAACATTGACCTGTCTCGGCGAGAACTGGAAGGGACCGCCATCATTTTCGACAGCTTTTTCTGCAGCCTTCAGGACTTCCCTCATTCTCCCAATGTCTGCTTTCCTGGCTCCAATCTCACTTCTAAGGTGAAGCCGTTCCTTAAGCAGTTGACGGATCTTGCCGCCATTACCATCATACCCGCCCAGCTGTAAAAGTTTTTCTAGCAGGGCACTAATCCGGTGTTCACAGGTGTCAGTGGAGTCTGGTTTGAGACCCGCAGCTTCTTCAGTGGCGTCAAGCGCCGCTTCATGATGATCCACCAGAGCTTTTTGTGCTTTTGATACAGCATCACTTGCCTGCTTCAAGATTAAGCCCAGCCTGTCCATTTCGTTCATATGCAGGGTTTTAGCTTTCTGATCGATGTCGCCAGGATCGATCATCTCCTTTTCTTTAAGCTCCAGCTTTTCTTTTGCATTCCACTGTTCAATCTGTGCATTCACCAAATCACTGCTTTTTATGTAGTGCTGATCTACGAATTTCCTGATTTGAAAGTACTTTCTCTTGGCTAAAAACAGTTCACCCAATGCTTCATTATCTTCGTTCTGAACATGAGAATCTGTATTGGCAAGGCCAATACAGTAAAGAGCGTTTTCCACTGAACCGAATTCATCCTTTATCTGGATGCTCAGACCTGTTTTGGCATTCAGTTCATTAAGGATTTCACCTTGTCTTTCTCTGCCGTATCCCCGCAGGAAATGACTGAAGTCCCTTAATCGCTCCTCAGAGGTTTGTTCGTCAACAGCAGCCAGATCCAACTCGATCTGAACTTGTTTCATTGCCTGATTGAGAGCCATGTTCTCTTCATCCAGGAGATCCCGGAGGTCAGCAGGTTGACCCGCAAATAACAGGTGTTTGCCACTAACAGCAATCAGCCTGCGATGAACGGCTGCCAGTTCACTTTCAGCTTGTTGTATTGTTTGTCTGGCGCTGGCTACCTCGCGATCAAGAACGTATCGGGGTTTAGGTCCCAGGCGAGCCATTTGTCTGTCAAGCTCACCTTCAATGGCTGCGATATGCTCATTAACGGTGGTAACACCTACTTTGGGAACTTCTTCATAAAGCTCTTGGAGTTTTTCTTTAATTAAAATATTCTGGTCGTTTATACCGGCGTCATCTTCATAGGACTTAATGTTGAGTTGATGAGCGATTTCATTGTTTCTGCTTCTTCTGACATCTTCATCGCCAAAGGCTTCGTCTACTTCTTCCATTAATGCCAAAATATTTTTTTCAAGAACATACTTTTTTTCAGGCAGGTAGGCTTTTCTTCTGAATATTATTCCCAGATCATTGGCCAGTTTAGCCACGAAAGCCCCGCCTTTTTCATCAGCCTCTTCGCGGACAAAGTCGTAGATGTGCAGCTTGTCCTCTATAATTTTGAGTATACTTGACTGTCTTGTTGCGGCTCGGCTGCTCACATTTTCGACATAAAAGTCAAGATTCCTTTGAAGGTTCTGAAGTTCTGTGTTCCCGGCCTGGCTCCTGAATAGGATGTCTTCTTTCCGGAGTGAGTGCTTTATCGTATCGACCGTGGATTCTGAGACCTCACCGCTGTCAAGTTTTGTACGAACCCTGTCAAGCCTTGCGGTTTTGTCATCACCATTATTGACTTCTATTTTGAGTATGTCTTCTACTGTTTTCAGCATTTTCAGAGCCACTTCCTCTTCCTGCTGTCTGACTTTTGTCATCCTTGTCTGAATTTCCTCAGAAATGACGTTGCGACGGTAATACACATCGTCCTCACTATTGAGGTCATCCATATCAAGGGCTTTTTCCACATCAGACAGTTTTTCCAGTACCACAGGCATGGCTTTGGGGTGGCCTGGTGTTCTGATGTCTTTCAGTTCTTCTTCCAGATATTGAAGACTGCTGAACCTCTGATACATTGCTGTTTTCAGTGCATTGTCTTCTTCCGTGGTGCTGTCTTCATCCAGCCTGATACGTAAAATCAGTGCCAGACCATCTTGCTCGGTTTTGACGTCAGGTTCTTCCATGCAGCATTGAGCATTCAGTGCCTGGATTTTCTGAAGCAAATGTTCTTGATCTTTGCCGAGGGTAGTGCCCTGAGTATTCAGTGACTGAAGTCTGTCAAACAGGTTTTTTTGTTGAAGATTCAGTATATGTTTACTCTGTAGTTGAGCATTCAGTGTCTCAATTCTTTGAAGCAGTTGATTTAGTTGAGCGTCAATATCTACATTGCGATCAAAATTCTGAAGGTTTAAATGTTCGGCAATGGTTGCATAGCTGGCTTTGGTTTCGGCATCTCTTCTGGTTTTCTGGTGCTGAAGCCGTTCATAGATCTGAACTATACGCTGCTTGTGTTGCTGCTGAATGGCCTGAAGAATGTCACGTTGACGGGCTACCAGGTCATCTTCGTTTTCAGGAACCAGGCCCAGCTGACGTTCAGCGATAGCCATTGTCTCCCGGAATACAGCATCATAGGGTTCAACTGGGTGTTGTCGCAGACGCTCTTGAATGCACTGAAAGCGGGCATCCAGATCTTTTTCATCGATTTTAATAATACCGAGCTGGCGTTCTAGAGCCGGCAGTGTTGTTTCTATAGATTCTCCCTCAGGCTGTCCTGTTGTGGCCAACGCCTTGTTGATTGCATGAATTTTTATACTGATGAGTCTGGCTTGTTTTTCCAGTGACTGGCAATCATCCCAGTCTTCAATGCCAAGCTCTTCTGCCAGTCGAGCGTTGCGGGCTTTTGTGGCTTCTGCTCTGGCATTACGAATTTGTTTTTCCAGCCCCGGGATTCGTTCGACTTTCTGCCGAAATTCCCGTAACAGGCTTTGCTGTCTTTCCGATACGCCATGAAGCTGTCGAAGATCATGCTCAGCCTGATACTTAAGCTGAAGTACTATGAGCTTTTGCTTTTCAATGGCAGTGGCTTTCCCCAACATGATCTTTAAGTGGTTATTAACCTGGGTGAGTTTGCGTTCTCTTTTCAGCTGATCTATCAGTTTGCTGTCACTCTTGATCAGCTGCCTGGTCATGTCGCTCAGGACTTTGAAAGCAAAGCGGTCGTTGTCGTAAGAAACATCGAGCTGTGATTCGTCAACAACGGGTACAAGACCCATAATGCCCTGAACAACATTCTGATGACTCAGAAAGTCTCTAAGTAAGGGTTTGAAGCTGAAGTGTTTGGTCAGTTGAATCTGCAGCCAGGTTGGCGTGATAGCGGACGAGGCGGCTCTGATATGTTCCAGTGTGAATTCAAATTCTAATACCGTAATTGCCCGATCTTGATCAGCGGTGGCCAATGCCTGCTGGAGATATTCATAGAATGCAAGCGCACGTCCCGACACTCTATCTTCGTTTGTAAGCGTTGTCGGTTGATTTTTGCTCACTTCAGCATTGTGCCGTGCAACAAACTCCTCCAACAGTGCCATTTGCCTGCTTCGAATGACGTGCTGGAAGCTTTTGACGCGGAATATATTAATCTTTGTTACCCATGCAGGAGCCAGGTTATTGCCCTCAGCTTCTTTCCAGAGGTTGTGGAGCTTCTCTACAAAAGCAGTATCACGGGGGTTCAGCTTCTGACCATGAAAAACAATAACCTCCCCCGGAGTTTCTGCGACTTCCAGCTTTGGATAACCCGCAGGTACAGCAGAAACCTGTGCGTCATCCCCGACGTGTACAACATAGCCGACGGGTTTGCTGTGTGCCAACAGTTCATTTAGAGCCTGCTGTTGTAAATCCCCGCCCAGAACATGAACCTGGAAATAGGCTGAGGTAGCCGCTGCCATGAGAGCCTCGTCATTGACAAAGAGTGATTGACCCAGACGTTGCAGTTCAGGGGGCTGATCGCCCGAAGCGATAAGACGCATGAAGCTGCGTCCGTTCACTTCAACTTTTTCTACCTCAATGGTGGCAAGGGGGACATAGTGATCACCTGTGCCGAGGTTTCCTGTTCTGTCATAAGCAGCTTCCAACAATTTAGCCAGTCCCAGGGGGGGGGCGATTTTCGTTAACGGTTCCAGGCCATATAGCCCGGGACATTTTGCTCGAACAGCCTTAACTGAATCCTGATCGGTCATTCCGGCTCTGACTTCAATGAACAGTTCCTTTTCTTCAAGGTTATGGGTAAATCTGAAGACTGCCTCATCACCCACCTTCAGAATTTTGGTGTATTTCTGAGCAGCGTTATTTTCGTCTGTTTCAAACAGGTCAACACTGGAAGCGCCACCATGAATCTCATAAAGAACTTTTGTAAAACCTATAGTGGGAAGATCATAGTCCACCCTGTCTTCAGCTTGATAAGGGTAGGTAGTCGTATAACATTTCGGTATTGGCTGCTTGTCAAGACCTATAGTTGGCCGAACCATGACTTCACTATGGGTATACTCCTCATGTCCATTGGCCAGAAAATTGACAGATTTAGTTTGCAGTTTGCGATCGGCCAGTGCCTGTGTACTAATGATGGAAGAGCTGATTGCAATGGCCACTGTAAGACTTAATACATTGGGGTGAGAATGTATCATTCCACTACCTCAGAGCTGAGTATTTTTATTACCGTGAAAAGTGATTGCCGTACCAGGCGAGGAAGCAACTTTTAAAATCGCTCATGGCTGTCAGTCGCTCATGGCTGTTCCGGTAAGCTGAAATGTTCACTATTATCATGGTGATCTTGAGGTTTCAGGTGGAAAGCTTGATTGATGGTAATTTCTCTTCTCATGACCGTGAACTTTCTGATCATTGCCATTTTGCCATTCGTAAAAGGCTCCAAGAGTGTAGAAGTAAGGAATACTTTCTGCATGGGAGAACGACCATTTAGGCACATTTTCCCTGAAGTATTTCTCCCAGCCATTCGCAAACATCTTCATGGTGCGATCACGGCGTTCACGGAACTGCAGGTAATTTTCGTTCCGCGTCCAGCCAGGCATCGTGTGGTTTGCTCTAACACGGTTGGCATAGTCTGTATCGGTTTCACTGAAGCGTTGAGGTGCAGCGATAGCCGTACGTTTCACATAGTCATCTTCCGTTTCACCCACGCCTCTCCAGCGGTTGATCTTGTCAAGACTCCGGCCCAGGGGGCCGCCCAGCCATTGCGTGAGTATCTTGTTGTCGTTCATGAAGAAGTCGAATGTGAGACTCGACGCCAGAGCGAATCCGAAGGTTTGAGCGTAGGTCAACCCGGATAAAAGACCGTGGGCGTATGCCCCCACCGTGGCTACCGGACCCAGCACGAGACCGGCTGTGGCAGAGGCCAGGGTTTTCACTTTTTCTGGTGTGACCTTATGCAGTAGCGGTACCTGAACACCTTGTCCGGAAGCCATGGATTTCACGATGTCGGGCACCAGACGGGAAATGCTGCGATACATCCGGGGGTTGGCGTTGTACTGTCTGTTAAACAGCAGAGAGCCGGTTCTCAGCAGAATAACCGAGGAAGCGGCCTTGCCCAATGGCATGGCCAGCCCGCCCAGTTCAGTGATTTTTTCAATGCCGGTGTGGAAGGCATATTGACCGGATCGGTCACGATCAACACCATAGCGTTCCAGCCAGTGCTGGAAAGGTGTGAGCATTCTGTGCGTGTAATCGCCTCGGTTGGTCAGATCCAGAAGATAGAGGAACGACATGTTTGAGAGAGACAACGCGGCAGTCTGCGAGACAGTATGGGTCGCCAGTAGCGGTTTGTAGCTGGAGAAGTACCAGGTGACAGCCTGTGCCAGGAAGGCTGAAGGTTTGACCCAGTAATCATTGAGCTGCTGCTCCACCGCTGCGGCATGAGCCTGCATCAATGTGCCATGGATAGCCTTGATCAGTTCTGATTCAGATAGTCCAGCTGCATTGGCATAAGGTGTCAGAGTATCCTGAACATTGGCCAGAAACGCTGCCGTTCTGCGGCCGTTTTCAAAGGCAATATCGTCAAGAACATAGTTGGCAATGACCGCAGCGGCATACTCTTTCATGCCGGCAACAGACGCCTTCATACCCGCCGGGCCAGTAGCGGTGATGGTCACGGGAGTAAAGGCGCTCTGCATGAATTCCTCAGTACCCTTGTCGGACAGCATTTGAACAACCTTCTTGAAGTGAGGCAGATTGACGCCGTGTTTGTAGTCAAGGAAATGTTCAAACTCGTCCACTGTCTGATAACCGTCGACACCTCTGGCGGCTTTCATGTAGTTCTCAAGTTCAGTCTTGCTGATCAGACCTTCACGCAGCAGAGCCAAGACCTTGTTACCATTAGCAGAATGGGTAGAGAAATATTCCGAGAAGCCTTTCAGATCCCCTGATTCATGCTCGACGAAGTGAATGGCTCTTTTGCCCATACCGCGTATTTCATCGTCGTATTGTTGAGCCCCGGTTTTCATCTCATTCCTGGCCCCGTCTGCCAGAGCCTGGACTTGTTTAATGATATTCTGAGGCTGATCTTCCAAAGGCACGACAGGGGAGGAGAGCGGGAAGCTCATCATCAGGCTTTTGAAGACTTCCACAATCCGGCTGGCCTGATTAAATGTCAGGTCGTCCCCGACCAGTGCCTGCAAGCGAATCGGTGCATATTCATCGTCAAAATCGAAAGTTGTCAGGCAGGGTATTGTCTTACCGCTGCTGAATGCTGATTCCATCAGGCCCAGTGCTGCATCCAGAGCTTGTTGCTTGAGAGAGTGCTGCCGTGTGAAGGTGTTCATATCGGCCAGAACATTGACCTGTCTCGTCGAGAACTGGAAGGGACCGCCGTCATTTTTGACCGCTTTCTCGGCAGCCTTCAGGTCTTTCTTCATTCTCTCAAAGTCTGCTTCCCTGGTTTCAATCTCTCTTCCCAGACGAACCCGTTCCTGAATCAGTTGTTGGATTTTGCCGCCGCTACCATCATACCCACCCAGTTGTAGCTGTTTGTTTCTAAGGGCATTAACCCGTTGTTCATAGGTGTCAGAAGACTCTGGTTTGCGACTCAGGGATTCTTCAATGGCGTGAAGAATCGCTTTATGAGGATCAGCCAGAGTGTCTTCTGCCACTGATACAGCTTCACTTTGATGTTGAAGGTCATCAGGTTTCTCCGCAAATAACACGTGTTTGCCACGAAAATGATTCAACCTGCGATAAAGACCTGCCAGTTCATGTCCAGCTTCTTCCAGTACTCGCCTGGCTCTGGCCAGCTCACGATCAAGAACGTATCGGGGTTTAGGTCCCAGGCGTGCAATTTGCCTGTCAAGCTCACCTTCAATGGCTGCGATATGCTCATTGACGGTGGCATCACCTACTTTGGGAACTTCTTTATAAAGCTCCCGGAGTTTCCCTTTAATTAAAATATTCTGGTCGTCTATAGTGGTGTCATCTTCATAGTTCTTAATGTTGAGTTGATGGGCGATTTCATTGTTTCTGCTTCTTCTGACATCTTCATTGCCATAGGTTTCGTCTACTTCTTCCATTAATGCCAAAATTTTGTTTTCAAGAACATACTTGTTTTCAGGCAGATGGGCTTTTCTTCTAAGTATTACCCCCAGATCATTGGCCAGTTTAGCGACGAAAGCCTTGCCTTTTTCATCAGCCTCATCGCGTACAAACTCGTAGATGTGCAGCTTGTCCTCTAAAACTTTGAGTATCTTTGTCTGTTCTATTATGGCTAGTCTGTTTACTTTTTCGACATAAAATTCAAGACTGTTTTGAAGGTCCCGGAGTTTTGTGTTCCCTCTTTTGCTCGTGAATATAATGTCTTCTTTTCGGAGTGAATGCTCTATTTTATCCACCATGGATTCTGAGACATCACCGCTGTCAAGTTTTGTTCGAATCCTGTCAAGCCTTGCTGTTTTGTGATCTTCATTATTGACTTCGATTTTGAGTATTTCTTCTACTGTTTTCAGTATTTTCAGAGCCACTTCCTCTTCCTGCTGTCTGGCTTTTGCCAGACTTGCCTGAATGGCCTCAGAAATGGCGTTACGACGGTAATACACATCGTCCTGACTATTGAGGTTATCCATCTTAAGGGCTTTTTCCACGTTGGACAGTTTCTCCAGTACTACAGGCATGGCTTTGGGATGGCCTGGTGTTCTGATGTCTTTCAGTTCTTCTTCTAAATATTCAAGACTGCTGAACCTCTCATACATGGCTGTTTTCAGTGCAGGGTGTTCTTCCATCGTGCTGTCTTCATCCAGCCTGATACGCAGGGTCAGTGCCAGACCATCTTGTTGGGTTTTGACATCAGGTTCTTCCGTACAGCATTGAGCATTCAGTGCCTGGATTTTCTTAAGCAAATGTTGTTGATTTTCGTCGAGAGTATTGCCCTGAGTATTCAGTGACTGAAATTTGTCAAACAGGCTTTTTTGTTGAAGATTCAGTATATGCTTACTCTGTAGTTGAGTATTTAGTGCCTCAATTCTCCAAAGCAGGTGATCCAGTTGAGCGTCAATGTTTGCACTGGTATCAAAATTCTGAAGGTTTAAATGTGCGGCAATGGTTGCATAGCTGGCTTTGCTTTCAGCATCTGTTCTGGCGTTCTGGTGCTGAACAGCCGCCAGTGTTGTCTCTATAGAATCTCCCTCAGGCTGTTCTGTTGCGGCCAACGCCTTGTTGATGGCATGAATTTTTATACTGATGAGTCTGGCTTGATTTTCTGGTGGCTGGCTATCATCCCAATCTTCAATGCCAAGCTCTTCTGCCAGTCCAGCGTTGCGGGCTTTTGTGGCTTCCGCCCTGGCATTACGAATTTGTTTTTCCAGCTCCGGGATTCGTTCGACTTTCTGCCCAAATTTCCGCAACAGGCTTTGCTGTCTTTCCGATACGCCACGAAGCTGTTCAAGCTCATGCTCAGCTTGTTGCTTCAGCTGAAGTACTATGAGCTTTTGCTTTTCACTGGTAGTGGCTTTCTCCAATATGAGCTTTAACTGGTTACTAACCCGGATGAGTTTGCCTTCTCTCGCCAGCTGCTCTGCCAGCATGCTTTCCCTCTCAATCAGCTGCCTGGCCATGTCGCTCAGAACTTTGAAAGCAAACTGGTCGTCGTTGCAGGAAGCATTGAGCTGTGATTCGTCGACAACGGGTATAAGACTCATAATACCCTGAACAAAATTCTGATTATTCAGAAGACCTCTAAGTACGGGTCTGAAGCTGAAGTGTCTTGTCAGTTGAATCTGCAGCCAGGTTGGCGTGATGACAGACGAAGCAGCTCTGATGTGTTCCAGTGTAAATTCAAATTTTACTGCCGGAGTTGCCTGATCTGGAATAGCACTGGCCAATGCTTGCTGGAGATATTCGTAGAATGCAAGCGCATGTGTCGCCAGCTTATCTTCATTTGTAAGGGGCGTCGGTTGATCTTCGCTAATTTCAGCGCCGTGCCTTGCAACAAACTTCTCCAGTATTGCCATCTGCCTGCTTCGAATGACGTACCGGTAGCTTTTGACCTGATATTTTTTAACCTGTGCTGCTACTGCAGGAGCGGCGTTATCAGCCTCAGCTTCTTGCCAGAGGTTATGGAGATTTTCTACAAAAGCGATATCATTCGGATTCAGCTTCTGACCACGGAAAACAATCACCTCCCCCTGAGCTTCTGCTACTTCCAGCTTTGGGTAACCTGAAGGCACAGGGTAATCCAGTGTGTCATCCCCGGCGTGTACAACATAGCCGACGGGTTTACTGTGTGCCAGGAGTTCATTAAGAGCCTGCTGTTGTAAATCCTCTCCCACAACATGAACCTGAATATAGGCAGAGGTGGCTGCTGCCAGGAGAGCGTCGTCATTGACAAAAAGTGATTGACCCAGACGTTGCAGTTCAGGAGGCTGATCGCCCGAAGCGATAAGACGCATAAAGGTGCGCCCATTCACTTCAACTTTTTCCACTTCAATGGTGGCAAGGGCAACGTAGTGATCGCCCGGACCAAGATTGCCTGCTCTTTCGCTGACAGCAATCAACACTTTAGCCAGTTGTACGGGGCTGGCGATTTTTGTTAACGGTTCGAATGGTTGACTGACGTGAAATGGCCAGGGAAATTGAGCACGAATAGCCTCAACTGAATCCTGATCGGTCATTCCGGCTCTGACTTCAATGACCAGTTTCGTTTCTTCAAGGTTATGAGTGAACCTGAAGATTCCCTCATTGCCTACCTTCAGGACTTTGGTGTATTTCTGAGCCACGTCATTCCTGCCTGTTTCAAACAGATCAACACTGGAAACGCCGCTATCCATAACAGAAAACAATTGTGTATAGCTTAAAGCAGGAAGGTCATACTTATCCCTGTCTATAGCATGGTCAGAGTAGGTGGTTGTACAAGACTTGGGTATTGGCTGCTCGTCAGGACCTAAAGTTGGCCCAACCATGACTTCACTATGAACATACTCCTCATGTCCATTGACCAGAATATTGATCGATTTTGTCTGCAGCTTGCGATCGGCCAGTGCCTGTGTGCCAATAATGCAAGAGCTGACTGCAATGGCCATTGCAAGGCTTAATGTATTGGGGCGAGCATGTATCATTCCACTACCTCAGAGCTGAATACTTTTATTGCCGTGAAAAGTGATTGCCGCACTGGACGAGGAAACAACTTTTAAGATCACTCATGGCTTTTGGTTAATCGCTCATGGCTGTTCCGGCAAGCTGAAATGTCTGGCGTCATTGTTGTCTTGAGGCTGTAGGTGGAAAGCTTGATTGATGGTAATTTCTCTTGTCATGACCGTGAACTTTCTGATCATCGCCCTTCTGCCATTCGTAAAAGGCTCCAAGAGTGTAGAAGTAAGGAATACTTTCTGCATGGGAGAACGACCATTTAGGCACATTTTCCCTGAAGTATTTCTCCCAGCCATTCGCAAACATCTTCATGGTGCGATCACGGCGTTCACGGAACTGCAGGTAATTTTCGTTCCGCGTCCAGCCAGGCATCGTGTGGTTTGCTCTAACACGGTTGGCATAGTCTGTATCGGTTTCACTGAAGCGTTGAGGTGTAGCGATAGCCGTACGTTTCACATAGTCATCTTCCGTTTCACCCACGCCTCTCCAGCGGTTGATCTTGTCAAGACTCCGGCCCAGGGGGCCGCCCAGCCACTGAGTGAGTATCTTGTTGTCGTTCATGAAAAAGTCGAAAGTGAGGCTTGTTGTCAGAGCCAATCCGAAGGTTTGTGCGTAGGTAAACCCGGATAAAAGACCGTGGGCGTATGCTCCGACCGTAGCTACCGGACCCATCACCAGTCCGGCTGTGGCAGAGGCCAGGGTTTTCACTTTTTCTGGTGTGACCTTATGCAGTAGCGGTACCTGAACACCTTGTCCGGAAGCCATGGATTTCACGATGTCGGGCACCAGACGGGAAATGCTGCGATACATCCGGGGGTTGGCATTGAACTGTCTGTTAAACAGCAAAGAGCCGGTTCTCAGCAGAATAACAGAGGAAGCGGCCCTGCCCAATGGCATGGCCAGCCCGCCCAGTTCAGTGATTTTTTCAATGCCGGTGTGGTAGGTATATTGAGCAGATCGGTCAAGATCGACACCAGAGCGTTCCAGCCAGTGCTGGAAAGGTGTGAGCATTCTGTGCGTGTAATCACCCCGGTTGGTCAGGTCCAGAAGATAGAGGAACGCCATGTTTGAGAGAGACAGTCTGAGAGCTTCCGGGGCGGTCTGGGCCACCAGAAGGGGCTTGTAGCTCGAGAAGTACCAGGTGACCGCCTGTACCAGGAAGGCTGAAGGCTTGATCCAATAATCATTGAGCTGCTGCTCAACCGCTGCGGCATGAGCCTGCATCAATGTGTCATGGATAGCCTTGATCAGCTCTGATTCAGACACGCCAACGGCATTGGCATAAGGTGTCAGGGTATCCTGAACATTGGTCAGAAATGCTGCCGTCTTGCGGCCGTTTTCAAAGGCAATATCGTCAAGAACGTAGTTGGCGATGACCGCCGCTGAGAACTCTTTCATGCCGACAATAGATTCTTGCATGCCCGCCGGACCAGTGGCAGTCACGGGGACAAACATAAAGGCACTCTGCATAAATTCCTCAGCGCCCTTGTCGGACAGCATATGGACAACGGCACTGAAGTGAATCACATTAACGCCGTGTCTGTAGCCAAGGAAGTGTTCAAACTCTTCCACTGGCTGATAACCATCGGCACCCCTGATGGCTTTCATGTAGTTTTGAAGTTCAACCTTACTGATCAGACCGTCTCGCAGCAAAGCGATGATCTTGTTACCATTGCCAGAACCGGCAGTGAAGTATTTCTGGAAAGTTGTCAGATCCTTTGATTCATGTTCGACGAAATGAATGGCTCTTTTGCCCATACCGCGTATTTCACCGTCGTATTGTTGAGCCCCGGTTGCCATCTCATTCCTGGCCCTGTACACCAGCTCCTGAACTTTTTTCAGGACATTCAGAGGCCGATCTTCCGTTGGCTCGAAAGGGCTGGGTGGGAAGGTCGTCTTCAGGCTCTTGAATACTTTCACAATCCGAATGGCCTGATCAAAGGTCAGATTGTCTCCAACCATTGCCTGCAAGAGAATCGGTGCAAATTCATCTTTAAAATCGAAAGTCGAAAAGAATGGTGTCGTAAGGAACGGTTCTGCATTACCGCTTTCTGCTGCTAATTCTGTCAGACCGATGGCTGCTTCCAGGGCTTGTTGCTTGAGAGGGTGTTGCTGTGTGAAGGCGTTCATAGCGGCCTGAACTTTTGTCTGTCTCGGTGTGTACTGGAAGGGATCATCGTTATTTTCGACAACTTTCTCTGCAATCCTCAGGTTATCCTTCATTCTCTCAATGCAGGCTTTCCTGATTTCAATCTCACCTTCCAGGCTGGCCTGTTCCTGATTCAGTTGCCGGATCTTGCCGACACTACCACCATCCCAGACCAGTTGTACCCGTTTGTATCTAAGGGCATTAATCCGGTCTTCAAGGGTGTCAGTAGAGTCTGGCTTAAGACCCGCGGCTTCCTCAGTGGCTTCAAGAAGCGCGTCATGATCCGCCAAGTCCTGTTTTGCTTTGGAAACAGCTTCACTTTTACGTCTCAGGGCTAAAGCCAGCTGAGCCATTTCGTACCTAGGTACTGCTTCAGACGGCCCAACGGTGATTCTAAAATCGATCATTTCCCGTTCTTTACGAACCAGATTCGTTCGTGCATGATCCTCCTGAGCCCTTGCATCGTTTACATCCATCACTTTCTTGTCATGCACACGCAGGAATTTCCTGACCTGAATGTACTCTTTCGTGGCAAAACGCTGTTTACCCCGGACTTCATGGGTTTCGTCCTGATCATGACTCTCTGAATAGGCTTTATTGGCAATAAAGTGATCAGCTTCTTCCAGTAAACCGAGGTCACCATTTATCTGAATATTCAGTGCTTTTGTGGCTTTCCCAAGGACTTCATCCCGTTTTTCTGCGCTGCATGTCCGCAGGAAATGTTTGATGTCGTCTACTCGATCTTTAAAGGTTTGCTCATCACCTGCAGCCAGACCCAACTCGTTCTGAAGTTGTTTAATGCCCTGTTTGAGAGGTGTTTCCTCTTCATCCGAAGTATGTTGGAGGTCCGCACGGCTCACCAAAAATGCCACCTGCTTGTCACGAAGCGTGTTCAGCTTGCGTTGAACACCTGTCAGCTCACTTTCAGCTTCTTCTATTGCCCGCCTGACAGTGACTACCTCACGATCATAGACGTATCGGGGTTTAGGGCCCAGGCGGGCCATTTGTCTGTCAAGCTCATTTTCAATGGCCGTAATATGCCCGTCAACGTCAGCAAAACCTGTTTTTAAAACTTCTTCATCCAACCGTTGAAGTTTTTTGTTAATGAGAATGTTTTGGTCTTCGATGGTGGCGTCATCTTTATAGTCCTGAATGTTGAGTTGATGAGCTATCTCATTGTTTCTGATTCTTTTGACATCTTCATTGCCACAGACTTCCTCTACTTCTTCCATTAATGCCCAAATTTGGTTGTAAAGAACATACTTGTTGTCAGACAGGGGGGCATCGTTTTCAAATTTTACCCCCAGATCATTGGCCAGCCTGGCAAGAAAAGCCCCGCCTCTTTCTTTTGCCTTATATCTTACAATGGAGTAGATCTGCAGCTCTTCCTCTATATCTTTAAGCAACTCTGTATTTTGTCTTATGACTTGCCCATCCGCATCTTCGACATAAAAGGTAAGACGCCTCTGAAGCTTCTCGTATTTTACTGCCCATTTTTGGCTCGCAGCTGTGATGTCTTCTTTCCAGAGAGTTTGTCCTATCGTATCCAGCATGGATTCTGAGACTTCATTGTTGTCAAATTTTGTACGAATCCTGCCAAGTCTTGTTGCTTTGTCATCACCTTCATTGACATTGATCTCGAGTATTTTTTCTACGGTTTTCAGTATCTCCAGCGCTTCTCTCTCTACTCGCAGTCTGGTTTTTATGAGGTATGTCTGAATTTCTTTAGAAATGGCTTCACGACGGTAATACACATCGTCCTCTCCATTTAAGTCATCAATCTTCAGGACTTTTTCCACAGCAGCCAGTTTCTCAAGTACTTCAGGTCTGGCTTTGGGGTGGTCTGGTGTTCTGATGTCTTCCAGCTCTTCTTCCAGCTCTTTAAGTTTGTAGAGCTTGTAATAGACTGTTGATTCCAGGGTGGCACGGTCTTCCAGTAGGGTGTTTTCACGTAGATCAATACCAAGAACCGCTGCCACAGCCCTTTTTCTGGTCCTGGTGTAAGAATTCTCTATTTCGCGCTGATCGTCCATTTTATACAGTTGCTGACGCATAAGTTGCTCTTGAGCACTCATTGTCTTAATTTTTTGAATCAGTTGTTCTTCTTGAGCATCAATATCTGCATTGCTATCAACACCCTGAGGGTTTAAATGAGCGGCAATGGTTGCATAGCGGGCTTTGATTGCAGCGTCTGTTCTGGTGCTTTGTTGCTGAAGATGCGTTTGAACGGACCGAAAGCGGGCACCCAGATCATTTTCATTATCTGGAATAATACCGATTTGACCTTCAATAACGGCCAGATTTGTTTTTACAGTGTCTTCCTCAGGCAGTCCCGGTGCGGCAACGGCTGTTAAGATTTCATTAAGTCTCTCCCGGGTGCGTGTGGCTTGTTCTTCTGGTGGCAGGGTATCATCCCAGTCATCTATGCTAAGCATTGTTGCTCTTTCAGAATTGTAAACCTTTCTGGCATCACGAAGTTGTTGTGCCAGGGCTGGAATTCGTTTGCTTTCCTGCTGAAGTGCCTGTTCCCGGTTTTCCAGCGCTTCCATTTCGGCACGAAGCTTTAAAAGCTCATCCCCGATTCGTTGGCTTATTTGTTGTGCTTTGAGTTTTTCCTCTTCACTGGTAACCTCTGCACCCGTTGTGTGCTGCAACTTATTTCTAATCTGGAGGATTATGGCTTCTTTTGTCTGTAGCTCCTCCAGGCTTTTATACATTTCAGGCAGCTGCCTGGTCATGTCGCTAATCACTTTGGCAGAAAACTCTTCGTCGACCCCGGGAGGACCGACCTGCGTTTCGCTGATAATGTTGACAACAGAACTTAACGTCCGAATAAAGCGTTGATTAGTCAGAAGATTTCTAATTACGGGTTTGAAGCCGAAGTGTTTTTCGAGTTGAAACTGTAACCAGGCTGGTGTGATGACAGACCAGGCAGCTTTGATGTGTGCAAATGTGAATTCAAATTGATAGGCATTATCCGGAGTAGCACTGGTCAATGCCTGCCGGAGATATTCATAGTATGCAAGCCTCGCCAGTGGATAGGTTTTAAATTCAGTTTTGTACTGTTCGTAATGTGCCGCTGATTCCTCCAGCAGTGCCATCTGCCTGCTGCGAATAACGTACTGATAGATCATGGTATCGTAGCTATTAACCTGTGTTTTTAGTGCATCAACGGGGTAATTACTCTCAGCTTTTTCCAGGAATTTATGGAGGTTTTCTATAAAGGCGATATCGTTCGGATACTGCATATGACCATGGAAAACAATAACCTCCCCCGGAGCTTCGGTTACTTCCAGCTTTGGATAGCCCACAGGCACGGAGTAAGCCCGCGTGTCATCTTCGACGTGTACAACATATCCAATGGGTTTGCTGTGTTTTAACAGTTCATTAAGCGCCTGCTGTTGTAAATCCTTTCTCAGGACATGAACCTGAAAATAGGCAGAGGTGGCTGCTGCCAGGAGAGCCTCATCATTGACGAAAAGTGATTGACCCAGACGTTTCAGTTCAGGAGGCTGATCCCCCCCGGAGATGAGACGCATGAAGGTACGCCCATCCACTTCAGCTTGTTCTATTTCAATGGTGGCAAGGGCAACATAGTGATCACGGGTCCCGAGTTTTCCTGCTCTTTCATTAGCACCTTCGAGCACCTCGTTCAGTTGTGCGGGTCTGGCGATTTTTGTCAACGGTTCCAGTGGTTCGGTGCTATCCATTTGATCAAGCACAGCCTCAACCGAATCCTGATCGGTCATTCCGGCCCTGACTTCAATGATCAGTTTTTCTTCTTCAAGGTTATGGGTGAACCTGAAGACGTCCTCATCACCCACCTTCAGGATTTTGGTGTATTTCTGAGCAACGTCATTCTCGTCCGTTTCAAACAGATCAACAATGGAAACGTCGGCGTCGATGCCGGAAAGAATGTCTGTGAAAGAAGGAATGAAATATGCACTGAATCGAGTCCGATCAGGGTAGGTAGTGGTAAAGGATTTAGGTATTGGCTGCTGGTCATCGTCTAAAGTTGGCTTGACTATGACCTCACTCCGGATCAGCTCCGCTTGCGCATTGTCCTGAATACCGACAAATTTTGTCTGAAGTCTGCGATTGGCCAGAGCCTGTGTACCAATGATGGAAGAACAGACTGCAATGGCCACTGCAAGGCTTAATGCGTTGGGGCGAGAATGTGTCATTCTACTTCCTCGGAATTGAGTGCTTTTATTGCCGTGAAAAGCGATTGCTACAGTAGACGAGGAAGCGACTTTTATTCGCTCATGGCTGTCAATCGCTCATGGCTGTTGCGATAAGCTGTTGAGAGAATTTAGTTCACAGTGGCAAAAGTTCAACGCCAGTAAAATTGAGTTGTTTTTTCAGGGAGGGGTTTCCTCTGGCGCTGCAATCCTTGACTCGAAGAATCTACCCAGAGCGTAAGAATAAGGAATACTTTCTGCGTGGGAGAATGACCATTTAGGTACATTGTCCCTGAAGTATTTCTCCCAGCCATGCTCGTACAGCTTCATGGTGCGATCACGTCGTTCGCGGAACTGAAGATAATTCTCGTTTCGTGTCCAGCCATGCATCTCGATCCGCGTCCAGCCATTTATCATGTTGTTTGTTTTAATACGGTTGGCATACTCTTCGTCCGTTTCACTGAAGTGTTGAGGCGTAGCAATGGCAGTACGTTTCACATAGTCAGATGCCATTTCACCTGCGCCTCTCCAACGATTAATTCTGTCAAGACTGCGGCCCAGAGGTCCTCCCAGCCATTGAGTGAGCATCTTGTTGTCGTTCATGAAGAAGTCGAAAGTGAGACTCGATGCCAGAGCGAATCCGAAGGTTTGAGCATAGGTAAAACCGGATAAAAGACCGTGGGCGTATGCTCCGACCGTGGCGACCGGACCCAGCACCAGACCTGCTGTGGCAGAGGCCAGTATTTTCACTTTTTCTGGTGTGATCCTGTGCAGCAGCGGTACCTGAACCCCTTGTCCGGAAGCTATGGATTTTAGTATTTCGGGAACCAGACGAACAATGCTGCGATACATCTGAGGGTTGGCGTTGTACTGTCTGGTAAACAGCATAGAGCCGGTTCTCAGCAGAATGACTGAGGAAGCGACCCTGCCCAATGGCATCGCCAGCCCGCCCACTTCAGAGATCTGTTCAATGCCGCTGTGGTAGGCATGTTGGCCAGTTCTGCCAGGATCAACACCGTAGCGTTCCAGCCAGTGCTGGAAAGGTATGAGCATCCTGTGCGTGTAATCACCCCTGTTAGTCAGATCCAGAAGATAGAGGTACGCTATGTTTGAGAGGGTCAGTCTGGCAGCCTCCAGAACGGTCCGGGTCACCAGAAGAGGTTTGTAGCTGGAGAAGTACAAGGTGACAGCCTGTACCAGAAAGGCTGAAGGTTTGATCCAGTATTTAATCAGTTGCTGCTCAACCGCTGCGGCATGAGTCTGCATCAATGTGTCATGGATAGCCTTGATCAGCTCTGATTCAGACACGCCAACGGCATTGGCATAAGGTGTCAGGGTATCCTGAACATTAGTCAGGAATGCTACGGTCTTGCGGCCGTTTTCAAAGGCGACATCGTCAAGAACGTAGTTGGCGATGACCACAGCTGCATACTCTTTCATGCCGGCAACAGACGCCTTCATACCCGCCGGGCCAGTGGTGGTCACAGTCACAGGTGCAAAGGCACTCTGCATGAATTCCTCAGCACTCTTTTCGGACAGCCCATGGACAACGCCTCTGAAGTGGATTAACTTGATGCCACGTCTGTAGCCAAGGAGGTGTTCAAATTCTTCTACTGGCTCATAACCATCGACACTTCTGACGGCCTTTATGTAGTTCTCAAGTTCAACCTTGCTGATCAGACCTTCACGCAGCAGAGTGATGATCTTGTGACCACTGGCAGAATGGGCAGCGAAGTATTCCGAAAAGCTTTTCAGCTCCTTTGGTTCACACTCGACGAAATGAATGGCTGTTTTGCCCATGCCGCGAATTTCATCGTCGTATTGTTGAGCCCCGTTTTGCAGCTCGCGCCTGGCCCTGACCACAAGCTCATGGACTTTTTTAGGGACATTGAGAGGCTGATCTTTTCCAGGGTTGAGAGGGGGCGGGAAGGTCGTTTTCAGACTTTTGAAAACTTCCACAATCCGACTGGCCTGATCAAGCGTCAGCCCGTCTCCGATCGATACAATCAGGCGAAGCGGTTGAAGTTCATCGGCAAAACCTAAAGCCGGAAAGTAGGGTATTAGCCCACCGCGTTTTTCCGCTAATTCTGCCAGACCCATTGCGGCTTCCAGAGCTTGTTTCTTGAGAGAGTGCTGCTGCATGAAGTCATGGATATCGGTCAGGACTTTTATCTGCCTGGGTGTGAATTGGGAGGGAGCGACATCATTTTCGACGGCTTCCTCTGCTGCCTTCAAGACTTCCCTTATTCTCTCAATGTTTGCTTTCCTGGGTTCAAGCTCATCTTCCAGACGGGCCTGCTCCTGAATCAGTTGCCGGATCTCACCGCCGGTACCATCATGACCACCCAGTTGTACCTGTCTGTTTCTCAGGATATCAAGTCGTCGTCTAAAGGTGTCAGAAGTGTCTGGTTTAAGGTCCACGGCTTCTTCAGTGGTACCAAGAAACGCTACATTGTAATTCGTCAGAGCATCTTCTGCTTTTGATACAGCTTCACATTTCTGCTTCAGGATTAAACTCAGCTCAACCATTTCGTGCTTATGTAGGGTTTTAGCCTCCTCATCGATGCCTCCAAAATCAATAATCTTCTGTTGTTTACGATCCAGATTCTCTTGTGCATCCCTCTGTTCAGACATTGCATTGATCACGTCCATAAATTTCTTGTGGTGCTCACGCAGGAATTCTGTGATCTGAGTGTACTTTTTTCTGGCTAAAGGCAGTTCACCCAATGCTTCCTCAAGGGTACCGGTTTCGTCCGGACCATGATTTTTTTTATGGCTTGTAACTGAAAAAAAGTAATCATTTTTTTGCAGTGAACTGAGGTCATCTTCTTTTATATGGATATCCAGATCTGCTCTGGCTCCGGGTGTCTCAATGATTTCATCTCTTTTTTCTGTACTGTGTTCCCGCAGGAAATGTCTGATGTCCTCTAATCGCTCTTCAGACGTTTGTTCGTCACCTGCAGCCAGACCAAAGCCGGTCTGAAGTTGTTTCATTAGCCGATTGAGAGTTGCGTCGTCTTGATCCGGGAGGTGTTGGAGATCACTGCGTTTTCCCGCAAATAATACGTGTTTGCCACTAATTGTCTTAAGTTCACGGTAAACCTCTTTCAGTCCGTTTTCAGCATTTTCCAATGCTCGTCTGGCATTGGCTAGCTCACGATCAAGAACGTATCGGGGTCTGGGGCCCAGACGAGTCAATTGCCTGTCAAGCTCGTTCTCAATGGCTGCAATGCGCTCATTAACGTCAGGCTGACCTGTATTGATAACTAAATCGTCCAGCTGCAGGAGTTTTTTTTCAATCAAACTGTTCTGGTCGTTGATAATGGCATCTTCTCTATAATCCTCAATGTTGAGTTGATGAGCCACTGCATTGTTCCAGGATCTTCTGGCAGCTTCATCGTCATAAGCTGTATTTGATTCTTCGATTAATTCCAGAACTCTGGCTCTCAGGATATCCTTCTGATCAGACAGGTTGTTATCCTGCTCAAGTGCTACATTCAGGTCTTTGGCCAGTTTGACAGTGAAAGCTCTGCCGCTTTCTCTGGCAGCAACGTTTTCATCAGGGTTGATGCTTAGCTCGTCCTCAACAGCTCTAAGCAGAATTGTCTGTTGTTCCCTGGCGTGCTTGTCCAGGTAGGCATCTTCGACTTTATAGATAAGAGTCGCACGAATCTTGTTGTATTTGAGATCTTTCTTGTTCAGAGCTTTGCTGTCTTCTTTCCAGAGGGTTTGATCTATCTGATCCAGCAATTGCTCTGAGACATCATGATCGGCAAGTAGGGTATGAACCCGGGCAAGTCTTGCTGCATTGTCATCCCATTCGTCGAATTTGATGTTAAGAATCTTTTCTACGGCTTCGAGCACAGCGGACTGTTGTTCTCTGGCTTGCATGTCCGGGTCAGAGCCTTCGACTTTATCGTGAAGGTTTGCAAGAAGCATAATGAGTTTGTGTTCCTTCTCGTCCTGAGTTTTGCTTTCATATTGCCAGCGGATGTTATCGATTCGATTCAGTACCGCATCCAGTATCTTTTCTGAGAGAGGATTGCGGTTAAGTGTTATAAAAACTCTGGTGAGTCTTGTTGTTTTGTCATCCTCTTCATTGACTCTGATGTCAAGTACTACTTCTACGTCATCCAGTATGTCCAGAGCCTCGTTCTCTGCCAGCTGTCTGGCATCTCTGATGTATTCCTGCATGTTTTCAGAAATGCCCCGGCGACGGAGATACACGTCGTCGTTTTCATCAAGGTCATGCATCTTAAGGGCTTTTTCTACGGCACTCAGCGTCTCAAGGACTTCGGGCATGGGTTTGGGGTTGCTTTGTGTTCTGATGTCTTGCCGTTCTTGTTTCGAATCTGCAAGGCTGTCGAACCTGTTATGAATCTGTGCAAGTTCATCCACACAATACTGTGCTTGTCCTGATATTTTCTGCTTTTTCTGACCACTTGGAATGACTGATACTATTGTTCGTTCTGTTAATGTTCGTTCTGTTAATTCCTTTTGATCGTTGAGTTTGGCCTCTGTTGCCCTTAGTGCTTGCAACTCATTTTCCATCTCAATGAGCTGTCCGGCAAATCTGCCAGCGACTTTGGAAGCAAAGCCTTCCTCTTCACTAAAAGGATCGTCAAAATAATCGTTAGAAAATACGCTGATATCGGACCTGATTATTTCATGAATATTCTGAATGAAATCCCGGTTAGTCAGAAGATTTCCAAGTACGGGTTTGAAGCTGAAACGTTTTACGAGTTGGATATGCATCCAGGTCGGCGTGATGAATGACGAAACGAATCTGACGTGTGGCATTGTGAATTTAAATTCGTCTGCTCCATCCGAAACAGCACAGGTCAATGTCTGCTGGAGATATTCATAGTATGCAAGCGTCACCAGTTTGCCATGGTATAAAAGCGACGTATGTTCACTTTTGACAATTCCATTATTGTGCTCTGCAGCTAACCCTTCGAGCTGTGCCATCTGCCTGCTTCGAATGATGTACTGGTAGCTTTTGACCCTGTCTTTTTTAACCTGTATTGTTTCCCGGGGGCGAGGGCTGTTGTAGAACTCTTCCATCCAGACGTCATAGATACCTTCAATAAAAGCGATATCGGTCGGATTCTGCTTCTGACCGCGGAAAACAATAATCTCCCCCGGAGTCTCAGTCACTTCCAGTTTTGGATAACCTGCAGGCACAGGGTATGCCTGCGTGTCATCCTCAACGTATACGACATAGCCGACGGGCTTATGGCAGGACAACAGTTTATTCAGAGTTTCCTGTTGTAAATCTTCACCCAGAAGATGAACCCGGGCGTAGGCAGAGGTGGCTGCTGCTAAAAGCACCTCATCATTGACAAAGAGCGATTGACCCAGACGTTGCAGTTCAGGAGGCTGATCGCCTGCTGCGATAAGACGCATGAAGGTGCGCCCATTCACTTCAACTTTGTCTACTTCAATAGTGGCAAGGGCAACATAGTGATCAACTTCGCCAAGACTTCCTGCTCTTTCATTCGCACCCTTCAGCACTCCGACCAGAAGTTCAGGGTTGGCAACTTTCGTAAACGGTTCTAATGGTTGGATATCATCTGATTGAGCACGAACAGCTGAAATTGAGCTCTGATCGGTCATTCCTTTTCTGACTTCAATGACCAGTTTCGTTTCTGCAAGATCATGGGTGAACTTGAAGATTCCCTCATTACCGACCTTGAGAACTTTGGTGTATTTCTGAGCAATTTCATTATCGTCTGTTGCAAATAGATCAACACTGGAAACGCCACCCTCGATGCCGGAAAGAACGTCTGTGAAGCCTTCAGAAGGAACGTCATAGCCCGCTCTGACTTCAGTCTGGTCCGGGTATGTGGTGGTAAAGGATCCGGGTATTGGCTGCTGGTCATCACCTGAAGTTGGCTTAACTATAACCTCACTCCGGGTAAACTCCTTATGTCCATTGTCCCGAATATCGAAAGATTTTATCTGCAGCCTGCGATCGGCCAGTGCCTGTGTGACAATGATGGAAGAGCTGATGGCAATGGCTACGGCAAGGCTTAATGCATTGGGACGAAATTTTCTCATTCTACTACCCCGGAGCTGACTATTTTTATTGCGGTGAAAAGTGATTGCCACAGCGGGCGAGGAAGCGATTTCTAATCGCTCATGGCTGTCAGGGGATCACTGTTTCAGGTAGAAATCCTGATTGAGAGGTTATTTTCCTTGATGACCATGAACTTTCTGATCATCCCCCATTTGCCACCCATAGAAGACATCCAGAGTGTAGGAGTACGGAATACTTTCTGCGTGGGAGAATGACCATTTAGGCACATTGTCCCTGAAGTATTTTTCCCAGCCATGCTCGTACATCATCATGGTGCGATCACGTCGTTCACGGAACTGAAGATAATTCTCGTTTCGCGTCCAGCCATACATCATGTTGTTTGCTTTAACACGGTTGGTATGTTCTTCATCCGTTTCATTGAAGCGTTGCGGTGTGGCAATGGCAGTACGTTTCACATAGTCAGATTCCGTTTCGCCCATGCCTATCCAGCGGTTGATCTTGTCAAGACTGCGGCCCAGGGGGCCACCCAGCCATTGAGTGAGCATTTTGTTGTCGTTCATGAAGAAGTCGAAAGTGAGACTCGACGCCAGAGCGAATCCAAAAGTTTGAGCGTAGGTAAACCCTGATAAAAGACCGTGGGCGTACGATCCGACCGTGGCTACCGGACCCAGCACCAAACCGGCTGTGGCAGAGGCCAGGGTTTTCACTTTTTCTGGTGTGATCCTGTGCACCAGCGGTATCTGAAACCCTTGTCCGGAAGTCATGGATTTCATCATTTCAGGGACCAGACGGGAAATGCTGCGATACATCCGGGGGTTGGCGTTGTACTGTCTGGCAAACAGCAGAGACCCGGTTCTCAGCAGAATGACTGAGGAAGCGGCCTTACCCAATGGCATGGCCAGCCCGCCCACTTCAGAGATCTTTTCAATGCCGTCGTGGTAGGTATATTGGCGAGTTCGGTCAAGATCAACATCATAGTGTTCCAGCCAGTGCTCGAAAGGTGTGAGAGCTCTGTGCAGGTAATCACCCCGGCTGGTCAGATCCAGAAGATAGAGGAACGCCATGTTTGAGAGAGACAGCCTTTCAGCCTGCTCGGCGGTATGGATCGCCAGCAGAGGCTTATAGGTGAAGAAGTACCAGGCGGCCGCCTGTACCAGAGAGGCTGAAGGTTTTAGCCAGTAATCATTGAGCCGATGCTCAACCGCTGCAGCATGAGTCTGCATCAAGGTGTTATGGATAGCCTTGATCAGCTCTGATTCAGACACGCCAAGGGTATTGGCATAAGGTGCCAGAGTATCCTGAATATTGGCCAGGAAGGCTGCCGTCCTGCGGCCGTTATTGAAGGCAATATCGTTAAGGACGTAGTTGGCGATGACCGCAGCTGCGTACTCTTTCATGCCGGTAACAGACTCTTTCATACCTGAAGGGCCAGTGGTGGTCACGGTCACAGGATCGAAGGCATTGCGCATGAATTCCTTTGCACCCTCGTCAGACATCATTTGAACAACCTTTTTGAATTGAGGCACATTGACGCCGTAGCGGTAGCCAAGGAAGTGCTCGAATTCATCCACTGTCTGATAACCATCGACACCTCTGACCGCTTTAATGTAATTATGAAGTTCAACCTTGCTGATCAGACCTTCACTCAACAGAGCTATTATCCTGATACCAGTGTGAGAATGAGTAGCGAAGTGTTCCGAGAAGAATCTTTCAGGCACGAGAGGGTGAAAGGCTCTTTTGCTCATGCCATTAATTTCGTCGTCGTATCGTTGAGCCCCGGTTTTCATTTCATTCCTGGCCCTGTAAACCAGCTCCTGGACTTTTGGCAAGACAGGGTGATCTACGATAGACAAAGGGTAGGGTGGGGAGCACCTCATCATGTCCTTGAAGATTTCTACAGCCTGACTGGCCTGAACAAGCGTCAGATGGTCTCCAACCATTGTCTGCAAGCGAATCGGTGCAAATTCGTCGATAAAATTGAAAGACGCAAGGGTTGGTATTGCATTACCGCTTTCTGCTGCCAATCCTGCCAGACCGATGGCGGTTTCCAGAGCTTGTTGCTTGAGAGGGTGCTCCTGCATGAAGTCGTCCATAGCGGCCCGAACTTTTGCCTGCCTCGGCGTGTACTGGAAGGGACCATCGTCATTTTCAACAGCTTTCTCTGCAACCGCCAGGGCGTCCTTCTTTCTCTCAATGTCTGCTTTCCTGATTTCAATTTCACCTTCCAGGCGGGCCTTTTCCTGAATCAGTTGCCGGACCCTGCTGCTAACAACGTCATCACGGCCCAGTTGTAACTGTTTGTTTCTCAGGGCATTAACCCGTTGTTCCTGAGTGTCAGTAGCCTCTGGTTCAAGACCCACGGCTTCTTCGATGGTGTTAAGAACTGCTTTATGATAATCCGTCAGAGCCTCTTCTGCTTTTGATAGAGCTTCACTTTTCTGCTCCAGAACTAAACCCAGTGCAGCCATTTCCTCGTTATGTGCGGTTTTGGTCTGCTCATCAATGTCTCCAAGATCTTCAATCTCTTGTTTTTTACGATCCAGATTCGCTTGTGCATTCCTTTCTTCAAGCTGTGTACTGGTCACTTCCATACTTTTCCTGTCGTGTTCACGAAGGAATTCTGTGACCTGAGAGTGTTTTTGTCTGGTTAAAGTCTGTTCATCCAATGCTTCACTGAATTCATCTTCTGCTTCCCGAACAAGAGTATCTACATAGACTAAAGTATCGACAAAGTAATCAACTACTTCGTGTAAATGGGGATAACCTGTCGTTTTAATGTCAAGATGTATTTGAGCTCTCAGTTCCTTAAAAATTTCATTTCGTCTTTCTTTACTGTGTCCCTGCAGGAAATGTTTGATGTCCTCTACCCGCTCTTCAAGGGTTTGCTCGTCACCTGCAGTCAGACCCAGCCCGGTCTGAGCTATTTCCATTGCCTGATTAAGAACTGTGTCGATTTCATCCGAGCGGCCTCCGCTGACAGCTGGAGTCCCGGTAAAGAAACATTGTCTGGTATGAATAGCATCCAGTTTTTGCTTAGCTGTCTTCTGCTCACTTTCAGCTTCTTCTATTGCTCGCCTGATTGTCGCTACTTCACGATCAAGAACGTATCGGGGTTTGGGGCCGAGGCGAGCCATTTGCCTGTCAAGTTCATTTTCAATAACTGTGATATGCTCATTAACCTCAGCAACACCTGCTTTGGAAACTTCTTTATCCAGCTGTTTGAGTTTTTTGATAATTAGAATGTTTTGGTTTTCTATACTGGCGTCATCTTTATAGTTCTCAATGTTGAGTTGATGAGCCATTTCATTGTTTCTGCCCCTTCTGATCTCTTCATCGCCATAGGTTTCTTCTACTTCATCCATTAATTCCGAAATTTTGCAGTCAATAGCATACTTGTTGTCATTGAGGTGGACGTCGTTTTCAAACATTAACCCCAGATCATTGGCCAGTTTAGCAAGGAACGTCTTGCCCCCTTCTTTTGCCGCATCGTTTGCAATGGGGTAGATCTGCAGCCTGTCCTCTATATCTTTAAGCAGCCTTTCCTGTTTTCTTACGGCTCGCCGATCCGCAGCTTCGATATAAAAGGCAAGACTGGTTAGCTTATCGTATTTACTGGTCCTTTTTTGAGCAACCGTCTTTTGAACAACTGCGGTGTAAGCTTTCCAGGGAATTTGTTCTATCGTATCCAGCATGGACTCTGAGATATCATCGTTGTTAATTTTTATTTCAATCCTGTCAAGTCTTGTTGCTTTGTCATCACCCTCATTGACATTGATCTCAAGTGCTTTTTCTACGGCTATCAGCATCTCCAGAGCTTCTTCTTCTACCCGCTGTCCGGTTTCTTTGATGTATGTCTGAATTTCTTTAGAAATGGCGTCACGACGGTAATGCACATCGTTCTCTGTATCGAGGTTATCTATATTCAGGACACTTTCCACAGCAGTCAGTTTCTCAAGTACTTCAGGCATGACTTTGGGGTGGCCTGGTGTTTTGATGTCGTTCAGTTCATTTTCCAGCTTTGAAAGATCATAGAGTTTGTTACGCAGCATTGATTCCAGGCTTGTGCGGTCTTTCAGTGTAGTGTCTTCGATCAGATCAATACCAAGTGCCGCTGCCAGAACGGCTTTTGTCTCCTTGATGAAAGCATACTGTTTATCAAGTTGATCATCCATTGTCTTGAGTTGTTGGCGTTGAACTGCTTCTTGAGCATGCATTGCTTCAATTTTTTGAAGCAGGCATTTTTCCTGATCGTGAACATCTGCATGGATATCAAAATCCTGAATCTTCAAATGTAAGGCAATGGCTAAATAGCGGGCTTTGATATGTGCTGTTTTTCTGGTGTATGAGCTGGCGCTTTGCTGAAGATGCTTTTGAATGGACTGAAAGCGGGCATCCAGATCATTTTCATTATCCGGAACAATACCGAGTTGGCCTTCAATAGTGGCCAGATTTATTTTTACAGTGTCTTCCTCAGGTTGTCCTGTTGTGGTAACTGCTCTGAAGATTTCATTAAGTTTCTCCCGGATGCGTTTGGCTTGCTCTTCTGGTGGCATGTTATCATCCCAGTCACCTATGCCAAGCTTTGTTGCTCTTTCAGAATAGTAAGCCTTTCTGGCATCACGAAGTTGTTGTGCCAGGGCTGGAATTTGTTTGCTTTCCTGCTGAAGATCCTGTTCCCGGTTTCCCAGGGCTTCCAGTTCGACACGAAGCTTTACAAGCTCATCCTCGATTCGTTGGTTTATTTGTCGTGCTTTGAGTTTTTCCTCTTCACTGGTAACTTCTGTAGCCGATAAGTGCTGCAACTCATTTTTAATATGGAGGATTGTGGCTTCTTTTGTCTGTAGCTCCTCCAGTCTTTTATACGTTTCAGGCAGCTGCCTGATCATGTCGCTAATCACTTTGTCAGCAAACTGTTCGTCGACCCCGGGAGGACCGATCTCCTTTTTGCTGATAAAGCGAATAACAGACATGAACGTTTGAATAAAGCGTTGATTAGTCAGAAGCTCTCTAATTACGGGTTTGAAGCCGAAGTGTTTTTCGAGTTGAAACTTTAACCAGGTTGGCGTGATGACAGACCAGACCGCTTTGATGTGTCCAAATGTGAATTCAAATTGA
Organism: Endozoicomonas sp. ISHI1; assembly: GCF_024606225.1. Lineage (GTDB taxonomy): Bacteria > Pseudomonadota > Gammaproteobacteria > Pseudomonadales > Endozoicomonadaceae > Endozoicomonas_A. Next base: position 131,726 of record NZ_JAGRPU010000007.1, on the reverse strand, counting down.
TAGTCATTGTCCGGAGTAGCACTGGTCAATGCCTGCCGGAGATATTCATAGTATATAAGCCTGGCCAGTGGATATAATTTGAATTCAGTTTTGCGTTGTTCGTAGTGTGCAGCTGACTCCTCAAGCAGTGCCAACTGCCTGCTCCGAATAACGTACTGGTAGATTCTGGTGTCGTAGCTTTTAATCTGTGTTTTTAGTGCCTCAGCGGGATAATTGTTCTCAGCTTTTTCCAGGAGTTTATGGAGGTTTTCTATAAAGGCGATATCATTCGGATACTGCAACTGACCATGGAAAACAATAACCTCCCCCGGAGTTTTTTTTACTTCCAGCTTTGGATAGCCCTCAGGCACAGGGTAAGCATAAGTATCATCTTCGACGTGCACAACATATCCGATGGGTTTACTGTGTTTTAACAGTTCATTAAGAGCCTGCTGTTGTAAATCCTCTCCCAGGACATGAACCTGAATGTAGGCAGAGGTGGCTGCTGCAAGGAGAGCCTCATCATTGACGAAGAGCGATTGGCCCAGGCGCTTCAGTTCAGGAGGCTGATCACCTCCGGAGATAAGACGCATGAAGGTACGTCCATTCACTTCAACTTGTTCTACTTCAATGGTAGCGAGGGCGACATAGTGGTCACGGGTGCCGAGTTTTCCTGCTCTTTGATCGGCACCTTCGAGCACTTCGGCCATTTGTGCGGGTCTGGCAATTTTTGTCAACGGCTCCAGAGGTTCGATGCAATCCATTTGATCAAACACAGCCTCAACTGAATCCTGATCGGTCATTCCGGCCCTGACTTCAATGACCAGTTCTCTTTCTTCAAGGTTATGGGTGAACCTGAAGACACCCTCATCAGCCACCTTCAAAATTTTGGTGTATTTCTGAGCAACGTCATTCTCGTCTGTTTCAAACAGATCAACAATGGCAACACCAGCGTCGATGCCAGAAAGAACGTCTGTGAAAGAAGGAAAGACAAAGTCTGCATTGAATGGAGCCGGATCTGGGTAGGTGGTGGTAAAGGATTTGGGTATTGGCTGCTGGTCATCACCTAAAGTCGGCTTAACTACGGCCTCACTCTGGATCAGCTCCGCTCGTCCATTGCCGTGAATACCAACAAACTTTGTCAGCAGCCTGCGATCAGCCAGTGCCTGTGTAACCATGATGGAAGAGCTGATGGCAACAGCCACTGCAAGGCTTAATGCATTGAGACGAGTATATGTCATTCTACTACCCTTATCGTCACCCTAACCTTGCTCAAAATCTGCCTGTGTTGGTTTCACGACTTCAGGCAGAAGGCCTGATTGAGCGATATTTCTCTTGTCATGTACAGGAACTCTCTTATCATCGCTTTATTGCCATTTGTAGAAGGCACCCAGAGTGTAGAAGTAAGGAATACTTTCTGCGTGGGAGAATGACCATTTAGGCACATTTTCCTTGAAGTATTTCTCCCAGCCATTTTCAAACATCTTCATGGTGCGGTCACGGCGTTCACGGAACTGCAGATAATTTTCGTCTCGAGTCCAGCCATACATCGTGTTGTTTGCTCTGACACGGCTTGCATATTCTTCATTGGTTTCACGAAAGCCCTGGGGTGGAGCAACAGCGGTACGTTTCAGATACTCATCGTCCGTTTCACCCAAGCCCCGCCAGCGATTAATTTTGTCAAGACTACGTCCAAGAGGTCCACCCAGCCATTGAGTGAGCATTCTGTTGTCGTTCATGAAAAAGTCGAAAGTGAGACTCGACGCCAGGGCGAATCCGAAGGTTTGAGCATAGGTAAACCCAGATATAAGACCGTGAGCGTACGATCCGACAGTAGCAACCGGGCCCAGCACCAAACCGGCTGTGGCAGAGGTCAGGGTTTTCACTTTTTCTGGCGTGACCCTGTGCAGTAACGGTACCTGAACTCCTTGTCCGGAAGCCATGGATTTCACGATTTCGGGCACCAGACGGGAAATGCTGCGATACATCCGGGGACTGGCATTGTGCTGCCTGGCAAACAGCAGAGAGCCGGTTTTCAGCAGAATGACTGAGGAAGCGGCCTTACCCAATGGCATTGCCAGTCCTCCTGCTTCAGAGATCTTTTCAATGCCGCTGTGGTAGGCATATTGGCCGACTCGGTCAAGGTCAACACCATAGCGTTCCAACCAGTGCTGGAAAGGTGTGAGTATTCTGTGTGTGTAATCGCCCCTGTTGGTCAGATCAAGAAGGTAGAGGAACGCCATGTTTGAGAGAGACAGACGGGCAGCCCCAAGGGCGGTTTGGGTCACCATCAGAGGCTTGTAGCTGGAGTAGTACCAGGTGACCGCTTGTAGCAGGAAGACGGAAGGCTTGACCCAGTAATCAGACAATTGTCGCTCAACCGCTGAGGCATGAGCCTGCATCAATGTGTCGTGGATAGCCTTGATCAGGTCTGATTCAGACAAGTCGGCAGCGTAGGCGTAAGGTGCCAGGGTATCCTGAATATTGGCCAGAAACGCTGCCGTCCTGCGGCCACTGTCAAAGGCAATGTCGTCAAGAATATAGTTGGCGATGACCGCAGCTGCGTACTCTCTCATGCCAGCAACAGACTCTTTCATACCCGCCGGGCCAGTAGTGGTTACAGTCACAGGAGTAAAGGCACTCTGCATGAATTCCTCAGCATCCCTGTCTGACAGCATATGGACAACCTTCCTGAACTCAGACACTCTGACGCCATGTTTATAACCAAGGAAATGCTCAAATTCAGCCACTGTCTGATATCCATCGACACCTCTGATGGCCTTTATATAGTGCTCAAGTTCAATCTTGCTGATCAGACCTTCACGCAGCAGAGCGATGATCCTGTTACCACTGGCAGAATGGGTAGCAAAATATTCCGAGAAGCTTTTCAGGTTCTCTGGTTCATGTTCAACGAAGCTGATGGCCGCTTTGCCTAAACCGCGAATTTCGTCGTCGTATTCTTGTGCCCCTGTTTCCATCTCATACATTGCCCAGAGCGTCAGAGTCTCGAGTTCTATGAGGGCATTCCGGGGTTGATCTGCTAAAGGCTCGAGCCGGGATTCCGGCAAAGTCGTTTTCAGGCTCTTGAATACCTCTACAATTCGACTGGCCTGTTTAAAAGTCAGTTTGTTTCCGACCATTGCCTGCAAGCGAATCGGTGCAAATTCATCGTCAAAATCGAAAGTCGCAAGCAATGGCGTTGCCTTACCACTTTCTCTCGCCGCATCTGTCAGGCCCAATGCGACTCCGAGGGCTTGTTGTTTGAGAGGGTGCTGCTGAATGAAGGCGGCCATCGCAGCCCGAACTTCTGCCTGCCTCGGTGTGTACTGGAAGGGACCGTCGTCATTTTTGACGGCTTCCCTGGCAGCCTTCAGGACATCCTTCATTCTCTCAATGTCTGCTTTCCTGACTTCAATTTCACTTTCCAGACGGGCCCTTTTATGAATCAGTTGCCGGATCTTGTTGCTAATAACATTACTACTGCCCGGTTGTAACTGTTTGATTTCTTTGTTATGTGCGGTTTTAGCCTGCTCATCAATGTTACCGGGATCTTCAATCTCCTGTTTCTTGCGATCCGGATTCTCTCGTGCATTCTTCTCTTCATGCCGTGTATGGGTCACTTCCATACTTTTCCTGTCCTGCTCACGCAGGAATTCTGTGACCTGAGAGTGCTTTTCTCTGGTTAAAGTCAATTCAGACAATACTTCATTGTTTTCATTGTAAGCTTCCTGAACAACAGCATCTGTTTTGGCTCTCAGTTTCTGAACAATTTTATCTCGACTTTCTCTACTGTCCCCTTGCGGAGAATGTCTGATGTCCTCCACTCGTTCTGGCAGGAAATGTGTAATGTCCTTTACTCGCTCCTGAAGGGGTTGCTCGTCACCTGCAGCCAGATCGAACTTGATCTGAAGTTCTTTCATTGCTTGATTGAGAGCTCTGTCACCTTCATCCGAGATACTTTTCTGGACAGCACGGGTTCCGGCATATAAATATTGTTTGACAAGGATAGCATCCAGTTTTTGATTAGCCGTCTCCAGCTCACTTTCAGCGTCTTCTATTGCTCGCCATGCAGTCGCTACCTCACGATCAAGAACGTATCGGGGTTTGGGTCCGAGGCGAGCTATTTGTCTGTCAAGCTCATTTTCAATGGCTGCGATATGCTCATTGACGTCAGCAACACCTGCTTTGAAAACTTCTTCAGACAGCTGTTGGAGTTTTTTGTTTATTAGAATGTTTTGGTCTTCTATAGTGGCGTCATCTTTATAATTCTCAATGTTGATTTGATGAGCAATTTCATTATTTCTGACTCTTTTGACATCTTTATCGCCATAGACTTCGCCTACTTCTTCCATTAATGCCGAAATTTCGTTGCTAATAGCATACTTGTTGTCAGAAAGGTGAATATCGTCTTCTAATATTATCCCCAGATCATTGGCCAGTTTAGCAAGGAAAGTCCTGCCTCTTTCTTTAGCCGCATTGCTTACAGTGAAGCAGATATGCAGTTTGGCCTCTATCTCTTTAAACAGCTTTATCTGTTGTCTAATGGCTCGCTCATTCGCATCTTCGACATAAAACGTAAGATGCCTTTTAAGATTCTCGTATTTTGTTGCCCTCTGTTGGCTCGCATGTGTAATGTCTTCTTTCCAGAAAGTTTGTACTATCGCATCCAGCATGGAGTCTGATAAATCATTGTTTTCGAGTTTTGTACGAATCCTGTCAAGTCTTGTTGCTTTGTCATCACCTTCATTGACATTGATCCCGAGTATTTCCTCTACGGTTTTCAGTACCACCTGCGCATCTCCCTCTACCCGCTGCCTGCTTGCTGTGATATATGCCTGAATTTTTTTAGAAATGGTGTGACGACGGTAATACACATCGTTCTCACTATTGGCGTAATGCATCTTCAGGGAATTTTCCACAGCAGTCAGTTTCCCAACGACTTCGGGCTTGGCTTTGGGGTGACCTGGTGTTCCGATGTCTTTTAGTTCTTCTTCCAGCTCTTTAAGTTTAAAAAGCTTGAAATAGACTGTTGATTCCAGGGTGTCGCGGTCTTTCAGTCTGGTTTCAACATCACTCAGCTCAATACCAAGAACTGCTGCCAGAGCAACTTTTCTGATCCTTGTGTAAGAATCCTCCCTATTGCGTTGATTGTTCATTTCATAAAGTTTTTGACGCATAACTTCCTCTCTGAGATTCATTCCGGCAAGTGATGCAAGGATGCTTTCTTGTTGAACCTCAATATCTGCGTTGCTATCAAAATTCGGAATCTTCAAATGTGTAGCAATGGTTGCATAGCGGGCTTTGATTTCAGCTTCTTTTCCAGCATCTTTTCTGGTGCTCTGTTGTTGAAGATACAGTTGAAAGAAAAGGGCATCCCTTTGCTTAAGGTGCTGTAGAATGGCCTGGTGACGGGCTTCGAGGTCAGCTTCGTTGTTCGGTCTCAGAGCGAGCTGACCTTCAATAGTAGTCAGTCTGCGCAGGGTCTCCTCGTCGGCCTGTTTTGTCTTGTGTTGAATATGCTGTATTTGCTGTTGAATCGATTGAAAGCGGGCATCCAGATCGTTTTCATCGACCGGGGAAATACCGAGCTGGCCTTCAATGCCTGCCAGTTTTGCTTTTACAGCTTTATGATCAAACTGGCCTGTTGCGGCAATCGCCAGGTTGATTTCATGAATTTTTATACTGATCAGTTCGGCTTGTTTTACCAGTGGCAGAGTATCATCCCAGTCGTCCATACCAAGCTGTGTGGCCAATTCAAGGTTGCGAAGCTTTATAAGCTCATCGTCAATTTCCAGCTTGAGTGGTTGGACTCTCAGTTTTTCCTCATAACTGCCAATGGCTCGCTGTAGCCGTTTGCTTAGCCCGGTGAATCTGCCTTCTCTTTCCTGTAGCTCATCCAGCTCAATTTCCATCTCATGCAGCTGAGTGGTCATGTCACCAATGACTTTGTGAGCAAACTTTGCGCCTTCGTCAAAAGCAAAGCTCTGCATCAGTTCCGCGACCGACTCTACATCTTTGCGAACATTCTGAACAAAATATGGGTTAGTCAGGAGTTCTCTGAGCACGGGTTTGAAGCTGAAGTGTTTTTCCAGTTGAACCTGCATCCAGATTGGCGTAATAACAGATGAAGTGACCCGGATGTGTTTTGTGGTTGAGAATTCAAATTCGTCGGTTTCATCCTGAGCAGCAACGGCCAATGCCTGCCGAAGAGATTCATAGTATGTCAGCGTCGACAGTTTAAATACGTTAAGTTCAGCATCGTGCTGTACAGCCAATTTGGCAGAAAACTCCTCCAGCAGAGCCATCTGCCTGCTTCGAATGATGTATTGGTAGCTTTTGACCTTGTTTCTTTTAATCTTTGTAGTGTAGTCATTATCATTAGCGTCAAATTCTTCCCAGTGCCTTTGGAGGCTCTCCACAAAAGCGACATCGGTCGGATTGTGTTTCTGACCGTGGAAAACAATAATCTCTCCCGGAGCCTCAGTTACTTCCAGTTTCGGATAACCCTCAGGAACTGGATAAACCTGTGTGTTGTCCTCGACGTGTACAACATATCCGACGGGTTTCTGGTACGACAACAGATCATCCAGAGCTTCCTGTTGTAAATTTTCCCCCAGAATATGGACCTGGGTATAGGCAGAGGTGGCCGCTGCGAAAAGCACCTCATCATTGACAAAGAGCGACTGACCCAGACGCTGCAGTTCAGGAGGCTGATCGCTGGCAGCGATAAGACGCATGAAGGTGCGCCCGTTCACTTCAACTTCCTTTACCCTAATAGTGGCAAGGACGTCATAGTGATCAGTTGAACGAAGGCTTCCTCCTCTTTGATTCGCACCTTTGAGCACCCCGACTAGTTGTATGGGGCTGGCGAATCCCGTTAAAGGTTCTAATTGCAGGTCGTCACCTAATTGAGCACGAACTGCTGCCACTGAATCAGGGTCGGTCATCCCGCTTCTGACTTCAATGAGCAGTTTTTTGTCTTTCAGGCAATGCGTGAACCTGAATACCTCCTCAGCACCGACCTTCAGGACTTTGGTGTATTTCTCAGCAATGTCATGCTCGTCTGTTTCAAACAGGTTAACAGTGGAAACACCACCCTCAATACCAGAAAGAACGTCTGTGAAGCCTGCGGAAGGAACATCATTACCCACTCTGGCTTGAGTCTGAACAGGGTAGGTGGTGGTAGATTTGGGTATTGGCTGACGGGCATCACCGAAAGTTGACTTAAGCAGAACCTCATTCTGGGTAATAATCGCTTGTCCACTGCCCGAAAAATCAACAGAATGTGTCTGTAGCCTTCGCGCGGCCAGTGCCTGTGTAGTAATAATGGAAGAGCTAATGGCAATGGTCACTGCAATGCTTAATGCATTGGGGCGAGTATATGTCATTTTACTACCTCAGAGCCGGGTACTTCTATTACCGCGAAAAGCGATGGCCACATCGGGTGAGGAAGAGGGTTTCCAATCGCTCGCGGCTGTCAGCGGGTCATGGCTGCAGGTAGAAATCTTGATTGTGGGGTATTTCTTTTAATGACCATGAACATTCTGATCATCGCCCTGTTGCCAATCATAGAAGGCACCCGGAGTGTAGGAGTACGGAGTGCTTTCTGCATGGGAGAATGACCATTTAGGCACATTGTCCTTGAAATATTTCTCCCAGCCATTCTCAAACATCTTCATGGTTCGATCACGTCGTTCACGGAACTGAAGATAATTCTCGTTTCGTGTCCAGCCATACATCACGTTGTTTGCTTTAACTCGGCTGACATACTCTTCATCCGTTTCATTGAAGCGTTGGGGCGTGGCAATGGCAGTTCGTTTCAGATAGTCCGCTTCCGTTTCGCCCACGCCTCTCCAACGATTGATTTTGTCAAGACTGCGGCCCAGAGGTCCGCCCAGCCATTGAGTAAGTATCTTGTTGTCGTTCATGAAGAAGTCGAAAGTGAGAGTCGACGCCAAAGCGAATCCGAAGGTTTGAGCATAGGTAAATCCAGATATAAGACCGTGGGCGTATGCTCCTACAGTGGCTACCGGACCCAGCACCAGGCCGACTGTGGCAGAGGCCAGAGTTTTCACTTTTTCTGGTGTGATCCTGTGTACCAGCGGTACCTGAAACCCTTGTCTGGAACCCATGGATTTCACTATTTCCGGAACCAGATGGAAAATTCTGCGATACATACGAGGTTTGGCGTTGTATTGTCTGGCAAACAGCAGAGAGCCGGTTTTCAGCAGAATGACTGAGGAAGCGGCCTTGCCCAATGGCATGGCCAGCCCGCCTGCTTCAGATATTTTTTCAATGCCACTGTGATAGGCATATTGGCTGTTTCGATCAAGATCAACACCATAGCGTTCCAGCCAGTGCTGGAAAGGTGTAAACAGTCTGTGTGTGTAATCACCCCTGTTGGTCAGATCCAGAAGATAGAGGAACGCCATGTTCGAGAGAGACAGTCTGGCTGCCTCCGGAGCGGTATAGGTCACCAGTAGAGGATTGTAGTTGGAGTAGTACCAGATAACCGCCTGTAACAGAGAGGCTGAAGGTTTGACCCAGTAATCATTGAGCTGTCGCTCAACCGCTGCGGCGTGAGCCTGCACCAATGTGTCATGGATAGCCCGGATCAGCTCTGATTCAAATATTCCAGCAGCATGAGCGTAAGGTTCCAGGGTATCCTGAACATTGGTCAGGAATGCTGCCGTCTTGCGGCCGTTTTCAAAGGCAATATCGTCAAGAATGTAGTTGGCAATGATAGCAGCTGCGTATTCTTTCATGCCGGCAACAGACTCTTTCATACCTGCCGGGCTGGTGGCAGTCACGGGGACAGCCGTAAAGGCACTCTGCATGAATTCCTCAGTGCCTTTGTCGGACAGCATCTGGACAACGGTCTTGAAGTGAGGCAAATTGACGCCGTGTCTGTGGCCAAGGAAGTGTTCAAATTCATCCACTGTCTGATAACCATCCACACCTCTAACGGCTTTCATGTAGTTCTCAAGTTCAACCTTACTGATCACACCTTCACGCAGCAGACCGATAATCTTGTTACCACTGGCAGAACGAGTAGCGAAATATTCTGAGAAGCCTTTCAGGTCCTCTGGTTCATGCTCGACAAAGTGAATGGCTGCTGCGCCCATGCCGTATATTTCGTCTTCGTATTGTTGAGCCCCGGTTTTTAGCTCGATCCTGGCCCTGTGTGCCAGAAATTCGACTTCTTTCAGGGCATTCGTGGGCTGATCTTCTGCAGACTCAGACCTAAAGGTCGCCTTCAGGTTTTTGAAGACTTCCGCAATACGTCTGGCCTGATCAAACGTCAGATGGTCTCCAACCATTGCCTGCAGGCGAATCGGTGCCAATTCATCATCAAAATCGAAAGTCGGAAGGTATGGTAGTATTAGCTTACCGCTTTTTTCTGCCGATTCTGCAAGAGCCATTGCGGCTGACAGAGCTTGTTTCTTGAGAGAGTGCGTCTGCATATAAGCGTGCAACTCGGTTAGTATTTTTGCCTGTTTCGGCGTGTACTGGAAGGGGCCACCCTCATTTTCGACAGCTTCCTGTGCCGCTTCCAGGGCTTGCTTCATGTTCTCTATAGTCGCCGTCTTGAGTTCTACTTCCTTTTTCAGGCGCTCCTGCTGCAGGGTCAGTTGCAGGATCTTCCCGCCAGTACCGTCATATCCGCCCAGCTTTACTTGTTTGTTTTTCAGGGCGTCGATCCGGTCTTCATAATTGGCACTATAATCTTGTTTAAGACCCAGTTCATCTTCAATGTCTTTAAGATTTTCTTCATGATCCGCCAGAGCTTTTTGTGCTAACGGTATAGCCGCACTTTTCTGTTTCAGGACTGACTCCAGCGCGGCTATCTCGTCTTCAAGCAGAGCTTTGGCTTCCTGATCGACGCCCTTAAGCTCGTCAATCTCCTGATTTTTACTGTCCAGATTGTGTCTTGCATCACTTTCTTCTGCTCGTGCGAGGATCACTTCCTTCAGTTTATGGTCGCGCTCACGCATGAATTTTGCGATCTGAGCGTACTTTTTCATGATCTCAGGCAGTTCACCAACTGTTTCAACGACTACCTCGAATTTATCCCGACCGGGAGTGGCTACGGAGGCTTTAATGGCATTAAAATAATTCTCTTCTTCTGATGCATCAGGGTTACTCTCAACAGAGATGTCCAGATCTGATGTGACAGCTCTCAGTTTCAGAACAACTTCTGCTCGTCTCCCTGAACCGTCTCCCTGCAGGAAATGTCTGATGTCGTCTACTCGCTCTTCCGAGGTTTGCTCATCAACTGCAACCAGACCTAAACCGGTCTGAATTTGTTTCATTCTCTGATTAATAATTGCCTTTTCTTCATCCGTGAGAGGGAAGGTGGCAGGAGAATTAGATACCACACGTACATGAAGAATAGCCCCCAGCTTGCGGTAAAGAGCCTGCAGCTCATTTTCAGCTTCTCCCACAGCTTTCCTGGCTCTGGCTACTTCTCGATCAAGAGCGTACCGGGGTTTAGGTCCCAGGCGAGCCATTAGCCCGTCCAGTCTATTTTCAATGGTTGCGATTCGCTCATTAACGTCAGACTGACTCGCATTGAAAATTTCTCCGAACAGCTCATTGAGTTTCGCTTCAATCAGGCTGTTCTGGTCGTCGATAGCGGCATCATCTTTATAGTCCTTAATGTTGAGCTGGTGAGCTACTTTATTGTTTCTGGCTCTTCTGACAGCTTCATCGTCATTGGCCATGCCCACTATTAACGCCTGAATTTTGGCTTTTAAAGCATCCTTCCCATCAGGCAGGTTGTCATCTACTTCAAGTGCTACATGCAGATCTTTGGCCAGTTTAGCGGTGAGAGCCTTGACCTTGTCTTTAGCAGCAATGTGTTCAGAAGGGTAGATCTTGAGCTTGTCCTCTACGGCTGCAAGTAAACGTGCCTGTCTTTCACTGGCTTGCTTTTCCAGATGCAAATCTTCGACTTTATAGGCAAGAGTCGCATGAAGCCTCCTGAGTTTGAGAACACTCTCGTCGAGCGCTGTGCTGTCTTCTTTCCAGAGGGTCTGATCTATCTGCTCCAGCGTATCTTCCGGAACATCATCACCTTCAAGCAGTGTGAGAATCAGGGGAAGTCTTGCTGCCTGGTCATCCTCTTCGTTGAATTTAATGTTGAGTATTTTTTCTATGGTTTCCAGCCGATCGGTCTGTCGCAACCTGGCTTGCTTATCCGGGGCAGGGTCTTCGAGTTTATAGCGAAGGTGGGCAAGAAGCCTGATGAGTGTCAGGTTCTTCACGTTCAGGGTTTTGCTTTCAAATGCCCAAAGGATGATATCTATCTCATCCCGTATCTCATCCAGTTTCTCATCCGGGATAGCATGGCTATTGAGTATGCCGGAAATCCTGGTGAGTCTTGATATTTTGTCGTCCTCTTCATAGGCTATGACGCCGAGTATTTCTTCTGCGACCCCCAGTATGCTCAGGGCCTCTTTCTCAGCCAGCTGTCTGGCGTCTCTGATGTACACTTGCACCTCTCTGGAAATGTCCTGGCGACGGAGATAGACGTCGTCGTTTTGATCAAGGCAATGCATATCAAGGGCGTTTTCTACGGCAGTGAGTGTCTCAAGGACTTCAGGCATGACTTTGGGGTGGCCTGGTGTTCTGATGTCTTCCAGTTCTTTTTCCAGCTTCGCAAGTTTAAAGAGCTTGAGATATACCGTTCTTTCCAGGATAAAGCGGTCTTCCAGATTGCTGTCTTTAGCCAGCTCATTACCAAGAATCTTTTTCAGAGTGGCTTTTCTGACGTGGGTGAAGGAGTCCTCTAAATCCTTTTGACCGAGCAGGGTCTTAAGTCTGTTACGCATGATTTCATGTTTAGTGTACATTGCCTTAAGTTTCTGAATCAGGCGATCATGTTGAGCTTCAATATCATCATCATCAGCATTACTATCATAATCCGGAATGTTTAAATGTGCGGCAATGGTTTTATAGAGGGCTTTGATTTCATCTTCTTTTTCAGCATCTTTTCTAATGCTCTGTAGCCGAAGATGTTCTTGAACGATCTGAACTGCCTGCTGTTTTGCTGGCTCCTGAATGGCTTGGTAACGGACTTCCAGGTTTTTTTCTTCATCCGGGACGAGACTCAGCTGAACGTCAATGTTAGCCGGATTATTCTGGGCTATCCAATCGGCTGGTTCTGCCTTTTGTTGCAGGTGCTGTTGAATGGATCGATGACCCGAATCCAGACCGTTTTCATTGTCTGGAGTAATATCGTGCTCGCTTTCAATGGCTGCCAGTTGTTCTTTGACTGCTTCTTCCCGAGGTTTTTCTGTTGCAGCGTTTGCTGCGGTAACCGTCGCGGTATCTGATATTGTCGCAACCGGTGTTGCGGCGACCGACGTCCTGGCAACCGCTGTTGTGGCCAACGGTGTTGCGATGACCGATGTTGCGATGACCGATGTTGCGATGACTGATGTTGCGATAACCGATGTTGCGGTAACCGATGTTGCGGTAACTGGTCGTCGGATTTCAATAATTTTCTGGCTGATGAGTCTGGCTTGTTTTGCTAATGGCTGGGCATCCTCCCAGTTATCAATGCCAAGCTCTGCTGCCATTTGAGCGTTGCGAGCTTTTGTGGCATCGGTTCTGGCATTAAGAATTAGTTGTTCCAGATCTTCCTCATCGGAGAGTTCAGCGTCTTGTTCCAGCTGCTGTTGAATGAACTGAAGGTTAGTCAGGTCGTTTCCATTGTCCAAAATAAAACCGCGCTTGCCGCCAATATCCGCCTGTTTTGTTTTTGCAGCCTCTTTAACAGGCTCTCCTGTTGCGGCAACCAATGGGTTGATCGCCAGAGTTTTTTTTCCGGTGAGTCTGGCTTGTTCTTCCGGTGGCTGGGTATCATCCCAATCATCAATATCGGGCTTTGCTGCCGTTTGAGTATTGAAAGTTTTTGTGGCAAATGATTTGAAAATTCGAATTTTTTTCTCCAGCTTGGGAATTCGTTCGACATCCCGCTGAAGTTCCAGTAACAGGCTACGCAGTTCTCCCCTCTCTCCTCTAAGCCGTGCGAGCTCATTCTCAATTCTTTGCTTGCTTCGAAGTGCTTTGAATAATTCCTGTTTACTGGTAGTGGATTTCTCCGTTGTGAGCTCTATATGGCTTCTAAACCGGATGAGTTCACTTTCTCGTTCGCTTTCACTTGCCTGCAGCATTTCCAGCGAGCTTTCCAGCTCAATCAGCTTTCTGGCCATGTCGCTCGTGACTTTGGAAGCAAACTCTGTGTTATCTCCAAGAATATCGATCTGGGCTTCATTGGTAATGCTGACAAGAGGTACCACTTCCTTAATATTGTGGAGAAACAGCTGATTATTCAGGAGTTTGCTAATTTCGCGTCTCAAGCTGAAGTGTCGTTCGATTTGAGCACGCATCCAGGTTGGTGTGATGACCGAAGCAGCGATGTTGACATGATCTGGTGTGAATACAAATTCATCTGCTTGATCTGGAGTAGCACTGATCAATGCCTGCTCGAGAGATGCCCAGTATGCAAGCTCAATCGTCGCCTGTTCTTTTTTCAGTGAAAGCTTAGTCGATTGATCTTCGTAAGCTCTGGCATCGTACATCTCAAATAAATCTTCCAGCAGTGCCATCTGCGAGCTTCGAATGATGTATTGTAAGTTTTTGATCCTATCTTTTTTTACCTTCACTGATACCGGAGAGCTGGGGTTATCAGGGTCTATGTCCCAGAGGTTACGGAAGCTTCTGGCAAAAGCGGTGTCGGCCAGGTTCTGCTTCTGACCACGGAAAACAATAATCTCCCCCGAAGCCTCAGACACTTCCAGTTTTGGGTAACCCGCAGGCACAGGATAAACCTGTGTCTCATCCTCGAAGTGGACGACATATCCGACGGGTTTCTGGTATGACAACAAATCATTCAGGACTTTCTGTTGTAAATCTTTTTCCAGAACGTGAACCTGGGTGTAGGCAGTAGTCGCTGCTGCTAAAAGCGCTTCATCATTGACAAAGAGCGATTGACCCAGACGCTGCAGTTCAGGCGGCTGATCGCCGACAGCGACAAGACGCATAAAGGTGCGCCCATTCACTTCAACTTTGTCTACTTTAATGGTGGCAAGGGCTACATAGTGATCGACTTTGCCAAGGTTGCCTGCTCTATCATTGGCTCCTTTCAATACTCCGACCAGCTTTTTGGGGCTGACGACTCTCGTTAACGGTTCAAATGGTTGGGTGCCATCCAAGTGTGCAAGAACAGCCTCAATTGAATCCTGATCGGTCATTCCATTTCTGACTTCAATGATCAGCTCTTCTTCTGCAAGGTTATGGGTGAATCTGAAGACCCCCTCATTACCGACCTTGACGACTTTGGTGTATTTTTGAGCAACGTCATTGTCGTCTGTCTCAAACAGATCAACAGTGGAAACGCCACCGTCGATACCAGAAAGAACGTCTGTGAAGCCTTCAGAAGATATGTCATGGACAGTCCTTGCTTCAGCCTGATCAGGGTAGGTGGTAGTAAAGGATTTGGGTATTGGCTGCTGGTCATCACCTAAAGTTGGCTGAACCACGACCTCACTCTGGGTAAACTCCGTATGTCCATTGTCCAATATAATCATGGATTTTGTCTGCAGCCTGCGTTCGGCCAGTGCCTGTGTACCAGTGATGGAAGAAATGATGGAAACGGCCACGGCAAGGCTGATTGCGTTGGGGCGAACATATGTCATTCTACTACCTCAGAGCTGAGTATTTTATTACCGTGAAAAGTGATCACCACACCAGATAAGCAGGCAACTTCCAGTTTCTCATGGCTGTTCCGGTAAGTTGTTGAGTGAATTTAGTTCACAGTGGCAAATTCGGTAAGCAATTGAGCGAATTTAGTTCGTAATGACAAAGTCCAATGCCAGTAAAATTGAGTGGTTTTTTCAGGGCGGGAATACATTCATGCATGCCTGAAAACAGGGTTTATTTGATAGCCTGACCTGAAAGCAATCACTATGTATTCCTTTATACTGGTTGCTTTTCGATGGGTATTGCTACTGAGTGGGCATTCACTGATTTCTGATATTAAAGTTCGCCGTGGATTTTCTTATCTTTATCAGGGTCGAACCTCTCAATCTCGTGACCAGCCATTGCTGCTTTCACAGCTGTAGAGGAGGCAGGTGCTGAGGTCCTCCTGGCTTTCCTGTCAATATTCTGATGCCATTTGTAGAGGGCACCCAGAGTGTAAGAGTAAGGAATACTTTCTGCATGGGAGAATGACCATTTAGGCACATTTTTTTTGAAGTATTTCTCCCAGCCATTGCTGTACATTTTCATGGTTCGGTCACGCCGTTCACGAAACTGAAGATAGTTCTCGTTTCGCATCCAGCCGTACATTACGTTCTTTACTTTAACACGGCAAGCATACTTTTCATCCGTTTCATTGTAGCGTTGAGGCTTGGCAATGGCAGTGCGTTTAACATAGTCAGTTTTCGTTTCACCCAGGCCTCTCCAGCGATTAAGTTTGTCAAGACTTCGGCCCAGAGGTCCTCCCAGCCAGTCAGTTAGTATCTTGTTGTCGTTCATGAAAAAGTCGAAAGTGAGGCTTGTTGTAAGAGCTAATCCGAATGTTTGCACGTAGGTAAACCCGGATAAAAGACCGTGGGCGTATGCTCCGGCAGTGGCTACCGGACCCAGTACGATGCCGGCTGTGGCAGAGACCAGAATTTTCACTTTTTCCGGTGTGATCCTGTGCACCAGCGGTATCTGAATTCCTTGTCCGGATCCCATGGATTTAACCATTTCGGGGACCAGACGGTAAATGGTGCGGTACCTATGGGAGTTGGCGTTGTACTGTCTGGTGAACAGCGCAGAGCCGGTTTTCATTAGAATAACCGAGGAAGCAGCCTTACCTAATGGCATTGCCAGAGCGCCCACTTCAGAGATTTCTTCAATTCTGCTGTGATAGGCATATTGGCGGGTTCGGTCAAGATCAACTCTATAGCGTTCCATCCAGTGTTCGAAAGGTATGAGCATCCTGTGCATGTAATCGCCCCTGTTGGTCAGATCCAGAAAATAGAGGAGCTGCATGTTTGAGAGGAATAGCCTGACAGCTTCCGGGGCGGTATGGGTCACCATTAAAGGTTTGTAGCTGGAGTAGTACCCGGTTAGGGCTTGTACCATGAAGGCTGAAGGCTTGATCCAGTAATCGTTTAGCTGTAGCTCAGCAGCAACGGTATGAGCCAGCATCAATGTGCTATCGATAGCCTTGAACAGGTCTGATTCAGACATGCCGGTAGCATGAGCATAAGGTGTCAGGGTATCCTGAACCTTGACCATGAATGCTGCTGTCTTGCGGCCGTTTTCAAAGGCAATATCGTCAAGAACGTAGTTGGCGATGACCGCAGCCGCGTAAACTTTCATACCTGCAACAGATTCTTTCATGCCCGTCGTGCCAGTGGCTGTCACAGGAGTAAAGGCACTGTGCATAAATTCCTTAGTACCTCTGTCGGACAGCATCCGGACAACCTTTTGGAACTCAGGCACCTTGACGCCGTGTTTATAACCAAGAAAGTGTTCAAATTCAGCCATTGTCTGATATTCGTCGACACCTCTGATGGCCTCCATATAGTTCTCTAATTCAACCTTACTGATCAGACTTTCACTCAGCAGAGCTATAATCCTGTTGCCACTGACAGAATGGGCAGCAAAGTATTCCGAGAAGCTTTTCAGATCCCTTGGTTCATGCTCGATGAAGTGAATAGCGGCTTCGCCCATGCTGTGGATTTCATCGTCATAGTGTTGTGGCCCGGTTTTAATGTGACTTCTTGCCCTTTCCGCCAGCTTTTGGGCTTCTCCCAGCGGATTCAGAGACTGATCTTCTGTGGGCCTGATCGTGAATGTCGTCTTCAGATTTTTGAAGATTTCCACAGTCCGTCTGGCCCGGTCAAACGTCATATGATCTCCCACCAATGCCTGCAAGCGAATCGGTGCAAATTCATCATCTAAGTCAAAAGTCTGAAGATTGGGTATTGACTTACTGCTTAGTTCAGCTGATTTCGCCAGACCCATTGCGGCTTCCAGAGCCTGTTTCCTGAATGAATGTTCGCCCATGTAGGTGTGTATTTCGGTCAGTATTTTTGCTTGTCCCGGCGTGTACTGGAAGGAAACACCCTCATTTTCGATAGCCTCTTCTGCCGATTCCAAAACTCCCTTTAAGATCACTATTCGCGCTTTTCTGATTTCTATTTCTCTGTTCAGACTGTCCTGTTCCTCGGTCAGTTGCTGAATCATGCCGCCAGTACCATCGAGCCCTCCCAGTTGCACCTGTTTATTTCTCAGGGCATCAACACGCTCAGCCAAGCGGGCAGTGGGCTCTGGCTTGAGACCCACGTCATCCTCAATAACTCTGAGAGACGCTCCATGAACCTCCAGATTTGCCTGAGCTTCTGATACTACTGCCTTTCTCCATTCCAGAATCAAGGCCTGCGCATCTCTTTCGTCTTTAAGTTTGGTTTTAGTTTCCGGATCGATGTTTCTGGAATGGTCAATCGCCCGATTTTTAGTGTCCAGTTCCTCTTGTGCCTGCTTTTCACCGTCCTGTGCATAGGCCAATTCCATTTTTCTAAAATCGTGCTCATGGAGGAACTCCGTGATTTGAGTGTACTGTCTCCTGGTTTCAGGCAATTTGCCCAGGTAATCGACTTCATCGGCCTTATCCCGACCGTAAGAGGCTGCATAGTCTACTATGGCATTGATGTAATCTTCTTCAGACAGATTATCAGGGTCATTATCAAAGGGGATTTTCAGATTTCTAATAGTAGCTATCAGTTTCTGAACGATCTCGACTCGTCTTCCTGAACCGTCTTCGCTTTTCTGAATAAAACGTTCAATGCCGTCTAATTGGTCTTTTGGGGTTTGATTATCACCCTGAGTCAGGCTTGACCCGGTCTGAGTGTGTTTCATTGCCTGATTGAGAACCGTGATATCTTTATCTGTGTCAGGGTGGACGTCGGTAGAATGTGTGAATGCCACTTCTTTACGATGAATAGCATCCAGTTTGCGATGAAGTTCCTCCAGCTCAGTTTCAGCTTCTTCAATGTCTCCTTTGGCTCTGGCTACCTCACGATCAAGAACATATCGGGGTTTAGATCCCAGACGAGCCATTTGCCAGTTAAGTTCAGCATTAATGGTTGCGATACGCTCATTAACGTCAGGGTCACCCAGTGCAAAAAGTTTTACAGACAGCTTTTTGAGTTCTTCTTTAATGAGATGGATCTTAACAATATCGGGGGCAGCGTATTTATAGTCCTCAATGCCAAGATGATGGGCAATCTCGTTATATCTGGTTCTTACATCGTCGAAGAGACTACGCTTTATTGCCGGGATTAGGGCTTTTTCTACGGCATCCAGTTTCTCAAGAATTTCAAGTCTGGCTATCTGGCCTTTTGTTCCGGGGTTTTCCAGTTCTATACCAAAAGTATTTGCCACAGTGCCCTGCAGGCGTTTGATGTCAGCTTCACCGTACCTGTTTTGAACGGGTCTGTTCAGTAAATGCTGAAACTTCATTTGTTCGGTTTGAATATTCTTTGTGCGGTATTTTTCAAGCGGGTCATTTTGGCGGGTACTCAGATTCATAAGTCTTGGTTGATGAGATTTCATTGACTTAATTTTCTCAAGCAGAAGTGCCAGCTGAGTGTCAATATCTGCATCGCCACGAAAATTCTGAATGTTTAAATGTTCCGCAATGACGGCAAAGCGAGCTTTGATTTCAGCTGCTTTTTCAGCCTCTGTGAGGGCGCTTTGTTGCTTATTGACCTGGTCACGGGCCTGCAGGTCAGCTTCGTCGAACGGGACCAGGCCGCCGCCGGGCCGTTGTTTAATGATAAGTATGAAGGGGTCATCCCCTATGATCTGTTCTGTTTTATATATCAGGTGCTGTTGAATGGACCGGTAGTGGTCATCCAGATCGTTTTCATTGATGGGAGTGATACCAAGCTGGCCTTCAATCGCAGCCAGTTTTGCTTTTACAGCACCATCATCAGCCTGTTCCGTTGAGTGATAACGTGTTTTGAGAACCTCGCTGCACTTGTCATCAATTTTCTCCAAGAGCCGTCTGGCTTGCCTTTCCAGTGGTTGGGCGTCATCCCAGTCATCTATGCCAAGTTGTATCGCAAGTCCGGAGTTGTAAACACTTCTGGCTTTTTTTCTGGCATCAGGAACTTGTTGTCTCAGCAGAGGAATTCGTTCGATTTCCTGAATAAGCGACTGTTGCAGGCTTCTCTGATCGTTCAGCTTCACAAGAATCTGTGCAAGTTTATCCTTAATCATCCGATGGATTCCTTGCGCTATCAGTTTTATCTCATCACTGGCATCGGCTGGATCCGATTCGTGCTGCTGCTTATATTCAAGCTGGCGGAGTTCGACTGCCTGAAGTAGCTCTTCGAGCTCGCTGTCTACCTCAGTGAGCTTTCTGACCATGTTGTCCAGGAAATGGAAAGCAAACTTTTTGTTTTTGTATAAAATATTGGTCACTGATTTGGCGACAATGGGTATATGCTTCAGAATCTTCTCAACAGAATGCGGGTTCGTTAGAAGATCTCTAAGTGCAGGTTTGAAGCTGAAGTGTTTTAGAAGTTGGCTCTGCATCCAGGTTGGCGTGATGACTGTTGAAGCGGCTCTGATTTGTTCCGGTGTGAGTTCAAATTCACCTGCCCGGTCTGGAGTAGCACTGCTCAATGCCTGCAGCAGAGATTCATAGTTTGCCAGCGCAAACGCAGCCACTTTATCTTCGTATTCAAGCGTTATTTGACCTTCGTTAGCTTCAGCACCATGCCGCGCAGCAAACTCCTCCAGCAGTGCCATCTGACTGCTTCGAATGACGTATTGGTAGCTTTCAACCTTATAGTTTTTAACTTGTGTTGTTACTGAATGAACGGGGTTATTAGCCTTAGCTTCTTCCCGAAGCTTATAGAGGTTTTCTACAAAAGCGGCATCATTCGGATTCAGCTTCTGGCCATGAAAAACAATAACTTCGCCCGGAGTTTCTGCTACTTCCAGCTTTGGATAGCCCGCAGGCACAGGATAAACCCGCGTATCATCCTCCGCGAGTACAACATATCCGACGGGTTTGCTGTGTGCCAACAGCTCATTTAGAGCCTGCTGTTGTAAATCCTCTCCCAGGGCATGAACCCGGATATAGGCAGAGGTGGCTGCTGCCAGGAGAGCCTCATCATTGACAAAGAGCGATTGACCCAGACTTTGCAGATCAGGGGGCTGATCGCCCGAAGCAATAAGACGCATGAAGGTACGACCACGCACTTCAACTTTTTCAACTTCAATGATGGCAAGGGCAACATAGTGATCGTGTTTGCCCAGGTTTCCTGCTCTGCTGTTGGCAGCTTTCAGCAAATCAGCCAGTTGTTCCGGGCTGGCGATTTTCGTTAACGGTTCCAATGATTGGTGTAAGTGATCACGAACAGCATCAATTGAATCCTGATCGGTCATTTTGCCTCTGACTTCAATGATCAGTTCCTTTTCTTCAAGATTATGGGTGAACCTGAAAATGCCCTCATCACCAACCTTCAGGACTTTGGTGTACATCTGAGCAACGTCATTCTCGTCTGTTTCAAACTGATCAACACTGGAAGCGCCACCCTCAATACCATAAAGAACCTCTGTAAAGCTTAAAGAAGGAATAACATAGTCCACACTGAGCAGAGGCTCATAAGGGTAAGTGGTTGTAATGGATTTGGGTATTGGCTGTTGGTCAGGGCCTGAAGTCGGCCGAACCATGACCTCACTCCAGGTGAATTCTGCATGTTTATTGCCCAGAATATCGGCAGATTTTGTCTGCAGCTTGCGATCGGCCAGTGCCTGTGTACCAATAATTGAAGAGCCGATGGCAACGGCCGCAGCAAGGCTCAGTGCGTTGGGGCAAGCATGTGCCATCCGACTACCTCAGAGCTGATTACTTTGACTACCGTTAAGACATTTCCACACCAGACCAGGAACTAACTTCCATTCGCTCACGGCTGTTACTTGCTCACGGCTGTGAATCGCTCATTGTTGTTCCGGTAAGCTGTTGAGTGAATTTAGTTCAAAATGGCAAATCCGCTAGCTATTGGGCGAATTTAGCTTTGTCTCGAAATTGTCCCCTAAAGAGATTAACAACTCTGAGATTCAACTGAAGAAGCTTTGCTTTTGACTCGTTCCCATGCTAGCAGCCTGTCGGACTTAAGGCTGTCCTACTGCGGTTGCAATAAATTGGTCTAAAAATTCCTGCTTCTTCGTCAAATAGCTCGCTATTCTCCTCAGAAGCAGAAATTTTTATCCTCAATTTCTTGCAATCCTCGCTACGGACGCTTAAGTCCGACAGGCTGCTAGATCATGGTAACGAGCCAAGAAGATAAAAACACCCTTGTTTTCCTGATCTATCCTTCTTCTCTGTAAACCAGAAGACAGGGACAGAATTATTAAACAATCACTTTTTGCGGCACTGCTGTTACTGTCGTTTTCTGTCGTCTGCCAGACTAAACCGTTGGCAAGACATATTGTTATCGAGGTTGAAAAGAATACAGATTTTCCTGACCAGAACTTTTCTATTAAGCTTAACCGACCAACATTGTCAGGCAACCCATCAGACACTGTCGACACAAACGGCAATGTAGAACCAGACTCATCATCTGATGAAAAACGACACAAACCTGACAGTCAGGAAGTGAAAACGACTCTCATAGAATCAATTTCGTGGCGATGGCTTTACGCGACGGATCTGCTGGTTGCTTATGAGCTCATTCTGAGTACCAGAGACGCCTCTCTATGCTCAAACCCTTATTCACACATAACTGTAGAAGCAGTTATCACTATCAGTTGGCTTTTAAAAAGCTATTGGAACGCCAACTCACCGCTGTTTAACCCGATTGGGCAACAAGAAACGAGTCAAAATCACCGGCTTGCCATCACCGCTATGATGCCAGGCTCTGAACAAGAACAACCTCATTATCAGCCATCAGAATCATCAGGCCAGCGTGTCCCACAAGCCAGCAGTCACATCACGGGCTATTTCACCAATCTCCTGTTTTCCAGCTCTGTCGGCGATAACGAAGATCCTGAACAACACCTGCATACTTTGGGTTTAAATTGTTATATCTATCCCTGTAATGGTGTTTGTCGATTCCGGCAATCTTCCAACTCATCCGATAGCATAGTGTCAGATTGTGAAGAAAGTTCGAAATACTGCACTGAAGAAACTTCCGGAGAGAGCCCATGCTCCCACGAGGCCAATGGACACTGCTATCGTTGCAGCCCTGTAGACGGGGTCGCAGACTCAATGGGTGCAGGGGCAGCCAGAACTGACTCTACCGGGCAAGGAACCTGCAACGTCATCTTAGTCAGCGAGGATGTCCAACTGCGGCAATGCCGGAAAGTCTACAAGAATCAAAAAGCACTTTTGTCTCACAAAACCAAATACCATACCGGGCAAAAAACCTGTGACTTAACAGAAGTCGCGGAGGATGGCCAGTCATGGCCATGCGGAATGGTCTTCCGGAATCATAATGCCCTTAGCTATCACAAAAGAAGTTTCCACACCGGGCAACAAACCTGTTACGTGACCATGGTTGGGAAGGATGGCCAGCAGCGACCATGCGGAAAGGCCTACAATAGTGTTCAAGCCCTGTCGAATCACAAAAGTTTATACCATACCGGGCAAAAAACTTGTGACGTAACAGTAGTCCCGGAGGATGGCCAGCCACGGCCATGCGGAATGGTCTGCGAGAATACTAATGCACTGTCGCATCACAAAAGAAGACACCATACCGGGCAAAAAACCTGTATCGTGATGGTGATTGGGAAGGATGGCCAGCCGCAGCCATGCGGGGCGGTCTGCAGGAATGCTAATGCACTGTCAACTCACAAAAACAGTCACCATAGTGGGCAGCGGATCTGTGACTTAACCGTGATCCGGGAGGATGGCCAGCGTCGCCGATGCGGGGCGAACTGCAAAAGTTCTAAAGCCCTGACGGATCACAAGAGAATCTTCCACACTGGACAACAAACCTGTGACGTAACCGTAGTTGGCAAGGATGGCAAGGAGCGACTGTGCGGGTCAATCTGCAAGAATGTTCAAACCCTGTCGAGTCACAAAAGCAACATGCACTGTGGTAAACGAACCTGTGAAGTGACCATGGCCGGAGAGGATGGCCAGCAGCAGCCATGCGGGAAGGTCTGCAGGAGTTATCAGGCCCTGTCGGATCATTTAAGGAAAGATCACACCGGGCAACAAACCTGTAAGGAAATTGTAATTGAGAAGGATGGGCAGCGGCGGCCGTGTGGGGCGGTGCTTAGGAGTGCTACAAGCCTGTCGAATCACAAAAGCACATACCATACCGGGCCAAAAACCTGCAACGTAACACTAATCGGAGAGGATGGCCGACCTTGGCCATGCGGAAAGCTCTTCGATAATACCAAAGGCCTGTCGAACCACAAAAGAAAAGACCATAGCAGACCACAAACCTGCGATGTGACAGTATTCGGAGAGGATGGTCTGCAAAGACCATGCGGGACTGTCTGCAAGAATGCTTTTGACCTGACGAATCACAAAAGAAGACATCGAAAACGCAAGCCTGTTGCTGTAAACCGGAACAATGACCTCACCCCTTGAAATGACACCCGTCCCTTGAGAGGGTGTCGCTAAACTCGGGTTCCCATGCTTTTTCAGGCCCTGAGGTTCCGAACCAACAAGCCTTACGATCAAACATTGCTGCTTTCATGGCTGCAGGGGTTCCTCAGGCAACGCTGTCCTTGTGGCTCTCCTGTTACCTTTCTGTTGCCACTCGTAGAAGGCGCCCAGAGTGTAAGAGTAAGGAATACTTTTTGCGTGGGAGAATGACCATTTAGGCACATTTTCCCTGAAGTAGTTCTCCCAGCCGTGCTCATACATCTTCATGGTGTGATCACGTCGTTCACGGAACTGAAGATAATTCTCGTTCCGCGTCCAGCCATACATTACCTTGTCTGCTTTAACACGGTTGGTATACTCCTGATCTGTTTCACTGAAGCCTTGAGGCGTGGCAATGGCGTTGCGTTTCACATAGTCAGACTCCCTTTCACCCATGCTTCTCCAGCGATTAAGTCCGTCAAGACTTCGGCCCAGAGGTCCACCCAGCCATTGAGTGAGCATCTTGTTGTCGTTCATGAAGAAGTCGAAACCAAGACTCGACGCCAGAGCGAATCCGAAGGTTTGAGCGAAGGTAAACCCGGATATCAGACCGTAGACGTATGCTCCGACAGTGGCTATCGGACCCAGCACGATACCGGCGGTGGCAGAGGCCAGAGTTTTCACTTTTTCTGGTGTGACTCTTTGCAGCAGCGGTACCTGAACGCCTTGTACGGAAGCCATTGATGTCAACATTTCAGGCACCAGGCGGAAAATGCTGCGATACATCCGGGGGTTGGCGTGGTACTGTCGGATAAATAGCATAGAGCCGGTTTTCAGCAGAATGACTGAGGAAGCAGCCTTGCCAAATGGCATTGCCAGCCCACTCACTTCAGAGACTTTTTCAATTCCACTGTGGAAGGCATATTGGCCGGTTCGGTCAAGATCGACACCATAGCGCTCCAACCAGTGCTGAAAGGGTGTGAGCATTCTGTGTGTGTAATCGCCCCGGTTGGTCAGATCCAGAAGATAGAGGAAGGCCATGTTCGAGAGGCACAGACTGGCCGCCTGCCGGGCGGTATTGGTCACCAGAAGAGCTTTGTAGTTGGAGAAGTACCAGGTGACCGCCTGTATCAGAGAGGCTGAAGGTTTGACCCAGTATTTCATTAGCTGTTGCTCAGCTGCTGCGGCATGAGCCTGCATCAGTGCGCTATAGACAGCCTGGATCAGTTCTGTTTCAAATATTCCGGCAGCATGAGCGTAAGGTGTCAGGGTATCCTGAACATTGGCCAGAAATGCTGCCGTTTTGCGGCCGTTCTCAAAGGCAATATCGTCAAGAACGTAGTTGGCGATCACCGCTGCTGCGTATTCTTTCATGCCGGTAACAGAGTCTTTCATACCCGCCGGGCCATTAGTGCTCACGGTCACAGGAGTAAAGGCACTCTGCATGAATTCCTCAGACCCCTTGTCGGACATCATCTGGACAACCTTCTTGAACTCGGGCACGCTGACGCCGTGTTTGTAACCAAGGAAGTGCTCAAATTCATCCACTGTCTGATAACCATCGGCACCTCTGACAGCCTTCATGTACTGCTCAAGTTCAACCTTGCTGATCAGACCTTCACGCAGCAGAGCGATGATCCTGTCACCATTGGCAGAATGTTTGGCAAAGTATTCCGAGAAGCTTTTCAGGTCCCTTTGTTCATGATCGACGTAGTGAATAGCTGCTTTGCCCATACCGTGGATTTCATTGTCGTAATGTTGTGGCCCGGTTTTAATCTCACTTTCCAGACGGGCCAGCTCCTGAATCATTTGCCGGATCTTGCCGCCAGTGCCATCATCACCGCCCGGTTGTACCTGTTTTTTTCTCAGGGCATCAAGCCGGTCATCATAGGTGTCAGTAGAGTCTGGTTTAAGAACCACGGCTTCTTCAGTGGCTTCAAGAAGCGCGTCATGATTCGCCAGTGTTTCTTTTACAGCTTCAACCTGAGGCTGCTCTGTTGAGGAATCTTTTGTGGTAAGCGTTGTTGCGGCGATGGATATCGCGGCAACCGGTGTTGAGGCAATGGATGTTGGGGCAATAGATGTTGGGGCAATAGATGTTGGGGCAATAGATGTTGGGGCAATAGATGTTGGGGCAATGGACGTTAGGGCAACCGGTGTTGAGGCAATGGATGTTGGGGCAATGGATGTTAGGGCAACCGGTGTTGAGGTAAGCGGTGTTACAGTTTCCGGTTGCTTGATTTCATAAACTTTCTCTATGATGAGTCTGGCTTGTTTTTCTGATGGCTGGGTATCATCCCGATTATCAATTTCAAGCGCTGCTGCCCCTTGTCTGCTTGCTAGTGCTTCATGAGCTCCTTTTCTCTGCATTGGAATTCGATCGATTTCGTCTTGGACAGGATGTAACCATTTTCTCCGTTTTGCCAAATCTTGTTGATTCTGAAAATCTTGTCGAAAGACCTCAAAGAACTGCTGCTTAATGCACTTCTGCAGGTGCTGATGGCGGGCTTCAAGATCATCCTTGTTTTCCGGAATAAGGCTGAGCTTACCTTCAAAAAAAGCCAGTCTTTCCCGAGCTTCCTCATCGGATAGTTCTTCGTTTGGTTGCAGCGGCTGTGGAATGAACGGAAGGGCAGCCATATCATTTTCATTGATCAAAGTAATACTGCGCTTGCCTCCGGTAGTCGCCGGTTTTGCTTTTACTGCTTCTTCATCAAGCTGTTCTGTTGCGGGCAGCAATTGTTTGATTTTATGAATTTCCTGTCGGATGAGTCTGGCTTGTTCCCCGGGTGGTTGGGTATCATCCCAATCATTAATCTCAAGCTCTGCTGCCAGTTGAGCGTTTCGAGCTTTAGTGGCATCTGCTCTGGCATCACGAACTTGTTGTACCAGCTTTGGAATTTGTTCGATTTTCTGCTGAAGTATCTGTGACTGGTTTTGCAGTTCTTCCTTCTCCTTACGAACTTGTAGAAGCTCATCTTTAATTTGTTGCTTGAGTTGAAGTGCTCTGAGCTTTTCTTTTTCACTGGCAGTAGCTTTCTCCGTCGTCAACACTATCTCGTTTCTAAGCTGGTTGATTCGTGTTGCTTGCCGTTTGAGGTGTTGCTTTATGGCCTGATGACGCACTTTCGGGTCTTTTTTATTGTCCGGGACCAGACCGAGCAGAATTTCAATGTCAGCCAGGTAATTATGAATAACCGTATCAGTGAGTTCTTTCTTGTGTGGCAGGTGAGGTTGAACGGTCTTAAAGCGGGCATCCAGGTCGTTTTCATGGGCCGGAGTAATTCCGGACGGGCCTTCAATCGCAGGCAGCTTTACTGCCCCCGGAGCGTTTTGAACTCTTGTAGCAACTGGCCGGGAATTACGAACTGGTTGTTTCGGCACGGGAGTTCGTTTGACTTCATGATGACGTTTTGGTGACCCATTTTTCTGTTCTTCCTTTTTTTGTTGATTCTGAACAGGTGGTTGAACGACCTCATCTGCCTGCTGCTGAAGGTGCAGCTGAATGACCCTGTGCAGGGCTTGCTGAAGCGTTCGGTGTTTTTCTTTGTCACTGGCAATGACTCTCTTTAACTGGTTGTTAAGGACGGTGTCTCCGCCCTCTTCTCCCTCTGGCTTTGACTGCTCGTTTTCCATCTCAATCAGCTGTCTGAGAACGTCGCCGAGGATTTTGGAAGTAAACCTTTCGTCGTCCCCAAGAGCGTTAGCCTGCGCCAGGTTGATGCCGCTGACAACAGATACCGTATTCTCAATATCCCAAACAAAGAACCGGTTATTCAGAAGATTGGTAAGTGTAGGTTTGAAACTGAAGTTTTTTACGAGTTGATGATGCATCAGGGTTGGCGTGACGACCGATGAAGCGACTCTAATGTGTCTTATTGTGAATTCAAATTCATCTGCCTGATCTGGAGCAGCACTTGCCAATGCCTGCTTGAGAGATTCATAGTACATAAGCGTAATCAGTTTATCTATGCCATATTGGGCATCGTGCTTTGCAGCGATCTCCTCGAGTAATGCCATCTGTTTGCTTCGAATGACGTAATGGTAGCCTTTGACCTTGTCTTTTTTTACCTGTGTTGCTACCGGAGGTTTAGGGTTATTGACATCGTCTTCTTCCCAGAGCTTATAGAAACCTTCAACAAAAGCGAGATCGGCCGGATTCTGTTTCTGACCACGGAAAACAATAATATCCCCCGGAGCCTCAGTCACTTCCAGTTTTGGATAACCCGCCGGCACAGGATAAGACTGGCTCTCATCCTCAACGTGTACAACGTAGCCGACGGGTTTATTGTATGACAACAGATCATTCAGGGCTCTCTGTTGTAAATCTTTCCCCAGAATATGAACCTGAGTGTAGGCGGACGTCGCTGCTGCAAAAAGAGCTTCATCATTAACAAAGAGCGATTGACCGAGGCGATGCAGTTCAGGAGGCTGAACGCCGGCAGCGATAAGACGCATGAAGGTGCGCCCATTCACTTTAACTTTGTCTACTTTAAGGGTGGCAAGGGCAACATAGTGATCAACTTCGCCAAGGTTTCCTGCTTTTTCACTCGCACCTTTTAGCACACCGACCAGATGCTCAGGGCAGGCAATTTCTGTAAATGGCTCTAATGTTTGGGTGTCGCCTAGTTGAGCGCAAACTGCCCCAATGGAATCTTGTTGGGTCATTCTGAATCTGACTTCAATGAGCAGATTCTTTTCTGCCAGATTATGGGTGAATCTGAAGACCCCCTCATTACCAATCTTGAGGACTTTGGTGTATTTCTGAGCAATGTCATTGTCATCTGTTTCAAACAGATCAACAGTGGAAACGCCACCGGCGATGCCGGAAAGGACGTCTGTGAAGCCTTCGGAAGGCATGTTATAGCCCGCTGTGGCTTGAGCCTGGTCAGGGTAGGTGGTGGTAAAGGATTTGGGTATTGGCTGCTGGTCATCACCTAAAGTGGGCTGAACCATGACCTCACTCTGGGTAAACTCTGTATGACCATTGCCCGCAATATCGATGGATTTTGTCTGCAGTCTGCGTTCCGCCAGTGCCTGCGTGCCAATGATGGAAGAGCTGATTGCAACGGCCACTGCCAGGTTCAGTGCATGGGGGCGAGCATGTGTCATTCGACTACCTCAAGGCTGATAACTTTCTATACCGTGAAAAGTGATGTTTACACCAGTTGAGAGAGCAACTTCCAGTAACTCTGGGCTGTCAATAGCTCAAGGCTGTTCCGGTAAGTTGTTGAGTGAATTTAGTTCACAGTGGCCAATCCGGTGAGCCGTTGAGCGAATTTAGTTCACAGTGGCAAAGTCCAATGCCAGTAAAATTGAGTTGTTTTTTCAGAGCAGGAATACATTCATGCATGCCTTATAACAGGGTTTGATCGATGGCCCGACCTGAAAGAAATCACTACAGATGCCCTTTTGCCAACCATTCGTAGAAGGCACCCAGAGTGTAAGAGTACGGAATACTTTCTGCATGGGAGAATGACCATTTAGGTACATTATCCCTGAAGTATTTTTCCCAGCCATGCTCATACATCTTCATAGAGCGATCACGTCGTTCACGGAACTGAAGATAATTCTCGTTTCTGGTCCAGCCATGCATCACTTTGTTTGCTTTAACACGGTTGGCATACTCTTCATCCGTTTCATTGAAGCGTTGAGGTGTGGCAGTGGCAGCACGTTTCGCATAGTCAGATTCCGTTTCACCCACGCTTCTCCAGCGATTGAGCTTGTCAAGACTACGGCCCAGTGGTCCGCCGAGCCACTGAGCGAGTACCTTGTTGTCGTTCATGAAGAAGTCAAAAGTGAGACTCGACGCCAGAGCAAATCCGAAGGTTTGAGCGTAGGTAAACCCAGATAAAAGGCCGTGGGCGTATGATCCGGCCGTGGCTACCGGGCCCAGCACCAGACCGGCTGTGACAGAAGCCAGGCTTTTCACTTTATCTGGTGTGATCCTGTGCAGCAGCGGTACCTGAACTCCTTGTCCGGAAGTCATGGATTTCACGATTTCGGGCACCAGACGGAAAAGGCTGCGATATCTATGGGGGTTGGCGTTGTATTGTCTGTTAAACAGCATAGAGCCGGTTTTCAGCAGGATAACTGAGGAAGCGGCTTTGCCGAAAGGCATTGTCAGTCCGCCCAATTCAGTGACTTGTTCAATGCCGGTGTGGAAGGCATATTGGCCGGTTCGGTCAAGATCAACACCGTAGCGTTCCAGCCAGTGCTGGAAAGGTGTGAGCATCCTGTGCGTGTAATCGCCCCGGTTGGTCAGGTCCAGAAGATAGAGGAACGCCATGTTTGAGAGAGACAGCCTGACAGCTTCCGGGGCGGTCCGGGTTACCAGTAGAGGCTTGTAGCTGGAGAGGTACCAGGTGACTGCCTGTAGCAGGAAGGCGGAAGGTTTGATCCAGTAATCATTGAGCTCTAGCTCAACCGCTGTGGCATGAGCCTGCATCAATGTGTCATGGATAGCCTTGATCAGCCCAGATTCAGACACGCCAACGGCATTGGCGTAAGGCGCCAGGGTATCCTGAATATTGGTAAGAAATGCTGCAGTCTTGCGGCCGTTTTCAAAGGCAATGTCGTCAAGAACGTAGTTGGCGATGACAGCAGCTACATATTCTTTCATGACGGCAACAGACTCCTTCATACCTGCCGGTTCAGTGGCGGTCACGATCACAGGAGAAAAAGCGCTCTGTACGAACTCGTCAACACCCTCGTCGGACAGCATCCGGACAACGGCTTTGAACCGGGGCACCTTGACGCCATGTCCGTAGTCAAGAAAATGTTCAAATTCATCCACTGTCTGGTAACCATCAACACCTCTGACGGCCTTTAGATATTGATCAAGTTCAACCTGGCTGATCAGACCTTCACGCAATAGAGAGATGATCTTGTTACCACTGACAGAACGGACAGCGAAGTATTCCGAGAAGTCTTTCAGATTCCCTTGCTCATGCTGAACGAAGTAAGTGGCTGCTTCGCCCATGCCGTATATTTCATCGTCGTATTCTTGTGGCCCGGTTTTAATGTAAGCCCTCGCATGGCTCGCCAGATTCTGGACCTCATCCAGAATCTTCAGAGACTGATCTTCCGGAGACTCGAGGGCGAATGTCGTCTTCAGATCTTTGAAGACTTTCACAATCCGGGTGGCCTGATTAAATGTCAGATCAGGGACCTTTGCCTGCAGGCGAATGGGTGCAAATTCATCGTCAAAGTCGAAAGTCTGGAAATTGGGTACCGGTTTACCGCACAGTTTTGCTGATTCTGCCAGACCCAGTGCGGCTTCCAGAGCCTGTTTCCTGAGAGGATGTGCCTGAGTGAAGGTGTGTAAATGGGCCAGTATGTTTGCCTGTTTCGGCGTATATTGGAAGGGCCCGCCCTCATTTTCCATGGCTTGTTCTGCAGCTGCCAGTGCTTGCTTCATGTTCTTTATATTCGCTTCCCTGACTTCTACTTCTCTTTCCAGACATTCGTGCTGCCGGGTCAGTTGCAGGATCCTGTCGGCAGTATCATCATCCCCGAACAGCTCCAGCTGCTTGTTTCTTAAGGCAACAATCCGGGCGTCATCTGATACGAGTGTTTCTTTCTGTTCCGGTACTGAATTCGGCACTGCTTTACTATGAACCGCATCCAGTTTGCGACGAAATTCCTCCAGCTCACTTTCAGTTTTTTCTATGTCTCTTCTGGCTCTGGCCACATCACGTTCAAGAACGTATCGGGGTTTAGGTCCCAGGCGGGCCATTTGCCTGTCAAGCTCATTTTCAATGGCTGCAATACGGTCATTAACGTCAGGCCGACCGGCATTGAGAACTTTGTCATCCAACTGTTGGAGTTTTGCTTCAATCAGACTTTGGTCGAAAGGGGCATTATCTTTAAAGCCCTTAATGCCGAGTTGGCAAGCTATTTCATAGTTTCTGATTCTTTTGATACTTTCATCGTCATAGATTTCGTTTACTTCTCTCATTAATGCCAGAATTTTGCCTCTCAGAGCATGCTTCCGGTCAGACAGGTTCTCATTCTTTGTAAATTTTAACCCCAGATCACTGGCCAGTTTAGTAGTGAAAGCCTCACCTCTTGTTTTAGCTGGGACGTTTTCATGAGGGTAGATGTTTAGCCTGTCCTCTAAAGCCAGAATATAATCTGCCTGTCGTTCTCTTGCTCGCTGATCCGAATTTTCGATTTTAAAAGTAAGACGCTTACGAATCCTGTCAGGTCTGATATCTCTCTCCTCCAGAGCTGTGCTGTCATCTTCCCAGAGGGCTTTGGCCATCTCATTCAGTATGTATTTCGGAAGATTATCGTCATTAAGTCTTGTACGAATCCTGTCAACTCTTGTTGTTTTGTCATCATTTTCATTGGTTTTTATGTTGAATAGTGCTTCTATGGCTTCCAGTATTTTCAGGGCCTTTTCCTCTGACCGTTGTCCGGCTTCCCGGATGTATGCCTGTATGTCATCAGAAATGTCCTGACGACGGAGATACACATCGTCCTTTTCAGAGGAGCGATCCGGACTCAGGATTTCTTCCACGACACTGAGTTTCTTGAGTACTTCAGGCATGGCACTGGGGTGGCCGGGTGTCCTGATGTCTTGCAGTTCCTGTTTCAGCTTTGCAAGCTCGAAGAGTTTCATACGCACTGTTGATTCCAGAGTTTCGCGGTCTTCTGGTGTGTTATCTTCGCTCTGTATACCAAGAATCGCCGCTATAGCATATTTTCTTTCCTCAGTGTAAGAATTCTCAATAGCCTGTTGCTTACTCAGTGTCTTGATTCTCTTAATCAGGATGTCCTGTTGAAGATCCATTGTCTTAAGTTTTTGAGACAGGAGCTGTTCCTGAGAATTTATGGCCTTGATTTTTTGAATCAGACATTTTTTCTGAACGTCAATACTTGTATTGTCATCAAAATTCTGAATGTTTAAATACACGGCAAAAGATGTATAAATGGCTTTGATTGCAGCTTCTTTTGCAGCCTCATCATCAAACTGCCCTGCGGCAGCAATCGCCTGTTTGATTTCATGAATTTTTATGCGGATGAGTTCGGCTTGCTGTTCTGGTGGCAGAGTATCATCCCAGTCATCCATACCAAGCTGAATGGCTAGTTCAAGGTTGCGAATCTTTCTGGCTTTCGCTCTGGCATCAAGGACTTTGCGTTCCAGCTGTGGGTTTGTTCGATCGATTTCTTTCTGAAGTCTATGTATCAGGTTTGTCTTTTGTTCCAGGTCTTGACGAAGCTGCATAATCTCATCGTCAACTTCCGGCCTGAGTTGTGGGGTTCTCAGTTTTTCTTCATCACTACCAATGGCTATTTGTGCTCTGCGCTGTAACCGTTTGCTTAGCTCGTAAAGCTCGTTTTCCATCTCAAGCAGCTGACCGGCAAAGTTGTCATTGACCCTGGAAGCAAAGCTGCCGTCTTCGTCAAAAAGATCGTCAAAAGGATCGCCAGACATTTTGGTGATAGTGGGAATACGTTCGTGAATATCATGAATAAAATCCCGGTTAGTCAGAAAATTTCTAAGTACAGGTTTGAAGCCGAAGTGTTTTACCAGTTGCATATGCACCCAGGTAGGAGTGATAAACGACGAAACGAATGTGATGTGTGGTATTGTGAATTCAAATTGATCTGCTCCATCTGAAGTAGCAGTTGTCAATGCCTGCTGAAGATGTTCATAGTATGCAAGCGACTCCAGTTTTTGATCGTACTGTCTACCTTTGTTAAGTCCGGTATTGTGCTGTAAGGCTAACTCCTCCAGCAGTGCCATCTGTCTGCTTCTAATGATGTACTGGTAGCTTCTGACATTGTCTTTTTTAACTTGTAAAATCGGCTCATCATCACAATCGGAAAGTCCTGCCCAGATGTCATGGAGACCTTCCACAAAAGCTATATCGGTTGGATTCTGTTTCTGACCACGGAAAACAATAATCTTCCCCTGAGCTTCAGTCACTTCCAGTTTTGGATAATCAGCAGGAACAGGATAAATCTGTGTCTCATCCTCGACGTGTATAACATAGCCGACGGGTTGATCGTATGACAAAAAATCTTCCAGAGCGCACAGTTGTAATTCTTTTCCCAGAACATGAACCTGGGTATAGGCAGAGGTGGCTGCTGCTAAAAGAGCTTCATCATTAACAAAGATCGATTGACCCAGGCGCTGCAGTTCAGGAGGAGGGTCGCCGACAGCGACAAGACGCATAAAGGTGCGCCCTCTTACATCAACCTTGTCTACTTCGAGGTTGGCAAGTGCAACAAATTTATCTACTTCGCCAAGTTTTCCTGTTCTTTCCCTGGCGCTTTTTAGCACTCCAGCGAGATGTTCGGGGCTGGCAACTTTCGTAAACGGATCTAATGTTTGGGTGTTGTCTGATTGAGCGCGAACAGCCCTGATTGAATCCTGATGTGTCATTCCTTCCCTGACTTCGATGAGCAGTTTATTTTTTTTAAGGTTATGAGTGAACCTGAAGACTCCCTCATTACCGACCTTCAGGACTTTGGTGTACTTCAGAGCAGCGTCATTGTCGTCTGTTTCAAAAAGGTCAACTACGGAAACGCCACCCTCAATACCAGAAAGAATGTCTGTAAAGCCGTCAGAAGGAACGACATAGCCCGCTCTGGCTTCAGCCTGATCAGGGTAGGTGGTAGTAAAGGAATTAGGGATTGGCTGCTGGTCATCATCCAATGTTGGGTTAACGATGACCTCACTCTGGGTGAATTCCGCCTGTCCATTGCTCTGAATATCCACAGACTTTGTTTGCAGCCTGCGATCGGCCAGTGCCTGTGTACCGACGATGAAAGAACCGATGGCAATGGCCACAGCAAGGCTTAATGCATTGTGACGGGCATTTGTCATTCTACTACCTCAGAAGAACTAAATCAGTATGGTAGGTTTCGTTTCTTTATGAAGAGTTCATCCGCTGATTGCTGATATCAGAATTCGTCGCCGGTCTTTTTATCGTCTCTCTTAAGGAGCATTTTTCTTATCATGAGCATGAACTTTCTTATTACCGCTCTGCTGCCATCCATAGAAGGCTCCCAGAGTGTAGGAGTAAGGAATACTTTCTGCATGGGAAAATGACCATTGAGGCACACTTTTCTTGAAGTATTTCTCCCAGCCATTGTCAAACATCTTCATGGTGCGATCACGTCTTTCACGGAATTGCAGATAACTCTCACTCCGTGTCCAGCCAAACATTACATTGTTTGTTTTAATACGGCCTGCATACTCTTCATCCGTTTCATTGAAGCGTTGAGGCGTGGCAATAGCTGTACGTTTCACATAGCCATATTCCGATTCACCCGTGCTCCGCCAGCGATTAAGCTTGTCGAGACTTCGCCCCAGAGGTCCGCCCAGCCATTGTGTGAGCATCCTGTTGTCGTTCATGAAAAAGTCGAAAGTGAGACTCGACGCCAGGGCCAATCCGAAGGTTTGCGCGTAGGTAAATCCGTATACAAGTCCGTGGACGTATGATCCGGCAGTAGCAACCGGACCCAGCACGAGGCCGGCTGTGACAGAGGCCAGTGTTTTCACTTTTTCAGGTGTGATCCTGTAAAGCAGGGGTATCTGAATCCCCTGTCCGGAACCCATGGATTTCACTATTTCAGGAACCAGGCGGAAAAGGTTGCGATACCTACAGGGGTTGGCGTTGTATTGTCTGGCAAACAGTAAAGAGTTGGTTTTCAGCAGGATGACTGAGGAAGCAGCTTTGCCCAATGGCATTGCCAGCCCACCCACTTCAGAGACTTTTTCAATGCCGCTGTGGTAGATATATTGGCCGGTTCGGTCAAGGTCAGCACTGCAGCGTTCCAACCAGTGCTGGAAAGGTGTGAGCATCCTGTGCGTGTAATCGCCCCGGTTGGTCAGATCCAGAAGATAGAGGAAAGCCATGCTTGAGAGGGACAATTTGGCAGCCTCCGGGGCGCTGTGGCTCACCAGTAGCGGTTTGTAGTGGGTGAAGTACCAGGTTGCCGCCTGTATCAGGGAGGCTGAAGGTTTGACCCAGTTTTCATTGAGCTGTTGCTCAACAGCGGCAACATGAACCTGCATCAATATGCCATGGATAGTCTGGATCAGTTCTGATTCAAATATTCCGGCAGCATGGGAGTAGGGTGTCAGGGTATCCTGAACATTGGTAAGGAATGCTGCCGTCCTGCGACCGTTTTCAAAGGCAAGATCGTCAAGAACATAGTTGGCAATGACAGCAGCTGCGAACTCTTTCATGCCGGCAACTGATTCCTGCATACCTGCCGGGGCAGAGGTGGCCACGGTCACAGGAGTAAAAGTATCCTGTACAAACTCCTCAATACCCTCGTCCGGCAGCATCAGGACAACCTGCCTGAAATCAGGCACCTTGACGCCGTGTTTATAACCAAGAAAGTGCTCAAATTCATCCACTGTCTGATAACCGTCGACACCTCTGACGGCTTTCATGTAGTGTTCAAGTTCAACCTGGCTGATCTGACCTTCACGCAATAGAGTGATGATCTTGTTACCACTGGCAGAGTGAGTAGCGAAGTATTCCGGGAAGCTTTTCAGATCCCCTTGTTCATGCTCGACGAAGTGAATAGCTGCTGCGCCCATACCGTGGATTTCATCGTCGTACTCTTGTGTCCCGGTTCCGATGTGAATCTTCGCCCGGAAGGCCAGCTTCTGAATTTCTTCCAGAGGGTTCAGAGTCTGGTTTTCTGAAGACTCTGATGTGAATGTTGCCTTCAGATTTTTGAGGACTTCGACAATCCGGGTGGCCTGATCAAGCGTCAGATCGTTTCCGGCCAATACCTTCAAGCGAATCGGTGCAAATTCATCGTCAAAATCGAAAGTTGACAGGCAGGGGATTGTCTTACCGCTTTTTACTGCTGATTCTGCCAGACCTATTGCGGCTTCAAGAGCTTGTTTCCTGAGAGATTCCCCCTGAATGTAAGCATGCAAATCCGCCCGTATTTTTGCCTGTCCGGGCGTGTACTGGAATGGGGCGCCGTCATTTTCGACGGCTTCTTCGGCAGCCTTCAGGACTTCCTTCATTCTCCCGATGTCTGCTTTTATGGTCTCAAGCTCAGCTTCAAGTCGGGCCTTTTCCTGAACCAGTTGCCGGATCTTGCCACCCTTTCCATCATTCCCGCCCAGCTCCAGACGTTTGTTTCTCAGGGTCTTGATCCGGTCTTTATAGGTATCAGAAGGGGCTGGTTCAATGCCAACAGCATCTTCAGCGACGTCAAGAAAGGTTTTATGATAATCCGTCAGAGCGTCTTTTGCTTTTGATAAAGCTTCACTTCTTCGCTTCAGGATTAAACCCAGTCTGGCGATTTCCTGCTTACGTTTGGTTTTAGTCTTCTCATCTGTGTTACCAATATCTTCAATCTCCAGTTTTTTACGATCGAGAAACTTTTGTGCGTTCCACTCTTCTTGCCGTCTATTGGTCACTTCTACACTTTTCCAGTCGTTCTCACGCAGGAATTCTGTGACATCAGCGTACTTTTTCCTGGTTTGAGGCAGTTCGCCCCCCGCTGTTTGATCAACTTCATCGACTTCATCCCAACCATGAACGATGGTGTTGATGTCGTCTATTCGGTCTCCAGTGGTTTGCTCATCACCCAGTGTCAGACCCAGGCTGGTTTGAATTTTTTTCACTACCCGATCAGGCGCTATCATGTCTTCACCCGTGACAGGGTCGACGTCAGCAGAAACAGGCCCCTTTTTGTGATAAACATCATCTAGTTTGCGATAGACCGCTTCCGACTTATCTTCAGCTTCTCTTACTGCTTGTCTGGCTCTGGCGACCTCACGCTCAAGAACGTATCGAGGTTTAGGCCCCAGACGAGCGAGTTGCCTGTCAAGCTCAGCATCAATGGCTGCGATACGTTCGTTGACATTGGGGTGACCCGCTTCGTTTACTTGTTCTGCCAAACCTATGAGTTTTGCTGCGATGTCACTGAGCTGATCCTCCATGGGGGCATCATCCTGATAGTCCCCAATCTCGAGTTGGTGAGCAATTTTATTGTTTATATCTCTTTTGATAGCTTCATCGACATTGTGTTCGTATAAATCATCCATTAATGCCCAAATTTTTTCTTTCAGAGCATCCTTCTGTTCATTAAGACTGGTATCTTTTTTTAATTCTACTTTTAGATTCCAGGCCAGTTTAGCAATGAAATCCCTGCTTCTTTCTTTGGCAGCAACGTTTTCATTCTTGTCAATCTTCAGTCCGGTCTCTATAGCTTGAAGTAACCTTTTCTGTAGTCTTAAGGGGGACTCAAACTCGTTTAAGATATGACCTCTAAAATGTGTACTAAGCAGATTAATTTTTTCTTGCTTGTCTGCACTCAGAGTTATGCTGCCTGGTTTAAAGAGGTTATTTCCTATCTCATCCAGTTTGTTTTCCGGGATATCATCTTCGAGCAGTGTCCTGTGAACCTTGCTAAGTCTTGTTACTTTGTTATCGCCTTTATTGACTTCAATTTCGAGTGTTTTCTCTGAGCCCTTCAGTAATTCCAGGATCTCTTTTTCTGCGCGCTGTGCGGCTGTGATGTGTGACTGCATTACCTCAGCAATGGCCTGACGACGGTAATACACATCGTACTCGTTACTGGGCATGCCCAGGACTTTTTCCACGGCACTGAGTTTATCAAGCACTTCAGGCCCGGCTGAGTGGACAGGTGTTCTGATAAGTTCCAGTTCATCTTCCAGAACTTCAAGTTTCCTGATATTGAACTGGATAGTTTCCATGAATTCTCTGCGAGACTCTGGTGTGCTGTCCGGGTCCGGTGCGGTACCATAAATTGTTGCCACAGTAGCTTGCATGAGTCTGATTTCAGCTTCATCAAGACCGCTTTTAACAAATTTTGCCTGTAAATCCTGAACCTTCATTTCTCCGTCTTGAATGTTCTTTGTGAGAAGTCTTTGAAGCGGTTGATGTTGACGATCATTCAGCGCCATGATTGTCTGTCTATGAGCATCCAGTGCCCTGACTCTCTGAAGCAGAACTTTTTGCTGAGTCTTAATATCTGCATTGCCATCAAATGTCTTGAGGTTTAAATGTGAAGCAGTGATTGCAAAGCAGGCTTTGATTTTATCTATTTTTTCCGTCTCTGTGCTGATGCTTTGTCGTTGAGTACGTTGTTGACCGGGCTGGCTTTCAATCATCGGCACTTTTGTTTTTACAGCTTCTTCGTCAGGTTGTCCTGTTGCGGTAAGTGCCACGATAACTGCTTTGCACATATCATTCATTTTCTCCAAGAGACGTCTGGCTTGCTTTTCTTGTGGCTGGGTATCATCCCAGTCATCAATACCAAGCTCCTTTGCCAGTTGAGTAATGTGAATTTTTTTGGCTTGTTTTCTGGAATTACGAAGTTGTTGTTCCAGCAGAGCAGTTCGCTCGACTTCCTGCATCATTTTCTCTTGCAGGTCTCTCTGACCTTTCTGCTTAACAAGAATCTCTGCAAGTTTATCCTCAACTTTCCGATAGCGTTCTTGTACTTCCGGTTTCATGTGCTCGCTGGCATCGGCTCTATCCAATTCGTGC
Source organism: Endozoicomonas sp. ISHI1 (assembly GCF_024606225.1). Taxonomy (GTDB): domain Bacteria; phylum Pseudomonadota; class Gammaproteobacteria; order Pseudomonadales; family Endozoicomonadaceae; genus Endozoicomonas_A. The sequence goes on along the minus strand of NZ_JAGRPU010000007.1, from coordinate 92,621 downwards.
TGCAACGCATATTTAAACCGGATGAGCCTGATTTCCTCTTTCTGTAGTTCTTTCAGCTTGTTTTCCACCTCAATCAGTTGTCTGGTCATGTCGTCCATGATTTTGGTTGCAAACGTTTCGTCTCTGTCAAAGGCCCCGACCATCACTGAGGGTAAAAGAGGCATAAGTTTCTGAACAAAATACCCATTAGTCAGAAAATCTCTAAGTTTTGGTTTGAAGCTGAAGTGTTTTACGAATTGGGCCTCCATCCAGTTTGGCGTGATGATCCTTGCAGCGACTTTGATATTTGCAGATGAGAACTGAAATTCATCTGCTCGATCTGGAATTGCACTGCTCAATGCCTGTTGGAGGTATTCATAGTCCGCAAGCTTCATCAGTTTATGAGGGTCGGGTTCTGCATTGGGCTGTGCAGCCAACTCCTCCAGCAGCGCCATCTGCCTGCTACGAAGGGTGTACTGATAGCTTTTGACCTTGTTTTTATTAACCTTTGCTATCACTGGAAAAGGAGAGTCATCAATGACAGCTTCTTCGTCGAGTGTAAAGAGTCTTTCCACAAAAGCGACATCGCCCGGATTCGGTATCTGACCACGGAAAACAATAATCTCTCCCGGGTCCTCTACCACTTCCAACTTTGGATAACCCGCAGGCACAGGATATGCCTGTGTATCATCCTCAATGTGTACAATATATCCGACGGGTTTGCTGTGTGCTAACAGATTATTAAGTGCCTTCTGTTGTAAATTCTTTCCAAGGACATGAACCTGGATATAGGCTGAGGTGGCGGCTGCAAAAAGGGACTCGTCGTTGACAAAGATTGATTGACCCAGGTGTCCCGGGTCGGGGGGCTGATCGCCGGAAGCGATAAGACGCATGAAGGTGCGCTCGTTTACTTCAACGGCTCCTACTTCGATGGTGGCAAGGGCGACATAGTGATCACTTGTGCCAAGGTTTCCTGCTCTGTCATTTGCACCTTTCAGGACTCCGAACAGTTGTCCGGGTCCGGCGATTTCCGTTAACGGTTCTAATGATTCAATGCCCATTAATTGATCACGAACAGCCTTAACTGAATCCTGGTCGGTCATTCCGCCCCTGACTTCAATGACCAGTTTCTTTTCTGCAAGGTTATGGGAGAACTTGAAGACACCCTCATCAGCCACTTTCAGGACTTTGGTGTATTTCTGAGCGACGTTATTCTCACCTGTTTCAAACAGATCAACAGTGGATACAACACTATCAATATCAGAAAGAATGTCTGTAAAGCTTATAGAAGCGCCGATATAGCTCGCTCTGGCCGGAGCCTGATCAGGATACGTGGTGGTAAAGGATTGGAAAACAGGTTGCTGGTCATCACCTAAAGTGGGTTTAACGATGACCTCACTCCGGGTAAACTCTGTATGTCCGTTGCTCTGAATATCGACAGACTTTGTCTGCAGCCCGCGATCCGCCAGTGCCTGTGTACCCGTGACGAAAGAACTGATGGCAACGGCTACTGCAAGGCTTGATACATTGGGGTGAGCGCTCGTCATTCTAATGCCTCAGAAGAACGAAACCAGTATGTATTCCTTTAAACTGGTTTCGTTGGGATGGTTGTGAAAAGGTCATCCGCTGATTTCTGATATCAGAGTTCGTCGCGGGTCACTTTATCGTCTCCCTTGAGAAGCATTTTTTTATCATGACCAGAAACTTTCTTATCGTCGCTCTGTTGCCAGTTGAAGAAGGTACCCAGAGTGTAAGAGTAGGGAATACTTTCTACATGGGAGAATGACCATTCAGGCACATTTTCCCTGAAGTATTTCTCCCAGCCATTGTCAAACAACTTCATGGTGCGATCACGGCGTTCACGAAACTGCAGATAATTTTCGCTTCGAGTCCAGCCATGCATCATGTTGTTTACTTTAACGCGGCCTGCGTACTCTTCATGCGTTTCATTGAAGCGTTGAGGTGTAGCAATGGCAGTACGTTTCGCATAGTTATCGCCGGTTTCACCGACTCCTCGCCAGCGGTTGATGGTGTCAAGACTTCGGCCCAGGGGGCCACCCAGCCATTGAGTCAGCATCTTGTTGTCGTTCATGAAAAAGTCGAAAGTGAGACTCGACGCCAGAGCAAACCCGAACGTTTGCGCATAGGTATACCGGGATAGTATACCATAGGCGTATGCTCCGGCCGTGGCAACCGGACCCATCACCAGACCGGCTGTGGCAGAGGCCAGAGTTTTCACTTTTTCGGGTGTCATCCTGTGCAGCAGCGGTATTTGAACTCCCTGTCCGGACCCCATGGATTTCACTATATCGGGCACCAGACGGAAAATGTTGCGATACATGTAGGGGTTCGCGTTGTATTGTCTGGCAAACAGTAAAGAGCCGGTTTTCAGCAGGATGACTGAGGAAGCGGCCCTACCCAATGGCATTGCCAGCCCACCCACTTCAGAGACTTTTTCAATGCCACTGTGGTAGGCATATTGGTCAGTTCGGTCAAGGTCAACACCGTAGCGTTCTAACCAGTTTTGGAAAGGTGTTGGCATCCGGTGCAGGTAATCACCCCTGTTGGTCAAATCCAGAAGGTAGAGAAACGCCATGTTTGCGAGGGACACTCTGGCAGCATGCCTGGCGGTATATGTCACCAGTAGAGGTTTGTAGCTGGAGAAGTACCAGGTGACCGCCTGCACCAGCGAGGCCGAAGGCTTGATCCAGTAATCATTGAGCTGCCGCTCAACGGCTGCGGCATGAGTCTGCATCAGTGTGCCATGGATAATCTGGATCAGCTCTGATTCAGACATGCCAGCAGCATTGGCATAAGGTGTCAGGGTATCCTGAACATTGGTCAGGAATGCAGCCGTCTTGCGGCCGTTTTCAAAGGCGATATCGTCAAGAACGTAGTTGGCGATAACAGAAGCTGCGTACTCTTTCATGCCGGCAACAGACTCCTTCATACCCGCCGGGCCAGTCAGGGGCATAGGAGTAAAGGCATTCTGCATGAATTCCTTAACACCCTCATCGGACAGCATCCGGACAACAGCCTTGAAATCAGCCACTTTGATTCCATGTCCATAGCCCAGGAAGTGCTCAAATTCATCCACTGTCTGATAACCGTCGACACTTCTGACGGCCGTGATGTAGTTCTCCAGTTCAACCTTGCTGATCAGACCTTCACGCAATAGCGTTATGATCTTGTTACCACTGGCAGAACGGGCAGCGAAGTATTCCGAGAAGCCTTTCAGATCCCTTGCCTCACAATCGACGAAGTAAATAGCGGCTTCGCCCATACCGTGGATTTCATCGTCGTACTGTTGTGGCCCGCTTTTAATATAAATCCTTGCCCTGTTTGCCAGATCCCGGGCTTCTTTCAGAGGGCTCAGAGACGGACCTGCTTCAGGCCCGGACGTGAATGTCGTCTTCAGATTTTTGAAGACTTCTACCATTCGTCTGGCCTGATCAAACGTTAGATCGTTGCCGACCGATGCCTGCAAGTGAACAGGTGCCCATTCATCGTCAAAGTCAAAAGTCAGAAGATCGGGTACTGGTTTATCACTCAGTTCTGCTGAGTGTGCCAGACCCATTGCGGCTTCCAGGGCCTGCTTCTTGAGAGAGTGCGCTCGAATGAAGGCGTACATATTGGCGAGTATTTCTGCCTGTCCCGGCGTGTACTGGAAGGGGCCACCCTCATTTCTGACAACTTCCTCTGCAGCTTCCAGAACTTGCTCCATGTTCTCTATATTCGCTTTTTTGACTACTGCTTCTTTTTTCAGACGCTCCTGTTGCCGGATCAGTTGCAGGATTTTGCCGCCACTACCATCATCCCCGAATAGTTCCAGCTTTTTCTTTCTGAGGGCATCAATCCGGGTATCATAGCTAGCGGTAGAGTCTGGTTTGAGACCCATGGCATCTTCAATGACTTTAAGACTCCCCTCATGATCCTCCATAGCTTCCTGTGCTTCTGATAACAGAGCTTGCTTCCGGTTCGCTACTAAATTCTGCAAAGGGCTCTCGTCAATGTCTTGATTTTTGTTGTTCAGATCCTCTTGTGCCTGTTTTTCTTCAACTTTTGCATAGGCTGCCAATTCCATTTCTCGCAAATCTTGCTCTCGCAGGAAATTCGTGACCTGAGTGTACTTTCTCCTGATGGCAGGCATTTCGCCCTTAGCGTGATCGACTTCAACCTGACCATCAGTGGCTGCATAATCCGTGTCAGAGGGGGTGTCACCAGAATGTGCGAATGCCGCTTGTTTACCATAAACAGCATCCAGTTTGCGATGGATTGACTCCAACTCACTTTTAGCTTTTTCTATGTCTCCTTTGGCTCTGGCTAGCTCACGATCAAGAGCGTATCGGGGTTTAGATCCCAAGCGAGCCATTTGCTTGTCAAGATCATTTTCAATGGTTGCGATACGCTCATTAATGTCAGGCTGACCTGCATTGAAAATTGCTTCATACAGCTCTTTGAGTTTTGCTTCAATCAGACTGTTCTGATTGTTGATAGTGGCATCCTCTTCATAGTCCTTAATGCTGAGTTGATGGGCCAGTTCATTGTTTCTGGCTCTTCTGACACCTTCATCGTCAGAAGCTTCGTCGAATTCATCCATTAATGCCTGAACTTTGGCTTTTAGAGCATCCTTTTGATCAGACAGATTGTCATCTTCTGCAAATGCGATATTCAGATCTTTGGCCAGTTTCGCGGTGAGAGCTTCGCCCCTTTCTTTAGCAGCAACATATTCATGAGGGTGGATCTTCAGCTTCTCCTCTACGGCTGCAAGCAAACATGTCTGTTGTTCTTTGGCGTGCTTGTCCAGGTACCAATCCTCAACTTTATAGGCTAGAACCGCACGAAGCTTCTTGAGTTTGAGATCCCTCTCGCTCAGGGCTGTGCTGTCTCCTTTCCAGAGGGCTTGACCTATGCGGTCCAGCGTATCTTCTGAGATATCGCCGTCGTCAAGCACTGTATGGACCCAGGCAAGTCTCGCTGCTTTGTCATCCTCTTCATCGAAATTGATATTAAGTATTTCTTCTACGGCTTCCAGCAGAGCTATCTGTTGTTCTGTGGCATGCTTACCCGGGCCCGGGTCTTCGATTTTATAGTGAAGATGTGCAAGAAGCTTAAGGAGTTTGAGATTCTTCTCGCCCCGGGCCGTGATTTTATAAGCCCAGAGGTTATTGTCTAACTCATCCAGCAGCTTGTCCGGGAGGTCACCGATGTAAAGTATTCTATAAATTTTGGTGAGTCTTGTTGTTTTGTCATCCTCTTCATTGACTTTGATGTTGAGTATTTCTTCTGCGGCTTTCAGCAGGCTGAGGGCCTCTTCCTCTGTCCGCTGTCTGGCATCTCTGATGAATGCCTGCATGTCATCAGAAATGGCCTGGCGACGGAGATATACATCGTTACTTTCATCAAGGTTACGCATCTCAAGGGCTATTTCCACATTACTCAGTGTCTCAAGGACTTCAGGCATCGCTTCAGGGTGGCCTGGTGTTCTGATGTCTTTCAGTTCTTTTTCCAGCTTTGCAAGCTCGAAGAGCTTGACATGTACCGTTCTTTCCAGGGTTTTCCGGTCTTCCAGTTTGCTGTTTTTATTTAGGTCAATACCAAGAACCTCTGCCAGAGCGGCTTTTCTGGCATAGGTGAAAGAGTCCTCTAAATCCTTTTGATCTCTCAATGTCTTCAGGCTCTTATGCAGAATTTTATGTTCAGCATCCATTGTTGTAAGTTTTTGAAGCAGGCGCTGTTCCTGATCCTCAATATCTGCACTGCTACCAAAATTCTCAATGTTTAAATAGGCGGCAAGGGTTGCATAGCTGGCTTTAACCTTAGCTTGAAAAAGTTCTTGATCGATCTGAGCTACCTGCTCTTTTAGTTGCTCCCTGATAGCCTGGTGACGGACTTGCGGGTCCTTTTTATTATCCGGAACCAGACCGAGCTGAATTTCAAAGTTAGCCAGATTATTCCGGGTTACACGACCGATTGGCCCTTGCTCATGTTGCAGCTGTTGATGAATGGACTGAAGGCGGGTCTCCAGATCATTTTCATTGTCTGGAATAATATTGAGTTTGCTTTCAATGGCCGCTATTTTTTCTTTTGCAGCCTCTTCCGCAGGGTGTTCTGTTGTGTCTTTTGCGGGAATTGATGTTATGGCAGCCGGTGTTGCGGCAACCAATGTTCTGGCAACTGGTGTTGCGACAACCGATGTTGCGACAAACGGTGTTGCGACAACCGATGGCGCGACAGCCGAGGGCGCGACAGGCGAGGGTGCGACAGGCGAGGGTGCGACAGCCGAGGGTGCGACAGCCGAGGGTGCGACAACCGATGGTGCGACAAACGGTGTTGCGATAATCGATGTTGCGGGTACTGGAGGCTTGTTTTCAAGAATTTTTTGGCTGATGATGCTCGTTTGTTCCTCTGGTGACAGGGCATCATTCCAGTTACCAATACCAAGCTCTGCTGCTATTTGTGCATTGCGGGCTTTTGTGGCGTCTGCTGCGGCATCACGAACTTGTTGTTCCAGCTTTGGAATTTGTTTGATTGTCTGCTGAAGTTTTCGTAACCAGACTTCCGGTTTTTCCTGATCATGTTGAGCCTCTTTATATTGTTGAATAATCTCAATTTCCTGCTGTTTAAGATCCCACTTAATGGCCTGCTGACGGGCTTTAAGGTCATCTTCGATATTCGGAATCAGGCCGAGTCGGCCTTCAATGTTAGCCAGTTTTTCCCGGGCTTTCTCATCGGGCAGTCCAGCGATTTGAAGCAGTTGATCTTTAATGGAATAAAGTTGACCCATAGTGTTTCCATTGACTGAAGTAAAGATGCGCTGACCTCCAATGTTCGCCTGCTTTGCGTTTGCAGCTTCTTGCGCGGGTTGTCTCATTGCAGCAACCATTGGCTGGGTATCATCTCTGCCATCAAAACCAAGATCTGTTGTTTTAGTGTTGCGGGCTTTTGTGACATCTGCTGCGGTATCACGAACCTGTTGTTCCAGCTGTGGAATTTGTTCGAATGCCTGGTGAAGTTTTTGTAACCAGACATCCGGTCTTTCCTGTTCCAGTTGCTCCTCTTTATATTGTTGAGTAATCTCAATTGCCTGCCGTTTAAGATTCCATTGAATCGCCTTGCGACGAGCTTCAAGGTCTTCTTCGTGATTCGGAGTCAGGCCGAGCTGACCTTCAATGGTAGCCAGTTTTTCCCGGACTTTCTCATCAGGTAGTCCGGTGATTTGATCCAGCTGCTCTTGAGTGGATTGAAGGTCATCCAGAGTGTTTCCATTGACTGAAGTAATTTTGCGCTTGCCTCCAATGTTCGCCTGCTTTGCTTTTGCAGCTTCTTCAGCAGGCTGTCTTGTTGTGGCATCCAATGGCTTGATTTTAAGGATTTTTTCTCTGATGCGTCTGGCTTGTAATTCCAGCGGCTGAGTCTCATCCCAGTCGTCAATACCCAGTTCTGTTGCTGTTTGAGCGTTGCGAGCTCTTATGGCATCGTCTCTGGCATCTTGAACTTCTCGTTCCAGCGTTGGAATTCGTTCGACTTCCTGCTCAAGTCGTTCTAACTGGTTTTTCTTTTCTCTGGCAATGGCTCTGACCATATGAAGTTTTTTTTCAAGCTCTGGAATTTGTTCGACTTGTTGCTGAAGTTTCACCATGTGGTCTTGCACTGCATCCATCCTGTTGCGATGCTGTGCAAGCTTAGTTTCCAGTTGTTGCCGATCCTGAAACAGTCCGAGTTTTTCCTTTTCAATGGCCTCGGCTTTCTCCGTTGCGAGCTTCATCAGGTATCTGAGCTGGGTGATATCGCCTTCTCTTTGCCGCAAAGCCAGCAGCTTGTTTTCCATCTCCATCAGCTGTCTGGAAATGTTGTTTATAACTTTGGAAGCAAACTGTTTATCGTCCCCGGGAGCATCATCCTGCACTTGGTTGATATTGCTGATAGCAGGTATCACTCGATGAATACTGTGAATAAAGAGCTGATTGTTCAGAAGATTTCTAAGTACGGGGTTGAAACCGAAGTGTCTGAAGAGTTGATTATGTACCCAGCTTGACGTGACGACCGACGAAGCCACCCTGATGTGTCTTACTGTGAATTCAAACTCATCTACCTCATAGGGTGGAGCAGCATTGGTTAATGCCTGCTCGAGAGATTCATAGTATGCAAGCGTAAGCAGCCTTTCTACCTTATCTTCAAGTTCAATCCCGCCCTGTACAGCTAGCTCCTCCAGTATTGCCATCTGCCTGCTTCGAATGATGTATTGGTAGTTATTGAGCATCCTTTTTTTAATCCGGGTTGATACTTGTGCTTCAGACTCATGAGTATGACCCGATGTTTGCCAGAGTCTGAATAGGCGTTCCACTAAAGCGGCTTGGGCCGGATTCTGTTTTTGACCACGGAAAACAATAATCCCCCCCCGGGTCTCACCAGTCACTTCCAGTTTTGGATAACCCGCAGGCACAGGATAAACCTGTGTGTCATCCTCGACCTGGACAACGTATCCGACGGGTTTGCTGTGTGCTAACAATTCATTAAGAGCCTGCTGTTGTATATCCTCTCTCAGGACATGAACCTGGATATAGGCAGAGGTGGCTGCTGCCAGGAGAGCATCATCATTGATAAAGAGTGATTGACCCAGGCGTTTCAGCTCAGGAGGCTGATCACCTGCAGCGATAAGACGCATGAAGGTACGCTCATACACTTCAACTTTTTCTACTTCAATGATGGCAAGGGGCACAAAGTCATCACGGGTGCCGAGGTATCCTGCTCTGTGATCGGCACCTTGCAGCAATGCTGACAGTTGTGGGGGACTGGCGATTTTCGTTAACGGTTCTAAAGATTGGACGCCACTCCATTGATCACGAACAGCCTTAACTGAATCCTGATCGGTCATGCCGCTTCTGACTTCAATGACCAGTTGCTTTTCTGCAAGGTTATGGGTGAACCTGAAGACACCCTCATCACCGATCTTCAGGAGTTTGGTGTACTTCTGAGCAATGTCATTTTCGTCTGTTTCAAACAGGTCAACGCTGGAAACGCTACCATCAGTGACGGAAAGAATGTCTGTAAAGCTAATGCCAGGGCCGGTATAGACTGCTCTGAATGTCGACAGATCAGGGTAGGTGGTGGTAAAGGATTTGGGTATTGGCTGTTGGTCATCACCTAAAGTGGGCTTAACGATGACCTCACTCTGGACAAACTCGTAATGTCCCTTGTCCTGAATATCGACAGATATTGTCTGCAGTTTGCGCTCGGGCAGTGCCTGTGTACCCATGATGAAAGAGCTGGTGGCAAAGGCCACGGCAAGGCTTAAAGCATTGGGGCGTGCGTTCGTCATTCTACTACCTCAGAAGAACGAAACCAGTATGTATTCCTTCATACTGCTTTCGGTTGGATGGTTATCAAGAGGCCATCCGCTGATTTCTGATCAGAATTCGTCGCTGGTCTCTTTATTGTCTCCCGAGAGGCATTTCCCGATCATGACAAGAGAGCTTCTTGTCATTGTCCTGTTGCCACTCGAAGAAGGCACTCAGAGTGTAGGAGTAAGGAGTACTTTTTGCGTGGGAGAATGACCATTCAGGTACATTTTCCCTGAAGTATTTCTCCCAACCATGCTCATACATCTTTGTGGTCCGATCACGTCGTTCACGGAACTGAAGATAATTCTCCTTCCGCGTCCAGCCAGGCATTATGTTTTTGGCTTTAACAGGGTTGGCATGCTCTTCATCGGTTTCAACGGAGCGTTGAGGTGTGGAAACAAGTGTTTGAGCGCAGGTAAACCCTGATACCAGACCGCAGGCGTATGCTCCGGCAGTGGCTACCGAACCCAGCACGAGGCCGGCTGTGGCAGAGGCCAGAGTTTTCACTTTTTGCGGTGTTACCCTCTGCAGCAGTGGTAGCTGAACCCCCTGTCCGGAACCCATGGATTTCACTATATCGGGCACCATACGGGAAAGGGAGCAACTTCAATTAACACGGGGCTGTCAATCGCCCAGGGTTGTTCCGGTAAGTTGTTGAGTGAATTTAGTTCACAATGGCAAAGTCCAATGACAGTAGAATTGTGTTGTTTTTTCGGGGCAGGAATACATTTATGCACGCCTCATAACAGGGCTTGATCGATGGCCCGACGCTACGTATTTTTATACTGGTTGTTTTTGGATGGCTATTAAGGGGGCCATGCACTGGTTTCTGATATTAAAGTTCGTTGTGGATATTCTTATCTTTTTCAGAGGCGAACTTCTCAATCTTCTGATCAGCCCGTGCTACTTTCATGGCCGAAAGGGTTTTCTCAGGCGTTGCAGTCCTTGTAGCCTTCCTGTCAATCCTGTCACTCCTGTGCCGCCATTCATAGAAGGCACCCAGAGTGTAAGAGTAAGGAATACTTTTTGCGTGGGAGAATGACCATTTAGGTACATTGTCCCTGAAGTATTTTTCCCAGCCATGCTCATACATCTTCATGGTGCGATCACGTCGTTCACGAAACTGAAGATAATTCTCGTTCCGCGTCCAGCCATATACCCCCCTGCGTTTACTGCTATGTATCATGTTGTTCGTTTTAACACGGTTGGCATACTCTTCATCCGTTTCATTGAAGCGTTGAGGCGTGGCAATGGCAGTACGTTTCGCATAGTCAGCTTCGGTTTCACCCACGCCTCTCCAGCGGTTGATCTTGTCAAGGCTCCGGCCCAGGGGGCCGCCGAGCCATTGAGTGAGTATCTTGTTGTCGTTCATGAAAAAGTCGAAAGTGAGGCTTGTTGTCAGAGCCAATCCGAAGGTTTGTGCGTAGGTAAACCCGGATAAAAGACCGTGGGCGTATGCTCCGACCGTGGCTACCGGACCCATCACCAGACCGGCTGTGGCAGAGGCCAGGGTTTTCACTTTTTCTGGTGTGATCCTGTGCAGCAGCGGTACCTGAACGCCTTGTCCGGAAGCCAGGGATTTCACGATTTCGGGCACCAGACGGGAAATGCTGCGATACATCCGGGGGTTGGCGTTGTACTGTCTGTTAAACAGCAGAGAGCCGGTTCTCAGCAGAATAACAGAGGAAGCGGCCTTGCCCAATGGCATGGCCAGCCCGCCCAGTTCAGCGACTTGTTCAATGCCGGTGTGGTAGGCATATTGGCCGGTTCGGTCAAGATCGACACCATAGCGTTCCAACCAATGCTGGAAAGGTGTGAGCATCCTGTGCGTGTAATCGCCCCGGTTGGTCAGGTCCAGAAGATAGAGGAACGCCATGTTTGAGAGAGACAGCCTGAGAGCTTCCGGGGCGGTCTCGGTCACCAGTAGAGGCTTGTAACTGGAAAAGTACCAGGTGACCGCCTGTACCAGGAAGGCTGAGGGCTTGATCCAATAATCATTGAGCTGCTGCTCAACCGCTGCGGCATGCGCCTGCATCAATGTGTCATGGATAGCCTTGATCAGCTCTGATTCAGACACGCCAATGGCATTGGCGTATGGTGTCAGGGTATCCTGAGCATTGGCCAGAAATGCAGCCGTCTTGCGGCCGTTTTCGAAGGCGATGTCGTCAAGAACGTAGTTAGCGATGACAGAAGCTGCGTACTCCTTCATGCCGGCAACTGATTCCTGCATACCTGCCGGGCCAGTTGCGGTCATGATCACAGGAGAAAAAGCACTCTGTACGAACTCGTCAACACCCTCGTCGGACAGCATCTGGACAACGGCCCTGAACTGGGGCACCTTGATGCCGTGTCTGTAGCCAAGGAAGTGTTCAAATTCATCCACTGTCTGGTAATCATCGACACCTCTGACAGCCTTTAAATAGTGCTCAAGTTCAATCTTGCTGATCAGACCTTCTCGCAGTAAAGCAATGATCCTGTAACCACTGGCAGAACGGGCAGCGAAGTATTCCGAGAAGCTTTTCAGATCCTTTGGTTCGTGTTCAACGAAGTGAATAGCTGCTTCGCCCATGCCATAGATTTCATCGTCGTACTCTTGTGGTCCGGTTTTAATGTGAGTCCTTGCCCAGTCTGCCAGATCCTGGACTTTTTCCAAAGTATTCAGAGACTGATCTTCTACAGGCTGGAACATGAATGTTGTCTTCAGATTTTTGAAGACTTCCACAATCCGTCTGATCTGGGCAAATTTCAGATCGTCTCCGACCAATGCTTGCAAGTGAATCGGTGCAAATTCATCGTCAAAGTCAAAAGTCGGAAGATAGGGTCTGACTTTACCGCTGTTTTCTGCTGATTCTATGAGACCCATTGCGGCTTCCAGAGCCTGTTTCTTCAGAGAGTGCGCCCTGGCAAAGGCGTGGATATCGGCCAGTATATTGGCCTGTCCCGGCGTGTACTGGAAGAACCCACCCTTTTCTATGGCGGCTTCCTCAGAAGATTTCAGAACTTCCTTCAATACGCTTATTTCCGCTTTCCTGATTTCTACTTCTTTGTTCAGACTTTGCTCTTCCCGGGCCAGTTGCACAAGTGCGCTGGCAGTAACATCATCCCCGCCCAGTTTCAGCTGTCTCTTTCTCAGGGCTTCAACCCGTTCAGCGTTGCTGAGAGTGGGCGCTGGCTTGAGACCCACGTCATCTTCAATGGCTTTAAGATTTGTTTGATGATCCTCCAGAGCTTTTTGTGCTTTTGATATTCTGACTCCTACGTTTTTCTGGCCTGAACTCATCATGTTTCTTATGTTTTTAAGCAGGCTTGCAGATTCCGGATTCTTGTCTTTGGAATCCTTAATCCTCTGATTTTGACGCTTCAGATCTTCCTGATATCTCTTGTCTCTCATCTTTTCACCGGTTAACTCCATCTCTATGCGATCGTGCTCAAGCAAAAACTTCGTGATTTGAAGGTACTTTTTTCTGGTTTCAGGCAGTTCACCCACTGTTTGATCAACTTCACCCTGATCATGAGTGTCTGCATGTGTTTTAATGGCGGTGAAGTCATCCTCTTTTGCCAAATTATCAGGGGCACCCTCAACAGAGATTTTCAGTTCTGATGTGGCGGCTCCTGGTTTTTGAACGATTTCATCGTGTTTCTCTGAATCTTCACTCTGCAAAAAGTGTCTGATGTCGTTTACTCGCTCTCCGGTCGTTTGCTTAAAAACCAGTGTCAGACCTGATTCGGTCTGAAATTTTTTGATTACCTGATCAGGCGCTGCCTTGTCGTCATTCGTGATAGGGGCGACGTTAGCGGGATTTTCACAGATCTCCTCCTGTTTGCGACGGACAGCCTCCAGTTTGCGATAAGGAGCCTCTAGCTCAGTTTCAGCATCCCTTATCGCTGTCCTGACTTCGGCTACCTCAGATTCAGTGTATCGGTGTTTGGGCTTCAGGAGAGCCATCTGCCTGTCAAGCTCAGTATCAATGGCTGCGATACGCTCATTGACTAGAGGCAGACCCGCTGTGTCGACTTTGTCGTACAGCTCCTCGAGTGTTTTTTTAATGAGATGGATTTGATCATCTTTCGAGGCATCATCTTTATAGTCCTTAATGTTGAGTTGACGAGCAATTTCATTGTTTTTATTTCTTCTGATACCCTCATTGTCATAAGGTTCGCCTACTTCATTCTCTAATTCCCAAATTTTATGAGTCAGAACATCCTCCAGTGGATGCAGGAAGTTGACTTTTTCAAATTCTACTTTCAGAATTTCGGCCAGTTTAATTTTCAAATCCTTGCCTCTTTCTTTAGCAGCAACGTTTTGACTTGCGTCGATGCCTAGCTCATCCTCTATATCATCAAGCATCTGAATCTGTCTTCCCAAAGCGCGCTCATCGGCTTCTTCGACACCATAGGTCAGTACCGAATGGAGCTTCTCAAGTTTTGCTTCCCTTTCTTCGAACTCAGCCGGGATTTTTTGTCTCCAGAGGGTATGCACCAGATCATTCAGTTTTTTTTCGGAGACGACATTGCCGTCAAGAGTTGCACGAACCTTGTCAAGCCTTGCTTTTTTGTGTTCATATTTATTGACTTCAATTTCGAGTATTTTTTCAGCATCTGCCAGTATTTCCAAAGCCTTTTCCTCTGACTGCTGTCTGGCTTTTGTCATGTACGTCTGAATTTCCTCAGAAATCGCGCGACGACGGGAATACACATCGCCCTCCTCACCACTGTGCTTCTTATTCAGGGCTCTCTCCACGCCTCTCAGTTTCCTGAGTACTGTGGGCATGGCTTTGAGGTGGTCAGGTGTTCTGATATCTTTCATTGTTAGTTGAAAATTTGGATGAATGCGGAACGCGCGATTTAATGCTTCGATATCTGCCTTTTGTTCTTCTGGTGCGATGTCTTTATCCGGTCTGAAACGCAAAATCCATTCCACACCATCGTTCATGGATTTGACGTGAGGTTTTTCCGAACAGCATTTATCATTGAGTTTTCGGATTCTTTGAAACAGATCATTCTGATGGTCGTCCAGTGGAACATTCGTTGACTGAAGTTCGTTAAGCAAATTTTTTTGTCGAAGATTCTGCATATGAGCTTTCTTTATTGCAGTGTTCAGTGATTCAATTTTGTGAAGCAGTCGGTATTCTTGAAAGTCAATATCTGTGTTGCTGTCAAAATTATTAATGTTTAAATCTAAGGCAAGAGTTTTATAGCGGGCTTTGATTTCAGCTTCAGCTTCTGTTCCAATGCTCTGTTGCTGAAGAGGGTGTTCGATCTGAACTGTCTGCTGCTTGAGATGCTTTTGAATGGCCTGATGAATGGCATAGTGACGGGCTTCCATGTCCTCTTCGTTTTTCGGAACCAGGCCTAACCGACCTTCAACGATAGCCATTTTTTTCCGAAATGCCTCGTGGTTCTGTTCAGCGTGTTGTCGCAAATAATTTTGAATGAACCGAAAGCGGGCACCCAAATCCTTATCATTGCCTTGAAAAATACTGAGCTGGCGCTCTATGGCGGTCAGTGTTGCTTCTGCAGTGTCTCCGTCAGGCTTTCCTGTTGCGGCAAATGTTGAGGCAAGCGACTGGTCAATTTCATGACTTGTCTTTCTGATAAGTCTGGCTTGTTCTTCAGTTGGCTGGCTATCATCCGGGTTATCAATACCAAGCTCTGCTGCCAGTTGAGTATTTCGAGCTCTGATGGCATCTGCTATGACATCATGAACATGCTTTTCCAGCCTGAGTTGTTGCGCTCTCAGTTTTTCCGTTTTACTGGCAGTGGCTTGCTCCGTTGAGAGCTTTAACTGGTTTCTAAGCTGGAAGAGTTGAGTTTCTGCTGTCCACAGTTCTTGCAGCTTGCTTTCATTCTCAATCAGCTGTTTGACCATGTTGACAGTGATCCTGGAAGCAAACTCTATGTCGTTCTCAGGAGCATCAATTCGCGCTCGGTGGAGATCGTTGATATCAGGTATAACTTTCTGAATATTCTGAATAAAATGCGGGTTAACCAGAAGGTTTCCAAGTGCGGGTTTGAAGCTGAAGTGTTTTACGAGTTGCAACTGCAACCAGCAGGGCGTGATGGCCGACGAAGCGGCTCTGATATGACCTGGTGTGAATTCAAATTTATAGGCATTATCCGGATTAGCAATGGTCAATGCCTGCTGGAGAGATTCATAGTATGCAAGCGTCTTCAGTTGATGTTCGTTAAATTCAGTATCGTGGTGTGCAGCCAGCTCCTCCAGCACTGCCATCTGCCTGCTCCGAATAACGTACCGGTAGTTTTGGATATCATAGCTTTTAAACCACTTTTTTACTGAATGAGCGGGCTTATCACTCTCATCTTTTTCCCAGAGTTTATGGAGTTTTTCTACAACAGCGATATTGTTCGGATACTGCTTCTGTCCACGAAAAACAATAACTTCCTCCAGCGCTTCTGTTACTTCCAACTTTGGATAGCCCGCAGGTGCAGTATAAACCTGTGTGTCATCCTCGACGTGTACAACATATCCGACGGGTTTGCTGTGTGCTAACAGTTCATTGAGAGCCTGTTGTTGTAAATCCTCTTCTAAAATATGAACCTGGATATAGGCGGAGGTGGCTGCCGCCAAGAGAGCCTCATCATTGACAAAGAGTGATTGACCCAGGCGCTGCAGTTCAGGGGGCTGATCGCCCGAAGCGATAAGACGCATAAAGGTGCGCCCTTTCACTGCAACTTTTTCAACTTCAATGGTGGCAAGGGGAACGTAGTGATCGCCAGGGCCGAGGTCGATGTCTCCTGCCATGAGATCGACAGTGTCGAGCAACTCAGCCAGCTTTAAAGGTTTGGCGATTTTCGTTAGTGGGTCTAACGACAGGCTGCCACCTGATTGTCGACGAACAAACTCAATTGAATCCTGAACGGTAATTTTGCCTCTGACTTCAATGACCAGTTCCTTTTCTCCAAGGTTATGGGTGAACCTGAAAACTCCTTCATCGCCCACTTTCAGGACTTTGGTGTATTTCTGAGCAACGCCATTTTCGTCTGTTTCAAACAGATCAACACTGGAAACGTCACTTGTAACTTCAGCAAGAATTTCTGTAAAACTCATAGCAGGAACGTAATAGCTTTCCCTGCGATCAGGCTTATCACGATAGGTGGTGGTAAAGGATTTAAGTATTGGCTGCTGGTCATGACCTAACGTTGGCCGAACCGTGATCCCTCTCTGGGTATACTCTTTACGTCCATTGTCCAGTATATCGACAGACTTTATGTGTAGCTTGCGATCGGCCAGTGCTTGTGTACCAATGAAGGAAGAGCTGATGGCAAAGGCCACTGCAAGGCTTAACGCATTGGGACGAGCATATGTCATTCTAGTACCTCAGGGCTGAGTACTTTTATCACCGTGACAAGTGAATGCCAAACCGGGCAGGGAAGGGTGCTTTCAATCGTTCAATTTAGCTGAGAGTTGTTCCTTTGCGTTGTTTTTTTCAGGGAAGGAATATCCATGCCACTCCGGACGAAGAAACGCTTGAGACGTTTACGCCCGAAGTCGATCCCGGTACCGTGTCCCATAGTTCGGGCAATACGGGACAGGTTGACTGAACCCATCTGGATGAGGCCAAAAATAACCAGCTCATATCAAGCTTTGTCTCGAAATCGTCTCCTACCGGGATGTATTCCTTTATATTGGTTTCTGATCAGAGTTCGTCTCGGGTATTCTCATTGTCACGCCAACCTTTATCAAGATTTGCCTGTGTTGGTTTCACGACTTCAGGTAGAAGACCTGACTGAGGAGCATTTCTCTTGTCATGAACAGGAACTTTCTTGTCAACGCTTTGTTGCCAGTCGTAAAAGACACCCAGAGTGTAGGAGTATGGAATACTTTCTGCGTGGGAGAATGACCATTTAGGCACATTTTCCTTGAAGTATTTCTCCCAGCCATGCTCAAACATCCTCATGGTGCGATCACGTCGTTCACGGAACTGAAGATAATTTTCGTTTCGTGCCCAGCCATACATCACGTTGTTTGCTTTAACACGCTTGGCATACTCTTCATCCGTTTCATGGAAGCGTTGCGGTGCGGCAATGGCAGTTCGTTTCACATAGTCCGCTTCCGTTTCGCCCAGGCCTCTCCAACGATTGATTTTGTCAAGACTGCGGCCCAGAGGTCCGCCCAGCCATTGAGTGAGTAGCTTGTTGTCGTTCATGAAAAAGTCGAAAGTGAGAGTCGACCCCAAAGCGAATCCGAAGGTTTGAGCATAGTTAAATCCAGATACCAGACCATGGGCGTATGCTCCGACAGTGGCTACTGGCCCCATCACCAGACCGGCTGTTGCAGAGGCCAGGGTTTTCACTTTTTCTGGCGTCATCCTGTGCAGCAGCGGTACCTTAATACCCTGTCCGGAACCCATGGATTTGACTATTTCGGGAACCAGATGGAAAATTCTGCGATACATCCGGGGGTTGGCGTTGTACTGTCTGGCAAACAGCAGAGAGCCGGTTTTCAGCAGAATGACTGAGGAAGCGGCCTTGCCCAATGGCATGGCCAGCCCGCCTGCTTCAGAGATTTTTTCAATGCCACTGTGGAAGGCATGTTGGCTGTTACGGTCAAGATCAACACCATAGCGTTCCAGCCAGTGCTGGAAAGGTGTGAGCATCCTGTGCGAGTAATCGCCCCTGTTGGTCAGATCCATAAGATAGAGGTACGCCATGTTTGAGAGAGACAGTCTGGCTGCCTCCCGGACGGTATGGGTCAGCAGCAGAGGTTTGTAGTTGGAGTAGTACCAGATGACTGCCTGTACCAGAGAGGCTGAAGGTTTGACCCAGTAATCATTGAGCTGTCGCTCAACCGCTGCGGCATGAGCCTGCATCAATGTGTCGTGGATAGCCTTCATCAGCTCTGCTTCAGACACGCCAACGGCATTGGCATAAGGTGTCAGGGTGTCCTGAACATTGTTCAGGAATGCTGAGGTCTTGCGGCCGTTATCAAAGGCAATATCGTCAAGAACGTAGTTGGCGATGACCGCAGCTGCGTATTCTTTCATGCCTTCAACAGACTCTTTCATACCCGCCGGGCCGGTTGCGGTCAAAGTAGTAAAGGCACCCTGCATGAATTCTTCAGTACCCCTGTCGGAGAGCATCTGGACAACAGCACTGAATTGAGCCACATTAATGCCGTGTTTGTAGCCAAGGAAGTGTTCAAATTCTTCCACTGGCTGATAACCGTCGATACCTCTGACGGCTTTTATGTAGTTCTCAAGTTCAACCTTGCTAATCAGACCTTCACCCAGCAGGGCGATAATCTTTCTACCAGTGGCAGAACGGGTAGTAAAGTATTCCGTGAAACCCTTCAGGTCAATGGATTCATGCTCAATGTAGTGAATGGCTTTCAGGCCCATGCCGTGTATTTCATCGTCGTATTGTTGAGCCGCGGTTTTTATCTCATTTCTGGCCCTGTTCACCAGCCCCTCGATTTTTGTCAGGACATTCTGAGGCTGACCTTCTAAAGGCTCGAAAGGGTAGACCGGGAAGTTCCTCTTCAAACTCTTGAAGACTTCCACAATCCGGCAGGCCTGATCAAAACTCAGATTGTCTCCGACTATTGTCTGCAAGCGAATCGGTGCAAATTCATCGTCAAAATCGAAAGTCGTAAGGAATGGTATTGTCTTACCATTCTTCACTGCTGCTTCGGTCAGGCCCATTGCGGCTTCCAGAGCTTGTTGTTTGAGAGGGTGCTGCTGCACGAACTTGAGGATATCGCCCCGGGCTTTTTCCTGTTCTGGCGTGAACTGGAAGGGACCGCCGTCATTTTTCACGGCTTCCTCTGCAGTCTTCAGGACTTCCTCCATTCTCTCAATATCTGCTTTCCTGGTTTTAATCTCGCCTTCAAGACGGGCCTGTTCCTGAAGTATCTTGATCCTGCCGCCTGTTCCATCAGCACCGCCCAGTTTTATCTGTCTTTCTCTCAGGGCATTAAGCCGTTGTTCATGGGTATCAGAAACGTCTGGTTTAAGACCCAGAGCTTTTTCAGTGGCGTCAAGAGCTGCTTTATGATGATCCGTCAGAGCCTCTTCTGCTTTTGATACAGCTTCACGTTTCTGCTCAAGGACTGAAGCCAGCGCAGCCATTTCCTTGTTATGCGCGGTTTTAGCCTGCTCATCGATGTATCCAGGATGTTCAATCTCCTGTTTTTTACGATTCAGATTCTCTTGTGCATTCAACTCTTCAAGCTGTGTATGGGTCACTTCCATAGTTTTCCTGACGTGCTCATGCAGGAATTCTGTGACCTGAGTGTACTTTTTCCTGATTGACGTCAGTTCATTTAATGCGTTATCGCGTGCATCGGGCTCGATCCAACCGTGAGCATATGAATAGACTTTAATGGCAAAGTTATAAGCTTCTTTCAATGATCCGAGATCACCTTCTTTTACCAGAATGTGCAGATTTTTTACGACAGCTTTCAGTTTGTTAGCAGCATGACCTAGTCTTTCTGCACCGTATCGCTGCAGGAAATGACTGATGTCCTCTAACCTCTCTTCGGGGGGTTGTTCATCACCTGCGGGTAGACCCAAATCGGTCTGAATTCGTTTCATTGCCCGATTGAGAGCTGTGTCGCCTTCTTCCGAGATAGGGGTGATCGTGTCATGAATCACAAATTTCAGTTGTTTGCCTTGAAGCTTCTTAAGCTTGTGATAAACACCAGACAGCTCTCTTTCAGCTTCTTCAATTGCC
The DNA here is from genome assembly GCF_024606225.1 of Endozoicomonas sp. ISHI1. Classification (GTDB taxonomy): domain Bacteria; phylum Pseudomonadota; class Gammaproteobacteria; order Pseudomonadales; family Endozoicomonadaceae; genus Endozoicomonas_A. The sequence continues at coordinate 72,606 of NZ_JAGRPU010000007.1, read as the reverse complement.
CGTCTGGCCACGGCTAACTCACGATCAAGGACGTATCGTGGTTTAGGTCCCAGGCGAGCCATTTGCATGTCAAGTTCTTTTTCAATGGTTGCGATACGCGAATGAACGTCGGGCTTACCCGCATTGAGAATTTCTTTGAACAGTTGTTTGAGTTTTGCTTCAATCAGACGGTTCTGGTTTTCGATAGTGGCATCATCTTTATAGCCCTCAATGTTGAGTTGATGAGCCACTTCATTGTTTCTGGCTTGTTTGGCATCTGCATCGTCGTAACTTTCGTCTACTTCATCCATTAATGTCTGAACTTTGGCTTTCAGAGCCTCCTTCTGATAAGACAGGTCACCCTCTTCAAACTCTACTTTCAGCTCGTCAGCCAGTTTGGCAGTGAGAGCCTTGCCCTTTTTTTTGGCAGTAACGTTTTCAATGATGTCGATATCCAGTTCGTCTTCTACGATATTAAGCAGCCTCGACTGTCGTTTTCTGGCTTGCTTATCCAGGTATGAATCTTCGATCTTGTAGGCAAGACTTGCACGAAGCTTCCTGAGCTTAAGACCCCATTCGCTGAGTGCTTTGCTGTCTTCTTTCCAGAGGCTTTGATCTATCTGATCCAGCGTGTATTCCGGGATATCAGTGAAGCGAAGTATTTTAACAACCCGGGCAAATCTTTCTGCTTTTTCACTCTCTTCAGATTTGATGTTGAGTATTTCTTCTAATGCTGCCAGCTGTTCTGTCTGTTGTTCTCTGGCATGCTCATCCGGTTCCGGGCCTTCGACTTTATAGTGAAGATGGGCAAGAAGCCTCTTGAGTTTGAGGTGCTTCTCGTCCGGAGTTTCGCCTCCAGTTGCCCAAAGGGTACTGTCTATCTTATCCGCCATGTAATTCGGGAGATCATTGTCGTCAAGGATTTTACGAACCCTGATGAATCTCGTAGTTTTGTCATCCTCTTCATTGACTTCGATGGTGAGTATTTCTTCTACGGCTTTCAGTATGTTCAGAGCCTCTTCCTCTATCCGCTGTCTGGCTTCTCTGATGAATGCATGCATGTGTTCAGAAATTTTCTGGCGACGAAGATGGACATCATTGCTTTCATCAAGGTCACTCATCTCAAGGGCTTCTTCCACGTCACTCAGTGTCTCAAGTACTTCAGACCTGGCTATGGGGTGGCCTGGTGTTCTCATGTCAGCCAGTTCTCTTTCCAGCACTTTAATCCTTATGAGCTTGCCACGCACTTTTAATTCCAGAAGGGTGAGGTCTTCTGATGTGGTGTCTTCAGCCTGCTCAATACCGGGAACCGTTGCCAGAGCACCTTTTTTGGAAGGGGTGAAAGAGCCTTCAAAATCCTTTTGATCTCTCAATGTCTCAACTCTCTGATGCGGAATTTCAAGTTCATCATCCATTGTCGTAAGTTTATGATGTGCCTGATCGACCTGAGCTATCAGCTGCTTTAGACATTCCATGATAGCTTGGTGACGGACTTCAGGGGTCTTTCCGTTATCCGGGACCAGACCGAGCTTCAATTCAATGTCAGCCAGATTATTCTGGATCATCCGATTGGTTCGTTCTTCATTTTGTTCCAGTTGCTGCTGAATGGAATGAAAGCGGGCATGCAGATCGTTTTCATTGTCTGGAGTAATATCGAGCTTACTTTCAATGGTCGCCAGTGCCTCTTTTACAGCTTCTTCCCCAGGCTGCTCTTCTAAGGAATCTGTTGCGACAACTGGTTTTAGGGCAGTTGATGTTGCGGCAATTGATGTTGCGGCGATTGACGTTGCAGCAACCGGTGTTGCGGCAACTGGTGTTGCAGCAATTGATGTTGTGGCAATTGATGTTGCGGTAATTGATGTTGCGGTAATTGATGTTGCGGCTGGTTGTCGTTTGATTTCATGAACTTTCTCTATGATAAGTCTGGCTTGTTTTTCGGGTGGCCAGGTAACATCCCAGTTATTAATTTCAAGCGCTGCTGCTATTTGAACGTAGCACTCTTGTCTGGTTGCTGCTACTGCTTCACGAACTTCTTTTCTCAGTATTGGAATTCGTTCGACTTCTTCCTGAATATGATTTAACCATCTTCTCCGTCCTGCCAATTCTTGTTGAGTCAGAAGATGTTGTCCATAGGCCTCACTGAACTGCTGACTGATGCGTTCCCGCAGGTTCTGATGACGGGCTGCAAGGTCATCTTTGTTTTCCGGAATCAGGTCGAGCTTACTTTCAAAAAAAGCCAGTTTTTTGCGGGCTTCCTCTTCGGCCAGTTTTTCATCTTGTTGCAGCTGCTGTCGAATGAACTGAGCGACAGCTTGATCGTCTTCATTGATCGAAGTAATACTGCGCTTGCTTCCAATGGTTGCCGGTCTTGCTCTTACAGCTTCTTCATCAGGCTGTCCTGTTGCGGGAATCAATTGCTTGAATTTACGAATTTTCTCCCTGATGAGTCTGGCTTGTTCCCAGGGTAGCTGGGTATTATCCCAGTCATCAATACCAAGCTCTGCTGCTATTTCTGCGTTGCGATTGTTTGTGGCTTCTGCTCTGGCATGAAGGACCTGTTTTTCAAGCGATGGATTTAGATCGATCAGGTGATGAGCATTCTGTGCCCATGTTTTCTTTTCTTCCGGCTTTTGATTCTCAACATATCGTTTAACGGCCTCAAGTCCTCGCTGTTTAAGGTGCTGCTTAATGGCCTGATGACGGGTTTCATGGTCATCTTCGTTTTTCGGCACCAGGCCGAGCAGAGTTTCAACTTTAGCCAGTCGGGCTTCCTCATCAATGGGGTCTGGCATCTGTTGCAGAAATTGTTGAATGTAATCAAGCCGGGTTCTCGGACCCTTCTCATCGCGCGGGGAAATAACAAACTCAATCGGTGCCTGTTTTGCTTCTACATCATCTTCACCAGGCTGTTCTATTGTGGTAGATGTTGCGGGCACTGCCTGAATGATTTCATGCATTTTTTTTCCGATGAGCCTGACTTGTTCTTCCAGTGGTTGGTTCTCATCCCAGTCACGAATACCAAGCTTTGCTGCTGTTTGAGCGTTGCGAGCTTTTTTAGCATCTTCAATGGCATCACGAACTTGTTGTTCCAGCTTTGGAATTTGTTCGATTCTCTGCTGAAGTTTCTGTAAAAGGCTTTTCTGTTTTTCCTGCTCTTGTTGAAACTGAAGATATTGTTGATCGATCTCAAGTTCCAGCTGTTCAAGGTACTGCTGAATGGCCTGGTGACGGGCTTCAAGGTGATCTTTGTTGTCCGGAACCAGACCGAGGTAACCTTCAAAGATAGCTAGTTTTTCCCGGACTTCGTCATCGGACAGTTCTGTGTCCTGTTGCAGCTGCTGATGAACGAACTGAAGGGTACTCAGATGGTTTTTATTGACCGAAGCAATAACGCGCTTGCCACCAATGGCCGTGGGTTTTGCTTTTACAGCTTCTTCATCAGGCTGTCCTGCTGCGACCATTGATGTGTAGATTTCATGAGTTTTTAATTCGATGATTCTGGATTGTTCTGCCAAGTGTCGGGTATTATCCCAGTCATCAATACCAAGCTTTGCTGCTGTATAAGCGTTTTGAGCTCTTATGAATAATCTTCTGACTCGATAAACTCGCCTTTCCAGCTTTGGAATTTGTTCGACGTCCTGCTGAAGTTTCTGTAAATGGTTTTTATGTTCTTCTATCTCTTGTTGGAGCTGAAGATCCTGAACCTCAAGTACCTGCTGTTTAAGGTGCTTTTGAATGGCCTGGTGACGGGCTTCAAGGTGATCTTTGTTTTCCGGAACCAGACCGAGGTAACCTTCAAAGACAGCTAGTTTTTCCCGGACTTCCTCATCGGCCAGTGTTTTGTCAAATTGCAGCCGCTGATGAACGAACTGAAGGGTACCCAGATGATTTTGATTGACCGAAGCAATACCGCGCTTGCCACCAATGGCCGTCGGTTTTGCTTTTACAGCTTCTTCATCAGGCTGTCCCGCTCCGGCCATCGATGTGTAGATTTCATGAATTTTTATTTTGATGAGTCTGGCTTGCTCTTCCAGTGGCTGGGTATCATCCCAGTCATCAATACCAAGCTTTGCCGCCGAATAAGCATTTTGATTTTTTATGAAAAATCTACTGACTTGAAAAACTTGCTTTTCCTGCTCTGGGGTTTTTTCGAATTCCTGCTGAAGTTTCTGTAACTGGTTTTGCTGTGCCTCTATCACTTTGCGATTCTGCACAGGCTCATCATCAATCTGCTGTCTGGGTATGTCATCGGTGAGTTTGGCAGCAATGCTTTCGTCTTCGCTTAATGGATCGTCAGGCATTTCGGTGTTATCGCCTTCAACCTCATGAATATTTTCAACAAAATACCGATTGCTTAGAAGATTTCTAAATACGGGTTTGAAACCAAAGTGTTTTTCGAGTTGATTATGCATCCAGCTTGCCGTGGAGGCTGACATAGCGGCTTCGATTTGTCTTACTGTCAATTCAAATTCATCTGCCTGGCCTGGAGTAGCATTGGTCAATGCCTGCTGGATATATTCGAACTGTGCAATCAGCCTCAGTTCATCTTCGTATATAAGCGTCGTTTGTCCGTCTTCGTTAAGTTGAGCATTGTGCCATGCAGCTATCCCCTCCAGCAGTTCCATCTGCCTGTTTCGAATGACGTACTGGTAGCTTTTGACTTTGTCTTTTCTAATCTGTGCTCTCGCTTCAGAAGGGGGTATGCTGGAAAATTCTTCCGCAAACATGTTGTAGAGATTTTCCACAAAAGCGACATCGGCCGAATTCTGCTTCTGACCACGAAAAACAATCACCTCTCCCGGAGCCTCAGTCACTTCCAGCTTTGGATAACCCTCAGGTACGGGATATGCCCTGGTCTCATCCTCGACGTATACAACATAGCCGACGGGTTTACGGTAGTAAAAAAGCTCATTCAGAGCTTCCTGTTGTAAATCTTCCCCCAGAACATGAACCTGGGTATAGGCGGAGGTGGCTGCTGCTAAAAGCGTCTCTTCATTGACAAACAACGATTGATCCAGGCGGCGCAGTTCTGGGGGCTGATCGCCTCCAGCGATAAGACGCATAAAGGTGCGCCCGTTCACTTTAACTTCGTTTACTTGAACGGTGGCAAGGGCGACGTAGTCATTACTTGCGCCAAGGTTTCCTGCTCTTCTATTCGCAACTTTCAGCACTCCGGCCAGTTGTTCGGGACTGGCGATTTTTGTGAACTTTTCCAGGGAATGGATGCCATTCAATTGAGTACGAACAGCATTAATTGACTCCTGATCGGTCATTCCGTTTCTGACCTCAATGGCCAGTTTCTCTTCTGCAAGGTTATGGGTGAACCGGAAGACCCCCTCATCTCCTACCTTGAGGACTTTGGTGTATTTCTGAGCAACGTCATTGTCGTCTGTTTCAAACAGATCGACAGTTGAAACGCCACCGACGATGCCAGAAAGAGTGTCTGTGAAGCCTTCAGAAGGTATGTCATAGCCAGCCCTGGCTTGAGCCTGATCAGGGTAAGTGGTAGTAAAGGATTTGGGTATTGGCTGCTGGTCATCACCTAAAGTTGGCCTGACTATGACCTCACTCCGGGTAAATTCCGCATATCCATTGCTCTGAATATCGGTAGATTTTGTCTGCAGCCTGCGATCCGCCAGCGCCTGCGTACCAATGACGGATGAACAGATTGCAATGGCCACTGCAAGACTTAATGCATTGGGGGGAGCATTTGTCATTCTACTACCTCAGAGTTGAGTACTTTTATTACCGTGAAAAGTGATTGCTACACCGGGCAAAGAAGCAACTTTTAATCGCCGATGGCTGTTAATCGCTCATTGCTGTTCCGATGAGCTGTTGAGAGAATTTAGTTCACATTGGCAAATCCGGTAGGCTGTTGAGCGAATTTTGTTCACAATGGCAAAGTGGAATGCCAATAAAATTGATTTGTTTTTTCAGGAAGGGGGGACATACATAGTTTCTAACGGGGTTTAATTGCTCTGTAAGGGGTTACTCAGCTACAGTCTTTGTGGCTCTCTTGCCACCGCTCTTTTGCCCTTCGTAGAAGGCGCCCAGAGTGTAAAAGTACGGAATACTTTCTGCGTGGGAAAATGACCATTGAGGCACATTGTCCCTGAAGTATTTCTCCCAGCCATGCTCATACATCTTCATGCTGCGATCACGTCGTTCACGAAACTGGAGATAATGCTCGTTCCGCGTCCAGCCATGCATTACGTTGTTTGCTTTAACACGGTTGGCATACTCCTCATCCGTTTCATTGAAGCCCTGAGGCGTGGCAATGGCGGTGCGTTTCACATAGTCAGATTCCGTTTCACCCATGCCTCTCCAGCGATTAAACTTGTCAAGACTACGACCAAGAGGCCCACCCAGCCATTGAGTGAGCATCTTGTTGTCGTTCATGAAGAAGTCGAAAGTGAGACTCGACGCCAGAGCGAATCCGAAGGTTTGAGCATAGGTGAACCCGGATACAAGACCGTAGACGTATGCTCCGGCCGTGGCTATCGGACCCAGCACCAGACCGGCTGTGGCAGAGGCCAGGGTTTTCACTTTTTCTGGCGTGATTCTGTGCAGCAGCGGTATCTGAACCCCTTGTCCGGAACCCATGGATTTCACTATTTCGGGAATTAGACGAAAAATACTGCGATACCTGTGGGGGTTGGCGTCGTATTGTCTGGCAAACAACAGAGAGCCGGTTTTCAACAGAATGACTGAGGAGGCAGCTTTGCCCAGTGGCATTGCCAGCCCGCCTAACTCAGAGATTTTTTCAATTTCACGGTGATAGGCATATTGGCTGGTTCGGTCAAGATCTACACCGTAGCGTTCCAGCCAGTGCTGAAAAGGTGTGAGCATCCTGTGCGTGTAATCACCCCTGTTGGTCAGATCAAGAAGATAGAGGTACGCCATGTTTGAGAGCGATATGTCGACAGCCTCCAGGGCGGTCAGGGTCACCAATAGAGGTTTGTAGCTGGAGTAGTACCAAGTGACCGCCTGTGCCAGGAAGGCTGAAGGTCTGATCCAGTAATCATACAGCTGTCGTTCAACCGCTGCAGCATGAGCCTGCATTAATGTGCCATGGATAGCCTGGATCAGTTCTGATTCAGATATTCCCGCAGCATGAGCATAAGGTGTCAGGGTATCCTGTACATTGGTCAGGAATGCTGCCGTCTTGCGGCCATTTTCAAAGGCAATATCGTCAAGAACGTAGTTGGCGATGACCGCAGCGGCGTACTCTTTCATGCCGGTAACAGACTCTTTCATACCCGCCGGTCCAGTGGCAGTGACGGTCACAGGAGCAAAGGCACCCTGCATGAACTGTTCAGTACCTTTGTCGGATAGCATTTGAAGAACCTTCTTGAACTCAGGCACCTTGACGCCGTGTTTATAGCCAAGGAAGTGCTCAAATTCATCCACTGTCTGATAACCGTCGACACCTCTGACGGTCTTTATGTAGTGCTCTAGTTCAACCTTGCTGATCAGACCTTCATGCAGCAGAGCGATGATCCTGTTACCACTGGCAGAACGGGTAGCGAAGTACTCCGAGAAGCTTTTCAGGTCTTCCGGTTCATGCTCGACGTAATGAATAGCTGCTTCGCCCATGCCGTGGATTTCATCGTCGTAGTGTTGTGGCCCGGTTTTAATGTGAGTCCTTGCCCAGTCTGCCAGATCCTGGACTTCTTCCAAGGTATTCAGAGACTGATCTTCTATAGGCTGGAACATGAATGTCGTCTTCAGATTTTTGAAGACTTCTACAATCCGTCTGGCCTGATTAAACGTCAGATCGTCTCCGACCAATGCTCTCAGGCGAATCGGTGCAAATTCATCGTCAAAGTCAAAAGTTGGAAGATCGGGTCTGACCTTACCGCTTTTTTCTGCTGATTCTGCCAAACCCATTGCGGCTTCCAGAGCCTGCTTCTTGAGAGAGTGCGTCCTTACGAAGGCATAGATATCGACCAATATATTTGCTTGTCTCGGGTGGTACTGGAAGGGACCACCGTCTTTTTCGACGGCTTCCTCAGTAGCTTTCAGGACTTCCTTTAATGTCTCTATTGCCGCCTTCTTTGCGTCTACTTTTTTTATCAAGCGGTCCTTTTCCCTGGTCAGTTGCAGGATCTTGCCGCCAGCACCATCATCCCCGCCCAGTTGTACTTGTTTGTTTTTCAGAGCATCAAGCCGGTCAGCGATGCGGTCAGTGGGATCTGGCTTAAGACCAATGTCGTCTTCGATGGCTTTAAGATCAGCTTCATGATCGTCTACAGCTTTTTGTACTTCTGACACTTTTGCTTTTTTCTGTTTCAGGACTAAATCCGGCACTTCTCTGGTCTGCTCTGGAGTAGTCTCAGCTTTCGGATCGTTGTCTTTGGAATTGTCAATGTCTTGATTTTTAGTGTCCAGAGCCTCTTGTGCTTGCTTTTCTTCCGTCTGTGCATTGGTCAATTCCATTTCTACAAAATCATGCTCACGTAGAAATTTTGTGACCTGAGCGTACTTTTTCCTGGTTTCAGGCAGTTCGCCCATTGCGTGATCGACTTCGTCCCGACTATGAGAGGCTGTAAAGTCTCTAATGGCATCAATGCAATCTTCTGCTAACAGATTATCAGGAGCATTTTCAAAAGGGATTTTCAGATCTTTAATGGCAGCTCTTAGTTTCCGGATTATTTCCACTTGTCTTTCTGCATCGTCCTCGTTTCTCTGCAGGAAGCGTTCGATGTCGTTTAATCGGTCTTCAGAGTTTTGATTTTCAGCGTGAGGCAGGCCCAATTCGGTCTGAATCTGCTTCATTGCCTGATTGAGAGCCGTGATGTATTTATCCGTGTCAGGGGGGGCGTCATTAGAATGTGCGACTATCACTTGTTCACTATGGACAGCATTGAGTCTGCGATGAAGTTGCTCCAGCTCACTTTCAGCTTTTTCTATGTATCTTCTGGCTCTGGCTTGCTCACGATCAAGAACATATCGGGGTTTAGATCCCAGACGAGCCATTTGCCTGTCAAGCTCAGCATTAATGACTGCGATACGGTCATCTACTCTGGGGTGAAACGCCTCTAAAGCTGCTCTATACCGTTGTCCGAGTGTTTCTTTGATGAGACAGATCTGATCACGAGCAGGGGCATCCTCTTTATAGCCCTGAATGCCCAGGTGACTGGCAATCTCATTATTTATTCCCCTTCTGATACCTTCATCATCATAGGGTTTGCCAACTTCGTAATTTAATTCCCGAAATCTGTATTCCAGAAGAGCCTTCTGTTCATTCAGGCTGGCATCTATTTCAAATTCTATATTCAGATCATCGGCCAGCTTAGCAACTAAATGCTTACCTCTTTCTTTGGCAGCAACGTTTTTACTTCGGTCAATCCCCAGCTCGTACTCTACAGCGTCAAGCAACTCTGTCTGTTGTTCTGAGGCTCGCAAATCCGTGTATGTGGCATAAAAGGTAAGACGCTTGCGAAGCTTCCAAACTTTATCTGTCTTGTCCCCAGGTTCGAGGTCATCTTTCCAGAGGGCGTGATGTATATCATCCAGCATTTTTTTGGTGACATCATCGTCGTCAAGTTTTATGAGAACCCTGTCAAGTCGTTTTTCGTTGTCATCCCATTCATTGACTTCGATCCGGAGCATTTCTTCTACGGTTTTCAGTATATTCTGTGCCTCTTCCTCTGCCTGCTGTCTGGCATCTGTGATAGATATCTGCATCTCCCTGGAAATTTCGTGATGACGGTAATACTCATCGTCCTCTAAATCGAGATCATCCATTTTCAGGGCTTCTTCCACGGCACTCAGTTTACCAAGTACTTCAGGCTTGGCTCTGGGATGGCCAGGTGTTCTGATGTCTTCCAGCTCTTCTTCCAAACTTGCAAGCTTTTGTTCATTCTCAAGTACATTCTTATGTATTGTATCTAGCAGTGCGATGCGATCCTCTACTGTGCTATCTTCAGGTAGTTTCACACCATAAAACACTGTCAAAAGAGCATTTTGCATGAGTATGTCGTCGGTTTTACCAAGACCGCTTTGAGCATTCAGCTCCTGAATTTTCTGAAGGATACGTTCTTGATGAACGTTCAATTTTCCGCCTTGAGTGTTCTGTGTCTGAAGTCTCTGAATCAGAAGTGCCTTTTGAGTCTCAATATCTGCCTTGTCGTCAAAATCCTGAATGTTTAAATGTGCGGCAATGGTTGCAAATTGAGCCTTGGTTACAGATGTTTTTTCAGTTTCTGTCATGACGACCTGTTGCTGAAGATATTTTTGATCGATCCGGGTTGCCTGCTGCTTCAGGTGCTGTTGAATCAACTGAAAGCGGGCATCAAGATCGTTTTTATTGTCCGGAATAATACCGAGCTGGCCTTCAATAGCGGCCAGATTTGTTGTTACGGTTTTGAGTTGATGCTGTTCTGTTGCGACAGTGGCCATCAAGATTTCATTAATTCTTTCTGTGATGCGTCTGGCTTGCTCTTCTTGTGGCAGGGTATCATCCCAGTCAGCTATGCCAAGTTCTCTTGCCAGCCTCGAGTTATATACATTTCTGGCATGATGAAGTGGTCGTTCCAGCGCTGGAATGCGCTTGCTTTCCTGCTGAAGTTTCTGTTCCTGAATTTCCAGACTTTCCATTTCGACACGAAGTTTTGCAAGCTCATCCTCGATTCCTTGCCTGATTTGTTGTGCTTCGAGTTTTTCCTTTTCATTGTCAACCTCTGTATCCGTTGAGTCCTGAAACTGATGTTTAATCCGGAGGATTCTGGCTTCTTTTACCTTTAGCTCCTCCAGTCTGTAATACATTTCAGGCAGCTGTCTGGTCATGTCTCTAATGACTTTGGAAGCAAACCGTTCGTCGCCCCCCCAAGCATCGATCTGTGATTTGCTGATAATGTTGATAACAGGTATGAATGTCTGAATATTCTGAACAAAGAGCGGGCAAGACAGAAAATTTTTAAGTACGGGTTTGAAGCCGAAGTGTTTTCTGAGTTGAAACTGTAACCAGGTTGACGTGATGACCGAAGCAGCGACTCTGATGTGTTTAGCTGTGAATTCAAATCCAGGTGTCACATCCGCAATAGCACTGGTCAATACCTGCTGGAGAGATTCATAGTAGGTAAGCATTGACAGCTGACATTTGTCAATTTCAGTATTGTGAAGTTTGTGATCTGCGGCTAACTCCTCCAGTATTGCCATCTGCCTGCATCGAATGACGTACTGGTAGTCTTTGACCTTTCCTATGTTAATCCTTGTTGTGGCATGGTTGCCAGGATCAGTTTTTACCAGGCCATAGAGGTTTTGTACAAAAGCGACGTCGGCTGGATTCTGTTTCTGACCATGGAAAACAATAATCTCACCCGAAGCCTCAGTCACTTCCAGTTTTGGATAACCGGCGGGCACAGGATGAGCCTCTGTGTTATCTTCGACGTGCACAACATATCCGACCGGTTTGTTGTGTGCCAATAGTTCATTAAGCGCCTTTTGTTGTAAATTCTCTCCCTGGACATGAAGCTGTATATAGGCAGAGGTGGCCGCTGCCAGAAGAGCCTCATCATTGACAAAGAGCGATTGACTCAGGCGCTTCAGTTCAGGAGGCTGGTCACCCCCGGAGATAAGACGCATAAAGGTACGCCCATTCACTTCAACTTTTTCTACTTCAATGGTGGCAAGGGCGATATAGTGATCACTGTTGCCGAGGTTTCCTGTTCTTTCTTCGGCACCATCCAGCACTGCGAACAGTTGTGTGGGTCTGGCGATTTTCGTGAACGGTTCCAGTGATAGCATGTTAGACCAGTGAGTACGGACAGCATCAACTGAAGCCTGATCGGTCATTCCGCCTCTGACTTCAATGACCAGTTCCGTTTCTTCAAGGTTATGGGTGAACTTGAAGATTCCCTCATTACCGACCTTCAGGATTTTGGTGTATTTCTGAGCAACGTCATCCTCGCCTGTTTCAAACAGATCAACACTGGAAACGTCAACATCGGTTTCAGAGAGAGTGTCTGTAAAGCTTTCAGCAGCAGTAACATAGTCCGCTTTGACTCTGGATTGATCAGGGTAGGTGGTCGTGAAGGATTTAGGTATTGGCTGTTGGTCATCACCTAAAGTTGGCTTAACCATGACCTCGCTTCGGGTAAACTTCATATGGCTATAGCCCATAATATCGACAGACTTTATCTGCAGCCTGCGATCGGCCAGTACCTGTGTACCCACGATGGAAGAGCTGATGGCAACCGCCACGGCAAGGCTCAATGCATTGGGGCAAGCATGTGTCATTCTGCTACCTCAGAGGAACGAAGCCAATATGTATTCCTTATACAGGTTTCGTTTGGAGGTCATAAGGAGGTCATCCGTTGATCTCTGATATCAGAGTTCATCACTGATATCTCTATTGTCTCCCGTGGGTAGCATTTCTCTATCATGACCAGAAAGTTTCTGATCACTGTTTTCTTGCCACTCAAAGAAGGCACTCAGAGTGTAGAAGTAAGGGATGCTTTCTGCGTGGGAAAATGACCATTGAGGCACATTGTCCCTGAAGTATTTCTCCCAGCCATGTTCGTACATCTTCATGCTGCGATCACGTCGTTCACGGAACTGAAGATAATGCTCGTCCCGCGTCCAGCCATGCATCACATTGTTTGCTTTAACACGGGTGGCATACTCTTCATCCGTTTCACTGAAGCGTTGAGGCGTGGCAATGGCGGTGCGTTTCACATAGTCAGATTCCGTTTCACCCATGCCTCTCCAGCGATTAAACTTGTCAAGACTACGACCAAGAGGCCCACCCAGCCATTGAGTGAGCATCTTGTTGTCGTTCATGAAGAAGTCGAAAGTGAGACTCGACGCCAGAGCGAATCCGAAGGTTTGAGCATAGGTGAACCCGGATACCAGACCGTAGGCGTATGCTCCGGCCGTGGCTATCGGACCCAGCACCAGACCGGCTGTTGCAGAGGCCAGGGTTTTCACTTTTTCTGGTGTGATTCTGTGCAGCAGTGGTATCTGAACCCCTTGTCCGGAACCCATGGATTTCACTATTTCGGGAATTAGACGGAAAATACTGCGATACCTGTGGGGGTTGGCGTTGTACTGTCTGGCAAACAGCAGAGAGCCTGTTTTCAACAGAATGACTGAGGAAGCAGCCTTGCCCAGTGGCATTGCCAGTCCGCCTGACGCAGAGATTTTTTCAATTTCACGGTGGTAGGCATATTGGCTGGTTCGGTCAAGATCTACACCGTAGCGTTCCAGCCAGTGCTGAAAAGGTGTGAGCATCCTGTGCGTGTAATCACCCCTGTTGGTCAGATCAAGAAGATAGAGATACGCCATGTTTGAGAGAGATATGTCGACAGCCTCCATGGCGGTCAGGGTCACCAATAGAGGTTTGTAGCTGGAGTAGTACCAAGTGACCGCCTGTGCCAGGAAGGCTGAAGGTCTGATCCAGTAATCATACAGCTGTCGTTCAACCGCTGCAGCATGAGCCTGCATTAATGTGCCATGGATAGCCTGGATCAGTTCTGATTCAGATATTCCGGCAGCATGAGCATAAGGTGTCAGGGTATCCTGTACATTGGTCAGGAATGCTGCCGTCTTGCGGCCATTTTCAAAGGCAATATCGTCAAGAACGTAGTTGGCGATGACCGCAGCGGCGTACTCTTTCATGCCGGTAACAGACTCTGTCATACCCGCCGGGCCAGTTGCGGTCACGGTCACAGGAGTAAAGGCAATCCGCATGAATTGCTCAGCACCCTCATCGGACAGCATTTGGACGACCTTCCTGAATTCAGGCACCTTGACAGCGTGTTTATAACCGAGGAAGTGTGCAAACTCATCCACTGTCTGATAACCGTCGACACCTCTGACGGCCCTTATGTAATTCTCAAGTTCAAGCTTGCTGATCACACCTTCACGCAGCAGGGCGATGATCTTCTTACCACTGGCAGAACGGGTAGTGAAGTATTCCGAGAAACCCTTCAGGTTACTTGGTTCATGCTCTACGTAGTGAACGGCTGTCAGGCCCATGCCGTGTATTTCATCGTCGTATTGTTGAGCCCCTGTTTTCATCTGATGCCTGGCCCTGAATACCAGCTTTTCGATTGTTGTCAGTACATTCTGAGACTGATCTTCCGGAGGCTCGTGAGGGATGACCGGAAAGTGCCTCTTCAGGTTTTTGAAGACTTCCACAATCCGGCTGGCCTGATCAAAACTCAAATTGTCTCCGACCATTTTCTGTAAGCGAATCGGTGCAAATTCATCGTCAAAATCGAAAGTCGTAAGGAACGGTGTTGCCTTACCGCTCTCTGCTGCTGCTTCGGTCAGGCCCAGTGCGGCTTCCAGAGCCTGTTTTTTGAGAGGGTGCTGCTGCACGAATTTGTGGATATCAGCCCGGGCTTTTTCCTGTTTCGGAGTGAACTGGAAGGGACCGCCGTCATGTTCGGCGGCTTCCTCTGCAGCCTTCAGGACTTCGTTCATTTTCTCAATGTCTGCTTCTCTGGTTTTAATCTCATCTTCCAGACGAGCTTGTTTCTTAATCAGTTGCTGGATCGTGCCGCCAGTACCATCGTAGCCGCCCAGTTGTACTTGTCTTTTTCTCAGGGCATTAATCCGTTGTTCATGGGCGTCAGAAGTGTCTGGTTTGAGACCAATAGCTTCTTCGCTAGCGCCAAGACCTGCTTCATGATAATCCGTCAGAGCGTCTTTTGCTTTTAATACGGCTTCAGTTTTCTGCTTCAGGGCTAAAGTCAGCGCAGCGATCTCCTTGTTATGTGCGGTTTTAGCCTGTTCATCGATGTCTCCGGGATCTTTAATCTCCTGTTTTTTACGATCCAGATTCTCTTGTGCATTCCTTTCTTCCAGCCGTGCATTGGTCAATTCCATACTTTTCTTGTCGTGCTCATGGAGGAATTCCGCGACATGGCGGTACTTTATTCTGGTTAAAAGCAGTTCACCCGGTTCATTATCGATTGTATCGGTTTCGACCCGATTATCAGTATTTGTAGAGGCACTAATGGCAATGTAATCAGCTTTCTTCAATAATCCGATATCACCTCTTCTTATCCTGATGTTCATTTTTTTAAAGGCAGCTTCCAGTTTATCAATGACTGGATCTCGTCTTTCTTCACTGCCTTGCAGCGGCATTTGTCTCACGGCGTCTACCCGACTCTCCGGGGTTTGCTCATCACCTGCGGGTTGACCCAATGCGCCCGGAGTGAGTTGCACTGCCCGACTGAGAGCTTTGCCGTCTCCCTCCCGGACAGGGTATTTATTATGAACCACAACTAGCGGTCGTTTGCCTTGAATAGCATTCAGTTTGCGATAAACAACTGCCAGCTCAGCTCTTGCTTGTTCCAGTGTTTGTTTGGCCATGGTGATTTCACGATCAAGGACGAACCGGGGCTTAGGTCCCAGACGAGCCATGTGCCTGTCAAGTTCATTCTCAATGCCTGCAATACGCTCATTAACGTCAGGCTGACCCGCTTTGAAAACTTGTTCATTCAGCTGTTTAAGTTTTTCTTTAATTAGACTGTTCTGTTCGTCTGCACTGGCATCATCCCTGTAGTCTTCAATGTTGAGCTGATGGGCAATTTCATTGTTTTTGATTCTTTGGACACCTTCATCGTCGCAGATTTCATTGGCTTCTTCCCGTAATGCCTCAATTCTGGCGATTAGAGCATGTTTCAGGTAAGACAGGCTGGCACTGTTTTCAAATCTTACCTGCAGATCACTGGCCAGTTTAGCTATGAAAGTTTTGCCTCTTTCTTTAGCAGCAGTGTGTTCGTGAGGGTAGATATTCAGCTCATCCTCTACAGCGATAAGATAAGCTGCCTGTTGTTCTCTGGCTCGCTGTTCCGATTCTTCGACTTTAAAGGCAAGACGTGCATGGATGGAGTTGAGTCTGATATCTCTGCCTTCGAGATCCTCAAGAGCTGTGCTGTGATCCTCCCAGAGGATCTCATCCATCTTATCCAGCTCATAGGGTGAGATATTACCGCCATCAAGCCTTTTACGGATTCTTTCAAGCCTTGCTGCTTTGTCGCCACCTTCATCGATTTTGATGTTGAATAATCTTTCTAAGCTTTGCAGTATGACCAAGGCCTCTTCCTTTGGCCTCCTGGCTTCTATGATGTGTATCCGCAGGTAATAAGAGATGTGCATGCGATGTAAATAGACATCGTCTTTTTCACTGAGGCTGGTCTCATCCAGGGCTCTTTCCACAGCTCTCAATGTCTCAAGTACTTCAGGTCTGGCTTTGGGACGGTTCGGTGTTTTGGTGTTTTTCAGATCCGCCAAGTCTTGACGGAGCCTTTTAACCTCAGCCTCCTGTAGCTGATTGAGGTTTACTGCCCTGTGATTTTCCTTAATATATTGAGTGGCCATTGCCCTTGTTTCACGTGCTGTCTTTGATATTTCGGCAAGTTCAGCCTCTTTTACCTGCAACTTTTCCAGCTTGCTTTCCATCTCAAACAGTTGCCCGGTAATGTCACCCATCAATTTGGAAGCAAAGCGTTCGTCTTCGGCAAAAGGATCTCCAGTCACTTCGGCGGCAATGGGTATGACTTTCTGAATATTCTGGAAAAAATACCGGTTAGCCAGAAGGTTTCTAAGTGTGGGTTTAAAGACGAAATGTTTTGCAAGTTGCATATGCATCCAGGTTGGCGTGATGAACGACGAAGCGGCTCTGATGTGTGGTATTGTGAATTCAAATTCATCTGCTCCATCTGAGCTGGCACTGGTCAATGCCTGCTGAAGAGATTCATAGAATGCAAGCGTCACCAGTTTATCTTCGAATGCGGCTATTGTTTGTTCATTAGCATTGTGCTCGGCAGCTAAAGTCTCCAGCAGTGCCATCTGCCTGCTTCGAATGACGTGCTGGTAGCTTTTGACCTTGTCTTTTTTAATAAGCTGAGCTGTTGCTTCAGAAGCACGGTCATTACCATCAAATTCTCCCCATAGGTCGTAGAGACCTTCCACAAAAGCGATATCGGTCGGATTCTGTTTCTGACTACGGAAAACAATCACTTCCCCTGTAGCCTGAATCAGTTCCATTTTTGGATAACCCTCAGGCACAGGATAAGGCTGTGCCACATCCTCGATGTGGACAACATAGCCGACGGGTTTATGGTATGACAACAGATCATTAAGGGCTTTCTGTTGTATACCTTCCCCCAGAACGTGAACCTGAGTGTAGGCAGAGGTGGCTGCTGCTAAAAGAGCCTCATCATTAACAAAGAGTGATTGACCCAGGTGCTGCAGCGCAGGAGGCTGATCGCCACAGGCGATAAGACGCATGAAGGTGCGCCCGTTCACTATAACTTCGTCCACTTCAAGGGTGGCAAGGGGAACATAGTGATCAACTTCGCCAAGGCTTCCTTTTCTTTCATCAGCACCTTTTAGCAGTGCGACCAGTTGTTCCGGGCTGGCGATTTTCGTTAACGGTTCTAACCGTTGGATGCCAGATGATTGACCACGAACAGCATCAATTGAATCCTGATGGGTCATGCCGTCTCTGACCTCAATCAACAGTTTGTTGTCTGCAAGGTAATGGGTGAACTTGAAGACCCCCTCATTACCTACCTTCAGGACTTTGGTGTATTTTTGAGCAACGCCATAGTCGTCTGTTTCAAACTGATCAACACTGGAAACACCACCACTGATGCCAGAGAGAACGTCCGTGAAGCCTTCAGAAGGAACCTCATAGCCCGCTCTGGCTTCAGCCTGATCAGGGTAGGTGGTGGTATAGGATTTGGGTATCGGTTGCTGGTCGTACCCTAAAGTTGGCTGAACCACAACCTCGCTCTGGGTAAACTCTGTATGTCCATTGCCCTGAATATCGATTGATTTTATCTGCAGCCTGCGATCAGCCAGTGCCTGTGCACCAATGGCGGAAGAGCTGATGGCAACCGCCACAGCAAGACTTAATGCACTGGGGCGAGCATGTGTCATTCTGCTACCTCGGAGCTGAGTACTTTTATTACCTTGAAAAGTGATTTCCGCACCAGGCGGGGAAGCGGCTGTCGATCGCTCATGGCAGTTTTGCCAGACTGTTGAGAAAATTTAGTTCACTATGGCAAATCCGTTAAGCTATTGAGCGAATTTAGTTGACAGTGGCAAGGTTCAATGCCAATAGAGTTGAGTTGTTTTTCAGGGCAGGAGTGCATTCATAGCTTCTAAAATGGCTTCTAACAGGGTTTTATCGATGGCATGATCCGAAAGAAACCTGTGTATATTCCTTTATACTGGTTTCTTTTGGGTGGCTATGAAGGGACCACTCACTGTTTTCTGATATCAAAGTTCGTCGTGGGTATTCTCATCTTTATCGGGATCGAACTTCTCAATCTCCTGGTCATTCAGTGCAGTTTTCACAGCTGTAGCCTCGGGCGCTGCGGTCCTTGTGGCTCGCCTGTTACGTCTCTGTTGCCATTCGTAGAAGGCACCCAGAGTGTAAGAGTAAGGAATACTTTCTGCGTGGGAGAATGACCATTTAGGCACATTATCCCTGAAGTATCTCTCCCAGCCATTTTCATACATCTTCATGGTGCGATCACGTCGTTCACGGAACTGAAGATAATTCTCTTTCCGCGTCCAGCCATGCATCATGTGGTTGACTTTAACACGGTTGGCATACTCTTCATCGGTTTCACCGAAGCGTTGAGGTGTGGCAATGGCAGTCCGTTTCACATAGTCTGATTCCGTTTCACCTGCACCTCGCCAGCGTTTAAGTTTGTCAAGACTGCTGCCCAGGGGGCCACCCAGCCATTGTGTGAGTATCTTGTTGTCGTTCATGAAGAAGTCGAAAGTGAGACTGGATGCCAGAGCGAATCCGAAGGTTTGAGCATAGGTAAACCCGGATATAAGACCATGGGTGTATGCTCCGACGGTGGCTACCGGACCCAGCACCAGACCGGCTGTGGCTGAGGCCAGAGTCTTTACTTTTTGTGGCGTTACCCGGTGCAGCAGTGGTACCTGAACGCCTTGTCCGGAACCCATGGATTTCACCATTTCGGGAACCAGACGGGAAAGAGTGCGATACATCCGGGGGTTGGCGTTGTACTGTCTGTTAAACAGCATAGAGCCAGTTTTCAGTAGAATGACTGAGGAAGCGGCTTTGCCGAAAGGCATTGCCAGTCCGCCAACTTCAGCGACTTGTTCAATGCCGCTGTGGTAGGCATATTGCCTGGTTCGGTCAAGATCAACGCTATAGCGTTCCAACCAGTGCTGGAAAGGTGTGAGTATCCTGTGCAGGTAATCACCCCTGTTGGTCAGATCCAGAAGATAGAGGAGTGCCATGTTTGAGAAGGACAGTTCGGCAGCCTCCGGAGCGGTATGGGTCACCAGAAGAGGCTTGTAGCTGGAGAAGTACCAGGTGACCGCCTGTACCAGGAAGGCTGAAGGTTTGATCCAGTAATCATGGAACTGCTGCTCAACCGCTGCGGCATGAGCCTGCATCAATGTGCCATGGATGATCTCGATCAGGTCTGATTCAGACAGGCCAACAGCATGGGCATAAGGTGCCAGAGTATCCTGAACATGGGTCAGGAATGCCAGAGTCCTGCGACCGTTTTCAAAAGCAACATCGTCAAGAACGTAGTTGGCGATGAGCGCAGCGGCATACTCTTTCATGCCGGCAACAGACTCTTTCATGCCTGCCGGGCCGTTGGTGGTCATGGTCACAGGAGTAAAAGCGATCTGCATGAATTCCTCAGCACCCTTGTCGGACAGCATCTGGACAACCTTTCTGAACTCAGGCACCCTGACGCCGTGTTTATAGCCAAGGAAGTGCTCAAACTCATCCACCAGCCGATAACCATCGACACCTCTGACGGCCTTTATGTAGTGCTCAAGTTCAACCTGGCTGATCAGACCTTCACGCAGCAGAGCGATGATCTTGTTACCACTGGCAGAATGGGCAGCGAAGTATTCCGGGAAGCTTTTCAGATCCTCTGGTTCATGCGCCACGTAGTGAAGGGCTGCTGCACCCATGCCGCGTATTTCATCGTCGTATTGTTGTGGCCCGGTTTTAATGTGGGTTCTTGCCCAGTCTGCCAGATTCTGGACTTCTCCCAGAGGATTCAGACACTGGCCTTCTGCGGGCTCAATTGTGAATGCAGTCTTCAGATTTTTGAAGACTTCCACAATCCGTCTGGCCTGATCAAACCTCAGATGGTTTCCGGCCAATGCCTGCAAGCGAATGGGTGCAAATTCATCGTCTAAGTCAAAAGTATGAAGATTTGGTATTAACTTACCGCTTAGCTCTGCTGATTCTGCCAGACCTATTGCGGCTTCCAGAGCCTGTTTTTTGAGGGAGTGCGACTGCCCGTAGGCGTAGATATCGGTGAGTATGTTTGCTTGTCTGGGCGTGTACTGGAAGGAGCCACCCTCATTTTCAACGGCTTCCTCTGCAGCTTTCAGGACTCCCTTTAATTGCTCTATTTCCCCTTTTCTGACTTCTATTTCTCTGTTAAGGCTGTCCTGTTCCCGGGTCAGTTGCAGGATCTTCCCGCCAGTACCATCAAGCCCGCCCATTTCTATCTGTTTTTTTCTCAAAGCATCAACCCGGTCAGCGTATCGCGCAGTGGGATCTGGCTTAATACCCATGTCGTCTTCAATGGCTTTAAGATCCTTTTTATGAGCCATCATAGCTTTCTGTGCTTTTAATATTTTTGTTTTTTTCTGTTTCAGGACTAAATCCAGCACTTGTCGATTGTGCTCAAGTTTAGTTTTAGTTTTCGAATCGATTTCTTTGGAAGGATGCATCGCCTGATTTTTAGTGTTCAGTTCCTCTCGTGCCTGCTTTTCTTCATCCAGTGCACAGGTCAATTCCATTTCTTTTAAAGCGTGCTCATGCAGAAATTTCGTGACCTGAGCGTACTTTTTTCTGGTTTCAGGCAGTTCGCCCATTGCGTGCTCGACTTCGTCCTGACCATGAGTGTCTGTATAGGTTATAATGGCATCGAAGTAATCCTCTTCGGCAAGCCTTTCAGCGTTACCTTCAACAGAGATTTTCAGTTCTGATGTAGCAGCTCTCAGTTTTTGAACGATTTCATCATGTTTCTCTGAACCTGCGCTCTGCAGTAAGTGTCTGATGTCGTTTACTCGCTCTCCGGTCGTTTGCTTATCAACCGGTGTCAGACCTGACTCAGTCTGAAGTTTTTTCATTACCTGATTAGGCGTCGTCTTGTCTTTACTCGTTTCAGGGTCGATGTTAGTGGAATCTGCGAATACCACTTGTTGACGATGAACAGCCCCCAGTTTGCGATGAAGTTCATCGAGCTCGCTTTCAGCTTCTTCTATGTTTCCTCTGGCTCTGGCTAACTCACGGTCAAGAACGTATCGGGGTTTAGGTCCCAGGTGAGCCATTTGCCTGTCAAGTTCATTCTCAATGGCTGCGATACGCTCATGAACCTCAGGCTGGCCCGCTTTAAACACTTTTTCATACAGCTGTTGTAGTTTTTCGGTAATGAGATTGAACTGAACATCCAAAGTGCCATCGTCTATATAGTTCTCAACCCCAAGGAGGTGGGCAATTTCGTTATATTTGGTTTCGATGATGCTCTCATCATCGTAGAGATCATTGTAGGTTTGGTCTAATTCATACTTCAATGCCCGAATTCTGGATTGCAGAACATACTTCTGTTCATCCAGGCCGACATCTTGTTTAAATTTTACTTTCAGATCGTCGGCCACTTTAGCAACGAAATCCCTGCCTCTTTTTTTAGCAGCAACGTTTTTACTCGTGTCGATGCCAAGCCTGTATTCTATGGCTCCAAGAAAATACTCCTGTTGCTCTCTGGCTCGTTCATTCGTATCTTCAACTTCAGAGGCAAGACGCGCGCGAAGATTATCGAGTTTTGTATCCCTATCTTCATCAAAATCGATTTCTTCTTCCCAGAGGGTATACTGTATATCATCCAGTTTTTTTTCAGTGACATCATTGCCGTCTAGTATTGTACGAACCCTGTCAAGTCTTGCTGCTTTGTCATCACCTTCCTTGATATTGATCCCGAGTGTTTCTTCTGCGGCTTCCAGTATATCCAGCGCCTCTTCCTCTGCCCGCTCTCCGGCTTTTGTGATGTATGCCTGTATGTCCTTAGAAATAGCGTGACGACGGTAATACTCATCGTCCTCGCTATCGAGGTTATCCATCTTCAGGGCTTTTTCCACGGCTCGCAGTTTATCAAGTACTTTAGGCTTGGATATGGGGTGACCAGGTGTTCTGATGTCGCTGAGTAATTCTTCCGTATCTTCAAGACGTTGAAACCTGTCATGTATGACTTCCATCAGTGCGTTGATGTCTTCTTCTGTGGTGTCTTCATTCAACTTGATACCAACAATCGCTGCCAAAGCACTTGTCATGACTTTGACGATAGTGTCATCCCTGCAGCATTGAGCTTTCTGTACTTGAGCATTCAGTGACTCAATTCTCCAAAGCAGGAGATTTTGTTGAACGTCAATATCTGCATTGCCATCAAACTCCTTAATGTTTAAATGTGAGGCTATGAGTGCAAGGCGATCTTTGGTTGTATCTGCTTTTTCAGCCTCTGTGGGGGGGCTTTGTTGTTGAATACGTTGTTGAACGAGCTGAACTTCCAGTTGTTCAAGGTGCTGCTGAATGGCCTGACGACGGGTCTTCGGGTGGGCTTCGTCATCCGAAACCAGACCAAGCTGGCTTTCAATGATGGCCAGTCTGTGTGGAGCCTCCTCACCGAGCAGCTCTGCCCTATAATGCAGATGCTGTTGAATGGACCGGGAGCGGGCTCCCGGATCGTCTTCATTGAGGGGTTTAATATCGAACTGGCCTTCAATCGCCGCCAGTTTTGCTTTTACAGCTTCCTCATCAAGCAGACCTGCTTCAGTAAAGGTTGCGGCGACCGCTCTGTTCATGTCATTAATTTTTTCTGAGAGGCGTCTGGCTTGCTCATCCAGTGGCTGGGTATCATCCCAGTCATCTATGCCAAGTTGTATTGCCAGTTCAGAGTTGTAAACCTTTCTGGATTCTTTTCTGGCATCACGAATCTTTTGTTCCAGCGCAGGAATTCGTTGGGCTTCCTGCTGGAGTGTTTGTGTCTGGCTATGCAATACTTCGTGTATGTTACGAAGCTGAGCAAGTTCATCCTCAACTTGTAGCCTGATTTGTTGTGCTCTTAATTTTTTCTTTTCACTGGCAGTGGCTTTATCCACTGTGAGCCGCAATTGACTTTTAAGCTGTATGAGTTTGGCTTCTTTTATCTGTAGCTCTTCCTGCGTGCTTTCGATCTCAATCAATTGTCTGGCCATGTCGCTTAAAACCTGGTTAGCGAACTCTTCGTTTTTGTATAAAAATTCGGTCTGTAATTCGGAGGAAACGGGTATAATGCTGAGAATACTCCGAATAAAATGCGGGTTAGTGAGAAGACCTTTAATTACGGGTTTGAAGCTAAAGTGTTTTGCGAGTTGAACCTGCAACCAGATTGGTGTGATGAATAACGAAGCGACTCTGATGTGTTCCAGTGAGAACTCAAATTCATGGACATGATCTGTTGGAGTAGCACTGGTCAATGCCTGTTGGAGAGACTCATAGAAATCAAGCGAAAACATCACCGTTTGATCTTCTTGTGCACGTTTCCTCGCCTCATTTTCGCCAATGACAGCTTCACCGGCTTCGTACCGCGCATCCCACTCTTCCAGCACTGCCATCTGCCTGCTTCGAATGGCGTACTGGTAGCTTTCGATCTTAAGGTTTTTAACCTTTGTTGTTACTGCAAGAGCGTGGTTATTACCCTCAGCTTCTTGCCAGAGTGTATAGAGGGTTTCTACAAAGGCGATATCCGCAGAGTTCTGCTTCTGACCATGAAAAACAATAATCTCTCCCGGAGCCTCAGTCACTTCCAGTTTTGGATAACCGGTGGGCACAGGGTAAGTCTGCCTGTTATCCTCAATGTGTACTACATATCCGACGGGTTTATGGTATGACAACAGTTTATTCAGAGCTTCCTGCTGTAAATTCCCTTTCAGTACATGAACCTGCATATAGGCAGAGGTGGCGGCTGCCAGCAGAACCTCATCATTGACAAAGAGCGACTGACCCAGACGTTTAAGTTCAGGAGGCTGATCCCTTCCTGAGATAAGACGCATGAATGTATGGCCACTCACTTCAACTTTTTCTACTTCAATGGTGGCAAGGGCAACATAGTGGTCACTGGTTCCGAGGTTTCCTGCTCTGACATCTGCACCTTGCAGCAATCTATACAGTTGTGCGGGGCTGGCGATTTTCGTTAAAGGTTCTAAAAATAAGTCAGAGAAAGTTATTTGATCACGAACAGCCTCAACAGAATCCTGATCGGTCATTCCGCCTCTGACTTCAATGACCAGTTCCTCTTCTGCAAGGTTATGGGTGAACCTGAAGATTCCCTCTCCACCTACCTTCAGGACTTTAGTGTATTTCTGAGCAGCACCGTTCTCGTCTGTTTCAAACAGGTCAACGCTGGAAACGGCACCATCAATGAAAGAAAGAACCTCTGTAAAGCCATTAGAAGGAACGAGATAGTCCGCTCTGGCTTGAGTCAGATCAGGGTAGGTAGTGGTAAAGGATTTGGGTATTGGCTCCTGGTCATCACCTAAGGTTGGCTTAAGTATGACCTCACTCTGGATAAACTCCACATGTCCATTGCCCGAAATATCGACAGACTTTATCTGAAGCTTGCGCTCGGCCAGTGCTTGTGTGCTTATGATGGAGGAGCTGATTGCAACTGCTACTGCAAGGCTTAATGCATTGGGGCGTGCATTTGTCATGCTACTACCTCAGAGTTAACGGAGCCCTTATGTATTCCTTTATTCCGGCTTCGATTGGATGGCTATGAAGAGGTCATCCGCTGATTTCTGATATCAGAGTTCGTCACTGATACCCTTATCGTCTCCCTTGGGAAGTGTTGTTTTATCAAGAGCAGTAAGTTTCTTATTACTGCCTTGTTGCCTCTCAAAGAAGGCACCCAGAGTGTAGGAGTAGGGAATGCTGTCAGCATGGGAGAATGACCATTTAGGCACATTTTCCCTGAAGTATTTCTCCCAGCCATGCTCATACATCCTCATGGTGTGATCACGTCGTTCACGGAACTGAAGATAATGCTCGTTCCGCATCCAACCATGCATCATGTCCTTTGATTTAACACGCTTTGCATACTCTTCATTGGTTTCACTGAATCGCTGAGGCGTGGCAATGGCAGTACGTTTCACATAGTCAGATTCCGTTTCACCTACGCCTCTCCAGCGATTAAGCTTGTCAAGACTTCGGCCCAGAGGTCCGCCTAGCCATTGAGTGAGTACCTTGTTGTCGTTCATGAAGAAGTCGAAAGTGAGACTCGACGCCAGAGCGAATCCGAAGGTTTGAGCATAGGTAAATCCTGATATAAGACCATGGGCGTATGTTCCGACAGTGGCTACCGGGCCCAGCACCAGACCGGCTGTGGCAGAAGCCAGAGTTTTCACTTTTTCTGGTGTGATTCTGTGAAGCAGTGGCACTCGAACTCCTTGTCTGGAAGCCATGGATTTCACTATTTCGGGCACCAGACGGGAAATGCTGCGATACATCCGGGGGTTGGCGTTGTGTTGTCTGGCAAACAGCATGGTGCCGGTTCTCAGCAGAATGACTGAGGAAGCGGCCTTGCCCAATGGCATCGCCAGCCCACCCACTTCAGAGAGTTGTTCAATTTCACTGTGGAAGGCGTACTGGCGCGTTCGGTCAAGATCAAGACCATAGCGTTCCAGCCAGTGCTGGAAAGGTGTGAGCATCCTGTGCGTGTAATCACCCCTGTTGGTCAGGTCCAGAAGATAGAGGAACGACATGTTTGACAGGGATAGTATGGCAGCCTCCAGGGTGGTATGGGCCACCAGCAGAGGTTTGTAGCTGGAGAAGTACCAGGTGACAATCTGTGCCAGAGAGGCTGAAGGTTTGACCCAGTAATCATTGAGCTGTCGCTCAATCGCTGCGGCATGAGCCTGCATCAATGTGTCATGGATAGCTTTGATCAGGTCTGATTCAGACAGGCCAACGGCATTGGCATAAGGTGTCAGGGTATTCTGAATATTGGTCAGGAATGCTGCCGTTCTGCGGCCATTTTCAAAGGCAATATCGTCAAGAACGTAGTTGGCAATGACCGCAGCTGCGTACTCTTTCATGCCGGCAACAGACTCTTTCATACCCACCGGGCCACTGGCGCTCACGGTGACAGGAGTGAAGGCACTCTGCATGAATTTCTCAGTACCCTCGTCGGACAGCATCTGGATAACCTTCCTGAACTCAGGCACCTTGACGCCGTGTTTATAACCAAGAAAGTGCTCAAATTCAGCCACTGTCTGATATCCGTCGACATCTCTGACAGCCTTCATGTAGTTTTCAAGTTCAGTCTTGCTGATCAGGCCTTCATGCAGCAGAGTGATGATTCTGTTACCACTCGCAGAATGAGTAGTGAAGTATTCTGAGAAGCTTTTCAGGTCTTCTGGCAGATGCTCGACATATTGAATGCCCGCCGAGCCTATGCCGAGAATTTCTTCGTCGTATTGTTGAGCTGCGGTTTTTATTTCATTTCTGGCTCTGTGCACCAGCACCTGAACTTCTTCCAGAATATTCTGAGGCCTACCTTCTATGGGCTTGAAAAGAGATTTCGGGAAGGTCGTTTTCAGGCTCTTGAAAACTTCCACAATCCGACTGGCCTGTTTAGAAGTCAGGTCGTCTCCGGCGAATGCCTGCAAGCGAATCGGTGCAAATTCATCGTCTAAGTCAAAAGTCTGAAGATTGGGTAATAACTTACCGCTTAGCTCTGCTGATTCTGCCAGACCCATTGCGGCTTCCAGAGCTTGTTTTTTGAGAGGGTGCGACCGCACGAAGGCGTAGATATCGGTCAGTATATTTGCCTGTTTCGGCGTGTACTGGAAGGGACCACCCTCATTTTCGACGGCTTTCTCTGCGACTTTCAGGACTTCCTTTAATTGCTCTATGTCCGCTGTCCTGACTTCTATTTCTCTGTTCAGACGGTCCTGTTCCTGAGTCAGTTGCAGGATCTTACCGCCATTACCGTCAAACCCGCCCATTTCTACCTGTTTATGTCTCAAAGCCTCAACCCGGTCAGCGTAGCGGGCAGTGGGGTCTGGCTTAAGGCCCACGTCATCTTCGATGACTTTAAGAGTCGCTTCATGAGCCTTCAAAGCTTCCTGTGCTTTTGAAATGTGTGCTTTTTTCTTTTCCAGAACTAAGTCCGGTACTTCTCTATTGTGCTCAAGATTGTGCTCAAGATTGTGCTCAAGTTTGGTTTTAGTTTTCGGATCGCTGTCTTTGGAAGGGTCAATCGCCTGATTTTTAGTGTTAAGTGCCTCTTGTGCCTGTTTTTCTTCATCCTGTGCATTGGCTAATTCCATTTCTCTGGCCTCGTGCTCATGCAGGAACTTCGTGACCTGAGTGTACTTGTGTCTGGTTTCAGGCAGTTCCCCCAATGCTTTATTGACTTCATTTCGGTCATGAGAGGCTCTATAGTCTCTAATGGCATTCATGATATTACTTTCTTCTAACAGATTATCAGGGTCACTTTCAAAAGGGATTTTCAGAGCTTTGATGGTAGTGTGCAGTTGATGAAGGGCCTCAGTTCGTCTTTCTGCATAGTATTCGCTTTTCTGAATAAAACGTTCAATGTCGTTTAAATGATCTTCAGGGGTCTGATTATCAGTCTGAGTCAGGCCCAACCTGGTATGAATGTCTTTCAGTGCCCCATTGAGAGCTGCAATGTATTTATCTGTGTCAGGGGGGGCATCAGTAGAATCTGCGAATACCACCTGTTCACGATGAACAGCATCCAGTTTGTGATGAAGTTGCTCCAGCTCAATCTCAGCTTTTGCTATGTTTCCCCTGGCTCGGGCTACCTCACGATCAAGAACGTATTGTGGTTTAGGTCCCAGACGAGCCAATTGTCTGTCAAGCTCAGCATCAATGGCTGCAATACGCTCATTAACCGTAGGACGACCCGCTTCATAAAGTTCTTTATACAGCTGTTGGAATTTTTCTGTAATGAGATTGATCCGAACATCCTCGTCGGCATCATCTTCATAGTCCTGAATCCCGAGGTTATGGGCAATTTCGCTATATATGGCTCTTTCCATGCTTTCATTATCAAGGAGATCATTGATGACTTTGTCCAGTTCATCGTTTAATGTCCGAATTCTGTACCCCAGAGCGTGGATCTGTTCATTCAGGCTGGCATCTTTTTTTAATTCCACTTTTAGTTCGTCGGCCAGTTTAGCAACGAAATCCTTGCCTCTTTCTTTGGCAGCAACGTTTTCATCCACGTTGATGTCCAGTCTGTACTCTATTGCTTCAAGGAAATCTAACTGTTGCCATTTGGCTTGCAGATTCGTGTCTTCAACTAAATACGTAAGACGCGCACGAAGAGTATCGAGTTTGCTATCTCTATCTTCATCAAGCTTGATGCTTTCATCCCAGAGGACATTCTTTATATCATCCAGCTTTATTTCGGTGACATCATCGCCGTCAAGTCTACTGCGAGCCCTGTCAAGTCTTGTGGCTTTCTCATCATCCTCATTGACTTCGATCCCGAGTAGTGTTTCTACGGATCTCAGTACATCCAGCGCCTCTTCCTCTGCCCTCTGTGAGGCTTCTGTGATGGATGTCTGCATTCCCCTGGAAATGGCGTTACGACGCTTATAAACATCGTCCTCTTTATCGGGGTCATCCAGCTCCAGGATTTTTTCCACGTTACCCATTGTCTCAAGTACTTCAGACTTGACAATGTGGCGAGGTGTTTTGAGGCTTTCCAGTTCTTCTTCCAAATCTGCAAGCTTCTTCACCCTGACTTCCACTGCGTCTGTCAGTTTTCTATTTTCCTCTGCTCCGCTGGTACCATAAAACCCTGCCAAAGCAGCTCGTAAGAATGCGGCGTCGGCTTTGCTATAACCTCTTCTGGAGTATATTTCCTCTAAATGCATCAGCATATATTCTAAAGGAATCTCCACTTCTTCGCTCACAGCGTTCATTTTCTGTAAATGCCGGGCCTTGATGGCTTCGCCTTGAATATGCTGTGTATCAAGTCTTACAAGTTTTTCAAGTTGACGAGCATTCTCTCTGAGAAGTGCTACATTTTCGTCAAGTTGTCTATAATTCCGTGACTGAATTTCTCGAATAAGACCAACTTGATCAGCATCCTTTATGTGAAGTGTTTTAAGACTTTTGCGAAGTGTTTCAATATTTTTGCGAAGTGTTTCAATCTTTTTGCGATGTGTTTCAATCTCGCTAAGTTGATCATCGCTCACTTTTGTTAATTTTTGTATTTCAGCATTCATTGATTCAATCCAATTGAACAGAACTTCTTGCTGAGTGTCAGGATCTGTATTGTCTTCAAAATCTGGCAAGTTTAAATGCGAGCCTATGACTGCATTGTGAGCTCGGGTTGCTGCTGCTTTTTCTGTCTCTGTGCCGATGCTTTGTTGCTGAACAGGTGGTTGATCGGCCTGTTCTTCCAGTTGCTTGAAGTAGTTAACGTGCTTAAGGTGTTCCTGAATGGCCTTGATACGTGCATTCAGGTCAGCTTTGTCAACCGGGACCAGACCATAATGTCTTTCAATTAAAGCCAGACTCTCCGAAGGATTCTCTTCGGCCATCATTAATGTCTCATCCAGATTTAAACCGGACCTGGGGTTGCTGTAACTCAGATCGTTTTTATCGTCCGGAGTAATACTGAACTGGCCTTCAATCGCCGCCAGTTTTGCTTTTACAACTTCTTCATCAGACTGTCCTGTTGCGGTATAGGTTGCGACAACCTTTGTGCGCATGTCATTAATTGTCTCCAGGAGACGTCTGGATTGCTCTTCTTGTGGCTGGGCATCATCCCAGTCATCAATGCCAAGCGCTATTGCCAGCTCAGAGTTGTAGGTATTTATGATTTCTATTCTGGCATCACGGAGTTGTTGTTTCAGCTTTGGAATTTGTTTGATTTTCTTCTGAAGTTTCCGTTCCTGGTTTTCAAGCTCTTCTATATCGTAACGAAGATGTCCCAGCTCAAATTCAGCTTGCTCATAGTGTCGTTGTGTTTGCTGTTTTTCCTTGTCAATTGCGTCGACTCTTTCCATTGCTTGCTGCAATTGATTTTCAAGCTGTAAGAGTTTGGCTTCTTTTATCTGTAGGTCTTCGAGCGTGTTATCCACCTCAATCAATTGTCTGGCCAGGTCGCGCAGGACTTTGTCAGCAAAATGTTCGTCGTTGTAACAAAAATCGCCCGGTAGTTTGGAGATATGGGGTGCAGTATTCAGCATATTCTGAACAAAATGCCGGGTATTCAGAAGATCTCTCAGTACGGGTCTGAAGTTGAAGTGTTTTGCAAGTTGAATATGCAACCAGGTTGGCGTGGTGACTGACGAAGCGATTTTGATGTGTTCCGGTGTGAACTCAAATTCATCTGCCTCATCTGGAGTAGCGCTGGCTAACGCCTGATGAAGAGACTCGTAGTATGCAAGCGAAAGTATCGCCAGTTTATCTTCCTCTTCAAGGGAAAGTGTCTCCGGTTTATTTTTCCCTGCAAGCGTTTCCTGATCTCTGTTAACTGCAGCGTCGTGTCGTGTAACAAAATCCTCCAGCACTGCCATCTGCCTGCTTCGAATGACGTGCTGGTAGCTTTTGACCTTGTATTTTTTAACCTGTCTTGTTAACGAAGAAGCGAGTTCGGTACCCAGAGGTTTATTGAGGTTTTCTACAAAAGCGATATCATGCGGATTCAGTTTCTGACCATGGAAAACAATCACCTCTCCCGAAACTTCTGATACTTCCAGCTTTGGATAGCCCGCAGGCAGAGGATAAAATTGTGTGTCATCCTCCCTGTGTACAATGTATCCGACGGGTTTGCTGTGTGCTAACAGTTCATTCAGGGCCTGCTGTTGTATATCCTCTCCCAGGACATGAACCTGGATATAGGCAGAGGCGGCGGCTGCCAGGAGAGCTTCATCGTTGACAAAAAGCGATTGACCCAGTCGCTTCAGTTCAGGAGGCTGATCGCCCGAAGCGATGAGACGCATGAAGGTACGCCCATTCACTTCAACTTTTTCTACTTCAATGGTGGCAAGGGGAACATAGTGATCACTGGTACCGAGGTTTTCTGCTCTGTCATCGGCACCTTGCAACAATGCGTACAGTTGTCCGGGGCCAGCGATTTTCGTAAACGGTTCCAGTGATTGAACGCCTTTTAGTTGATCACGAACAGCCTTCACTGAATCCTGATCGGTCATGCCACCTCTGACTTCAATAACCAGTTCCTCTTCTTCAAGGTTATGGGTGAACTTGAAGACTCCTTCACCACGCACCTTCAGGAGTTTGGTGTATTTCTGAGCAGCGTCATTCTCGTCTGTTTCAAACAGGTCAATGCTGGATACGCAACTATCAGTGACGGAAAGAATGCTCGTAAAGCCCATATTAGGGCCGGCACAGACCGCTCTGGCTTGAGGCTGATCAGGGTAGGTAGTGGTAAAGGATTTGGGTATTGGCTGCTGGTCATCACCTAATGTTGGCTTAACAATGATCTCACTGTGGGTAAACTCCAAATGTTCATTGCCCACAAAATCGACAGACTTTGTCTGCAGCTTGCGGTCGGCCAGTGCCTGTGTGCCAATGATGGAGGTGCTGATTGCAGCCGCTACTGCAAGGTTTAATGCATTAGGGCGAGCGTTCGTCATTCTATTGCCTCAGAAAAACAAAACCAGTATGTATTCCTCTATAGTGATTTCGTTCGTTTGGATTGTGATGGACAGGCCATCCGCTGATTTCTGATATCAAAGTTCGTCGCTGGTCTCTTTATCCTCTTTCCCGGAAAGCATTTTTCTATCATGATCAGGAAGTTTCTTATTACTGCTTTTTTGCCATTCAAAGAGGGCTCCCAGAGTGTAGGAGTAAGGAATGCTTTCTGCATGGGAGAATGACCATTCAGGCACATTTTCCCTGAAGTATTTTTCCCAGCCATGCTCATACATTTTCATGGTCCGATCACGTCTTTCACGGAACTGAAGATAATGCTCGCCCTGCGTCCAGCCATGCATCATGTTGTTGGCTTTAACACGGTTGGCATAGGCTTCATCGGTTTCACTGAATCGTTGAGGCGTGGTAATGGCAGTACGTTTCACATAGTCAGATTCCGTTTCGCCTGCTTCTCTCCAGCGATTGATCCTGTCAAGACTCCGGCCCAGAGGTCCACCCAGCCATTGAGTGAGCATCTTGTTGTCATTCATGAAGAAGTCGAAAGTGAGGCTTGTTGTCAGAGCCAGTCCGAAGGTTTGAGTATAGGTAAACCCGGATATAAGACCGTGGGCGTATGCTCCGGCAGTGGCTATCGGACCCAGCACAAGACCGGCTGTGGCAGATGCCATGGTTTTCACTTTTGCCGGTGTGATCCTGTGTAGCAGCGGTACCTTAACCCCTTGTCCGGAACCCATGGATTTCACCATTTCGGGAACCAGGCGGAAAAGGCTGCGATACCTGTGGGGGTTGGCGTTATATTGTCTGGTAAACAGCATAGAGCCGGTTTTTAGCAGAATGATTGAGGAAGCGGTCCTGCCCAATGGCATTGCCAGTCCACCCAATTCAGAGACTTGTTCAATGCCGCTGTGGTAGGCGTATTGCCTGTTTCGGTTAAAATCGACGCCATAGTGTTCCATCCAGTGCCGGAAAGGTGTCAGTATCCGGTGCAGGTAATCGCCCCTGTTGGTCAGATCCAGAAGGTAGAGGAACGACATGTTTGACAGGGATAGTAAGGTAGCCTCGAGAGTGTTATGGGCCGAAAGTAGAGGTTTGTAGCTGGAGAAATACCAGGTGACCGTCTGTGCCAGGAAGGCTGAAGGTTTGACCCAGTAATCATTGAGCTGCTGCTCAACCGCTACGGCATGAGCCTGCATCAATGTACTATTTATAATTTTGATCAGGTCTGATTCAGACATGCCAGCGGCATTGGCATAAGGTGTCAGGGTATCCTGAAAATTGGCCAGGAATGCCAGAGTCCTGCGACCGTTTTCAAAGGCAATATCGTCAAGAACGTAGTTGGCGATGACCGCAGCTGCGTATTCTTTCATACCGGCTACAGACTCTTTCATACCCGTCGGGCCAATGCTGGTCACGGTCACAGGAGTAAAGACATTCTGTATGAATTGCTCAATACCCTCGTCGGACAGCATCTGGATAACCTTCCTGAACTCAGGCACCCTGACGCCGTGTTTATCACCAAGAAAGTGCTCAAATTCAGCCACTGTCTGATATCCATCGACACCTCTGACAGCCTTCATGTAGTGCTCAAGTTCAATCTTGCTGATCAGACCTTCATGCAGCAGAGCAATCATCCTGTTACCACTGGCAGAATGGGTAGCGAAGTATTCCGAGAAGCTTTTCAGATCCCCTGATTCATGCGCGACGTAATGAATGACTGCTGCACCCATGCCGCGTATTTCATCGTCGTATTGTTGTGGCCCGGTTTTAATGTGAGCTCTTGCCGAGTCTGCCAGCTTCTGGAGTTCTCCCAGAGGATTCAGAGACCGACCTTCTTCAGGCTCCATCGTGAATGTTGTCTGCAGATTTTTAAAGACTTCCACAATCCGTCTGGACTGATCAAACGTTAGCTGGTTTCCGGCCAACGCCTGCAAGCGAATCGGTGCAAATTCATCGTCTAAGTCAAAAGTCTGAAGATTGGGTAATAACTGACCGCTTAGCTCTGCTGATTCTGCCAGGCCCATTACGGCTTCCAGAGCCTGTTTTTTGAGAGGGTGCGACTGTACGAAGGCGTAGATATCGGTCAGTATATTTGCCTGTTTCGGCGTGTACTGGAAGGGGCCACCCTCATTTTCGACGGCTTTCTCTGCGGCTTTCAGGACTTCCTTTAATTGCTCTATTTCCGCTGTCCTGAATTCTATTTGTCTGTTTAGACGGTCCTGTTTCTGAGTCAGTTGCAGGATCTTACCGCCAGTACCATCAAGCCCGCCCATTTCTATCTGTTTATTTCTCAAGGCATCAACCCGGTCAGCGTAGCGGGCTGTAGGGGCTGGCTTAAGACCCACGTGATCTTCGATGGCTTTGAGCTTCGCTTCATGAGCCTTCAGGGCTTCTTGTGCTTCTGATGTAATTGCTTTTTTCTGTTCCAGAACTAAATCCAGCACTTCTCTACTGCGCTCAAGCTGGGTTTTAGCTTTCGGATTGATGTCTTTGGAATGGCCAATCGCCTGATTTTTAGTGTCTAAAGCTTCCCGGGCCTGCTTTTCTTCATCCTGTGCATTGGCCAATTCCGTTGCTCTAAAATCGTATTCATGCAGGAACTTCCTGACCTGAGCGTATTGTCTCCTTGTTTCAGGCAATTCGCCCAATGCTTGATCGACTTTATCCCGGCCATGAGAGGCTGTATATTCTCTAATGACTTTAATATGGTCTGCTTCTGACTGATTATCAGGGTCATTCTTAAAAGGGATTTTCAGTTCTTTGATGGTATCTCTCAGTTTCTGAACGGTCTCAACTCGCCTTACTGCATCGTCTTCTTTTTGTAAAAAGCGTTCTATGTCGTCTAATAGGTCTTCAGGGGTGTGATTGTCATCCTGAGTCAGGCCCAGCTCGGTGTGAATGTGTTTCATGACCTGATTGAGCGCTGTGATGACTTTATCTGTATCAGGGTGAACGTCATCAGGATGCGCGATTACCACTTGTTTACGATGAACAGCATCGAGTTTGCGACGAAGTTTCTCCAGTTCACTGTTAGCTTTTTCTGTGTCACTTTTGGCTTTGGCTACCTCACGATCAAGAACGTATCGTGGTTTAGGTCCCAGACAAGCCATTAGCCTGTCAAGCTCAGCATTAATGGCTGTGATACGCTCATTAAACTTAGGCCAACCCGCCATAAAAACTGCTTTATTCAGCTGTTGGAGTTTTTCTTTAATGAGATGGGTCTGATCATCTGCAGGGGCATCATCTCTATAGCCCTGAATGCCAAGCT
This sequence comes from Endozoicomonas sp. ISHI1, assembly GCF_024606225.1. Lineage (GTDB taxonomy): Bacteria > Pseudomonadota > Gammaproteobacteria > Pseudomonadales > Endozoicomonadaceae > Endozoicomonas_A. Next base: position 37,684 of record NZ_JAGRPU010000007.1, on the reverse strand, counting down.
GGTAGGCAATTTCATTATGTATTCCTCTTCTTTTACCTTCATCATCGCAGGGCTTGCTTACTGCATCATCCAATGCCTGAAATCTGGCTTTTAGAACAGCTTTCTGATTATTCAGGCTGGCATCTTTTACAATGTCTATTTTCAGATCATCGGCCAGTTTGGCAACGAAATTCTTGCCTCTTTCTTTAGCTGCAACGTGTTCATTCCTGTCGATGCCCAGCTCATCTTCTATAGCCTTAAGCAACCTTGTCTGTTGTGTTGTGGCTCGCAAATCCGAGTCCATGACATAAAGGCTAAGTCGCTCACTAAGTCTTCGAACCTTGGCTATGCTGTTCGCAGGTGTGAAGTCTTCTTCTCCCCAGAGGGCATTATGTATATCACTCAGTTTTTTTTCGGTAACTTCATCGTCGGCAAGTTTTGCAAGAATCCTGTCAAGTCGTTTTCCTTTGTCATCACTTTCATTGACATTGATCCCGAGTATTTCTTCTACGGCTCTCAGTACATCTTGCGCGTCTTCTTCTGCCCGCTCTCTGGCTTCGCTGATGTATGTCTGAATGTCCCTTGAAATAGCCTGACGACGATAGTACTCATCATCCTCGCTATTGAGTTCCCTCATTTCCAGAGCTTCTTCGACGGCACTCAGTTTATCAAGTACTTCAGGTTTGAATCTGGGGTGGCCTGGTGTTCTGATGTCTTGTAGTACATCTTCCAATTCCGAAAGCGTGGTTATCGGATGGCCTGATACTGAGATGTGTTCCAGTTCTTTTTCGAAATCTGCAAGTCTGTAGAGCCTGAGCTGACGATGTTCTATCAGTTCCTGGCGGTCTTCTAATGTGCTGTCTTCATTCAGTTCAAGGCCAAGAACCGTCGCCATAGCTTCCTGCCTGAGTTTGACGAACGTTTCTTCCTTGGCGGCGTGAGTATTCAGTGTCTGAATTCTCTGAATCAGACGTTTTTGCTGGGTCTCAATATCTTCATTGTCATCAAAGTTCTGAATGTTTAAATGTTTGGCAATGCTTGCAAATCGAGCTTTGGTTGCAGCTATTTTTTCAGCGCCTGTTTTGATGCTCTGTTGCCGAAGGTAATCCTGGTCGACCTGATCTATCTGCTGCCTTAAGTGCTGCCGAATGAGGTCTTGACGGTATGCCATTTGCTCTTCGTCACCCGGAACCAGACCCAGCTGAACTTCAAGGTTAGCCAGTCTATTTCGTATTACCCCTTCGATGAGTTCTGTTTGTTGTTGCAGGTGCTGTTGCAGGTGCTGTTCAATGGACTGAAAGCGAGCTTCCAGATCGTTTTCATTGTTGGGAAAGATGTTGTACTGGCCTTCAACGGCCGCCAGTTTTTCTATTACAGCTTTTTTCCGGGACTTTCCCGATCTTTTGATTTTATGAATGTTCTTTCTGATGAGTCTGGCTTGTTCTTCAAATGGCTCGGTCACAACCCAGTTGCTAATACCAAGCCCTTCTGCCAGTTGAACGTAGTAATCGGTTATGGTCTTTTCTATAGGATCACGAACTTCTCGTCTCAGCGCTGGAGTTCGATCAAGTTCCTGCTGAAGTTCCTGTAGCCAGTTTTTCTGTTTTTTCAGCTTTTGTAAATGCTGAAGATGTTGCTCTCCGAGCTGTTCAATGACAATCAGTCTATTCCAGATTGCCTCATCGGTTAATTTTTCCTTCTGTTGCAGATGCCGTTGAATGGACTGAAAGCGGGCATCCAGATCGTTTTCATTGTCTGGAGCAATACCGAGCTGGACTTCAATAGCGGCGAGGTTTGTTTTTACAGCTTCTTCCTCAGGCTGTTTTGTTGCGGCAACGGCTCTGAAGATTTCATTAAGTTTCCCTGTGATGCGTCTGGCTTGCTCTTTTTGTGGCTGGGTGTCATCCCAGTTAACAATACCAAGCTCTTTTGCAAATTGAGCGTTGTAATGATTACTGGCTTCTTTTCTGGCATCACGAACTTGTTGTTCCAGCTCTGGAATTCGTTTGACTTCCCGCTGAAGTTTCCGTTCCTGGTTTTTCAGATCTTCCAGTTTGACACGAACCTCTGCAAGCTCACCCTCAATGTTCTGATAGTGTCGTTGCGTTGTCAGTTGTTCCTCATCATTGGGGTTGGCTTTATCCATTTCGAGATGGTAAAGCTTTTTGAGCTGGGCGAGTCGTACTTCTTTCGTCTGTAGCTCCTTTTGTCTGCTTTCCCTCTCAAGTATTTGCCTGGTCATGTCGGCAACGATTTTGCTGGCAAACTCTTCGTCGTAGTCAAAAGCATTGGCCGCCTCGCCGTTGACAATGGACATAAATTCTTTGAGAAAATGCTCGTTAGTCAGAAGATTTCTCAGTGCGGGTTTGAAGCCGAAATGTTTTGCGAGTTGAACCTGAATCCAGGGTGACGTGATAATCGACTCGGCAACTTTGATGTGTCTTATTGCAAGTTGAAATTCATCTGCCGCGTCCGGGGTGGCGCTACTCAATGCCTGCTGGAGAGATTCATAGTCTGCAAGCATCATCAGTTGATCTTCGTCAAGCTCAGCATTGGGATGAGCGGCCAGCTGATTGGCAAACTGATCCAACAGCTCCATCTGCCTGCTGCGAATGACGTACTGGTAGCTTTTGACCTTATATTTGTTAACTCGTGTTGCTGCTGCGGGGGTGCGGTTGTTAAGCCAGGCTTTTACCCAGAGTTTATAGAGGTTTTCTACGAAAGCGATGTCATGCGGATTCTGCTTCTGACCATGGAAAACAATAACCTCCCCCGGAGCTTCTGATACTTCCAGCTTTGGATAACCCGGAGGCACAGGGTAGACCTCTGTATCATCCTCGGCGTGTACAACATAGCCAACGGGTTTGCTGTATGCCAACAGGTCATTAAGAGCCTGCTGTTGTAAATCCTCTCCCAGGACATGAACCTGGATGTAAGCCGAGGCAGCGGCTGTCAGGAGAACCTCATCATTGACAAAGAGTGATTGACCCAGACTTTGCAGTTCAGGGGGCTGATCGCCCGCAGCGATAAGACGCATAAAGGTACGTCCATTCACCTCTACTTTTTCTACTTCAATGCTGGCAAGGGCAACATAGTGATCACTTCTGCCGAGGCTTCCTGCTCTGTCGTCGACACCTTCCAGCAAAAAAGCCAGTTGTAAGGGGGTGGCGATTTTCGTTGACGGTTCCAATGATGGGACGCAACCCAATTGAGCACGAACAGCCGCAATTGAATCCGGGTCGGTCATTCCGCCTCTGACTTCAATGTGCAGTGCCTTTTTGTCCAGATTATGGGTGAACCTGAAGACGCCTTCATCACCCACCTTCAGGACTTTGGTGTATTTCTGAGCAAGGTTATTCTTGCCTGTTTCAAACTGATCAACACTGTAAACACCACCATCAACACCAGAAAGAACTGCTGTAAAGCTCAGAGAAGGAGGGACATAGTCCGTATTTCTTTGAGACTGGTCAGGGTAAGAGGTGGTAAAAGAGTTGGGTATTGGCTGTTGGTCATCACCTAAAGTTGGCTGAACCATGACTTCACTCCGGATAAACTCCGCATGGCCGTCGCTCTGAATATCAATAGATTTTGTCTGAAGCCTGCGATCGGCCTGTGCCTGTGTACCCATCATGGAGGAGCTGATTGCAACGGCCACGGCAAGACTTAATGCATTGGGGCAAGCATTTGTCATTCTACTACCTCGGAGCTGAAAACTTTTATTACCGTGAAAAGTGATTTCCACACCAGGCGAAGAAGCGGCTGTCAATCGCTCATGGCTGTTAGTCGCGTTTTTTCAGGGAAGGAATACATTCATTCATACCTTCTCTCAGGTGGCTGATTGGTTGCCTGATCAGAAAGAAGCCAGTATGTATTCCTTTATACTGGCTTCTTTTGGATAGCTATGGTGGAATCGTCTACCGGTTTCTAATATCAGAGTTCGTTGTGGGTATTCATAATGTCACCCCAATCTTCATCAAAGTCGAACGACTCCGGATCAGCCTGTTTTGGTTGCACGGCTGCAGAGGGGGGCAGAGGCGCTGAAGTTGTTGTCGCTGAAGTTGAAGTGGGTAATGGTTGGGGTTCAATGTCCTCCCATATCTCGTCTTCCTCAAAGTCATCCACTTTTGCGGTTGGCGTTACTTCGGGCACTGTCAATGAAGTCGCCGTTGTGGATTTGGGGGCAGCCGTTACACCCGGGGTCGCCAAGGGTATCTGACTGGTCACGGATGCCTCACCAGCCGAAGAAGTTAGCGTTTTAGCAACAGGTGTCATCGCCACTTCCGGGGGGGTGGCAGTCGGAGTGGTGACTGCGAACTCAAGGTGAAACGTCATACTTGGAGTTATTATCGGTGTTTCATTGGTCACAGATTTGAAAATACCGGTTGTTGCCGATTCCGTGGTTGCTTCACTGACGTTTTCCCATTCATCCCAATCCAACTTCCCCCTCTTCTCATCAGTATCAAGCAGATCGCCTGAAGCTGAAGGTAAAAAGCTTGATTGAGGAGCATTTTTCTCATGATGGACAGGCACTTTCTTGTCACTGCCCTCCTGCCATTCGTAAAAGGCGCCTAAGGTGTAAGAGTAAGGAACACTTTCTGCGTGGGAGAATGACCATTTAGGCACATTTTCCCTGAAGTATCTCTCCCAGCCATTTTCATACATCTTCATGGTGCGATCACGTCGTTCACGGAACTGAAGATAATTCTCTTTGCGCGTCCAGCCATGCATCATGTGGTTGGTTTTAACACGGTTGGCATACTCTTTATCGGTTTCACCGAAGCGTTGAGGTGTGGCAATGGCAGTCCGTTTCACATAGTCAGATTCCGTTTCACCGGCACCTCGCCAGCGATTAAGCTTGTCAAGACTGCGGCCCAGAGGTCCACCCAGCCACTGAGTGAGCATTTTGTTGTCGTTCATGAAGAAGTCGAATGTGAGACCCGATGCCAGAGCCAGTCCGAAGGTTTGAGCATAGGTAAACCCGGATATAAGACCATGGGTGTATGCTCCGACGGTGGCTACCGGACCCAGCACCAGACCGGCTGTGGCAGAGGCCAGGGTTTTCACTTTTTCTGGTGTAATTCTGTGCAGTAATGGTACCTGAACGCCTTGTCCGGAACCCATGGATTTCACCATTTCGGGCACCAGACGGTAAAGAGTGCGATACATCCGGGGGTTGGCGTTGTACTGTCTTTTAAACAGCATAGAGCCGGTTTTCAGCAGAATGACTGAGGAAGCGGCTTTGCCAAAAGGCATTGCCAGTCCGCCAACTTCAGCGACTTGTTCAATGCCGCGGTGGTAGGCATATTGCCTGGTTCGGTCAAGATCAACACTATAGCGCTCCAACCAGTGCTGGAAAGGTGTGAGCATCCTGTGCGTGTAATCACCCCTGTTGGTCAGGTCCAGAAGATAGAGGAAAGCCATGTTTGACAGGGACAGCCTGGCGGCCTGCAAGACGGTATGGGTGACCAGTAGAGGTTTGTAGCTAGAGAAGTACCAGGTGACCGCCTGTGCCAGGAAGGCTGAAGGCTTGATCCAGTAATCATTGAGCTGCTGCTCAACTGCTGCGGCATGAGTCTGCATCAATGTACTATGGATGATCTTGATCAGGTCTGATTCAGACAGGCCAACGGCATTGGCATAAGGTGTCAGGGTATCCTGAACATTGGTCAGGAATGCTGCCGTCCTGCGGCCGTTTTCAAAGGCAATATCGTCAAGAACGTAGTTGGCGATCACAGAAGCGGCATACTCCTTCATGCCGGCAAAAGATTCTTTCATGCCTGCCGGGCCATTGGTGGTCACGGTCACAGGAGTAAAGGCACTCTGCATGAATTCCTCAGCACCCTTGTCGGACAGCATCTGAACAACCTTCCTGAACTCAGGCACCCTGACGCCGTGTTTATAGCCAATGAAGTGCTCAAACTCATCCACCAGCTGATAACCATCGACACCTCTGACGGCCTTCATGTAGTGTTCCAGTTCAACCTTGCTGATCAGACCTTCACGCAGCAGAGTGATGATCCTGTGACCACTGGCAGAATGAGTAGCGAAGTATTCCGAGAAGCTTTTCAGGCCCTCTGGTTCATGCTCAATGAAGTGAATGGCTGCTTCACCTATGCCGTGGATTTCATCGTCGAATTGTTGTGCCCCGGTGTTCATGTAAATTCTCGCCCGGCTCGCCAGCATCTGGACTTCTTCCAAAGGATTCAGAGACTGATCTTCTGCGAGCTCGAAGGTGAACGTCGCCTTCAGGTCTTTGAAGACTGCTACAATCCGACTGGCCTGATTAAAGGGCAGATTGTCCCCGGCCAGGGCCTGCAGGCGAATCGGCGCAAATTCATCGTCCAGGTCAAAAGTCTGAAGATTGGGTATCGATTTACCGTTTAGTTCTGCCGATTCTGACAGGCCAATTACGGCTTCCAGAGCCTGTTTTTTGAGGGAGTGCGACTGCATGTAGGCGTGCAAATCGGCCAGTATTCTTGCCTGCCCCGGCGTGTACTGGAAGGGACCACCTTCATTTTCGGCGGCTTCCTCCGCAGCATGCAGCACTTTCTTTAATTTATCTATTTCCGATTTCCTGACTTCTATTTCTCTGTTCAGAGTGTCCTGTTCCCCGGTCAGCTGCAGAATCTTGCCGCCACTACCATCATCCCCTCCCAGCTCCAGCTGTTTGTTTCTCAGGGCGTCAACCCGGTCAGTATAGTGGGCAGTAGGGTCTGGCTTGAGGCCCACGTTATCTTCAAGGTCTCTAAGAGTCGCTACATGAGCTTCCAGGTCTTCTTGTGCTTCTGATATGACTGCTCTTTTTTGTTTCAGGACTAATGCCTGCACGTCTCTTTCGTCTTCAAGTTTGGTTTTAGCTTTCGGATCACTGTCTTTGGAGTGGTCGATCGCCTGATTTATAGTATTCAGTTCCTCTTGTGCTTGCTTTTCTTCATCCTGTGCATGGGTCATTTCCATTACTCTTAAAGCGTGCTCATGAAGGAATTTCGTGACCTGAGCGTACTTTCTCCTGGTTTCAGGCAGTTCGCCCGCTGGATAATCAACTTCATCCTGACCATAAGTGTCCGCGTGGGTCACAATGGCATTAAAGTAATCCTCTTCTGTCAGCCTGTCAGGGTCACCGTCAACAGAGATTTTCAGTTCTGATGTGGTAGCTTTCAGTTGTTGAGCGATTTCATATTGTTTCTCTGAATCTTCTCCATGTAAAAGATCTCTGATGTCGTTTACTCGCTCTTCAGTGGTTTGCTTGTCAACCGGTGTCAGGCCTAAATTAGCCTGAAGTTTTTTCATTACCTGATCAGGCGTTGTCTTGTCCTCATCCGTGATTGGGTTAACGTCAGCAGGACCGGCAGATATCTGTCGTTTGCGACGAACGTTCTCCAGCTTGCGATAAGTAGCCTTCAGCTCACTTTCAGCATCTGCTACTGCTCTTCTGGCTCTGGCCACCTCACGATCAAGAGTGTATCGGGGTTTGGGGCCCAGGCGGGCTATTTGCCTGTCAAGTTCAGCATCGATAGCTTCGATACGCTCATGAGTGTCAGGCTGACCCGCTGTGTTTGCTACTGCTTCCAGCTCTGCGAGCTTTTCTAAAATACGATTGACCTGATCATCTATTGGGGCATCATCTCTATAGTCCTCAATGTTGAGTACGCGAGCAATGTGATTGTTTTTATATCTTTTGACCCCTTCTTCATCGACAGAGAGTGAGCCTACCAGAGGCTTTAACGTCTGGATTCTGTTTATAAGAGAACCCTTTTGTTCTTCCAGACTGGCGTCTTTTATTAAATCTACTTGCAGCTTTTCGGCCAGTTTAGCAACGGAATCCTTACCTCTTTCTATGGCAGCGAGGTTTTTACTCGTGGCGATGCCCAGCTCGTCCTCTGCAGTTTTGAGCATGCTTGTCTGCTGTGCCAAGACTCGTTCATCTGCGTCTTCGACAAAAAAGGTAAGAAGCTCATGAAGCTTTCCAGGTTTTGTCCCCGTTGTTTCGTAATTGGACGTGAACTTTTCTTTGCTGAGGGCATTCTCTATATCATCCAGTTTTTTTTCGGTGACATCATCGCCGTCGAGTATTGCACGAATTCTGTGAAGTCTTTCTCTGTTGTCATCACCTTCATTGACTTTGATCTCAAATATTTCTTCTGCAGTCTTCAGTACCTTCAGCGCGTCTTCCTCAGCTCTCTGCCTGAATTTTGTGATGGATGTCTGTAACGCCTCAGAAATGGCGTTGCGTCGGTAATAGACATCGTCCTCTGCACCGAAATCATCCATCTTCAGAGCTTTCTCCACGGCGCCCAGTTTCCAAAGTACTTCCGGTTTAACTATGTGGCGTGGTGTTCTGAGGCTTTCCAGTTCTGCTTCCAAATCTGCTGGCTTCTTCAGCTTAAACTTAATTGCATACATCTGTTCTGCGGGACGAAGTCTTGCAATATCTTCTTCTTGACGAGTATTCTCTTCGCGAAGTGTTTTAATCTCGCTCTGTTGATCATCACTCAGTTTGGTTAGTTTTTGTGTTAAGGCATTTAGTGATTTGATCTTCTCGACCAGAAGTTTATGCTGTGTGTCAATATCTGTATTGTCATCAAAATCCGGCATGTTTAAATGTGAGGCGATGAGTGCAAGGCGAGCTTTGGTGGCTGCTGCTTTTTCAGCCTCTGTGCGGGTGGTGCTTTGTTGCTGAACCGTTTGTTGATTGGCCTGTTCATCCTGCTGCCTGAGGTAGCTGGGGTGGTTGACGTGCTCAATGTGTTCCTTAATGGCCCGGACACGAGCCTTCAGGTCAGCTTTGTCAACCGGGACCAGACCACAGCCTCTTTCAATGGGAGCAAGAATTTGCTCTGGATTCGCTCCTTCCAATAATGTCTCATCCTGAATTAGCATGGGCCCAAGAACATTGTAAATCAGATCGTTTTCATTGACTGGAGTAATACCTGACCGGCCTTCAATGGCCGCCGGTTTTGCCTTTGCAGCTTCTTTACTGGACCGTCCTGTTGCGTCTAATGTCTTATCTATATTTGGAACGGGCCCATTAGCGCTGTAACTCAGATCCTCTTCATTGATCGGAGTAGTACCTGATATGCCTTCAAACGCCGCCGGTTTTGCTTGTAAAGCTTCTTCATCAGATGTTTCTGGTGCGGTATAGGTTGCGATAACCTTTGAACGCATGTCATTAATTTTCTCCAAGAGACGTCTGGCTTGCCCTTCTGGTGGCTGGGTATCATCCCAGTCATCAATGCCAAGCATTGCTGCCAGTTCAGAGTTGTAAGTCTTTCTGGCCTCCAGTCTGGCATCATGGAGTTGTTGTTCCAGCTTTGGAATTTGTTTGACTTCCTGATCAAGTTTCTGCTTCTGGCTTTCCAGTTCTTCCATGTTGCGTCGAAGAGTTTCATACGCAAATTTAGCGTCTTGATAGCGATATTGTGTTTCCTGCTTTTCCTTATCACTGGCGTCGGCTCTTTCCGTTGCTTGCTGCAGTTGATTTTTAAACTGGACGAGTTTGGCTTCTTTTAGCTGAAGCTCTTCGAGCTTGTTATCCACTTCAATCAGCTGTCTGGCCAGGTCACGCCGGATTTTGTCAGCAAAATCTTCGTCATTGTAAATAAAATCGTTCATTAGTTTGGAGATACTGGCTAAAGTATCATCCAGCATATTCTGAACAAAATGCTGTTTATTCAGAAGATTTCTAAGCACGGGTTTGAAGCTGAAGTGTTTTGCCAGTTGCATTTGCAGCCAGGTGTGTGTGATAAATGACGAGGCGATTTTGATGTGTTCTGGTTTTAGTGTGAACTCGACTTCATCGGCTTGATCTGAAGCAGCAATGGCCAACGCCTGATGGAGAGACTCGTAGTATGCAAGCGAACGTATCGCCAGCCTGTCTCTCATTTCAAGCGAAGGTATCTCCGGATTATCTTCCCCTGCAAGCGTCTCCTGTCCTTCGTTAACAGCAGCGTTTTGCCGTGCAACAAGCTCCTCCAGCACTGCCATCTGCCTGCTTCGAATGACGTATTGGTAGCTTTCGACCTTCCTTTTTCTTATCTTTGTTGTTAATCCGGAAGTGGGGTTATCACCCTGAGCTTGTTGCCAGAGGTTATGGATGCTTTCTACAACAGCGATATCATGCGGATTCAGTTTCTGACCATGGAAAACAATCACCTCCCCCGGAATTTCTGATACTTCCAGCTTTGGATAGCCCTCAGGCACAGGATAAACCCGCTTGTCGTTCTCGACGTGTACAACATACCCGACGGGTTTGCTGTGTGCCAACAGTTCATTAAGCGCCTGCTGCTGTAGATCCTCTTCCAGGACATGAACCTGAATATAGGCTGAGGCGGCTGCTGACAGGAGTGCATCGTCATTGACAAAGATTGATTGACCCAGACGTTGCAGTTCAGGGGGCTGATCGCCCGAAGCGATAAGACGCATGAATGTGCGCCCTTCTACTTCAATTTTTCCTACCTCAATGGTGGCAAGGGGAACATAGTGTTCACTTGAGCCGAGGTTTCCTGCTCTGTTATTGGCCACTTCCAGCAAATCAGCCAGTTGCAAGGGGTTGGCGATTTTCGTTGATGGTTCTAATCCTTTGATGCCGAGCGATTGCCATTGATTACGAATATCCTCAATGGTATTCCGATCGGTCATTCCGCCTCTGACTTCGATGACCAGTTCCGTTTCTTCAAGATTATGGGTGAATCTGAAAACGCCCTCATCACCGGCCTTCAGGACTTTGGTGTATTTCTGAGCAACGTTATTCTCGTCTGTCTCAAACAGATCAACACTGGAAACCTTGGCAGGAGTATTATAAAAAGCGTCTGCAAAGCTCAAAGAATTATAGAGACAGACTTCATCTTCCCCAGGCTCATAAGGGTAAGTGGTTGTAAAGGATTTGGGGATTGGCTGTTCATCAGGACCTAAGGTGGGCCGAATCATGACTTCACTATGGGTAAGCTCCGCATGTCCATTGCCCAGAATATCGGCAGATTTTATCTGCAGTTTGCGATCAGCCAGTGCCTGTGTGCTAATAATCGAAGAGCTGATGGCAACGGTCACTGCAAGGCTTAATGCATTAGGGCGAGCTTTTGTCATTCTACTACCTCTGAGCTGAGTACTTTTATTACCGAGAAAAGTCATTTCCACATCAGGCGAGGAAGTAACTTTCAATCGCTCATGACTGCCAATCGCTCACGGCTGTCAATCGCTCACGGCTGTCAATCGCTCACGGCTGCCAATCACTCACGGCTGTTTCGGTAAGCTGTTAAGAGAATTTTTAAGTACCCAAAACATTTAGCAGTTAAATGGAGAGCTGCAAGTTCGAGAGGCTAAATATCTAAATTTTGGCCAGGGAGTCAGTTAAGAGATCAGAGCGATTTCCAGGTCGTTTTTACCTGCTATCTGATGGGTAAGGTCTGATGGGGGGGAGACTGAAGAGAGGGCGGGTAAAGTAGGACTATCGTTGTAACTTGTCGTATTTTGAACAGGTTCAAACTTTTTTATGGATTCATTAAAAAAGCCGACAGTAGTCGGCTTTTTTGAGAAGCTCAGAATCAGGCCGCGGCAGCGGTACCAATGTATTGACTTCTTAACTCTTCGATCTTCTGGAGATAGCCGTTATATTCCGGGGAGCCATCGTGTGAGTAGTTGAGGTTCTTGAGCAGGCCGGTCAGCTTCACGAAGTAGTCACGGGCTACTTCTTTATCCTTGAAGGCGTACTGCTGACCGATCAGGCTCACAACCAGCTCGAAGCAGGCCTTCTGACGGCTCAATGGGCAACTGCTGTCGACATCATCAAAGGCGTCCTGCTGCAGGTAGACCATATCCAGAAAGAAAGACTTCTGGAAAGTAACGTAATCTTCCAGAGTAATACCTTCTTCACCGGTCACCTGCATCATCTGGTTGATGCTGTCACCTTTGACAAGCAGGGCCTGCATTTCCTTGACGGTATCTACCCAGTCAGCGGACAGGTTATTGCTGTACCACCCGGATAACTGATCAAGATAGCGGGACCAGGAGATCAATGGGTCAATGGCAGGGTAGAAACGCTTATAGGCGCGGTCATAGGAAAGTCCCAGGAAGGTTTTGACCGTACTCAGGGTTGCCTGGGTTACAGGCTCCTCGAAATTACCACCGGCGGGGGATACAGAGCCCACCAGAGTCAGGGAGCCTTCGTCTCCTTCTTCGTTACGGATGACACCGCAACGTTCGTATACACCTTTAATGGCAGAGTCCATGTAAGCCGGGAAACCTTCTTCACCGGGAATCTCTTCCAGACGGTTGGAGGTCTCACGCATGGCCTGGGCCCAGCGGGAAGTGGAGTCTGCCAGCGCGAGAACGTTGTACCCCATCTGACGGTAGTATTCACCGAGCGTCAGACCCGTGTAGATAGAAGCCTCACGGGCGGCCACAGGCATGGATGAGGTATTACAGATGATAACGGTGCGGTCGATGAGGGAGCCGCCGGTGGTAGGATCTTGCAGGTGTGGAAATTCTTCAATGGTTTCCACCACCTCACCGGCGCGTTCACCACAGGCTGTTACGATGACGATGTCGGCATCGCAGTAACGCGAGAAAGAGTGCTGTAATACTGTTTTTCCAGAACCGAACGGGCCGGGGATACAACCGGTTCCACCACGGGCAATGGGGAAGAAAGTGTCCACGATTCTCTGGGTAGTCACCAGGGGTGTATCAGGATACTGACGTTCAGTTTTACCTTTTCCGGACAAGGTTTCAGAAATGGAGTGACGTACCGGCCACTTCTGTACCATCGTAAGGTCGATCTCGTCACCCTGCCGGTTTCGCACTTTGGCAACGACGGTATCAACGCTGAAGGAGCCTTCCTGGATCCAGATCACTTCCACTTCGCCTTCGGTGTTAAAAGGAATCATGATCTTGTGCGTAAAGCGACCTTCGGGAACCGTACCAAAGGTTTCACCCGCGTGCAGTTTGTCACCAATCTTGGCCACTGCCGTAAAGGCCCACGTCTGACTGCGATCAAGCGCATCAATCTGGACACCGCGCTGCAGGAATTTACCATGCAGAGAGGCCAGTCTCTCCAGAGGGTTCTGCAGACCATCGTAGATCATGGAAAGAATGCCGGGACCCAGCTCCAGAGAGAGCAGATGGCCCGTCTGGATGATGGCGTCGCCTACTGCGACCCCCCGGGTGTCTTCGTAGACCTGAATGTCAGCGATATCACCGCGAACCCTCAGGACTTCTGCCATCAGTTGCTCCTCCACCTGTTCATTGGAGCGGCGGCCGGGCATCACGTAGACGACTTCGTTTTTGGTCAGCGGCTTACTGCCCAGACTCTTGATGGTGATGATGTCACCCATCACGGCAACGACTTTGGCCGAAGCCTGTTGTTCCAGTTCTGTGTTTGTCTGTTCACTCATGGGAGTTTTCCAAAAGCTGTTTACTGCTTGCCATGACGATGCACTCAGGGGCACTTGAAAAGTAGTGCCTCTTCACATTATGACTGCTCAATCAAGCTGTCACCGTCACGGGTTCCAGATAATGGGTTGACGAATTCGCCCAGGGCCAGATCAGTCAATTCGTTGAAGCGGTCCACTGCCTGTTCACCGTCGTAGGCTGTCCAGCGGGCCACCAGGTTCCAGCGCAGCAGGTAGATCACTACCGCTTCAAAGTCGAAGCAGTGCTGTCTGCCAGCGTCGTCCAGTCGGCGCCATACGGCTTCCAGCAGGGTTTTCTCGAGACTGAGATAATCCTGCCTGTTCAGGCAATCAATAGCCTGTGGAATCCACGGGAAGGCGTGCTGAAGGCCCAGTGTTGGATTGCTCCAGTTGCGGCGAATATAGGCATAGCGGGTGCCGAAGCTCCACTGGGGGTCGCCCGGTGCCTGCTTGCCCTGCATCTTACGGCGCAATGCTGCCATGACCGTTCTCATGTCTAGCCGCCAGTTGATCAGATCACGCAGGGTCTGGCTGGGAAGCTCACCATGCAGGCGGGCGGCCAGTTTGATCAGAGCTGCTTCGTCGACGTCTTCGCCCAGGTGGCTCCAGTGCATAAGCTGCTCCACCTTGATCAGGGTATCCTTGTCTTCCTGATTCAACATGGAGAGGCGTCGATCCAGTTGCAGACGGGAGATCGGAGTGATCTTGCTGTCAAACAGTGAATCGATATGAGGAAGCGAAGTCACCAAAGTGTAATAGGCATTTTCTGCCATTTCATTCTCCCTGAAAGTCAGGTGTTTTCAGTCTTGGCTGTTAACTTCTGACTCTTTACTCATTATTTGACGATACCTTCCAGCAGTGCCCGGAAACGAGGCTGAAGGTGTCTCAGCAAAACAGCCGTGACGGTTGTGTCGCTCAGTTCCACTTCGATCTCTTTGTCGTGAAGACGGAACTTGATACCACTCTGGCAGGTCTTGCCTACCGAGAAGGTCACGCCTTCCTGAAGCATTTCAGCGGCCTGACCGGTGACGAAGTCCAACAGAGGCCCCTGTTTAACCAGATCCGGGTTTTTGCGCAGCTCATCAACACCGATGACTTTGCGTGGCAGAACCACTTCCAGATTTTTCTCGCCGTGCAGGTTATTTTCGCCCGCCACTTCCAGAATCATTTGCTTGAGCACTTCTTCTTTCTCCAGAGAGCCGCTGACCAGCGCACTGACCTGTCCGGAGAATTTTTCCAGCAGGTAATCTTTCAGTTCCAGAACGGCGTTACGCTCTGCGAGTTGAAGGGCTTCCTGACCGGATTTGGTGATGAAGTCCGCCTCTTCACGAGCCTTGCTGACAATCGTGTCGGCTTTCGCCTGAGCTTCCCGGATCAGCTCAGCGGCATTGGCCCGGGCTTCGTTGATAATACGGTCAGCCTGATCACGACCGTCTTGTACGCCCTGATTGCGCAGTTTCTCGATCAGCTCCTGAACGCCAACAGAGACGTTCTGGCCGCCAGGATTCATTGCTGCTGTCATAATTTATTCCTCTGGTTAACGGTCCACCGTTCACTGTTCACAGTCTTCTGATCAGGCCGCAATCTGCTGACCCAGAACCAGGGCAAATACGAAAGCAAATACCGCAAAGCCTTCAACGATCGCAGCAGGAGCAATGGACAGACCAAAGACTTCTGGTTTGTTCTTGGAGGCATTGATGCAAGCGGCAACCGCCTGACCCTGGTAGATAGCAGAGTACATCAGGGCAATACCGGTCAGTAGACCAATGCCCAGCAGGCCAGGGGCGCTGTTATCGGAAACACCGATACCGCTGAGGGTGAACATGATGACGATGCCGTAAATAACCTGAGAGGAAGGCATTGCCGACAGACCAATAAATTTGCCGTATCCACTCTCAACATCCAGCATGGCACCACAAGCTGCCTGGCCAGCGACTGAGCAGCCAATGGCTGAACCTACTGCCCCCAATGCAACCGGTGCGAATACGCCTATCCAGCCCAGGGCCAAGATCAGATTTTCCATGGTTAATCCTCTTGTTTTTTAAAAGATTTGAATGGGTAGCCCTCGTCGGACAGACCCCAGTTAACGAATTCAATAACGTTGAGACGCATGCCGTGTACGACACCGCTCATGATGCACAGGGCAAAGTTGAGTATGTGTCCCAGCAGCAGAATCAGGCCGCTGAACAGCACACCAATGACCGGGCTGGAGTCCAGTGCATCCATAGCCAGAGTGTTGAAAGTCATGGCCAGAGATGCACCGGAAAGTCCCAGGGCAAAAAGACGCATGTAACTCAGTACGTCACCGAAAGCGGAGGTAATGTTATAAACCGCTTTCAGACCGTCCAGACCTCTCAGGCAAAAGCTGCCAACGGAGCGAACGGGTCGGGTACTGGTAAACAGGAAAACCAGTAAAGCACCTATGACCAGGCCTGCCGGTCCAACCCTGTCGGCAAAAATCGACGGCAGGGTGTGAGTCATGCCCAACCATATGGACAAACCTGAGCCCATAATGACTGCCCAACCGATCGGGGCGAGCGCATAACTGCTTTTTCGATTAACCACTGCCGTCATGATGTTGGCGATGATCAAATGCGTCACACCGACAAAGACTGACAGTTTCATCATGGCGTTGTAGTCGTTCAGGTTGACAACGGCCAGTTGACCGGGAACACTTCCCGAATCCGGCGCCACACCAAAGTAACTGCCGATCAGAATACCCCAGACAACACCCGCTGCTGACATGAAGTAAGCCAAATTCATCAGGCGTGAACCGGCCTCGGTTTTTTTCAGGTTCTTGCGGAACATGAACACGATGCCACCAAACAGCAGGCTGTACATGGCGTCACTCATGATCATGGCGAAGAACAGTGAAAACGAGTAAAAGACCAGATTACCCGGATCCCAGGTGCGGTAGTTGGGCGTCTGGAAGAAGCCCAGTGCATCTGAACCGCCACCAATACTGTCAGATTTTTCCAGCAGGGTAGGCGGGTTGTCCTCTTCAGAGGGCTTTTCGAAGATGGCTGCAACGCTGTTTTTCAGACAGAAAGCTTCCACCGCTTTTTTCTCAGATACCGCTACCCAGCCCTGAAGCAGGAAGAAGGTTTCCTCATCCTGAGTGCCACTGCTGGCCTCTTCCAGGGCTGCCTGATCCTGTTTGGCTGCAACTGCCTGGCCCAGCAGGTAGTTCCAGCGGGTCAAAGCTTCCCGCTCTGCCAGCAGTTCTTCCAGCAAATGCTCGGACTCTTCCAGTTCCATTTCCAGTCTGGAAAGAGGCACCATACCCACATGGGAGCGAGGGACTGGCAACAGGTCCTCTGCCGGTTCACTGCTGGAAATGACGATCACATAAGCTTCGCGAGAATCCCTGTGAATCTCCTCCCAGGGCAGGTCATTTTCTTTCAGAGCATCGGAAAGGGTCTCCATTTTGCTCAGAGGAACCACATAGAACCAGAAGCGCTGGCCATTCAGGTCTGACAGTTTGGGTAAGCTGAATTCACCCCATTGACGCACTTCACGGATTCGCTCAATCAATTTGTCACGGGCATCAGACACTTCCCGAACAGAGGTCTTGTTGTCGAGCACCTCGGCAACGATCTGATCAATGCAGGCCTGATTTTTGTCTTTGAGCTGTCGACGGGTACGCGGTGACCGCTCCAGCCAGGCCAGAGCTTCAGTGGCCTGTGCCGGTTGCATACGCAGGCTTTGATCCACCGTATTATCGGACAATGGAATCAGATGCATGCATCCCAGAGCCTGAAGCGCCTGAAGAATTCGGGTTTTCTCTTCCCCGGGCCCGTAGAGAGTCATTTTATTCAGTCGTTTAATGGCCATTGACTGCCTCCCCTGATTCCTGTTCACGGGCCTTGGCCAGCTTCGCTTCCTGAGCCAGTACTTTACCTTTGGAGAGCTTGGCGTTCATGACGTTGGCTCGATCCTGATCAGACAGGTAGATCTGGATTTTCTGGATACTCTCGCGGGTTTGCGGAATCAGTACCTTGGAAAATAGATTGACCCGCTGTGATGTCGTCCGGGTGGCCTTATCGAGCTCTTTATGACGCAGTACACGCACTTGATACTCAATGCGCAGGCGCACCATCTGCTGAAGCAGCTCGACCAGGAAGTCAACCCAGACCGGCTTGGCCAAATCACTGTAGGCTTTCACACGAATAGAGATGTTCTCTACCCTGGGTACCGCGGTACCTACGATATTCTCATCAATCAGTGTGACGTTGGTGACTCTGACCAGTCCTTCCAGGGGCACGTCTTCACGGGCCAACATCGGGAGCTGTTCCCTGACCAGACGCTCCACATCTGCCAAATGAGACCGGGTTTCTGCCAGCGCCTCTTCAGCCTTTTTCCGCTCAGCCATCAATTGCTGGCGCTTTAATTCCAGTGCTGGCAGGTAACGGTTGTAGGTCTTCAGGCTGCGCTTCTCTTTATTCAGCGAGCTTTTGTTGAGGGCTACCTTGGCCATGGTTTACGCCCCTGCAGCCGTTGTATCCGAGTCAGACTTTTCAGTGGCCCCGGCGGACTCCCCGGCTTCAGCGAGACCGGGCCAGTACTTGTCCAGCAGGCTCTGTTTCAGCAGGGTTTCTTCGGGCTCAAAACATTCAGCCAGTGTCTGCCAGCAAAGATCCAGAGCTTCTTCCAGACCCATCCGGGCTTCAAGAACCATGAAGCGGTTCTTGAATTTTTCACCAAAAGCAATGGCTTTCAGGTCGTAGCTCGACAGTTCGAAGGCCATGGCCTGTTTTTGCTGGGCATTCACGGAGTCAGAGTAGAATCGGATCATGGTGTTCATGATATGCGCGTGGTCGTCCCGGGTTTCTTTGCCCTGAATCATCTGTTTCAGGCGGGAAAGTGAACCGAACGGATCAATGACACCATTGTGCAGGTAGAATTGACCTTCGGTAATGTAACCGGTGTTATCCGGAACCGGATGAGTCACATCGTTGCCCGGCATGGTGGTGACCGCAAGGATGGTGACAGAACCAGCGCCCTTGTAGTCACAGGCTTTTTCGTAACGTTTGGCCAGCTGAGAGTAGAGGTCACCCATGTAACCGCGGTTAGCCGGGATCTTATCCATGGCGACGCCGATCTCTTTCATGGCGTCAGCGTAGGAGGTCATGTCGGTCAGCAAAACCAGAACTTTCTTGCTCTCGTTGACAGCAAAATGCTCTGCTACTGCCAGAGCCATATCGGGCGTCAGAAGACGTTCTACAGTAGGGTCAGAGGCCTGATTGGTAAACATGACGGTACGGGAAGATACACCGGCTTCTTCAAAAGTTGTGCGAAAGAAGTGGTAGTCATCGAAGATCAGGCCCATGCCAGCAAACACTACCACGTCAGCTTCAGCCTGAATGGCAATACGAGCCAGAAAGCGATTGTAGGGTTCACCGGCAACAGAGAAGATAGGGATCTTCTGTGATTCAACCAAAGTGTTGAATACGTCAATCATTGGAACATTGGTTCGTACCATTCTTGATGCCAGTACACGACGGACAGGGTTTACCGACGGGCCGTCGATTTCAACCTTGGGGTCCTGTTCCAGCCCCGGACCGCCATCAATGGGCTCACCGGCACCGTTGAAGATACGACCCAGGATGTTGGGAGAATAGGTGGCCTTCATAGGCTCACCCAGGAAGCAGACGGAGGCATCAGTGGACAGACCCTTGGTCCCGGCAAACACCTGCAGGGAAACTTCTTCCTGATCGATCTTGATGATCTGGGCCAGAGAATACACCTGTCCGTTTTGTTCGATCATCGCCAGATCGCCATAGCTGGCCCGGGCATTGCCTTCCGTCAGGTTAGGCACTTGAACGCGAATCAAGTCACCAACGATGCTGAGAATGTTGGTGTATCGCAATAGACTCTGGGGCATTGCTGCTCCTCTATACGGCTTGGGAACTGGAAAATTGGCACGATTGACCGGAGTCGTCAGAACTTAATCACCATGCGCTTCTGACATTCCACAAAATAAAATCATGGTCATTCAGGCCCGGATCGAAGGGCCTCCGGTTAATCATAAGTTACCTGTCGCCTATAAAGTTATGAAAACGGCAATCAGGTGCTAACGGGTTGCCGGAGGTTTTGGAGTGTTAGCTCCACAGTGTCAGCCAGCAACTTGGATATGTAGCAAAATTTACTCAATAGTAGACAATTCCAGACGTTTCAGTGTCCAGACTTTGTCAGGTTCATTCCTGACGCGAACAATATTTTCCTTTGATGGCCCCGGCTTTTACCTGACCGATCAAGCTCCCAGTGTCGCCACCATCACTGCCTTGATGGTATGCATACGGTTTTCTGCCTGATCAAAAACAATGGAGTGCCCGGACTCAAAAACGTCTTCTGTCACTTCCAGACCCGACATGTTGTACTTGCTGGCAATCTCACGGCCAATCGTGGTTTCATCGTTGTGGAAAGCAGGCAGACAATGCAGGAACCGGACGTCAGGGTTTCCTGTTTTTTCCAGCATAGAGGTATTTACCTGATAGGGTGACATCAGACGTACACGCTCGTCCCAGGCTTCTACCGGCTCTCCCATGGAGACCCAAACATCGGTATAGATAAAGTCACATTCTGAGACGGCTTCTTCAGCGGACTGGGTAACGGTGATTCTTGCTCCGGATTTTTCTGCTATTGGCTCGCAGAGATTCAGCAGTTCGGGGGCAGGGGTGTATCCTTTTGGAGCGGCAATTCTGAAGTCGACGCCCATCTTGGCACAACCCACCAGCAGTGAGTTCGCCACATTGTTCCGGCCATCGCCAGTATAACAGAGCTTAAGTTTACTCAGAGGACGACCCTTGCCATGTTCCAGCATGGTCAGAAAGTCGGCCAGGACCTGAGTCGGGTGCCAGTCGTCGGTCAGGCCATTCCAAACGGGAACGCCTGAGTATTTTGCCAGTTCTTCAACATGCTGCTGGGAATGGCCACGGAACTCAATACCATCATACATTCTGCCCAGAACCCTGGCGGTGTCTTTTACCGATTCCTTACTGCCCATCTGTGAGCCACCGGAAATGTAGGTCACATTTGCACCCTGATCAAAGCTGGCTACTTCAAAAGCACAGCGGGTTCGGGTGGATGCTTTTTCAAAAATCAATGCGATGTTGCGACCCTGAAGAAA
Organism: Endozoicomonas sp. ISHI1; assembly: GCF_024606225.1. Taxonomy (GTDB): domain Bacteria; phylum Pseudomonadota; class Gammaproteobacteria; order Pseudomonadales; family Endozoicomonadaceae; genus Endozoicomonas_A. Next base: position 17,173 of record NZ_JAGRPU010000007.1, on the reverse strand, counting down.
GCGGGGTTCATTGCCGCTTTTCCTGGCCTGCTTCAGTTGCAGGGACAGATCGAGCAACGAGGCAATATCCTCTGCTGTGAAATCAAGCAGTTTCAGGAAAGGTTGGTTGGGCAGTCTGAAATCCATCGTTTTACTCTTGCTTTTTGTTAGGCGCATGGTTGCTTGCTGTGGACATTTGTCGCATCTTTCGGCGGCACTCCAGACGAACAGGCACAAGACTCCAGCGGGCGTTAGAATATATGCGCAAAAACCGGATAGCACTACGTAGAAATACGTCTGCCGTTACCAGTCAGAGCAGGTGCGGCTCCCGTAATCAGTAAGTGCTTACGTTATGTTTTTGATTTTAAGCCACCGATTGGCTGATTGCCCATATATTATCGTGGAGTACCTGAAGTCAGAAGCCGGGTATGCCGGACTTTTATAGCGACGACTAGAGCAGCGACGGGTAGGGGCGATCTTCAATGACATCTCCACTAGAGGCATTTACGACCAGCCTTTTCTTGAAGCGACTCTCATCCAGATAATAAATTTCCCGAACCTGCTGTTTCTTCCAGCGTGCCAGTCGGGTTTTCAGAATCACAATACTATTGTGAGTTTCTCTGGCCTTTGTTATGACCTGACTCAGGGACACAAGTTTACCCTGAGGTTGCACTGTGTAGGTGATATCATCAACGAGCATTCCGGTATAGGCATCAAGCGTCGTAGACCAGCGCTTTTGTTTTTTGTCTATAAAGTCAATGATTCGAACCCGCTGGCCATTTCGCATGTCGGTCCTTGTTTTCAGGATGACCGCAACAGAATGCTTGCTTTTGACTTTCTCTATGATTTTTTCCAGCGGCATGGGCGTCTGCAATTGGGCAACTTCAATGACCTTGCCTGATTGGGCATCAACGACTGCACGCTGGTTTCTGTTTCTACTGTCAGTAAAGTCAATGACCCTGACCCTGCGTCTGTCTTCTTCTGTAAGACGAACGTTTTGAATGATGACCTCACCGTACTTTTTCCGAATCTGACTGATGATTTGTTCCAATGGCACCAGATGGTTAGCTTCCGCAGGTGTAGGGGATTCGGCCTGACTACCCATTACTATGAACAGTGACATGATTAGCGACAGAGTGAAGACTTGAGCGAGACGTGACGGGAATTGGCTTTTGTACATGACACAGTACCTGTGGATTTACTTTGCAGATGCAAAGCCTTGGAAGGGATCTCGTCCAAACTGGAATATGAAACCGCACTATGAATTTACATCTTTTCTGAAAGAACCGTTTTACAAGAATGGCTCTGTTTTCAGCGAAGAAAAACGAGCTATGGAACTAGCTGTTAATGTAGATTTGAATGGATGGATTGCAAGCCGGAGTCCTCTGTAGGGGACAATTTCGAGACAAAGTTTGATCTGACTTCAGATCGGGGCTTTCGTCTGCCTGCCGGTCGGGGTTCACGGTGGCAGATTGAGTTAGAGGGTACCGATACCGTGACCGCCGTGATTATGGCGGGGGATTATGAGTCGAACCAAGCGCAAGCCAAGACAGGCTCTGTACCGTTTATGGAAAGATGCACCGCTGAACAGGGATGGTTCTGGCACAATCACGGTGGCTGTGCTTACTGTGAAGGCAACCGCCTGCACAAGCACCGCAGGCGCATGGCGGCTAGTGAGGCGGATTCTCTGGAAGAAAGTCATCGTGCATGACTGCTTCATACGTCCACGGACATTCTGAAGGGAAGGTTTCAAGGGGTAACTCGGTTTGCCTGGCCGCAAGGACGACGGCTTTTTTGTAGGCTTTTTTGTACAGTTCTGCCTTCCTGGGCTTCAGGCCGGGGTTTTCATCCAGTACATCTTTAGCCTTGGCTCTTTGCAAAATAATGGAGTCGCGCCAGCTTCTTGAACGTCGCTCTGGCTGATACTGCCATTTTAATAAATGCATGAGCAGTTGCATCAAGTGACTGGTCAATGAACGCGGCTCATGCTTCCCCATATCTTCCACTTCTTCGGCAAGGTTATCGAGATCGAGTTCGTCGAACCGGCGTTCTTTAATGAGTTGAGCCTGCTGTTTTGTCCAGCTATAGAAGTCGGACTCATAAAGTGTTTTCTGATCATTATTCATGGTGTGATTCCAGACAATCTCAGCCGGTCTATTCAGTTTATCAGGCTTATGAAAGAGTGAACAGGCGGCAGATAGCAGGTATTCTGCAAGCCCATTACCTCAAGCAGTCACCTAACGTGCAACCCCCCCCATTCACTGGCAAAGCATCTTAAAACCTCTCCTGGCTGGCCTCAATCCCGTATTGACCTTAATTACGCTGGTTATTTTGGCCTCATCCGGATGGGTTCACTCAACCTGACACGGGGCTCATCAAGACCACTTGAAAGCCCCGCACTTTGAGCAGAGCTTTACGGTAGAATCAGGACCGATTATTGCCCCTGACAAGCCTTGCGAACTTCTTCAGCAATAATAGCAACACCACGCTCTACGGTTTTATTATCGCGAGCATACGTCATCCTCAGGCATTCATGCTTGTGCTGCCAGTCATCGTTGATGCCCGGAAAGAAATAGTGGCCGGAGACTACCAGAACGTTGCGCTTTTTTAGTCGTTCGTAGAGTTCCTGGTTGCTGATGGGCAGTCCCTCAAACCAGAGCCACAGGAACATGGCACCTTCCGGTGTGTGTACCTTCCAGTTGACGCCATTGAGATGCTTCTGCAATAAAGAAACAGCAAACCTGGCCTTGTTTTCATAATAAGGACGAATCACATTTTTGCTGAGATCAATGATACTGTCGTCACGGATCATATCCAGCACGATCAGGCTGCCAAAACTGTTGGGAGCCAGATTCATGATGGCGTTGATGCCCGATAATGCTTTGATAACCTGCTCGTTGGCAATAACGATACCGGTTCTGGCAGCTGGCAGGCCAAGTTTGGAAAGACTGAGGCAGAGAATAGTGTTCTCATTCCATTCCGGGTTGGCATCGCTGAAGATCAGGTTTGGGAATGGGGTTCCGTAGGCACCGTCAATGATCAGGGGAATGTCATGGGCTCTGGCCATTTCGTCCAGTCGGCTGACTTCCAGGTCGGTCAGGACATTACCGGTTGGGTTAGTCGGACGGGAAGCACAAAGTGCACCGGTACGTTCATCCACTTCCAGGCTGCTGAAATCGACATGATATTTGAACATGTCATCATTGATGATCTTGATTTCAGGCTTGTTAGCCAGGAAGAAGTTATCGCTCAGACCTGCGTCACCATAGCCAATATATTCAGGCGCCAGTGGCAATTGAATACAGCGATGGCTGCCATCATCATAATGACCGGCAAACATATTGAAGAGCATGAAGAACGCGGCCTGGCTGCCGTTGGTCAAGGCAATGTTTTCCGCTCCCAGTTTCCAGCCAAACTGACGGTTGAGAAAGCGGGCCGTCTCATGAACAAATTCTTTTTCTCCCTGGGGCGGGTCATAGGTGCCGATCAGTCGGGTGAACTCGGACTGACTGTCCAGAATTGTCTGAAGTCGCTGACGAAAAGCCTCTTCCACTTCAGGAATATGGGCAGGATTCCCTCCTCCCATCATAATCATATCCTGGCCGCCGGCCAGTGCATTGCCCAGATCATCCATAAGCTGGAGTATGCCGGTATGACTGGTAAATTTAGTGCCAAATGTGGAAAGCTTCATGCTTGCCTCAGGTTATCTGCATACAGCTGTGAACAGCTCAACATAAAACGAAAAGACTCTCGCTGATTACGCGGTAAAGTCCGGAAAGGAATATCCTGCCAGAGGCATTATTGAGTGAAAATTGCCGTCAGGGTGCGAGGTTGTCGCAAAAGTGCTGTGCTCTTGGGCAGGAGATACCTCGGGAGTTTAACTGAGATTGTGTTGCTGTGCATAAGATATTTTTAGCGCTGCGTCCTGCACCCTGCCTCATCGTATCAGTCGAGACAGGAGTTCCGGCGGACGGTTTACGCGTTTACAACTCAGCCAGAGGGTCATTCATAACTTGCAGATGGTCATCCATATGTTTCATATCGATAAGAGGCTCCTTCTGGGGAGAACGTTTATTTTTGACCTTGTAGTAGGTGATAGCGGCAATACCAGCAGCAAAAACCAAAACTCCACCAACGACGGTCAGTGCTTTTTGCCAGGGCTTAAAGCCTGACGAACTGCCACCTCTGCGACCATCCGAGAACTCAAGACTTGCCGGAGTTGAATTGTTGTAGGTCGGCTTTAGTTCTGTCACAAGACTTTGTGAATGGGTGGGCAGGTTTCTGGCTGGTGATGGACCGGGCTTGGTGTCGTTAAGTCTGGCATTTCTGCCCTTGGAAATTTTATCTTTAGTATTGTTACTCCGTTTTTTAAAGGGAGTTGAGTGGGTTGGCGACGATGTGCCCTTAAGATTTTTCTCTGAGCTTGTCAGTATCGATTTCAAAGCAGATTCAGTGCTTAAGGAAAAGCCAGAGGTTAATGGGTTCGGTGTCCCGGAATTAACATGGGTTGTTGTAGCAGAAGTAATAGACTTAATCGAGCTGAATAGCCTGCGGAATGATGAAGTAAACATTGTTGGGTGAGTGAAGCTACCTGGACAGGAGGTGATCCCATCAGAAAATACAAAGCCACCGATAATGTTAGTATGTTCAAGCTGGTGGCAGGGATCATTACCGAGTGCATTAAACTGGTTGTTGCTGTCGCCTGACAGTGTCACAGGCAGTGTCAGATCGTTCCGGCGTTCTATGGACACCAGCTCGCCAAGAAGCTGGTTTGATTTCAATACCAGCTTTTGATAACCGGTCAAAGACAGTGCTGCCTGATAACCCCTGATAAGATTGCCCGTCATATCGACGGTCAACGGGGCTCGCCAGTCTTCGCTGCTCTGGTCCGGGCCATGAATGCTAATGCCTTTTGCATTAACGTCACTGACTTTTGTCGTTACAAACTCACTGTTGACAATGCTGACTGTAACGTGTTCGGGAAGAGCAAGGTTCATGGCTTTTGGCGCATTCCCCAATATGTAATTGTCCTTGAATTCTATGGCCCGAATAAACTCGCTTCGGGGTGAGGTATCCCGGTAGGTAAGGTTAATATCCACAGCCGTTTCAACGGGATTTTTTTTGTTGTAGCAGGAATAGACCTGATTGTTCGAAAAGCCAACCAGGGTTCTGTTCGTGAACAGTGCTGAATCTACGTTTTCCGATTCATCGGCTAGAGAAAGGCTGATGGCAGGCTTAAGGATTTGAAAGAACTCATTCCTGAAAATATTGGCCATGTAGCCATTAGCCGGGACTTTCAGGGATTTCAGGTTCAGCTCTCCTTTCAGCATCTCAGTGTACACTTCGTGGCTGGCAGTAGTGATAATCTTCGAATCAGCTTCGCAATGTTTGCCAGCATCTTCCATAAAGGCGTCCAGTGCAGGTAACGTGGTCAAACCCGTGATCAGGATGCCTGCACCGTTAAAGTGAATCAGCTCACCTTTGAAAAAAACTTTTTCGCTGTTATGGTGGTAGCGTCTGGACCAGGACCAACCGCCATCTCTGCAGTCATGTTTGTACTCAATTTTCTTCATCAGGGCAGCAAAATAGCCGTCTGCCAATGAACCGTCACTGCGGTCCAGTGGCACCCCGATGAGCATTTGCCCTGCTTTTAAATGGATGGTTTCTTTGACCTGAAAGTGTTCAAGCCAGCTACCGGGCAGGACCGAAGGCAGATCGTCGTGGCTACCGGCAATGACCGGCCGTTTCGAAGCGCAGTCTTCACCAGCGGAAACAGGTTCTGACTTCATGCCGACACCCACCAGAAGAAATGCGGTGTTGGTGGTCTCTTCCCATGGTCTGTCAGAATTGAACTCATCAATGCTTTCGTCGAGGTAGTTGATTTTGCTTTCGTCGAAATAGCTTTTTTCGGTCGGGGTGTAGATAACACATCGGTCAATGGATTGTCTGGTCCTGACAGAGACTTGCCTGAGTGCTTTTAGAGTTGCCTGTACCATGGCTTCTGAGGTGAGCAGGTCCTCGCCTAAGGGTTTTCCTTTGCACAACTCGGAAAGTTCCAGTCTGCCTGTTGCGGCAGTGGTTTGAGGTTGGGTGGCACTGTAAGTGGGGCTCGCGGTTGTTGCAGTGGTGGGGAAAGCTGGGGAAGATTCAACAAATAAGGCCGTTATAAAAATAATAATGCAGAGAGACAGTAAGTATTTCATGGCGTCCTCATTACACAATAAGTGTCGTAAAACAAAAACGGTTAGTACTAATAATCATTCATGCCGAAATATGGCTGCAGCTTGATCTCAAGCAGGTACTATTGTTTTTGTTAGATAATGTTTTTATTTGCTAAGAGAGTATAGTCGGTGTTATTCGGCGGTAGGATTTTTTGAAAAGTGATTATTTTCATTTCGCGTAAGACTATAGCTGATCAGGGCGGGGGAGGATATTAATGTCTGAAATCATTACTCTTCAGGGGCGAAATTAAGAAGTACGTTCGACCCACAGCGGCGAAGTTTATACCTTCACCGGAGATAATCATCCCTGTCAAAATATAACTGCTGCTCAGTGCCCATTAAAGATCATCTTGAGACCTCAAGCGGTACCATTCGGTAGGAGGTGTCAGTAAATAGAGTTTCATTTTGTATCTGAAATAACCGAGAACAATAGCCGTAGGCACAATAGCTAAACCGCCAACGACTACCAGCGAGGTTTGCCAAACGTTCAGACTCGTCGAACTATCACTGACTTTGTCATCAAGGGACTCAAGATAACTTGCCTCCGTCGCATTGCTGAAGACTTGCCGAATTCCTGTCACGAGTCTTTGTGAACTGGTGAGCCGTTTTCTGGTAGATGGTTTTTCTGTCTGGGAATGTACAACCGGTGTTGTGACAGAGTCAGAAGATTTTACAGAGCTGAATGTCTGCGGGTATAAGGAAGTATACATTGTTGGGGGAGTGAAGCTACTTGGACAGGTCGTAGTAGCGTCGGAAAATATAAAGCCACCGATAATATGAGTATGTTCAAGCTGGTAACAGGGGTGGTCATTGCCCGCCTTAAACTGGTTGTTTTTGTCGCCTGCCAGTGTGACCGGCAAAGTCAGATTCCCATGGCGTCCAATGGACACCCGATCGCCCAGAAGCTGGTTTGAGTTCAACACCAGCTTCTGATAGCCCGCCAAGGACAGTGCTGTCCGATAGCCTTTTATAAGATTGCCCGATAGATTGGCGATCAGTGGGAATTGCCAGTTCTTTCTGCTCTGGACCGGGCCGGCAAGGCAAATACCTCTTGAACTCCTGGCACTGACTTTTGTCGTTACAAACTGATTGTTGCTGATGTCGGCTTTAACGTGTTCGGGAAGAACGAGGCTCATGGCCTGTGGTGCATTCCCCAGGATGTGATTGTTTTTGAATTCCAGGGCCCGGATAAACTCGGGTTGCGGTGAGGCATCCTGGTAGGCGATATCAATATTCAGGGCCTTTTCAACCTGACCTGTGTAGCAGGAATAGACTTTATTGTTCGAAAAGCCAACCAGGGTTCTGCCGCTAAACATCCTTGAATCGACGTCTTCGGATTCATCCGCAAGAGAAATGCTAACGGCGGGCTGAAGGATTTGGAAGAGCTCATTCCCGAAAATATTGAGCATGTAACCTTTATGCGGAACTTCCAGCGATTTCAGATCCAGTTCTCCTTTCAGCATTTCACTGTGCGCCTCGTGGCTTGTGATGTGGAAATACTTTTCTTCATCTGCTCTCCAACAATAATCTTTCATGCGAAGGTATGCCCCAAAAGTATTGTGTAATGCAGGCAATGTGGTTAAACCAGTGATCAGGATACCTGCACCACTGAAGTGAATCAGCTCCCCTTTATAAGTCGTACTTTTCCTGTAGTAGCCTTCATAGAGGTGACTTGGATTACAGTGATGTGTGGGTTCAATTTTTCTTTGTACGGCAGCAAAATAGTCATCTGCGAATGAACCGTTACTGCTGTCAAGTGGTACCCCGATCAGCATCTGTCCGGTCTTTAAATGAAGTGTTTTTTTGATCTGAAATTGTTCAAGCCAGTTACTGGGCAAGACTGAAAGCTGACCCTCCTTTTGGCCGGCAATAACCGGTTTTTTCAAAGCACAGTTTTCTTCTGCTATGATCGTTTCTGACTTCATACCAACACCCACCAGTAAAAAGGCGGTGCTGGTGGTATCTTCCCATGACTTGTTGGCATTGAATTCAGCGATTTCTTCGTCGAGGTAGCTGTCTCTGAGCGGGGTCTTGATAACACACCGATCGATGAGTTGTTTAGAGGTAGCAGAGACCTGCTCAAGCGCTTTAACAGCCGCTTGTTTCATGGCCTCCGTAGTGAGCAGATCCGGATGCTCAATATTACCTGAGCACAACTCGAAAAGCTTCAGATCGCCCGCTGAGGCAGTGGTTTGATGATGGGTGTCGTTAAAGGTAGGTCTCAGGCTTGGTGAAGTGGTAGGCAAAGCCGGAGAAGATTCAGAACACAGGATCGTAACAAAAGTGATAATGAAAAGAGACAGTGAATGCTTCATGACGTCCTCATTACACAATATTTGTCGTAGAACAAAAATGGCCAGTACAGACAATTATTCATACTGAAACAGGACAGCGGCCTGATAACAGCCAGTTACTATCGTTATTCGGGAGAATGGCTTTACTTGCCAAGGGAAGAGTATAGGTAGCAGGTAAGAATATAAACAATAAAAGTCATTATTATTTAGATTGTTCTATGACCAGGATAGACTGAAAAATAGATGATAATAGAGTTGCGAACCAAAGCCTCCTGAGATCCAGCGGCGTGAGACTCGTTTTATATTGAAGATTAATGGTCATATTGAAGAGCTAAAAATAACCCCCACTAAAATTTTAATCTGTGTCGATTATGGCTCCATAATTCATCTGCTTCGCCAGCAGGCCACTTGTAGTGGCCATATCTATTTGTATGATGGCTTTGTCGCCTCGGGCTTAACATCTGGTTCTCTGCTCAGCTCTCTGCTCAGCTCTCTGCTCAGCAGTCGTCATCACATCCCGCATTCGACGATTCAGGTGAACCTCATCGGGACCAGGTAATCGCCTTTCTGTAGCTCTGTGATCGTCTCTGAGTACATCGCTTTGCTAAAAGTATTATTTAACGACAGTTGTCATGTATAAAGCATCGGCGTTTCAGTAGAACTTCAGCACGTTTACTATGGATAGGAGAATCCACGAAAAACCATGTTTTAGTTCCTTACTCCTTATTCTCTCGTCTATCCTCACTGCTCCTATCCATAGAAAACATAAGGATAGAGCCATTAAAAGCCTACTCCTGCACGTATTGGTCTTTGTGCCTTTCGTCTGCCCGATTGAGCTGCAGACCCACCGTTTCATTGTTGAAGTTAACCAGAACAGGGCTCTGACAATAAAGACTGAGCCGGGCATATTATCTGCGATGCCAATGACCGATGGGAAGCCGATGCAAAACGAACCATTACACATTACCCGCACAAACGGATATTCAGGTGCAGGCACGCCACTCGGTGACAAATCCTGTAGGCGAAACAAATTTCAGATCATCACTTTGATGTACGGAACAGGCGACGGTAACTATTCCCGGACAAAGGGGGCAGAAGATTATGGTCAGTCCTTCGATAGACATTCAGAAAAATCGCATTATCTATACGACAACGATCATAATGATGAAAATTCGGGCCGACCCACCGACTCCCGACATAGCCTTAATGAAAATTGCCATGAACAGCCCTGCTGTAATCGACAAGGACGCTGTGTCTTCGCTCCCTCCACAAGTACCCAGTGTCGTTCAACCTCAGACGACTCTTTTGTTTGCAGAAAAGATGTCTGTTTGCAAACAGGCGATCAGGAATCTGGCCCGGTAAGCCATCCTGCTGAAGGTTCGTCCTTTGTCTCAGGAGCTGACAGCACAACCGGCCCATCATTAACATTAAATCCATCTCCTGCGAAAAAACAAAGGAAGGCAGGCTCCAAAAAATACCGATGTGTTCACCCCGGCTGTGAAAAATCACTCGGCTCTATAGGCTCATTGAACAATCACAAAAGTCAATATCACACAGGGGAGCAAACCTGCCCTGAGTGCCAGAAGACCCTGCCAAACAATCAAGCCCTGTCGGATCACAAAAGAAAAGATCATACCCCGGAGCAAACTTGCCCTGAGTGTCAGAAGACCCTGCCAAACGCTCAAGCCCTGTCGGCTCACAAAAGAAAAGATCACACCCCGGAGCAAACCTGCCCTGAGTGCCAGAAGACGCTGCCAAACGCTCAAGCCTTGTCAATTCATAAAAGTCAATATCACACCGGAGAACAAACCTGCCCTGAGTGCCAGAAAGTCCTGCCAAACGCTCAAGCCCTGGCGTGCCACAAAAGTATATATCATACCCCAAAACAAACCTGTTCTGAGTGCCAGAAGAGCCTGCCAAACGCGAAAGCCCTGATGACTCACAAAAGTCAATATCACACCGGAGAGCGAACCTGCCCTGAGTGCCAGAAGACCCTGCCAAACGCTCGAGCCCTGACGACTCATAAAAGACAATATCACACCGGAGAGCGAACCTGCCCTGAGTGCCAGAAGACCCTGCCAAACGCGAAAGTCCTGACGACTCACAAAAGTCAATATCACACCGGGGAGCGAACCTGCCCTGAGTGCCAGAAGACCCTGCCAAACGCGAAAGTCCTGACGACTCACAAAAGTCAATATCACACCGGGGAGCGAACCTGCCCTGAGTGCCAGAAGATCCTGCCAAACGCGAAAACCCTGTCGGATCACAGAAGGCAACACCGAAAACGAAAGCTTGACGACGCAAAGTCTAGTGATTGATTGCTGCTTGTCACAGGCTCAGCAGGGAAGGGCGCTGTATACGGTTGGGCATGATCTGAAGTGTAATGTTCACGTCCATCTGTCTAACACCCGCGGCGGGTTAACCTTATTCTCTCGTCTATCCTCACTGCTCCTATCCGTAGAAAACAGAGGATAGAACGATTAAAAGTCTACTCTTGCAGGTATTGGTCTTTGTGCCATTCGTTTGCCCGGTTGAGTCGCAGACTTACCGTTTTACCGTTGAGGTTAACCTGAATAGGGCTTCGACAAGCCAGAGTTTTTCTATAAAAACTGAGCCGGGCACATTATCTGCGATGCCAATGGCCGATGGGAGGCCGGTGCGAAACGAACCCTCACACATTACTGGCACAGACGGATATTCAGGGTCAGGCTCACCACCTGATGACAAACCCTGTAGGCGAAACAAATTTCAGGTCATCACTATGATGTACGGAGCGGGCGGCGGTAACTATTCCCGGACAACGGGACCAGAAGCTTATGGTCAGCCATTCAATACGCATTCAGAAAAATCGCATTCTCTATACGACAACGACCATAATGATGATAATTCGGGTCAGCCCACGGACTCCCGACATAGCCTTGACGAGAATTGCCATGAACAGCCCTGTTGTCATCGACAAGGACGATGTATCTTCGCTCCCTCCACAAGTACCTGGTGTCGTTCAACCTCAGATGACTCTTTCGTATGCAGAACAGATGTCTATTTGCAAACAGGCGATCAGGAATCTGGCTCGGTAAGCCATCCTGAAGAAGCTCCAACAGTGGTCTCGGGAGCTGACAGCACAACCGGTCCATCATTAACATTAAATCCACCTCCCTCGAAAAAACAAAGGAAGTCAGGCTCTGACAAATACCGATGTGATTACCCCGGCTGTGAAAAATCATTTAGCTCTCAAGACTCATTGAGCACTCACAAAAGGCAATATCACACCGGAGAAAAAACCTGCCCTGAGTGCCAGAAGATCCTGCACAACGTGAAAGCCCTGTCGAACCACAGAAGAAAAGATCACACCCCGGAGCAAACCTGCCCCGAGTGCCAGAAGCCCCTGCCAAACGCGAAAGCCCTGGCCGATCACAAAAGAAAAGATCACACCCCTGAGCAAACCTGCCCCGAGTGCCAGAAGATCCTGCCAAATGCTCAAGCCCTGACGGCTCACAAAAGTCAATATCACACAGGAGAACAAACCTGCCCTGAGTGCCAGAAGATCCTGGCAAACGCGAAAGCCCTGTCGGATCACAAAAGAAGTGATCACACCCCGGAGCAAATCTGCCCTGAGTGCCAGAAGACCCTGTCAAACGCCAAAGCTCTGTCGAATCACAAAAGTCAATATCATACCGGAGAGCAAACCTGCCCTGAGTGCCAGAAGGTTCTTCCAAACGCTCAAGCCTTGTCGGTTCACAAAAGGAAAGATCATACAAGAGAGCAAACCTGCCCTGAGTGCCAGAAGACACTGTCAAACGCTCGAGCCCTGTCGGTTCACAAAAGTCTATATCACACCGGAGAAAAAACCTGCCCTGAGTGCCAGAAGGCTCTGCCAAACGCTGAAGCCTTGTCGGTTCACAAAAGAAAAGATCACACCCCAGAGCAAACCTGCCCTGAGTGTCAGAAGACCCTGTCAAACGCTCGAGCCCTGTCGGTTCACAAAAGTCTATATCACACCGGAGAAAAAACCTGCCCTGAGTGCCAGAAGACCCTGCCAAAGGCTCGAGCCCTGTTGGATCACAAAAGAAAAGATCATACCCCAGAGCAAACCTGTCCTGAGTGCCGGAAGATCCTGCCAAACGCGAGGGCCCTATTTGATCACAGAAGGCATCACCGAAAACGAAAGCTTGATGATGCAAAGTCAAGTGATTGATGTCTGCTTGTCACAGGCCAGAGAGGAAAAGGCACTGCAAACGTTTGGGCATGGTCTGAAGTGCAATGTTCACGTCCATCTGTCTATCACCTGCGGCGGGTTAACCGATGACAAATCTCGTCTATCCTCACTGCTCCTATCCATAGAAAACAAAGGATAGAACCATTAAAAGTCTACTCCTGCACGTATTGGTCTTTGTGCCTTTTGTTTGCCCGGTTGAACCGCAGACTTACCGTTTTATCATTGAGGTTAACCGGAACTGGGCTTCGACAAGCCAGAGTTTTTCTATAAAAACTGAGCCGGGCACATTATCTGCGGTGCCAATAACCGATTGGGGGCCGGTGCAAAACGAACCATCACACATTAGCGGCACAAACGGATATTCAGAGTCAGGCTCACCACCCTATGGCAAACCCTGCGGACGAAACAAATTTCAGATCATCACTTTGATGCACGGAACGGGCGGCGGTAACTATTCCCGGACAACAGAGCAAGAGGATCACGGTCAGTCATTCAATAGAGATTCAGAAAGATCGCATTATCCATGCGACAACGACCAAAATGATGAAAATTCGGGTCGGCCCACAGACTCCCGACATAGCCTTAACGAAAATTGCCATGAACAGCCCTGTTGTCATCGACAAGGACGCTGTATTTTCGCTCCCTCTACAAGTATCCGGTGTCGTTCAACCTCAGACGACTCTTTCGCTTGCAGAACAGATATCTGTTTGCAAACAGGCGATCAGGAATCTGACCCGGTAAGCCATCCTGAAGAAGCTCCAACAGTGGTCTCGGGAGCTGACAGCACAACCGGTCCATCATTAACATTAAATCCACCTCCTTCGAAAAAACAAAGGAAGTCAGGCTCTGAAAAATACCGATGTGATTACCCCGGCTGTGAAAAATCATTTAGCTCTCAAGCCTCATTGAGCACTCACAAATGGCAATATCACACCGGAGAGCAAACCTGTCCTGAATGTCAGAAGACCCTGCCAAACGCGAAAGCCCTGTCGGTTCACAAAAGTCAATATCACAGCGGAGAGCAAACCTGCCCTGAGTGCCAGAAGGCCCTGCCAAATTCTCAAGCCCTGACGGCTCACAAAAGAAAAGATCACACCCCGGAGCAAACCTGCCCTGAGTGCCAGAAGATCCTGCCAAACGCGAAAGCCCTGTCAGCTCACAGAAGTCAATATCACAGCGGAGAGCAAACCTGCCCTGCGTGCCAGAAGACCCTGCCAAACGTTCAAGCTCTGTGGAATCACAAAAGAAAATATCACACCGGAGAGCAAACCTGCGCTGAGTGCAAGAAGATCCTGCCAAACTCGAAAGCCCTGTCGGATCACAAAAGAAAAGATCACACCCCAGAGCAAACCTGCCCCGAGTGCCAGAAGACCCTGCCAAATGCTCAAGCCCTGACGGCTCACAAAAGTCAATATCACACGGGAGAACAAACCTGCCCTGAGTGCCAGAAGATCCTGACAAACACGAAAGCCCTGTCGGATCACAAAAGAAGTGATCACACCCCGGAGCAAATCTGCCCTGAGTGCCAGAAGACCCTGCCAAACGCCAAAGCTCTGTCGAATCACAAAAGTCATTATCATACCGGAGAGCAAACCTGCCGTGAGTGCCAGAAGGCTCTGCCAAACGCTCAAGCCTTGTCGGTTCACAAAAGGAAAGATCATACAGGAGAGCAAACCTGCCCTGAGTGCCAGAAGACCCTGTCAAACGCTCGAGCCCTATCGGTTCACAAAAGTCTATATCACACCGGAGAAAAAACCTGCCCTGAGTGCCAGAAGACCCTGCCAAAGGCTCGAGCCTTGTCGAATCACAGAAGGCAACACCGAAAACGAAAGCTTGATGATGCAAAGTCAAGTGATTGATGTCTGCTCGTCATAGGCTCAAGAGTGAAGGGCACTGCACACATTTGGGCATGATCTGAAGTGCAATGTTCACGACCATCTGTCTATCACCTGCGGTGGGTTAACCGATGACAAAACTCTTATCCGCTCGTCTATCCTCACTGCTCCTATCCACAGAAAACAAAGGATAGAACCATTAAAAGTCTACTCCTGCACGTATTGGTCTCTGTGCCTTTTGTTTGCCCGGTTGAACCGCAGACTTACCGTTTTATCATTGAGGTTAACCAGAACCGGGCTTCGACAAGCCAGAGTTTTTCTATAAAAACTGAGCCGGGCACATTATCTGCGGTGCCAATGACCGATTGGGGGCCGGTGCAAAACGAACCATCACACATTAGCGGCACAAACGGATATTCAGAGTCAGGCTCACCACCCTATGGCAAACCCTGCGGACGAAACAAATTTCAGATCATCACTTTGATGCACGGAACGGGCGGCGGTAACTATTCCCGGACAACAGAGCAAGAGGATCATGGTCAGTCATTCAATAGACATTCAGAAAAATCGCATTATCCATACGACAACGACCAAAATGATGAAAATTCGGGTCGGCCCACAGACTCCCGACATAGCCTTGACGAAAATTGCCATGAACAGCCCTGCTGTCATCGACAAGGACGCTGTATCTTCGCTCCCTCCACAAGTACCTGGTGTCGTTCAACCTCAGATGACTCTTTCGTTTGCAGAACAGATGTCTGTTTGCAAACAGGCGATCAGGAATCTGGCCCGGTAAGCCATCCTGCTGAGGGTCCGACCGTTGTCTCGGGAGCTGACAGTACAATCGGTCTGGCATTAACATTAAATCCACCTCCTGCGAAAAAACAAAGGAAGGCAGGCTCCAAAAAATACCGATGTGATAACCCCGGCTGTGAAAAATCATTTAGCTCTCAAGCCTCATCGAGCGCTCACAAAAGGCAATATCACACCGGAGAGCAAACCTGTCCTGAATGCCAGAAGACCCTGCCAAACGTTCAAGCCCTCTCGGATCACAAAAGAAAAAATCACACCCCGGAGAAAACCTGCCCTGAGTGCCAGAGGACCCTGCCAAACGCTCAAGCCCTGTGGAATCACAAAAGAAAAGATCACACCCCAGAGCAAACCTGCCCTGAGTGCCAGAAGACCCTGCCAAACGCTCAAGCCCTGTCGGCTCACAAAAGAAAAGATCACACCCCAGAGCAAACCTGCGCTGAGTGCAAGAAGATCCTGCCAAACTCGAAAGCCCTGTCGGATCACAAAAGAAAAGATCACACCTCAGACCAAACCTGCCCTGAGTGTCAGAAGACCCTGCCAAACGCTCAATCCCTTTCGGATCACAAAAGTCTAAATCACGGCGGAGAGAAAACCTGCCCTGAGTGCCATAAGACCCTGCCAAACGCGAAAGCCCTGTCGTCACACAAAAGAAAAGATCATACCGGAAAGCAAACCTGCCCTGAGTGCCAGAAGACCCTGTCAAACGCGAGAGCCCTGTCGACTCACAAAAGTCAATATCACACCGGAGAGCAAACCTGCGCTGAGTGCCATAAGACCCTGCCAAACGCGAGAACTCTGTCGGTTCACAAAAGAAAAGATCACACCCCAGAGCAAACCTGCGCTGAGTGCCAGAAGACCCTGCCAAACGCTCAAGCCCTGTCGATTCACAAAAGGCAGCACCGAAAACGAAAGCTTGATGATGCAAAGTCAAGTGATTGATGTCTGCTCGTCATAGGCTCAAGAGGGAAGGGCACTGCACACATTTGGGCATGATCTGAAGTGCAATGTACATGTCCATCTGTCTATCACCTGCGGCGGGTTAACCGATGACAAATCTCGTCTATCCTCACTGCTCCTATCCATAGAAAACAAAGGATAGAACTATTAAAAGCCTACTCCTGCACGTATTGGTGGTTGTGCCTTTCGTTTGCCCGGTTGATCCACAGACTTACCGTTTTATCGTTGAGGTTAACCAGAACGGGGCTTTGACAAGCCAGAGTTTTTCTATAAAAACTGAGCCGGGCACATTATCTGTGATGCCAATGAACGATGGGAGGCCGGTGCAAAACGAACCATCACACATTACCTGCACAAACGGATATTCAGAGTCAGGCTCACCGCCTGATGACAAACCCTGCAGGCGAAACAAATTTCAGATCATCACTTTGATGTACGGAACGGGCGGCGGAAACTATTCCCGGACAACGGAGCCAGAGGATCATGTTCAGTCATTCAATAGACATTCAGAAAAATCGCATTCTCTATACGACAACGACCATAATGATGAAAATTCGGGTCGGCCAATAGACTCCCGACATAGCCTTGACGAAAATTGCCATGAACAGCCCTGCTGTCATCGACAAGGACGCTGTATCTTCGCTCCCTTCACAAGTACCTGGTGTCGTTCAACCTCAGATGACTCTTTCATTTGCAGAACAGATGTCTGTTTGCAAACAGGCGATCAGGATTCTGGCCCGGTAAGCCATCCTGCTGAGGGTCCGACCGTTGTCTCGGGAGCTGACAGTACAATCGGTCTGGCATTAACATTAAATCCACCTCCTGCGAAAAAACAAAGGAAGGCAGGCTCCAAAAAAT
>NZ_JAGRPU010000079.1 GCF_024606225.1 Endozoicomonas sp. ISHI1 | reverse complement strand
AGCGCAAGGTCCGAAGATCCCCTGCTTTCCCTCTTGAGGCGTATGCGGTATTAATCCGGATTTCTCCGGGCTATCCCCCACTACCGGGCAGATTCCTACGTGTTACGCACCCGTCCGCCGCTCGTCAGCAACTAGCAAGCTAGTCCTGTTACCGCTCGACTTGCATGTGTTAGGCCTGCCGCCAGCGTTCAATCTGAGCCATGATCAAACTCTTCAGTTTAAATCGTTTTGTCAGCTATTCCGAAGAACAAGCCAACGGCTCAATCTTGCAATTAAACGTCACATTTATTGAACTGTCTGTGAAGACAGTAGAATTAACGAGTATGTTCGCTTGCTTGATCAGCATTTAAATCATTCCAGAGCAAAGCTCTGTTGACCGATGCCATTCGCACAAGCGCCCACACGAATTGTCTGATAATTTGTTAAAGAACGAGGTTAAAACAAGGAGCTTTTAACCAGCTGAATCAGCGGTCAGCGCTGTTCAGCGAGGCACACATATTACCTTGGCGCCGTGAGTTGTCAAGCGATCATTCTTTTCAATGAGACACGCTTTTCAACTCGCTGTGACCGCACCTGCTTACCCAGTAAGCGTTGCGTTTCCGTCTCAGCGGCGGTGCATTGTACGCTGTTCGACCCGATTGTCAATCACCGTTTTGAACAGTGTTTCAATGGATCGCTGCGTGCTCGTCATGAACGTTTCCTTCTGAGCCATGCCCAGATCAGTGGAGGCGCATTTATTATTCCAGGATTGGAGATAGCAACAGCGGCATAATCCTACGACGAATGTCGCTGACTGATTCATGAAAGGTAAAGGAAACTTCGAAAACGGGGAAGAAAATTTGATTTAAACCTTTCCTTCCCTGGTCAAAGCTTTTAGAAACGAACGACGGAAGCTTCTGATATCTTTGCGAAAAGCTTTCATTTGTTCACGACTGGCAGGTAGAGGCGGCATCAGACCGTTGAGGATCACAGCGAACACCAGAGGCTTTCCATCAGACTGGAATACATAACCAGCGACACTGCTTACACCACTCATATAGCCGGTTTTGAACCACATTTCCTTGCGATCACGAGCGCTCAGCCAGGGGCTTCTTTCTCCCCATCGTGACCAGCCAAACATCAGGATATCAACCAAAGTTGACGCACTGATAAAGTTGTATCGGGAAAGCCCTGAGCCGTCTACCAACCTGCTGGTTCCAAAGCCTACACCTTTACCTCCCAATACTTCCCGCGCTGTTTGAATACCGGAGGCGTAGGACCCTGGCTTGCCAGAGGTTTCGTAACCCACCGTCTTCAAAATGCTGTCAGAGTATAAGTTGTCAGAATTTTTCAACACCGGCTTTAGCAGCTGAGGCAAAGACTCAGACCTATGCTCTGCCAGGACAAAAGGCATATCCAAATCAGGACGACCCACAATCACTCTGCCTCTTAATTGGATATCTTTTTTTTGCAACTGGTCTTTGATGTATCGCTTAACCGCCCTCTCAACATCATTCACAGAGAAAGCGAGGCGGACAGGCGCTGATTTCGGACTGATGCAGCCCTGTAGACGATATTCTTGTTCCGTTGAGGGGCGGACTTCAAGCTGACAGCTCTTTTCAGAACGGGTACGTACCTGGTTATCAACAGCCAGAAACCAGTCTGACTGATCGTATTGGATGGTAGCTGTGGAACCTTCTTTTTTACCCGGCTTCAGCCAGCCATAGAAACAGTTTCGATCCAGAATCATGGCCGCTGCCGGCGCGGCAAAGCAGATATTCAGATCATCCCAGCTCACCCCACCAGCACGGTCATAACCTGAAAAAACTGCACCATCGAGCCAGAGATCACCATGAATCGATTTGATCCCGCGCTTTTTCAGCCGGTTAACGAGCTCATCCAGATGCTTCCGCTTTAAAGAGGGATCGCCACTGAACACAAGAGCCACCGGCCCATTGATGATACCTTTTCGAATAGGTCCGTTCCGAGTCACCAGCTGGGTGGTGTATTGAAATTTATCGCCCAGAACCTCGTAGGCCAGTGTAGCCGTCATTACTTTCAGAACACTGGCAGGCACCAGATTATGATCGGCCCCCTGTTCAAAAATAACCCGGCCACTGGCAGGGTCCTTAACCTGGATAGAGTGAACACTACCCGTAGGCAAACTTCCCACCAGTTTCTGCAATTCTTTAACCACTTGCGCTGAAGCCTGAGCACTGAGTGATGCAAAAATAAAGAACGCTGTTAGCAGGCATGACAGAAATCTTAACATGATGACCTCAATTTCCTGGCAACCTCAGAGGACCTTCGGAAAGATGCATACACGAACAACCCGATACTAATGCACAACTTTCTATTGTGAAGCAATCGGACAATTTTTTCTCGACGTCACTTCAACTATCGCAATGAATATCTCATCGTTTAAGTTAACGCTATTCCTCAGAAAATGAGAAGCACGTTCTTGTAACAAATAACCGTTAAAAAAGCTGCTTTTATCCTCCAACCTTAATTGGCAACAGAATTCATGACAGTGGGATAAAAAAAGCATTATGCTATCCCTACGGGTTATCCGAAGAGACTGATGACCTGACAGCCTACCGGCTAATGGTTTTTCCGGGAGGTTAACAATCCATCAAAGTAGAGCTGCTTTTGATTGATCATTTCAACGCTCTGCAACATACAAGTAATTCAGAGAACTCATTAGTTAACGGCAGGCCTTAGTGAAAAAGCTTAAACTTTCAACCAGTCAACTCATTGCGAAACAGCCGGTCAAAGAACTTGGGTTCAAGTCCACCGACGATCTTGAGAAATACGTCGGCATCCTCGGCCAGGAAAGAGCAACCAGCGCCATTCAGTTCGGCGTCGCCATGCATCGAACGGGCTACAACATCTATGTAATGGGGGAGTCCGGTACGGGAAGGATGTCCTATCTGAGAAAATACCTGGAATCTGAAGCCAAGCGCCAGACGCCACCAGACGACTGGATTTACATTAATAACTTCGACAATACCCGTGAACCAAAGATTTTAACGCTTCCGGCAGGCGCGGGTGAACCTTTACAGAAAGACTTTGACCAGTTTATTGACAGTCTCATGCTGACCTTTCCGGCCGCCTTTGAAAACCCGACTTATCAGCAGAGGAAAAGCGTCATTGAGCGCGACTTCAACCGAAGCTACGACCACGTCATTGATCAGATTGAACAAGAAGCCCTGAAGCGGGACATAGCCCTATTCCGCGAAGCCGGTTCCCTCAGCTTTACCCCTATGCATCAAGGTAAGGCTATGGACGAGACGGAATTTGCCCAGCTTCCGGATAAAAAACGGTCCAAATTTAACAAGGATATCAGTGAACTGGAATCTATACTGAACGACTCACTGGTTGAACTGCCCCAATGGAAACGAGAGTCCAACGAAAAGCTGCAGAAGCTTAATCAGGAAACCATTGATCAGGCTCTGGAGCCTCTGCTCAAGTCACTGAAAAAAAAGTACAACAATCACAAGTCGGTAATAGAATATCTTGAGGCGGTTAAAAATCACCTGCACCGAACTGTGATTGATATTCTTGCTGACGACCGCAATATGGAGTCCAAGGATGACTCAACCAAACGACAGTCTCTGGTTGAACTCTATGCACCTAACCTGCTGATTGGTCACTCTGCCAGCGGTGCTGCGCCTGTCGTGTATGAGTCCCACCCTAACTACAAGAACTTGTTTGGTCGTATTGAATACGCCAGTGAAATGGGCGCTCTCGTGACCAATTACCGACAGATTTGCCCTGGTTCTCTGCATAAAGCCAATGGCGGCTATTTGTTGCTGGACGCTAACAAACTGCTGGAAGAACCTTTTGTCTGGGAGGCGCTAAAAAGAGCCCTGAAAGAGAGAGAGCTGACCATTGAATCTCCATACTCAGAGATGGGTCTACTTAATACCATCACCCTGAATCCGGAATCCATCCCTCTCAGCGTCAAGATCATCCTTGTCGGTTCCAGAGATATTTATTATCTGCTGCAACAGCTTGATCCGGATTTCCATGAAATATTCAGAGTTCTGGTCGACTTTGATGACCGGATTGCCAGAGACAAGGAATCGGTACATGCTTTTGCACAGCTGTTAAAAAACCGGGCAGATGATGAAAACTATCCGGCCCTGACGGCTGCTGCTGTCGCCCGTCTCGTCGAACACAGCTCCAGAATGGCTGAACACCAGGGTGAAATTTCTGCCAAGATCGGTGATCTGTTCGACCTGTTGGCAGAAGCAGACTTCATTCGTCGTATGAGCCGTGGCCGCAAGATCAACAACGAGCATGTTGATCGGGCTCTGGCCGCCAAGTCTGAACGCACTGGCCGAGTCAGCCAGCAGATTCTCGATGAGATGATTGAAGGCAGTATCCTGATTGATACCGAAGGAGAAAAGATCGGTAAGATCAACGGGCTCACTGTCATGTCCATTGGCGATACCAGTTTTGGTTCTGCAGCTAGAATTACGGCTGCCGTTTATCCTGGATCCCAGGGCATTGTAGATATTGAACGGGAAGTTTCCCTGGGTCAGGCCATCCATTCCAAGGGAGTCATGATCCTGACCGGCTATCTGGGCAGCAAATACGCCCAGAAGTTTCCCCTGGCTATCTCAGCCAGCCTGACTATGGAGCAATCCTATGGCTACATTGACGGTGACAGTGCAACTCTGGCTGAGCTTTGCTGCCTGGTATCCGCTCTGACCAATACACCTATCAAACAGGGCTTTGCCGTCACCGGCTCCATGAACCAGCATGGCGAAGTTCAGGCTATTGGCGGTGTTAATGAAAAGATTGAAGGCTTTTTTGATCTATGTAACGCCCGTGGCCTGACGGGTGAACAAGGTGTCATTATCCCTGCCACAAACCTCCGAAACCTGATGCTTCATCAGAAAGTCGTCGATGCCGTAAAAGCTGGCACTTTCAGTGTTTACGCGGTCAATCATGCTGACGAAGCTATGGAGCTTCTGACCGGCTGCAAGCCTGGCACACTGAACAGCCGTGGTCAGTACACTAAAGACTCCATCAATTACAAAGTTCTGGCTCGTCTGAAAGAAATCTCTGAACTCTCCAAGGAAGGCAGCTGATGATAAACGCGCTTGACCGACTATAGTGGGTCAAGCGCGTTTATCGTGGGTGTAAATCCTGAATTCAGGAACCATCAGTCTCTGGGTAAAGCGCTTTTTCTACAACTGTTTTGACACATGGGCAGAATCATGTGCCTTCATTTCGAGCTCGCGCATAACTTGTGTGGAGAAGTATAAATACAACGTCTAGGCTTCTCACCTACATTTTTTTCAAAGTTTATCACATGATTAAGCTGCAGCCTTTGCTGGCTCGATTCATCGTTCCAGTATTATGCCTGAATGTTTTGAGTCTGATGGCCGAAACATCGACTCAATCTCCAACCACAATCTTTTCACCTTCCCCACTGCTAATGACAGTATCGTGTAACTCTCTTCTTGATCCGACGATGCTTTCACGGCAAACGACGGGGGTTCAGCAACGACTAAAAGTGGATTCAGCATTTGTTAACAACCGACAGTGTATTATTCTCAGTGCCAACCCGGCAGAAAATTTAAATGAATTGATAGAACGGATACCTGAGGACACCGTTATATTACTCTCCTCCAAAACGGTCACTCCAACGACAGCTTCTCCATCCATTGCTCCTGTACTTACAACAACGCCTGTGTTCGCTTCAACCCCGGTTGAATACTTTGTCAGCAGTGCCATACGTTTGAAGAACGGTCAGGACATTCTTGGAGCGGCTGATCTGGGTTTCGCTATCATCAGGAATCGGCCAGCATTTAAAGACAAATATATGCTCGGGATCGGAACCACCGACGACTTCAAGCCTGACGAAACAAAAAGCAGCCGAATACAATACATTGCCTTTCGGCCAACCCGAGAAAATAACCGCCTCTCAATTGACTCCATTGTTTTTGCAGAGTGCTACAACCGGAAACTGATTTTAGCCGCAAACGATATCCATCTTTCTGTCCGGGCTGCGGTTGTTCTTGATTGCAGGAAGTCCCTGGATGCATCTGCCGATGATCGGATGCGGGGCCCGGGCTTGCAGATTTACGGAAACCTGATCGAAGGTAAAAAATACAGCACGATTCACAACCCTTTGCCCCATTTAATTCCGGACATGGGGATATTGATTCATCTACCTGGCATCAGAAACCAGACAGAACAATTAATCGTTATATCGAACACTTTTATGGGCAATATGGCACAAGCGGGTGAGTTTAGAATGGCTCCCGGAAGCAGCATGGACGTTATCGAGAATGAAGTCGACATTTCCAATGTCGGCTTCACTCGTCGCAACCCTTCTCGCAAAGGTGCTTTTGTTCTTGCCGGGGTCAAAGATACCGAAGGTTCTGGGGCGGTCGAAGCAGGTCTTCCCCGTTTTTACATGATTGATAATTACATCAAAGCAACACGGACGGCCATCACCGTCTGGGGAGGACTTGAACTGAACCTGGCTTGTAACCGCCTGCAGGCAAGCAATCCATGGTGGCAACCCCTGAACCAATCCAGCCTGAAAGCAGTCCACAAATCACTGGAAGATCTTCGCCAAAAACTGGCCGAACATAAAGCATCTGACCTGTGCCACAGTTATAAGATTTCAAGCGTTGTCATGCCAACACCCACCCCTTATACAAGCAACCCGATGGTGAATACCTGGATCGCTAACAATCATTCCACTTCTACTGCCTGCAATGGGCTGGTCAACCTTGAAGGTCAGCTATTCTTTGAAACAGAAATCTGCCAACCGGTCACTCCGCCCACAGCTTCGAATACAGGCGCAGCCCTGAGTAAAGAAACACGCTACCGTTATTCAGCAGGTGCTGCCATTGTGACTTCTGCTTTGGGTGTGGTGGCCACTCTGGCTGTATTATTGACTCTATAGCCTGAGCTCATTCGTCCTCCGTATAGAGAGTCAGGACGATTGAGTCTAAACTGCGCCTATTTAGAAAAACAGCAAGCCACTTATATTCCAGATTGCACCAGGCACAAACCCAATAAGTGACATTTCGCTACCCATGTGCGCTTTCGTCATAATACCGAAATATATTTCACTTATTCTGTGTTGATCAGCACTATTGTCGAGAGATAGTGATTCGATACATTACCTCTCCCAAAAAATTGTCGTACAACATTTAATTAATATGCCTAAAAAGTCATTGATTGCCTTGTTAAGTCTGGCAGTTTCAGTATCAGCCACCTGGTTGCATTTGCAGCCAGAGCCTACGGTTAGTCTGGCTGAAGACGAGAAGAGACTGCTTGATCTACAGACTCACTGGTACCAAGGCAACGTCGTAACACTGGTCAGACACGCTGAACGCTGTGACCGCTCTGACAACCTGTGCCTTGATGGAGCAACAGGCATCACAGTTCCGGGTAAGGCAGAGGCTATTGCCGTCGGACAAAAATTTGATCATCTGCCCAATCGGACAACCGTCGTCTATAACAGCCCTGTCAAACGAACCCATCAGACTGCTAACCTGATGTTTGGTGAGAAAGCCACCAGTCAAGACTGGTTACGTGAAGGCTGCAAAGAAAACCTTTATGAAGATATTTTCAAATACAAGGAAGAAGGCAAAAATCTGATTCTAGTGACCCATAGCACCTGTATCGACAAGTTGGGTGAAGCTCAAAATAATGACCTCGTGGCCATGGATATACACGACATGTCTACATATAACTCATCCATATTCCTTGCCGTCAGTAAGGAAGAAAAAAACGCCTATACCCTGGGCTATCTTTTCGCTGATGAATGGGACAAGGCATTTAACAAAATTTAAGCCATCAGCCAATGCATTACCGATGAACATAGCACTGTACGTTTTCTCATTGCCTTCACCGTGTCAGTCGCTCAATCAGAGCAGCGTGCTGTGGAAAATGACTCAGCAGTTGCGTAGCTGAAGGCATTTCAAAATCAGCGAAATCAAAGCCCGGTGCAACGGTACAACCAGACAGAACGAATGAGGAGGAGTCGTTCACTTCCACCGCAAAAAGGCAACCGGCAGTCACGACAAACTGCGGAACCTCTCCGTTGTAAATATCTCTTCCAAGTATTGCCGCACAATAGTTGCCATCCGGAGCTATGACATGGATGGTCAGCGATGCACCGTCATAGAAGTGCCAGATTTCATCTTGCTGGATACGATGAAATGCTGAAAAATCGTTTCCCTCAAGCAAATAATAAATGGCCGTCGAAAAGTTTCGCTCCCCGGAAAACCGATCCGGCAGGCCATCTCGGGCTACCACTTCATCGGAGCGATAAGTTTCCCGAAAAAAACCGCCCTCTGGGTGAGGCTGAAGCGACAGTGCCTCAATCCAGCCGTTCGCATCCTTCACTACAAACACTCCTTTTTGGTGTAAGGCTTTATAGTGAGCTAACCCGGATCGTTCGTAAAGCTCAGGCGCATTAACTTTCCATGCATGGCATTTTGACATCCTCTCG
Organism: Endozoicomonas sp. ISHI1; assembly: GCF_024606225.1. GTDB lineage: Bacteria > Pseudomonadota > Gammaproteobacteria > Pseudomonadales > Endozoicomonadaceae > Endozoicomonas_A. The sequence continues at coordinate 629 of NZ_JAGRPU010000079.1, read as the reverse complement.
CCCCTGAAGGAGCGAGATTCCCGTTAGTCACCTAAAAGGCTTCCTGTTTCAACACGCCTTCCCTAGATGGTTGCTTACGCAGCCATCCCCGTTCCAGTCGCTCCACAGGCTAACCCCGCCAGCCCGGCGGTTTTAATATTAATGGCTGCATTAATGTCCCTGTCGTGATGGGTTTCGCACTCTGGGCACCTCCATTCACGAATAGACAACGGCAGACTTTCATGAACAAACCCGCAACCAGAGCAACGCTTGGAGCTTGGAAAGAATTGGTCTATCTGTACAACCTTTCTTTCTGCCCACACAGCCTTGTATTGCAACTGTCGGACAAATTCTCCCCAGTTTGCATCGGCAATATGCTTCGCTAGTTTTGGATTCTTAATCATGCCCTTCACGTTCAGAGACTCTACACAAACCACTTGGTTTTCGTTAATCAGTTTGCGGGATGCCTTGTGAGTGGCATCCATCCGGCAATCGACGATCTTGGCATGAAGGCGAGCAACCTTGAGCTTTGCTTTGGCTCTGTTGCTGCTGCCTTTCTGCTTTTTTGACATCTGACACTGGAGGTAGGCAAGCTTTCGCTCGTAACGTTTGGTATGCCTTGGATTACCGGATTTTTCACCGTCTGAAGT
>NZ_JAGRPU010000078.1 GCF_024606225.1 Endozoicomonas sp. ISHI1 | reverse complement strand
GTTTATATCACAGAGGAGAGCAAACCTGTCTTGAGTGCCAGAAGACCCTGTCAAACGCTCAAGCCCTTTCGAATCACAAAAGAAAAAATCACACCCCAGAGCAAATCTGTCCTGAGTGCCAGAAGACTCTGCCAAATGCTCAAGCCCTGTCTACTCACATAAGGAAAGATCACACCCCGGAGCAAACCTGCCTTGAGTGCCAGAAGACCCAGCCAAACGCGAGAGCCCTGTCGGTTCACAAAAGTCGATATCACACCGGAGAGCAAACCTGCCCTGAGTGCCAGAAGACCCTGCCAAACGCTCAAGCCCTGTCGGACCACAAAAGAAAAGATCATACCCCAGAGCAAACCTGCCCTGAGTGCCATAAGACCCTGCCAAATGCGAAAGCCCTGTCGGATCACGGAAGGCAACACCGAAAACGAAAGCTTGATGACGTAAAGTCAAGTGATTGATGTCTGTCTGTCAAAGGCTCAGGGGTTGAAGGTTTAAAAACAACACCCACTAAAATTTCAATTTGTGTGGATTATGGCTCCATAATTCTTCTGCTCCGCAACTAAGCTACTGGTAGTAACCCTATCGATTTGTATAATGGCTTTGTCACCCAAGGTTTCAAATCTATAGTTCTCTGCTCGACTCTCTGCTCAACAGCCGTCATCACAACCTGCATTCGACGATTCAGTTGAACCTCATCGGGGTCAGGTAGTTGACTTTCTGTAGCTCTGTGATCGTCCCTGAGTTCATCACTTTTCTCAAACCGGTTTTTACGACAGTAACCATATATAAAACATCGGCGTTTCAGCAAAATTTCAGCACGTTTGCCATCGGCTGAAGAATCCATGAACCACTATGTTTTAGTTCCTTGCCGCTTATCCTCTCGTCTATCCTCACTGCTCCTATCCAAAGAAAACAAAGGATAGAACTATTAAAAGTCTACTCTTGCACGTGTTGATCTTTGTGCCTTTTGTCTGCCCGGTTGAGCCGCAGACTTACCGTTTTATCATTGAGATTGACCAGAATGGGGCTTCGACCAGCCAGAGTTTTTCTATAAACACTGAGTCGGGCACATTATCTGCAATGCCAATGACCGATGGGAGGCCGATGCAAAACGAACTATCATACATTACCCGCACAAACGGATATTCAGGGTCAGGCACGCCTCGCGATGACAAACCCTGTAGGCGAAATAAATTTCAGATCATCACTTTGATGTACGGAACGGGCGGCGGTAACTGTTCCCGGACAACGGGGCAAGAAGATCATGGTCAGTCATTCAATAGATATTCAGAGAAATCGCATTACCTATACGACAACGAGCATAATGATGAAAATTCGGGTCGACCCACCGATTCCCGACATAGCCTTGACGAAAATTGCCATCAACAGCCCTGTTGTCATCGACAAGGACACTGTATCTTCGCTCCCTCTACAAGTCCCCATTGTCGTTTAACCTCAGATGACTCTTTCGCTTACAGAACAGATGCCTTTTTGCAAACAGGCGATCAGGAATCTGGCTCGGTAAGCCATCCTGCTGAAGATCCGACAGTTGTCTCAGGAGCTCACAGCACAACCGGTCCATCATTAAAATTAAATCCGCCTCCTGCGAAAAAACCAAGGAGGGCAGGCCCCAAAAAATACCGGTGTGATCACCCCGGCTGTGAAAAATCACTTGGCTCTCAAGCCTCATTGAATTCTCACAAAAGACAATATCACACCGGAGAGCAAACCTGCCCCGAGTGCCAGAAGACCTTGCCAAATGCGAAAGCCCTTTCGGATCATAAAAGAAAAGATCACACCGGAGAGCAAACCTGCCCTGTGTGCCAGAAGACCCTGCCAAACGCTCTAGCCCTGTCGTATCACAAAAGCCAATATCACACTGCAGAGCAAACCTGCCCTGTGTGCCAGAAGACCTTGCCAAACGCTCAAGCCCTGTCGGATCACAAAAGAAAAGACCACACCCCAGAGCAAACCTGCCCTGTGTGCCAGAAGATCGTGCCAAACGCGAAAGCTCTGTCGAATCACAAAAGAAGAGATCACAGCGGAGAGCAAACCTGCCCTGAGTGCCAGAAGACCCTGCCAAACGCTCAAACCCTGTCGGATCACAAAAGAATAAATCATACCCCAGAGCAAACCTGCCCTGAGTGCCAGAAGACCCTACCCAATGCTCTAGCCCTGTCCGATCACAAAAGAAGAGATCACACCCCAGAGCAAGCCTGCCCTGTGTGCAAGAAGACCCTACCAAACGCTCTAGCCCTGTCGAAGCACAAAAGTCAATGTCACAGCGCGAAGCAAGTCTGCCCTGGGTGCCAGAAGACCCTGCCAAATGCGAACGCCCTGTCGAATCACAAAAGAAAATATCACATCCCGGAGCCATGCCCTGAGTGCCATAAGACCCTGCCAAACGCGAAAGCCTTGTCGGATCACAGAAGGCAACACCGAAAACGAAAGCTTTATGATGCTCAGTGCAGTGATTGATTTCTGCCTATCATAGGCTCAGGAGGGCAACCAGGTTTTAATGCCCATGTGGCACTACGAAATCATCAATCTGCTTCGACTGCGCCATGAAAGGCTCGCTCTTGGCAGTCACGTTTGCCACGGATGGAAGAACATGAACCACTCTGTTTTAGTTCCTTGCCCCTTATCCTCTGGTCTATCCTCACTGCTCCTATCCATAGAAAACAAAGGATAGAACCATTAAAAGTCTACTCTTGCACGTATTGGTCTTTGTGCCTTTTGTCTGTCCGGTTGAGCCGCAGACTTACCGTTTTATCGTTGAGGTTAACCAGAATGGGGTTTCGACAAGCCAGAATTTTTTTATAAAAACTGAGCCGTGCACATTATCTGCAATGCCAATGACCGATGGGAGGCCGATGCAAAACCAACCATCAAACATTACCCGCACAAACGGATATTCAGGGTCAGGCATACCAACCGATGACAAACCCTGTAGACGAAACAAACTTCAGATCATCACTTTGATGCACGGAACGGGAGGAGGGAACTATTCCCGGACAACGGGGCAAGAGGATCATGGTCAGTCATTCAATAGACATTCAGAGAAATCGCATTATCTATACGACAACAGCCATAATGATGAAAATTCGGGCCAGCCCACCGACGCCCGACATAGCCTTGACAAAAATTGTCATGAACAGCCCTGTTGTCAGCGACAAGGACGCTGTATCTTTGCTCCCTCCACAAGTATCCGGTGTCGTTCAACCTCAGATGACTCTTTCGCTTGCAGAACAGATGGCTATTTGCAAACGGGCGATCAGGAATTGGGCTCGGTAAGTCATCCTGCTGAAGCTCAGACAGTTGTCTCAGACGCTGACAGCACAACCGGTCCATCATTAACATTAAATCCACCTCCTGCTAAAAAACACAGGAAGACAGGCTCCAAAAAATACCGATGTGATCACCTCGGCTGTGAAAAAATACTTAGCTCTCAAGCCTCATTGAGCACTCACAAAAGGCAATATCGCACCGGAGAGCAAACCTGCCCTGAGTGCCAGAAGACCCTTCCAAACACTCAAGCCCTGTCGGCCCACAAAAGAAAAAATCACACCCCAGAGCAAACCTGCCCTGAGTGCCAGAAGACCCTGCCAAACGCGAAAGCCCTGTCCGAACACAAAAGTCGATATCACACCGGAGAGCAAACCTGCCCTGAGTGCCAGAAGATCCTGCCAAACGCGATAGCCCTGTCGGCTCACAAAAGAAAAGATCACACCTCAGTGCAAGCCTGCCCTGAGTGCCAGAAGACCCTGTTAAACGCTCAAGCCCTGTCGGATCACAAAAGGCAATATCATACCGGAGAGCAAACCTGTCCTGAATGCCAGAAGACCCTGCCAAACGCTCAATCCCTCTCGGATCACAAAAGAAAAGATCACACCCCGGAGCAAACCTGCCCTGAGTGCCAGAAGACCCTGCCAAACACTCTAGCCCTGTCGGCCCACAAAAGAAAAGATCACACCCCAGAGCAAACCTGCCCCGAGTGCCAGAAGATCCTGCCAAACGCTCAAGCCCTGTCAGATCACAAAAGAAAAGATCACACCCCAGAGCAAACCTGCCCTGAGTGCCAGAAGACCCTTCCAAACGCGAAAGCCCTGTCCGAACACAAAAGTCGATATCACACCGGAGAGCAAACCTGCCCTGAGTGCCAGAAGATCCTGCCAAACGCGAGAGCCCTGTCGGCTCACAAAAAAAAAGATCACACCTCAGTGCAAGCCTGCCCTGAGTGCCAGAAGACCCTGTTAAACGCTCAAGCCCTGTCGTATCACAAAAGTCAATATCATACCGGAGAGCAAACCTGCCCCGAGTGCCAGATGGCCCTGCCAAACAATAAAGCCCTGTCGGTTCACAAAAGAAAAGAGCACATCTCAGAGCAAACCTGCCCTGAGTGCCAGAAGACCCTGCCAGACACTAAAGCCCTGTCGGCTCACAAAAGAAAAGATCACACCCCAGAGCAAACCTGCCCTGAGTGCCAGAAGACTCTGCCAAACGCTCAAGCCCTGTCGGTTCACAAAAGTCTATATCACACCGGAGAGCAAACCTGCCCTGAGTGCCAGAAGACCCTGCCAAACGCGAAAGCCCTGTCGGCTCACAAAAGAAAAGATCACAGCGGAGAGAAAACCTGTCCTGAGTGCCAGAAGACCCTGCTAAACGCTCAAACTCTGTCAGATCATAAAAGAAAAGTTCATACCGGAGAGCAAACCTGCCTTGAGTGCCAGAAGATCCTGCCAAACGCTCAAGCCCTGTCGAATCATAAAAGGCAACACCGAAAACGAAAGCTTTATGGTGCTCAGTGCAGTGATTGATTTCTGCTTATCGTAGGCTCAGGAGGGCAACCAGGTTTTAATGCCCATGTGGCACTACGAAATCATCAATCTGCTTCGACTGCACCATGAAAGGCTCGCTCTTGGCAGTCACGTTTGCCACGGATGGAAGAACATGAACCGCTCAGTTTTAGTTCCTTGCCCCTATCCTCTCGTCTATCCTCACGGCTCCTATCCATAGAAAACAAAGGATAGAGCCATTAAAAGTTTACTCTTGCACGTATTGGTCTTTGTGCCTTTCGTCTGCCCGGTTGAGCCAGAGACTTACCGTTTTATCGTTGAGATTAACCAGAATGGGGCTTCGGCAATCCAGAGTTTTTCTATAAACACTGAGCCGGGCACATTATCTGCGATGCCAATGACCGATGGGAGGCCGATGCAAAACGAACCATCATACATTACCTGCACAAGCGGATATTCGGGGTCAGGCACGCCTCGCGATGACAAACCTTGTAGGCGAAACAAATTTCAGATCATCACTTTGATGTACGGAACGGGCGGCGGTAACTATTCCCGGACAACGGGGCCAGAAGATCATGGTCAGTCATTCAATAGACATTCAGAAAAATCGCATTTTCTATACGACAATGAACATAATGATGAAAGTTCGGGGCGGCCTACAGACTCCCGGCATAGCCTTGACGAAAATTGCCATGAACAGCCCTGTTGTCATCGACAAGGACGCTGTATCTTTGCTCCCTCTACAAGTATCCAGTGTTGTTCAACCTCAGATGACTCTTTCGCCTGCAAAACAGATATCTATTTGCAATGCGATCAGGAATCTGACTCGGTAAGCCATCCTGCTGAATGTCCGACAGTTGTCTCAGGAGCTGACAGCACCAACGGCCCGTCATTAACATTAAATCCACCTCCTGCTAAAAAACAAAGGAAGGCAGGCTCCAAAAAATACCGATGTGATCACCCTGGCTGTGAAAAAACACTTGGCTCTCAAGCCTCATTGAGCACTCACAAAAGGCAATATCACACCGGAAAGCGAAACTGCCCTGAGTGCCAGAAAATCTTGCCAAACGCACAATCCCTGTCGGTTCACAAAAGAAAAGATCATACCCCAGAGCAAACCTGTCCTGAGTGCCAGAAGATCCTGCCAAACGCTCAAGCCCTGTCGGATCACAGAAGTCAATATCATACCGGAGGGCAAACCTGCCCTGAGTGCCAGAAAATCTTGCCAAGCGCACAAGCCCTGTCGGTTCACAAAAGAAAAGATCATACCCCAGAGCAAACCTGCCCTGAGTGCCAGAAGATCCTGCCAAACGCGAAAGCCCTGTCGGATCACAAAAGAAAAGATCATACCGGAGAGCAAACCTGTCCTGAGTGCCAGAAGACTCTGCCAAACCCTCGAGCCCTGTCGTCTCACAAAAGAAAAGATCATACCGGAGAGCAAACCTGCCCTGAGTGCCAGAAGACCCTGCCAAACGCCCAAGCCCTGTCGGTTCACAAAAGAAAAGATCATAGCGGAGAGCAAACCTGCCCTGAGTGCCAGAAGACCCTGTCAAACGCTCAAGCTCTGTCGCTTCACAAAAGTCGATATCACAGCGGAGAGCAAACCTGCCCTGAGTGCCATAAGACCCTGCCAAACGCTCGAGCCCTGTCGGATCACAAAAGAAAAGATCACAGCGGAGAGCAAACCTGCCCTGATTGCCAGAAGGCCCTGCCAAACGCTCAAGCCCTGTCGGCTCACAAAAGAAAAAATCACAGCGGAGAGCAAACCTGCCCTGAGTGCCAGAAGATCCTGCCAAACGCTCAAGCCCTGTCGCTTCACAAAAGTCGATATCACACCGGAGAGCAAACCTGCCCTGAGTGCCAAAAGACCCTGCCAAATGCTCAAGCCCTGTCGACTCACGAAAGAAAAGATCACAGCGGAGAGCAAACCTGCCCTGAGTGCCAGAAGACCCTGCCAAACGCTCAAGCCCTGTCGGCTCACAAAAGAAAAGATCACAGCGGAGAGAAAACCTGTCCTGAGTGCCAGAAGACCCTGCCAAACGCTCAAGCTCTGTCAGATCACAAAAGAAAAGATCACAGCGGAGAGAAAACCTGTCCTGAGTGCCAGAAGACCCTGCCAAACGCTCAAGCTCTGTCAGATCATAAAAGAAAAGTTCATACCGGAGAGCAAACATGCCTTGAGTGCCAGAAGATCCTGCCAAACGCTCTAGCCCTGTCGAATCATAAAAGGCAACACCGAAAACGAAAGCTTTATGATGCTCAGTGAAGTGATTGATTTCTGCTGATCATAGGCTCAGGAGGGCAACCAGGTTTTAATGCCCATGTGGCATTACGAAATCATCAATCTGCTTCGACTGCACCATGAAAGGCTCGCTCTTGGCAGTCACGTTTGCCACGGATGGAAGAACATGAACCGCTCAGTTTTAGTTCCTTGCCCCTATCCTCTCGTCTATCCTCACGGCTCCTATCCATAGAAAACAAAGGATAGAGCCATTAAAAGTTTACTCTTGCACGTATTGGTCTTTGTGCCTTTCGTCTGCCCGGTTGAGTCAGAGACTTACCGTTTTAACGTTGAGATTAACCAGAATGGGGCTTCGGCAATCCAGAGTTTTTCTATAAACACTGAGCCGGGCACATTATCTGCGATGCCAATGACCGATGGGAGGCCGATGCAAAACGAACCATCATACATTACCTGCACAAGCGGATATTCGGGGTCAGGCACGCCTCGCGATGACAAACCCTGTAGACGAAACAAACTTCAGATCATCACTTTGATGCACGGAACGGGAGGAGGGAACTATTCCCGGACAACGGGGCAAGAGGATCATGGTCAGTCATTCAATAGACATACAGAGAAATCGCATTATCTATACGACAACGATCATAATGATGAAAATTCGGGCCAGCCCACCGACTCCCGGCATAGCCTTGACGAAAATTGCCATGAACAACCCTGTTGTCATCGACAAGGACGCTGTATCTTCGCTCCCTCCACAAGTATCCGGTGTCGTTCAACCTCAGACGATTCTTTCGCTTGCAGAACAGATGTCTATTTGCAAACAGGCGATCAGGAATCTGGCCTGGTAAGCCATCCTGCCGGAGGTCCGACAGTTGTCTCGGGAGCTGACAGTACAACCGGTCCATCATTAACATTAAATCCACCTCCTGCTAAAAAACAAAGGAAGGCAGGCTCCAAAAAATACCAGTGTGATCACCCCGGCTGTGAAAAAACACTTAGCTCTCAAGCCTCATTGAGCACTCACAAAAGGCAATATCGCACCGGAGAGCAAACCTGCCCTGAGTGCCAGAAGACCCTGCCAAACGCGAAAGCCCTGTCCGAACACAAAAGTCGATATCACACCGGAGAGCAAACCTGCCCTGAGTGCCAGAAGATCCTGCCAAACGCGAAAGCCCTGTCCGAACACAAAAGTCGATATCACACCGGAGAGCAAACCTGCCCTGAGTGCCAGAAGATCCTGCCAAACGCGATAGCCCTGTCGGCTCACAAAAGAAAAGATCACACCTCAGTGCAAGCCTGCCCTGAGTGCCAGAAGACCCTGTTAAACGCTCAAGCCCTCTCGGATCACAAAAGGCAATATCATACCGGAGAGCAAACCTGTCCTGAGTGCCAGAAGACTCTGCCAAACGCTCGAGCCCTGTCGTCTCACAAAAGAAAAGATCATACCGGAGAGCAAACCTGCCCTGAGTGCCACAAGAGCCTGCCAAACGCTCTGGCCCTGTCGGATCACAAAAGAAAAGATCACACTCCAGAGCAAACTTGCCCCGAGTGCCAGAAGACCCTGCCAAATGCGAAAGCCCTTACGGATCATAAAAGAAAAGATCACAGCGGAGAGCAAACCTGCCCTGAGTGCCAGAAGACTCTGCCAAACGCTCAAGCCCTCTCGGTTCACAAAAGTCGATATCACACCGGAGAGCAAACCTGCCCTGAGTGCCAGAAGATCCTGTTAAACGCTCAAGCCCTTTCGGTTCACAAAAGTCAATATCATACCGGAGAGCAAACCTGCCCTGAGTGCCATAAGACTCTGCCAAACGCTCAAGCCCTCTCGGTTCACAAAAGTCGATATCACACCGGAGAGCAAACCTGCCCTGAGTGCCAGAAGACCCTGTCAAACGCTCAAGCCCTGTCGAATCATAAAAGGCAACACCGAAAACGAAAGCTTTATGGTGCTCAGTGCAGTGATTGATTTCTGCTTATCATAGGCTCAGGAGGGCAACCAGGTTTTAATGCCCATGTGGCACTACGAAATCATCAATCTGCTTCGACTGCACCATGAAAGGCTCGCTCTTGGCAGTCACGTTTGCCACGGATGGAAGAACATGAACCGCTCAGTTTTAGTTCCTTGCCCCTATCCTCTCGTCTATCCTCACGGCTCCTATCCATAGAAAACAAAGGATAGAGCCATTAAAAGTTTACTCTTGCACGTATTGGTTTTTGTGCCTTTCGTCTGTCCGGTTGAGCCAGAGACTTACCGTTTTATCGTTGAGATTAACCAGAATGGGGCTTCGGCAATCCAGAGTTTTTCTATAAACACTGAGCCGGGCACATTATCTGCGATGCCAATGACCGATGGGAGGCCGATGCAAAACGAACCATCATACATTACCTGCACAAGCGGATATTCGGGGTCAGGCACGCCTCGCGCTGACAAACCCTCTAGGCGAAACAAATTTCAGATCATCACTTTGATGTACGGAACGGGCGGCGGTAACTATTCCCGGACAACGGGGCAAGAGGATCATGGTCAGTCATTCAATAGACATTCAGAGAAATCGCATTATCTATACGACAACAGCCATAATGATGAAAATTCGGGCCAGCCCACCGACCCCCGGCATAGCCTTGACGAAAATTGCCATGAACAACCCTGTTGTCATCGACAAGGACGCTGTATCTTCGCTCCCTCCACAAGTATCCGGTGTCGTTCAACCTCAGACGATTCTTTCGCTTGCAGAACAGATGTCTATTTGCAAACAGGCGATCAGGAATCTGGCCCGGTAAGCCATCCTGCCGGAGGTCCGACAGTTGTCTCGGGAGCTGACAGTACAACCGGTCCATCATTAACATTAAATCTACCTCCTGTGAAAAAACAAAGTAAGCCTGGCTCCAAAAAATACCGATGTGATCGCCCCGGCTGTGAAAAATTATTTAGCTCTCAAGCTTCATTGAGTACTCACAAAAGGCAATATCACACCGGAAAGCGAAACTGCCCTGAGTGCCAGAAAATCTTGCCAAACGCACAAGCCCTGTCGGTTCACAAAAGAAAAGATCATACCCCAGAGCAAACCTGTCCTGAGTGTCAGAAGATCCTGCCAAACGCTCAAGCCCTGTCGGATCACAGAAGTCAATATCACAGCGGAGGGCAAACCTGCCCTGAGTGCCAGAAAATCTTGCCAAACACACAAGCCCTGTCGGTTCACAAAAGAAAAGATCATACCCCAGAGCAAACCTGCCCTGAGTGCCAGAAGATCCTGCCAAACGCGAAAGCCCTGACGGATCACAAAAGTCAATATCACACCGGCGGGCAAACCTGCGCCGACTGCCAGAAGACCCTGCTAAACACTCGAGCCCTGTCGGTTCACAAAAGAAGATTTCACACCCCACAGCAAACCTGTCTTGAGTGCCAGAAAATCCTGCCAAACGCTCAGGCCCTGTCGGATCACAAAAGTCAATATCACTCCGGCGAGCAAGCCTGTGCTGAGTGCCAGAAGACCCTGCCAAGCGCTCAAGCCCTGTCGGTTCACAAAAGAAAAGATCACACCTCAGAGCAAACCTGCCTTGAGTGCCAGAAGACCCTGACAAACGCGAGAGCCCTGTCGGTTCACAAAAGTCTATATCATACCGGAGAGAAAACCTGTCCTGAGTGCCAGAAGACCCTGCCAAACGCTCAGGCCCTTTCGGATCACAAAAGAAAAAATCATACCGGAGAGCAAACCTGCCCTGAGTGCCATAAGACCCTGCCAAACGCGAAAGCCTTGTCGTCTCACAAAAGAAAAGATCATACCGGAGAGCAAACCTGCCCTGAGTGCCACAAGAGCCTGCCAAACGCTCTGGCCCTGTCGGATCACAAAAGAAAAGATCACACTCCAGAGCAAACTTGCCC
>NZ_JAGRPU010000077.1 GCF_024606225.1 Endozoicomonas sp. ISHI1 | reverse complement strand
GCGTGGAACCTGGGTCGATCAAAGAACTTCGTGCACGGGTCATAACCTCTCCTGCCGGAACTAAATAACAGCGACAGGAAAAAACTAGACGAGCTGGCTTGTTTGTCAAATATAAGGGTGTCCTATTATTTAAAAGTAACCGGCAAAGCGACCCGCACCTATCTGGAAGACGAGAACTGCATTCTGGTACACATCCCCATCAAGTTCATCAACCGCAAGAGCAAGAGCCAGATCACCACCCCGGATGGTCGTCCGGCACTGGAAGAGGTCGATCCGGCTTTGAGGAATGCTCTGGTCAGGGCGCACCGATGGTTGAAGGCATTGGAAACAGGGAAAGAACAGCATCTGAAAGTGCTGGCTCAGAAGGAAGGGATTACCAGTGTCAGCTATGCCTCCAGAATCTTACGCCTGACCACCCTGTCGCCAGAGATTCAGGAGGCCATCATTGATGGCAGAAGTTTGGGAGGGCTGACTCTGGCCGACTTTATGAAGCCCTTTCCCCTGCTCTGGTCTGAGCAGAAGAAAGCTTTGGGGATACCGGAATATTAATTCAGGTAAATGGCCGATGCTTCAAAAGCCTCCTCTGGAGTACCCGTCTCTTGCCCTGTACCAAAGTAGCTTGGAGTATATTTTTCATTGCTGTAGGTAAAGAAAGCCATACTCCATTTATCCCCACCGAAATAACGAATCCTGCACAAGTGGGTCGGTGTAGTTCTCAGCCGTTCTATATAATCTTCCCGGCTGATGCCAAACCGTTCTTCATCAAAGCTCTCCGGGACTGAAGGTTCTGTATAAGCATCGATATAGCAGAACTGGCTTTTAAACCGAAAACCCAGCCGGGAAAACTTACCGCTATAGTGCTTATTGGCATAGTCAGTCACCCGCTGCTGAACCTGACTCTTTATTGAGTCTGGAATCTTTGTTCCCCCGTGATGTGGATCAAAATGCCAGGCACACATGATTAAAGTCTCTCAATACAAATGAAGGGAAACAGAGCATAACAAATAAAGAAATCACTTCGCCAAAGTTCGCTGATGGTTCCCTGCGCATACCGCTACAAAAGTGCAAACTAAACAACCGTTTGAATAGCCAAAACCACCGGCAACCAACTGATTATAAAGAGGAAATCAAGTAGCGTACTTCAAAGTGGCCGAAGTACGTTATTTAGAGAAAAGAGAGAAAAAATAGCCCGAAAATGGCCAAAAATTGGCTTTTTTAAGAATTTTTCAAGTACGCAGTTATAAGACAGAGGATGATTATAAAACAGACAGGAAGTCAGAAATAACCACCCCCCATAACGACAAAAAGCCCTATAAAAATAGGGCTTTCTGAAGATGGCGCGCTCGGTAGGATTCGAACCTACGACCGCCTGGTTCGTAGCCAGGTACTCTATCCAGCTGAGCTACGAGCGCGTAATACTCACTTGTTCACTGGCGGTGAGGGAGGGATTCGAACCCTCGATACGTTTCCGTATACACACTTTCCAGGCGTGCTCCTTCGGCCACTCGGACACCTCACCGTTGTCGTTGTTCGCGTCTGTTGTTGCGAACGGAGCCGTACTTTATAGCAGGAGTGTCTGAAAGGCAAAGCCAAAATGCACTTTTTTTCTACTTTTAGGGCAATTACTTAACGGACAAACGGTCAAGCCTGAACTTGCGCCTGAGAATAGCCTCAAACCATGAAACAGGCAGCCATCTTTTCAGCTCTGGCAGCGCCCGACTGCCATTGCCCACTCTTAAAATGCCCCGCTGACTTGACGATTCCAGCCAGGCAGCAATCTCTAAAGCTACTGTCTCGGCAGGGGTCGGTCTGTTCTGAGAAGCACTCGCTCGTGCTCGGACTCCCTCTTCAATTGGAAAATACAGGGAGTCTTCAGTAAACACCCGATCAAGTGCTTCATTGGCATTCTCTGCAAATCGGGATTTGATCGCACCGGGTAATACGGTCAGAACTCTGATGCCAAACGGCTGAAGCTCCATTCTCAAAGCATCGGAAAAGCTATTGAAGGCAGCTTTTGAAGCACAATAAAGCCCTGAGAAAGGCGTAGTGACTTCTCCTGAAATACTGCCAATATTAATGATCGTACCTTCCTTGTTAGCACACATTTCCTTGATGACTTTGTTGGCTAGCAATACCGGAGCAAAGACGTTGGTTTCAAACTGTTGCAGGAGTTCTTCGCGGGGTAATTCAGCCACTGCCCCCATTCCACCATAGCCTGCATTGTTGATTAGGATATCCAATCCGCCATCTTCAGCCTGAATCTCTTTCAATACCCTGTTAACCTGGTCCTCATCAGTGACATCCAGCTCTGCTGTCCTGATTCTTTTTTCTGACAGATGTTTGATTGATTCCAGCTTTCTTGCTGTGGCCCAGACCTTGAACCCCCTCTGGTTCAACTCCAAAGCCAACGCCAGCCCAATGCCGGATGAACAGCCGGTAATCAGCACATTTTTCATTGCTTCACTCCATAAGCCAAGGCTTTGTTGTCTTTAAAACGGGTGACAATCATGCGACAAAAGTCATTTTTGACAAATCATCTATAGTAACTCCAGATTCATGATATTCACTTTTTCAGACCAACCATGAACCGGTAAAAAATAATCTGAACCGTGGTCAGTTTATCCTTTACCGGCTAACGAAATCAGAAGCAGTGAAACAGACTTCAGCTCTTGGTGTAAGCACCAGAAGAATAAATCAGCTCGTAGCTGTGGCTGTAGATTTCCAGAATATTGCCAAACGGGTCTTCCATATAAACCATACGATAAGGCTTTTCATCCGGGTAGTAGTAACGAACTGGCATACGCTGCCTGCCACCTGCGGCAACAATTTTTTCTGCCAGACCTTCAACATCCGGGTCCTGAACACAGAAATGAAAGACACCGGGCTTCCAGTATTCAAAGTTATTGTCACGCTCTTCGTAGTTCTTGAATTCGAACAGCTCTACACCGATTCTGTCACCTGTTGACATATGTGCGATGCGAAATGATCCCCACTCAGGACCAAAAACATCAGTACACATCACACCAATAGCACTGTCATCTTCTACAATCTCTGTGGGCTCCATAATCAGGTACCAGCCCAACACCTCGGTGTAGAACTTAACGGCTTTCTCCAGATCCGGTACTGAGATTCCGATGTGTGAAAAGGTACGAGGGTAAACTGTATTAGACATTGAGCAAACTCCATCCGTTTTTCATCAATGGCAGCAGTTTAAAAAAACCAATCAACAACTTAAAATTATTATTTATAATATATTTAATAATATTTAATTATGGTAAATCCAAGCTGGCTGAGAACCTTCATTACCCTGATCGAGCAGGGTCACTTCACCCGAACGGCAGATCTTCTGGCTATGACCCAACCCGGAGTCAGCCAGCATATTAAGAAACTGGAAACTCATTATCAGACAAGCCTGATCAACCGCCAGGGCAAACACTTTGAACTGACTCCAGCGGGTGAAATGGTATATCGCTTTGCCCTTAAAATACTGGAAGGTGAAGAAAATCTGAGGGAGGCGCTAAACAGGGATGACCCCCATTCCGGCTTATGTCGTCTATCTTCACCCGGAGCCCTGGGTCTGGCTCTTTACCCAAGACTCATCAACGCCCAGAAAAGGAACCCGGGCCTGAAAATATTTTTTGAGATTGCCCCAAACCACCGGATTGAGTCTGAACTGCTAAACAATCGTCTGGACTGTGGCTATATGAGCCAGAAGCCGGAATCCAGCAGCCTGGAGGCTCAATCTGTCATGACCGAAGAAGTCTGTCTGGTCGTACCTGTAAACTTCCAATTTCGGGAATATGAACAGCTCCGGACACTGGGTATGATTCATCACCCGGACGCAGAACATCATGCCAGCCTGTTGCTTGAGGAAAATTTTCCTGGCGTCTTCAGGGGGATTTCTGACTTCCCGGCCAACGGCTACATCAACCAGATTAACCTGATACTCGAGCCTGTAGCGGCAGGATTAGGGTTTACGGTGCTGCCGGTATCAGCTGTCAGATCTTTCGCCTTTCCTGAAAGGATCAAGGTAGTGGGATTGCCTGAGCGCGCTTATGAAACGATCTACCGGGTCTTTAAAAAGCACCGGCTGCTCCCTTCCAGATTCCAGTTTATTCAGGAAACCCTTTTTTCGGATCAAGAGTCGATGCAGAAAACCGATGAATCGTCTTATCAGTCTTCATCATCCTCAATGGATTGCTGATCACACTCGATGGCTATGTCGCTTCCCAAGTCAGCCGTTTCCAGCGTCTGTCTGGGCAGCTCCTTTTTCACTCGCACCCCCAGATTCAAGAACTGATCCGCCTGAGAGATCAGATTCCCCCGACCGTGCTTCAAGGTGCCCATAGCGTCATCGTATGTACCTCTGGCACTGGTCAGTTGCTGATCCAGCTTTTCCATCTTCTCAACAAAAATACGAAGTTTGTCGTACACTTGGCGAGCCTTGTCAGCCAGCTTTCGGGCATTGGCATTCTGTCTTTCTATTGTCCAGAGGTTAGACACTGTTCTGAGTGTGGCCAAAAGTGTGGTGGGTGTTACCACCACAATACGCTTCTCAAAAGCCTCATTGAATAATTGCTGGTCATGCTGGAAGGCCACCATGAAGGCAGGTTCAACCGGCATGAACATAAAGACAAAGTCTGGCGCTTTAACCTCTGGCAGTGAGGGATAATCTTTCTCGTTAAGACTGTGGATGTGGTTCCGTATGCTTTGTATATGTCTCTTCAGAGCGGCTTCACGCTCGGCATCGGTTTCCGCATTGACATAACTCAGGTAGTCCACCAGCGAGACTTTGGAGTCAATAATCAGATGCTTTTGTTCGGGTAGATAGACGATAAAGTCAGGCCGTTTGTTCTGGCCTTCTTCATCCTTGAAATTGGCTTCCCGCTGGTACTCCTGCCCTTTGATCAGGCCACTGCTCTCCAGAATCTTTTCAACTTGCAACTCACCCCAATTACCCTGTAGCTTTTTATCACCTTTCAGAGCTCTGGCAAGGTTGCCTGCTTCATCGGTGATCTTCTGGTTCAGATTATGCAGGGTCTCCAGCTGCTGTTTGAGCGCAGCCCGACCTTCGTTGTCCGCTTTTCTGGCTTCTTCGACCTTGTTTCGAAACTCGCCGAGTTGTTCCTTGAAAGGTTTCAGCAGGTTTTCCAAACCTGCCTGATGCTGTTGTGAAACCGATTGACTCTTGGCTTCCAGAATCTCATTTGCAAGATTACCAAACTCCTCCTTAAGCACTTGTTTATTGTCTTCCAACTGCCGCAATGACTTGTCATTTTGCAACTGTTGCTCTTCAAGCCTGACCTTCAATTCCCGAACCTGCTTTTCTGCAGTAAACCGGGCTTCCTGCTCATCCCGATGTTTTAACAGACCTTCCCTGAGTGACTCTTCTCTTTCCTGAACTCTGTGTTTTTCATTATTCAGCAGGGTTTCCAGTTTTCCTTTTATAATGTGCAGGTCGCGATTATCCCATTGCAGCTTGTCCCTTTCACTGAAAAGCTGATCCTGCTCTGCGACAAGTTCAGAAATTCTGAGCCCCTGCTGATGCATCTGTGCAGTCAGCTTTGCCAATCCGGCAGCCGCTCTTTGTCTGGCAAACAGCCAGGATAATCCGGAACAGATCAAGATCAGGACAATAGCCGCAGCCATTTCAATTGCAGACATGCACGCACTCTCATCAGCACAGGTTACTACTGATGAACATTACGGTATTTTTACTGAAATCAACAGCTCAGTGCTGTTGCCTATCTCTGCCACTTTCGTGCTCCGAAAAGTACTTTCTGCCATACTTGGTGACACATTAACCCGGACTTCCCCCCATGAGTAAAGAGATTAATGCAGTCAGCCAATGGCTTAAAGAGGTCGTGATTGGCCTGGATCTCTGCCCCTTTGCAGCCTGGCCAGAGCAACACAACCAGATTCGAATCACCCTCTCAAGGGATACCACGGAAGACGCTCTGCTGGAGACGTTGCAGTCTGAACTGACACTTGCTGCCGAGACACCTGCCAGTGAACTGGAGACCACCCTGATTGTCATCGCGAACATGCTTGAGGATTTTGACGACTATAACCAGTTTCTGCAGCATGTGGATGCCCTGCTTCGCGGCTTCCATTGGGAAGGTCAGTTCCAGATAGCCAGTTTCCATCCAAATTACTGCTTTGCCGATACTGACCCGGAAGATGATGAAAACCTGACCAACCGTTCCCCCTACCCTCTTCTGCATATTATCCGGGAAGACAGCCTGGAGAAGGCCCTGGCCAGTTACCCGAACCCGGATGGCATTCCCGATAGAAACATTAAACAGATGAATAACCTGACAGCCGATGAGAAACTGAAGCTGTTTCCTTATCTATTTGCCCGCAAAACACGCTAGCGCCATACCCCATATCGTAGTAGCACTAAGCCTGTCGAATTACAGTGCCGTAGCCCTTCAGCAAGCTCAGAAAAACGGACTATGTATATCAGCGCGTAGCTGCACAAAAAGCCTGTTGAGTTTGATACATCTCTATCAAATAAAGCTGCTGCAATGAACAGAAAAATATAACCCGCCACCTGACCAATAGATTAAATCTATTAATAGCATTTGAACGATCAATTATACCAATCAATCAAATCGGCATATTCTTTCCATGTCGCCACCGAAAACGGCTGACTAAAAAACAGAATGATTACCAGCAAGAAGGAATAAACCATGTCCCTCATTAATACACAAATCAAGCCGTTCAAAGCCACTGCTTTTCACAATGGCGACTTCGTTGAAGTGACCGAAGAGAGCCTGAAAGGCAAGTGGTCTGTTGTCTTCTTCTACCCGGCAGACTTCACCTTTGTTTGCCCGACTGAATTGGGTGACCTGGCTGACCACTACGAACAACTTCAAGCTATGGGTGTTGAAGTGTACTCCGTCTCCACAGACACCCACTTCACTCACAAAGCCTGGCACGACAGCTCTGAGACCATTAACAAGATCAAATACCCAATGATCGGCGACCCAACCGGTCAGATCACTCGCAACTTTGAAGTCATGATCGAAGAAGAAGGTCTGGCTCTGCGAGGCACCTTTGTCATGAACCCTGAGGGTGAGATCAAAGTCGTTGAAACTCACGATTCGGGTATTGGCCGTAACGCTGGAGAGCTGGTTCGCAAGATTCAAGCGGCTCAGTTCATCGCAGAGAACCCTGGTCAGGTATGCCCGGCTGCATGGCAACCGGGTGAAGAAACTTTGGCGCCTTCCCTGGACCTGGTCGGCAAAATCTAAACTGTCCGGGCTCCCCGCCATTATTCAACAGCAGAGAGCCTGAACCAAATCGAAAAGATCAAGCGAGTCAATCATGTTAGATGCAAACATCAAAAAGCAATTGGAAGCTTACTTTCAGAACCTGAAAACACCTGTTGAGATCGTTGTGTCTCTTGATGACTCTGCGAAATCACAGGAAATGGCTTCACTTGCTAAAGACCTTGAATCACTCTCCAGCCAAATCACGTTAAGTGAAAGTAACAACGAGCTGGAAAGAAGGCCTTCCATGGCCATTCAAGGCCAGGACAATCGCCCTGCAATCCGCTTTGCCGGGCTGCCTATGGGCCACGAATTTAACTCATTGATACTGGCTATTCTCCAGAGCGGTGGTCATCCAGCCAAGATGGAAGCTGATTTGCTCGAGCAGATCAAACAACTGGAAGGCGAGTTCAATTTTGAAACTTATATCTCCCTGTCCTGCCAGAACTGCCCTGAGGTTGTTCAGGCTCTGAACTTGATGGCCGTCTTGAATCCCGGTATCCGGCACACCATGATCGATGGTGCCTTGTTTCAGGATGAGGTGGATGAAAAGCAGGTCATGGCTGTACCCGCCGTATTTGTTAACGGCCAGCCATTTGGTCATGGTCGTATGAATACCGCCGAAATCGTTGCCAAACTGGACATAAATGCTGAAAAGCGTACGGCTGAAGCCATCAACAAGAAAGATCCTTATGATCTGTTGATTGTCGGTGCCGGTCCGGCGGGTGCGGCCGCCGCTATTTATGCAGCTCGCAAAGGTATTCGTACCGGTCTGGTAGCCGATCGCTTTGGCGGTCAGGTGATGGACACCATGGCCATTGAAAACTTCATCTCCGTTAAGGAAACCGAAGGTCCAAAACTAGTGGCCAATCTGGAACAACACGTGCTCGACTATGACGTAGATGTCATGAGCAACCAACGCGCCAGCGCCCTGATTGAAAATGACCGCGACGCCGGAGAGCTGGTAGAAATCCAACTGGAAAGCGGCGCCAGTCTGAAGAGTAAAACCGTACTGATAGCAACCGGTGCCCGTTGGAGAGAGATGAATGTGCCAGGCGAGCAGGAATACCGGGGGAAAGGGGTAGCCTACTGCCCGCACTGTGACGGACCTCTGTTCAAGGACAAACGTGTTGCTGTGATTGGCGGTGGTAACTCAGGTGTTGAAGCGGCTATTGATTTGGCAGGCATTGTTTCCCACGTCACGCTGATTGAGTTTGACAGCCAGTTAAGAGCTGACGAAGTGCTTCAGCGAAAGCTGCGTTCTTTAAAGAATGTCACCATTATTACCAACGCACTGACGACAGAAGTACTAGGCGACGGTAATAAAGTAAATGGCCTGACCTATAAAGACCGCAATACAGACGACGAAATCAGTTTAGAATTGGAAGGTATTTTTGTTCAGATTGGCCTGGTACCGAATACTGAATTCCTTAAAGAGGCAATGGAGTTAACCCCACGTGGTGAAATTGTAGTTGATAGCCGGGGCGAAACCTCCATCCCAGGTGTTTATGCAGCCGGAGATGTGACAACCGCACCTTACAAGCAAATTATTATTGCTATGGGTAGCGGCGCCAACGCCTCACTGGGTGCTTTTGATTACCTGATCAGAAACAGTTTTGAAGGCGATACCGCTTTAGCTGCCTGATTGATTACGAATCAACCAAGTTAATCACTCTCCGCCAGGTCAGGCTTAAGTCTGACCGCCAACCTGAGACTTCCTGACCTGGCACTTTATTCTTCTCAAATGATTTTGACTACTCTCAGGAAGCGTTGATGCCTCCTAATAGTACATATTTCATTTCCAGATACTCATCCAGACCATACTTTGATCCCTCTCGACCAATACCTGACTCCTTGATGCCTCCAAATGGGGCCACTTCTGTAGATAACACACCCTCATTGACAGCCACCATGCCGTACTCCAGCGCTCCAGCTACCCTGAATACACGACTAAAGTCATTAGTATAAAAGTATGCAGCTAAACCATATTGGGTATCGTTAGCCATTCTGATCACGTCCTCTTCGCACTGAAACCGGAAGACAGGGGCTATGGGGCCAAACACCTCTTCCTGATAGCACTTCATCTCCCTGGAGGCATCCGCCAGAACAGTTGGCTCATAGAACAGACCACCCAGACTATGAGAGCGGCCTCCTGTGAGCAGTCGGCCTTTTTTGGCTAACGCATCATCAACAATACTCCTGATCCTCAGCAGTGCAGCCTCATTGATTAAAGGCCCCTGATTGAAGTCGCCATCAATTGCAGGACCCACCGTAAGTCTGGAAACCGCTTCGGAAAACTTCTCAACAAACTCGTCATAGACACCATCCTGAACAAACAGACGATTCATACAAACACAGGTCTGACCTGAGTTCCGATACTTGGAGGCTATCGCACCCTGAACCGCCTGATCGACATTGGCATCATCAAAAACGATGAAAGGCGCATTGCCACCTAACTCCAGTGAGATTTTTTTAACCGAGCCCGCACATTGCTTCATTAATAGTTTGCCTACAGCAGTCGATCCAGTAAACGACAGTTTCTTTATGACAGGACTGCCCGTTAACTCAGCACCGATTTCTTTGGCATCACCTGTGACAATATTAATAACACCTGCTGGAATACCCGCTCGTTCTGCCAGTTCTACCAGGGCAAGAGCCGACAGAGGCGTCAGCTCCGAAGGCTTGATAATAATGGTACAGCCTGCTGCCAGGGCAGGAGCTACTTTTCGAGCGATCATGGCATTAGGGAAATTCCAGGGCGTTATTGCAGCAACCACGCCGACCGGTTCCCGTGTGACCAGCACTCTCTGGCTGCTTTTGGTAGCAGGAATCAGATCACCATAAGCTCGTTTAGCTTCTTCGGCGTACCACTCTATGAAAGAAGCACCATACCTCACTTCGCCCCTGGACTCTGACAACGGTTTGCCCTGTTCAGTGGTCATCAGCATGGCCAGATCTTCCTGATTCTCCCGGATCAAGGTGTACCACTTGCGGAGTAAACCAGAACGTTCTGCTGCTGTTTTTGCTCGCCATCCTATAAAGGCTTCTTCTGCTGCTTTGATTGCGTTAAGAACATCTGAAGCCGCCAGCATGGGGATATGGGCAATCACCTTACCTGTAGCCGGGTTTTGAACGGGAAGCGTTTCTATGGCGCTGACCCACTTACCATTGATGTAGGCCTGCTGTTTGAAAAGACCGGAGTCGTTCAGTTTCATGGAGAACCCCTTGATAGTGCACGGCTTCAATGAACGAAGAGGCCTGGAGGTTGTTCACAACCTTAAAGTGTTTTGACACCCATGATCTTGAAAATCGAACAGGTCATAGCTGGCACGTTTTACATGCTGGGCATAGGCCATATCAAAAGCGTTCTGAACATCGGCTTCCAAATCGTTCCCGGCGATTTTGTCACATGAACAAGTCTCTCACTACCGTCGATGTGGGCCGCTCAGGGATATTTCTTTTGATGAACTGGAAAATCCGAAGGCATTGGAAGGCAGGATGTCTGAGAACTGCTACTGTTTTTCTTTTTTCCACAAAACAAAAACCCCAGCCGATCACTCAACTGGGGTTTTGCTTTATTCAATGCCTGGCGATGACCTACTCTCACATGGGGAAGCCCCACACTACCATCGGCGATCTGTCGTTTCACTTCCGAGTTCGGGATGGGATCGGGTGGTTCCAACACTCTATGGTCACCAGGCAAAACTGGTCGAGCCGTTGGCTCTTGAGCTGGAAGCTTGAAG
>NZ_JAGRPU010000076.1 GCF_024606225.1 Endozoicomonas sp. ISHI1 | reverse complement strand
AAAGAATCAACCCTCCAGAATAATCAAAGTCTCAACTACCGCGACAACAGGCCAGATGTTCGGAGCCGCTACCATTAGCCAGAGAATTCGTTCAACAGGCGGCAGTGGTCACGGAGGCGATGATCCAATGACCCCGTCAGCTGAGCAGAATATTGGGGAGCCAGCTGTGACTTGTTCGAAGTGTAACAAGGTACTGAATAAACAGGAATTAAGTCGTATAGCGAATGAGGCAACAGCTTCGGCATTTATTTGCAACAAGTGCCTGTCGGGTACTAAGGGTATAAAAAGAGCAAGAGAAACCGGGGAAGAAACAGAGCCGGATTCATCAGAACCTGCTCGAAAAAAAAACAAGGGCTCGGGTAGAAAGAGAAATCATTCAAAAGCAGTTGCTGCACCACCGACCAAAAAAAGGAAACAGGCAGACACTCAGATCTACGATGACCCATTGGAAAAAATGAAAAAAAATATCAAATACAAATTGAGCGAGGAAGAGCTGGAAAAAGCACAAACCCTGATAGGGGTATTCAATAAAAAAAACATCACTGCCAAGTACACTTTTTATAAAATGCTTGGATTCGTAGATAGAAGGTCTTTTAATGGTTTCTTCGATAATACGATCGCTTTTTTTGAGCACGTTCCTGAAACCATCAAAAATACAGGCATGCTCACGAGCATGCTAAAAAATAAAAAAAAATACATACGTGATTTTGCTGAACATAGCCAGGGTGAGCTCGAATATTTAGCGACTCTGGATGTATTGACTTCCTTATCGTCCATGAATAATGGCAAAGGCGTGCCCGAACATAAAGAAGTGAAAGAGTTGATGGGCTGGCCTGAATGGAAAGACAAGACTGGCGAATTCAATAAGGAGCTTTTCCGCTCTTTCGCGACCATGAACAATGGCCGGGGCGTACCCAAACATGAGGCAGTGAAAGCGGTGCTGGACTGGCCTGAATGGAAAGACAGGGATGGCAAGTTCAACATGAAGTTGTTCCGCTCTTTCTCGTCTATGTACAACACAAAAGGCATTCCCAAACATGAGGAAGTGAAAGAGGTGCTGAGCTGGCAGGAATGGAAAGAGAAGGATGGCGAGTTCAATATGGAGCTATTCCGCTCCTTCTCGTCCATGTACAACACAAAAGGCATCATCAAACACGAGGAAGTAAAAGAGGTACTGGGCTGGCCTGAATGGAAAGACAAGGACGGCGAGTTCAATATGGAGCTATTTCGCACCTTCTCATCCATGAACAGTAGCAAAGGCATGCTCAACCATGAGGAAGTGAAAGAGGTACTGGACTGGCCTGAATGGAAAGACAAAGATGGCCAATTCAACATCGTGCGGTTCCGCACCTTCTCGTCCATGAATACCAGCAAGGGCATGCTAAACCATGAGGAAGTGAAAATGGTTCTGGGCTGGCCTGAATGGAAAGACAAGAATGGTGAGTTCAGTACGGAACTGTTCCACGCTTTCTCGTCCATGAATAATGGCAAAGGAATACCCAAACATGAGGAAGTCAAAGCAGTGCTGGGCTGGCCAGAATGGAAAGGCAAGGATGGCGAGTTCAATATGGAACGGTTCCGCGCTTTCTCGTCTATGAATAATGGCAAAGGAGTACCCAAACATGAGGAAGTCAAAGCAGTGTCGGGCTGGCCAGAATGGAAAGACAAGGATGGCGAGTTCAATATGGAACGGTTCCGCGCTTTCTCGTCCATGAATAATGGCCGGGGCGTACCCAAATATGAGGAAGTGAAAAAAGTGATGGGTTGGACAAGCTGCGAGGATGTACCTAATCATCAACTACTGCAAATTATGACCAGACTCTGGGCATCAGCAGGACTCCCTGCTGTTGATATGCTGCAACACCGGGAAACACAACTGAAACAGTGGCTTTTTACAGAATCTAATGAAGAATGCAGCGATTCAGAGGATGAAGAGAGTGACAAATATAATCGGCAGATAAGAACTGTTGCTCTTTATCTTTCCACCTCTAAGCCAGACTGGTTACTCCATTGGGCGACTTTAAGAAAATTTCATCAATGCCATGAAAAGACCAAGACCGTTCTGATGCTCGAAGCATTGATAAGACTCCTGTCTTCTTGTGGGGGGAAGGGCGTCGGGCAATACCTCCGGGCTAATCAACAGGACCGGGATTTTTTGTTCCGTCATTTGATTAAAGCCGTGCCCTTCCATGTGTTAAATAGAGCAATGGATCTGTTTTCTTCCGATGAACACAGAGAGCGTTTCGTCTATTTCGTCAAGCGGCTGCAGTCATTGCCGGATAAAAGGCTATGGGAACAGTACTCTGCCCGGTTGCAGCAATTATCAGGAGTGCTGAAACACGACTATATGCAAAGACTCTACTGGGAACTCCTGCAACCCTTAACAAAAGATAATCAGCTGCGTTTTCTGGATGCCAGCCACGCCCAGGCTGTATTTGACCTGTTTCCCTCGTTGAGCGCCCTGCATAAACTCAGCAAAGAGCATTCCTCCCGATGGTTACAACAGCTACTTGAAGCCTGCCTTCATTTAAAAGCCCATGACATCACCGAAGAAGGCATCCAAATAGTGTCTGAAGCGCTACTCAAGACCCATGGCCTTCTGCCCCGGGATAACGATATCCCCGATCACTTTCTGTCCGGGATGCGAACAACCAGCGACAACACCGTTGAGATACCTGTCTCTGGACTTATTCCATCCGGAGAACAGCTGGCCCTGAGTTATATCGCTGCGCTAATGCAGACCCTCAACCAGATGTCCTTTACGGTCAAAGGGCAGTGGCTTGAGGTTGAAGTGTTAGGTTACTGTGTTCTGATCTACAGTTTTCCAATGCCGCAGCTGAAAATACAGAATGAAAAAATGGAAATTAGCAACTGGTCAAAGGAGCAGTTCAGGGCTTTTTTGAAAATCATTCGAATGCCACAACGCTACTATTTGACAGCAGAGCAATGGCAAAGGCGTTTAAAACCGGATGAACCCGGATACATCCAAAGATGCGAAGCCAGATTCGTCGCAAAAAGAGAGCCCGGGGAAAAAGGTGCCATTGAAGAAACAGCACCCTTCAAACCTCTACCCATTTATATCCTGGCTACCCTGATCAACAGGCAAATGGTCATCAGCCCCATCGTCTGTAAATCCCTTAACCACCATAAAGAGAGGCTGCCTGAATCCTTGCTTAGCAAACTCAGAGAAAGAATCGAAGCATCCGGTACAGAATGCTCCGATGAGATTAAAGAATCACTGACCCAATACCTGGACAACATTCAATCCAGGGATCCTGAAGCCTGTCAGGGTGAACCGGAACCACAAAGCATGAAGCCGCCAGACAACAAAAGAGAAAAGCAGGCGTTTGGACGTTTATGGTTAAAGCTCAACCAGACAGAAGTTTTTAGCATCGAAATACTGACATTACTGGACGACTATTGGGATGAAATGGAGCTTATGCACATAGTGACCATCCTTAAAAAAGCCAAAATCGATATCGCTGACCACACAATGGCAGAATGGAGGCAACGGGCATGCAGTGAAATAAAGCAATTAAGAAGGCGAGACCCTTTATTATCAGAGGTGAATCCTGATGTTTATCAGGGTTGTCAGGAACTAGAGTTACTTGATAGATGTGGGGGTATTTTTTAATGGGTCAGTAGGGCGCTATACATTCCGGTGCAAATGGCAGAGGTCAAGTCAAGAGCCTGAGCCTTATGTCGGGTGGCGTGAAAATAACGAATTATTTCCAATAGCGAATGGGTTCGTGGATGTGTATTTTTTTTAAGCCTGAGTCTACAAGACGCTCACAAAAAAACAAAACTATCTGTTCAATAGCCCGATCACTGCTTCTGTTAGTGACCATAATATATGGGGAGTCGCTACCCGCATTGGAATTAGTCGGCTCAAGTCCGCTACCAACACATTTCTTATATGCGAATATGTTGACTGAACCCGAACGGCCTTACCCCCATTTGGCAGGGTTTATGCGATTCGCCCTCCCTTTGCCAGAGCTGCTGCCGAATAACAGTCCTCCCGCGTCTCTCGAATTGCCTGCGCTACCCATTCGGTCAATGAAGCAAACAAAACGCGCTGACCTTATGGCGATATCCCCTGAAGTCGTGGAGCACTCTTCCAATGCGCTAATCGTCATGGGAGCTGCCGGGGGAGGCAATGACGATAAGACACCTGACGGAAACCACTGGAAACCCAACCCAGAGCCCCAGCCTGAACTTACTCCTGTTCTTTCCCTTATTCAAAAATGCCTGCAACAAAAAAGGCAACTGCTTCGAATGTTACGATTCAAACGACGATGTGCTTTTATTACGAGACAAGCAACACTGGCCCGGATTTTGTCAGACCGGATCATGGTGATTGAAGGGGATCTTCTGGATCTGGAAAGGTCGGATCCTGCTATGATGCATCCGGGACTGGTTCAGGCATGGTTGGCAGAGAATAGTCAGGAACTCAGTGTTTACCGTGAGATCGCTGCTGGCAAAAACTCTGGCCGACAGGCGGGTAGGAGTAAAAATAACCAACCCTGCAGAAGTACCAAAGCATCAACGACCGCGCCAACAAAACAGGCTGGCCAATCCGGCCAGACGCATGGGGCTGCTACCCACAATCAGGCAACCGGCTCAGCAGACGGCAGTGATCGAGGAGGTGGTGACCCACTGAAACCCCCGGCTGAGCAGGATACAGGAAATCCGGTTGTCATTTGCCCCAAGTGTAACAAAGCACTGAATCAACAAGAATTAAAGCTTATAGCCAATGAGACAACAGCTTCAGTGTTTTTATGCAACAAGTGCCTGCAAGGCACTCAGGGTAAAAAAAGAGCAAGACGAACCCGGGAAGAAACAGAGCCGGATGCATCAGAACCTGCTCAGAAAAAAAAGAAAGGCTCGGTTAGAAAGAGAATTAATTCGAAAGCAGTTGCTTCGGAGAAACCACCGGCCAAAAAAAGGAAACCAATAGACACTCAAGTCCCCGACGACCCATTGGAAAGTGTAAAAGAAAATATCCAATACGAATTAAGCGAGGAAGAGCTGGAAAAAGCTCAAACCCTGATGGCGGTATTCAAGAAAAAAAACATCACCGTAAAGCACTCTTTTTATAAACTGCTTGGCTATGTAGAGAGAAAGTTATTTAATGACTTCTTCGATAATGCGATCGTTTTTTTTTGGCACCTTCCTGAAACCTTCAAAAATACCGGTATGCTGACCGGCATGCTAAAGAATAAAAAAAAACATATCCGTGATTTTGCCGAACGTAACCAGGATGAACTTGCATATTTAGCAAGTTTGGATTTATTGACTTCCTTTTCGTCAATGAATAATGGCAAAGGTGTCCCTAAACATGAGGAAGTAAAAGCAATGCTGGACTGGCCGGAATGGAAAGATAAGGATGGCAAGTTCAGTATGGAGCTGTTTCGCTCTATCTCGTCCATGTACAACAGAAACGGCTTACCCAAACATGAGGAGGTGAAAGAGATGCTGAGCTGGCCGGAATGGAAAAACAAGGACGGTGAGTTCAGTGTGAAATTGTTCCGCTCCTTCTCGTCCATGAATCATGGCAAAGGCATGCTCAAACATGAGGAACTGAAAGAAGTGGTGGGCTGGCCGGAATGGAAAGACAGGGATGGTGAGTTCAATATGGAGCTACTCCGCGCCTTCTCGTCCATGAATCGTGGCAAAGGCATGCTCAAACATGAGAAAGTGAAAGAGGTGCTGAGCTGGCCGGAATGGAAAGGCAAAGATGGCGAGTTCAGTGCGGAGCTATTCCGCTCTTTCTCGTCCATGAATAACGGCCAGGGCATCCTCAGCCATGAGAAAGTGAAAGAGGTGCTGGGCTGGCCGGAATGGAAAAACAAGGATGGCGAATTCAGTATTGAGCTGCTCCGCTCCTTTTCGTCAATGTATCATAGCCGTGGGATGCTCAACCACAAGGAAGTGAAAGAGGTACTGGGCTGGCCGGAATGGAAAGACAAGAATGGCGTGTTCAGTTTTGATCTGTTCCGCGCTTTCTCTTCGATTAATCATAGTAAAGGAATGCCCAAACACGAGGACGTGAAAGAGGTACTGGGCTGGCCGGAATGGAAAGACAGTGATGGCGAGTTTAGTATTGAGCTGTTCCGCGCCTTCTCGTCCATGAATAATGGCCTGGGCATCCTCAACCATGAGGAAGTGCAAGACGTGCTGGGCTGGCCGGAATGGAAAAACAAGGATGGCGAGTTCAGTATGGGGCTTTTACGGGCATTCTCGTCCATGAATCATAGCAAAGGCATACTCAAACGTGAGGACGTGAAAGAGGTGCTGGGTTGGCCGGAATGGCGAGACAAGGACGGCCAATTCGATATAGAGCGGTTCCGTCCCTTCTCATCCATGAACAATGGCCTGGGCGTACCCAAACATAAAAAAGTGAAAGAGGTATTGGGCTGGTCGGAATGGAAAGACAGTGATGGCGAGTTCAGTGTGGAGCGGTTTCGCGCCTTCTCGTCCATGTACACCACAATAGGCGTGCTCAAACACAAAGAAGTTAAAGATGTGCTGGACTGGACAAGTTGCGGGGGTGCACCCAATCACCAGCTCCTGCAAGTTATGACCAGACTCTGGAAATCAGAAGGGCTACCTGCTGCCGATGTGCTGCAACGACGGGAAACGGAACTGAAAGAGTGGCTGTCTACAGAATTCACTGAAGAAAACAGCAACTCAGATAATGAAGAGGACAACAATTACAATCTCCAGATAAAAACCGTCGCTCTTTATCTTTCCACCTCTAAGCCAGAGTGGTCACTAAAGTGGACGGCTTTAAAACAATTTCATCAATTCCGTGAAAACAGCAAAACCGTTCTAATGCTGGAATCATTGATAAAGCTGCTGTCTTTTTATGGAGGAAAAGGTGTCGAACTCTACCTTCAGTCCAATGCAAAGGACCGGTTTTTTTTGCGGCGTCATTCGGCTAGAGCCGTGCCTTTGCACGTGTTAAATAAGGCAGTGGTTCTGTTTTCTGCCAATGAATACAGGGGCCGTTTTGTCTATTTCGTCAAGCGGCTGAAGTCATTGCCGGATAAGAGTCTATGGGAACAGCAATCAGCCCGGTTGCAACAATTATCGGAGGTGCTGAAACTCGACTATATGAAAAGGCTCTACTGGGAAATCCTGCAACCCTTAACAAATGATGACCAGTTGCGTTTTCTGGACGCCAGTCATGCCCGGGCAGTATTCGACCTGTTTCCATCGTTCAGCGCCCTGCATAAACTCAGCAAAGAGCATTCCTCTCAGTGGTTTAAGCAGCTGCTTGAGGCCTGCCTTGGGCTAAAAAACCACGAAATCACCAAAGAAGGCATCCAAATACTGCTTGAAGCACTACTCAAAACTCATAGCCTTCTGCCTTGGTATAACGATATTCCCGATCACTTTCTGTCCGGGATGCGAACAACCGACGACAACAACGTTATGATACCTGTCTCGGGACTTATTCCGTCAGGAGAACAACTGGCTCTGAGTTATATCGCGGTGTTGATGCAGAACATCAACGAGATGTTCTTTAGTGTCAGAGGGGAGTGGCTTGAAGTTGAGGTGCCGGGTAAGAGTGTACGAATCTACCGTTTTCCAATGCCGCAGCTGAAAATACAGAATGAAAAAATGGAAATTAGCAACTGGTCAGAGGAGCAGTTCAGGATTTTTTTGAAAATCACTGGGGTGCCTGAACACTATTATTTGTCAGCAGATCATTGGCAAAAGCGTTCAGAACCCGATTACCCGGTATGTATCCAGGGACTCGAAACCGGGTTAGTCGTAAACAGAGAGCCCGGGGCAAAAGGTGATGTTGGAGTCGCGCCCTTCAACCCAATACCTATGCATGTGCTGGCTACCCTGATCAGCAGAGGAATGGCCATCAAAGCTGTCGCCTGGAAATCCCTTGACCATCATAAAGAGAGACTGCCTGTCTCCTTGCTTGGCAAACTGAAAATAAGCATCGAAGCATCAGATACAAAATGCCCCGATGAGATTAAAAAATCACTGTTTCAATACTTGAATAACGTTCCATCCAGAACAGCTGAAGCCTGTGAGCCGATCAGTGAACCGGAACTACAAAGCGTTAACCCACCCGACGACCAAAGAGAAAAACAGGCGTTTGGCCGCCTATGGTTAAAGCTAAATCAGACAGAAGTTTTTAGCACTGAAATACTGACATTACTGAACGAGTATGAGAATGAAATGGAGCTTATGCATGTAGTGACCGTCCTTAAAAAAGCCAAAATTGATATCGCCGACCACATACTGAAAAGATGGAGGCAACTGGCATGCAGAAAAATAAAGCGGTTAAGAAGAGGAGACCCTTTATTATCAGGGGTTAATCCTGATGTTTATCAGAGTTGCCAGGAATTAGAGTTACTTGATGGGTGTGGGAGTATTTTCTAATTGCCAACTCCGTTTATGGCGCGAAAACCAGTGGGATGCTATACATTCTCGTGCATACGGCAAACGTCAATCAATGCGCCTGAGTCTATGGGACGCCCACAGAAAAACAAAACTATCTGCCCGATGGTCCGATCACTGCTGCTGTTAGTGACAATAATGTCTGGTGAGTCACTGCCTGCAGTGGGATTAGACAGCTCAAACCTGCTGCCAGCACATTTCTTGTATACTAATAAGTTAGCCGGACATGAACAGCCCAAGCCTCTTCCGGTTGGGCTGACGCAATTAGCGCTCATTTTGCTTCAGCTGCTGCCGAATAACAGTCCCCCTGCGTTTCTTCAATTACCTCTCCAACCCGTTTGGCCAATGACGCAAACACGCCGCATTGACCTGATGGTCACGTCTCCGAAAGCCCTGGAGCATTCTTCCACTGCTCTGACCGCCACGGGGGCTGCCGGTGGAGATGATGGCGACAGGCCACCTGACGGAAATCACTGGAATCCTGACAAGGTGCCTCTCCCTGACCTCACCCTCGTTCCTGACCCTGTTCAAAAATGCCTGCAACAAAAAAGGCGACTGCTTCGAATATTACGAATGAAACGACTATGGGCGATTAAGACAGGCCAAACCACGCTGGCCCGGATTTTGTCAGACCGGATCATGGTGATTGAAGCGGACCTTCTTGATCTGGAAAGGTCAGACCCCGCCACGATTCATCCGGGGCTGGTTAAGACATGGCTAGCAGAGAATAGTCGGGAAATCAGCCTTTACCGTGTGATCGCTTCTGGCAAATACTATGGCCGTCAAACGTGTAACGGGGAAAAGGATCAACCCTCCGGAACGACCAAAGCATCAACAACCACGACAACGTCTCAGAACAGGCAGATGAGCGAAGTCCCTGCCTGTAACCAGGGAACCGGTTCATCAGGCGGCAGTGGTCGTGGAGGTGATGACCCACTAAAACCCTCTGCTGAGCAGGATAACGAAAATTTGGTTGTAACTTGTTCCAATTGTGAAAAGACACTGAATACACAGGAAATAAGTCGCATAGCAAATGAGGAATCAGCTTCAGCGTTTTTATGCAACACCTGCCTTTCAGGCACTAATGGTAAAAAAAGAGCAAGACGTAGCTCAGAAGAAACTCAGCTGCATGACTCATCAGAACCTGCTCAGAAAAAAAACAAGGGCTCGTGTAGAAAGAGAAATAATTCGAAAGCAGTTGCACCAACACCGGCTAAAAAAAAGAAACGAGCAGACACTCGAATCTCAGATGACCCATTGGAAAAAGTAAAAGAAAAAATCCTTTACGAATTAACTGAGGAAGAGCTGGAAAAAGTGCAAACCCTGATGCAGGTTTTCAAGAAAAAAAACATCACAGCCAAGTACACTTTTTATAACTTACTTGGTTTCGTAGAGAGAAAGTCTTTTAATGGCTTCTTCGATAATGCAATCGTTTTTTTTCGGCACCTTCCTGAAACCATCAAAAATACCGGCATGTTGACCGGCATGTTAAAGAATATAAAAAAACATACCCGTGATTTTGCCGAACGTAGCCAAAGCGAACTCAAATATTTAGCGAGTTTAGATGTATTGACTTCCTTTTCGTCCATGAATAATGGGAAAGGCGTACCCAAGCCTGAGGAAATGAAAGAAGTGCTGGGCTGGCCGGAATGGAAAGACAAGGGTGGTAAATTCAGTACGGAGCTGTTCCGCTCTTTATCGTCTATGTACGCCAAAAGAGGTATGCCCGGACATGAGGAAGTGAGAGAGATGCTGGGCTGGTCGGAATGGAAAGACAAGAATAATGAGTTCAGTATTGAGCTGTTCCGCTGCTTCACGTCCATGAATCATGGCAGAGGCATGCTCAGACATGAGGAAGTGAAAGAGGTGCTGGGTTGGCCGGAATGGAAAGACAAGGATGGTGAGTTCAGTATGAAGCGGTTTCGCGCTTTCTCATCCATGAATCATACCAAAGGTATGCTCAAACATGAGAAAGTGAAAGCGGTACTGGGCTGGCCGGAATGGAAAGACAAGGATGGCAAGTTCAATATGCAGCTATTCCACTCTTTCTCGTCAATGTACAACACCAACGGCGTGCCCAAACATGAGGAAATGAAAGAGGTACTGAGCTGGTCTGAATGGAGAGACAAAAATGGTGAGTTCAGTATGGAGTGCTTCCGCGCCTTTTCTTGCATGAATAATGGTCAGGGCATGCTCAAATATAAGGAAGTAAAAGAGGTGCTAGGCTGGCCAGAATGGAAAGACAAAGATGGCGATTTCAGTATAGAAAGGTTCCGCGCATTCTCGTCCATGAATCATTGCCAGGGCGTGCCCAAACATGATCAGGTAAAAAAAGTGCTGGACTGGACACGTTGCCGGGGGACAGCCAATCATCTGCTCCTGCAAATTATGACCAAGCTCTGGAAATCAGAAAGCCTACCTGCTATTAAGATGCTGCAACATCAGGAAACACAACTGAAACAGTGGCTGTTTACAAAATTTACTGAAGGAAATGGCGATTCAGATAGTGAAGAGGACGACGAATACAATAGCGATTCAGAGGATGACAAATTCAATCGTCAGATAAAAACAGTGGCTCTTTACCTTTCCACCTCCAAACCGGACTTGTCACTCAGCTGGGCAGTGTTAAAACAATTTCTTAAAATCCATGAAAACACCAAAACCGTTCTGATGCTAAAACCATTGATAAGACTTCTTTCTTCTTATGGCGGCAAAGGTGTTGAGCGCTACCTCCGGGCTGATCGACAGGACCGGAATTTTTTGCTGCATCATTCGAGTAAGTCCTTGCCTTTGCATGTATTAGACAAGGCAATGGTTCTGTTTTCTGCCAGTGAACACAGATCGCGTTTTGTCTATTTCGTCAAACGGCTGAAGTCATTACCGGATAAGAGCCTGTGGGAACATTACTCAGCCCGGTTGCAAGCATTGTCGGGGGTGCTGAAACTCAAATACATGCAAAGGCTTTACTTGAAAATTCTGCAACCTTTAACAAAGGATGATCAGCTGCGCTTTCTGGAAGCCAGCCGTGCCCAGGCTGTATTCGACCTGTTTCCCTCGTTGAGCGCCCTGCATAAACTCAGCAAAGAGCATTCCTCCCAATGGTTAAAGCAGCTGTTTGAAGCCTGCCTTAAACTGAAAACCCACGACATCGCCAAAGAAGGCATCCAAATGCTCTTTGAAGCACTACTCAAAACTCATAGCCTTCTACCCTGGGATAACGATATCCCCGATCACTTTCTGTCCGGGATGCGTGCAACCGCCAACAACACCGTTGAGATACCCGTCTCTGGACTTATCCCGTCAGGAGAGCAGCTGGCCCTGAGTTATATCGCTGTGCTAATGCAGACCCTCAACCAGATGTCCTTTACGGTCAAAGGACAGTGGCTTGAGGTTGAAGTGTCAGGTTACCATGTTCTGATCTACAGTTTTCCAATGC
>NZ_JAGRPU010000075.1 GCF_024606225.1 Endozoicomonas sp. ISHI1 | reverse complement strand
GTCGATTAATTCGCCGCCAGAAATCAGCACCGGGGGCGTCATCACACGGGCCAACCGATGCCAACTGCGCAGGGTCAGCCAAGACCAACAGTGAAACATGCCTGCCCAGAGGACGTTTCTGCTGGCTAACTTTGTCGTACAGGCAGGGATTATCCGGGTCCAGCAGATCGTTAAATTTGGGCAGCGCCTCGCTGGTGAGCTTTCGGATATCGATCACCAGGGTGAGTGGCTTTGAACCTTCAAAAAGCTTGCCTGGACGCAGAGTGTGGCGACCATCGTCGGAAATGCTCAACCGGCTCATCAGGTTGGCCTGTGAGAGGTCATCAGGGTGGGAAATAATAGTGACATCGCGTTGTTCATCGTCGGTCTGGGCAACCAAAAGCTGTCGAACCTCATCATCACCGGCGACAAAACGAAAATCGAAGGCATGAGAGGGCTTTTGGAGTGAGGAATCCGATGAGGATACGGTTCTCGCCTTGTCAGGCATCTTCATCGGAGATGACGATAGATTGAGTTTGGCCGTTACCTCAGAGCAGACCTTTGCAATCGGTTCATCCAGCTTTGCTCTTTTGGCCGGAATGCTATTATCAGACACGCCGTTATTACGAACGGGTTTGTTTATTTCTCCACCAATCTGACCATCCATGGTTGATCTCCCTACTGCAATCTGAAGGACTCAATTGAAACTGTTTAATAATATGACCTTAAAATCGTACGAAAGTTTCATTTGGAGAGTATTTCGTTGCCATTAATGGACATCACCAAACTATTATCATCTGTCCAATGCGTCACAAATCGAATTCAAATTCACGCTGTTAATAAACTCTTCGGCAATTTTTGTCAGCTCATTGGATTTCAGCAGCAGAGCATTACTGGCGTTTTGTGCTTCCCGCAAGTAGGCATCTTCAACCGTTTTTTGGAACTGGGAAGAGCTATCAATGAGCGTCATCATGCCATACAGCTCTTCTGGAGAAGATGGCTCATGAGCGCCGTAGTAGTCCCGCTTGAAAGTGTTAGAGCCGAGAGCAGCACTGGCCCAACAATACCTTAAGCCACCACCTTTCGAGTGTGTCATTTCATACAAGTAATGACTGAAGGCCTGCAGGATCCCTTGCTTGCATTTGTTTTTTAAATCGTTCAGAGTGCGCTTTTCGTACCATAGGTCCAAACTGGGCTTTGATTTGATCGTTTCGGATAACTTCTTCAATTCCGGGCTGTTTTCAAGTTTCCGTTGAAACAGGGCTTCGGCTTTTTCCTTAATCATTGTGCTGTCCCATAAAGGCTGACCCAGGATAATCACCGGACGGTGATTCGCCTTGCCTGAGGTTAACTGTGGAAACGCGGGCTGGCTTACCAGCATTCGTTCTACATTCGGAATCCCCCCGGGTTGGTCCGTCCAGGCATTCTTTATAGATCGATTGACAATCTGATCTTCAAGGAATGAAGAAGAACCCTCATGACAATGAGTGATGAAGATGGCATTCATTTTTTCCTTTTGGAAGCGCTCATAAATCAACTGCAATTGCTGGCTATTTTTTTCCCTGGACAACAATGTCGTGTACCACTTTTTCAGGCAATGGGTGGCGGCAACCTTGAGTTCATCGACGCCTTGCAGACGCACCAAAAGCTCATGATGTTGTTCGGCAGTGATAATAGAGGACCACGAGGACGGCAGTGGATCCAGCCAACCCAATAACAGAGCTTCACGGGCAAAGCGAATCACCGAAGGCCTGGCCAAGTTACTCTTCATCAGTATATCCACGTTTGAACGCAACCATTCGTAAGTGTCTACTCCGGCCTGTTCAATCATTTTTGAATGGAGTGACTTGAGTGGTTCAATGACCCGATCTTCATCACTGTCAGACAATATTTGTATGACTGCCTCCGACATCGGCCTATAGTCACGCTCAGTTCCTCTTACCGTACCGACCAAGTTCCGGTTGGGGCTTGTCAATGCTTTTGTCTTTTGCAACTCAAGTATTGAGACACCCAGGGAAAACCCGGCTAAATCTTTTTCCTGCCAAAGTTTCTCTACCATTGTGGAAATTGAGAAAATAGACCAATAGGTTTTTGGTAATACAATGCCTGTCTGAATCGTTTTCTTCAGTTCCTCAAGGCTTATGCCACAGACTTTAGCCAGAGCCTGCTGTTGCGCTAAATCAGCAATCTTCATGAGGTCCTTCAGGAGCTTTATCACGTGCTCCTCGATCTCGCCTGGCATAGGGCAGTCATCAATGACATTCCCGCTGGACTGTAATTCAGAGGTGATTTCTGTTAACTCCCCGGGCGCCCCGCCCAAATCCACTGATTCCCAGGTTTGGCCTCCATCTGCAGAATACTCAGCAAAGCTGTGGATCTTGCTATCCATTTGCCGGCAGGGGATCCCAAAATAACGACAAAAAGCGATAAAAACAGGCACACGATGGCGACAGCTACCTTGTTGCCGTGTTACCAGGAAGCTAAAGAAATTTTCTTGGGCTTCTGGTTCAGCTTCACCGGAAAACTGTTTGCAATACTCCGTGATCGCGTTAATTCGTTGCCTGGTGTCTTTAGTGTCATTTATTGTCCGCAAAAGCTCCTTCATTTCGTTGGATGGGTGTCGCTTAATATTTGTAAAAAGCTCTTTCAGTACGTTTTTCACACCCTCTGAACAATGGACGTCAAAAAGTATTGATCGTTCTGGTCGGGCTTCTTTAGCAGCTGTTTTTTTGCCCGGTTTTCCGGGTTCTACGATAAAAGCGCATTGAATACTTTGGTCTGCTTTTGCCCCGGAAATAAACAGTGTGTGAAGCCCGGTATATCGATCCCTGATCAGTTTATATGGCAAATTGGGTTTTATCCGCAAGGCCACGATAGAGTCATGAGGCGTCAGGCTTGGCAATGGGTATCGACCATTCTTTGATGACATCTCAAGGGTCGCCAGCGTTTGATCTCTGGTTAATGCCATTTCCCGGAGATTCTCTGGTAACGGATCGGGGATGAGGGCTTCGACCCCCTGAAAGTGTCGATCATCGAGCTTGATCTGTTTGACAGCACCCTCAGGCGTCACATAAATATCCATTGCCCGCCAGCGATCCATTGCAGGGGAATGGTTCTGCTTGTCAAAAATTCTCTTAAATTCAACCTTTGGCGTGTCCTGATCCTCGTAGTTCGTTCTTTGGTCCAGTGCCGGTGCTTCTTCCCCCTGGATTTCTGGATTGTATGGTTCAGGAGCGTCATCACCGCTAATAGCTGATG
Organism: Endozoicomonas sp. ISHI1; assembly: GCF_024606225.1. Lineage (GTDB taxonomy): Bacteria > Pseudomonadota > Gammaproteobacteria > Pseudomonadales > Endozoicomonadaceae > Endozoicomonas_A. The sequence goes on along the minus strand of NZ_JAGRPU010000075.1, from coordinate 8,726 downwards.
CTTCGTTAATAAAATCCGCTATCAAATGGTTTGGCAGATCACTGATCTGATGCCAGAGCGCTGGACACAATTGAGCTTCATTGGCGTTCCACGCCTCTATCTGCTGATCAGCTTCCCGAAGATAAGGCTGGCAAGCCGGTGTTGCCAGCGTTTGTTTCTCTTCTTCCGTCAGAGAAAAGACGCTATTGGCATCTACGCCTGTCTGGCCGAATTTATGATCAAACCAGTTTTGCTGCCAGTGTCGGTAAAGTGCCCGGGTGAGGGTATCGTCCGACTGATCCGGTTTCAGGGAAAGACCGGATGCCTGCCACTTGGCCTGGGCCACCATTTTGATGATTTGCGTTTTGGCTTCCTCTCCACCCAGACCCGCCTTAATACGTATTTCATGGTGTTTTTCATTGATGCTGTTGAGATAACTTTGTCGTATCAACCAGGGACGGTTAATGCCCGATACTGTTTCGTTGAACCACTTGCAAAGTCCGGAATCAAGCTCACCCCTTCTCATGTTAAGAGCCATGGCAAGAGCAGATGGTTCGGGCAACTCCTCCAGCGATATTTTGGCGGCCATCAGATAAAGGCGGTAGTGCTGATTGAGGCATTGATGAAGCCCTTCTTCGGTAAAATCACCCCCTTGGATGACAGCCCTGGCCACATTCTGTAAATCAAGACTGGTCGGCTGCAACGGCACTTTTTTCTGTTTCAGGTCAGCCCTCAGACCACAATGTTTTCTGGTCAGTTTTTCAGCCAGGATTTTCCCCTGCGGGTTATTTGGCAACACTTTCTCAGCAATGGTCTGCAATTCTGCCGGGCTGTACTGTCGGATGGGTAAGTGTCGGAAACGCCCTTTCAGCGCCGGTGATAGCGGTTTGCGTCCGCTGTACTCCGGTGGATTTGTCGTGGCAAACAGATGGAAACCCGGATGGGCGTCACCGGCCAGTATATCGTTTAACTCGCCTTCCAGGTGCTGGCTGTCAATCAGATTCATTTCCGAAATCACCACGATGCCGCCATGAATTTTTGCCGTCTGGATTTTTTCACACACTTTGTCCCAGGAACAATCACAGGCATTCAGGAGAAAGACCTCTGGCATGGATTCTCCCCGTTGCTTAGCCTGCTGTTTGACGCTTTCAATCACCAGGTTGAGAGTGGCATCCTTGCCCCGTCCCGCCGGGCCTTCAATCAGCGTCGCCTGACGACCGTCGTGTTTCCTGTTGAGATGATAAGCCTGCTGACAGCGGCTTAAATCCTGTCCGAGCTGTTGCACCAGTTCACTGACTGCCGATCCGGAGGTGTCAAAGTCAGGTCGGGTTTGTTCAGTGAATGTTATGAAGGGCTGCTGTATATCTTGCAGGTTCTGTGCATGAACTTTGTCGATCAGGGTGTTGTCGAGGTGGTAACGGGCAGCAAACCAGATTTCCACTGCGGACAGGGCATCCGTATGAGTCTCGCTGATTTCGGGAGCCAGTAGATCTCGAAAACTTTGTTGGATCAAACGGTTTATTTGCTTATAGGAAACACTGTCGTTTACGGGCAGTGCACGATCCAGATACCAACCCACCCAACTGCAGATATCTGTTAAATCCCTGGGGGTAAACTCATGCTCTGGCAACAGTTCCTGATAATATTGCCAGAGTGTCATCACACTCTCGGTGGCAATGTGTGCAATGTCGTTTATTTCAGATCCCGGCAGATGCCGTTGTAACTGTTTGACCAGAGCCGGTTCCACCACTCTGTCTCGAAGAAATGCCTGGTCCAGACGGGGATAGTAAGCTCTGGGCAGTTTTTCTCTCAGGGCCGGGTCCAGTTGTCGCCCGGCATAATGATCCGGGTTGCCGGTGAGAATCACCCGGTGGTTGCTGCTGACCTTGACGGGATGGCCATTGACATAGATGCAGGGTTCCGGTTCCCATAAGCCGTTTAATGACGCCAGCAATCCCGTTTTGGCCAGGTTGGCCTCATCCAGCACCAGGGTAACGAATTCTCCGTCTTTGTCGGACGGGGTATTGGCCCATGCCATCAGCATCCGGTTTTGCTGTTCCATCGAGCGATCGCCATCGGCGTGTTGTTGCCACTGCCAGCGTTTCATCAGGGTTTGTTCGCTGTCAGAAGGTCCAAGAGAAATGACCTCAGCCTGTCCTGAAGCCTTCGCCATTTTGGATGAAAAGTAACTTTTTCCGGTGCCGGTTTCTCCCTCAAGGAATATAACGGGGGAGTTCGCAAGCCGGTCATGGAGTCGGGATAATCGACGGCTTTCACGATCCTTCTGACTTAACTGGCCGTGATAAAGATCCCGGGCCAGCAGTGACAGGGGCTTATCAGCGGAACCCTGCCATGCCAGTGATTCAGACAATCGATGTTCTATACGTTCAATGTCTTCTGCCTCAGAATGCGCTGTTCTGGGCATCTGAAAACAATCAGTGGCCAGAGTGTGAATGGCTTCAGATCGGGTCTGCCCTGACGACAAGGTTAACTCCCAGCCAGAAGCCAGTGCATCTTGTAAACGTTTGATCTGTTTTGATGGTCTGATGACTAACCGTTGACAGGTTTCTGCTGCTGCCGGATCGACTTCCAACGAATGCGCCATTGCCAGGCGTTGTTGTTCAGGCGCATGGGCCACCATCATGGCACAGAAGCTGTCCAGAACTTCTTTTTCATCGCACTCTGAAAATGGTACATAAGACAGTTTTAATTGGCAGTCCTCAAATACTACCGGGTCAAAGGCTCTGGCCAGAGACCATAGGTTTTGCTTCACAAAAGCTCTATCCAGTCCCGGGGCACTGTTGATGATGGCATTTAACCGATCCGGGTCTACCGAGGCAGTACGCTGACCATCCGGTTTCTTATGGGCATCCGGCTTCTTACCAGCATCCGGCAGTAACTGCCAGCAAGCCACTTTCATAAAATCCCGCACTGCCGGATGCTGCCGGGTACCATGGGTGATGACGCTATCGATAGCCTTGCGCCAGTGGCGGGGTAAAAGTTGTGGGGACTGGTCAACCTGCTGTGCTCGCCGGGCAGCCAGTATCAGGTTATTCAATAACCCTTCGGTCATTTCAGGCAGCGGGTTGCAAAGGTCGGCGGGTACAGTTTTAAAGGTTTTGTAAAGTTCATTAAGCGCTTGTTCTGGCAGTTCAGTCCGGGGGATCTCATGCTTGTTAGCATTGATCTCCCAGAGATCGACCTCAGGACAGGGTTTACCCTTGGCAACCATGGAATCAAATACTGAAGACGGGCTCTTCGCAGACTCAGGCCAGAGCAGGGTGACATCAGCTTCCGGGTAGGCCTGTAATTGGCCATTCACCAACAGAGGTTGCCCAACAGCCAGAGGTTCCAGAAGCGCCTGAAGCGTTGGATTACTCTCCAGTCCCCGCAATACAACCGGCTTGCCAGAGGTTAATGCCTCCTGCAATTCAGTCTCACGTCGCCCAAAATGCGCCTTTCGTTCCGAGGTGATATAGATATTATCAAATAGCTGGCTAAGGCTGGTCTGTTCATTGACCTGAATGACCAGAGGTGCATGCTGTTGATTGATCCAATGACTGGCCTGAGCAGGTTGCCGATACGTGACGGTACTAAAAACGGCGTGATCTTTCATTGAACGCTTATCGTCTTCTGCCAACCTCAGGGCTTTCGGCTGCCGTCTTGTATGAGCCACCTGAAGTTGGGGCTCCAGGCCCGTTGTCTTGCGAATCGTCTGCAGTGAACCCAGCAAACAAAACCAGAGCGCTTCCGTGAGGGGAGACGTTACGGTGACGACACCACCTGCCCGAACTTGTTCCAACAGAGTGGTGTTAGGTATGGCATAGCCTTCCGGGGTAATGGCAATCGGGCTCAACCATTCCCTGATATTACTTTGGTTAATAATGATCGGGTTTCGTGGTGCCTGTTCTTCTTTTTTATCACATGGGTGGGACAGGGTTTGAAACAGTGAATGAAGCTCGTCTTTCCCCACCGGCATCTGATAAAACTGAACATCGTCGGGTAACGGACAGAGCTTACCATTGCTCTCAAAGCACTTTTGCATCAGCATCTGTCGAACCGTCTGTTCAAAGGCCAGATCCTGCCAGTCAGCCCCTTTCAGAATCACCCGTTGACCGGGCTTCAGTAGCTCAAGCCTGCCGGGTATGTGCTGGATTCGTCCCTGTTCATCTACTCCCGGGCCGCCCAGCAGCAACTGTTGCCAGTTGCTGTGCAGGTGACAGTTAATAACAACGGTATTGTCGTCGTCCATAGCGCTTTCGGCAGGGGGGAGTTCGGCCAATAACGAAGGAACCTCGTCAATCTCCATCAGTGGCTCGTTGCCAGTTTGTGCGTTGAATTGCCAGGTATTGCCCGGTCGATTAATTCGCCGCCAGAAATCAGCACCGGGGGCATCATCAAGCTGGCCAACCGCTGCCAACTGCGCAGGGTCTGCCACGACCAGCAGAGCAACATGCTCGCCCAGGGGACGTTTCTTCTGACTAACTTTGTCGTACAGGCAGGGATTATCCGGGTCCAGTAGATCGTTAAATTTGGGCAGATCCTCGCTGGTGAGCTTTCGGATATCGATCACCAGGGTGAGTGGCTTTGAACCTTCAAACAGTTTGCCCGAATTCAGAGTGTGGTGACCATCACCGGAAATGTTTAACCGGCTCACCAGATTTGCCTGTGACAGGTCATCGGGGTGGGAAATAATAGTGACATCGCGTTGTTCATCGTCGGTCTGGTCAACCAAAAGCTGTCGAACCTCATCATCACTGGTGACAAAACGAAAATCGAAGGCACGAGGGGGTTTTTGCAGCGAGGAATCCGTTGCGGATACGGTTCTCGACTTGTCAGGCATCTTCATCGGAGATGACGATAGATTGAGTTTGGCCGTTACCTCAGAGCAGACCTTTGCAATGGGTTCATCCAGCTTCGCTCTTTTGGCCGGAATGCTATTATCAGGCACGCAGTTATTACGAAAGGCTTTATTTATTTCTCCACCAATATGACCATCCATAGTTAACCTCCCTACAACCATATAAAGGATTAAGTTGAAACTGTTTAATCATTTGACCTTTATGTAGTACGAAAGTTCAATTTTGATAGTTGTTCGTTGCCGTGGAAGGAATTGACCAATCTCGAAAAACTCATCATGGCCAGACTGGTATCATGTATCCAATGCGTTACAAATCGAATTCAGATTCACGCTGTTAATAAACTCTTCGGCAATTTTGTCCATATCATCGTTTTTGAGCACCAGAGCGTTAACGGCGTTATGTGCCTGCCGTAAGCAAGCATTATTAACAGAATCTTGAAAAATGAAACAACTATCAATATCATCCATCATGGCAAACAGCTCTAGTGGTGAGGATGGATCATGAGCACCATACTCGTTCATTTCGCCAGTGTCGCACCCAACGTTAGCAGCGGCCCAACAAAACGTTAAGCTACCGCCTTGCGAGTTTGTCAATCCATGAAGATAATGACAAAAGGCGTGTACAATCGCTCGCTTGCATTTGCCCGTTGACGCATCAACAATATTTCTCTCCGGAATTTTCAATGCTCTCAGAGCTTGACGGTGTCGTATTCTCGTTGCCTTACAGGTACTGACTTTTTGTAATATCTTCTTTAATTCCGGGCGCTTCTCAGCTCTCATTTGAAGCAGGGCTGCAGCTTTTGTATCAATTACTTCCTCGGGCAAGGCCACTTGTCCCATGATAATCACCGGACGGTGATGGGTCTTGTCCGAGACAAATTTCGGAAACGCGGGACGGCGCACCAGCATTCGCTCTATATTTGGAATGCCCTCAGGTTCGAACGTCCAGGCGGGTTGCATTGAGGAGCTGGCAATTTTCTTTTCAAGGTATGGCGAAAAACCATCATGACAATGAGTCACGAGCAGGGTAGTACCTTTGCTCTTTTGGAATCCTTTATAAGCCAACTGCCATACCTGGCTATTTTTTTCCCTGGACAATAGTTGCCTATAAAACTTTGTTAGACACTGGCTGGCTTTAGCCTTCAGTTCATCGACAGCTTCCAGACACACCAACATCTGATGATGTCGAGCAGCATCTATAATAGAGCCCTCATAAATCGGCAGTGGATCCAACCAACCCGATTCCATGACTTCAAGGGCAAAATGAATGACCGAAGGTTTCATTAAGTCACTGCCTCTCAGTGTTTTCACAATTAAGTACAACCACAGGTCAATGATTGCTCCGCCCTGAAGCATCATTTTTGAATGGAGCAACTTGAGTTGTTCAGTGACCTGATTTTCATCGCTGTCGTATAATATTTTTCTTAATGCCTTCGATATCGGTTTAACTTCGCTCTCGTAATAGCCCAATGCTCCTGGCTCCAGCGACTCGATAATTGAAACACCCATGGAAAAACTGGCCAGATCTTTTTCCTCCCATAGGTTCTTTAGTATTTCGGAGGTACTTAGATTGGTTTCTGGCAACAGACTTTTTGTCTCAAGAGGTTTGTTCAGTTCCTCAAGGCTCAGTCCACAGGCTTTAGCCAGAGCTCGCTGTTGTGCTAAATCAGCCCCTTTCAGGAGATCTTTCAGAAGATCCTTGCTCTTCTTTAGCTCAGTACTGGAATCAGGGAGCTTTCTGATGGGCTGAAAGTCAGGTGTGATTTTTGTCCTCTCTACTGGTGCCCCGCCTAAATCTGCAGACTCCCAAGTCTGGCCTCCATCCCGGGAATACTCAGCAAAGCTGTGTCTTTGGTTTTTAATTTGCCGACATGGAATTCCGAAATAACGACAAAAAGCAATAAAAACAGGTACACGATGACGACAGCTACCTTGTTGCCGTGTTACGAGGAATTGAAAGAAATTTTCCTCATCTTTTGGTTCGATCCTACCGGAAAACTGTTTGCAATAGTCAGTGATCGCTCTGATTCGTTGCTCCTTGTTTTTGGCGTTTTTTATTTTCTGCAAACCCGCCCGTGCTTTGGGTCGTTGATGCTTAATGGTCACAAACACTTTGCTCAGAACTTTTTTCATACCTTTTGAACAGTGGCTGTCAAGCCATGTTGATGGTTCGGGTCTGGCTTCTTTAACAGGTGCTTTTTTGCCCGGTTCTCCGGGTTGTACGACATAAGTAAACTGAATAGGCTGCCTGGTTTTAGCCTGAGGAGTCAACAGTGTGTGAAGCCCGGTATAATGATCCCTGATCAGGGTAAATGGGAGATCAGGTTTCATGCGCAAGGCCACGATGTAGTCGTCAGGAGTGAGGCTGGGCAATGCATATTTACCCTTCTTCGATGACCGCTTAACAGTCGCCAGCGTTTGATCTCTGGTTAATATCAGTGTCTGGTCAGGCCCCGGTAACCGATCAGGTATGAGGGTCTCGAACCCCTGAATGTGTTGATCATTAAGATCAATATGTTCGATATCACCCCTGGCAGACACATTTATATCCTCTGCCCACCAACGATACATCCAGGAAGAAGGATTCCGCGTATTAAAAATTTCATGATCATTAAATTTTGGCCTTTCCAGTTTCTCATAGTTCGTGCTCCGATCCAGCGTCTTAGCCCGTATCTTGAGGACTTCTGGTTTGTATTTTTCAGGCGTGCTATCACCGTCCATAGCCAACACTTTGTTACTACAATCGCCAACCCAATGGTTTGGGTGATTACTTATCTGATGCCAAAAAGCAGGCCAGAATTGAACAGCATTGGAGTTCCATGTGCTTATACGCTGATCAGCCTCCTGAAGATAAGGCTGGGAAGCCGGTAATTTCAGCGTTTGTTCCTGTTCTTCGGTCAGTGGAAATACGCTATTGGCGTCCACGCCCGTCCGGCTATATTCACGATTAAACCAGCTTTGCTGCCAGTGTCGGTATAGTGCCCGGGTGAGCATATCGTCCGACCGATCCGGCTCCGGGGAAAGACCGGATGCCAGCCACCTGGCTTGAACGACCCTTTTGATGATTTCCGTCTTGGCTTCCTTTTTATGCAGACGAGCGTTAATACGAATTTCATGGCGTTTTTCATCAATGCTGTTGTGATCACTGAGTCGTATCAACCACGGACGATCAATGTTCGGTACTGTTTGGTTGAACCATTCGCAAAGTCCGGAATCAAATTCACTGTTATTCAGGGCAAGAGTCGATGACTCTGGCAGTTCCTCCAGTGACAGGTTGGCGGCCATCAGATAAAGCCGGTAGTGCTGATTGAGGCATTGATGTAGCCCGTTTTCGGTAAAATCGCCTCTTTTGACGACAGCCATAGCGACATTCTGTAAATCGCGGCTGGTCGGCTGCAACGGCAGGTTTTTCCGTTGCAGGTAAGCTCTCAAACGACAATGTTGCTGAGTCAGCCGTTTAGCCGCGATTTTCCCCTCCGTGGTGTGCGGCAACACTTTTTCAGCAATAGCCTGTAATTCTACCGGGTTATACTGACGGATCGGTAAATGTCTGAAACGCCCTTTCAGCGCCGGTGATAAGGGTTTTCGCCCGCTGTACTCCGGTGGGTTGATGGTGGCAAACAGGTGGAAACCCGGATGCGCGTCACCGGCCAATATGTCGTTCAGCTCACCTTCAAGATGCTGGCTGTCGATCAGATTCATTTCCGAGATCACCACGATGCCGCCATGCACTTTTGCTGTCTGGATCTTTTCACACACTTTGTCCCAGGAACAATCACAGGCATTCAGGGGAAAGACCTCTGGTGTCGATTCTCCCCGTTCTTCAGCCTGCCGTTTGACAGTTTCAACCACCAGATTCAGCGTGGCATCTTTACCACGCCCGGCG
>NZ_JAGRPU010000074.1 GCF_024606225.1 Endozoicomonas sp. ISHI1 | reverse complement strand
TCTTCCGCATGGTCGTTGCTGGCCATGCTCCCCGACCACGATCACTTCACAGACTTTTTGCCCGGAGTGTACTTGTTGCCCGGTGTGATCTCGTCTTTTGTGATTGCTCAGGACTTTAGCATTCCTGCAAACCTTCCCGCATGGCCGCTGTTGACCATCCTCCCTGACCACAACCATTTCACAGGTTCGTTGCTTGCCATGGATATTTATTTTGTGATTCGACAGGGCTTGAGCATCCTTGCAGACTTTCCCGCATGGTCGCGGCTGACCATCCGGCCCGACCTTGATCTCGACACAGGTTTGTATCCCGCTGTGGTATCCGCTTTTGTGACTCGATAGAGATGCAGCACTTTTGTAGACTCTCCCGCATGGTCCTTGCTGGCCATGCTCCCCGGCCACGATCACTTCACAGACTTTTTGCCCGGAGTGTTCTTGTCTTTTTTGAATCATCAGGGCTATGGCATTCCTGCAAACCTTTCCGCATGGCCGCTGTTGACGATCCTCCCCGACCACGATCACTTCACAGATTTGTTGCTTGCCATGGTCTTTGATTTTGTGATCAAACAGAGCTTGAGCATTATTGCAGACCTTCCTGCATGCGCGTGACTGGCCATCCTTGCCGACCGCGGAGACCGCACAGGTTCTTTGACCGCTGTCGGCTTTGGCTTGTGCTGCGCCTGCCCGGGAAAGCTGAGGTTGGCTCTGATCCAAATGGGATGACTTAGAGGTTGTTTGTTGTGTTTCTGAATGGTTAAGCGTAAAGGCAACCTCGTCTTCTTTGAGAAGACTCTCTGGATCGAGTGACCCATCAATGGCCTCAAAATCATCAGCGATGGAAGACAAATGGTTGAGCATTGGCACATCATCATCGAGTAACCCGATAGCTTCAATGGCATTCTGGATTGAGTCTGTAAGGTGGCCATCAATGCCATCAATTAGTGGGTCAGAATCGAATGGGAGCTGAATGTCAGAAAGATCATTCAATGTTTTGAAAAGAGGGTTTTGTCGTAACTTCATAGAATTTGCAGGATCATAATGCCCCACGCAACTAAAGCACTGTCCAGTAGCCAAGTGAGAGCCTGAGCTTTCAGAGTTATTCAGGGGCCGCTCAGCGGGCCCACTGCTACCAGATGGGGGGCGGCGGAATCGACAAAAGCCATAACAGGGATGGATGAAACAATTTAAACCCAAAGTGTGCTGTTGTTGCTGATAGCCTCCGTTACCACCGCTATAGTCATTATTCAGCGGTCTAATTAAAGAACTAATGGGTGAAAGGGTGGCTTGTGGAGCTTGCTGGCTGAATGATTCTGATGACTGGTATTGTGGTGGATTATTTCCGGAGCCAAACACCGTAATGATGGTTGCAAACGGGTGATCCTGATTCGCCTGTTGTTCAATCGGGTTAAACAGCTGTGTATCGGGGACACAATAGTTTTTTAAAAACCAATCGACAGCGGCAACCACTTCTGTTGGAAGCCATAAATAAGGGGTGTCGCTCGTGGGAAACTGTTTGGTGGTCAGGATCAGTTCGTAAGCAATCAGCAGATTCGTAGCGTAAAGCCACTGCCACGAAATCGACTCAATGATGGTCTTTTGTATTCCATAATTAAATGTCCTATGTCGTTTTTTATCAGGTGCTAAATCTCGTTCTGCATAGTCGTCTATTTGGGCAATATCGGACAGGTTGACCGACAACGTATGCCAGTCACGATTTATAGAAAAGTTTTGTTTTAGAGAATCTGAATCCTGTTTAAGCTCGAAAATAAAACATCTTGTCAACGATCCGGCCGAACAGGCGACAGACAACGACAACAGCGTTAACAGTATTCCCTCAAAGAATGAGTGTTTAATAATTCTATCCTTGCATTCTGGTTTACAGAGAAGAAGGATAGATCAAGAAAATGGATGTGCTTTATGTCAAAATCCAGCAGGCTGACAAAGAACAGTGCCCTTCCAAACGGCCCCGTTGCGAGGACGGCAGAAAATTGAGGCTGAAATTTCGGTTTTGTGAGGAGAATAGCGAGCTTATATGTATTAGTCCGTTAGTTTCCCTTGGTCTTCACACTTATTCACTTTATCTGCTGATGGACTAAGCTCATCGTCCTCGTTCAGATCAACAGGCTTGCGTTTTCGATGTCTTCTTTTGTGATCCCATAGGCATTGTGAATTTTTGTAGGCCTTCCCGCTTGGCCGTTGCTGGTCATCCTCCCGGCATTCAGTCACGTCACAGAATTTTTGCCCTCTGTGGGCGGCGTATTTGTGATTCGACAGGGCTTTAGAATTCTTGCAGACTCTCCCACATGGCCGCTGCTGACCACCCGCCCCGACCACGCTCATGTCACAGGTTCGTTCCCCGCTGTGGTATCCGCTTTTGTGAGTTGACAGGGCTTGAACATTCTTGAAGTATTTCCCGCACGGTCGCTGCCGACCATCCTTCCCGACCATGATCACTTTACAAACTTTTCGTCCGCAGTGGTCTTGTTTTTTATGATACCTCAGGGCTCTGGCATTCTTGCAGGGCTTCCCGCATGGTCGCGGTTGACCATGCTCCGCGACCACGATCACTTCACAGGTTCGTTGCTCACCGTGGCATAAGCTTTTGTGATCCGACAGAGCTCGAGCATTCTTGAAGAGCTTACCGCACGGCTGCTGCTGGCAATCCTCCCCGACTACGGTCACGTCACATGTTTTTTGCCCGGTGTGAAAACCGCTTCTGTGAGTCGCCAGGGCGCCAACACTCTTGCAGAGCCGCCCGCATGGCCGTGACTGGCCATCCTTCCCGACCACGGCCGCCTCACAGATTTTTTGCTCGCTGTGGTATCTGTTTTTGTGATTCACCAGGGCGTCAGCATTCTTACAAACCTTCCCGCATGGCCGTGATTGTCCATCCTTTCCGACCACGGTCACGTCACAGTTTTTTTGCCCTGTGTGATATCTGCCTTTGTGATTCATCAGGGCTCTGGCATTCTTGCAGACCTTCCCGCATGCCCCTGGCTGGCCATCCTTCGCGACAACGGTCTCCTCACATATTCTTTGATCACTGTCGACTGTGGCTTGTGCTGCGCCTGTCTGGGAAAGATCGGGTCGGCTCTGATCCAATTGGGATGACTTCGAGGTGGTGTGTTGTGTTTCTGAATAGTTAAGCGTAAAGGCCATCCCGTCTTCTTCGGGAAGACTCTGTAGATTGAGTGACCGATTAATGACCTCAACATCATCAGCGATGGAAGACAAATACCCGGGCAATGGCGCATCATCATTGAGTGACACGGTAGCATCAATAGCATTCTGGATTGAGTCTTCAAGGTCACTATCAGTGCCATCAAATAGTGGCTCAGAATCGAATGAGAGCTGAATGTCAGAAAGATCATTCAATGTATTAAAAAGAGGGTTTTGCCTGGACGCCATAGCATTTGCAGGGTCAAAATGCCCCATGTCACTTAAGCAGTGTCCAGCAGGCAATTGGAACCATGAGCTTTCCAGACGATTCATAGGCCAATCAGCAGGCTCACTGCTATTGGATGAGAGGCGGAAGTGACAACTCCCATGGCAGGGATGGGTAAAACAATTCAAACCTAAAGTGTGCTGGTGTTGCTGATGGCCTCCGTTACCGCCGCTATAGCCATTATTAAAAGGGCTGATAAAAGAGCTTATAGCCGGGAGGGTGGTTTGCGGGGCTTGCTGGCTGGGTGATTCTGACGACTGGCATTGTGGTGGATTATTTCCGGAGCCAAACACCGCAGTGATGGTTGCAAACGGATGACCCTGATTCGCCTGTTGCTCAATCGGGTCAAATGGCTTTGTATCGGGGTTGCTATAGTTTTTTAAAAGCCAACCGGCAGCGACAACCACTTCTACAGGAAGCCAGAAATAGGGGGTGACGCTCAAATGGGCCTCTGTGTTCAGGATCAGTTCGCAAGCAATCAGCAGATTCGTAGCGTAAAGCCATTGCCACGAAATCGACTCAATGATGTTCTTTTTTATCCCATAACTAAATGATCTATGTCGTTTTTTATCATGTGCTAAATCTGTTTCTTTATCGTCGTTTATATCGGCAATATCGGACGGGTTGCCCGACAACGTATGCCAGTCACGTTTTATAGAAAAATTTTGTTTCAGAGAATCTACATCCTGTCTATGCTCGAAAATAAAACGTCTTGTCAACGAGCCGGCCGAACAGCTGACAGACAACGACAGTAGCATTAACAGCATTGCCGCAAAGAATGAGTGTTTAATAATTCTATCCTTGCATTCTGGTTTACAGTGAGGAAGGATAGTCAAGCATACGGGCGTGTTTTCTGCCAAAATCCAAGTGCGTTCTCATCCAACCAGCGAATCAATTTATATAGCATGAGCTGCATTGGCTATCCTTGCATTCATCGAGCCTAAACCTGATTTAAATAGTCTGGACTCCTCCCGGTGAATTGTGCGTAAAGATCATTTCGGATCTGAAACTGAGCGATATTTTGGATTACTCAGGATGGATCTGAGCTCTGCCTGTACTTTGGTTCTGTTCCGCTTGTCGAACTTTCTCGGGAATTCAGCGGCTCTTCATACAGCTGTCTGTTATCGAATCAGCAGGCTTGCGTTTTCGATGTCTTCTTTTGTGATCCAGGAGAGCTTGAGCATTTTTGCAGACCCTCCCGCATGGCAGTTTCTGGCCATCCTTCCCGACTATGATCTCGTCACAGTTTTTTTCCCCACTGTGGTATTTGCTTTTGTGACTCGACAGGGCTCCAACATTCTTGCAGAACTTCCCGCATGGCCGCTGCTGACCATCCTCCTCAACCACGATCACTTCACAGGCTTGTTGCCCGCTGTGACTTTTGCTTTTGTGATCCGACAGGGCTTTAGCATTCTTGCAGAGCTTCCCGCATGGTCGCTGCTGACCATCTGCCCCGATCAAGATCACGTCACAGGTTTTTTCTCTGGTGTGGTAACCGCTTTTGTGAGTCGTTAGAGATGAAGCACTCTTGCAGACTTTCCCGCATGGTCGCTGCAGGCCATCCTTTCCAACCACGATCACGTCGCAGACTTGTTGCCCGGAGTGTTCTTGTCTTCTGTGATACGACAGGGTTTTAGAATTCTTGCAAAGCTTTCCACATGGCCGCTGTTGACCATCCTCCCCGACCAGGATCACTTCACAAGTTTGTTGCTTGCCGTGGCATTTGCTTTTGTGAGCCAACAGAGATTGAGCATTCTCGCAGAGTTTCCCGCATGGCTGCTGCTGGCAATCCTCCCCGACTACGGTTACGTCACAGGTTTTTTGCCCTGTGTGATATCTTCTTTTGTGATTCACCAGAGCTCTGGCATGCTTGCAGAGCTTCCCGCATGGCCTTGACTGGCCATCCTTCCCGACCACGGTCACCTCACAGTTTTTTTGACCACTGTCGGCTTCGGCTTTTGCTGCGCTTGTTTGGGAAAGCTGAGATTGCCGCTGATCCAATTGGAATGACTCAGAGCTTGTTTGTTGTGTTTCTGAATCGTTGAGCGTAAAAGCCGTCCCGTCTTCTTCGGGAAGACTCTGTAAATCGAAGGATCCATTAATGACCACAAAGTCATCAGCTATGGAAGACAAATGCCGGAGCATTGGCTCATCATCATTCAGTAACCCGGCAATCTCAATGGCATTCCGGATTGAATCTATAAGGTTTTGTCGGGACCCCATAACATTTTCGGAACCAAAATGCCCCATGCAACTTAAGCAGTGTCCAGCAGCCAAGTGGGGGCATGAGCTTTTCAGGCTATTCAGGGGCCATTCAGTGGGCTCAGTGCTATTGGATGAGGGGCGGAATCGACAAAAGCCATGGCAGGGATAGGCAAAACAATTTAAACCTAAAGTGTGCAGGTGTTGCTGATGGCCGCCTCCGTTACCTCCGCTACAGTCATTATTTAAAAGGCTAATGAAAGAGCTTACAGGCGGGTGGGTTGCTGCTTGCGGGGCCTGCTGGCTGGATGATTCTGACGACGGGTATTGTGGCGGGTTATTTCCGGAGCCAAACACCGTAATGATGGTTGCAAGCGGGTGACCCTGATTCGCCTGTTGCTCAATCGGGTTAAATAGCCGCGTATTGGGGTTACAATGGTTTTTTAAAAGCCAACCGACAGTGACAACCACTTCTGCAGGAAGCCAGAAATAGGGGGTGACACTCAGGCGGGCCTCTGTGGTGAGGATCAGTTCGCAAACAATCAGCAGATTCGTAGCGTAAAGCCATTGCCACGACATCGACACAATGATGTTCTTTTCTACACAATAACCAAGTGGTCTGTGTCGTTTTTTATCAAGTACTAAATCTGGTCCTTCATAGTCGTTTATATGAGCAATATTCGACTGGTTTCCCGACAACGTATGCCAGTCACGTTTTATAGAAACGCGTTGTTTTAGAGAATCTGGATTCTGTTTAAGCTCGAAAACAAAAGTTCTTGTCAACGATCCGGCCGAACAGGCGACAGACAACGACATTAGCAGTAACAGCATTGCCGCAAAGAATGAGTGTTTAATAATTCTATCCTTGCATTCTGGTTTACAGAGAAGAGGGATAGATCAACAAATAAACGTACTTCCTGTCAAAATCAAGGAAGCGTTCACCTCTAATCAGGCAACCAACAAAGTCTTGTCGGGCAGCGTGAGAATAACATCAACCAAGAAGCGCCTCATTGCAGAAGTTTGTCCCGGGCCGATTGTTTTTCAGGGGTGCATCATATGTCATCATCATCCTCAGGGAGGGGGACGCTCTTAGCTTGTTCGAGTTCTGCCTCATATCTAAGGACCTGCTCCCGGCTTATACTCACTTCAGGAGGCAGAAGCGCAGGGGCTTCTACAAACTGAATTTGTTCAGTTTTGGCCAGCTTCTTAATTAAATGGAGGAAAGGCTTTTCGAAATTGTAATTTGATTTGGCTGACATATCAAAATACTGAAGGTTCTTCTTGCGATGAAAATTTATATTTTTAGCCCTAACCTTCCTGTCCTTGATATCAACTTTATTACCAACAAGTACAATAGGTATGCCTTCACACACTCTTACCAGATCCTTGTGCCAATTGGGAACACTCTTGTAGGTAACCCGCGACGTTACATCAAACATGATAATTGCACAATCGGACTTAATATAATACCCATCTCGAAGTCCTCCGAATTTCTCCTGACCGGCAGTGTCCCAAACATTGAATCGAACAAGACCGCGATTAGTGTGAAATTGAATAGGATGGACTTCAACACCGATTGTGGCCACATATTTTTTCTCGAATTCACCAGTAATGTGTCGTTTAACAAATGTCGTCTTACCCACACCACCGTCGCCAACCAGAGCCAGTTTAAAAGTTGCCACCGGCACCGCGCTGAAAACCTGATGCCCGGAATCAGGTGATGGTCGCAGCCTGCAGACGCCAAGACAGGAATCGACGTAACAATCTAAACCCAATGTATGTTGGTGTTGTTGAGGATTTTGACTACCGCCGCCAGAGCCAGAAGACACGGGAAGGATAGCGCCTGTCATGAAGGAGGCCTTCGCCCCTGAGGCTTGCTGAGCAGATGATGCTGTTTGCTCGTTTTGTTTTTGGCTTTGTTGTTGGCCATTTCCGGGGAGCATCATAGTGGTGATCGCAAACGGGTCATCCTGACTTGCCTTCGGTTGATCCATCAGGTTGAACAGCGGAGAATCAATGCTCAAATAGCTTCGTAAAAGACAGCCGACAGCCAAAAACGCTTCCACAGGTATCCATGAATAAGGCTTTAAGCCAGAGGCATCACGAGCAGTCATAACCAGTTCGTAAGCAGTCAGGAAATGCGTAGCATAAATCAATTGCCACGGGACCGACTCAAAAAAGGACGTTTTTACCCCATAATTACCGAATCTCTGAGGTTTTTCATCAGACGGCAAAATCGATTCTGCATAACCGTTTATGTCAGCAGGGTATGACGGACCGCCCGACAATGAATGCGGGTGGTCTGGCTTTATGGAAAAGCTCCATTCTGGAGAGCTTGCCTGTTGAAGCTCGACGGCAAAGCCTGTCGTCAGTGAGTCGGCCTGAGAGGTAGCTGACAAATAGAACTGCAACAACAGCAGTGTCGCTGAGAATGAGTTTTTCATGACTTTATCGTTACTCTTATCTTGCAGTTTTTAGGAAGAAGGTAGACCAAGAAAGTGATGGATCAAGAAAATAAGCATCTTTTTCTGTCAAAAGCCAAAATGTCACCGGGCAGGAATTCTTAAGGAAGAAGATCGCAGTATACAAACCACCCTTAGCCTTGAAAAAAGATCGCTAAGAAAAAATCGGGCGCTTTTTTATTTGCCGGAACCCCGGCATTAGATCAATTGACGACGAATGTCTTTCAGAAGCAATGTCTGGCACGACAGGATAGACAAAAGCTTTTCTGCTGTCCGGTAAAAAATCGAAAGGTATGTGGAGATGCCACTTATCAACACATTTGTGTTTTCAACGCCTTCTATCATTCCATCTAATACGGTGGCCATCTTGATGGCATCGTCTTCTGTGGCTCCCCAAACCTTCACTATTACTGAAGATCCTTCCACATAGATGCGCTCCGCCATCCGAGAACACTATCACGTCACAAATTCGTGGCTCAGTATGATATTTTCTTCTATGATGCGACCGTCTGATATCACATCCATCTCGGTGACATCTTCTTCTGTGACGCCACAACCCTGGAATATTACTGAAGATCCACCCACACAGTCGCTCCTCACCATCCCCTCCGCCCACTAACGCGTCGCAAAATTGTGCCCCGGTATGGTCTCTCATTTTATGCCCGAACAGCCTTTCGTCATCCCTGAAGGCAGCCCCGCATGGCATTCGCTTTCCATTCTCCGTGATCAACACCACGTCACAGACAAATTCGCTGGTATGAGCTCCATTGGCAGCCCCTGCATTCATTGATCGTAATGTCGAACTTTTTCCGGAACTCAGCGACCCATCAGCGGGTTCTCTGATTCCGGAAGGTCGGAATCTACAAACGCCATGACAGGAATCGACAAAACAATTTAAGCGCAAAGTATGCCGGTGTTGCTCAGGGTTTTCTTTACCGCCGCCAGAGCCAGAAGACAGGGCACTGATGATAGACCCACTAAGCTGGATGGCGCTTGCCCTTAAGGCATTCTGACCGGATGATTCTGATGGTTCGTTTTGTCGTTGGCTATTTCCGGGGAGCATCATAATGGTAATCGTAAACAGGTCACACTGACTTGCCTCTGATTGTTCCATCGAGCCAGACAGCGGTGAATCTCGATTCCAATAGCTTTTCAAAAGCCAGCCGGCAGCGACACACACATCTGTTGGGAGCCATGAATAAGGTTTGAAGCCGGAAGCTGCATTAGTGTTCAGGACCAGTTCGTAAGCCACCAGCAGACTCGTGGCATAAAGCGATTGACACGAAATAAACTCAATAAGGGTCGTTTTCAACTCATAACCGCCAGGTCCATGTGGATTAGCATCAGGCGGTAAATCTGACTCCGCGTGGTCATTTGTGTCAGCAATATCTGTCGATTTAAGCGACAATGTATTCATGTCACACTTTGTAGAAAAACTCTGGGTTATTGACCCCAAATTATTATCTTGAAACTCTACAACTGCACGTCTTGTCAACGGTTCGGCCTGACAGATGATAGATAATGACTCTGGCAGCAACAGCAGTGCCACAAAGAATGAGTTTCTCACTATTTCATACGTACATTCTGATTTGTAGAGAAGGAAGAAACATAGATCAAAAGAGTGATAGATCAATAGAATAAGTGTGTTTTTATTTCAACTGAAAAAAC
The DNA here is from genome assembly GCF_024606225.1 of Endozoicomonas sp. ISHI1. Classification (GTDB taxonomy): domain Bacteria; phylum Pseudomonadota; class Gammaproteobacteria; order Pseudomonadales; family Endozoicomonadaceae; genus Endozoicomonas_A. The sequence goes on along the minus strand of NZ_JAGRPU010000074.1, from coordinate 4,101 downwards.
GACAGAAAAGTTGCACCGGGTAAAAAAACCACCACTACAAAACTGTCGCGATCTATTTTATTCGCCCGAATCCGGGAATTACCGCAAAAGGCGGCAAATGTCTTCCAGAACATTACCCGGAATGATGGGAACGTCTACTTTGACAAATAAGGCACTGTAACTTCCAGAATACTGCTGGCTAGAGCCACTGCCGGATGTCATCTACCTTCACTATGAACTCGGCGAATTTGCCGTCACATGTTGCAGTTGCCTCCATAGATACCTATCCCTCCCGAAAGCACGTTTTGTGCCGTTTAGAAGCCGAATCACTCTTTATCTTTCGATGGACTGAGGTCATGTTCCCCATCATCAGGCCCGGTTTTTTGGCGTACGCTTTGGTAATTCCCGGGCTCTTCAAGATTCCAGAAGAACTCTCCATCGTTCCCGAAGTTTGCCGACACAGATTGGTTGACCGTTTTGGGCTCTTGGCGTCTTCTTTTGGAAACAGCGTTTAAATACTTACGTTGCTCCGATCGTCCGCTACCACTACCGTGATCTCTTTTTTGATGATTTAAAAGAGCCTTGAAATTAATACAGATCGTCCCGCATCCACAGGTTACTGGCTCGTAGTCAATTGACCCGGCCGCATCATTTTCAAAGGCCGCTCCTGCACTCAGTGTATAGTTATTTATTGGGTCGATCTCCATCGTAAACGTAAATGCATCGGCGTATAGTTGAAAGGGTTGTGTTTCTGTCATTGCATGATGAGCGTGTTCTGTCGAATTTTCTATGGAATTCGGTAACCCTTCAGTTGATTCACCATCGGCGAATAATTGCTGCAGTTTACAAACGCCACTACAGGAATCAACGTAACAATTTAAACCCAAAGTATGTTGATGTTGTCCAGGGCCTTCGTGACCACCGCCAGAGCCGAAAGACAAGGAGTTGGTGAAACAGCTTGTATGGGTTGCCATCCCTGAAACTTGCTGCCCGGATAATGTTGCTTTCTGGTTTTGTTGTTGACCTTGTTGTTGACCATTGCCGGGAAGCATCATAGTGGTGATTGCAAACGGGTGATCCTGAATCGCCTCTCGTCGCTCAACTTGTTGCTCAAGCAGGTCAAGTTCTTCAGTCGGGCTATAGAGTGGTGAATCGGGGTTCCAATAGCTTTTCAAAAGCAAGCCGACAGCCACAAACGCTTCTGCTGGTACCCATGAATAAGGTTTGGAATTTGGAGAGCCGCCATTGGTGGCCAGCACCAGTTCGTAGGCAACCAGCAGATGGGTGGCGAAGAGCAAGCGCAACGAAATGTAATCAACAGTTGTCTTCTTTGCTTCGTCATTGCCAACTCTGGGTGGTTTGTAATCAGATGGCAGATCTGATCCTGCCAAGGCATTTGTGTCTGGAATGACTGATGGGTCGCCTGGTAACATATTCGGGTCGCGCTTTATAGAAAAACTCTGTTTTGTCTGTTCAAACTCGACAACAAATCTTCTCGTCAACGTTTCGGCCTGACAGATGACAGAAAACGAAAAAAGCAGCAACACTAGCGCTGTCGAGAGCGGGAGTCTCATTATTCTATCCTTTCATTTTCATTTTGATTAGTAGAGAGGGGAAAGATAGATCAGGAAGGCGACAGATCAAGAAAGGAAGCGTGTTTTAGTCCGGTTGGAAGCCGGATCAGTCTCTACTTTCTTCTGAATGACTGGGGTCATCATCCCGCCGGGCATCAAACTTGCGTTTTCGATGCATTCTTATGTGATACGCTAGCTCTTCAGAATTGCGGCAGACCTTTCCGCATGACTGCAGACCTCTCTCTCCAAGCACTGACTGAACGCAGTTTTTTGGCCAGAAGTGGTATTCTGTTTTGTGAGACATCATGGCTTGATCATTATCAAAGGAGACCCAGCATGGATCCCATGTGCCATCCATCCGGACCACTATGTCGCCACAAAATTTATGTTTGGTGTAGCCTTGGTCTCTTCCCATTTCTTCGATGTCATCAATCAACCACTTAAGTGGCGTCCAGTGGTCTCTTTTTTTATGACTCTTCAGAGCCGTAGCATTCTTGCAGACCGTCCCGCATGACCGCACCTTGTCATCCTGCCCAACCTCTTTCACGTCACAGGTGAGTTGCCCGATGTACTCACGCCCATCAGCGCGAGTTGCACCAACGGCCCCCGAATCCGCTGAGTGCAAAGAGGGCCAATGATTTGTCGGGTTGATATCAATCGTAAATAGATGGGATTGTTGCTGAAAGGGTTGTACTTCTGTCATCACATGAGGACTTTGCCCTGTCGAACTTTCTTCCCAATTCAGCGCCCATTCAGCGGACTCTCTGCCGTAGGATGATGGTCGGAGCTTACAAAAGCCTCGGCAGGAATCTACATAACAATCTAAACCCAGAGTATGCTGATGTTGTTCAGTACCTTCATTTCCATCGCCAGAGTCGGAATCAGGGGGACTGGTGAAAGAGCCTGAAAGTCGGAAGCTGGTCGCCCCTGGGGCTTGCTGTCCGGATGATGCTGACGGCTGGCTTTCTCGTTGGCCATTTTGGCTTTGTCCGAAAAGCATCGTAATGTTCATCACGAACGGATCACCCTGACTTGCTTCCGGTTGATCCGTCCGGGTAAACAACCATGAATTTCGGTTCCAGCAGCTTTTCAAAAGCGAGCCGACAACGACAAACGCTTCGACAAGTATCCATGAATGAGGTGTGCCACTCAGAGCGGCGTCATGGGTGGTCATGGCCAGTTCGTAAACAGCCACCAGAGTGATGGCGTCAAGTAAGTGCCACGAGATTGACTCAAAAAAGGACGTTTTCACCTCGAAACCGCCAAGTCTGTGTTGTTTGCCAGCTCGCAGAGAATCTGATCCAGCACAGCCGTGTGTGTCGGCATAGTATGAAGGGTTGCCTGACAATGCAGGCTGTAAAGCCTTTATGGAAAGGGTCCTGCCGGGGGAGAATCCATCCTGTCCAAGTTCGACTATAAAATGTCTTTCCAATGTTTCGGCCTGACATATGACAGACAAAGAGAGCAGCGACAGCAACGCTACTAAAAATCGTTTTTTCAAAACTATACCCTTTGCCCCTTGCATCTGTGATACACACCATGCTTAGACATAAAAAACCCGCTGCTGCAAAAAAGGGGTGTTCGAAATAGAGCCTTCTGAGTCTATGACAAGCAGAAATCAATCACTTGACTTTGCATCATCAAGCTTTCGTTTTCGGTGTTGCCTTCTGTGACACGACAGGGCTCTCGCGTTTGGCAGGATCTTCTGGCACTCAGGGCAGGTTTGCTCTCCGGTGTGATATTGACTTTTGTGATCCGACAGGGCTTTCGCATTTGGCAAGGTCTTCTGGCACTCTGGGCAGGTTTGCTCCGGAGTATGATCTTTTCTTTTGTGAGCCGTCAGAGCTATGGCGTTTGGCAGGGTCTTCTGGCACTCAGGGCAGGTTTGCTCTCCGGTGTGATATTGACTTTTGTGAGCCGACAGGGCTTTCGCATTTGACAAGATCCTCTGACACTCAGGGCAGGTTTGCTCCGGGGTGTGATCTTTTTTTTTGTGATCCCTCAGGGCTCTCGCGTTTGGGAGGGTCACCTGGCACTCAGGGCAGGTTTGTTCTCCGGTGTGATATTGACTTTTGTGATCCGACAGGGCTTTCGCGTTTGGCAAGGTCTTCTGGCACTCAGGACAGGTTTGCTCTCCGCTGTGATCTTTTCTTTTGTGATTCGTCAGGGCTCTTGCGTTTGCCAGGGTCTTCTGGCACTCAGGGCAGGTTTTTTCTCCGGTGTGATATTGATTTTTGTGTTCCGACAGGGCTTGACCGTTTGACAGGGTCTTCTGGCACTCTGGGCAGGTTTGCTCCGGGGTGTGATCTTTTCTTTTGTGATCCGACAGGGCTTTAGTGTTTGGCAGGGTCTTCTGGCACTGAGGGCAGGTTTGCTCCGGGGTGTGATCTTTTCTTTTGTGATTCGACAGGGCTTGAGCGCTTGGCAGGGTCTTCTGGCACTCTGGGCAGGTTTGCTCCGGGGTGTGATCTTTTCTTTTGTGATCCGACAGGGCTTTCGCGTTTGGCAGGGTCTTCTGGCACTCTGGGCAGGTTTGCTCCGGGGTGTG
>NZ_JAGRPU010000073.1 GCF_024606225.1 Endozoicomonas sp. ISHI1 | reverse complement strand
GGAGCTGTGGTGGTGCGCCACTGGAAGTTATCAAAGAGTATATTGAGAACCAGGATCAGCCCTGACGGGCTGACGAAATTCACCTCCCTGCCAAGTCGCAGGGAGCACTCTTTCGGCTATAGGTAGCGTCTTTTGGAAAGATGCATCAGAGACAAGCGGAGGTTAAATTTTTGTCGGATGCAGCCAGCCCCGTGGGCTGACTGTAAACCCCGAAAATCAGGCAAAAGGACGGATACCCACTTTATTGCGAATATCCTGAAGGAAGGGCGCTGCTTCAGCACGGGCCTTGTCCGCACCTTTTTTCAGCTCAGCTTCAATGAATGCCGGGTCAGCCATCAGATCGTTATAACGCTCTCGAGGGTCCCTGAGTAGATTGTTGATGTAATCAAAGAGTTCATTTTTCAAATCCCCCCAACCAGCACCGGCTTCATACTGCTCACGTTTTTCAGCCACCTCTTCTTCCGTCGCAAAGGCTGAGAAGATCTGGAACAGAGTACAGGTTTCCGGATCTTTAGGTTCACCTGGCTCCAGAGAGTTGGTTTTAATCTTGCGAATCAGCTTGAGTAGCTTTTTCTCAGGCACAAACAACGGAATGGTGTTGTCGTAGCTCTTGCTCATCTTGCGGCCGTCAAGACCATTCAGAACATCCGTGTTTTCACCCACTACGGCTTCTGGCAGCACAAATTGAGTCTTGTAGTGATGGTTCATTCGACCCGCAATATCCCGAGCCATTTCCAGATGCTGAACCTGATCACGGCCGACTGGAACACGGTTGGCATTGAACATCAGGATGTCCGCCGCCATCAGAATCGGGTAATTAAACAGCCCCATCAGGACGCCCTTGTCCAGATCAGACTCGCCCGCTTCCTGATTGGTCTGGGTAGCAGCCTTGTAGGCATGGGCACGATTCATAAGACCTTTTGCGGTCATACAACCCACAATCCAGTTCAGCTCCATGATTTCCGGGATATCAGACTGGCGATAGAAAGTGACTCGATCAGTATCAAGACCCAGGGCCAGCCAGGTAGCAGCAATTTCCAACCCGGATTGATGAATGCGCTTGGGGTCACGCCCCTTGATCAGGGCATGGTAGTCCGCCAGAAACAGATAGGACTGAATGTTTTCGTCAAGGCTTTCTTCAATCGCAGGACGGATAGCCCCCACATAATTGCCCAGATGCGGCGTGCCTGTGGTGGTAATACCGGTTAATACTTTGGTCTTTGTCATGGGGTCACTCATGGGCCTCATGAAGTGGCAATGAGCACTTCACTGAAAACTGGAAGGCGGCATTATAGAAGAGGCAACGCATGCAGCTCAACCAGGACTCTGAGGCCTGATTTTTTTTAACCGGCGAATAGTAGCTAACCCGCTGGTTTCTTGTGACAGCGCTTCCTGCAACAGACGGGTTTTTTTGGGCAGCTAAAACCGGGGCAGGTAATATGGTCGCAGACGTGAGAATTCTCGGGGCAATCAGCCCAACCTGTAAAAAGAGAGCACCGAAAAATGCCGCAGCCATTACCATTACACAGATCACATTTGGTAGAGAACTTTTCTACACTGCACTCGCATCTGGGGCAGTCAGAATGGAACGATTCACTCTCACATTTGGAGCAGAAATCATCTTCGTCGCTATAGCTGTTGCTACCACTCTCTCTATCACTCCCTCTATCGCTAGTGCTGACCCTATCGCCATCGGTCTGGTCGCCTGGAGTACGGAAGAAAGGTGATAAATACAGCGCACCAACAAATAACCCGCATGACTTCTGACCATTATCTGATACAGTTTCATATCCAAATTCAAACCCTTTGCCGGGAGTAGACTGGACGCAGATGTCCGGGTGCCCCGTGTTCTGGTCTGTGCCCTTGGACACGTAATAATAGCTGTTGCCGTTTTTTTCAATATGAGCAAAGGAAGTGAGCCAGGTGGCAAGCTGCTCATAAGTTGTGTCAAGCCAATCGAATTTGGCGGTGACCTGTGTGTCCACGACTGTAGCATTGATTAATCGCGGGTATTCACAGACAGAGGAACCGGGTTCGGTTCCCGGGATGACCTTACCAATTACATTGCCAGCATCTACTCCTTGGCCGGAAGGCATGCACACCAAAACATTGGGATGAGCAGCCTTAACGATGTCTGCCGCTGATTCGCCAGCATCTTTCATAATGCCAGAGCCGCAATCAGCTTGCATGTCCCTGGGACAGGTATCGGCACGAACATTGAGGGTAATTGTGGACAATAAAAGCAGCGTAAAAAAAAGCCTATGCATGAGGGGTTTCATAAATAACTCTTTTTTCATTGTTCAGTAAAACGGATGCAGGGAAAGAGCAAAAAACGTCAAGCGACTTTTTTTAGAATCAATTTAAAAACGAACGACAAAAGTCACCTTAATCATGCACTAAAAGTCTGGGGAATTCGTCAGCTTGATTCTGAGCAACCAAGACTAAACATGCACCGACTGATCATAGCAAACGCCTGACAAGTCTGCCCGAACAGGACATTCTCATGATGTGTCGTATCTTATTTTTATTGGTTTTATCCCATCCGGCATCACACAGCCGCCCCTGACAGAGCAGGTGTGCACTGGACTCTCAGACTTCTCACTATTCAATTGACTTTCATGGCAAACAATTGCGTTGCAACGGCTCTCCTGCTCAACGATCTGAAGCGGAGCAGCAGGAATAAAGCAGAAAGCGTCAGTGCCAGTACTAGTCCAATCCAGAGCCCGTGGGGGCCCATGGGTTCATCGGCAATAAAATCCGTCAGCCCCAGGGTATAGCCCAGTGGCAGGGCTATACCCCAGCAAGCAATCAGAATTATGATCATCGGTACCCGGGTATCTTTGTAGCCCCTTAAGGCACCATTGGAAGCAACCTGAATACCATCGGCGTACTGGAAGAGTGCTGCAAAAATCAGCAACTGGGCAGCCAGTGCTTTAACTGCAGCATCCTGGGTATAGAGCGATGTCAGAGCATCGGCAAACGCCCACATCACAGCCGCTATCAGAGTAGCAGTCAGCAGGGTCGCTACGATACCAGAATACCCTGAGAATCTCGCAGCCTGAGGATCACCGGCACCCAAAGCCTGACCTACCCGGATGGTTATTCCCATGGACATACTCAACGGCACCATAAAGGCCATGCTGGCGAGATTCAATGCAATCTGGTGACCTGCGACGGTCACTGCTCCCAGTTTGCCGATGACCAGAGCCACTGCCGAGAAGATACTGGCTTCAAAAAAGATGGCCAGACCGATGGGGACACCCAGTTTCAGGTGAATAACAATACGGCTCATTGCAGGCCATTCAAAGCGATCAAACAGATTCACTTCTGTATGCTTTTGATTGAACCGGGTATAGCAGAACATCAACAGGCACATGATCCAAAAGCAAATGGCTGTTGCATAACCACAGCCTACGCTACCCATTTCAGGAAAGCCGAATTTGCCATAGATCAATACATAATTAACCGGAATGTTGATCAACAAACCGACAAAGCTGATGAGCATGGCCGGTTTGGTAATAGCGCGCCCTTCGCAATAGCTGACCATGGTTTGATATAAACAGATGCCGGGTACCCCCCAGGCCAATGCTTCCAGGTAGGCTTCCGTCTTAGCAGCCATTTCGGCATTGATTTCCAGAACATTGAGCAGTGGCATAGGGTTCATCATCAAGACCATGCCGACCACACTTAACGCCAGAGAAAGCCACATGGCCTGTCGAACCGGTGAAGCAATCAGGTCAACTTTTTGGGCGCCAAACAGATGGGCGACTGTCGGTGTCGTCGCCATTAGGATACCCCTGATTAACAGATAAATCGGGACCCAGATACTGGAGCCAATGGCTACTGCCGCCAGATCTTGTGCAGAATATTGACCCGCCATACTGGTATCCACAAAGCCCATGCCAGTGGTCGCCAGTTGCGCACCCAGAATCGGGGCTGATAAATAAATAAGTTCTCTAAGTTCCCTGGAATATCGTTGGTATAAAGTTGGGTTGGCTGTCATTTTCTCTCACTGCTATGGTGTGCTTTTACCAAAACTGAACCGGGATAAAAGTGGAACCATCTTATCAGTCACATGACAGCATTTGATATGGCTAATTTGCCGTTACTTTCTGGGGTCCGGCGCGGGATTTCTACTTATTTCCTTTGCCATCAGAGGCCGATCACATCGCCTTTTGACGACATATTTGCTACTGTCGGTGGATGCCTGAATTACCTGAAGTTGAAACGACCCGCAGGGGCATTGCACCTCATATTGTAGGTCAGACCGTGTCGGATGTTATCGTCCGCAATCCGCAACTGCGCTGGCCGGTTTCGGAACATTTAAAGCAGCATTTATCTGGCCGGGTTATCCGTTCTGTCGCAAGACGAGCGAAGTATCTTCTGATCAGAACCGACGCTGGAACCCTGCTGGTTCACCTGGGGATGTCCGGAAGCCTGCGCATATTGAAAGAACCACAGGAAGCCCGGAAACATGACCATATCGACCTGGTTTTCAGTCATGGGATAACGCTGAGATACACCGACCCGAGGAGGTTCGGGGCGGTTCTGTGGGTCGACGACGATATCATGAAACATGACTTGTTAAGCAAACTCGGTCCGGAACCTCTCGGTGATGAATTCACAGCCCGTAGGCTTCATCTCAAATCCCGGGGAAAAAAACAGCCGGTAAAAACGTTCATCATGGACAACCATGTGGTCGTCGGGGTCGGGAACATCTACGCCAACGAAGCCCTGTTCAAAGCAGGTATCCGGCCTGACAGGCCCTGCGGAAAAATTTCCAGAGCCCGCTACGAGCGACTGACCGAAAGCATCAAAGAGACTCTGGCAAAAGCCATTGAGCAGGGTGGAACCACCCTGAGGGATTTTGTCGGGGGTGACGGCAAGCCAGGCTATTTCAAACAAGAACTGGCTGTTTATGGACGCAAGGGGGAACCCTGCGTTCATTGCTCAACACCGATAGTTGAGATCCGGCTGGGTAATCGCAGTACCTGCTACTGTAAAAGATGCCAGCGGTAATCCAAAGAAAGAACATGATGATGACTGGCGATCAGGAGCATGACTTTCGGGAAATACACCGCTTCTTCCTTCACTATCAGCCAAAATTTCCTGAGCGGGGATGTAACGGGCCTTTTGAGCAATAGACATCACTATAGAAACAAAATAGACTCGCACCGCTGGTTGGGGTGTCCGGGATGAATGTTTCCCGGACTGAGAGAGACCCATTGAACCTGAACCGGATGATGCCGGCGTAGGAAACCGAACAATGACGATGACTAATGAGACGCCTGTCGCCCTTACCATTGCCGGATCAGACAGTGGTGGTGGTGCCGGTATACAGGCAGACCTGAAAGCCTTTTCAGCACTGGGCGCTTATGGCTGCAGTGTCATTACCGCTCTGACTGCCCAGAATACTCAGGGCGTTCAGGGTATCCTTGACGTTGAACCCGCCTTTGTCCGTCAACAGCTGGATTCAGTATTCTCGGACCTCGCTATCAGGGCCGTAAAAGTGGGCATGTTGAGCCAGCCAGATGTTATCACGACGGTAGCGGATACTCTGACTCACTTCGGTCCGGCTTATCTTGTGGTTGACCCTGTAATGGTGGCTACCAGCGGTGATGTTCTGCTACAACAGGCCGCTATTGAGACCCTCAGGCAATCACTGATTCCCAAAGCCAGCCTGATCACACCCAACCTGCATGAAGCTGCGGTGCTGCTTGATCGTCCATTGCCCAAAAATCCCGACCAGATGATCGATATGATTGAGCCTCTTCTGGCGCTGGGCTCTGAAGCGGTCCTTCTGAAAGGTGGTCACCTGAGTGGCGACAATAGTGATAATAAGGCCGTCGATTTTTATCACGACGGTACGTCTCTGCACCGACTGGAATCCAACTGGATAAACACCAGTAACACTCACGGTACAGGCTGTACATTGTCCTCAGCCATTACCGCATTACTGGCTCGTGGTTACACCATGAGAGAAGCCATCCCAGAGGCTAAAAAATACATTGCGCAAGCCATTGCCCACGCCGATCAGCTGAACATAGGCCAAGGCAACGGACCTGTACACCACTTCTACAAAATCTGGTGATCTGGTCTGAATGTTTGATGTCGCAGTAAGAGATGCTGCTTTGCCTGTCTGGCATCAAAAAAGTAAATCAGATTTCATCGTGATACGGTAGTTGCTTTATCTGTTCCAGTGACTGCACTGGAACTCTTACAGCGTTGTTTCTGTCAAATACCTTACTTTCTGGATTGTATTCTTCGTAGATAAATTCCTTATCATCAGCTTTTAGAATTCTGGTAGTAGCTAAAAAACCATCAGGCGGGCAAATACATTCGTTTGGGCGTGGTTTAATATTATCTGGATCAGCGTCTTTGCAGCCATAGTCTAAGATCAACTTTTCCTCTGAGTCTCTCGGGAAAAACCATACACCAGAAATACCTATTACTTTATGACTAAGTCCCGGAATGTCCATAACTACATCATATCTGCCGTATAATACGTCCCGACTACAGTATTCTCTGAAACCTCTAATTCGAAACTTTGTCGGGTTTGTAGTGCGACGAGGTGGGTGGTAAGTTATATATTTCTTAACAGGTGAATTATCTCTGACAAGCCAAGTGCCTATTATCTGTTTTTCTACTTCATCAGCGTGCAAACAAGTAAAAGACAGAAGTATTACTATACAAGCTGCATATTTAAGTTTCATTGTCAGTTCCCCGGTATCGAAAAACATATAGATCAATGAAATATATATTAAGTCCCAGAGATGCCTGACAAAAAATACCAGAGGACAGCACTGTCTCACTGCCTCTGATCCTGGCAATAGACGGAATTAAACACCTGCCCCGTCAGGCAAAACTAACTGGTCAGGTATTTAATATTCTGGCTGAAGATCCTTGTCCAAAACTCTGAGCAGACCGGTTAGTGATCGAATTTCATAATCAGGTCTGCGATCGCCACTGAATGCCTTATCAGCAGGATTAAACCAGACGGTACCAATTCCCAATGCTCCGGCACCTGCCACATCGGCTTTCAGGCAGTCTCCTACATGAAGGGTCTCGTCCGGAGTAACTCCGGCACGTTCCATGGCTTTCAAAAATAGAGTCGGTTCCGGTTTCAGACTGTTGTAATCTTCTGCCTTGAGAGCAAAATCAAAAAACTCACTGACCGATAATTTCTCTACATCGACATTACCATTAGTGACCGCAGCCAGAGTGTAGTCTGCTGACAGGTGAGAGAGAACCGGCTGAACTTCCGGAAAACATTTCACATCATGACGCCACTCCATAAACTCCCGCATCAGGTCACCGGCAATTTCTTCAGCTCTTGATTCAGGACAATCACAGTTTTGCAGAACCTTCTGCAGAGAAAACCGGCGCAGTTCCGTAATCTGATATCTGAGCTCCGGACGATCTTCCAACAGTTTGACCCGATACTCGAACACTTCTTTGGGTGTCATTCTCTCGTGGGTTTCTGGCCAGTATTCACAGAGTTTTTTCCAGGCTTTCTGTTCTGCCCGAATCAGCACTGGCATGTTTTCCCAGAGTGTGTCATCCAGATCGAAAGTGATCAGCTTTATCATTGTTTTTTCCTTTTGGGCTCTTTGTTAGCTGAAGGCTCTTTGTTAGCTGAAGGCTCTTGATCTTCGGTCAGTCTTTCCTCTTTGTGAGACTTTTCATAAACAGAGGACTCCTTACTGACTCTCTGTGCTCTCGGATGAGCCTTATCATATACGTCGGCCAGATGCTGAAAATCAAGATGGGTATATATCTGGGTGGTGGCGATATCACTGTGCCCCAGCAGCTCCTGAACTGCCCTCAGATCGCCACTGGACTCCAGCAGATGACTGGCAAAAGAGTGTCTCAAAAGGTGAGGATGCATTCGTCCTGAGAGTCCGGCTTCTCTGGAAAGCTGGCTCACACGGTTTTGCACCTGACGGGCACTGATACGATGTCCCTGTTTTGAGAGAAACAGCGCCTCGCTGTCTTTTTCAGGAAAAATAACTCTGACGGACAGCCATTTTTTTATGGCTTCACGAGCCTTTCGACCCACTGGCAACAATCGTTCTTTTCTGCCCTTGCCCAGAACTGTCACCTGCCTGAACTCATCCTGAAAACTGTTGAGATCCAATCCAACCAATTCCGCCAGGCGCAGTCCTGAGGAGTAGAAGAGTTCAAGGATAGCCAGATCCCTGATCACTAATGGATCATCATCATTCCGATCAAGAAACGCAGTGAGTTGATCGGCATCCATGGTGACAGGCAGCTTCCTGCCCACCTTGGGTGCGGTGACCCTCTGGGCAGGGTTATCTTTAACCTTTTCCTCACGGTTAAGATAACGATAAAAGCTACGAACGGATGAAAGCAGACGATGCAGACTCTTCTGCCCAAGACCCTTGCCATGTAATTCTGCCAGCCATGTCCGCAGCTGACGCTCTTCCAGCTTTTGCCAGTGAGTAATGCCAAGCGTCTCAGCCTGTCTGAGTAATTTGCCCAGATCTCTTTGATACGCCGAGCAGGTGTGAATAGAGCTGTTTTTTTCAAACTTGAGATAATTGAGAAAAGCATCAATATCCTGTTGCAGGAAGGGCATGACATAACCTTTGGTAACGGCTTCTGTTCATCATTCACTAACGCCTGTCGCCATGCAATATCGAAAACGATAGTTCTTTTGAAATTCCACAGGGTTTCACTAACCTTTTATCTTCAATTCGCGCAAGACCCAAACCCTCGATCTCTGCAGTGGGAAAAGCGAAGATTTCAGTAATCACCTGAGTTTTCTGGCTTCGGGGAGTGGGCCAACACTTAACCTGAACTTGGCCATGGCAGTGGTTGGAACTAATTATTGGATAAATAGTCCAAGTTATATCTGATTCGGTTTGACTCAATCAGGTTGGTACTGCAAGGACAATTTTGAGCGTGATGTCAGTCATCCACAACGGATGCAAAACACAGCATATGCGCACCGTGCGAGGGAAGTAAAATGGATTTTTATCAGTTAAATGGTTTGACTCAACAGCTGCATACATTGGACATGGAGCCACCCACCGGCTTTTCAGCAGATGACTCGGTTCAGTACCTTGGCTGGCAGGTAAAGCGACAAGCCGACATCACCGCACCATCAGAGAAAACCTACAATACTGCTGGCAGTAAGCAGTTATTTGAACGGCAGGTTAATCTTCAACCCGATCCTGAGACGCAACGCTCTGATTCAAAAGCGGAAGCTATACAGATAACCGCCAGGAATCTGGTGGATCAATTTCAATTTGAAGCAATTGAAAAGTCACCCACCAATGAGGTGCTATGTGCCGTTTTTCTAGAGTGCCTGAAACTTGATGTTGTGGGTACGGTAAAAAGGTTATCCAGAACAAATTCTCTAAGTTGGGCTGAAAAACTCGAGATTATGTTGGCTGCTGAAGAAGCGTATAAAGGTCCACTTTTAGAGTGCAATTGGATAGTTTTGAGTATTCCTTTATCCATCGGATTTGAGAAGGCAAAGAACCTGTTTCAGCGTCTACCTGATATGCCTTCTCTGCCAGAGGTGGACAATGTCATTAATGAGCAGTTGACAGCATTAAGCCCTGATAAAATGTTCAGGGACAGACTTTTGGAGGTCAGACAAACCCTTAAATCGGAAAACAACGAACTTTCCGGACAGCTGTTGAGTGAAGTTGACAATATTGGAAAAAAATTTATCACAAGAGTTGGATGGAACGGCCGTTTATCAGACGTTGATGATTATATCGATTCTCAAATCTATGCAAGAAGATTGCTGTATCTCTATGCAGCATGTTCCGGTTTTTCAAAGCAGGCTGATATTGCTGAGTTAATGTCGTACATTAGATCTGTTCTTTATATCATCGAGCCAAATAACGAAGTTCCAGATAACATCTGGCATATAGCTAAAGAGCTGGCCTACTTGTCGAAACAACCCGCCTCCATCGATTATTGCCGTTATATTGGTGCCGTGGCCAATGTATTGAAAGCACCTGCACCTGTTGCTTTACAGTTTGCAAAGCTCAGACAACTCAGTGATCTCAAAGGGTTTGCTTTACTTGAAAGCAAACCGCTGGACAAGTACCTAACCGTACTCAGAGCAAACATTAATAAGATGGCCCCGGAATATTCGCAGGTATTGCTCGATGCAGTTGACGGCCTGGAAAACGAATGTGCTCGTATATCACTACCTGAAGGCAAGCCCGATATTAAAGCGAAAGTGCATCGACTTTTGATGATTATTGCCGCTTGTAAATCTTCCGAAAAAATAATGGATGCTTCAGTGTTGAATTATTTTGTCAGGGCCATCATGAAACATAGCAATAAAAAAAATATTCCCTATCTGATCAGTGGCTTGGCCCGCCTGGTTCAGAGTACCCCGAAAATACAGAAAATACTGGGTGAGCCCGAAATCAAGGGCGGAGATCATTTGCGACTGGCCCCGCTGCAATGGCTGGCATTTGTACCCGATACCATCTCGGAAGATGACATTCAGGAACTCTGCGCATCTTTGCAAGCTTCCGGCGCTAGCAGGCGACAAATGAAAGATGGCAAGGTTTTCCATCATTGGCTGGCTACTCTTGAGCAAGCATTGGCCAGCAAGGTTATGAATAAGGCCATGGTAATGCCAATCCTGAAACAGCTCACACAAAGTCTGACTTATGAAAAACTGGTTTGGCTTTACATGATATTCAACATGGGAGAGAGGTTTAATACATTTCTGGACAGCATGGGCTTTAGCTGTCAGAAGGAAGGATTACCCATGTTGATCGCTGAAAAAGGGATGGACGCTTTGGTGGGAGCCAATAAAGGGTTCTCGCAGTGGCTAATGAAACAACGACATTACCATCTCCTGCCTCTATACATGGCAACCATGATAGAAGAGGGGAATAGAGAAATTACAGACCTTGTCTACGAGTTTATAGAGACCAGTACTAACAATACTTTTATCAGGAGCAGGCAATCACCGCAGAACAATCCACACTTGCAGGCCGTTTACAAGGACTTCCCCCAATTCAAAGCAGGTTGGCGGGCGAACTTCAGTGACTTCAGTGAGGAAACCCGAAACAAGCTGTTGTCCCGGGAAGAAACTCTGGAGCTGACAGAAGACCCCTGGGATCTTTTTATCAGTGGACTTGAAGTTAAAACCTGTCTATCACCGGATGGCCTGAAGAGTTATAGATCTGGATTGATGAGCTATGTGATGGATGGACGCAATGCCATGATTGTCAAAAAGAACCAAAAAGGAAATATTCTCAGCAGAAGCGTTATTCGCATGGTGTTTGATCAGGATGATCGCCCCGCATTATTTCTTGAGAAGGGCTATCCCGATGGGAATAATTTGTTGTTCATTGATGCCGCACGGGAGATTGCTGAAGAGATGGAGCTACCTCTTTACCACTGCGTGGAGGCTAAAAAAGGTGAAGAATTGAAACTTTTGGAAGGAAGGGCGCCTTTTGATTATTTTGACGAGTTCCCATTATTAATGGAGAGACAGAAACTAACTATCACCAAAGTAAAACGTGATTCAAGGTAGCCATAACAGCTTCTTATCCATCGCATGCGGCCACCGTGCCAGAGAAGTAAAATGAATCCTTATCAGCTAAATGGCCTGACACTTCAACAGCTGCATGCATTGATCATGAAATCATCCATTGGCTTTTCAGCACAAGATGGTTCCGTTCAGTTTCTTGGCAAGCAGGTAGAGCTGCATGATGGCATCACCGTATTGTCAGAGCAAACCTCCAATACCGATGGAAGTAAACAGCTATATGAACGGCTGGTTAATCTTCGACCTGATCTTGAGAAACAATTACCCGGTTCAAAAGCTGAAGCTATCCAGTTGGCCGCCAGCTCTCTTATGGAACAATTTCATGATGGGGCAATAGAAAAGTCACCCACCAAAGAAGTGCAATGTGTCGTTTTTCATGAGTGCATGAGAACTGATGCTTCCAAGACGGTAAAAAAGCTATTCGAAAAAAATTTTTTAAACACGGCTGAAAAACTCCGGGTTATGTTGGCTGCTGATGAACAGTTTGAATTGCCAGCTGAAATGGTCCCCAGGTACCTTGAGAGGATTCCTTTATCCATCCGGTTCGAGGAAGCAAAGAACCTGTTTCAACGTCTTCCTGATTCGCCTTCTCCGGCAGAGGAGAACAGTGTAATCAATGAAAAGCTGACAGCATTAAACCCTCTGGAGGATGATAAACTGGTCAAGGACGGACTTTTGCAGATCAGGCAAACCCTCGAATCGGAAAATAACGAATTTGCCAGACAGCTGTTGAGTGAAGTTGACAATATCGAAAAAAAATTTATTCCAAGAGTTGACGTGGATGGCTATTTACCAAACATTTTTGTTGATGAAGATTTCAAATGCTGTACAAGAAGATTGTTGTATCTCTATGCAGCCTGTTCCGGTTTTTCAGAGAAAGCTGATATTGCTGAGTTAATGTCGTACATTAGATCGGTTCTGTATAACACTAATTCAGATAACATCTGGCATATTGCTAAAGAGCTGGCCTATTTGGCAAAACAACAAGGTTCCATCGATTATTGCCGTTATATTGATGCCGTGGCAAATATATTGAAAGCTCCTGCTCCTGTTGCCTTGCAGTTTGAAGAGCTCAAACAACTCAGTGATATCAATGGGTTTGTTTTACTTGAAGGCAAACCGCTGGCCCGTTATCTAACCGCACTCAGAGCAAACATTGGTAAAATAACCCCGGAATATTCACAGGTATTGCTCACTGCAGTTGACAACCTGGAGAGCAAGTATGCTGCTACGCCACTACCTGAGGATGTGCCCGTTATCAAAGTGAAAGTGCATCGACTTTTGATGATCATTGCCGCTTGCAAATCATCCAAAGAAATAATGGATACTTCAGTATTGGATCATTTTGTCAGGGCCATCATGAAACATGGCAATAAAAAAAATATTCCCTATCTGATCAGTGGGCTCGCCCGCCTGATTCAGAGTACTCCGAAAATACAGCAAATACTGGGTGAGTCCGGAATCAAGGGCGGAGATCATTTGCGATTGGCCCCGCTGCAATGGTTGGCATTTGTACCCGATGTCATCTCAGAAGATGACATTGAGGAACTCTGTAAATGTCTGCAAGCTTCTAGCGCTAGCAGGCGACGGATGAAAGATGGCAAGGTTTTCCACCAGTGGCTGGTCACTCTTGAGCGGGCATTGGCCAGCAATGATATGAATAAAGCAATGGTAATGCAGACCCTGAAAAAGCTTACCCAGAGCCTGACTTGTGAAAAACTGGGTTTGCTCTACATGATACTCAACATGGGAGACAGGTTTAATCAATTTCTGGACAGCATGGGCTTAAGCTGTCAGAAAGAAGGATTGCCATTGTTGATTGCCGAAAAAGGGGCTGACGCTTTAGTGGGAAAAAGTAAGGAGGTCTCACAATGGCTATGGAGACAACGACACCACTATCTCCTGCCTTTTTACATGGCATCAATGGAAGAATACGGAAATACAGAACTTACAGACCTTATCCTTCAGTTTACAGAGACCAGTGCCAGCAATACTTTTATTGAGAGCAGGCAGTCACCGCTGACCAATCCACACTTGAAGGCCGTTTACCGGATATATCCCCAATTCAAAGCAGGTTGGGGGGCGAACTTCAGTGACTTCAGCGAAGAAACCCGAAGCAAGCTGTTGTCCCCGGGAGAAACCCTGAAGCTGACGGAAGATCCCTGGGATCTTTTTATCAGTGGGCTTGAAGTTCGCACTTGTTTAACACCGGACGGCGCTCAGGATTACAGCAGAGGACTGATGAGCTACGTGATGGATGGACGCAATGCAATGATTGTTAGAAAGAACGCCAAAGGAGATATCCTCAGCAGAAGTGTTATCCGTATGGTGTTGGATCAGGATGATCGCCCTGCGTTATTTCTTGAGAAGGCCTACCCCGATAAGAGTGATTTATTGTTCATTGATGCCGCACGGGAAATTGCTGACGAGATGGAGCTACCTCTCTATCACCGCGCAGATCCTAAAAAAGGTGAAACAGGTGAAGCAGTGAAAATTCTGCAAGGAAGGGCACCTTTCGATTATTTTGACGCGTTCATGGTTACAAAGGAGAGACAGGAATTTACGATTACCAATGTACAATATGACGTAAGGTAGCCATAACGGATGCTTCACCACAGCATACGCCGACTCCAACTATCTCTTAGTCACACCTCAACACCTCCTGCCATTCCTCAGATGTGGAGGCAATCTTATAGTTTTATCCGGTCTTCACAGAATGGGTGGAACTAACTATTGGATAAACAGTCTCAATTGTAATGGATT
>NZ_JAGRPU010000072.1 GCF_024606225.1 Endozoicomonas sp. ISHI1 | reverse complement strand
AATTGAGGATAAAAATTTCTGCTTCTGAGGAGAATAGCGAGCTATTTGACGAAGAAGCAGGAATTTTTAGACCAATTTATTGCAACCGCAGTAGGACAGCCTTAAGTCCGACAGGCTGCTAGCGCTTAATGCAGACTACTGATTATTTAACCAGATCTTCAGGTGGGTATTCCAGATTGAGCTTTGCACCCAACATTTGTTCCAGGTCGGGGATCAGGAAAGAATCCTCTTCGCAGGCAAAGCTGATACTGGTACCACTGGCTCCGGCCCGGCCTGTCCGGCCAATACGGTGGACATAATCTTCAGGATCCTCGGGCAGGTTATAGTTGATCACATGGCTGATGCCATCAATGTGAATGCCCCGACCAGCAACATCGGTGGCCACCAGGACCGTCAGCCTGCCACTCTTGAAGTTATCCAGCGTTTTGAGTCGCTTCTTTTGGGGGACTTCACCTGAAATCTGATCCGCTTTGAGGCCTCTCTTTTGTAGCTTCTCGGTCAATCGACGAGTTTCATCTCGCCGGTTGGTGAACACAATCACCCGCTCCAGATTGTTCTGATTGATCAGGTTGATCAAGAGAGGGACTTTTTGCTCATTGGTGACGATATAAACCTTCTGGTCAACAGTCTCTGTAGCAACACTCTCTGGTTCAATCTCAACTTTAACAGGCTGCCAGGTCCACTGTTCACCGAGCCTTAATACCTCATCCGTAAAGGTGGCTGAAAAGAGTAGGGTCTGACGATCGCCAGGGCGGGGCGTCATTCGGATAATGCGCCGAACCTGAGGAATGAAGCCCATATCCAGCATTCGGTCGGCTTCGTCAATGACCAGTGTTTCTGTCAGGTCCAGATGCAGGTCTTTGCGTTCGCAGTAATCCAGAAGTCGGCCCGGAGTAGCCACAAGGATATCGATGAAGCCATTACTCATTCGGTTGCGCTGCTTCTCATAATCCATTCCACCCACAACCGTCAGTACGTTCAGGGGCAGGTATTTGGTCAAGGCTTCAGCATCCTGACCAATCTGCAATGCCAGTTCTCGGGTAGGGGCAATGATGACCGCACGGGGTTCACCAAGATAGCGTTGATCCGGTGGCGGGATATCGATCAATTGTTTGATGGTGCTGACGAGAAAAGCGGCTGTCTTGCCCGTACCGGTTTGAGCTTTACCAATAGCGTCTCTGCCAGCCAGTGTGCTGCCCAGTACTTCTGCCTGAATGGGGGTGCAGTACTTGAAGCCCAGTTCCTGGATGGCTCTCATCAGTGGGTCAGGCAGATCAAAGTCATGAAAGCGGGTTTTACCCTGTTCGGGCTCTACCTGGAACTGGCTGATATGCCAGGAGGGTTCGGTCTTCTTGTCGTCTGAGCGATGAGAGTTGTGAGAATGATTACGTCGAGCAGTGTTCCGAGACTTTGGGTTTCTGGATTGAGTGCCGACAACTTTACTGTTTTTCTTCCCGCGCGGGGGCTTGGAATAAGGATTTTTTGGTGCCGGTATAGACTTTTGCCCACCGGATGAAGGCGCTTTTTTCTTTCTGAAAAGACCTAGTAATCCACTCAATGCTTTAATCTCGTTGCAATACTATATCGTTATCCCGGCCTGCAGCTTGGGGCTGACATGTCCTGAGTGCGTCTCGGGACCGGGGATTGAATCTGCTGACGACGGGTATCTCGGCCCTGGTGTTAAAAAGTCGGGCAAACAGAAAGAGAAAGAGGCCTTCAGGTAGCTGTCTGTTAACAGTCAGGTATCTGCTCAGCAGCAGTGCGCCGCAGGAAACTGGATTCAAAAGGCTGCGGCATTCCAAAAGGATTCTAAGGTATCTGGCGGGTGATTGCTAAATTGATTGCTCATAGGTGTCGCTATCGGGATGGTTGTCCTGCTCTTCGCTCTTTCTTTTGCGCATGTAGAATTTGTTCAGCTTGTCCTTTTTGCTGACTTTTCTCTTTTTTCTGCGGAGTTTCGATTTGTAGAGGATTAACAGCAGTGGTTGGTCTGGCATGGGCCTGAGCGGGCGTTCCTTGAAAAAAAAGCTCGCTTCTTCGGCAAACTTCTGGATTCTGTCAGCCAGCGTGTCGGTCTCCGGACTATTTTCATAATCCTGAGTCAGTGTGCTCATGATGTATTGCACTGGCGCTATTTCCATAGGACACCTCATTTTAAAGCCCATAGGTTCCGTCACTCATGAAAATCCAACAGTGGTGGCCAGATGGCCTCTTTTTCATGATAAACAGTTTTAAGATTACTTACTTTCCTACAGTACAGCCATTAGACATAGGTCTTGGGAGAATAGTTCCCTCCGAGTCATCCGGGACAGCCGAACAAATGATGAGCAGAGGTTTTGTCGTGGCAGGGCAGACTCATGGAAGTGACAAGGAATCCCCAATGATGGGTAAAAAATCCGCAGGAGATTCCTTGTCAACAGTCAGAGCTCAGACACAATCTCCTTGCTGAATGACTTCTCACAATAGTGACACTTCAGTCGAATATCGTCGTCTTTTTCCCGCAGATAGAAATAGCTGTTCACAGGCTCATTGTGAGTAATGCAGTTTGAGTTAGGGCATGGAAAAGCACCTCTGAGAGTCTCGGGAACCGTCATATTGAATTTATCAACGACATGGTATTCGTCGATGACATTAATAGTGGCTCCCTGTGCAAACAGAGCCAGCTGATTGGCCTCTTGTTCAGTGAACTTGAGGTCAGTCACTTTGATAATGTCTTTGCGACCCTGAGCCTTGCTGGGCAGGTTGAAGCCCACTGTAATGCTGACATCGGAGTTCAGCAATTGCAGGCGGTCCAGAATTTTAACACCTTGACCGGCAGGGATATGGTCAATGACGGTGCCTTTGCGAATGGCCTCAACCTGAAGCTTGTTAGTCACTGCAGTGTCTCCCTCAGATACTTTTGTTCAAAACCAGAGCCAGGAGCGCCTGACGGGCATAGACCCCATTCTCGGCCTGCTGAAAATAGTAAGCATGAGGCGTATTATCAACAGCCACTTCTATTTCGTTGACCCGGGGCAGGGGGTGAAGAATTTTCAGGCTCTCTCTGGCTCCTTTCAGGCTTTCGACACCCAGAATGTACTTAGAGGCCATGTGCATGTATTCAGTTTCATCAAAGCGCTCTTTTTGAACCCGTGTCATATAAATAATGTCAGACTCAGGCACCACTTCTTCAATGCTCCCGGCTTTGCGGTAGCGAATACCTTTTTCATCCAGTTCTTCCAGCAGGTAATCGGGCATTGAAAGCGCGTCGGGTGCAATAAAGTTAAATTTGGCACCGAACAGTGCCATGGCCTGAACCAATGAGTGAACAGTTCTGCCGTATTTAAGGTCACCGACAAAGGTGATGGTCAGGTCGTCCAGTGTCCCCTGACATTCTCTAATACTGAAAAGATCCAGCAACGTCTGTGTCGGGTGCTGGTTGGCACCATCACCGCCATTAATGATTGGGACATTGGAGAATTCAGAGGCCAATCGTGCCGCACCTTCCTGAGGATGACGCATGATGAAGGCATCAGTATAAGAACTGATGATTTTGACTGAATCGGCCAGTGTTTCGCCTTTTTTGGCCGAGGTGTTACTGCTGTCAGAGAAACCAATCAGGGTTCCTCCCAGCCTCTGTACAGCGGTTTCGAATGAGAGACGGGTTCGGGTCGAAGCCTCAAAGAAGCAGCTGGCAATCACCTTGCCCTCTAGCAGATCGGGACGTGGTGCTCTTTTAAGCTGGGCGGCAGTTTCCAGAATCTGTTCGAGGTCTGAACGATTCAGGTCTGCTATGGAAATGATGTCCCTCAGATAGAGCTGGTTTTCCATCAAGAGTTACCTGTTCCTGAATAAGGGTGAAGAATGGGGAGATGGTGCCAAATAGCTGATGAAGCTACAGGGTGGGCACAAACCAAAAAAAAGCCCCTGATTAAGGAGCTTTTTCTGAAAAACGGACCACTGTTGATACCGGTCGGCACCCTGCTCAGGCGTGTGTTTGAAACAGAACAGCCAGTTTCGGATCTCATTCGCGTGTGTTCGTCACAGTATACGTTTCAGCTCTGACAGCCTATGGGCATTATGTTGCCATTAAAAATAAGTTAAAGAAGCCTGCGCTTACAGGCAAGTCTTTGTAGGCAAATTGGTAACTACTCTACCGATGAAAAAAAACCAAATCAAGAGCTTGTTGATAGTGATTTTCTTTTTGGCCAGAGATTGCTCATTGAGAGAGGTAAGCGATCAAAATGGAAAAATCATGGATTCTTGTCTGGCTTGTACCACCAGTTACTCAGGTCGAGCCAGTAAAGATGGTCTTGTGGTGGATGACCAAGGTGGTGCCAGTAAGCCAGATGAGTCTTTTGAGTATGCCACTTGGGAATGACGTAGTGGCCCCACATCAGTACCCGGTCCATAGCCCTGACAATGGGTATCAGTTTTTCATAGCTGTCTGCATTTGTTGCCTCGGCTAGCAGGTGGTCAATGACCGGGTTTTTGATGCCGACAATGTTACCACTTTGTTTTTCCATGACGACTTTACTGCTCCACATATGATACAGCTCGTTGCCCGGATAAGTGGACTGCCAGAAATACCAGTCCACCATTTCGAAATCTGACTCCCTGACTCTTTTTCGAAACAGGCTTTTGTCGAGAGTCTTTATGTTCAATGTTATGCCAAGGTCAGCAAGACTTTTACGGTAAGAAAGTAACAAACGTTCCTGTTTAGGGTCTTCGGTCAGCAGGCTGAGAGTGAGAGGCTTGCCTGAGGCTGTATCTATCATCCGCCCGTTTTCCAACCGGTATCCTGCTCTTTTGAAGAGAGCCAGAGCTTTCCTGACATTCTCCCTGTTTTTACCGCTTCCGTCTGAAACGGGGAGAATGACGGCTTGCTTGAAAAGTTCACTGGGTAACTGCTCCTGAAACGGCTCCAGTAGCTTGAGTTCTTCTTCTGTCGGCAGACCTGTGGCTGAGAGAGGTGAGTTGTAGAAAAAGCTCGTAGTACGCTGAAAGTCAGAATTCAGCAGAGTCCTGTTAATCCACTCAAAATCGAAGGCCATGATTAAAGCCTGACGAAGTGCAGGGTTTTTGAACTTGTCCCGACGAAGATTAAAAGCCAGGGCACTCATGCCAGCTGTATAGAGCATTTCAATGTCTTTCTTCAGCACCCGACCTTCTTTAACTGCCGGGAAACTGAATGACTGATGCCATTTTTGAGTATCAGTCTCCTGATGAACATCATAAAGTCCGGCTCTGAAGCCTTCGATCACAGCCTGAGGGTCACGATAATAGTCCACCCTGATTTCGTCGAAATTATACCTCCCTCTCTGGCTGGGAAGATTGACTGCCCAATAATCCCTGACTCGCTCAAAAGTGATGTTTTGTCCTATTTTGACATGCTTGACCTTTAAGGGCCCACTGGTCACAGGGCTGTTCAGGTGACGACCCTGAAAGTTTCTGGTCTGCCAGTAATGATGAGGAAGCACGCGAAGATAACCCAGCAGGGCAAGCTGCTTCTTGCCAGGTTTGTCCAGGTAAAAAACGACTCGGTGTGGCGAAGTTTTTTCAACTCTGGCGACGTCTTTATAGAGATTTTTCAAAAAGGGTGAGCCCTCCCTTTTGAATAACTCAAAAGTGAATACAACATCTTTTGACGTGACAGGGTGGTTGTCGCTGAACTTTGCTGCCGGGTTGATATGAAAAGCAACCCAGCTGAAGTCGTGAGGGTATTCGATGGCTTCGGCCAGAAAGGGATAAAGAGTGTGAGGTTCATCGGCTGACCGGGTCATTAATGAGCCGTGGGTGTGGTAAAGGTAATCAGGCGTAGTTCCTTTGCCGTTAAATGGGTTCAGAGTGTCGAATGAGCCTGTCCTGGCTAGCCTCAGGACACCACCTTTAGGTGCATTGGGGTTTGTGTAAGCAAAATGAGTGAAGCTGTCCGGGTATTTGTGGGTACCGATCAGAGTGAAAGACTTTTCAATACGGACCTCACCCCAGATGGCCAGAGGGTGCGACAGGCAGAGGCTGAGGAGAAGGTTTGTTATTATTCTGATTCCGGAACCATTAATTTTGAATACATTGTTGTTTCTGGATAAATTGTTCCCGTGTAGATTGTTGCCGGGTAGATTGTTGCTGGAAACAACTCTGCTCACAGTCTCTTCAGCCTTCTTTGTGTCGAGGTGGTGTCAGGGGGACAGAATGGTTGGGAGAAATATAGCTTAGCTGCTTTTCAGTTTGCTTACGTTCACGAAGGTTTCTGCTTCAGCGGCGGAAGATTAAGCTGTATGTTGGCTTCAAGCGCTCTCAGCAGTCCACTGGCAGTGTGTCGAGACCAGAACTGACCTAATCCGTGCAGCGATTTTTCAGAAGCGGGTACTGGAATCTCCAGTCCTTCAACAGGCAGGCTGCCCTGGGCATAGATAGCGTGGGCCGGACCCTGGATGAAGAGCCCCTGAAGAGTATCGTTCAATAACTCTCCGTTCAGGTAAGCATGAGTGATGAGTGCTTTTGGCTTCAGGTCGGGTTCTTCATTTTGAATGTGCCAGTAGATGGCAGAGTTCAGGGCAAGACTGTTAAATACCACCGCCTTGAATCGGGTTTTAAAGGAAACATACTGGGCGATTGCGCCACCCAGAGAGGAGCCTGTCAGCTCAAACTCATGGTCAGGGTAGTGCTCATACAGGTCGACAGTCAGCTCCAAAGCTCTTCTCAGCATGGGAACTTCCAGTGGAAAGTAATCCCCGGCAGTGATGAAGCTGGAGAAGTAGGAGATGATCTGTGTCAGATAGCCATATCCATAGCCACCCTGTGTCCAGGCAGCATTGGTCAGGGAGTTGAGGCTATCAAATTCTGTTCCTGTGAACGCTATCAGAATTTTCTTTTCTGAAGTGTGGAGGAAAACTCTGGCTTTCAACCCGGAGTCTTCGCGGTCGTAGATTCGGTTGGCATCATACCGGGTGTCAAACACTCCCTGTGTTAACCATTTTTCAGGTACATCTGTCTTGACTGCGTTGCGATACTGAATATGGGTGAGGCGATCTTCCAGGGCCTCTTTGACGCCCGCTCTATCACTGGCAGTTCTGAAACGATAGGACAGGTAGCTGGCAAATGCATAGGGGTAGAGTGCTTCCAGGCGATGCTTGAACTTTTCGGCAGGAGAGTTGATATACCGTTGAGTGGAGTCGGGCCCCGGAATCTTGTTGAGATTGGGTTTTTCGCCTCTGGCGAATACGTTTTGGCTTGATCCAAAAACTGTCAGTACGCAGGCCAACAGAATAAGCAGTATAATACGCGGGTATTGCGATGTGAGTTTCCTTGTCATAGTCTCGACCCTTCCCTGAATGTTTTGACGTTCATGTTTATTAGACAGGGCGAGAGCATCTTAGTTCAGAGGAGTGACAAGTTGATTAGGGATAAGGCCAAAATTTTTATCTTTGTTATATTAGATTAAATTCTAATAGCTTTATTAATATAAAAAGGGGCTTGTTTTTTGCCGTGTCATTGCTCTTTTTTGATATGACAGCCACCGGGGATCTCAATGGTAAGGTCGCTCTTGGCATAACAGCAGCAGGGCAGGATTTTTCCATCGGGGACAAAAGCGACGGGTTCTGCGAAATATTCCACTTCACCGGCCACCAGTTGAACCTGGCAACTGCCACAGAATCCTTCACGACACTGGTATTCAATATCCACCTTCTGTGACTCGAGCGCCTCCAGCAGGTTGAGGTCGCTTCTGGAAATGAAGCTGAAGCCATCCAGTATCTTGACGATGTTGGCCATGAGGATCTCCTGGTAAACGGTTGGCCGGGAGGCTGTCTTTACTCGTTCAGCCCCCAGTGGCCATCGTGCTATCTCTTAGAGTGAGAAGTTGCTGAAGTCATCGGTCTGGACTTCGTTATCAATCTGTCCAACCAGATAGGAGCTGACTTCCACTTCCTGAGGCGCTACCTGGACAGAGTCACTGTTCAGCCAGCTATTCATCCAGGGTAGAGGGTTCTGGCGGGGTGGGAAGGCCGGGTCAAAGCCCAGGGCAGCCATTCTCTGATTGGTGATGTATTCGACATATTGGCTGAGAATGTCCTTGTTCAAACCAATCATTGAGCCATTCTGGAACAGGTATTCAGCCCACTCTTTTTCCTGTTCAGCAGCAGCAATAAAAATTTCTCTGGCTTCTGTCCGGAGCTCAATAGCAATCTCAGCCATTTCCGGATCGTCTTTACCTTCAGCCATGATTTGCAGGATGTGCTGGGTACCGGTCAGGTGCAGGGCTTCGTCGCGGGCGATTAGTTTGATGATTTTTGCATTGCCTTCCATAGTGGAACGCTCGGCAAAAGCAAAGCTGCAGGCAAAGCTGACGTAAAAGCGAATGGCTTCCAGAACATTGACGGATACCAGAGTCAGGTAAAGTTTTCGCTTCAGATCCCTGACGGAAACATGCACTTCTTTACCTTTGAGTTGGTGGGTGCCTTCACCCAGCATGTTGAGTTGGCTGATGCCTTCAATCAGGTCATCGTAGTAACGGGTGATGTCAGCCGCCCTTTTCACAATGGCCTCGTTATTGACAATGTCATCAAAAACCACGGAAGGTTCGGTGATGATGTTGCGAATGATGTGGGTGTATGAGCGAGAGTGAATGGTTTCACTAAAAGCCCAGGTCTCAATCCAGGTTTCCAGCTCAGGCAGAGAAACAATGGGTAGCAGGGCGACATTGGGTGAGCGGCCTTGCACAGAGTCCAGCAGGGTCTGATATTTAAGGTTACTCAGGAAGATATGCTTTTCATGTTCTGGCAGATGGGCAAAATCACTGCGGTCGGTCGATAAGTCCACCTCTTCCGGACGCCAGAAGAATGACAGCTGTTTTTCGATCAGTTTTTCAAAGATCGGGTGTTTTTGGACATCATAACGGGAGACGTTAACACCCCGTCCAAAAAACATAGGTTCCTGAGTGGCATTGAACTTTTCTTGGTTGAAAGTCGAGTAGCTCATGTTTTCTCTGCTTCAGGGCCAGGAAGGGCCGGCCTCGTCCAGTTGCTATTAACGCTGGTTTAAGTGGGACACTGTTCCAGTGTCCCGGTTCCGACTTTCGTCAAATTTTGCAAGCGCCGCCTGCACAGCCATCGTCAGCTTCTTCCTGACCGTCTGACGCACCATCACGAGTGTTGTGGTAGTAAAGGGTCTTCACACCTAGCTTGTAGGCCGTCAAAAGGTCTTTAAGAAGGAGCTTCATTGGCACTTTACCGCCTTCGAAACGGGCTGGATCATAGTTGGTGTTGGCCGAAATGGTCTGGTCAACAAACTTTTGCATGATCGCAACCAGCTGGAGGTAACCGTCATTACTGGTGATATTCCACAGCAGCTCATAGTTGTGACGCAGCTCTTCGAAGTCGGGTACAACCTGCTTCAGGATGCCGTCTTTGCTGGCCTTGACGCTGACAAAGCCTCGTGGTGGTTCAATACCATTGGTCGCGTTACTGATCTGTGATGAAGTCTCGGAAGGCATCAGGGCGGTCAGTGTTGAGTTACGCAGGCCGTGATTCCTGATCTCGCTGCGCAGGGCTTCCCAGTCCAGATGAAGTGCTTCGGTGCAGACTTCGTCCAGGTCCTTCTTGTAGGTATCTATCGGCAGGATGCCCCGGGAGTAGGTGGTCTCATGGAACTTGGTGCAGGTGCCTTTTTCTTTCGCCAGCTGGTTAGAGGCTTTCAGCAGGTAATACTGAATAGCTTCAAATGTTTTATGGGTCAGACCGTTGGCAGAACCATCAGAATAACGAACAGCGTTTTTAGCCAGATAATGGGCAAAGTTGATCACACCAATCCCCAGAGGGCGGCGTGCCATCGTGGCGTTGTATGCCGCTGGCAGAGGATAATCCTGATAGTCCAGCAGGTTGTCCAGTGCACGAACCAGGAGGTTGCTCATCTCTTCCAGTTCGTCCAGGTTATCCAGCTTACCCAGGTTGAAAGCAGCCAGGGTGCATAGCGCGATTTCACCTTCCTCATCCAGTACGTGTGTGAGAGGCTTGGTGGGCAGGGCAATTTCCAGGCAAAGGTTGCTCTGGCGAACCGGAGCTACTGCCGGGTCAAACGGGCTGTGAGTGTTGCAGTGGTCAACATTCTGCAGGTAAATACGACCGGTGCTGGCGCGCTCAGACGCAAACAGGGAGAACAGCTCTACTGCCTTCAGAGTCTTCTTGCGGATGTTTGGATCCTGTTCATACCTGGCATAAAGCGCGTCAAACTTTTCCTGGTCTTCAAAGAAGGCATCGTACAATCCGGGAACATCAATCGGCGAGAACAGGGAGATGTTGCCACCGGTGATCAGACGCTGATACATCAGGCGGTTGAACTGAACGCCGTAATCCAGGTGACGAACACGGTTTTCTTCAACTCCCCGGTTGTTCTTCAGAACCAGCAGATTCTCAACTTCGTAGTGCCAGATGGGGTAGAACAGAGTCGCTGCACCACCACGAACACCTCCCTGGGAGCAGGACTTAACCGCTGTCTGGAAATGCTTGTAGAAAGGAATACAGCCTGTATGAAACGCTTCACCGTTCCGGATCGGGCTGCCAATGGCACGAATACCGCCGGCATTGATACCAATGCCTGCACGTTGGGAAACGTATTTAACAATGGCACTGGATGTCGCATTGATAGAATCCAGAGAGTCACCACACTCAATCAATACGCAGGAGCTGAACTGACGGGTAGGCGTGCGAACACCGGCCATGATCGGTGTTGGCAGAGAAATCTTGAACGTAGAGACAGCTTCATAGAAACGCTTAATATAATCCAGGCGGGTTTCTTTCGGGTAACTGGCAAACAGACAGGCACCGATCAGCATGAAAAGCATCTGAGGGCTTTCGTAGTATTCACCCGTGACCCGGTTCTGAACCAGATACTTCCCTTCCAACTGCTTAACAGCAGCGTAGCTGAAGTCCATGTCACGCTTGTGATCAATAAACCCATTCATGGTATTGAATTCAGCTTCACTGTAGTCATGAAGAAGATGAGCATCATACTTTTTCATTTCCGCCAGTTTGACGACGTGGTCGTGAAGCCCGGGTGGCTCGAACTGGCCGTATGCTTTCTTGCGCAGATGGAAGATAGCCAGGCGGGCTGCCAGATACTGGTAATCAGGAGCCTGTTCGGAGATCAGGTCAGCGGCTGACTTGATCAATGTTTCGTGGATATCAGTGGTCTGTATGCCATCGTAGAACTGAATTTGTGATTTGAGTTCAACTTCGGAAACGGAAACGTTGTTCAGTCCTTCAGCAGCCCAGGTGATGACCTTGTGGATCTTCTCCAGATCCAGCTGCTCCTTGTCTCCGTCGCGCTTGGTGACCAGGATATCTTTGTTCATTAAAAGCCCTTACCAGTAGATAAATAAAACTCAAGATATTGTATTTTTATGTTTCGGCTACTACTAAATGCCAGCTCCTGTCTTGGGTACAGGCGATGTGTCGCAGAGGGTCGAGCCGAGAAAAATCAGCAGGTCATTAACCCGCAGTAAAACTGTCTCGAAGAGGTGTGTTCAGGGACCAGACACCGTCCTGAGTGACCTGTCAGCTTTTCTTCCCTGATACTGCACTACTTGCGCCACAAATCCCTTTCGTTAGCGACTTCACAGACTGTCTTCGGGTTCGCCACACTATCGAACCAGATCATCTAACTATTTGGTTAACTATCCGACTAACCAACACAAGATATTGTGTGACGAACTCATATATACACAAGATAATGCGCTATTGGCAGAAGTTCAAGTTGGCAGTTTAGTGGAAAAATTGTGTATAACTTGTGAGTTTTTCTCAGTGTTAGTACTTGCAAACGGGCTGGCTGCTTTTACTGACACGGCTTTCAGTATTCAACAGATCTGCCGACACAGGCCAGACTCTATATATAATAAAAAGTCATAAATAAGTATAAATCAATAAGTAATAGGTAATATTCGGAAAGGCGCGCCAAAACAGTGTAACTCAAAACGTCGAGTGTTTTACAAATGCCAGGTTTACCGTGAAAATCCCAGGAATCAGGCCTGAAAGCACCCTCCCTGCTCCGTTGCAAGGTGCGACTGGCTCCGCCTAACTGCTATGCCCCAGAGATCCACGGAGGAGCAGCAGATCCTGATGGAAGGGGCGGGTCGGCATGATCTAAGTCAAAGGGGAGCAGAGCTTTTTAACGTGTATTCGATGTCTCGGGACATGAGATAAGGGAGGGTAAGGACAATCACTCCCTGGTCAGTTTGGGCTCAGTGTGACAAGCACTGAAAATCTGCCGCCACACTCCGGGCTCTGCCGGTCTCCAGAGTTTAGGGTGTTTTCCTTACTCGCTCATTTTTCAATAAAACTGTTTTTGAGCATATCTGATAGCTGATAGTAAGTGAACACATGCCATCCCTGGTTTTCAGCGCCGGAAGGCACGAACAATCCTGTGGCCGGGTCCTTCAGGTAATACTCATTGAAATTCTCAAGCCTTGACACTTTGTCATGTATCTTCTGCGCCAGATGAAGGTAGCGTACATCATCGATGGTTTTGTACATACCCATAAGGGCAATGCCGCAGCGCAGTATTTTATCGGGCCAGAATGTGTAGCCATTATTTGCTCTCATTAAGTGCTCATTCGGACCGCTGTTGCCCATGGGGATGAATAACTGACCGTCATTATTGTAGAACTCCTCAAACAGATCGGCGACATCCGGATAATTTTCATGAGGTACCGCACCGGCAATGATGGCCCAGGCCAGACCGAAGGGGTCAGTGATGCTGCCATCTTTGAATTTTTGTGCGTCCGGTAGCGCTTCTCTTTGAGCAATCATATCTTTGATGATCGAGCCTGGTTGTGTGGGGTTGACAGCCTCATGCTTGCTGCGCACAAACCAGCGGGGGCTAAATTGTTGGTTGGCATCGAAGAGTAAATGGGTTCTCAGATTCTTTTGTAGCTGCTGACTTAAACCGGCAAGCATGGTTTCAACGCTGGCCACTGAATCTGTCAGCGATCTCAGCGATGGTGGCAGATGTGAGCCAGCCTTAATCAATTCCTGCCTGAACGCAGCACTATCGAGATAGCTCGAAGCGCTGTGGAGACTTTTCAGGCCATCAAGAAGAATTGATGCATTGGTCAACAGACAGCTGTCGGCGAGTATGTCATTAAAAATATCAAGATAGTCAGCTCCGACAGGTAGTCCCTGCTTATCCATAACATTGGTGTAAATGTAGACAAGCGCTCTTGCAATCATGGGCGTTAACTGATGGCCCCTGGCTTGTGCTGCCGATGGGTCGTCAGTCGCCAGAGCTTTGAGATACTTACCACAGAGCGCGAGTATATTGATTTCCGGGTCAGTGGTGCCTGGTGTCAACCTGTCCAAATTTTCGTTTATATAGTTATCCAACAGGAAACTGGGTTTTGGAAACTTGAATTGCGGATCAGTCGGCGTTGTTTTTTTCAAGTTTTCAATACGCTGATATACCGTTGTGAGTTGCACTTTCAGTTGTTCGGGAGCTGTTGTCTTGACATAAGTAAGTGCCCTTTCGACATCTAGCGTAAATAATTCGGGTAATCGTGACCCGTATAACAAGTGGGGGTGTTGATCAAAGAATTTCTGTACTTCCACGAGATATTTCCGCCTAATAACCCGTTCAATGATAAAGCGTGTGGGATTGTTGACCAGAACAATGGGTAGTGCTCCGAGATTATTGTGCTGAAACCCAGGAAAACTTTTGTTACTGTTGGGCTCCAGTTTGGTTACCTGATGTTTGGAAAATGCAAGCAGGATGTTACACACGACCTCCAGAACCTCTGGCTGTGCGAGCACTCGATCAACAGCCATCATGTTGTTATCACGGGCCCATGTAGTACCTTGATAGTGCGTTGATTTCTCGCCTTCGGCGATACTGGCAGTCAGTTGTTGGTCTATACCAAGTGACACCAGCTCCTGACTTTTTGCAATTTTGGCGGAATGGGCAAGGGAGTGAGCCTGTGCTTCTGATAAACTCAGTATTCCCTGGTTCGAAGTACTAGTGCAGACCGGATCTTCATCGATATTAATGGGTGTCCCGGCATTACTACTTGCAGTTAGTGACAGTGCCGGTAAAGATAAACTCAATGCCACCGATCCGGCTATGTTAGCCACTTTGAATTTTGCCAAATTCATTTTGCTTTCTACCATTTTCTGATGTTTGTTAGTCTCGGAAAGACTAGTAGCAGAACAGTGGAAGTGCTTTGTTTATTTGCCACGATAATTTCGCTCCGGTTAATCACGGCAACCCCTTGGCCTGTGTCTTCCTCCGTATTGTATGTATGGGGGAAATGTTATTGGAGGAATTGGCACAATTCTTCGCCATCTTTTCTGAACGTGCCGAATGAGAACCACGACAGGATTTCCATGGTGTGGGTTGACCGAAAAAAGCACATGCTAAACGATCATGACTGACCCCGCCGGTCATGAGCGTCTAGCAGCCTGTCGGACTTAAGGCTGTCCTACTGCGGTTGCAATAAATTGGTCTAAAAATTCCTGCTTCTTCGTCAAATAGCTCGCTATTCTCCTCAGAAGCAGAAATTTTTATCCTCAATTTC
>NZ_JAGRPU010000071.1 GCF_024606225.1 Endozoicomonas sp. ISHI1 | reverse complement strand
TTCAGTATTATTTCTCTTTCTACCCGGGCCCTTCTTTTTTTTCTGGGCCGGTTCTGATGAATCCGGCTTTGTTTCTTTCCGGATTCGTTTTGCTCTTTTTTTACTCTGATTGTCCGAAAGGCACTTGTTGCATAAAATCACGGAGGCAGTTGCCTCATTGGTTATTCGCCTTAATTCCTGTGTATTCAGTGCCTTGTTGCACTTGAAACAAGTGACAGTAGAACTTCCGGTATCCTGTTCAGCTGAAGGTTCCAGCGGGTCTTTATCTTCACGACTGCTGCCGTTTGTCGAATCGGCTCCCTGTTTACGGGCAGCAGATCCGCTCATCTGGCCGGTCTGACTCGTTGTTGCGGTCGATGATGCTTTGGTCGTTCGGGAGGATGGATTCTTTTTCCTGGTAGCCGACTGTCGGCCAGAATATTTGCCAGCAGCGATCTCACGGTAAACACTGAGTTCCTGACCATTCTCTGCCAGCCATGTCTGAATCAGTCCCGGATGCATCGTTGCCGGATCTGACGTTTCCAGATCAAGAAGATCTGCTTCAATCACCATGATCCGGTCTGACAATATCCGGGCCAGCGTGGTTTGGCTCGTAACAGTAGCCCATAGTCGTTTGATTAGTAGCATCCGAATCAGTTGCCTTTTTTGTTGCAGGCATTTTTGAACAGGGGCAAGAACAAGGGAGAGGTTAGGCTCGGGCTCCGGATCAGGATTCCAGTTGTTTTCGTCAGGTGGTTTATCGCCATCATCTCCCCCGGCAGCGCTCGTGGTGAACAGCGCAGTGGAAGGGTGCTCTGAGGCTTCGGGAGACATAACCATCAGGTCAATGCGGCGTGTTTGCTTCATTGGCCAAACGGGCAGGGGAGGCAATTGGAGAGACGCGGGAGGACTGTTATTTGGCAGCAGCTGAAGCAAATGGAGGGCGAGTTGCATAAACCCAACCTGAAGGGGGCCGGGCAGTTCAGGTCCAGCCAACCTGTCGTCATACAAGAAATGCGCTGGTAGCGGGCTTAAGCCGACTAATTCCACTGCAGGCAGGGACTCCCGGAACATTATTGTCACTAACAGAAGCAGCGATCGGACTATCGGGCAGATAGTGTTGTTTTTTTGTGGGCGTCCCATAGACTCAGGCGCATTGATTGACGTTTGCACGAGACTGTATAGCATCGCACTGGCTTGTGCGCCATGAACGGAGTTGGTGAACAGCGTGTTTTTTAAAGGATTGGGTTTGTCTGACAGAAATCTTAATCAGACGACAAAGGTCTTTTTAGAAAATACTCCCACACCCGTCAAGTAACTCTAATTCCTGACAGCTCTGATAAACATCAGAATCAATCTCTAATAATAAAGGGTCTAGCCTTTTTAACCGCTTTATTTCGCTGAATGCCCGTTGTATCCATCCTTCCAGTATGTGGTCAGAGATATTGATTTTGGCTTTTTTAAGGACGGTCACTATATGCATAAGCTCCATTTCATCCCAATACTCGTCCAGTAATGTCAGTATTTCGGTGCTAAAAACTTCTGCCTGGTTGAGCTTTGACCATAAACTGCCAAACGGCTGTTTTTCTCGTTTGTCACCTGGCGGGTTAACGCTTTGTGGTTCCGGCTCACTGACCGGCTCAGAGGCTTCAGTTTCCCTGGATTGAACGTTTTCCAGATATTGGGACAGTGATTCTTTTACCTCATCGGGGCATTCTGTGCCTGATGTTTCCATTCTTTCTTTCAGTTTGCCAAGCAAGGATTCAGGCAGTCTCTCTTTATGATGGTCAAGGGACCTCCAGGCGACGGGTTTGATGGCCACTCCTCTTTTGATCAGAGTAGCCAGAACATGAACAGGTAAAGGATTAAAGGGGGCTGCTTCAACCGCACCTTTAGCCTTCAGAGTTTTGTTTTCGGCTAGTCTGGCTTCGTGTCTTTGGATGTATACCGGGTCACCCGGGTTTAAACGTTTTTGCCAATCCTCTGCTGTCAAATAATAGTGTTCAGGCATATCAGTGATTTTCAAAAAAATTCTTAACTGCTCCTCTGACCAGTTGCTGATTTCTATTTTTTCATCCTTTATTTGTAGCTGTGGCACGGGATAGCGATAGATCTGAACACCGTCAGCCATCGCCTCAATCTCAAGCCAGTGCCCTTTGACAGTAAAAGACATCTCGTTGAGGTTCTGCATCAGCAAAGCGATATAACTCAGGGCCAGCTGTTCTCCTGATGGAATGAGTTCAGAGACAGGTATTTCAACGTTGTTGTTATCAGTTGTGCGCATCCCGGACAGAAAGTGTTCGGGGATATCGTTATCCCGGGGAAGAAGGCTATGGGTTTTGAGTAGCGCTTCAAACAGTATCTGGATGCCTTCTTTGCTGATGTCATGGGTTTTTAGTTGGAGGCAGGCTTCAAGCAGCTGTTTTAAATATTGGGAGGAGTGCTCTTCGCTGAGTTTTTGCAGGGCACTCAACGAGGGAAAGAGCTCGAATACAGCCCGGGCATGGCTGGCATCCAGAAAACGCAGCTGATCATCCTTTGTTAAGGGTTGCAGGATTTCCAGGTAGAGCCTTTGCATATAGTCGAGTTTCAG
Organism: Endozoicomonas sp. ISHI1; assembly: GCF_024606225.1. Lineage (GTDB taxonomy): Bacteria > Pseudomonadota > Gammaproteobacteria > Pseudomonadales > Endozoicomonadaceae > Endozoicomonas_A. Next base: position 12,179 of record NZ_JAGRPU010000071.1, on the reverse strand, counting down.
CAGCTCCGACAATGGTTGCAACCGGGCTGAGTATTGCTCCCATAATCCTCTGTTCGGCAATGACTTCAGCCGTTTGACAAAATAAACAAAACGCTCCCTGTCTTTATCGGAAGCACACAGAAACATGGCTCTATTTAACACATGCAATGGCACGGCTTTCATTGAATGACGCCACAAAAAATGCCGATCCAGTTGATTAGCCTGAAGGTAGCGCTCGACGCTTTTCCCTCCGGAAGAAGATAAAAGCCCTATCAATGATTCCAGCATCGGAACTGTTTTAGACTTTTTATGGAATTGGCAGAATTGTTTTAAAACCGTCCAGTTTAATGACCAGTCTGGCTTAAGGGTGGAAAGATATAGAGCGACCGTTTTTATCTGGCGATTGTATTTGTTATCCCCTTCATCCTCTGAATCACTATTGTATTCGTCATCTCCTTTATTACCCGGGTTGCTATGCTCTCCGGTAAATTCTGTAAACAGCGATTCTTTCAGTTGCCTTTCCTGATGTTGCAGTACTTCAACCGCAGGAAGCCCTGCTGATTTCCAGAGCCTGGTCATAATTTGCAGTAGCCAATGATTGGAGGCCCCGTAGTCACCTATCCAGCCCAGCACTTTTTTCACAGGCTCATGTTTGGGCAAGCCATGGCGATGATTCATAGACGAAAAAGTACGGAACAACTTCATATTGAGCTTGCCATTCTTGTGCTTCCATTCCGGCCAGTTCAGCACCTCTTTCACTTCCTCATGTTTGGGTATGCCTTTGTTATTATTCATGGACGAGAAAGCGCGGAACAGCTCCATATTGAATTCACCATCCTTGTTTTGCCATTCCGGCCAGCCCAGCACCTCTTGCACTTCCTCATATTTGAGTATGCCTTTGCTACTATTCATGGACGCGAAGGCCCGGAACAGCGGCATATTGAACTCGTCATCCTTGTCTTTCCATTCTGGCCAGTCCAGCACCTCTTTCACTTCCTCATGTTTTAGTATGCCCTGACCATGATTCATGGACGAGAAGGAACGGAACCACTCCATACTGAACTCATCATTCTTGTCTTTCCATTCCGGCCAGCCCAGCACCTCTCTCACTTCCTCACGTTTGAGCATGCCTTGGGCATTATTCATGGACGAGAAGGAACGGAACAGCTCCATATTGAACTCATCATCCTTGTCTCTCCATTCCGGCCAGCCCAGCACATTTTTTACTTCCTCATGCCTGAGCACACCCTGGCTATTATTCATGGACGAGAAGGCGCGAAAAAGCTCTATGGTGAATTTACCATTCTTGTCTTTCCATTCCGGCCAGCCCAGCACTTCTCTCATTTCCTGATGTTTGAGCATGCCTTTGCTATGATTCATGGACGAGAAGGCGCGAAACAGCGCCAGACTGAACTCGCCGTCCTTGTCTTTCCATTCCGGCCAGCCCAGCACCTCTTTCACTTTTTTATGTTTGAGCATGCCTTTGCCACCATTCATGGACGAGAAGGCTCGGAACAGTGGCATATTGAACTCGCCATTCTTGTCTTTCCATTCTGGCCAATCCAGCACCTCTTTCACTTCCTCATGTTTGAGCATGCCTTGGCAATGATTCATGGACGAGAAGGAACGGAACCGCTCCATACTGAACTCGCCATTCTTGTCTTTCCATTCAGGCCAGCCAAGCACGTCTACCACTGTCTCATGGTTGAGTAAGCCTCTACCATGATTCATGGACGAGAAGGCGCGAAAAAGCTCGCTATTGAACTCGTTATTTTGGTCTTTCCATTCCGGCCAACCCAGCACACCTATCACTTCTTCATGTTTAAGCATGCCTTTGCCGTTATTCATGGACGAGAAAGCGCGGAACAGTTCCATACTGAACTCGCCGTTCTTGTCTTTCCATTCCGGCCAGTCCAGCATCTCTTTCACTTCCTCACGTTTGGGCATGCCTCTGCCATGATTCATGGATGAGAAGGCGCGGAACAGCTCCGTACTGAACTTGCCACGTTTGTCGCGCCACTCAGGCCAGCCAAGCATCTCTTTCACGTCCTCATGTTCAGGTACGCCATGACCATTATTTGTGGACGAGAAAGAGCGGAACAGTTCCATATTGAACTCGCCATCCTTGTTTTTCCATTCTGGCCAGCCCAGTATGGCGTTCACTTCCATATGTGTGGGCACACCTTTGCTTTTGTTCATGGATGATAGGGAAGTCAGTGCATCCAGACTCGCTAAATATTCGAGTTCACTCTGGCTACGTTCTGCAAAACTTCGGATATATCTTTTTGTATTATTTAGCATGCCGGTCAGCATGCCTGTATTTTTGAAGTTATCAGAAAGGTGCCCAAAAAAAGCGGCGGCATTATCGAAGAAACCATTAAAAGACCTTCTCTCTACGAAACCAAGAAGTTTATAAAAAGTCGGCTTTACAGTGATGTTTTTTTTCTTGAATACCTCCATCAGGGTTTGCACTTTTTCCAGCTCTTCCTGATTGAGTTCGTACTTTATATTTGCTTTTACTTTTTCCAATGGGTCATCGGTAATCTGAGTGTCTGCCGGTTTCTTTTTTTTGGCCGGTGGTGCATTAGCAGCTGCTGTTAAATTATTTCTCTTTCTACCCGAGCCCTTCTTTTTTTTCTGAACAGGTTCTGATAAATCCGGCTCTGTTTCTTCCCGGATTCGTTTTGCTCTTTTTTCACCGTGAGTGCCCGACAGGCAATTGTTGCATAACAACGCTGAAGCTGATTCCTCATTGGCTACACGTCTTAATTCCTGTCGATTCAGTGCCTTGTCACATTTTGAACAAGTTACCATCGGATTTCTGGCATCCTGCCCAGCTGAGGGTTTCAGTGGGTCATCATCTCCACTACCACTGCCGCCTGTCGAACCAGTTTTCTGGTTACGGGCAGCAGATCCACTCATCTGGCCGGTCTGGCTCGTTCTTGCGGTCGTTGTTGATTTGGTTGTTCGGGAAGGTTGATTGTTTTCCCCGGTACCCGCCTGTCGGCCAGAATATTTGCCAGCAGCGATCTCACGGTAAACACTGAGTTCCTGGCCATTCTCTGCCAGCCATGCCTGAATCAGCCCCGGTTGAATCGTAGCAGGGTCTGACGTTTCCAGATCAAGAAGATCTGCTTCAATCACCATGATCCGGTCTGACAATATCCGGGGCAGAGTGGTTTGACCCGTCACAGTAGCCCATAGTCGTTTGATTCGTAACATTCGAAGCAGTTGCCTTTTTTGTTGCAGGCATTTTTGAATGGGGGCAAGAACAAGGGAGAGTTCGGGCTCGGGCTCTGGGGCTTCAGGGGATATAGCCAACAGATTAATGTGGTGGGTTGGCTTCATTGGCCAGAAGGGCAGGAGCAACAACTCGTTCTCTCGGCTGCGACTTTCAGGGCCTAAGAGCATGGGAACCAGAGTGTTGTGATGCCCTCGAAGAGGATCGGGCGGTTCAGGTTCAGCTAATTTACCGGCATACAAGAAATGGGCTGGCAGCGGGCTTGAGCCGACGAGTCCCGCTGCAGGTAGCGACTCCCCGAACATTATCGTCACTAGCAGAAGCAGCGATCGGACTACTGAGTAGAAAATTTTGTTTTGTTCTAAGCGTCTCATAGATTCAGACCTAGAAAATCAGCGTCTGTGAATCCATTCGCTATTGGGCTAAATTCGTACGTCATCTGACATAAGGCTCAACCCCATTTATTGATGTTTGCGTCTGACTGTATAGCACCGAACTGGCGAGCTTGCCATGGAGGGAATTGGCGAAAAGCTTGTTTTCAGAAGCCATCATCAGACGATACAGGTCTTTTTAGAAAATACTCCCACACCCATCAAGTAACTCTAATTCCTGACAGCTCTGATAAACATCTTCAGCAATGTCCAATAATAAAGGGTCTCGCCTTTTGAGCCGTTCTATTTTACTGCATGCCCGTTGCCTCCATCCTTCGAGTATGCGGTTATCGATATCGATTTTGGCTTTTTTAAGGACGGTCACTGTGTGCATAAGCTCCATTTCATCGCCATAATCGTCCAGTAAGTTCAGTATTTCGGTGCTAAAAACTTCTGTCTGGTCGAGCTTTAACCATAAACTGCCAAACGCCTTTTTTTCTTGTTTGTCGTCTGGCGGGTTAACGTTTTGTGGTTCCGGCTCACTGACCGGCTCAGAGGCTTCAGCTTCCCTGGATTGAACGTTTTCCAGGTACCGGAACAGCGATTCTTTAACCTCATCGGGACATTCTGTGCCTGATGTTTCCATTCTTTCTTTCAGTTTGCCAAGCAAGGATTCAGGCAGTCTCTCTTTGTGATGGTCAAGGGACTTCCAGGCGACGGGTTTGATGGCCATTCCCCTTTTGATCAGGGTAGCCAGAACATGGACAGGTAAAGGATTAAATGGGGCTACTTCAACAGCATCTTTAGCCTTCAGCGCTTTGTTTGCGTCCAGTCTGGCTTCGCGTCTTTGGATGTATACCGGGTCATCCGGGTTTAAGTGCTTTTGCCATTGATCTGCTGTCAAATAATAGTGTTCAGACACCTCTGTGATTTTCAAAAAAATTCTGAACTGCTCCTCTGACCAGTTGCTGATTGCTATTGTTTCATCCTGTATTTTCAGCTGTGGCATAGGATAGCGATAGATGTGAACACCGTCACCCGGCACCTCAACCTCAAGCCAGTGTCTTTTAACGGTAAAGGACATCTCGTTGAGATTTCGCATCAGCACAGCGATATAACTCAGGGCCAGCTGTTCTCCTGATGGGATAAGTCCGGAGACAGGTATCTCAACGGTGTTGTTGCCGGTTGTTCGCATGCCGGACAGAAAGTGCTCGGGGATATCTTGATCCAGGGGCAGAAGGCTATGGGTGTTTAGTAGCGCCTCAAAGATTATCTGGATGCCTTCTTTGGTAATGTCATGGTTTTTTAGTTGAAGGCAGGCTTCAAGTAGCCGTTTTAACCATTGGGAGGAATGCTCTTTGCTGAGTTTATGCAGAGCGCCCAAGGAGGGAAGCAGGTCGAATACAGCCTGAGCATGGCTGGCGTCCAGAAAACGCAACTGGTCATCTTTTGTTAAGGGTTGCAGGAGTTCCCAGTAGAGTCTTTTCATATAGTCGTATTTCAGCACTCCCGATAATTGCTGCAACCGGGCTGAATGCTGTTCCCATTGGCTCTTATCCGGCAATGATTTCAGCCGCTTGGCAAAATAGACAAAACGCCCTCTGGATTCATTGGCAGAAAACAGAGCTATTGCCTTACTTAACACGTTCAAAGGCACGGCTTTAACCGAATGACACAACAAAAAATCCCGGTCCTGTTGATCAAACTTAAGGTAGCGCTCGACGCCTTTTCCTCCATAAGAAGACAGAAGTCTTATCAATGATTCCAGCATCAGAACGGTTTTAGTCTTTGCATGGAATTGATGAAACTGTTTTAAAACCGCCCAGTTGAGTGACCAGTCTGGCCTGGAGGTGGAAAGATAAAGAGCAACTGTTTTTATCTGGCGATTGAATTTGTCATCCTCTTGATCCTCTGAATCGCTATCGTATTCGTGGACCTCGTCACTCTCTGAATCACTGTTGTCTTTAGCAAATTCATTTAATAGCCACTGTTTCAGTTGTGTTTCCTGATGTTGCAGCGCTTCAATGGCAGGTAGCCCTTCTGATTTCCAGAGCCTGTTCATCATTTGCAGGAGCAGGTGATTGGGTGCACCTCCACAGCTTATCCAACCTATCACTTTTTTCACTGGCTCATGCTTGGGCATGCCTTGGCGATTATTCATGGATGAAAAAGATCGGAACAACTTTATACTGAACTCACCATCCTTGTCTCTCCATTCTGGCCAGTTCAGCACCTCTTTCACTTTTTTATGTTTGAGTGTGCCTTTGCTACTATTCATGGACGAGAAGGCTCGGAACAGTAGCATATTGAACTCTCCATTCTTGTCTCTCCATTCTGGCCAGTTCAGCACCTCTTTCACTTCCTCATGTTTGAGTATGCTCTGGCCATGATTCATGGACGAGAAGGCTCGGAACAGTAGCATACTGAACACGCCATCCTTGTCTTTCCATTCCGGCCAGCCCAGTATCTCTTTCACTTCATCATATTCGGGCACGCCTTTGCCATTATTCATGGATGAGAAGGAGCGGAACAACTCCATATTGAATTCGCCATCCCTATCTTTCCATTCTGGCCAGCTTAGCACCTCTTTCACTTTTTCATGTCTGAGCATGCCTTTGCTGCTATTCATGGACGAGAAAGCGCGGAACAATTCCATACTGAACTCGCCGTTCTTGTCTTTCCATTCCGGCCAACACAACACTGCTTTCACTTTCCCATGTTTCAGCATTCCTCTACCATGATTCATGGACGAGAAGGCGCGTAACAACTCCATACTGAACTTGCCATGCCTGTCTTTCCATTCCGGCCAGCCCAGCAACTTTTTGACTTCCTCATGTTTGAGTAAACCCTGGCCATTATTCATGGACGAGAAAGAGCGGAACAGTTCCATATTGAACTCGCCATCCTTGTTTTTCCATTCTGGCCAGCCCAGTATGGCGTTCACTTCCTTATGTGTGGGCACACCCTTGTTACTATTCATGGATGAGAAAGAAGTCAATAAATCCAAACTCGCTAAATATTCGAGTTCACTCTGGCTACGTTCGGCAAAACTACGGATATGTTTTTTTGTATTATTTAGCATGCCGGTCAGTATGCCTGTGTTTTTAAAGTTTTCAGAAAGGTGCCCAAAAAAAGCGGCGGCACTGTCGAAGAAGCTGTTAAACGACTTTCTCTTTATGAAACCAAGCAGCTTATAAAAAGTCGGCTTTACAGTGATGTTTTTTTTCTTGAATACCTCCATCAGGGTTTGCGCTTTTTCCAGCTCTTCCTGATTGAGTTCGTACTTGATATTTGCTTTTACTTTTTCCAATGGGTCATCGGTAATCTGAGTGTCTGCCGGTTTCTTTTTTTTGGCCGGTGGTGCATTAGCAGCTGCTGTTAAATTATTTCTCTTTCTACCCGGGCCCTTCTTTTTTTTCAGAACAGGTTCTGATAAATCCGGCTCTGTTTCTTCCCGGATTCGTTTTGCTCTTTTATTTCTGTTGGTGCCCGACAGGCACTTGCTGCATAAAAATGCTGAAGCTGATTCCTCATTGGCTACACGTCTTAATTCCTGTCGATTCAGTGCCTTGTCACATTTTGAACAAGTTACCATCGGATTTCTGGCATCCTGCCCAGCTGAGGGTTTCAGTGGGTCATCATCTCCACTACCACTGCCGCCTGTCGAACCAGTTCCCTGGTTACGGGCAGCAGATCCACTCATCTGGCCGGTCTGACCAGTTTTTACGGTCGTTGCTGCTTTGGTCGTTCGTGAGGATGGATTGTTTTCCCCGGTACCTGCCTGTCGGCCAGAATAGTTGCCAGCAGCGATCTCACGGTAAACACTGAGTTCCTGGCCATTCTCTGCCAGCCATGCCTGAATCAGCCCCGGTTGAATCGTAGCAGGGTCTGACGTTTCCAGATCAAGAAGATCTGCTTCAATCACCATGATCCGGTCTGACAATATCCGGGCCAGAGTGGTTTGACCCGTCACAGTAGCCCATAGTCGTTTGATTCGTAACATTCGAAGCAGTTGCCTTTTTTGTTGCAGGCATTTTTGAATAGGGGAAAGAACATGGGAAGGGTGAGACTGGAACTCCGGGTCAGGATTACAGTTGTTTCCGTCAGGTGGCTTATTGCCATCATCTCCCCCGGCAGCGCCCATAGGGATCAGCCCAGTGGAAGGGTGCTCTGAGGCTTTGGGAGACATAACCATCAGGTCAATGCGGCGTGTTTGCTTTATTGACCAAAAGGGGTAGGAGAGGCAATTGGAGAGACTCAAGAGGACTGTTATTTGGCAGCAGCTCCAGAAAACTGTGTGCGAGTTGCATAAATCCAACCTGAAGGGGGCCGGGCAGTTCAGGTCCAGCCAACCTGTCGTCATACAAGAAATGCGCTGGTAGCGGGCTTGAGCCGACTAATTCCACTGCAGGCAGCGACTCCGGGAACATTATTGTCACTAACAGAAGCAGCGATCGGACTATCGAGCAGATAGCTTTGTTTTTTTGTGGGCGTCGCATAGACCCAGGCTCATTGATTGACCTTTGCTATTTGCACCAATGTATAGCAGCGCATTGGCCATTGTGCCATGAACGGAGTTAGCGAAGATCAAGCAACTCTAATTCCTGACAACTTTGATAAACATCAGGATCAATCTCTGATAATAATGGGTCTTGCATTTTTAACCGCTTTATTTCGCTGCTTGCCAGTTGCCTCCATCCTTCCAATATGTGGTTAGGGATATCGACTTTGGCTTTTTTAAGGGTGGCCACTATATGCCTAAGCTCCATTTCATCCCTGTACTCGTCCAGTAATGTCATTATTTCGATGCAAAAAACTTCTGACTGATTTAGCTTTAGCCATAAACGTCCAAACGCCTGTTTTTCTCGTTTGTCGTCTGGTGGGTTAACGCTTTGTGAATCCAGCTCACAGGCTTCAGCTGAACTGGATTGGACGTGATCCAGGTATTGGGACAGCGATTCTTTAATCTCATCGGGGCATTCTGTACCTGATGTTTCCATTCTTTCTTTCAGTTTGCCAAGCAAGGATTCAGGCAGTCTCTCTTTGTGATGGTCAAGGGATTTCCAGGCGACGGGCTTGATGGCCATTCCTGTTTTGATCAGGGTAACCAGAACATGAACAGGTAAAGGGTTAAAGGGGGCTGCTTCAACCGTACCTTTAGCCTTCAGCGCTTTGCCTGCGGTTAATCTGGCTTCGTGTCTTTGGATGTATATCGGATTATGCGGGTTTAAGCGCTTTTGCCATTGTTCTGCTGTCAAATAATAGTGTTCAGACACCCCAGTGATTTTCAAAAAAATCCTGAACTGTTCCTCTGACCAGTTGCTGATTTCTATTGTTTCATCCTGTATTTTCAGCCGTGGCATTGGGTAGCGATAGATCTGAACACCGTCACCCATCGCCTCAACCTCAAGCCAATGCCCTTTGACAGTAAAAGACATCTCGTTGAGGTTCTGCATCAGCACAGCGATATAACTCAGGGCCAGCTGTTCTCCTGATGGAATGAGTTCAGAGACAGGTATTTCAACTTTGTTGTTATCAGTTGTGCGCATCCCGGACAGAAAGTGATTGGGGATATCGTTATCCCGGGGAAGCAGGCTATGGGTTTTGAGTAGCGCTTCAAAGAGTATCTGGATGCCTTCTTTGGTGATGTCATGGGTTTTTAGCTGGAGGCAGGCTTCAAGCAGCCGTTTTAACCATTGGGAGGAGTGTTCTTTGCTGAGTTTTTGCAGGGCACTCAACGAGGGAAACAGCTCGAATACAGCCCGGGCATGGCTGGCATCCAGAAAACGCAGCTGATCATCCTTTGTTAAGGGTTGCAGGATTTCCAGGTAGAGCCTTTGCATATAGTCGAGTTTCAGCAGCCCGGACAATCGTTGAATCCGTGTTGAGTACTGCTCCCACTGTCTTTTATCTGGCAATGACTTCAGCCGCTTGAAAAAATAGACAAAACGCTCCCTGTCTTCATCGGAAGCACACAGAAACATGGCTTTATTTAACACGCGCAATGGCACGGCTTTCATTGAATGACGCCACAAAAAATGCCGATCCAGTTGACTAGCCTGAAGGTAGCGCTCGACGCTTTTCCCTCCGGAAGAAGATAAAAGCCCTATCAATGATTCCAGCATCGGAACTGTTTTAGACTTTTTATGGAATTGGCAGAATTGTTTTAAAACCGTCCATTTTAGTGACCAGTCTGGCTTAAGGGTGGAAAGGTAAAGAACGACAGTTTTTATCTGGCGATTGTATTGGTCGTCTTCTTCATCCTCTGAATCGCTATTGTATTTCTCATTTGCTTCATTATCCGGGTTGCTATGTTCTCCGGTAAATTCTGTAAACAGCAATTGTTTCAGTTGTGTTTCCTGATGTTGCAGCACCTCAGTAGCAGGTAGCCCTTTTGGCGTCCAGAGCCTGGTCATGATTTGCAGTAGCCAACGATTGGGTGCCTCCGGGAAACCCGTCCAGCCCAGCACTTTTTTCACTGACGCATGTTTGGGCAAGCCCTGGCCATTATTCATGGACGAAAAAGCGCGGAACAACTTCATATTGAACTCGCCATCCTTGTCCTTCCATTCCGGCCAGCCCAGCACTGCTTTCACTTCCTCATGTTTGGGCATGCCTTTGCTAACATTCATAGACGAGAAGGAGCGGAACAGCTCCATATTGAATTCACCATACTTGTCCTTCCATTCCGGCCAGCCCAGCACTGCTTTCACTTCCTCATGTTTGGGTATGCCTTTGCAATGATTCATAGACGAAAAGGAGCGGAACAGCGCCATGTTGAACTCGCCATCCTTGTCTTTCCATTCCGGCCAGTTCAGCAGCTCTCTCACTTCATCATGTTTTAGCATGCCTCCGCCATTATTCATGGACGAGAAGGCTCGGAACAGCGGCATATTGAACTCGTTATCCTTGTCTTTCCATTCCGGCCAGCCCAGCACCTCTTTCACTTCCTCATGTTTTAGTATGCCCTGGCCATGATTCATGGACGAGAAGGAACGGAAAAACTCCATACTGAACTCATCATCCATGTCTTTCCATTCCGGCCAGCTCAGCACCTCTCTCACTTCCTCACGTTTGAGCATGCCTTGGCCATTATTCATGGACGAGAAGGAACGAAACCGCTCCATATTGAACTCATCATTCTTGTCTCTCCATTCCGGCCACCCCAGCACCTCTTTCACTTGCACATGTTTGAGCATACCTTTGCTGCGGTTCATAGACGAGAGGGAGCGGAACAGCCACATACTGAACTTGCCATTCTTGTCTTTCCATTCCGGCCAGCCCAGCACCTCTTTCACTTTCTCATGTTTGAGCATGCCTTTGCCATTATTCATGGATGAGAAGGTGCGGAACAGCTCCATGCTGAACACGCCATCCTTGTCTTTCCATTCAGGCCAGCTCATCACCTCTTTCACTTGCTCATGTTTGAGCATGCCTTTGCCACTATTCATAGACGAGAAGGAGCGGAACAGCTCCATGCTGAACTGGCCATCCTTGTCTTTCCATTCCGACCAGCCCAGCACCTTTTTCACTTGCTCATGTTTGAGTATGCCTTGGCCATGGTTCATGGACGAGAAGGAACGGAACCGCTCCATACTGAACTCGCCATTCTTGTCTTTCCATTCAGGCCAGTCCAGCATCTCTTTCACTTCCTCGTTTTTGAGCATGCCTCTGGTATTATTCATGGACGAGAAGGCGCGAAACAGCTCCATATTGAACTTGCCATCCTTGTCTTTCCATTCAGACCAGCACAGTACCTCTTTCACTTCCTCGTGTTTGAGCATTCCTTTGCCACTATTCATGGATGAGAAAGCGCGGAACAGCTCTATATTGAACTCGCCATTCGTGTCTTTCCATTCCGGCCAGCTCAGCACCTTTTTCAGTTCGTCATGCTCAAGCATGCCTTTGCTGCTATTCATGGACGAGAAAGCGCGGAACAATTCCATACTGAACCCGCCGTTCTTGTCTTTCCATTCCGGCCAGTCCAGCATCTCTTTCACTTCCTCACGTTTGGGTATGCCTCTGCCATGATTCATGGATGAGAAGGCTCGGAACAGCTCCATACTGAACTTGCCACGTTTGTCGCGCCACTCAGGCCAGCCAAGCATCTCTTTCACGACCTCATGTTCAGGTACGCCATGACCATTATTTATGGACGAGAAAGAGCGGAACAGTTCCATATTGAACTCGCCATCCTTGTTTTTCCATTCTGGCCAGCCCAGTACGGCGTTCACTTCCATATGTGTGGGCACACCTTTGCTTTTGTTCATGGATGATAAGGAAGTCAGTGCATCCAGGCTCGCTAAGTATTCGAGTTCACTCTGGCTACGTTCTGCAAAACTACGGATATATTTTTTTCTATTATTTAGCATGCTGGTCAGCATGCCTGTGTTTTTGAAGTTTTCAGAAAGGTGCCCAAAAAAAGCGGCGGCATTATCGAAGAAGTCATTAAAAGACTTTTTCTCTACGAAACCAAGTAGCTTATAAAAAGTCGGCTTTACAGTGATGTTTTTTTTCTTGCATATCTCTATCAGGGTTTGCGCTTTTTCCAGCTCTTCCTGATTGAGTTCGTACTTTATATTTGCTTT
>NZ_JAGRPU010000070.1 GCF_024606225.1 Endozoicomonas sp. ISHI1 | reverse complement strand
CAGCTCTGGTCAGGCAGTTACAACGGCATTTGCCAGAGCCGCAAATAAACGACATTGCACACAATGCCACCGAGTGTGTGATGGCACTCTGGCAATATTATCAGGAGCTGTTGCCAGAGCATGAGTTCACTCCCAGAGATTTGACGGATATCTGCAGTTGGGTAGGTTGGTATCTGGATCGTGCCCTACCCGTAAACGACAGTATTACCGGTAAGCAAATAAACGGTTTGATCCGGCAAAGTTTTCGGGATGTACTGGGTGCCGAAATCAGCGACACTCATCAGGATGCCCTGTCAGCGCTGGAAATCTGGTTTGCTGCCCGTTACGAACCGAACAACACCCTGAGCGACAAAGTTCATACCCGGACGCTGCAAGATATTCAGCAGGCCTTCAAAACATTCACCCAACAAACCCGACCTGACTTTGATACCTCCGGATCGGCAGTCATTGAGCTGGTGCAACGGCTTGGACAGGATTTAAGCCGTTGTCAGCAGGCTTATCATCTCAACAGGAAACACGGCGGTCGTCAGGCGACACTGATTGAAGGCCCCGCCGGGCGTGGTAAAGATGCCACGCTGAATCTGGTGGTTGAAACTGTCAAACGGCAGGCTGAAGAACGGGGAGAATCGACACCAGAGGTCTTTCCCCTGAATGCCTGTGATTGTTCCTGGGACAAATTGTGTGAAAAGATCCAGACGGCAAAAGTGCATGGCGGCATCGTGGTCATTTCGGAAATGAATCTGATCGACAGCCAGCACCTGGAAGGTGAGTTGAACGATATTCTGGCCGGTGACGCCCATCCGGGTTTCCATTTGTTTGCCACGACAAACCCACCCGAGTACAGCGGACGCAAACCGCTATCACCGGCACTGAAAGGGCGTTTCCGACATTTACCAGTACGGCAGTATAACCCGGCAGAGTTGCAGAGCATTGCTGAGAAAGTATTGCCAGAGACCCCGCAGGGGAAAGTCGTGGCTGAAAAGCTGACTCGGCTACATTGTCAATTGAGAGCATGCCTGCATCAGAAAAAACTGCCGTTTCAGCCCACCAGCCTTGATTTGCAGAATGTCGCCAAAGCGGTTCTCAGCAAGAACGATTTTACCGAAGACGGACTTCATCAATGCCTCAATCAGCACTACCGGCTTTATCTGATGGCAGCTGACCTATCGTTGGAGGAACTGCCAAAGTCACCGGCTCTGGCCATAGGTAAAGGATCACTTGATTCTGGACTTTGCGAATGGCTCAACCGAACGGTATCGGGTATCTGTCGTCCGTGGTTGATACGACAAAGTGATCGCAACAGTATTGATGAAAAAGGCCATGAAATTCGTATTAAGACTCAGCTGAGTACAGAAGCAGCCAAAACAGAAATCATCAGAATGGTGGCTCATGTAAAGTGGCAGGCAACCGGTCTTTCCCTGAAGCCGGATCAGTCGGACGATATTCTAACCAGAGCACTTTACCGATACTGGCAGCAACGCTGGTTTGATCATGAGTTTGGCTTGAAGGACGTAGACGCTGATAGTGTATTTCCACTGACGGAAGAGCAAAAACAAACGCTGAGACTACCGGCTTCCCTGCCTTATCTTCACGAGGCTGATCAGCGGATAGAGGCATGGAACAGCCATAAAGTTCAACCCTGTCCTGCGCTTTGGCATCAGATGATTGATTTGCCGAACCATTGGGCTGAGGCTCCTGAAAAATACAATCCGAAAGTCGACAAGAATCGGGCAGAGACACTGGACCGGGAAACGAACTATGAGGGCCTGGAGACGTCACTGGTTTACGAGTATAAAATTTTTGATACACAGGATCCTCCTCCCCATATGTATCGTTGCCAGGCAGAGGATATTCGTGTGTCTGCCAAGGGTGATATCACACTGATCAATATTAGTAGCCAGTACATTCATGGAGCCGAAATCCTCATACCAGACCCGTTACCAGGGCATAACCAGACTGTGACATTGACCAGTGATCAGACGCTGGCGATCTTTAACCAGTCATCAAAAAATGGTCAATTTGCATTACCCAGTCTGAAGCCTGACGACCATATTGTGGCCCTGCGCATAGATCCCGAGCTGGCATTTACCCTGGTCAGGGACCGATATACCGGACTTCACACGGTGTTCATTCCGGAGGCCAACGCCGAACAGAAAATTCAATTCACTTATATCGTAGAACCCAAACAACCGGATGGAAAAATACGTGTTCAAGAAGCCCGACCAGAACGAGCAACCTATCTTGACACCCATTGTTCAAAAGGTATGAAAACAGTCATAGAGAATCTTCTTGCGGCCATTGATGACCTGGATCCACCCGCAGAACAGATGCCCTTGTGGAAAATAAAAAATGCCAGAAGCACGACGCAACGAATTAAGGCGATAACGGCCTATTGCCAAGCTTTTTCCGGTAAGGCCCAACCAGAGAATAATGAAAATTTCTTTCAATTTCTCGTCACACAGCGGCAAGGTAGCTGCCGTCATCGTGTGCCTGTTTTTATTGCTTTTTGTCGTTATTACGGGATTCAATGTCGGCAAATAAGTAACTCTAACCACAGCTTTGCCGAGTATTCTTTGGATAAAGGCAAAAACTGGAAGTCAGTGGATTTGGGCGGGGAGCCTGTGCAGCTAAAAGAAATCGTTCCTGACTTCCAGCTCACCAGAAAGGTCCACGGTTCCGGCACTGAGTTAAAGAAGATTAAGAATCTCCTGAAAAGGGCTGATTCAGCACAATGTGAAGCCCTGGCTGAAGCCCTCGGTATACGGCTTGAGGCACTGAACGAAGCCCTTGAGACAAACAGCGCACTGCCAAAAATAAATCTGGATACTGTCGAACTGGTAAGAAGTCTTTGGGCACGGAGAGATTTAGCCGGTTTTTCCATGGGCGTCTCAATCATCGAGTCGCAAGAGGCAGAAGCATTGAGCCATTACGAGAAGGAATTGTTCGGTGGTATGCCTTACCACGATCTCGGCGGTATGCCTTGCTACAGTCGACAGACCTATAAGCCGATGTCTGATGCAGTCAGAGAAATATTGTATGCAAACGATGAAGATCAGGTCACTGAGCCACTCAGGTTACTCCATTCAAAAATGATTGATAAGGCCGGAGCATGCCGACACCAGTGGTTGAGTTCAATAGTGGATGTTCTGCTGGAAAGCAGTGACTTAACCAAGCCTTCGTTTATTCAATTTGCCCGTGAAGCCCTGGCATTAGGGTGGCTGGATCCACTGCCGATTTATGAAAGTCAAATTGTAAATCACGGTGAACATTATGAGTTATTGTTGCGTCTGGAAGCCATCAATGAACTGAAGGTTAATGCCGTTAATTGCATGAAAAAATGGTACAAGGCGTTGTTGTCCCGGGAAAAAAATAGCCAGGTATGGCAGCACACTTATATAAGCTCCCGAGTGAGAGAAAGTAATGCCTTGTTTGTCACTCATTGTCATGATGGGTTTTCCACAACCCTTGAAAATCTCATTGCCAAACGATCTTTACAAATTGCCTGGACGGACCAACCTGAGGGCGTTCCGAATATAGAACGATTGCTGGTGCGCCATCCTGCGTTCCCACAGTTAAACTCGGGCAAAGCGAACTACCGTCCGGTGATTATCCTGGGGCAACCTCGCTGGTACGACGAAGGGATGAGTGAAAAGACCGAGGCCCTGTTTCGACTAAAAATTGAGAACAACCCGAATTTGAAGCTGATATGGACACAAATGAATGAACGAGCGGAAATAAATCAACAATTCACTAAAGCTATGCAGGCATTGAGTAAAGAATTCAAAGTAGCTCCTGGTGCCCAGCGATCTAAAGATCAGGAAGAAAAATATCAGCAAAAAATGGCTGATATCAATAGCCACTACATGTCCAGGCTAGATTCCCTTCTTGATGTGCCGTTTCAAAAGGAAACGCCTGTGGATCATTTGAAGTACAAATGCATGGAAGCGATTGAGCATGCCTTCATTCATTACCTGTATGAAGTGACACACTCGAAAGGCGCACGCTTAACGTATTGTTGGGCCGGTGCTCGAATCAGGTCTGAGGGTCGCCCGAACCACTTCGGCGCTCATGATCCATCCTCACCTGAAGAGCTGTATGCCATGATGAGTGTTATTCAGAGTTCTTCCCGTCTTCAGGACACTGTAAAGGATGCTTACTTAAGTCAGGCTCATAACGCCAGTAACGCCCTGGTGCTTAAGTCCGATGAGCTGACAAAAATTGCCGAAGAGTTTTTGAGCACCGTGAACTTGAATTCGATGAGTGACGCTCTGGATACATGGTAACCGTATGGTCATGTTGAGTTTTTCGAGATCAATGATTTCCTTCAATGGTTCCGGGCAACTATCCTAATTGAACTTTCATTCCATTTTAATATCCAACTATCAAACAATTTCAATGCAGTCTTTTAAAAGATATTAGAAAGGGTGGTTGGCTATGGATAGTCGGATCGGGGAAATAAACAAATCGGTTCTTGATAGTGACGTTTATGATACTAACGTACCATTAAAAAAACCAAAGCTGGAATTATCGGCAAATGATGTAGCGATCTGCTCTGATGTCATTACCAAACTCAATGTATCGTCACCTCAGATTAAGTCACCTGACCGGGAGAGAACCGTATCCTCAACGGATTCCTCACTCCAAAAGCCTCCTCATGCTTTCGATTTTCGTTTTGTCACCAGTGATGATGAGGTTCGACAGCTTTTAATTGCGCGGACCTGCGATGAACACCGGGATGTCACCCTTATTTCCCATCCCGATGACCTCTCACAGGCTAACCTGGTGAGCCGGTTAAGCATTTCCGGTGATGGTCACCAAGCTCTAAGCCCGGGCAAGCTGTTTGAAGGTTCGCAGCCATTGACTCTGGTGCTGGATATCCGAAAGCTCACCAGCGAGGAACTGCCCAAATTTAACGACCTGCTGGACCCGGACAACCCCTGTCTGTACGACAAAGTCAGCCAGAAGAAGCGCCCCCTGGGCGAGCATGTTGCCCTGCTGGTCGTGGCAGACCCTGAACAGTTGACATCGATTGGCCAGCGTGAAGACTCACCTGGTGCTGATTTCTGGCGGCGGATTAATCGACCGGGCAATACCTGGCAGTTCGACGCACAGACCGACAATGATCCATCGATGGACGACGATGTTCATATGATATTGATTGAACTCCCTGCTGCCGAAAGCGCAATGGATAACGACAATACCGTTCTTATTGACTGCCACTTGCACAGTAACTGGCGACAGTTGCTGTTGGGCGGTCCCGGTGTAGATAAACAGGGACGAATTAAGCACCTTCCCGGCAGGCTTGAGTCACTGAAGGCCGGACAACAGGTGATTCTGAAAGGGGCCAACTGGCAGGATCTGGCCTTCGAACAGACAATTCGGCAAATGCTGGCGCAGCAGTGCTTTGAGAGCAATGGGAAGGTCTGTCAGTTACCCGACAATGTTCAGTTTTATCAGATGCCGGTAGGGAAGAACGAACTTCATTCACTGTTCCAAAGCCTGTCCCACTCATGTGATAAAAAAGAAGAGCAGGCACCAAAAAATCCGATCATCATTAACGAAAGTAACATCAGGGAATGGCTGAGCCCGATTGCCATTGCCCCGGAAGGCCATGCAGTGCCTAACACCTGTCTGTTGGAACAGGTTCGGGCGGGTGGTGTAGTCACCGTCACTTCGCCCCTCACTGAAGCACTCTGGTTTCGCTTACTGGGTTCACTGAAGACCATCAGGGAGACGACAGGCCTGAAGCTCCAATTACAGGTGGCTCATTCAAGGCAGCAGCCGAAAGCTCTGGGATTGACAGAAAACGATGAGCACTCAATGAGAGATCATGCCGTTTTTAGAACCATCACTTACCAGCAACATGCCCAAGCCAGTCATTGGATCAATGATCAGCCGGAAACACCTCTGGTCATCCAGGTCAATGAACAAACCCGCTTCTGCCAGCTATTTGATAACATCCATATCACCTCCGAGCAAAAGGCGTATTTTGGACGACGTCAGAGTCAGTTGCAGGAGGCATTAACGGCTGGCAAGCCAGTGGTATTCCTGGGACTTGAGAGTAACCCATCGCTTCAGCAACTGCTGGAACCCCTGGTTGTGGGACAGCCAATGTTGGTAAATGGTCAATTACAGGCCTACCCACAAGCTCATGTCACACTGCTCTGGCCTGAGTCCTCAGAAAGCCCATCTTCAGTATTGAGTTCGATGGTCGCCACGGGTAAACCCTGTTCTGCGGTCGATCTCTGGGATATCAATGCGGACAAGCATGATATCCCCCGGACTGAACTGCCAGAACAAGCGCTTGATGATCTTTACGAAGCGTTTAAAACCGTACCTGCTCACCTGTGTAACCCTCTGCCTGAAATAACCGAAGGGTTATTAAATAACCTGATACTGGCTGCCCGACGGGCACAGCGGGTTGACCAGTCCTCCCTGCTCCTGCCCCGCCATTGGCGCAAGGCCATCAATAGTGTCATCACCCATGGCTTGCGGCAGAATCCGTCAGTGCGTGATTTTATGAAAGTGGTTTGTTGGCAGTTACTGCCGGACGCTTATAAAAAGCTCGATGAGGGTCAAACTGCCTGTGTAGATCCGGATCAGTTAAATGAAATCATCAATAGTGCCCCACGTTTAGACAGAGCGTTTGTGAAGCAAAACCTGTGGTCACTGATCAGAGCCTCTGACCCGAAGGTGTTTAAGCAAGCAAAACGGTCCTATCAAACTTTATCTCCGCAATGGGATGAAGAGGAAGTTCTGGACTGGCTCTGTGCCCTGATCGTGGCCCATACCTCTGAACAACAACGAGATGCAATGGCCTGCCAGTTGAAAGTCGATCCCGCAGCAGAGACCTGCCAATCGTTCACCATCAGGCCATCAAGACAGATTAAACGTTTGCAAGATGCACTGGCTTCTGGCTGGCAGTTACCTTTGCCATCAGGCCAGACCCGATCCGATGCCATTCACGCTCTGGCCACCGATTGTTTTCATATTGCCAGAACAGCAAATTCCGACGCAGAAGGCATTGAACGTATAAAAGACAGACTGTCTGAATCACTGGCATGGCAGGGTTCCGCTGATAAGCCTTTGTCAGCACTGGCTCAGGATCTTTATCACGGCCTGATAAATCAGAAAGATCGTGAAAGTCGTCGATTATCCCGACTCCATGACCGGCTTACAGACTCTCCCGTTCTATTCCTGCAAGGGGAAACCGGCACCGGAAAAAGTTACTTTTCCGCCAAAATGGCAAAGGCTTCCGGTCAGGCAGCGGTGCTTTCCCTTGGACCTTCTGACAGCGAACAGACTCTGATGAAACGCTGGCAGTGGCAAGCACACGCCGATGGCGACCGCTCTATGTTGCAGCAAAACCGGGTGCTGATGGAATGGGCCCAAAGCGAATCTGACAAAGACGGAGAATACACAACACTGGTTCTGGATGAAGCCAACCTCACCAAGGCAGGATTGCTGTCATCACTGAACGGCTTATGGGAACCCGAACCCTGCATCTATGTGAATGGTCATCCAGTCAAGGTCAGCTCAAAACATCGGGTGATTCTCACTGGTAACCCGGATCATTACGCCGGGCGCCAACTGGACCCGGCCCTGAAAGAGAAACTGTCGAAAGCTTACTACGCTCGCTTGGACCAGACTTTCCTCCGGGACAGGGTAGTGGAACCGGCGCTGGCCAGTCATTTACAACGGCATCTGCCTGATTCTGAAATAAACACGATTGCACAGAGTGCCACCAAGAGTGTGATGGTACTCTGGCAATATTATCAGGAACTGTTGCCAGAGCATGAGTTTACCCCCAGGGATTTAACGGATATCTGCAGTTGGGTGGGTTGGTACCTGGATCGTTCGTTGCCCGCAGGCAACACTGTTACCCATAAGCAAATGAACGGTTTGGTCCAACAAAGTTTCCGGGATGTACTGGGCCCTGAAATCACCGAAACCCATCAGGATGCCCTGTCAGCACTGGAAATCTGGTTTGCTGCCCGTTACCACCCAAACAACACCCTGAGCGACAAAGTTTATAACCACACCCTGCAGGATATGCATCAGGCCTTCAGAACAGTCACCAAAAAAATCCGACCAGACTTTGATACCTCCGGATCGGCAGTCAGTGAACTGGTGCAACGGCTTGGACAGGATTTAAGCCGCTGTCAGCAGGCTTATCATCTTCACAGAAAACACGACGGTCGTCAGGCGACACTGATTGAAGGCCCAGCCGGACGGGGTAAGGATGTCACGCTGAATCTGATGATTGAAAGTGCCAAACAGCGAGCTAAGCAACGGCAAGAGTCCATGCCCGAGGTCTCTCTCCTGAATGCCTGCGATTGTTCCTGGGACAAAGTGTGTGAAGCGATCCAAAAGGCCAAAGTGCATGGCGGCATCGTGGTCATTTCAGAAATGAATCTGATCGACAGCCAGCATCTGGAAGGTGAATTAAACGATATCCTGGCCGGTGACGCCCATCCGGGTTTCCATCTGTTTGCCACCATCAACCCGCCTGAGTACAGCGGGCGAAAACCCTTATCACCGGCGCTGAAAGGGCGTTTTCGACATTTGCCCATCCGGCAGTACAACCGGGTGGAATTACAGACCATTGCCGGGAAAGTGTTGCCAGAGTCCTCAGAAGGGAAACTCGTCGCTAAAAAGGTGACGGAAAAACATTGTCGTTTAAGGGCTTACCTGCAACGCAAAAACCTGCCGCTGCAGCCGACCAGTCTTGATTTACAGAATATCGCCAGGGCTATCACCAGAGGTGGCGATTTTAGCGAAAAAGCCGTTCATCAATGCCTTAATCAGCACTACCGGCTTTATCTGATGGCCGCCAATATATCGCTGGAGGAACTGCAGGAGTCTTCGGCTCTTGCCATAGGGAAAAGTGAATTTGATTCCGGACTTTGCCGTTGGCTCAATCAAACGGTATCGAACATTGATCGTCCGTGGTTGGTACGAAGCAGTCATCTCAACAGTGTTGATGAAAAAAAACATGAAATCCGTGTTAACACTCAGTTGGATGAAAAGGAAGCCAGAACGGAAATCATCAAGAGCGTGGCTCAGGCAAAGTGGCAGTCATCGGGCCTTCCCCTGAAGCCTTATGACTCCGACGATCTACTCACTCAGGCACTTTACCGACACTGGCAGAAAAGCTGGTTTAATCGTGAGTTTGGCCAGACGGGTTTGAAGGCTGATAGCGTATTTTCCCTCACGACAGAACAAACACTGACGCTGGGCTTATCTGCTCACCAGCCTTATCTTCGTGAGGCTGACAGGCGGATAAGTGAATGGATAGACCATGGCGTAAAACGCTGGTCCGTGTTCTGGCATCAGATCAGTGATCTGCCGAAGCATCTGGTAGACGATTTTATTAACGAAACAACACAAGACATGCCAAAAGTCCGGGAGAAACAAGCGCCAGCGTTGGCTCATAGCAAGAACCCTGAGCCAGAACCTGTTCACAAGGCGTTGACTATTGACGATGATAAGGCGCCCGAAAAATACGATTCGAAAGAGCACGAGAAAGAGGCTCCGGTATTGGATCGGACAACGGACTATGAGAACGAGAGTGAGCCACAGATTAGCGAGTATATAATTTTTAAGAGTGAGGACTATTTTCCCGGTATGTATCGGTGGTGGGCAAAGGATATTTTTGTGTCTGATAAGGGTGATATTAAATGGATCGATATTAATGATCGACACATGCAGGGGGCTGAAGTCCTCATACCGAACCGGTTACCAGAATCTGACCAGGAAGTGATATTAGCCAGAGATCAAACGCTGGCGACCTTTGACTGGTCATCGGACAATGGTCGATATGCGTTGCCCAGCCTGACGCCTGATGACCGTATCGTGGCTCTGCGCATAAAACCAGAACTGCCATTTACCCTGTTCAGGGATCGATATACAGGGCTTCACACAATCACTGTTGCAGAGGCCAAAGCCAACCAGATTATTAAATTTGCTTATGTCGTAGAACACAGAAAAGCGGGCAAAATAACACTGGCTGAAAAAGTCCGACCAGCACAATCAACACGTTTTGACGTCCGCTGTTCAGAAGGTATAAAAACAGTACTGAACGGAGTGTTTACTCGCATTGACCTGCAACCATCTGAAGTACGGGTACCTTTGCAGAGAATAAAAAACGCTAAAAACACCAGGCAACGCATTGAGGCGATCAGGGACTTTTGTCAAGCGTTTTCCGGTGTTGCTATGCCAGCAGAGCGCGATAAAAATTTCTTTCATTTCCTGGTAACACAGCGGCAGGGGAGCTGTCGTCATCGTGTGCCTGTTTTTGTTGCTCTTTGCCGTTATTTCGGGATTCCATGTCGGCAAATTCTTAACCGTTATCACACTTTTGCAGAGTGTTCTCTGGATAGAGGCCATACCTGGAAGCCAGTGGATTTGGGTGGGGCGCCTGTCAAGAAAACAAACATCCTGCCTGACTTCCAGCCCACCAGGCGGGTCGGTGGTTCTGGCTCTGAGTCAAAGAAGATCAGGGATCTCCTGGAAGGTGCTGATTTAGCACAACAGGAAGCTATGGCTAACGCCTTGGGGATGAGCCTGGAGGCGCTGAAAAAAGCCCTTGAGACAAATACTGCATTGCCAGAAACCGATCTGACACCTTTCAGAATGGTTGAGAGACTTTGGCAGAAAAAAGATTTGGCCAGTTTTTCCATGGGCGTCTCAATGTTAGAGTCGCTGGAGATACAATCATCGGACTGTGCCGAGCAAGCATTGATTGGTGATTTATATGATAAAAATGCCCGAAAACGTAATCTGCTGTCGGACGCCGTAAAACAAATATTGTTCGACAGTGATGAAGATCAGGCCACAGCTCAACTCAAATTACTCTATTCAAAAATGATTGTTCACGGCGGAGGATCCCCGCACGAGTGGTTGAACTCAATAGTGAAAATACTGAATGGCAGTAACTTAAGCAAATGTTCAGTTATTCAATTTGCCGGTGAAGCCCTGAAATCGGGTTGGCTGAATCCATTGCCGGAAGGAGACTTCCAGAGTCAGAGAAAGGAGAAAGTTGAACATCATAAGCTGTTGTTGTGTCTGGAAAGCGTCGATGAACTGAAAGTTGATGCCAGCCGTTGTCTGAAACAGTGGTACAAGGAATCATTGGCCGGGGAAAAAAATAATCGCCTATGGCAGAACTATTACAAGGGCTTCCAAACGATGAAAACGTATGCCTCGCTCGTTACTCATAGTCATGATGGGGTTTCGCCATTCCTTCAAGGTAAAATTGCCAGCTTATCTCTACAAAAATACTGGACGGACGAACCTGAAGGCATTCCGAATATAGAACGAATGTTGGTACATGATCCCGCGTTTGAGCAGTCAAGCCCGGTCAAGGCGGACCACCGTCCAGTGATTATCATGGGGCATCCATACTGGGACGACACCGTGATAAATGAAAAGGTCGAAGCCCTGTTACAACGAATTATTGCAAACAGACCGGACGACCTGAAGCCGCTTTTTGAAAAAATCAATCAATATGAGCAGATGAAAAAACAATTTGATCATGAAATGAAAGCACTGAACAAAGCACATGATAATAGCGATTACAGACACCCCGTGTCTCTTGATGAGCGATATCGAAGTGAAAAAAGTGAATATAAGAAAAAACGGCTTGAGATTGAAAACAGGTACAGCACTACTCTGGAGCGCCTCAAACCGTCTGATGAGGAGCGTAGACTGGAGAGTGATTTAAAAAACAAATGCACTCAAGCGATTCAGCAGGCCTTCAGTTATTACCTGTATAGATTGGCAAACTCGAAAGGCGGATGCTTAAAGTATTGTTGGGCTGATGCTGCCATCGGGGCAAATAATAAGAAAAGAGAGTACCATGGCGCTCACAGTCCATCCTCACCAAGAGAGCTGTATGCCATGATGACTCTCATTGATAGCTCTTCCCGGTTCCAAAAGACGGTTGAAGATGCTTACTTGCGGCAAGCACACAATCTCAGCAACGCTCTGGTACTGAAAACCAATGAACTGACAATCATTGCCGGAGAGTTTTTGAACAGCGTGAATTTGAATTCGCTTTGTGAGTCACTGGATAACTGACCATCGTCTGGTCACGATGAGTTTTTCCAGATCGCTGATTTCCTTCAATCGTTACCTGAGGAGTAAATACCTGACTTATTGGTACATTTCTTAACACCAGGATTCTTCCTTCTTTCTTATACACTTTTATGGCTGAAGTTGTGGCAGCAAAGGTGGCACTTACCATGATTGTTATTGCTGCAATACGTCTGGAATATGTTCTCATATAAATACTAGTTATATTCTTTGCCTACAAGTAAGTATCAGTTTTAGCATAATCGAGTCGTTCCAGATTACGACCCTGCGGTGAATCATCTGAAACAGGCGATAAATTGATGTCAGATTCCCGAGCACGAAATCAACATTCACATCCAAATTATCTGATCGAACTTCAGTCAGTTCTGAAAATACGTCGAATGTTTCATATATGGCGCCCTTAATATACAGTCGTTTATTGTGAACTCGTGCTCAACAGTGAACCAAAAAAATTACCTCAAAATCAGTTAAATATGAGTTTTTTGTCTAGTATTCCTATGCTACATCCCTAATAGAAGTTCAGTTTTTCACTATGAAGAATATGTCTTGTGTTTTTATTTTGGCCATCATCCTTTTTTCGGTCGACAGTCAGGCTGTAATTCCTTTCGCTTCATCATTGGTCTCTGGCAATGATGCCGATGCGATTTTTTCCTCTTTTTTACCTGATCCCGTTCGTCTACCCAAGTCCGGGATTGTTCCACTACTGCTGTTACAGAAGGGGAAAAAAAGTTCGATAATCAGTTTACCTGTCTCTGAAGGGGGAGGGCTACAACCAGATAAAGGAGCTGTGTTTACTGGCTATCCATTCGAATTAAACCGTTATGGCAACGAAAACAAGGAACAATCTAAAACCGACGGTAAATCTCCACCACCGCAGCAAAAGCGACAAAGTAAAAAACAAATGACTAAAGGGCAAAGTAGTTCTGACTCTTCAGGTTCATCAGACTCCGGGGCAGCGTCAGCATCGGCTTCCGGAAACAATGAGAGTCATGCCAGGCACCTTGAAAAACTGAAAGAAATACTTAAGGCTGCTGAAAAGTCATTGAAAACGATGGATCAGAAAAACAACATTGATGACTTTTATGCAGAATTGAAAGCATTGTATAGGGAAAACCCCGATATTTTAGCAGAGAAAGGTTATCTGGAGAGCGCAGAATACCGTTGGCAGGGGGTTCTTAGTCTCCTCAAGCTTTATTTTCCCGAAAAGCTGGAAGAAGGTGAAATGACCCATGTTTTAATTAAACATCCCGGGTTTAAGAAATTGCCAGCAAATTTAATCAGAATATTTGCCAAAGCAGTGCTTCCTCAGCTTGATTTGCCTGAAGAGCTGCCCAACTACGAGTTAGTTGACAGACTTCTGGATGCCGCTAATTCGAATATTTTAAGGCTTATGCATACTTATCTTGGTATACAACAGTGTCTTCGCCAGTTGGTTGCGTTATTTATAACGCAACTGCCATTAATGGCAACAGAAGAGCCAAAAAACTATATTTTTCAGGATACAACAGGTCACGTTAATGTTTTTTCTATCAGGAGAAATAGCAAAGGGCATTATCGGTTTTTTTTTGTTGATAGTCTGAGCGCTTTTAAGCGCTACAAAAAAGAACAACTTTATTCGCCCCTGTCGCATTTTGTCGGTTTAGCGATAACACTGGCGATAAAATATCACGACTTTACTGATTCCCGGTTTTTCTTTCTGCCTGGTCGTCAAGCCAGTGGCGTTGGCTGTGAGTCGTTCGCGTTGCACGATCTGGTAACATTGCTGGAATCCCCCATGTTGGCTCGTAACGGTTATTATGTGGACAAAGAACCCCTCACTAAAGACAATATGTTGGAGTTTTTTTTGCAGACAATTTATTTAGGGGACGAACAACTGGGACGATTGTTAATCAATGGGGAAAGTAAGGACTTTATCGAGACAGTAGACAAACCTGTCATTGATAAGCATAAACTGGACTCCATGATTCTTATGGCACTCCAAACCTGGCAGAAAGCGGGGTTGGAACCAGATTTGGTTAAATTGTACCAGTTGCGTCAGTTTCCTCTGAGGTTTGCATATCTGACCCAGGGACAGCTGAATCTGAAACGTTTGCTGGAGAGATTTTCTGAAGAACGCCAAAAAGAGGTGAACCAGGTAATTGATGAAACCCGTGGCTTGTTAACCCTCAATGATGGAATCTGCCATACCGTGAACCTGGCTGCTACTCTGCAGTGGATGAAATTGAATATTGATTTGCTGGATATAAACCGTCCCGGGCAGGAAAAATAAATCTGCTCCGCTGCTATCCAGCTGGTCTACGAGAGCTTACGGACCAGAATAATCATTCTAATTTAGCCCTACAATGAACGACCTCAGTAGCTGAGCAAGATATTTATTGCTCCACCCAGCCTTTTTACGCTTCGTTTTGATACTCCTTTTGCTGGAAGATACATAGGATAGATACATAGGATACATAGTACATAGAGTACATAGAGAGTACATAGAGGGTACATAGGACATCCAAGGGTACATAGGACATCCATATAGGATACATAGGAATACATAGTACATAGGGTACATAGTACATAGTAGAGTACATAGTAGGACATCCATATAATGAAAGAGGGTACATAGTAGGACATCCATATAATGAAAGAAAAACGAAAGAGAGAAAAACAGAGAAAAACAAAAGGAAAAATAGGATAGAGAAAATAGAAAAAAATAGAAAAAAATAGAAAAAAATAGAAAAAAATGAAAAAATAGGACATCCACACACAAATAGAAAAAATAAGACATCCATATAAAACACGGCCCATAATCCACGAGCCCAATAGCCCATCAAACTCTGACAGCCACTCAAAATAATCGTTCGTCATAACAAACAACAAGTGAATCACTCAAAATGGGAAAAGTCAGAAACAGCAAAGCTCCCCATATAACAGGAGAAACAAATAACAATAGAAAAGTCGGGCAATCAGCTTACGCCATGAAATAAACGACTACAGATAAACAACCCCTGTACCCATTGTTGCCCCGCTTCCTGAGCAAAAGTTTTCATGGCTTCCAGCCTGCCCACTGCCCGATAGAAGCGGTTATTATATCTCATGGTTTTGAGCCATTCATTTGAATCAATTTCCAGTCGGGTCAGAATGGGTG
>NZ_JAGRPU010000006.1 GCF_024606225.1 Endozoicomonas sp. ISHI1 | reverse complement strand
GAAATTGAGGATAAAAATTTCTGCTTCTGAGGAGAATAGCGAGCTATTTGACGAAGAAGCAGGAATTTTTAGACCAATTTATTGCAACCGCAGTAGGACAGCCTTAAGTCCGACAGGCTGCTAGTGCCTGTTGGTGTCGATGGATCAGTTTGCTTTCATTCTTCCTTCCAGAGTTCAGTGATTTTCGCAGTGTGGTAAAAACGACCATTATCTGACATGAAATTGGTAGTCACCAGAAAGCGGCTATCGGCACTGAAGCTGGCTGAGAGTACCGTGCCATCGTGACAGATAGTGATTTCTTTTTTCCATGATGCATCGTCTTTCAGGGTATGGATTTTTGCCTTCCTGTCCATAGTGAAGGTCACCACAAAGCGGCCATCGGTGCTGAAGGTGGCTGAACAAAAACAGACCCAATCTCTATGAAGGGTAGTGGTGTCTTCTTTCCATGATCCATTGTCATTGTGGCTATGAATTTTTGCCGCCCTGTCGATACTGGTGGTCACCATATGTCGGCTATCGGGGCTGAAGGTGGCTGAGAGGACTTTATGGTAGTGGTAGACAGTAATTTCTTCTTCCCATGATGCATCGGTCTTTTCGCCATAGATTTTAGCCGTATTATCGTCACTGGCGGTCACCAAGTGGCATCCATCGGCGCTGAAGGTGGCTGAGTTGATCCGATCTTCATGGGCAATGATGGCTTTTTTTAGCCATCGTCCGTTGTCCTGCTTGCCATAGATTTTAACCAGGTCATCCCTGCCAACAGTCATCACATGGCGGTCATCGGGGCTGAACCTGGCTGATTGGATTGGACCATCGCTGTCGATATGGCTGATGGTGAATTCTTTTTCCCATGACCCATCGTCCTGTTGGGCATAGATTATTGCCGTACAATCTTCACTGGCGGTCACCACACGGCGGGCATCGGGGCTAAATGTAGCTGAGTTGATAGCGTCATCATGGGAAATGGTGGCTTTTATTTTCCATGATCCATTGGCTGACCTGCCAGTGATTTTTAACACGTTATCTTTACCGACAGTCACCACATGGCGGTCATCGGAGCTGAAGGTGGCTGATTGGATCGGACCATTGTGGCTAATGGTGGCTTCTTTTTCCCATGGTCTATCGTCCTTTTGGGCAAAGATTTTTGCCGTACCATCTTCACTGGCAGTCACTATATGGTGGCTATCAGTGCTGAAGGTGGCTGAATTGACCTTGCCAGTATGTTGAACGGTCAGTTTTTTTGTCCATGATCCATCATCCTCTTGGCTAAAGATTTTCGCCTTGTGATCCGTACTGGCGGTTATTAAACGACAGTTGTCGCTACTGAAGCTGGCTGATTTGACTGTACCATTGTGTCGGATAGTGACCTCTTCTTCCCATGATCCATCGGCCTTATGGCCATAGATTTTCGCTGTACAATCGTTACTGGCGGTCACCACACGACGGCTATCGGGGCTGAAGGTGGCTGAGTTGATCCTAAGGTCGTGGGGAATGTTGGCTTTTGTAATGGGGTGAATTATTTTTCTCAAGACATTGACGTACCGTGAGTCATCTGAAACCTTACTGTTGTGCCTGCAAAGTTGGACAAAATGGTACAAAGCTTCATAACCTGTTTCTGTCGTATTCCATTCCTTAACAGCTCTATTTGCACTGTCTAACGAATGACAATTGCCGTATTTTTTTAATAGCTTGTTTAAATTGTTAAGTTTTTCTTTTAAGTTATTTAATTCTGATCGACATACAGGGCAAGTTAAAACTGAAAGAGGAGGTAGCTCTCTTTGGAGCCACAGATTTAAACAAAGCACGTGAAAAATGTGATTGCATGGCGTTTTCACTAATCTTGCTGTACGTGAAAAGTGCTTACGACATATTGGGCACTCATTATCGGTAATTTGTGCATGTTTCACCTTATCCACTTTAAATGCATTATCGCGGAAAGCATTGATATTCATGTAATCATCCATTGTTTTCCTGGCAGGTACAGCGATGGCTCTACCCACTCTGGTAAAGGATGGCGTACTTCCCAAACGCGTTTGATGATTACCACAGGATTGTCTTGTCTTTAATCCTTTTTGGCGCAGCACATTAGGCTGATGATTATGGGCGCGCCGCTTTGGTCTTGCTCCCTGCTGTGAGTATCCAGAGCCAGAGGCACTGTCGAAGCTATGAACTTGGCCGGTGGAACTGATTTCAGGCTCACGGGGTGAAGGGTCGGTATGCAACTGAATTAACCCTTCATTTAAGAAATGTTGTAATTCATGAAACGATGGGTGTTGGTGAAATTGCATAAAAGTATTTGAAAAAGAACTGGCAGATGTCAATGATTGTGCAGCAATTATAATCTCATGCGTTACCGCTGAATCTGATATTTGTCCTAACAGATGACGAATAAGTTCAAGTGGGTTTGAGTAGAACAGAAATAATTGAACGAAGTACTCAATAAAACAATATTTTTCAAATTGTCCTATAGGTGGCTGCTGGTCAGATTGATTGACCCTGTGGATTATATCCTGAACAATCTTATACAAAATATCCAGGTTGTTGTCGCCAGCTTTGGGTAGTGGTCGGTCAGGTGGAATGATCGGTCGTAGTGCAGACAGCTTGTCAGGGTCATTCAAAGTCCGTGTTTTATCGGTTGTAGCTTCTATCAACTGCTTGATAAACCGGTTGCGCTTTGAGTTTTCATAGAAAGAACGCTGCAGGTCCAGTGCCGCCTCAAGAGGCGTGACAGGATTACCCTTGGTGTTTGTGCCTATTGTTTCCAGAACCTGCAAACGCTGAGGCATTTCCAGCTCATCCAGTATTTGCCCCAGCTTAAAAACGGCATCGGGATCGCCGCTTTCAATGATGGCTATAAGCTGGTTCGCAAGAGCCAGAAGGTCTTGAGTCGTAGTATTTTTTTCGCTCTCCTCTCCATTGTCGTTTTTTCTGTTATCTCCACCTCCTCTGCCTTCATAGCCTTCTCCCGGTGATCTGCTCTCCTGACCATCAGGTTCAAATCTTTGTTCTTTTTGATAATGGTTATTTTTGTCGCTTGTTCCTTTATCTGTTTGACTGCCAGGGGGTGCTCCATCGCCATTACCTGCCTTTAAGCCACCAGCATGATGCGTATTCAAGGCTGTGCGCTCAAGAGACAGTTTTAAACAGCTAAGCTGCCACTGAAGGTTTTCGCTGGCCGGGCAAGCGGTGGCGGCACGCTGGAAGTGGGTTTTCCAGAAATGAACATCGGTCAGTTGCTCAATATTCAGGAAATCGGGCCAACCAGCGGGTAAAACGGTTTCAATCCGCACCTTGTGCCCATCGAAATGATGTCGGTCAATGAGAGTTGAGGAATAGCATAATGACACAACCGCCAAAGCCAGCAGGGTAAGAACAAATGCTATCAATAAGCGGTAAAAATGCATTCAAATCTCACTAAACAACTTAAGTCAATAATACCAATTCTATCCTCTTCGTTTGATAGAAAACGCCACCACAATCTGCACTGAGTTTCTGCCTTGGAAAAATAAAGGAACATCATTGGTCATTCTTATTATTCGTAGTAAAACAAGAGAATAGCCAAGAATTGCTGAATTGTTATATGGATTACTTGCCCTGTGCTGCATAGCCCTCGGCAGCATCAATCTGAAAGTATCCTGCAAGGCTTGGTACCAAGCTGCTAGCAGCCTGTCGGACTTAAGCGTCCGTAGCGAGGATTGCAAGAAATTGAGGATAAAAATTTCTGCTTCTGAGGAGAATAGCGAGCTATTTGACGAAGAAGCAGGAATTTTTAGACCAATTTATTGCAACCGCAGTAGGACAGCCTTAAGTCCGACAGGCTGCTAGTATGAAGCGAACACCCGCTGCGACTATTAAATTCGGTCAGACGGTTAATTATTGTTTTTATCTTAACGGAGTTTATAGAGGGTGTCTGCACACGGGGCAGGCTCTTATCCGGTTTCGAATCATCGCAATTTTGCAATTTCCATGAACTTTGTGGGAACAGGGTAGTATCTGGCAGTCGTTGAAGACATCTTCCAGACAAATGCAGCACTCATCGTGGCCTGAGTTTTCACGGCATTTGTGATTGCCTTGGAACTTTACTTCCAGACAGACATTGCATACATCACAGTGAAAGGATTTATCCCTGCCTATTCGGCATATGCCGCACTGATCGCAGTGGTACGGATTTTTTTCCATATTGGTGAATTGTTTGCACTTTGCACAGTAATATTCCGACATTAACGCGTTGCATTCAGGGCACGTCTGTGAATTTTCTGTAATGTCCCCCTCATATTGACACAGAGAACATTGAAGCTTTCTCGCTTCACAAGCCATGCGATCTGAAACTTCGCAATTATCATTGCCGTTATGACATTTATGGCAGGGGAAATAGTCGGCACAGCACTCAAAGCTTACACGACATAACCTATGGTAATGGTTGCATAATGGCTCCCGGGCTTCTTGCTCAGATGCCTTTAACGGCTCATTCGAAGGGGGTGCCTCTTCATTGTGGATGTTCGACTGCTGGTGACAAGCGCGATACTCTGAGCCGCTGCCTGGTACCGTCGGGTTGGTCTCTGGCACCTGTTGCTCTTCTCCATGGATCCTGGTGGTGACTGATGGGAGTTCTGAATGGCCAATAGATGAGTCTGCCTGCTCATTGTGGGCACCCAACTCTTGGTGAGAAGCAAAACGCGCTGTGTCATTGCTGTGTATCGCTGGATTATTGGCTGCTGTTATCCTCTGGGCTACATTTTCCGCTGCTTGATGGGTCAAATAGTCTACTACTACTTGTTTGCTTTCGAGATCAACGTACAACTTTTTGATCTGTTCCCTCAGGCATTGGTTGGTAGTTTCCGAATTGCTCATCAAATCCCGATGCCTCAGACTCTCTGCCATTAGATTTTGATTCATATTAGCTAAGTCCCGATTCTCGATTCTTAACCCTTGAACCTCTAAAGTTAACGCCCGATTATTTATTCTTAAACCTTCAACCTCTTCAGTTAACTCTTCAATCTGTTGTCTTTTTTTCTCCTGAGTGCATCTTTCCAGTTTGACGAGAAGGGAACCATCGCCAGAATGGTTACTTAACAAACGTTGATTTATCACCGACGCTGCCGAAAGGTATTGGTCTTGCGCTCCATCGGTTTGATGATCACCGTATAAGGGTCTTTCCTTTAATTGCTTTTGGGAAGAGGCATTTTGCTGATTTGCAAGGGCTCGTCGCTTTGGCCTTGCTCCCTGCTGTAAGTATCTATCCGTGGGGAAGTCAGGGGAACAGCAGCCAGAGCCAGAGGCACTGTGGGAGCCATTAACTTGCCGGATGGAATCGGTGAATCTGATTGCATTGCTGGCAGTCGTAGCGTTGGCGGTATTATCACTGTGACTGATTACAGGCGCTATTAAAGGTACTTTTAGTGAAGGCTCTTGTAGTGAGTGGAAAGTATGTGTCCGCCTTATCAGCTCATTTGAGAGGTGTGCTGATTCATGGCGGGATGGGTGCTGTTCAAGCTCTATAAAGGCATCGCGAAAAGAGATGGGGAGCGTTAATGTTTGCGCATGAATCACAATATCACGGCTTATGACTGAATCTGATATTTTCCCTAACAGTTCACGAATAGGTTCAAGTGGGTTTGAATAGAGCAGGAATAATTGAAGGAAGTACTCGATAAAGCAATATTTTTCAAATTGTCCTATAAGTGTTTGTTGGTCAGATTGATTAATCCTGCGGATTATATCCTGAACAATCTTATACAAAATCCTCAGGTTGTTGACGCCAGTCTCGGGCAGTGCCCGGGCAGGTGGAATGATCGGTTGGAGTGAAAACAGAATATCAGGGTCATTCAAAGTCCGTGTTTTATCGCTTGTGGCTTCTATCAGCTGTTTGATAAACCGATTGCGCAATGAATTTTTTTTGACAGAACGTTGCAGTTCCAGTATTGCCTCAAGAGGAGTGACAGGGTTACCCCTGGCGTTTGTACCTGTTGTTTCCAGAACCTGCAAACGCTGAGGCATGTCTAGCACATCCAGTATTTCCCTCAGCATAAAAACGGCATTGGGATCGCCGCATTCAATGAGAGCTATAAGCTGGTTCGCAAGTTCCTGAAGGTCTTGAGTCGTAGCATTTTGTTCATTCTCCTCTCCATTGTCGTCTTTTCTGTTATTTCCACTGCCATCATTAGATTGTCCCGGTGATCTGCTCTCCTGACCTCCAGGTTCATCTCTTTGCTCTTTTTGATGATCGTTATTTTCGTCTTTTGATTCTTCATCGGGTACCTTGCCAGAGGGTTTTCCACCATCATTACCTGCTTTTATGCCAACAGTAAGATGGGTCTTCAAGGCAATGCGCTCGAGAGGTAGCCACCCACCTCCGCCACTGCAGGAGGGTGGAGAGGGAAACGAATAGAAGAAGCCCCCGTTGCTGCCTCCGGGCAAATCGGCGCTACCAGCCAGATTGTCTCCTGCCAGTGTCACTGTGTTATTCAGGGTTTGCCCGGTTTTCAGATCACTGTCTTTTATATTGTCGGAATAGAGTTGCCACTGACTCACAACCTGAGGCACTATACCACCGTTGATTTCAAGCCGAACCTTTTGCCCACCCGGATTATGCCAGTCAACGATGGTTGAAGAATTGCATAATGGCGCAATCGCAATAGCATGCAGGGAAAGAACAAATACTACTAATAAGCGGTAAAAATGCATTCAAGTCTCGTTACACAACTTGTGTCAATAATGCCAACCCGCTCTGATTTCCCTGATAGAAAACCTCAGAACAATTTGTGTTGACTTTCTGCCGTGGAAAAATAAAGGAGCATTACTTTTCATCGTTATTGTTCGTAGACATAGAGAGTAGCCAAGTATTTCTGAATGGCTATATGGATTTCTTACCCTGTGCTGCCACGCTGCAAACCTGAAGCGGTCACCAGCAGCGACTATTAAATTCGGTCAGATGGTTAATTATTGTTTTCATCTGACGGAAGGGGTAGAGGTTGTCTGCACATGGGGCAGGTTCTTATCCCGTTTTCAATCATTGCAATGGCACAATCCCTATGAACTTTGTGAGAACAGGGCAGTATCAGGCAGCCGTGGAAGACATCTTCAAGGCAGATGCAGCAAGGATCGTGGCCTGAGTTTTCCCGGCATTTGTGATTGTCTTTTAACCTTATATCCAGACAGGCATTGCAAACATCACAGTGAAAGGACTTATCCCTGTGTAGCCGGCAAATGCCGCATTGATCGCAGTGGTACGGTTTTTTTTCCTTACAGCTGAAGAGTTTGCATTTTGCACAGAAATATTCCGACATTTGCTGGTTGCATCCCGGGCACGTCTGGGAGTCTTCCATAATGCCCCCCTCATAGTTGCAGATACAACATTGAAGCTTTTTCGCGTCAATACCCTCGAGATCTTTAACGTCGCAGCCATCACTGACGTTATGGCAATGATGGCAAGGGAAATATCTGGCACAGCACTCAAAGTTCACACGGCATAACCGATGGTAATGATCGCACGCTATATTTAGGGTTTTTTCCACGCATGTCGTTATCGCCTCCTGCCAAGGGTTTGGCTCTTCATTGTCAATGTTCGGCTCGTCACTGCCTGACATCGTCGGGCTGGTCTCCGCAATCGGTGGGTGTTCTCCACGGGGAATATTGTTTACTGATGTGGGCTCTGTAGGGTCAATAGACGAGAGTGACTGCTCATTGCGGGGGCTCAATGGTTGGTGAGAATCAAAATACGCTGTGTCATTGCCGGGCATCGCTGGATTATTGGCTGCTGTCAGCCTCTGGGCTGCATTTTCCGCTGCTTGATGGATCAAATAGTCTATTATCCCTCGTTTGCTTTCGAGATCAACGTACAACTTTTTGATATGTTCCCTCAAACATTGGTTGGTCGTTTCCGAATCTCTCATCAAATCGTGATGCCTAAGACTCTCTGCCATTAGATTTTGATTCATATTAGCTAAGTCCCGATTCTCCATTCTTAACCCTTGAGCCTCTATAGTTAACGCCCGATTCTTTATTCTTAAACCTTCAACCTCTTCAGCTAACTCTTCAATCTGTTGTCTTTTTTTCTTTTCTTTTTCCTGAGCGTGTCTTTTAAGCTCAATGGGAAGGGAGTCATCAGTCGAATGTTTGCTCAAGAAGTTTTGATTTATCCCCGACACTTCAAAATCGGATCGGTTATGCGCCTTATTGGCCTGATGATCACCGTATAAGGGTCTTTCCTTTAATTGCTTTTGGGAAGAGGCATTTTGCTGATTTGCAAGGGCTCGTCGCTTTGGCCTTGCTCCCTGCTGTAAGTATCTATCCATGGGTAAGTCAGGGGAACAGCCGCCAGAGGCACTGTGGGAGCTATTAACTTGCTGGATGGAATCGTTGAATCTATTTCTATTGCTGGCAGTTGTATCGTTGGAGGTATTATCACTGTGACTGATTTCAGGCGCTATTAAAGGCACTTGTAGTGAAGGTTTTTGCAGTGAGTGGAAAGTATGTGCCTGCCTGGTCAGCTCATTTGAGAGGCGTACTAATTCTCGGAGCGATGGGTGCTGTTTAAGTTGTTCCTCTCCATTGTCGTCTTTTACGTTATTTCCACTGCCATCATTCCATTCTCCCGGTGATCTGCTCTCCTGACCTTCAGGTTCATCTCTTTGCTCTTTTTGATGATCGTTATTTTCGTCTTTTGATTCTTTATCGGGTACTTTGCCAGAGGGTTTTCCAACATCATTACCTGCTTTTATGCCAACAGCATGATGGGTCTTCAAGGCAGTGCGCTCGAGAGGTAGCCACCCACCTCCACCACTCCGGGAGGGTGGAGGGGGAAACGAATAGAAGAAGCCCCTGTTGCTGCCTCCCGGAAAATCGGCGTTGCCAGCCGACCTATCTCTTGCCAGTGTCACTGTGTTATTCCGGGTTTGCCCCGTTTCCAGACCACTGTCTGTTATATTTTCGGAATAGAGTTGCCACTGACTCACAACCTGAGGCACTGTACCATCGTTGATTTCAAGCCGAACCTTTTGCCCACCCGGATTATGCCGGTCAACGTTGGTTGAAGAATTGCATAATGGCGCAATCGCAATAGCATTCAGGGAAAGAACAGATGCTATTAATAAGCGGTAAAAATGCATTCAAGTCTCGTTACACAACTTTTGTCAATAATGCCAACCCGCTCTGACTTGCCTGATAGAAAACCTCAGAACAATTTGTGTTGACTTTCTGTCGTGGAAAAATAAAGGAGCATTACTTTTCATCATTATTGTTCGTAGAGATAGAGAGTAGCCAAGAATTTCTGAATGGCTATATGGATTTTTTGACCTGTACTGCCACGTGGCAAATCTGAAACGGACACCAACGGCGATTATTAAATCCGGTCAGCAGTTAATGATTGTTTCCATTTACCGGAGTGTATAGAGGGTGTCTGCACATGGGGCAGGTTCTTATCCCGTGTTGAATCATCGCAATGACACAGTTCCTGTGAACTTTGTGGGAACAGGGCAGTATCTGGCAGCCGCTGAAGGCATCTTCCAGACAAATGCAGCACAGATCGTGGCCTGAGTTTTCCCGGCATTTGTGATTGCCTTCTAACCTTTTATCCAAACAGATATTGCAAACATCACAGTGAAAGGACTTATGCTTGTTTACTCGGCAAATGCCACATTTATCGCAGTGGTGCGGTTTTCTCTCCTTACAGGTGAAGTGTTTGCATTTTGCACAGAAATATTCCGACATTTTCTGGTTGCATCCCGGGCACGTCTGGGAGTCTTCCGTAATGTCCCCCTCATAGTTGCAGAAACAACATTGAAGCTTTTTCGCGTCAATAGCCTTGCGATCTTTAACATCGCAGTCATCACTGGCGTTATGGCAAATTTGGCAGGGGAAATACCTGGCACAGCATCCAAAGTTCAGACGGCATGACCGATGATAATGACTGCAAGATCGATTTCGGTTTTTGTCCCAGCATGTCGTTACCTGTTCCTGCCGGGGGTATGCCTCTTCATTGTCGATGTTCGACTCATCACTGCCTGACATCGGGCTGGTTTCCGGAATCGGTGGGTGTTCTCCACGGGGAATATTGTTTACTGATGGGGGCTCTGTACGATCAATAGACGAGAGTGACTGCTCATTGGGGGAAGTCAACTGTTGAGAAGCTCGATACTCCTCGTCACTGCCTGACATTGTCGGGTTGGTCTCTGCAATCGGTGGGTGTTCTTCACGGGGAATATTGTTTACTGATGGGGGCTCTGTATGGTCAATAGACGAGAGTGACTGCTCATTGGGGGGGCTCAAGGGTTGGTGAGAATCAAAACGCGCTGTGTCATTGCCGGGCATCGCTGGATTATTGGCCGCTGTCAGCCTCTGGGCTGTGTTTTCCGCTGCTTGATGGATCAGATAGTCTATTACTCCTTGTTTGCTTTCGAGATCAACGTACAACTTTTTGATCTGTTCCCTCAGGCATTGGTTGGTCGTTTCCGAATTGCTCATCAAATCCCGATGCCTCCGACTCTCTGCCATTAGATTTTGATTCATATTAGCCAAGTCCCGATTCTGCATTCTTAACCCTTGAGCCTCCATAGTTAACGCCCGATTCTTTATTCTTAAACCTTCAATCTCTTCAGCTAACTCTTCAATCTGTTGTCTTTTTTTCTCTTCTTTGTCCTGAGCGTGTCTTTTAAACTCAATGGGAAGAGAGTCGTCGGTCGAATGTTTACTCGAGACGTTTTGATTTATCTCCAACACTTCAAAATCGGATCGGTTATGCGCCTTATTGGCCTGATGATCACCGTATAAGGGTCTTTCCTTTAATTGCTTTTGGGAAGAGGCATTTTGCTGATTTGCAAGGGCTCGTCGCTTTGGCCTTGCTCCCTGCTGTAAGTATCTATCCATGGGCAAGTCAGGGGAACAGCCGCCAGAGGCACTATGGGAGCTGTTAACTTGCTGGATGGAATCGGTGAATCTATTTCTATTGCTGGCAGTTGTATCGTTAGAGGTATTATCACTGTGACTGATTTCAGGCGCTATTAAAGGCACTTGTCGTGAAGGTTTTTGCAGTGAGTGGAAAGTATGTGCCTGCCTGGTCAGCTCATTTGAGAGGCGTACTAATTCTCGGAGCGATGGGTGCTGTTTAAGTTGTATAAAGGTATCGCGAAAAGAGATGGAGAACGTCAATGATTGTGCATGAATCAAAATATCACCGATTATGGCTGAATCTGATAGTTTCACTAACAGTTCACGAATAGATTCAAGTGGATTTGAATAGAGCAGGAACAATTGAACGAAGTACTCGGCAAAGCAACATTTTTCAAATGCTCCTATAGGTGGTTGTTGGCCAGAT
Source organism: Endozoicomonas sp. ISHI1 (assembly GCF_024606225.1). Classification (GTDB taxonomy): domain Bacteria; phylum Pseudomonadota; class Gammaproteobacteria; order Pseudomonadales; family Endozoicomonadaceae; genus Endozoicomonas_A. The sequence goes on along the minus strand of NZ_JAGRPU010000006.1, from coordinate 190,883 downwards.
TGGTTGACCCTGTGGATTATATCCTGAACAATCTTATACAAAATCCTCAGGTTGTTGTCGCCCGCTTCGGGCAGTGTCCGGTCAGGTGGAATGATCGGCTGAAGTGAAGACAGAATATCAGGGTCATTCAAATTCCGTGTTTTATCGCTTGTGGCTTCTATCAGCTGCTCGATAAACCGGTTACGCAATGAATGCTCTTTGAAAGAACGCTGCAGTTCCAGTATTGCCTCAAGAGGAGTAACAGGATTACCCCCGCTATTCCTGCCTTTTGTTTCCAGAACCTGCAAACGCTGAGGCATGTCTAACTCATACAGTATTTCCCTCAGCTTAAGAACGGCATCAGGATCGCCGCTTTCAATGATGGCTATAAGCTGGTTCGCAAGTCTCTGAAGGTCTTGAGTCGTAGCGTTTTTTTCATTCTCCTCTCCATTGTCGTCTTTTCTGTTATTTCCACTGCCATCATTCCATTCTGCCGGTGATCTGCTCTCCTGACCTTCAGGTTCATCTCTTTGCTCCTTTTGATGGTCGTTATTTTCGTCCTTTGATTCTTGATCGGCTACCTTGCCATAGGGTTCTCCATCCGCACTACCTTCTTTAAAGCTGACAGCATGATGTGTCTTCAAGGCTGTACGCTCAAGAAACAATTTTAAACATTGATGGTTTTCGCTGGCCGGGCAAGCAATGGCGGTACGCTGGAAGAGGGTGTTCCAGAAATAAACATCGGTCATTTGCTCAATATTCAGGAAATCGCGCCAACCGACAGGTATAACGGCTTCACTGGAATAACCGTCGGCATTAACCCGTGTCATTTTCAAACGTGCCAGTGATGGCTGTTCCTCAAACGAGGTAGAATCCCTGCCTTTGGACATCAGCCACGAGATGACGGGTGTCAGGATAACCAGATCAATTTCGAATAATCCCGATGGCCAGCCCCCTCCACCCTTCCAGGGTGGAGGGGGTGGATAGTTGCTCAGGTCGTTCTTGACTAATAGTGCGATAATGTCCGAGTCTGCTGACACCACAGGTGTCTTGAAGCAAAGGACACAGTATTGATCATCGAAGCCCTCCGGAAGCAGCAAACTCACTTGCCACTGACTTACAACCTGAGGAACTGTACCGTCATTGATTTCAATCCGAACCTTATGCCCAGCGGAATTATTTTGTTCAATGAGGATTGAGGAACTGCATAATGGCACAATCGCAATAGCTAGCATGGAAAGAACAAATGCTACTAATAAGCGGTAAAGATGCATTCAAGTCTCGTTACACAACTTGTGTCAATAATACCAACCCGCTCTCTCCCTAATAGGAAACCCCAGAACAGTCTGTGTTGACTTTTTGCCGTGGAAAAATAAAGGAGCATCACTTTTCATTGTTATTATTCGTAGTAGAGAAAGAGAGTAGCCAAGAATGTCTGAATTGCTACATGAATTACAGGCCCTTTGCCAAAGTGCTTTCGGCAGTATCCACCTGAAAGTATCTTGCAGGGCCTGATACCGGGCTGTGGTAGCATTTTCCTTCCACGCTGCAAACCTGCAGCCGTCGCTGGCAGCAGCAACTAAGTCCGGTCGAACGGTTAATGGTAGTTTTCAACCAACGGAGTGTATAGAGGGTATCTGCATAAAGGGCAGGTTTTTATCCCGTTTTGTATCGCTTCAGTAGCACAACTCCTGTGGAGTTTGTGGGTGCAAGGTAGTGTACAGCAACTGTTGAAGACATCTTCCAGGCAGATGCAGCACTCATCGTGACCTGAGTTTTCCCGGCATTTGTGATTGTCTTTTAACCCTATATCATAACAAACATTGCAAACATCACAGTGAAAGGCACTATCCGTGTGTATTCGGCAAATGCCGCATTTATCGCAGTGGTACGGTTTTTTTCTCATATTGGTGAAGTGTTTGCATTTTGCGCAGAAATATTCCGACATTAACACGTTGCATTGAGGGCACGTCTGGGAGTTTTCCGTAATGTTCCCTTCATAATTACATAGAGAACATTGAAGCTTTCTCGCTTCAAAAGCTTTACGTTCTGTAACGTCGCAGTCATCACTGGCGTTATGACATCTATGACAGGGGAAATACCCGGTGCAGCACTCAAAGTTCACACGACATAACCTATGGTAATGATTGCACAATGGCTTTCGGGCTTTTTGCTCAGTTGTCCTTAACGGCTCATTCGAAGGGGTTGTCTCTTCATTATGGATGCTCGACTGCTGGCAAGAAGTGCGACACTCTGCGCCATTACTTTGCATCGCCGGGCTGACCGCTGCCATCTGTCGTACTTTTTTCTTTTGTTTTTTCTGGGTACTTTTTTTCAGCTGATTGGCTTTTCTGAGACTGAGTGACTCATTGACTAAACGTTCTGACTTTTCTAAACCTCGATTCAAATTTCGAGTTTCATGATCGTCGGAGCTGCTGCCTGCATTAGATGCATCTCCAGCATGAATAGCTGAGGGATCTGGAGGTAGTCCATGAGTATGCCTCATCCGAAATCGCTTTTGGGAAGAGTCAGTTTGCTGAACAGCAAGGGCAGGATGCTTTGGGCTTGATCCCGGCTGCAAGTTTCTATCAGTGGGTAAACCAGAAAAACCGTCGTTAGAACCAGAGGCGCCCTGGTAGCTGTTAACTTGCTGGAAGAAATCGGTGAATGTATTTGCATTGCTGGCAATTATTTCGCAGGAAGTATTATCACTGCTACCGATGACAGGCTCTATTAAAAGCTCTTGTAGTGAGTGTGAAGTATGTGTCTGACTCATCAGATCATTTGAGAGGTGTTCTAATTCATGGAACGATGGGTGTTGTTCAAGTTGTATAAAGGTCTCGCGAAAAGAGATCGAGAATGTCAATGATTGTGCAGAAATCACAATATCACGACTTATGACTGAATCTGACAGTTTCCCTAACAGTTCACGAATAGATTCTACCGGGTTTGAATAGAGCAGGAACAATTGAACGCAATACTCAACAAAGCAACATTTTTCAAACTGTCCTATGGGTGGCTGTTCGTCAGATTGACTGACCCTATGAATTAGGTCCTGAACAATCTTATGCAAAATCATCAGGTTATTGTCGCCAGCTTCGGGCGGTGTCCAGTCAGCTGGAAGGATCGGCTGAAGTGAAGACAAAATATCAGGGTCATTCAAAGTTCGTGTTTTATCGCTTGTGGCTTCTATCAGTTGCTCGATAAACCGGTTACGCAATGAGTTCTCATAAAATGAACGCTGCAGTTCCAGTATTGCCTCAAGAGGACTGACAGGATTACCCATGGTGTTTGTGCTTTTCGTTTCCAAAACCTGCAAACGCTGGGGTATGTCCAGCTCATCCAGTATTTGCCTCAGCGTAAAAGCAGCATCGGGATCGGCACTTTCAATAATGGCTACAAGCTGGTTCGCAAGTACCTGGAGGTCTTGAGTCGCGGGATTTTTTTCATTCTCCTTTCCATCGTCGTCTTTTCTGTTATTGCCATTCTCGCTGCCATCGTGGCCTTCTCCCGGTGATTGGTTTTCCTGATCTTCAGGTTCTTCTCTTTTTTCCTTTTGATGGTGGTTATTTTGGTCCTTTGGTTGTGGATCGGGTGCGCTACCAGAGGGCTGCCCATCCCCATTAACTGCCTTCAGGCCAGCGTTATGATTTGTCTTCAAGACCGTTCGCTCAAGAAACAGTTTGAAACAGCTCAGCTGCCATTGGAGGCTTTCGCTGGCTGGACAAGAGCTGGCGGCACGCTGGAGGAGAGTGTTACAGAAACCAACATCGGTCAGTTGTTGAATATTGAGGAAGTCAAGCCAACCAAGTGTTCCATTTTTAGACGCTTGTTGAGTGAGATATTGTAAAACGGGTGTCTGTTCCTTTTTCAGCATCACCATTTGATTGCAATAGTCACTCCGGTCGTTCGTTACCAAGAGTGCAATACTGCTTGAATCTGCTGACACCAAAGGTGCTTTAAAGCGAAGGATACTGTTTTGGTCGTCGAAACCTTCCTGAATCAGCAAACTCACTTGCCACCGGCTCTCATCCTGTGAATCTGTAACATCATTGATCTCAATCCGAACCTTTTGCCCACCTGGATTATGTCGATCAATGATGGTTGAGGAACAACATAAAGGCACGACCGCCATAATCAGCAGGAAAAGAACAAATGCTGTGAATAAGCGGTAAAAACGCATTCGAATCTCGCTAAACAACCAGTGTTAACCATTCCAAACCGCCCCATTTGCCTGATAAAGTGAGCACAGAAAAATCTGTGCTGAGTGTCTGCCCCGGAAAAAAAAGGAGCACCACTGATCAATCTTGTTGTGCGGAGTAGAAACAGAGAATAGCCAAGTATTTCTTAATTGCTATTTAGGTTATTGGCCATGTGTAACTCAACCTTCTGCAGCATCGACCAGAAAGTATCTTGAAGGAGTTGATACCGGGGTAGCAGTCCAGGATTGCCGCTCAAAAAAACTTGCGTCATGTTAACCGCTAATAATCTAGCCATCCTGTGAAAGCCTCCAATGGAATGACCTTTGGGATTATATTCAATGACCGCTTTGCAACATCCCCCCTAAGCTTTACCTCCACTATTCCCGGCTCCACTCCCGTCATTCGTGGGAGGTTCCTGGCCCCATAGTTCGGTCATTACGGGACAGGTTGACTGAACTCGTCTGGATGTGGCCAAAAATAACCAGCGCAATAAGGTCAATACGGGATGGCCAGTGAATGGGTGTGTTGCACGAAAGGTGACTGCTTGAGGTAATGGGCTTGCAGAATATTTGCTATCGGCCACCTATTCATCCTTTCATATCAAGCTTTGTCTCGAAATTGTCCCCTACAGAGCAGCTGCCTGTCATTGTCAGAGGCTCTGTTGAAAAGCACCAACACTTATTTGGAAGGATCTGAATTTCTGCACACTGAAAATACCGCGCTGTGAAAGAGCAGAACCTTTTACCCTCAACTTAAATCGAACTGAATCATGGAACTTTTTGATACCTTTTCGAGTCTGAATCTTAGGATCAATATAATTAAAGCGATGAATAATGAAGGGAGAATCGTATGCATCCAGCCGTAAACCTAAATGTTGAAAGGGTACTTAGCTCAGTCTCTGGTTCGTACAGTGAATGTAATCAACCGGGTAATTTTCAGGGTCGAGCCAGCTCCTGCGTCAGTGCTGGCAGCTTTGGCAACACACCTTCAGTTGCGGGAAAGCAGCCTCCACTCCCTTGGGATTATTCAGCGGCAGTTACACTGGCTGATCGAACGACGACCGAATGCAGCAATATATCCTCCCGGTTCGCACATGCAATGCCCACCCCAATGGTTACAGCGGAATATACCAGCCGTGCAACAGGTAACAGGGACAACGCTGAAACCGTCAGTGATTCACCATTCTGCTCAGAGGCTGACGGTGGATGGCGCGAACAACTCAAAAGATTATTAGATTCCTCACTTTTATACGGGGGTGGAATGCAACAGACCAGTGGACGAAAAGAACCTCTCAGTGAACTCAGTGAGAAAGCGCTGCTGAAAGCCATACTGCTTGCAAAAGATCTCTACCCGGAAATTAAGCCCGATGATGTTCGTTGTATCAACATTCGTCCTGGTTTCTTGCAGACTCGCAAGTATGAAGGATTGGTAAAAGACGCACTGAATGATTTCTTCAAAAACTCAACCCATGATTTTTCGCCTGTGAGTCCGGTGAGCGATCAACTGCAACGAGCCGAACAGCTGCTTCAACGTTTTGCCCAGACGAAATCTGGTCAAAGGCTTTACAGAAAAGCCGTTGCTAATAATATGGTAGCCCTTGAAAGTTTGTTGAGAGGAGCGGGTGTTGATATCAACCATCAAAGCCCTAAAAGTGGCAACACACCAATAATGGCAGCAGCCCTGGCAAATCGTTGGGCAATGGTTAGTTTACTGCTTGATGCAAAAGCCAGTGTGCATCAACAAAACAAATCTGATTATCATTTATTGGAGCTGATTTTTAATGCCTGGTTGGGTTATAAGATTACCGATGACCAGCAGCAGACATTTACTTTAAAAGCGCTGCGGAATCAGCCTGAAGCTCAGATTAAGTTGACTCGGAACGGGCAGACAAAGTTACTTGCCGTTTATGCCTTTCAATATGCAGTCATGAGAAAGTGTTGGTCATTTTGCAATGCTTTGTTGAAAGAAAATCCCCTTCTGGTCAGCGTTTTAAAACAATGCCAGACAGGTTCCAAGCTTATCATGGATGTAGTGACGAACTATCTTGACCCGGCAGCAGCAACGACGTATCTGGTGAATTTAAAAGATGCTAATGGGCGAGCACTTTTTAATCTCAACTGTAAGAATTTGATGGGTGAGACGCTCCTGATGCTGGCAATAAAAAAAGGTAATACCCATACCGTTAAGTCCCTTCTTAACGCCCCGGATATTCTGCGAAATATTAATGATAGCGTCGTCTGCCTATCGGAAAGACCCACTCATTGGACAGCATACACTTATGCTCACTACTACAGTGAGTACTATCAAAACCGCCATATCCTCAGAGAGCTAATGATGCACGGTGCAGAACATAGGCCTGCATCCAGGGTGAAAAAAAGGGAACCAGATAGTAGTAGCTATGGTCATTCCTACCATTTCGGTGGCTTCAGTTATGGCGATGATGGCGGTTGTTAGCCGAATTGTCGGAACATCAGGGGTCAGATCTTTAATCATTGCCTTGTACAGAGAAAGGTCTGACACCTGAGGTGCCTGCAAGCATCCGTTATGACTACCTTACATCACGTTGTACGTCGGTAATCGTAAGTTTCTGTCTCTCCTTTAATAAAGGGACGGCATCTACTTTGGTAGGTGCTCAGTATTGGAAGCTCGCTCCTTTAGGGGCGAGTAGTTCACCAGGGAGTCCGGGAAGGACATTTTAGACCCTACCCAGTAATTATAGTAACATTACTACAATTACCGATGAAACAGGACAGAGCTATGTCACAAATATACAGTTCCAGAGAGTTTAACCAAAAAACCAGCGAGGCAAAGAACTTAGCCGAAAAGCATCCAGTATTCATTAGAACAAGAGGTAAGACCACTCATGTTCTTTTGAATATCGAGGAGTATCAAAGGCTCAAGGGCGAAAAGAAAAACGTTCTGGAAATGCTATCTTCGCTTGGAAGCAAAGAAGAGTATTTCGAGTTCGAACCACCAAAACTTGGAAAGATAGACCTTAAGCCTGAGGAGTTTTGATGTGTATCTATTGGACACCAATGTGATTTCTGAGCTGAGAAAAGCAGAAGCAGGAAAGAGCGATATTGAGGTGCTTAGATGGCTATCAAATACTAGTTTTTCTGATCTATACATTTCATCCATTTCAATATTGGAGCTTGAAATCGGCATTCTTCAGATGGAGCGAAAAGACAAAAAGCAAGGAGCATCTTTGCGATCATGGATGGAAAAAAAAATAAAGGTTGCTTTTGAGGACAGAGTTTTATCTTTCGATGGTAAATCCGCAGTCTGTGCTGCCGAATTTCATGTCCCTGACCCTAAATCTGAGAGAGATGCAATGATTGCCGGCATAGCTAAGACAAATCAAATGCTGGTTGTGACTAGAAATGTCACCGATTTTTCAATGGTAAGAACCTTAAATCCTTGGGACTCAGGACAACATATTTTGACCCCATATCCATAAATATGTTTCTCGTACTGATCAATAATATCACCAATGACCTGATCTTTGGTCCAGCCCATAATATCTTAGTCCTGACTGCCCTCCCTCAAAAAAAATTATGTACGTTAGTACTTACTATCTTCATCATCAATGACAAAGCTGGACTGAACGTAGGAACGGGGGCTGACCTTGTAGAGTAAATCCTGTTCCTCACCATGAAACACATTCAGAAAGACAATGCTTTTGTTTCAGTCAAAGTCTATGCCGACTGCCACGCCCTGTTCTTCAAGCTCTCTGGACAGGGACTTTATGGCGGGTAACACCACACTTTTCATGAACCCCCTGACACTTTTGCGCTCTGGAATAATGAGTAATATTCTGCAATCGGGTTTGCCATGGAATGGAATCACTGGCATGGCTCGGAGCCAGGGTGGTTTGGGCCAGGCTCATTCCATATTGGAAGAGACTGAGAATTTACTTTTATATGTACGTAACTAAAATATAACGTACACACCTCAACAAAAGATAGGCACAACATGGCAAATCAGCAGAATGGACAAGAGCCAATCAACCTGACCAATCTCAGGAAAAACATCTACACCATCTTTGATGAGATCATCAGAACAGGAGAACCCGTGGCCATTGATCGTGGTGGTGTCAGCCTGACGATTAGCCTGACAAATAAAGGCTCTAAGCTGAAAAGACTGGAAAGTATGGGTGAGCAATCCATAATCATTGGCGATGAGGAGGGGCTGGAGAGTGAATCAGTGTTTAACTGGGAGCCTGAGAATGGTTTTAATTGATACTCATATAGCCGTCTTTTTACATTCCAGGCAAGTCAGAAAACTCTCTCCCGAAGTCAAAGTCATGCTGGACAACAATGATATCGTGCTGCCCGAAATGGCCGGGTTTGAGCTTCAGTACCTGTATGAGATCGGTCGAATTGCTGAGACGCCAGCCAATATTATCCAATTCCTTTATACCGAAATTGGTCTCACTATGTCGAAAACCCCCATGTCGAGGCTTGTGGACGAGGGCATTCTGCTGCCCTGGACACGAGATCCTTTTGATCGGCTCATTTGCGCTGATGCTCAGGTGCAGAATATTCCACTGATCACTCATGATCAGAATATTCTGGAAAATTTTCCTCAGGCTTGCCGCTGAAATGAACAAAGGAATAGGTATCGCAGGGAAATGCGCCCCGATTGAGAACCCATCAAACGACAGCTTTCCACCAGGGCGCCATTGAATCAGCGAACCATATGCAGAAAGTGCATATGTTTCTCGTACTGATCAATAATATCGCCAATGACCTGATCTTTGGTCCAGCCCATAATATCGTAGTCCTGACCGCCCTCCCTCAAAAAGACTTCTGCACGGTAGTACTTACTCTCTTCTTCATCATCAATGACAAAGCTGGGTTGAACGTAGGAACGTGGGCTGACCTTGTAGAGAAAGTCCTGTTCCTCACCATGAAACACATTCAGAGAGACAATGCTCTTGTTTCGGTCAAAGTCTATGCCAGTTTCCACACCCTGTTCTTCCAACTCTCTGGAGAGGGACTTCATGGCGGGTAGCACCACACTTCGCATGAAAACCCTGACACTTTTACGTTCAGGGAAGTGAGTAATATTCTGCAATCGGGTTTGCCATGGAATAGAGACATTGGCATGGCTCGGAGCCAGCGTGGTTTGGGTCAGACTCTCTTTTTTGGCGGTATCCAGTGCCAGTGCTTTTAGCAGTCCATAGCCGGAAACCAACAACACGATAGAAAATGGTAAAGCCGTAGCAATCGTGGCCGTCTGGAGAGCCTTGAGTCCTCCGGCAAGCATCAGTACCAGTGCCACCAGACCAATCAATGAAGACCAGAACACACGCTGCCAGACCGGAGTTTTCCCTTCACCCGTAGAAGCCAGCATATCAATCACCATGGCACTGGAGTCGGAAGAGGTGACAAAGAATACCACCACCATGATAATGGCAATTCCTGAGAGGAATTCTGTGGCCGGGAAATACTCCAGAAACTTGAAGAGCGCCAGCGAGACATCAACCTGAACAATATCAGCCAGGTCTGTCGCCCCATGATTCATAATCAGATCAATGGAAGTGTTTCCGAATACCGTCATCCAGATAAAGGTCAGGCAGGCAGGGACAAACAGTACACCACAGATAAACTCGCGAATGGTTCTGCCTCTGGAGATACGGGCAATAAACATGCCGACAAAAGGTGACCAGGACAACCACCACGCCCAGTAAAACAGAGTCCAGCCACCCATCCAGTCGGTAGGTTCATAGGCGTAGAGATTGAATGTTTTGTCGACAATATCAGACAGGTAACTACCAATATTCTGCACCAGTAACTGCAACAGTAAAATGGTAGGCCCGAGTATAATGACCATGGCCATTAGCAACACTGCGAGCAGCAGATTGATCTCAGATAAACGGCGAATTCCTTTATCAAGACCTGAGGCAACGGACAAGGTGGCCAGAGCAGTAATTACAACGATCAAAACCACCTGGACATGGGTGCTTACATCGATATCGAACAGGTAATTCAGGCCCGAGTTGACCTGAAGCACGCCATAACCCAATGCTGTTGCCACACCAAAGGTCGTACCCAGAATGGCGAAGACATCAATGACATGCCCGATGACACCATGAATACGATCACCCACAATCGGATAAAGAGCCGAACGCAGGGTTAAAGGCAGATTGTGACGATAGCCAAAGAATGCCAGTATCAGGGCCACAATGGCATAGATGGCCCAGGCATGAAAACCCCAGTGGAAAAAGGTAATCCTCATGGATTCCCGGGCGGACTCAATGGATGCCGGATCGCCCACGGGAGGTGTCAGGAAGTGCATGACGGGTTCCGCCACGCCAAAAAACATCAGGCCAATCCCCATACCGGCTGAAAACAACATGGCAAACCAGGAACTAAAGCTGAAATCCGGCTCGGAATGGTCGGGGCCCAACTTGATATCGCCATAACGGGAGAGGCCGACAATAGCAACACCAATGAGGATGATGGCGACCGCCGTCACGTAAAACCAACTGGCATTGGTCATTATGCCCGTTTGCAGCATTGTGGAATAAAGTTCGGCCTGATCGGGAAACAGAGCCGTACAGACCACTATTAAAAGAATGACACTGGACGCGCCAATAAAGACGGGCAAGTTAAGACTGTGACGTGATTCTGAAGGGTCAGACATAAAATGGGAGGCTCCCGGAGTCAGGGTAGATGGTTATTTGGCTGAAGCTGTTTTAATTAAGTTGTTCAAATGAAGACTTTGGGACTACATCAATAATAGACAGTTTCAGACGAAAGAGCGGAAAAATGTTACATGTCTAATATTTAGTGGTCAAATTATGTTTGTTTTTCTGCTCCACTTGTGGCAAACAGTCGAGTCAAACATCTGGATACACCAAGAGATCACTATTTTGAGTCCTGTTATTGGAACGATGTTCTCGTTTCTTTGCGACAAGTCATCCGGCCACAGACCTGCATCCTAATGGTAACCCCCATTGATTTCTTTGAATCAGTGGGAGGATGTCAAAACTGACTGACCGACTCTCTGGCCAAGACACGCGCTCTGGCAGCAAGTAATGATGTTAAGGTGCCTGCAAAGGTGACGGAATCAGCGCCTCGGATTATTTAACGATACGAATCGTTGCCTACGTCTTACTGTTGTCTGGAGAGGAGCCTGACGTCCCCCTACCCAAGATAGCAGCAAAAGAAGCTGAGGCTCTTGAGCTGCCTGCTTCCAACCAAGCCGATGCAAAGGCCCGATCCTCCCAGTTCTGACGATCCGAACTCTGACTGTCTGTAGGGGAGTCTCCGGTCACACGGGTCGTAGCAGAAAGACTCGATGATAATGCTCTGGCTTGATTAATGGCTCTATCACTGACACTGTAAAGAAATACTTGAACTTCTCTTGTCGCGAGAAAGGTTTTGCAAGAAGGACAGGTTGAATTCTCAGATAGCCAGGGCTCCAGGCAGGCTTTGTGAAACATATGTTTGCATTTTTCGAGAACCATGACTTTCCTTCCGGCAAAAGTTTCTAAACAAATAGGGCAATCGTCGTCCGGCTTTTGATAAAGTGCTAACTTGCTATTTGGGCTGCTGGGTACTGTCATTTCGTTCATATCTTTTAGTCCTGTCTCTGTTTTTTCGGATAACTTAAGTTTTGGACTATCGTCTATCAATTTGGTTCCCTGTGCTTATTTTTTTGGTACGCCTGGCATGGGCATTAATTGGTCTCATGAACAATTTCAGGCGAAAGAGCGGGAAATATTATATGTCTAATATTTAGTGATCAAATTATATTTGTTTTTCTGATCCATTTGTGGCACATAGTTGGGTCAAACATCTGAATAGACCAAGAGATCCCTATGTCCGAATCCTGTTATTGGAACGATGTTCTTGTTTCTTTACGACAAATCATCCGGGCCACAGACCTGCATTCGAAGCGAATGATCAAAGTATGCGGGCTCACTATCCCTCAGGTGATGGTGCTCAGAGCAATAGAAACCCTGGGCGATGTAACGGTCAAAAGAATCTCCCAGGACGTATCACTGAGCCAGGCGACAGTAACGACCATCCTCAACCGTCTGGAAGATCGCCATTACATTGAAAGGGTCAGGAGTACCAGAGATAAACGTATTGTGAATGCCCGGTTGACCACCGAAGGAATGAGTGTTCTTAAAAGCACCCCGCCCCTGCTCCATGAAAAATTCATCGAGCGCTTTGAGTCTCTGGAAGACTGGGAAAAAACCCAGCTTCTCTCTGCCCTGCAACGGGTAGCTAACATGATGGATGCAGAAAGTATTGATGCCGCCCCGGTTCTGGATGTCGGTGTGCTGGCTTCCTGAAAGCCGGTTAGCAAAAACGCCGTAAACCCTCGAAAGGGCGGGGAGTATCACTTTGAACTCTTATTATTAGAGTTATAATCCATGAGCCTGAAATTTATAGTAAAAATCCCAACTACAGAAGCAGAAAACAATAAGAATGACAGCTGCAACCCGATGCAAAATATTGATGGCATCATCAATCCTGATGTGGGTTTGGATGTGCCGGTCTCGAAAATGGCCTCCTTAAAGAACTTGTGGTTCAGAGGAGGCTATTTTTTTACCCTGTACGATGGTTTCGCAAGAGTTCTTTCGAGCCGCACCATCAGAGACGCAACACATCAGAAAAAGCAGAGGTCAGGCTTCTGTGACTGGCCAGTGTTCTGGTAAGGTTGCCGGAAACAATAAAAGCATCAGGCTAACCATTAAGACGGGAGCTGGCCCTTGAGTGTGACCTCTTGTCCAATCTGAGCGACCAATGACTCAAAATATCCAAAGTCCGGCAGTAATGGTATTTCTTTCTCTCTCAAGAAGACCGCTGCGAGTTCATCGAATCTTACTTGTTCCACGACAAACGCTTTTACCTTCGCCAGGAATTCAGGCTGAAACATCCACTCTGCAAGGTGGTGGGCCACGACAATGACCCCATCTGACTGTTTGTCAGCTTCTTGTTCATTGGCCACCCAAACTCTTCCGGTGCAGTGAAAATCCTTGTAGCTCACGCCAGCGGGCGGGGTATAAGGGTGCATCTGCTGGTAGCTTTGCGTTGCATCCAGGATGCTTTGCAATGCAGTCGAATGATCATTACTGACTTCGATTCTCATGGGAGATGCTTCCCGGTCTGTAAGACTTTTGCCTGTTTCCGAATGATCTGCACGTGGAATGGACGGTACAACGTCCGTTTGGGTATCGGACTTTGATACGCTATTCTGCATCAATCCAGGTACCGTGCCAGCCGGTGTGCTTAATGATGGTGTCATTCCATAACTCATAATATATTCTCCTTAATAATTTAAAAGTTTGGGTAGGCAACGGATATTAAAGTTCACGTCCACCTGAATACTTGGACAGGCAACGGACATTAAAGTTCACGTCCACCTGAATACTTGGACAGGCAACGGACACTCAAGTTCAGGTTATTCCTTTAAGACTTCGAAGTTTTTCCAGCGCAGCAAATTCGTTACTTCGCCATTAATGGGCTTTACCCTTCTTGCGAAGGTTTCTTATTGACATCTCCGTTTGTCGTTCCAAAGGCCTTAATCCTGAATTGTGGCAATTCTGGAGGAACTTTTGCGGAATGATTCGGTCAAAATATTAAATACAATGATTACAGCCAGCATTAGTTCAATGGAAAATCCTGGCAGCCTGTCGGACTTAAGCGTCCGTAGCGAGGATTGCAAGAAACAGCCTTAAGTCCGACAGGCTGCTGGGGTGTAAATAACTTATTTTCTAAGGAGAGAAGTAATATGAATATATCAAGTACTGCGTCTTCACCGCCAGTGACAACACAGCCGCAACTAACGGTTCATATAGCACCGGATAATAACTGTAAGTGTCCGGATGGCGTTGTTTCAAATTGTGTTGTACCGGTTGGCGGCGGTTCCTTAATCGGTGCCGCTGGCGGTAGTGTGTGTGGTGCTGCTATGTCCAACTGCAACCCCATAATTGACTATTATTACAGCTCAACTAGCGCTGCTGTTGGTGCCTCTGTTACCTGCTGTCTTGTTACTGGCGCTGTTGCTGGAGCCGCTGCTGGCACTTATTTTGCGTGCAAATACCCTAGCCGCACCGGGCTTCAGGAACGAGCAATTACAGGATTTACGATGGCGAACACCCTCACCGGTGAGCAGCAACAGTGTCAGGGGCTACCATCAGCATTGGATTCATTGGCCGCAGGCAATAGTACTGGCAGTACCGGTCCTGTTCGGTCCCAGCCAACTGCTCCTCCCTGTCCCCGGATAGGAGCTGCTGTTCGTTATCAGCCAAACGTGGGTGATCCTTCCTTATCTGTTAACTTAAAGATCTATCCGTAGAAGCGCCACTCCCGGCGTTTCTCATGCAGAGTCAAAAGCAACCATTGACCATCGGTGATTAGCCTGAGTTGTGAATAACTTATTTTCTTAGGAGAAAAGAAATGTGAATGGATCAAATTCTACGTTCCCACCGGTGACAACACAGCCACAACTGACGGCTCACAGAGCATCGGATTCTACCTGGAATTGTCCGGATGGCGTTGTTTCAACGGTTCTTCATAGAACCGTTCTGCCTTGCCCAGCTGTCAATATAGCGTCTCAATGGGTGTTAAGCGGATAACCAAAAAACTGCTTATTTTCTCTCAGTATTCTTGTGAATAACGCTTCATTCAAAGCGTTATCGGAACCATCATTGTGATCGACAAAAGTGGCTCCCAGTAATCCGCCGCTTCTGGGCATAAAATAGATGTCCGCCTTATCCGGAGGGCTTGAACGTTTGGGTGCATCCGGCGGCTGGTAGCGAGTATAGATAATGTAGTCGAGCTTTTTCAGAGGTTGATGAGCCAGCTCCAGCAACAATCCCATGTTTGGGTAAACCTTGTCATCGTGATTCAGACTTGCGGCCCCCAGCCCGGAGCAGTTAAAAACAACATAGGTTTTAATATCATCCAGACTGCCCACTGTCTCATGAATCACAGGAATATTTCTGGTTCTGAGTTCATGATCAAAAGCTGCCATGATGACCGCAGTATCCATAAAGTAAGTCTGGAATTTTTGCATCGGGTAACTCACACCTGTGGAAAACTCAACCACACCTTGCTGAGGCTTGGGTAACAATCCAGCCTCAGCAAAGGGCTCAATACCGGTGTAGGTTTCCAGTGGGCCCTCTTCTCCTTCTTTGCCCAGGCCACTGTAAACATCAATGAGATGAACTCCTTCATTGACGATCGGATGGGTTCCTCTGTCTACGCTCTGGTACCCCTTAAGCGTCTCAATAGCCAGCTGTTCAGCCTCCTGTTTCTCTGTCTCACTTTCTGTTGCCAGAGAGACCATGGCCAGGTAGCCCGTTGAGTTCAGAGAAGCAATACGGTTGTCTTGTTCAGCCACAATACGAATGTTCCGGTAGCCTGCGTGGAAGAGCGATAGAGCGACGGCTTTTCCCATACAACCCGCACCTATGATCGTAATGGAAACCTGATCGTTGAATTTGTGCTCTCTTGCCTTCTCCTCAAACAGGGCCATTGCCTTCTCTGTACTGCCCCAGAGCAGCGTCCAGCCACTGCCACCATGGCCATACAAGTGAACTCTTACCTGCTCACCCACACTCTCGGCACTGATCTCTGGCAACCCCTTTCGCATGGGACGAAGACAGACAACTTTGCGATCAATATCACCGGTCGTCTCCACTTGCCCCTGTGCATCAAAGTGGGCATCAGCCAGCCGAACCGCCTCAAGCTGATCATGAAACGGTGCTGAATGGATCATTTGGGAAGTGATAAGTGTCATTGCCAATACCGCAGAGTGCCAGCACTTCATCAATCTGCTCCTCAGTCAGGAGGCTGTTGGACGATATTCAGGGTGCAGCTCCCGCAAACCAGTAGGCAAATTCTGCTCTATCTTCTGAAAAGAAACGGGTGACCGACTCTGTTACCCGATGCACCTGCGCCTTCGTCATACCCGGAAAAACAGGCAAAGACAGACAACGCCGGGACACCTGCTCAGCAACAAAAAGATCCTGTTTCATCGGAAAGCCTTTAAACACCGGTTGGTGATGCAGTGGCACCGGATAATACAGGGCTGATGCAACGCCATGACTGGCCAGATGATCCTTCAGTTGATCTCGCTGATCGGTTAAGACAGTAAACTGGTGATAAACATGTCCCTGACCTGCTGGCAAAAGAATATCCATCCCCTGCAAAAAGGACCGGTAATCTTCCGCTATTTTTTTTCGCTCATCGTTATAACGTGCAATGTACTTTAGCTTAACCCTGAGCAGCGCCGCCTGCATTTCATCCAGTCTGCTGTTGTAACCCATGTATTCGTGTCGATATTGAACGCTGCTGCCGTGGTTTCTCAACACCTTTAATTGCTCCGCCATGGACCCGGTCTTCGCGATGACCAACCCCCCATCACCAAAGCCACCGAGGTTCTTACTGGGGAAAAAGCTGAAACAACCAAAATCACCCCAGGTTCCAGTCATTCTGCCATTGACTGATGCACCAAAAGATTGGGCGCAGTCCTCAATCAGCAGCAGGGAATGCTCCTCACAAAGCCACTGGATTTCCTGAATTCGGGCAGGCAAACCAAAGAGATGAACCACCAGCACTGCACGAGTCTTGTTCGTGATAGATTCCTGTACCCGAAGCGGATCAATATTAAACGTCTCCAGTTCTATATCTGCAAACACAGGCGTTGCACCCACCCGAACGATGGCCTCAGCGGTGGCAAAAAAGGTAAAGGGTGTCGTAATTACTTCATCACCAGATCCCAGACCAGCCGCAGATAGTGCAAGAATCAGGGCGTCGGTGCCATTGGCACAACTGACCGTCTGATTAGCCTGAAGAAATTCTCTGACTTCCTGCTCAAAAGCAGTCACTTCTTCTCCCATCAAAAAGCGACCAGAGTCCAGCACCCGGTTGGCCGCAGACCTGAGCTCCTGCTGAATTGGCTTGTGCCAGGCCAGCGTATCCACCATAGGGATCACTGGTTCCGTACTCATTGAGTATCTCCTTCAATAATGCCGGAAATCCGGGTGGCTAACTCCAGGGCACGTTGGCCATCTTCACCGCTGACCCTGGGGGCTCTTGAATGGCGAACACAGTTGAGAAAATCTTCTATTTCCCTGCGCAATGAGTCACTGTCTTTGTAGGTCAGTGCATCACACTCAATATTGGGAATACCGGGAAACATCTCACCTCTACCTTTGTAAAAGTGCGACATATTCAGAGACTGAAAGTCGATGCAAATGCATGATTTCTCCTGAAAGATATGCATCTTACGTTTGGTGCTCTGACTGATCCGGCTGGCGGTCACATTGGCTACGCAGCCACCGCTGAATGTCAGCCTTGCCTGGGCAATATCCACCGAGTCAGTCAATACCGCAGTGCCGTTGGCGACGACACCCAGCAGGGGTTGGTTCACCAGGCTCAGAATAATATCCAGATCATGGATCATAAGGTCCATGACCACATTGATATCAATCGAACGTGGTTTGAATTCTGCCAGCCGGTGGGACTCAATAAAGCGAGGCTTGTTTAATAATGGGCCTACGCCTGAAAGTGCCGCATTAAAGCGCTCCAGACACCCAACCTGCAGAACCAGCTCCTTCTCTCTGGCTATCTGAACCAGCTCATGGGATTCTTTCAGGCTCGAGGTTATGGGCTTTTCCACCAATACATGTACGCCGGCCATAAGAAAGTCTCTTGAAACCTGATGATGAAGCAACGTAGGTACAGCAATACTGACAGCATCCACCTTGTCTAACAGTTGATGATAATCAGCAAAAAATTCTGTAGCGCACTCCCTGGCAACAACACGACCACTGTCTTCATTAATGTCAGCCACTCCCACCAGTCGGCATCCTGGTAAGAGGGCGTATTTAAGGGCGTGAAACTTTCCCAGATATCCCGTCCCGACTACCGCGGTTCTGAGCATTGAAAGGTTCCATAACGTTCTGATGTTTCGGACTATAAGATAGACGTTATTTTGCAGCCTATCCGAACCATCATGCAGAAAGAGTCATGGAATGATGTCCATTGAATGTTGAGATCAGGGCAGGCGTCTTCTCAATGGCTATTTAACCGGCCAATCATTCAATATCAAAAACGGGCAACGTCCTGGTCAGGGCGATTTCTTGCGTCGATATCTCGGCACCCAGAGCCATAATTTCAACCCCGGCAGCTGCAGCCTCTTTAATGACCTGACCGTACTTTGGATCAATCTCATGAGCCGGAGCGACACGTTCAATCCCCGTATGCTGAACACAAAACAGCAGCACCGCCCTGTGGCCTGAATCAATCATGGTCATTAACTCCCTGAGATGCTTTGTTCCTCGTGCGGTGACAGCATCGGGAAACAGGCCCAGACCATCACCTACTGCCAGAGTGACACTTTTCACTTCAACATAACAATCTGGCAAACCTTCCTGCTGAAGTAAAAAGTCGATACGACTTTTTTCTTCACCATAGGGCACTTCTCTGCGGATCTTATCGTATTCTGCAAGCTCGGAAATCTTTTTCAGGCGCAGCGCTTCTTCTACCAGCCTGTTGGCTCTGCCGGTATTCAATCCGGCCAGAGTGCTTTTCTCCCCTGACTCAAACATGACCGGAATCTCAGCCAACTCCCAGGTGCAGGGGTACTTGCGTTTAGGATTACCAGAATCAAGATACCAGACCTGCTTGCCCGGATAGAGACAGTTTTTCATGGAGCCGGTATTCGGACAGTGAAGAGTCAGGGTACTGCCATCCTCCCGTTCTACATCCGCCATGAACCGTTTGTAACGTCGAATAAGTCGGGCTGACTGAAGATCTTTTTCAAATTTCATACTAATATTTCATTAAATTAGACGTTAATATTCCAAAACTGAATTCTATGATAGTCAGTTGACGGTTTCCTCGAATAGTATTTTGTGATTACTATGTATTAGGTGGATGATCACTTGTCGACAGCGGCAGAAGCATTTTTTTATGGCGCATTGCCATAGGTTTTGGTAGTTTCGTCGCTTCTGTGAGGAAGGCAAGAGGCATAGGGGCCAGATTACGCAGCTGATACTGGCAACCCGTGGTGTTGACCTCAGCTTTCAAGGAAGCCGGTTTTGTCCGGCATTCGGATGGAAAGCTTGGCAGGCAGTATGTCGAGCTACTTAATGAGAAGGTGATGAGGCTGTAATCATGTCAGCACAGAAAAAAGCCGATCAAGGTAATTTGCTTCGCTCTTTCACTCCGTATGTGGAGAAAGAAGGCGAAGAATACATGAATGAGAAGCAGGTCGAACATTTCACTAACATCCTCAAACAATGGAAACAGGAGTTGATGGAAGAAGTGGATCGCACCGTAAACCATATGCAGGACGAAGCAGCAAACTTCCCTGACCCGGCTGACCGTGCCAGCCAGGAAGAGGAGTTCAGCCTGGAGCTGCGTACCCGTGATCGCGAACGGAAACTGATCAGAAAGATCGATAAAACTCTGACTCGCATTGAGGAAGAAGACTACGGTTTCTGCGACTCTTGCGGTGTCGAGATTGGCGTCCGCCGTTTGGAAGCCCGACCTACAGCCACTCTTTGCATCGACTGCAAAACTCTGGCTGAAATCAAGGAGAAGCAACTGGGTCAATAATACCCTGACATTGCTGCCTTCAAGCAAAGCCGCGAATCAGATCGCGGCTTTGCTGTTTTTGTGTTTGTGAAAACTTATTGCCCTGGCATCGGCAATAAACCCTTTCGTCTGCTTATGGCCTGAAGACCCTGAACATGCCCACAGCGAAAAAAACTGCCCACGGCAAAGAAAAGCCAGACTACATTGGCCGCTTCGCACCCTCCCCTTCCGGCCCATTGCACTTTGGCTCACTGGTTGCCGCCCTGGCCAGTTTTCTCGACGCCCGCTCGCAAAACGGAATCTGGCGGGTTCGCATGGAAGACATTGATCCTCCCAGGGAGCAGCCTGGCGCAGCCCATCGGATTCTGAAGTCGCTGGAAGTCTACGGCTTGCATTGGGATGATCAGGTACTTTACCAAAGCACGCGTCACGAAGCCTACCGACACATCATCAGTGACCTGAAGGACAGAGGTTTCATATACCCCTGCACCTGTACCCGCAAGGATCTTCATGGCAAAGGAGGCGTCTATCCGGGGATCTGTCGAGACAAAACAGACAATACAAAGTCTCCATACTCCCTGAGAGTGAGATGCCCGGAAACCATCATTGCCTTTCAGGATCTGATCCAGGGCTCTATCGAATATGCCCTGCCTGATCTGGGGGACTTCATCATTCAGCGCAAGGATGGTCTCTTTGCCTACCAGCTGGCCGTATGTGCAGACGACGCTTATCAGGGGATTACTCATATTGTCAGGGGCCATGACCTTCTCAATGCGACACCCTGGCAGACCTATCTGTTGTCCTTGCTCAACACTGCCACTCCTGTCTACGCTCACGTTCCTGTTATCACGCTTGCGAACGGCGACAAGCTGAGCAAGCAGAATCATGCTCCAGAGATTCCTCTCCATCAGCCTGAACAGCAATTGATCAAAGCGTTGCAGGCACTGGGACAGAGGCCGGATACTGAACTGGAAGGCAGCAGTGTTTCCGAAATTCTAGAGTGGGGTATAAAGCACTGGCAGATCGATCATGTCGCAAAACGAGCATTTGTGCCGCTGACAGCTTTATCCTGATGATCGGGAGTGGTATACATAGACTATTACATTGTCGAGAAAGATGTGTCTAAGGAGTGGATATGTCCGTTATCAACAAGGTTGTGCGTCGTTTTCTGCCTGCGGCCTCATTGCTTTTTACTCTTGATGCTCTGGCTATTACCCCTCAGGAAATCACCCCAATGCCAGGAGTTGCTGTCGATATTACCGACTCTGAATTCTGTCAAAAAGCCCGTTTTGAACGCGAAAGCGCTGTTGGCAAAGAGCCAGATCTTTCCAGAATTGATGTCGTTAACGCTCAGGATGCTGCGCTCTGTTTTACCCCCGATGAAAACCTGTTTTTCATTGCCAATCAGGAAGCACAAAACATTCTGGGTCCTCATGCTCCCTGGTATTTACAGATCAGCCGTGAGTTTCGTGAGCGGGTGAAAGAAGCCTGCAAGATCATGGGCTATCAAAACGACGATGTCAGCCGGGCTTACGATCACTGCATAGAAAACCGCTACGAAGAATTGATGGGCCCCTACGAAGATAAGTACCGCAGGGAAGCAGGCAACTACGTCAGCAAAAGAAAACAGGTGGCAGAAAGTCTGGTGGTTCGTTGTGATGCAGCGTTGAGCATCAAACGCACTCGCCTGCCAAGGGACCTCAGGTTCCCACTGGCTTACTACGATAAACACATCAACGCCCTGCCCAACTGGTTTCTGGAAGAAAAGCTGGAAGACACTGACTGGATCAAGAAGATGGGTGACCTGAAAGCCAACGAGCTGATGAGCGACATACTGGGCGACGACTGCCCGGGCAACATGGTTTACTGGGTGACCTATAATCCACCGGGTATCTGACAGATAACGATACCCACAGATAACACTACCCAGCCACTTTGCGGTTTATCTCAACACTGGTTAAGATGGACAGTCCGATATCAAGTTCGTACTGAAGTTTCATGTACATCTATCGTCTGGTTCTGCTTCTGGCTATCAGTATCTACCTTTTCTCTCCCGCCATCATGGGATGGTGGATTACGACGGGCGACAGCTGGTACCAACCCTGGATTCTCTGGTTTATCGTGATTCTGGCAGGTTTCCTGCTCCAGCCCAGGGGAAACTCCGATGAGTTTTGAACTCGAAGAACTTCTGCTTGTCAGTGTTGCATACCTGCTGGCCCTGTTCCTCTGTGCCTGGGCGACCGAGAAAGGATTGATTCCCAGAAAAATCACTCAGCACCCTGCTGTCTATGTTCTCTCTCTGGGTGTCTACGCCTCCAGCTGGGCCTACTTTGGCAGTTTGGGTTTTGCCAGTGAGCACGGCTATGTCTTTCTTGCTTTCTATCTGGGTGTGAGTGGAGCTTTCCTCCTGTCTCCGGTTTTACTCCATCCCATTTTGAGGATCACCCGAACCTACCAGCTCAGCTCACTGGCAGACCTCTTTGCCTTCCGGTTTCGAAGCCCTCTGGCCGGAACCCTGGCCACTGTGCTGATGCTAACGGCAACCATGCCTCTGCTATCCCTACAAATTCAGGCAGTATCCGACAGTATTCACCTGATCAGTGAGGAATACTCTCCGGAACGACTTGCCATCGTTTTCTGTGTCATGGTGGCCCTGTTTGCAGCGCTGTTTGGTACTCGACACCTCTCAACCCGTGACAGGCAGCGGGGTCTGGTCATGGCAATGGCGGTTGAGTCAGTGGTCAAGCTTGTGGTGATGGTGACCTTGGGTCTGGTTATTCTGTTTGAAGTCTTTAATGGTCTTGATGGCGTGGAGGCCTGGCTTGCTGTTCATCAGGATAAACTGATAGAAATGCAAACGCCGCTTCAGGATGGTCCCTGGCGCAGTATGCTGCTGATGTTTTTTGCTTCGGCAATTGTCATGCCGCACATGTTTCACATGACTTTTGCCGAGAATCGCAGTCAGCGTTCCCTTCATATTGCCAGCTGGGCACTTCCCCTGTTTCTTCTGGTACTGAGTCTACCCACCCTGCTGATTCTTTGGGCAGGTATCAAGCTGAACAGCCCGGTGGCAGCTGACTACTTTCCGCTGTTCATTGGTCAGGCTCTGGACATGCCCTGGCTAACTATTGTCGCCTATATTGGGGGACTGGCGGCCGCCAGTGGCCTGACGATTGTCACAATTCTGGCTCTGTCCTCAATGATCATGAATCACATAGTGTTGCCCTATTACCCGCCCCACCTTCAGATTGAGGTGAATATCTATCGCTGGCTGATCTGGTTCAAGCAATTCATTATTGTGGCGCTCATTATGAGTTCCTACGGCTTTTATCGCATGCTTGAAGCCGAAAAGGCACTTTATAATCTGGGGGTTATTGCCTACGTGGGTGCCCTGCAACTCCTTCCGGGAGCACTCTGTGTGCTGTATTGGCCCAAAGCCAACCATAAAGGGTTTATTACCGGTCTGATCGGCGGCACAACCTTATGGTTCTTCACTATGATGTTGCCCCAAATGGTCGACTTCAGCCTTTTCAGCTCAACCATGGATGAGGTGTCGACCTATCTTTATCAACAGTGGCATCTACTGGGTATGACCTCTTTGACGGTCAATGCAGTGCTGATATATCTGGTCTCAAACTTCACCTGTATGTCCCCCGAAGAACGTTCAGCCGCCAGTGCCTGTCAGGTTGAAAGCAACAGCCGCAACGATCAGAAAGTTCCTGAAGCCAAGTCTGCTCATGATTTCCATGAAATGCTGAGTAAACCTCTGGGAGGACGGGTGGCGCATAAGGAAGTGTCCAGAGCACTCAGCGATCTCAACATGAGAGAAGATGAAAACCGCCCTCATGCTCTTCGTCGTCTGAGGGAGCGGATCGAGAAAAACCTTTCGGGTCTGATGGGGCCAAGCGTAGCCCACGATATTGTTGACACCTTCTTGCCCTGGGATGAAAACAAGGGCTACGTTGCCCGGGATATTCATTTCATGGAATCACGGCTTGAAGCCTATCACAGTCGATTGAGCGGTCTGGCCGGAGAACTGGATGACCTGAGGCGCTACCATCGGGACATTCTGAATAATCTTCCTATGGCCCTCTGCTCAGTGGATGCGGCTGGAGAAATCATGCTCTGGAACCAGGCCATGAGCCACATGACCGCTATCCCGGCCTCAGAGGTTCTGGGCAGCCCTCTGAACCGGATTCCAGAGCCCTGGAATGACATTCTCAGCAACTTTGCCCGGATAGACAGTCAGCACCTGCCTAAACATGGTGTAGAAATTAATGGGCAGTTGCGTTACTTCAATCTTCACAAGGCCAACCTTGAAGCACTGGTGTATGGTCCCAATGGCAACAAGGTGATGCTGCTGGAAGATCATACAGAGAACCAGATGCTTGAAGATCAGCTGTTTCACAGTGAACGACTGGCCTCCATAGGACAGCTGGCGGCCGGTGTCGCTCACGAGATTGGCAACCCGGTCACCGCTATTGATTGTCTGGCTCAGGAGCTGAAAGCCCTCTCAGAAGAAGGCGATACCCGGGAAGTAGCGGGCCAGGTACTCGAACAAACCCAGAGGATTTCCAGAATTGTTCAAATGCTCATGAACTACTCCCACAACGGTAAAAATCGATCACAAACGAGCACTCATGAACCCGTTGATCTTTTTACCAGTGTTCAGGAGTCTATCAGCCTGTTGCAACTTGGACGAAAGAGCAGCAATATCAGCTTTCTTAACTTGTGTGATCCGGAACACAGAGTGACGGGCAATCCACAGAAACTGCAACAGGTTTTCATTAACCTGCTGAATAATGCGGTAGATGCTTCCGATGAGAACAGTACAATCACAATCAGAACATCGGCCTCTGCCCACACTGTCAAAATCGAAGTTGAAGATCAGGGTCATGGCATTCCTGCCAACATTCAGGAACGTCTGTTTGAACCCTTCTTCACCACCAAAGAGACGGGTAAAGGTACCGGTCTTGGTCTGGCACTGACCTGGAATATCATTGAAGAACACTTTGGTACCATCAGAGTCATCAGTCCAACCGATAAAAATCTGGATAAAGGTACACTCTTTGAAATTTCCCTGCCGCGTCATGAGCCGCAGAGCATCAGGCAGCAGCATGGTTATATGACTTATCGGCCCCATGACTCATGGGAGCAGGAGGGGGAAACTGTATGAACCAGGGTAATATTCTCATTGTTGAGGACGAAGAAATTATTCGTGCCTCCCTGAGAAGACTGCTGGAAAGAAACGACTACAGCGTCAGTGAAGCAGGTTCTGTCCACGAAGCTGAGCTGTCTTACACATTAAAAGATTTTGACCTGATCATCAGTGACTTGCGCCTGCCCGACTCACCCGGTACCGAGATGATCAACCTGGCTGAAGGCATACCGGTCCTGATTATGACCAGTTATGCCAGCCTGAACTCAGCCGTCAGCACCATGAAAATGGGCGCTGTTGACTATATTGCCAAACCCTTTGATCACTCTGAAATGCTGGACCGTGTTGCTGCTATCATGACCAGCAAACTGTCTGCACCTGATAAATCAACGGAAAAAGTGGTTTGTGACACCCACTCAGGATACAACGGCATTCTGGGTCACTGTGACGCCATGAAGCTGCTCTTCAAACGCATTCGGAAAGTTGCCCCGACCGATGCCACTGTTCTGATTCAGGGCGAATCGGGTACAGGTAAAGAGCTGGTCGCCAGAGCCCTCCATGAGAACAGCCGCCGGGCCAATGGCCCAATGATCTCAGTCAATTGTGCTGCTATTCCGGAGACACTGATTGAATCCGAACTTTTTGGTCACGAGAAAGGCTCCTTTACCGGCGCCACGGCTGCCCGAACCGGCCTGATTGAAGCTGCCAATACTGGCACCCTGTTCCTTGATGAAATCGGTGAACTCCCTCTGGAAGCTCAGGCCCGATTGCTTCGGGTTCTTCAGGAAGGAGAAATCAGAAGGGTGGGCTCTGTGCATTCCCAGAAAGTCGATGTGCGACTGATTGCCGCTACCCACAGAAATCTGCGCCAGCTCTCTGCTAGCGGTCATTTCCGGGAAGACCTCTACTATCGATTGAAAGTGGTGGAGCTGAGAATTCCGGCATTGCGTGAGCGGGGCAACGACGTATTACTGCTTGCAGAGAAGCTACTGGAAAAAGTCTGCAAGAAGATGGAGCTGGAAGTTTATTCGTACTCTCCTGAGGCCATGGCAGCCATCTGTCAGCATCAATGGCCAGGGAACGTGCGAGAGCTGGAACATGCCATTGAGCGAGCTGTCATCCTCTGTGACGATGACATCATTACGCCTGAGACTTTGGATCTGGATGTTCACGTCAAGTCAACTCTTTTCAAGGCTGACACCAGCAACACGAACAGTCACAATGAGGTCGAAACTCAGGACGGTTTGTCTCTGGAAGATTACTTTCAGCGCTTCGTGCTCGAACACCAGAATCAAATGACCGAAACCGAACTGGCCCGGAAACTCGGTATCAGTCGTAAAACGCTCTGGGAGAGACGACAACGGCTGGGTATTCCCAGAAAAAAGACCACAGCCTGAGCCAAAAATCACTCCGACCCGATAATCTTTCACACTGCTCGTTTGGATCCCCGGTTCAATGGGGATCTGAGGCAAATTCAGGATAAATTATTCTTATCAATAAAAAACAGCTATTTCATAACGGATCAAGCTATC
Source organism: Endozoicomonas sp. ISHI1 (assembly GCF_024606225.1). Classification (GTDB taxonomy): domain Bacteria; phylum Pseudomonadota; class Gammaproteobacteria; order Pseudomonadales; family Endozoicomonadaceae; genus Endozoicomonas_A. Next base: position 164,443 of record NZ_JAGRPU010000006.1, on the reverse strand, counting down.
AAATCAATGGGAAGATACCTGAACACTGCCTATAATTTTCCTGTTGCTCTCGCAACACTCCATCGTCTTCATTTTTATTTTCGTTTTCATTTTCATTGAGAATATCTATCATGAATTTGCTACAACCAGACGGCTTATGTCGCAGGGCTTCCCTTGTTGCGTTGTCAGGCCTGTTCATCGGCTTCACTCCACTCAGCCATGCTGACCCTGCGGACAATGCAACGAAACAGGTAGAAGCTGTTTTTAACGAGGGCATTGGCTTGAATGGAACCGTTGATCTCGGCAAATGTATAATGAGAGTTAATCCCGACAGTAGCCAGGCAGAAATCAAAAACCCAGCACAATCCATTTTTAATCATCCGGGTAGTATTAAGGATGTGGGCATCAGCTTGTTTAACTCTCGCCTTACCAGACTGACCTTTGACGATATGCCCAATCCTACCTATCTGGTGCGCTCTGAAGACCTCATAATCGCCTCAGATACCGGCGACAAGCCGGGCTGGGTGATCAAAGAATTCAGATTTACCTTGGGAACGGCGATGGAAGCAAGAGTACAGCTCAGTGGCAACGTGTCATGGACCTGGGACTGCGCTGACGCCGCTATTAACATAATGAATGGACCACTTCAGACCCCACCCCCAGCAGCCCCTGCCGAGAAGCCTACCGGAGAGTTGTAACGCTGCTTTCAGGAGCCGGATTTGAGCTGGGCGATTTTCAGCTCATTTCTGGCCACCTTAAGGTGGCTGATGGCGTCCAGTTCCATTCTTTGTAGTCTCGACTCTTGGGCGGTCTGTTCACGATAGGCTGCCTCGGCGTCGTCCCGCTCGGATTTAAGTACATCCATTTTCCCTGCCAGCTCTTCATCGGCTGCCTGACTAGCTTCCAACAGCGCCATCTTGCTATTGAGACGGGTCAGTTTCTCGGAATACTCTCCAACCCTATGCTGGACCTCTTCCAGATTTTTCAAAACGGAGGCTTCAAAGGCTTCTGCCTCGCTTACCCGCTGCTGGAGCTGCTGCAGATGGTCGGATTCCATGAATGTGTTATTTCCTCGCTGCTTCTTTGTCAATTCTTTCCAAGTCTTTTTTCACTGACACAGGGTATTGCTGCTGGATTTCGACCATACTATCGCCAAACATAATATGTTCAATAAACCCCCTATTGAAAAGTTTAAATTTCTCCGGATCTCTCATGGCTCCCAACATGCAAGCACTGAGACCGGACCTGAGCCTGACTTGTTCCTCAACATTCAGACCTGAGGCCACAATATCAGCCAACACCTGTCGATAGTCATTGGGTTTGTGCAAAGTTTCCATGGCCTTTTCCAGCGCCTGTGCAGTCATTGCTTTTTGAGGCGTAATCCCCTTAAGAAAAGCCCTCATCTGGGTCTTACCAGACTTCAAAGGAGGCAGCTCTGATGGACTGAAACTGGCCCTGTCGGATGGTGTTCTGGAAACCTCTTGCTTCTGCCCCTCAATTATTGGCTCTTTTATCGGCTTTTCAACTTTTGATGCTTCGTTTTTCTTTAGCAGCTCTTTTGGACTTTGCGTTTTCTCAGACAGTCCGGTTTTCTTTCGGGCAGCCTTTTTTGCTGCTTTCTCCTGTTGCCTGAGAATTCTATCGTCTTCTTTTTGCTGTTTCTTGTATGCTTTTTCAGATTGTCGAGCCAATTTCACTGTTTGCTTTAACGAAGCCACTTCGATTTCCAGCTGTTTGACTTCGGTTTCAGCGTCTGAAATATGATGCTTGATCGCGTCTTTCACTGGCACTGTATCAATGCCATGCTTCATCTGCTTTTCATCGGCTTTAGCCAGTAACTTCTTACCATGAGCTGCGAGAGCCTTAGCTTTCTTCTGGGCCCTTTGCAAAGACTTGAGTTCTTCTCCCAATCTTTTGCGGGAATGATCCTTGGCTGTCACCACTTTACTACGGATTTTTGGTACCGACCTACCCAGAGACAATGAGTCTTTTTGCAATCGGTCTAGCGCCTGATGCGCTTTCTTATCAGCCTTTGCAGCCCTCTTTTGTTCTGCTTTCAGATCTTTTTGGGCACGCTCCAGATCCTTCACGTCCTGCTTTCGTGAACTCACCAGCTCGTCAGAATCCCGGGCCGCGCAAAATGCGTCGTTTTCAGCCTTGGTCATTCTCTTACCGCCCAGTCCCAATTCCAGCAAGTTCTCTTCCAGTACGCCCTGCTTGGCCAGACTGTGCGCCTCGGACTGAAGATTCCTGGCTTCTTTCAACGATGCATTAGCGTCTTTCAAAGCTACTTTCAGGGCATCTTCGCTGCTTCTGTCAACCTTGGGTCTTGTTTTGGAGCGCTCCTGAGAAATCTTGTTTTGAACATCATTGGTTTTGGCAGCAAGCCGATCTTCGCGGGAAGCTTGTATAGGCAACTTCTTCTCCACATCGCCGGGTAAAACCGCCTGAATATTAAATTCCGGCAGGCTTCTGCCGGAGAGTCTTGAAGGCTCAAGGCTGCCATCATTCAGACTGACTCTCAGATCAACAGCGATGATAGAGTCACAATTGAGACGGCCCGGATTTCCAGCTTCTTGCCGTATGACAGGCGCTGAATCCGTTCCTGAGATTTTGGGGAGGGCTGGTGATATCCCTGCCTGTGAAATGTTGGATTGAGGCATCTGGCACCTGAATGTCTTGTCATAAGGCCTCAGGGAAGAGACCCTTTATTGTTAATCTAGTACAGTCAGGAGCTGATTCGTTTAGCACCTCATCCAGTCGTGATACTTTTTGACCCAGTTCAACAAACCCTCCGGCGCATGAGCACGTTTCCATTCACCTGCAGTATATTTGTTGGCTTCGCTGAGCGTTGGATAAATGTGAATAGTGCCAAGAATCTTGTTCATTCCCATATTGTGTTTCATGGCTGTGATGTATTCGGTGATCAGTTCACCGGCATGATAACCCACAATAGTGCATCCCAGAATCTTGTCACTGCCGGGCTTGGTCAGAACCTTGATAAAGCCTCTGTCTTCCTCGTCGGCAATAGCCCTGTCCAGATCATCAATACCGTAGCGGGTGACTTCAAAAGGAACCCCCTGGTCCCTGGCTTCTGTTTCATTGAGGCCCACTCTGGCCACTTCCGGGTCAGTAAAGGTGCACCAGGGCATCACTGAATAATCGACTTTGAACTTCTTGAAGCGCCCGAACAGAGCGTTGACAGAGGCATACCAGGCTTGATGGGCCGCAGCATGGGTGAACTGGTAAGGCCCGGCCACATCACCACAGGCATAGATATTCGGGAACCGTGTCTGCAAATATTCGTTCACCGCTATCGTTCCACGTTCTGTGGTTTCTATCCCGAGTGCTTCCAGTCCCAGACTGGCGGTATTGGCTTTGCGACCTGTGGCAAAAAGGACGGCATCGAAATCGATTTCAACAGTCTGACCTTCATGCTCAGCCAACAGCCACTGTCTATTGCCTTCCCTGTGAAAGGATCGGGTTTCGTGATTCAGCCGCAAATTAACCCCATCTTCACGGAACTGGGACATCACCTCCACAGAAACATCCGGATCTTCCCGGTGCAACAGGCGGGGACCATGATCCAGCTGTGTCACATTGACACCCAGCCGAGTGAAAGCCTGAGTCAATTCACAACCGATCGGCCCACCACCGATGACCAGCAGTTTTTGTGGTTTTTCACGAATCTCCCAGACGGTATCCGATGTGTAATGGGTAATCTGATCAACACCGGGCAAAGACGGTACAAAAGGTCTGCCACCACTGGCAATAATGATATTTCGGCTGGAAATCGGCCGACCGTCCACCTCGATCTCCCAGGGACTGGTCAGCCTGGCTGTCCCCGTTACACAGCTTACACCCAGATCGGTGTAACGTTCGACAGAGTCATGAGGCTCAACCTGCCTGATGACCGATTGCACCCGTTCCATAACGGCATTGAAATTTACATCAGCCTGCACATTCTCCAGACCAAACTCATTAGCCCTCTTCATGTAGTGGGCCATCCTGGCTGATCGAATCAAAGCCTTGCTGGGAACGCAGCCGGTATTGAGACAGTCGCCACCCATTCTATGCTTTTCAATTAAAGTGACTTTGGCTTTTACGGCAGCAGCAATGTAGCTGCTTACCAATCCGGCAGAACCCGCACCTATCACGGTCAGGTTATTATCGAACTTAAGGGGTTTTCTGAAACCCTTGTAAACACCGGAATAATTAAACATGACTTAATCCCCCTTCTTTTTTTCGCTCACGGAAGGTTTTTTGATCAGGCTAATAGCTTTGCGTGCTAACCAGGGGAAAGTCCCCAGCAGCACAAAGGAGCCGATAAGCCCCGGCGTTAAAATACCACTGACAGACAATTCCTGAACCTGCCCAAGCTGAGCACCGGCATTCACATAGACAGCGGTTCCCGCCAGCATGCCAAGCTGACTGACCCAGTAGAACGTTCGGGTTTTCATGGGCGTCAGCCCCATGACCAGGTTAATCACAAAGAATGGGACTGCCGGAATCAATCTTAAGGTCAGAAGATAAAACAGGCCATCTTTCTCAATACCTTTGTTGACGGTTTCCAGATGATGACCAAATTTGTTCTGAACCCATTCCCTAAGCAGTGTTCTGGAAATAAGGAAAGCGAGCGTGGCCCCTATAGTGCTGGCAAAAGAGACCACTATCAGGCCTGTCGTCAACCCGAAAATAGCCCCACCGACCAGGGTAAGGATAACAGCGCCCGGCAGGGAAAGTGCCGTTACAACCAGATAAATAGCAAAGAACACGACAATGGTGAGGGCAGGGCTATCGCTATAGAGCGATTGGAAATTATCACGAGTCAGGTATTGCTGTACATCAAGTGTAAAAAAGGCAGTAATGGCTGCCACAACAGCCACCAGCAAAATTATTTTAGTTTTATTCATACAAGGGTTCTTCGCCTGTTGTCTCCGGAACGGATTTTCAACATTCTGTCGGAAAAGCGCGTAGCGCATCTTTTTCGTATAATGCCTGTCAGACTATACGTTAGCCACACCCTTAAGGTTTCAAACGTTATGAGCGGGGTATTCGGCTTTATCCCTCATAACGATCAGGGTTAACAGGCGAAAGAATCACTTTTAATCATCTTCTTCAGAGTATCAGTATGATCCAGCGACCCTTCCCAGCCAGCCGTCCCAGACGGATGCGCTTTGACGATTTTTCCCGCCGTCTGATGCGGGAGAACCATCTTACCCCGAACGATCTGATCTATCCCGTATTCATTCTGGAAGGCTCTAATCACCGGGAAGCCATTCCTTCCATGCCGGGCATAGAGCGGATGACGGTCGATGAGCTGATTCGCGAAGGTGAAGAGCTTCTGGAACTGGGTATTCCGGCCATTGCTCTGTTTCCGGTCACACCGGCTGAGAAGAAGTCTGATGATGCGGCCGAAGCCTGGAATCCGGAAGGTCTGGTGCAGCGCGCCGTTCGTGAGTTAAAACAAAAACTGCCTGAGCTGGGCATTATTACTGATGTGGCTTTGGACCCATACACCAGTCATGGACTGGATGGCCTCATTGATGAAACAGGTTATGTCGTTAACGACCCAACCGTCAATGTACTGGTTAAACAAGCGCTGTCTCATGCCGAAGCCGGGGCCGATATAGTCGCTCCCTCCGACATGATGGACGGCAGAATTTCAGCCATTCGCACCCGACTCGAAGAAACCGGTCATCTGAACACCCGGATTCTCGCTTACTCAGCCAAATACGCTTCCAGCTACTACGGCCCATTTCGGGATGCTGTGGGCTCTGCAGGCAATCTGGGCAAGAGCAACAAGCACAGCTTCCAGATGGATGTAGCCAACATTGATGAGGCTCTGCACGAGATCGCAGCTGATCTCAATGAAGGTGCAGATATGATCATGGTTAAGCCCGGTATGCCTTACCTGGATGTTGTCAGAAGAGCCAAGGATGAGTTCAAGGCACCCACCTTTGTTTACCAGGTCAGTGGCGAGTATGCCATGCATCAGGCTGCGATTGCCAACGGTTGGCTGGACCGAAATGCCATCATGACGGAGTCTTTGCTCTGCTTCAAACGAGCCGGAGCCGATGCCATTCTTACTTACTACGCTAAAGAAGCGGCCCGGCTGATCAGACAATAACAGTGCGGCCGTTATTTAAGGGAACTTAAAGTGCCAGATACGATCTAATAAAAAACGTTTGCTAGCTGGCAGCCCTGTCGAGTCAAAGCGTCATAGGGCTGTCATTTTTCTTTGCTAAATACATCGCGTCTGACTGAACTCGAGGCAGGCTGTCTACAAGGCTGTGCCCAAAGATAATGTCTTAATACTCAACTCAGTCATCAAAACGTCGTACAATTGCGTTAAAACAATAAGCCACCGTCAGTCCGGCTTGTACATGAATTCGTATACTGCCACTAAAGATGTCGCAAGAGGTCCCATGGATAATTCACAAGACCGGGAACTCCCCGAACTCAATGCCAACGCAAAAGAGAGTCTCGAGCCTGTTGCCCAGACGCCTCGTATTACAGACCTTAGTAGCCCGGACTATTACATCAACAGGGAGCTGAGCCATTTGCAGTTCAACCGTCGTGTGCTTGAACAGGCATTGAACGACGACCACCCCTTGATTGAACGCCTCCGGTTCCTGCTGATTTATAGCTCGAACATGGATGAATTTTTTGAAATCCGTGTTGCTGGCCTGATGCAACAGGTAGAGTTTGCCCGCGAGCAAGTGGATTTGGATGGCCTGCGCCCCCAAGCGGTTCTGAAAGAGATCAGCCTTCAGGCCAAGGAAAATGTTCAGCTGCAATATGAAATTCTGAACGACAAACTACTGCCTCGTCTGGCCAAGCAGGGCATTCGATTTATTCGGCGTAACCAGTTGAACGACAAGCAGAAGGCCTGGATCAAGCGCTTCTTCTACAACGAAGTCATGCCCATCATCAGCCCTATTGGACTGGACCCGGCTCATCCCTTCCCGAGACTGACCAACAAACTGCTCTGCTTTATTGTCGCAATGGAAGGCAAAGACGCTTTTGGTCGTGAAACAGGTATGGCTATTATTCCTGCGCCAAGATCTTTACCCAGGGTCGTAGAACTGCCTGAAGAGGTCTGTGACAAGGGTGGCAGGAATTATGTATTTTTGTCGTCTATCATCCATTTGCACATGCAGGATCTGTTCCCGGGTATGACCATCAAAGGTTGTTACCAGTTCCGGCTGACCCGAAACAGTGATCTGGACCTTGAAGATGAAGTGGAAGATCTGGCCAAGGCCCTGCAGGGTGAATTACTCTCCCGCCGCTACGGTGAGGCAGTGCGCCTTGAAGTTGTGGATAACTGCCCACAGCCGCTGGTTGATTTCCTACTGAAAGAATTTGGCCTGACGGAAGATGAACTCTACCGCGTCAATGGTCCGGTCAACCTGACCCGCATGATGTCAGTATGCAACGAAACGTCACCAGAGTTTGATCACCTGACCTTCCCCAGCTTTACACCCAGCTACCCGAAGGTACTGCAAGCCCGAAGCTCCCGTTCTGTTAATATGCTGGATGCTATTCGTAAGTCCGATATTCTATTGCATCATCCCTTCGAATCCTTCACTCCGGTTGTGGATATGCTGCGCCAGGCAGCCACTGATCCGAATGTTCTGGCAATACGTCAGACGTTGTACCGCACCGGAGCACGCTCCGAAATGGTCGATGCTCTGGTAGAAGCGGCCAGGAAAGGTAAAGAAGTCACGGTTATCGTGGAAATTCGAGCCCGTTTTGACGAAGAAGAAAACCTTGCACTGGCAAGAAGACTTCAGGAAGCTGGGGCGGTTGTTGTTTACGGAGTGGTTGCCTATAAAACCCACGCCAAACTGATTCTGATTGTTCGTCGGGAAGGCAAAAAGATCCAGCGGTACGCACACCTGGGCACCGGTAACTACCATGCGGGAAACGCACGACTCTACACCGACTACAGCCTGCTCACCTGCGACAAGGATATGACTAACGATGTTCGCAAGATTTTTCAGCAGCTGACAGGTATGGGCAAGGCTGTGCGTGTGCGCAAACTTTTTCATGCGCCCTTCACGCTCAAGAAAAGCCTGATTGAACTGATCAATCAGGAAGCTGTTAATGCCAGAGAAGGCAAAGCGGCCCGTGTGATCATCAAGGTAAACTCACTGACCGAAAGCCAAATGATCAAGGCTCTCTACCGGGCTTCTCAGGCTGGGGTAGAAATTCATCTGATCATACGTGGCATCTGCTGTCTGAGACCCGGCATTCAAGGACTGTCTGAAAATATTCAGGTGCGTTCTATTGTGGGCCGTTTTCTTGAGCACACCCGCATTTTCTACTTTGAGAACGATGGAAATTCCAGAGTGTACTGCTCCAGTGCCGATGGTATGGTTCGTAATCTGGATATGCGTGTTGAAACTTGCTTCCCCATTGAAGAACCGAAGCTGGCAGCACGAGTGAAGAAAGAGCTGGAACTTTACCTGTCAGACAATACCCGCAGCTGGCAGTTGCAGAGTGATGGTCAATATCTTCAGAACAAACCATCAAGGGGCCAACGTCGCAGAAATGCCCAGAGAAGGTTGCTGGAAACACTGGCAAACTACACTCACTGATTCACAGACAGGGATCCGGGACAAGGTGGGTTTTGTCCTGAATCCATCAATCAACACGCTTTCATAACACTCGATGTTCAAAGCAAGGCATTTGCTTCCTGATCTCCTGCAGTGCTTTTATATTCAGTTCAGTGGTCAAAACACAGGGAGTATTATCGGCTTCTGCCAAGACTTCACCCCAGGGTGAAATAATCATGCTATGTCCCCAGGTTTCTCTCTTATTGGGATGAGTCCCCCCCTGGTTAGCCGCCAGGACATAACAATGGTTCTCGATGGCACGAGCCCTTAATAATGGCTCCCAGTGGGCCTGTCCTGTCACCCTGGTAAATGCTGAAGGTACGGTAATGATTTCTGACTCCCTGACTCTCAGTTCTCGATAAAGCTCTGGAAAACGAACGTCGTAGCAGATAGTCAGGCCTGTTCTGGCAAATTCCATATCCACTACATTCAAATCATTGCCCGGCGAATAGTCATCGGATTCCCTGTAACGACGAGTGCCGTCCGATACATCGGCATTAAACAGATGAATCTTGTCGTAGCGAGTGATTTCATGACCCTGGGGGTCATAAACAAAGCAGGACGCCCTGCTATTCTCTCCTTCATTGACGACACAGGGAATAGAACCACCTACCAGCCAAGCCCCATATTGACGGGCAATGCGGGACATCCAGTTTCTGACCACACTGGTATTATTGCCCAAAGCGGGAATATCCCCCCCCAACTGGGCAAAACATTCAGGCAGCACAAGGATGTTGGCTGATGACTCCATTCCTGAAAGAAGATCCTCTGCCTGCTTTAGATTGGCTTGAACATCAGGTCCGGAACACATTTGGACCACAGCAGCGGTGACTGCTTTACTCATAGGCTTTCCCCTCTGCCATAGATTAACTTCTCCAGTGTAATAGATATGACACCCTCTGAGTGAACTCATCACTCCCGGAGGGGCGAGCTTACAATGATAAGAGCTGCCCAAGTGGCTGCCGCCACTACCAGAGGTGTAGCAATGTCAAGACCCGCGCCAATTATCCTCTCCCAGGCACTCTCAGGATAATCAAAAGACTTCTTGTCTTTCGCTGCCTTTATCACATTTCGCATTGCTGATAGGCCAGACACAACCCATCCACTGAGAATGAATCAGCTTTTGCTGATCTTTTCGATGGGCTTTGAGTCGGATACTTTGACGCATTTTTGAACCTGTCTCGCTGCATGGCATTATGCTATTTTAGTCGCAAACAGCAAGGCTAAAGCCTAATACTGGTCAGACCCGCCTCTCAAGAAGCGAATTTTCACCAGCGTTCAGATCAGATTAAGCGAAATTTACTTAAGAAAATGTTGCCAGTTGTTAACCAAGTGCCGTTTATTGGCTTTACCAAACGATACCCTGGCTCGCTGCTGTTTGTACAATCTCAACCCTGTTGATAAAAACAAGAGATGATCTCAATCTATGTGTCTGATTACCCTGTCCTGGCAACCGGATACCGAGTACCCGCTGATTCTGGTCGCCAACCGCGATGAATTCTATGAGCGGCCAGCAAAAACCGTTCACTTTTGGGAGGACAATCCGGAGATTTTTGGTGGCCGGGATTTAGAAGCCGGAGGCAGCTGGCTGGCTCTGAGTTGCAGAGGCAGAATAGCCGCCATCACCAACTATCGGGAATGGCCCCTTCAACCGGGAGCTCTGTCCCGTGGTCATCTGGTGAGTAATTTTTTAAATAGTAACCTATCACCCAAAGAATACCTGAACAAGATTCATCATAAAGCCGATCATTACTCTGGCTTTAACCTGCTGGTCGGCGATTCCAGCGGTCTGTACTACTATTCCAATCGAATGGGCAGTGTTGTTTCATTAAAGCCCGGCTTCCACGCCCTAAGCAACCACCTCTTGAACAGCCCCTGGCCCAAGCTGGAAAAAGTAAAGCAGGGATTGGCTCAGCATGTTGAACATCACCGGAAACCCGAGCCTGAAGCACTGATTTCTATGATGCACGATGACTCAAAAGCACCCGATGACCAACTACCCAATACCGGTGTGAGTCAGGAGCAGGAAAAGTTTTTATCCAGCTGTTTTATAGCCAGCGAACAATATGGAACACGAAACACCAGTGTTCTGATTCTCGACAGGCAGGGTTCTCTCAGCTGGACTGAGCAAATCTATCTGCCTCATGGACAAACCGGGAAAAAACGCCAGCTCTCAATGGCATTTCCAGTATCATGGCAACCCGCCGCGAGATCGGTCAACCTAAAAAATGACCACAAAGCAGCCAAAAACAGCTAACTTTCATAACACATGGTTTGTCTCTATTCCTTTCAGAAGATCTGGAACATTGCTTTCAGCAGCTTCCGCAAAGTGTCGTATCCGCAGTTAATTCGTAGTGAGAAGTAAGGAGTATAAGATGAGATTACAAGCCCCTATCCGACTTTATAAGTCCCTGCTGGCCGCACTGATGCTGTTCTTCTCGATGACCCTGCAGGCCGATGGTTGGCATCAAATAGGCGAGAAACATATCATCCCTTCTCAAGACACGGCAACCATCAAAATCTCTTCTGACAACGGGGACATTCCCTACAAAACTGTGAAATTTCATATCACTCAGGGTAGTTTGAAAATCCGTTCTGCCAAGGTACATATGAGTGATGGACAAGTGATAGACCTGAGTGTCCAGAAGCTTATGCTACCGGGACTGGAAACCCGGGGCTTCCCGATTCCTGACCATGGCCGCTCTATTAAAAAAATTGTACTTTATATTGAGGCTCCCCTCGATCACTCATCCAATGTAGTTGTTTATGGTATCAAAGCAGACACTTCTGAAAAGAAATCCTAGTGCAGCCGAGCTGTCACCCGCATGCGGGGTCTGTCAGCGAGTCAGACCATGGAAGGTTTGTCGGAGCGGTAGGCATAGCCAGACAATCAGGTTTTGTTTTCTGAGCTTGAGTGCGTAGCTTCAATGGGTTTGACCCGTTCTAGCTGGAAAAGCGTTTACTCTTGATGCCCATCACTTTACCGAGCCCCTCCCGACAGAGGGCCAACTCCAGAGTGCTCCGGATCAGATGAGAATTGTCCAGCGTCATCACATCCTCCAGAATCTCTCTGGCTCTTTCCAGAGTGATTTTCCTGAGCGCCCACTTCACCTTAAGCAAGTTGGTGGCACTCATGGACAGCATGTCAAACCCCATAGCCAGAAGTAGAACGGAAGCTACGGGGTCACCGGCCATTTCACCACAAATACCGACGGTTCGGCCTTCTTTATGACAATCTTCGACCACTTTTCGAAGCGCCTGCAAAACCGCCGGATGAAAAGAATGATATAAATCAGCCACCCTGGGATTATTACGATCCACCGCCAGAAGATATTGCGTGAGGTCATTGGAACCGATCGACATGAAGTCCACACTCTGGGCCAGTTCACGAACCTGATAGACGGCAGCAGGAACCTCAATCATGACTCCGACCGGAGGCATCACGACCGGCAAGCCTTCGGCTGACACTTCGCCGTGAGCCCTATGGATAAGATGCTGTGCGTCTTCTACTTCAAAGACACTGGTTACCATTGGCAGCATGATTCGAAGATTATCCAGTCCAACACTGGCTTTGAGCATCGCCCGGATTTGAACCAGAAATATTTCCGGATGATCCAGGGTTACCCTGATACCACGCCACCCTAAAAAGGGGTTGTCTTCTTCAATGGGAAAATAGGACAGCGCCTTGTCCCCACCCACATCCAGCGTACGCATGGTGACCGGTCTGGGTGCAAAGGCTTCAAGCTGCTGGCGATAGATTTTTTCCTGTTCTGCTTCGCTGGGGAATCGTTCCTTGAGCATAAAAGGAACTTCGGTACGATAAAGACCGACACCTTCCGCGCCCCGATCCAGGGAACGAACCGTATCAGTCATAAGGCCGGTATTGACCCACAGTGGTAACCGGTGGTTGTCCAGAGTGACACAGGGCAGATCGCTGATCGTTTCCAGCCCTTTACTGAATTCTTTTTCTTCTTCAACAACGGCCTGATAATGTTCCAGCAGTTCCCTGGAAGGTGAGGCATAAACCAACCCAAGGTTACCATCAACAATCAGCTGCTTGCCGGACATCTTGTGATAGGGCAAATCAACGGCCCCCATCACTGTAGGAATACCCAGAGCCCTGGCCAGTATGGCCGCGTGGGAATTGCTTGAGCCCTGTATAGAGACAAGACCCGCCAACTTATCCCGGGGAACATCTGCCAGCATACTGGCTGTCAGTTCTTCACTGATCAGAATGGTTTGATCAGGGTAGGTTATGCACTCATGATCGTGTTGCTGAATACTGGCAAGAACCCGACGACCCAAGTCTTTGACATCAACAGCACGCTCACGCATGTAAGCGTCGTCCATCATTTCAAAATTACGGACGTGCTCGTTTATAACCTGCCTGAGTGCTCCCGGTGCCCAGTTACCCTGTTTCACCCGGTTTCTGATTTCCAACCCCAGTGCATTGTCGTCCAGCATCCGAAGATAGACATCAAATAACGCCTGCTCTTCTGCCGGCAGATGGCCAGAGAGCTTTTCGGCGGTGGCCTTCATTTCCGAACGGACCGATTCCAGAGCCAGATCCAAAGACTCCAGCTCTTTCTTGATGTCGTGGCAGGTTCGATCAGGAACAGCCCCTAAATCAGCGACCGGAGAAACGACAACGGCTTCACCAATAGAAACACCGGTTGCGCCGGGCGTCCCCTGAAAGCGAGCTGTTTTCTGAGTATTGACTGTAACATGCAGGGAACCAGTGGCCTCAGCATGGGCAATAACACCTGCTAGCTGGGCAGACATGGTGACCAGGAAAGCTTCTTCATGCTCGTCAAAACGGCGTTGTTCTTTTTGCTGAACCACCAGTACACCCAGGATCATCCGATGATGAATGATGGGAACCCCAAGAAAAGCATGAAACTTTTCTTCACCGGTTTCCTTGATGTAACGGTATTTAGGGTGGGAAGAAGCTGTTTTCAGGTTGATGGGCTCCTCTCTAAGACCCACCTGACCCACAAGACCTTCGGATTGGGATAAACGGGCGACACCGACAGCCTTTTTATTGAGGCCTTCTGTCGCCATCAATGTATAGATAGCCTTTTCAGCGTCGTAGAGATAGACAGAGCAGACTTCAGTACTAATGGCCTCACGAACCCGCTGCACAATGATATCCAGCGCAGCCTGCAAATTCGAGGCGGCACCGACTTCCTGTACAATCGAACGCAGGGTGTTCAGCATGGTGACTTAGTCCAGTCTACTTATCAGTCTCCTGAGTCTGCTATCTCAAAATAACAGACGCCCGATTCTGTTGTTTACTTTAAAACGGTTTTCCATGTCGTGACTGTCAGAAACAGGCTTCCATCACGCAAGTGCAAGGATAGCACTTGATTGAATATTGTCTGAGCCTTTGAAGCTGATGCCAGTATTGAACATCGTCTCAGTGTCAAAAGTCATGACTCTTTATTCGCTTGCAGGTGTCCTATTCGGGGAGCCAGCTCGCGCAAAGCACGGCGATAAACCTCCCTTTTGAATGAAACGACCTGTCCCAGGGGATACCAATAGCTGACCCATCGCCAGCCATCAAACTCGGGTGATCCTGTATGATCCACACTAACCTCGTCATCACTGCTCAGCAGCTTGAGCAGAAACCATTTCTGTTTTTGCCCAATACAAAGCGGATGCTGGTCTCGACGAACCAGTCTTCTGGGCAGGCGATAACGCAGCCAGCCACGAGTGCACGCCAGAACTTCTACGTCTTCCGGCTGAAGCCCAATCTCTTCATACAGCTCGCGATACATGGCTTCCTCAGGGCTTTCATCATCATTTATACCCCCCTGGGGAAACTGCCATGCTTCCTGTCTGATTCGCCTGGCCCAAAGAACCTGCCCGTGATGATTAGCGAGGATTATGCCCACATTAGGCCTGAATCCATCTGTATCAATCACTTAAGCGACTACCTTAAACTATCTATTACTTTGCATTGTTTCATAAAGCGCTGTAAAACAGCAATCAGGATCTGCGCAATCAGGATGCCACTTTTGCTTTCCTGAAAAGATCATGAACAGCCACTGGGGAGATTTTCGTAGTACAATCACCCCTCGTTTTTCAGCAGTGCAGTCTGGCAGGAGTATTTGTGGCTCTGGCAATTTTTGATCTTGATAACACCCTGATAGCCGGTGACAGTGACTATCTATGGGGACAGTTCATGGCCAATGAAGGCATAGTGGACGCTGCCCGCTTTCATGATGGCAATGATCATTTCTACCGTCAGTATGAAGCGGGTACGTTGGTTCTTAGTGAATACCTTGACTTCTGTCTTGAGCCACTAACCCATTACACTCTGGACGAACTTAAAGTCTGGCATGACCAATTCATGGAGCGGATCATTCGTCCCATTATGCTGGAAAAAGCTGCGAACCTTCTGAAAAAACACCGGGACCAGGGGGATCACCTGATGATCATAACCGCCACCAGCCGATTTGTTACCGAGCCTATTGCCAAAGCCTTTGATGTCGACACTTTACTGGCCATAGAGCTTGAGATTGAAGATAACCGCTACACAGGAAAAGTGGTCGGCACACCGACTTTTCAGGAAGGAAAGGTGATCCGTCTTAAGCAATGGCTACAGGAAAACCCGGAATATTCTCTGACAGGCAGCTGTTTCTATAGTGATTCAAAAAATGACCTGCCCCTGCTGGGCCAGGTGGATCACCCTTTCGCTGTTGATTCTGACCCTGAACTGACCGCAGTTGCTGCTGAGAAAGGATGGCCAGTCATCAGTCTCAGATAAACCGGATTTATTCTTTAAGAACTGTCCGTTTCTATGCTTTATTTAAGAGGTATCAGCAACTTGTCCTCTTCACTGCTGATACCTCCAGAGCAGATGCACCATACCCGGCCACCTGCTCACAATGATTAAAAAAAGCGGAGAAACCATGGACAGATCCCACTTCTACGCATTGATGGAAGGTGAAGGTAAACTGGACTACGAAGTTTATCTCAACACTCCACAAATTCTTAAAGCTCAGAAGCCCATGGCTGATCTTTGTAATAAAGATGAACTGATGTTTCAGGTCGTTCACCAGGTCGAAGAACTCTGGATGAAACTGATCGGTTACACACTACTGGACATCGATGATTACCTTCAGGAAACCCATACTCGCCGAGTCATCACCCTGTTCCAGAGAGTCAACAAAACACTGGACATGATGACCAGCCAGCTGCATCTGCTGGAAAGCATGTCGCCAAAAGAATATCAGGAAATCAGGCTGCAACTGGGCAATGGTAGCGGGCAGGAATCCCCCGGATTCAGAACCCTGCTGAAAATGCCCCCCTTCCTCTGGGAGAGTTATAAAAAACATTACCTCAACCAGAAAGGGCTGACGCTGGAAAAGATCTATAACTCACAATACACTCACTGCGAAGCCTATGTTGTGGCAGAAGCCCTCACCGAATTTGATGAACAGTTTCAGGCTTTCCGTATTCATCACCTTAAGCTGATCTACAGAACCATCGGCATGGGAGCCAAGTCTTTAAAAGGCCGCTCTGTAGAGCTTTTGCAAAAGGGCATTCAACACCGCTTCTTCCCCGAACTCTGGGATATCCGTGGCGCAATGACCGATGCCTGGGGCGGAGAATACGGTGTAAAAAGAGACAACTTGGGCAACCAGAAAAAAGCTGCTCATGACAACTGATATTCAAAAGCTTTTCCATCGACCGGAGCGGGGTGTCTATCTTCTGAACCATTCGGTTGGCTGTCTGCCCATCACCGCCAGCGCCGCTTTGCAGAGTCACTTCCTGGAACCCTGGAAACAGCAGGGCAGTAACGCTTGGGGACAATGGCTCGATAACCTGACCCGATTCAATTCTGCTCTGGCCATTCTGCTGAACGGTAAAACCCGGCAGTTTTGCCCACAGACCAACCTCTCAAGTGCACTGACAAAAATAGTAGGTTCGCTGCCATCGGCACCTTCTGACAGTCATGTTTTACTGTCAGAGCGAGACTTTCCTTCTATGGGATTTGTGATCCAGACCCTGTGTGATCGTTTCGGACTCAGGCCCCGCTTCGTACCCCATGAAGCTGACCTCACAGACCTGAACCGTTGGGATGAAATGCTGTCCGACGATGTCTGGCTGGCTTTTATCACTCATGTTCAGTCCAATGACAGCCTGCGCCTGCCTGTGTCTGACATCACAGAACTGACCAAAAGGAAGTCGATTATTTCAGTCGTAGATATCGCCCAGTCAGCCGGAGTTGTTCCCATTGACCTCAAACTCTGGCAGGCCGACTTCGTGATCGGTTCCAGTGTTAAATGGCTGTGTGGTGGACCTGGCAGTGGTTATCTCTGGGCCAGTGATGACATCATCGAACAATGCAGGCCTATGGATCTCGGCTGGTTTTCTCACCAGGACCCCATGGCGTTTGATATTCATCACTTTAACTATGCGGATGACGCGAGACGATTTACCGGAGGAACTCCTTCCATAATGCCTTTTACCGTCTCTGCAGAGAGTATCCGAACTCTGAGTCATATCGGTACCGAAAGGATTTTCCAACATAATCAGAAGCTGATTGATCGCATGATCGCTCGGATTAATCAAGGAGAGATTCGCTCTCCATTGCAGGGAAATCGTCGAGGAGGCACCCTGGCCATCTCATTTACAGATAACCAGAAAGCGATGAAAGCCATGCATGGTGCTGACATATTCTGCGATCAAAGATCCGAAGGCCTGCGTTTTTCACCTCACATCTACAATACGGAGGAAGACGCAGACCAACTGGTTGCAGTGATTAACCGGCTGAAATGCTAATCAGACTCGGGTCACCCGGGCAATGATCGCCTTGATGTACTCTGTCTCCGGTATGGCAGGCAGAACAGGGTGATCGGGGCCCTGGTGGCCTTGCTCGATGATTTGCAAATTACGATCAATATGGCGGCTGCCCGCTCTCAGAGCATCAAACAGTGAATCTTTTTGAAGATGCATGGAACAGGAACAGGACACCAAAATGCCATCCTTTTCCAGCAACCTCATGGCCAATTCATTAATACGGCGATAGGCCTGTTCACCCGCTTTGGTATCCTTGCGTTTCTTGATAAAGGCCGGTGGATCAACAATCACGACGTCGAACTTCTCACTTTCATCCCTCAGAGTTCTCAGAGTCGTGAAAGCATCGCCATGGATAGACTCAACACGATCGGCAAGACCATTAAGCCCGGCATTTTCATGGACCAGGTCTAACGCTTGTTCAGAAGCATCCACACAGGTGACCTGGCTGGCACCAAAAGCCGCACATTGAACGCCCCAGCCTCCGACATAACTGAAAACATCCAATACTTTCTTAGCATTGACGTAGTGACGCAAACGTCCACGGTTTAAACGATGATCGAAGAACCAGCCCGTTTTCTGACCTTTCATGACGGGCGCCCTGAACATGACACCATTCTCTTCCAGTTCGACTTTTTCCGGCATTTCGCCATAAGCCACTTCTACATACTCAGGCAGCTTTTCCAGCTGTCGACCGGTCCCGTCATTTTTCAAAAGAATACCTGAGGGCTTGAGCACCTTGACCAGAGCATCAACAATGTCGTCCCTGACCGCTTCCATACCAGCGGTGGACATCTGGGCAACAACATGATCACCAAAACGATCAACCACCAGTCCCGGTAAACCATCACTGTCGCCAAAGACCAGACGGTAGAAGGGTTTATCGAACACTCTCTCCCTCAGACTCAACGCCACCTGAATACGATGCACCAGCAGTGAACGATCAAGAACATATTTGCTGTCTCGGCTGACCAAGCGGGCACAGATCAGACTGTTTGGGTTGATATAGCCCGTACCCAAGACTTTGCCTTCAGCACTTTCGATACTGATCAGTTCTCCCGTTTCGAAGTTTCTCAGGGGAGAAGTCTGAGTATCGACTTCGTTGCTGTAGATCCAGAGATGACCAGCTTTCAATCTACGATCAGCCCGGTTCTTGAGGCGGAGAGTTTGTAACGTCATGGAGTGACTACCAGAGCGGCAAGAGGGAAAAAGGAAAGAGCGCATTATAAGGGTTCAGAGCGTTTCGGTCATGCCGGGATGTTTGTCACTCTTTGCCGACAATTGTTAGTGGATGGCCTATCAATGCTTTTCTTAAACTGAAGAAAAGAGGCTACTGATAAGTGTTTTTCCCTGAAATACCAACGAAAAAGCGAACAAACACGCTGGTAAGTCGCAAAAAATCGACAGACATACGAATGGGTTACAAGTTGATCAATCTTTACTCTGCAACTTATTAACTGGTTGCCTGGAGTCTGACGGGGCAGATGTCGTCCGACGGACTCCTCTGGGAGTAATGACTATGAGAGCACGTCTTCAAGAGAGCCTGGCTGAAATGCTTCTGGGATTTAATGATCTGGAAGATCTTGAGCAGATTAAGTCTCTGGTAGAATCCGCCAATAAAGGATCAGCCTCCGGTGCCAACCACTTTGTCGAGCACTCCGGTCAGGCTGTTCAGCCACAGGACCTGAAAAGCTTCCTTCGTATCTATCCGATGGCACAGGCTCTGGTCGCCATGGTTCGCCATTACGAACTCAACAAAGAGACGGATACTCTTAAGGTCGTTCTCGAATCGCTGCTGGAAGACCTGGAAGAAAGAGAAGCCAACGAAACAATTCACTGATAAGAGACCCAAAGACTGTTCATTCAGCTCAGGCTTTTTATTCAGCTCAGGGTTGTTTGTTAAGCTCAGTGCTGTTTATTCTAATAAAGAATACCTGAACTGAATCAGTGAGGCGTAAGCATGTTGACTCTGTCAAAGGAAAACAGGCGCCAACTCAGCAAGGACGGCTATACGGTCATTCCTGATGCTGTTCCCCAGTCCCTGTGTGATGACGCCATCGATTTAATCACACAATTTCTCGATATTGATCTCTGCAACCCCCAAAGCTGGTACGAAAAAGATCTGGGTTACAACGGCCTTGTGCCCGTTCACCAGCACCAGAGCCTCTGGAATATAAGACAGCACCCTAATATTCACGCCCTTTTCACACAACTCCTTGGCACCGAAAAACTCTGGGTTCGAATGGATAGACTGTCCTTCAAGCCCCCTTCTCTTGATCCCGAAACGGACCAGCTAAAAAGTCATATCCATCTCGACTTTCCGGCTGAAAAACTAACATCGTTGCGCTTGCAGGGCATTCTCTATCTAACCGAGACCAGAAAAAATCAGGGAGCATTCTGCTGCGTGCCCAGCCTTTTCAAAAAAGATGAGGTTCTTAAACACCGCGAAAGTCTCTGGTTTTCTGAAGAGGAGCTGAGTGAACATCCGATCGAACCTATAGAAGGCGAGGCAGGTTCACTGATTATCTGGGACTCAGGACTCCCTCATTCTGGCATGCTGAATATTTCGGACAAGCCCAGGCTGGCAGTCTATATTTCTATGTTTCCGGCAGGCTTGGAAGAGACGGCTGAGGAACGCATAGAACTCTGGCAGGAAAAAAGAGCACCAAAAAAGTGGCGGGGCTTAAACCATCAACAAGACCCTGAACCAGGAGAGCCTGCCCGGCTCACTGAACTGGGCAAAAAACTGTTGGGGTTGGAGGAATACACCTGACCGTCCCGGCCCTGCCGAGAGTCTCTTAAAAGCGAACATTCAAATCATTGGCTAAGTATCAATGCAGCGTCTAGGCTTCCTATCCACTTTTTCTACGGAAACCTTAACATGACTAGCCTGCAGCTTTGTTTCGTCCTGTTAGTCGCCCAGATATTCTTGTTGCACACTCTGACTTCAGAGGCTCAGGCGGCGACTCAACCTGCCTCTATGACAGTATCGTGCGACTCTCTCACAGGACAAACGTCAGGGGTTCAGAGACGGCTAAACCAGTATAGAGAGCTTTTTCGCGGAAAACAGTGTCTTGTTCTCAGTGCTAACCCGAAAAAGGATTTAGCTAAGTTGATCCGCCAGGCTCCTCAAAACACCGTGGTATTGCTCTCATCCAACTCTGTCCATGCAGGTAAAAAACAGGCTATATACGTTACAAACTATCAAATCGTTTTGAAGGATGGTCAGGACATTATTGGAGCCGCTGATGATGGTTTTGAAATCGTCATCGGTTCCCATTTAGGGGGCAACTCTGTAATCAAGGTAGGAACCACTAAAAATTTCCGGTATAGAGAAACAAGAGACAGCAATATAAGACACATTACTTTCTGGCCATTTGGACGCCCTGATGAACCCAGAACTAACACTGTTGTTTTCGCAGAATGTTATAACCGGAGACTGATTATAAAAGACAATGTATTTCATATTCCTGTCCGATCCGCCGTTCATCTTGACTGCAAACAATCTCTGGATGCAGACGCCGATGGCAGCCGCCCTGGCCCTGGCCTCCAATTTGCCAATAACACGATCAAAGGTCACATCATCAAGAACTGGTACCTGAACTACATGCCCGAAGATGGGGTGTCTGTAAATCTTCCTGCTATCAGGAACCAGTCACACAGAATCGCTGTTACTGGTAATACATTCCTGGGCAGAATGGCAGAAGCGGGTGAATTTACTCTTGGGTCCGGAACTCGCCTGGATATTTTCAGAAATACAGTAGACATTGCCAATCATGGCAGTACTAACACACTTCGCGACGCCCGTGCCCAACGATCGCCACGGCTGGGAGGCTTCACGCTTATAGGTCATACCGATGGCAATGCAGAGCCTCCTCAGTTTGACCTGGCAGGCAATCACATCCGGGTAACCGCGAGAACAGCGGCCGCTATAAACGTCAGCGCCCCTCTTAAACTGGCCCTGGCCTGTAACCACCTGCAGGCCGTTAGTCCGTGGCAACAACTTCAAGAACACTTCAGCCTGAAAGCGGCTGATCCATTACCGTTGGGAGGTGAGTGCGAAAGGCCGATGACTTCGACCGTTGAAATGCCAACGCCAAATTCAACCGTTGTCACGCCATCGGTAAACTCAACCGTTTTCATGCCAACAACCATGCCAACAACCGTTCCCTATAACATCAGTCAGATACTGAACACCTGGACAGCCATTAACTCCTCTGCCACGGCCTGTGGTGGACTGACCAACTTCGAAGGTCGTTTCTTCTTTGAATCAGGAGTCTGCCCCACAGTCGCTACGTCCTCTGCTTTTGTTAACAATGTGGCTTTTGGTAGCAACACGATGTCCGCTAAGAGCGCGAGCCCCAGTTCACCGTCGGATGCAACCAGAATGACTACGGGTTTAGGTGTTATAACCACTCTGGCTATATTGCTGGCTCTATAAAACACACTTGGCTCGTCCCGAGCTTGTAGAAGGAGGGTGACAACGCACTTAAAAAACTTCGTACACAGGGGCATGGAGTATTTCCATAGAATTTGTCAGCATCTCAAAATGACATATTCTTTTCAGAAATAGTACGTCGAGCAACGATTATTGAGATCATGAATGAGATCTGACTCCCTCCTGAATCAGCCTGACCGAGGTTTCTGTTAACTCGTTAACCCTTTTCCAGAAAAGTGTTCGCTGTTCTCTATCAGCAGGTTCCAGCGACTGGAACTTCTCCAGAGAAGCCTGAAGCTCCTTTGGGCAAACAGATTCCCGAACGGGCCGAGGTTGATCAGGAAAACTCTCTGTAAAAAGACGATCCCAGTCAAAATGACAACCCGGATCGGCTTTTCCCCTGAAACCAGCTATGTGTTCATGGCCAATAATCCGTTGTGGATCACCCAGGCTGGGGTAGTGCTCCTGCAACAGGCGAATCACATCTTTCAGAGCTGAATATTGTGCATCGGTGAAAGGGAAAACATTCCCGTTGTAGTTAACCAACTCTATTCCAATAGCAAAATCGTTGAGCGCTTCTTTTTCCTGCCAACGACTGATACCAGCATGCCAGGCTCTGTGAGCAGTTCCATTCAGGCAACTGACCAGCTCATAGACGGTCCCGTCCAGATCAATCACCAGGTGAGCTGAAACCCCACAACCTGGACTCGAAATCATGTCCAGCGTACCCTGAAGGTCCACAGCCGTGTAGTGCAGGACCAGAAATTCTACAGGAATTTCCCGGGCGTCAAAGTTGGGGCTGGGATGTGAAATGAAACTTAAAGCCATTGATTTGCCTGTAAAAAGTCTGGGATCCATTGAACTGATAGCGTAACCAGCCATCCAGTCAGAGATCAAGGGCGTATTTTAAGGTATTTATCACCCGATCAAGGAACTTTGAGCTTCATTTGCGCCATAGTCAGCTTTTCAATTCCCTGTATCATTAGCTCATTTGGGAGAAAGAATATGGCCAAAGGCTTACTGAAACATCAGGAACGACAGGCTGCACTGAACTTGCTTGGCAAGGATCTTGCCCGCAGGGCCAGTTCAAAGTGTGAGCTTTGTGAAGCAGCCGGTGTTCCGCTTAACATCTGGGAAGTAGCTCCTGTTCCTGAAGAGCCCGATTTTGAGCACTGCCTGATGACCTGTGACATTTGCGGTGAGCAACTCAGCCTTTTTGAAAGGAAACCCGCAAAAATGAACGTTGACCACTGGCGCTGTCTGGGCAAAAGCGTCTGGAGCCAAGTTCCGGCCGCCCAGGTGATGTCCGTCAGAGTCCTTCGCCAAATCTCAGGGCAATACCCCTGGGCTGCTGAAATCCTCGAACACGTCTTCCTTGAACCTGAAACAGAAAGCTGGGCTCAGAAGATTGAGTGAGCCCTGCTTCACTCTGCCTGATGGCCGATAAAGTCCTGGTCACATTGTTTCTAACAGTGAAGTGTTTATTGAGACTTGAGATCAACGTCCCGGTTCATGCCAACAAATTTGCGTTTTCGATGCTTACCCTTGTGTTCCGTCAGAGCTCTGGCATTCTTGCAGACTGCTCCGCACGGCCGCTGTTGGCCGTCCAATCCGACAACGGTCACGTAGCAGGTTTGTCGCCCACTGTGGTCTTTTCTTCTGTGATCTGACAGAACTTTAGAACTCCTACAAACCTTCGCGCACGGGCGCTGCTGGCCATCTTTGCCGACCACGATCCGGTCACAGATTTGTTGCCCGCTGTGCTCTCTTCTTTTGTGATCCGCCAAGGATCCGGCACTCTTGCAGATCCTACCACATGGCCACACCAAACCATCCTCCCCAACCACGATCCTGTCACAGATTTGTTGCCCGCTGTGGGCTCTTATTTTGTGAGACGCCAGACAAGGAGCATTCTTGCAAACCATCCCGCATGGGCGCTGTCGGCCATCCTCTCCGACCACGGTCACGTAACAGGTTTGTTGCCTGCCATGCACCATTTTTTTGTGGTTCGCCATGGTTTGAGCATTCTTGCAGATCTTCTTGCATGCTCGCTGCTGACCATACTCCCCGACCACAGTCATGTTACAGGTTTCTGGCCCTTTATGATTATTTCTATTGTGATCCATCAGGGCACGAGCATTCTTGCAGACTTTCCCGCATGGCCGCGGCTGACCATCCTCCCCGACCACTCTGACATCACAGCTATGTTGCCTTGGATGACTTCTTTTTTTGTGAGATGACAGAGCCCGAGCATTCTTGCAAACTCTCCCACATAGTCGCTCTTGGCCACCCTCTCCAACCAAGATCACGTGACAGATTTTTTGCCCGCTGTTGTTCCTGGCTTGTGCTTCGTCTGTCCGGGAAAGATGGGGTTGGCTCTGACCTGACTGGGATAATTCAGTGATTGTCTGTGGTGTTTCTGAAGAGTCAAGCGCAAGGGAAAACCCAGCTTCCTG
The DNA here is from genome assembly GCF_024606225.1 of Endozoicomonas sp. ISHI1. Lineage (GTDB taxonomy): Bacteria > Pseudomonadota > Gammaproteobacteria > Pseudomonadales > Endozoicomonadaceae > Endozoicomonas_A. Next base: position 140,144 of record NZ_JAGRPU010000006.1, on the reverse strand, counting down.
GCAAAGTTCAGTTGGATCGACTAACCCATTAATGACCCCAAACTCATTCGCTGTAAAACGCAATCCGTCGTTCATTAGCACAAGACCATTAAGCGGCCCGGCAACGTCAGTTGGATAGGTGCCCCCCGCACGCATTGAGTCTGAGGTGTCCCTGTCTAAGGCAACCTCATCCAAAGCGCAGGCATTGTTGGCAGGGTTGCAGTCAAACTCATACGCCAAATCAAGCAGTTGATTAGAAATCAACGAGAGTTGAATACCAGAAAGATCATCCAGTATTTCGTTTTGTTCGAAATGCGTCGCTTCAAAAGGATCAAAATCGTCTATGCGACTAATGCTGTGTTTATTAGCCAAATGAGGGCATGAGCTCTGTCCGGGGTTTGCTCCGTTGAAGCCCATCGAAGTTTCTGCCGAATTCAGCAGCCAATTATCGGGGCTTCCATTATCAGAGAATGGTCGGAAACTACAAACACCACGACAAGGGTGAACGAAACAATTTAAACCCAAAGTATGTGAGTGTTGTTGAGAACCTCCTCCACTACCGCCTGAGTCAGAATACATGAGGCTGGAGATAAAGCCTCCGGGGAGATTAGCAGCTTGTGGAGCTCGCTGTCCCGATGATGTTGATGGTTGATGTGGTCGCTGGTTGTGTCCAGAGCCAAACATCATTGTAATAGTGTCTAACGAATGGTCCTGACTCACCTTTTGTTGTTCAATCGGGTTAGACATCAGTAACCCGGAGTTCCAATAGCTTTTTAAAAGCCAACCGACAGCGACAAGCACTTCTACAGATAACCATGAATAAGGATTGGAATTCAGGGGGGCGTCTTTGATGGTCAGTATCAGTTTGTGAGCCACCTGCAGGTCAGTGGCATAAAGTAACTGCCACGAAATCGACTCAATGATGGTCGCTTTTATCCCATAGCCGCCAAGTCTGTGTGGTTTGTCATCAGGCGGCCTGGTTGGTCCTGTATAGCCATTTGTGTCGGCAATATCTGACGGGTTACCCTGCGGTGAATGTCGGACACCTTTGATAGAAAAGCTCTGATGCGAAAATCCTGCATTTGGTTCAGCCCCGACAGCAAAACATCCTGTCCACGGTTCAGCCTGACAGACGACAGACAACCCGAGTACCAAAAACAGCGGCGCCATAAGGAGTAGGTATTGAATAATTCTATCCTGGCATTCTGGTTCACAGACAAGAAGGATAGATCACCCCAAGAAAGTGGGCTTCGAAATACTCTGGTTCTGATTTATTAACACCATGATTCCGCAGCTCTTCGAATGAATGTCTGCAAAATCCAGAACCGGGCAACCTCAACGTTTGTTACTTTTCTGATAGTTCTCAATCGCTTGCTGGCGACGTTTACTGACCGTCAACTGTTCCTGTACACGATCTCGTTCAAGCTGGCAGGCTGATATCATTCCCTGATAGAGCGTCTGGAGTTCTTCGAGCAGATCCTTCACCTCTTCCGAGGGAGCAGAGCCACTTTCCAGCGCTTCTTCGATCGCCTGACGTGCTTCAGAATCCAAAACTTCCAGCGTTGTCCAATCCCTGCTTCGGATAGCCTCGCCAAGAGTATAAATGGAATTCTGGAGCTTCTCTTTGACAATGTCGGTTTTGTTCATCGGTAACCTCTCTACCATCAGCGATGTCGGCCTGAGCCTGAGTGTAGACAGTCATGCTAACGGCATCTGCCAAATGAAGTGTCTAAGACGATGATCACTCCAGTTTATATCGTTGAGTTTTTGCTATTGTTTAAGCTCACCAGAATGCTGATGAATATTATGGATTGGTAGACTAGCAGCCTGTCGGACTTAAGCGTCCGTAGCGAGGATTGCAAGAAATTGAGGATAAAAATTTCTGCTTCTGAGGAGAATAGCGAGCTATTTGACGAAGAAGCAGGAATTTTTAGACCAATTTATTGCAACCGCAGTAGGACAGCCTTAAGTCCGACAGGCTGCTAGCCTCCGGGAATTTGCTTTTCACGCTTTGCCTTGAATATGATAAGAATTAATGAAAGGTGTTTGGACCGTCCCAGCGCAAGCAGGAGGCTGCGTGAAAAGCCTATTTTTTTATCTGAAAAGTCTTTGTTCGTACCCGGGATTTAAACAATATCCTCACGGACTCAGTCTGCTTTTACTGTCCGGCTTTTCAGCCTTTGCTCTTGCAGAAGAAACGGTAGACAGGCCTGCCGACCTCAGTCTCACCCAGGTCATTGCGCCTTTGTTTTTTGTCATTGTGCTGATTTTTGCCCTGGCCTGGATCGTGAAGAAACTGAATATAGGCACACCCACGGCAGGTCAGGGGATAAAAGTGGTTTCCAGCATTCCGGTTTCCAGTCAGGCCAGAGTCTGTCTGATTCGAATTGGCGAAAAGGATATCCTGCTGGGAGTCACCAATCAGCAAGTCAGTCTGATTCATACGTTTGACGAATCTCCCTTGCTGCCTGATAAGAAGGAAAATCAGCAGGATTTTGCTGTTCAGTTCAAAAACCTGCTGAAAGGTGGCAGCTCGAAATAAGCTACTTCCCTTCTCTTGCTCATGTCATTTTTCACAAGAACGGTTGGTTCCCGATCCTCGAAGAGTGTTGAATGAATCTCTGGAGTGGGTGTCAGTATCAGGATAATGAGCAGAGTAATAGAATGTGCCTGATACAGACTCATAACGTTTTTTCAGTCGACGTCCCCTGGGCCCGGCCTTGTAGTACTCACCACGAATGAGGATACGATACAAACCTTCTTTGTCGTACATATCAGGAGTCCATTCGACGGTAGCAACACCAGCTTGCCATTTGAACCGGGTAGTCCAGTCGTCATCTGTAGCAATCGTATCCCATAGTCCTGTACAGTCATCCTTCCTCTGCACATAGAAAAAACTATCAAGATCCATTCCCGATCTTGGGTGTGATGCAATGTAACGAAGCTTCAATGACTGGCCTGAGTGAATATTACTCTGATTATCAGTCACCACCTTTCCGAATAGAGCATCATATTTTTCCAGAACATCCTCCATATGGACATCGTCGTACAGATAACTCAAATCCAACGGTGTCGCTTCATCCACAGGTGGTGGCTCTTTTTTGCTCAATTGCATGTAAAGACTGGAAAAAGCCTGCAACATGGCACTCAGCTCCCAAGGACCGTATAAAGTGGAGGCTCCCTCGTAATGCTGTTTAGAGAACTCCTCTGCTGTACTCAAATAACTGGCATAATCGTTGGAATACCCAGCGATTACAATATGTCTCAAGGGAATACCGGAAAGTTCTGACAACCTCTTTCGAAGCCTTCTCCCCGCCATGACTGTCGGTTCAACGGGCAATGCAGCAATCTGAAAATTCCCCAGCTGAGCCAGCATTAAAGGCAAGACTTCGGGAACCCAGGGCTGATTAATAACTTCCCGATGCATGTTACCCGAGGGAAATACATCATTGAAATAATGGAAGTTTTTTTCACTTCCCAATGACAGCATGACCGGTTTGGGTCTCTGACATCTCAGTTCTTCTTCTGACGGAGAGGTCAGAAAATCGGTGATTTTTCTTATCCACCATTGCTCATTTTTTCGGCCTTCATAAGCCCCCAGTATTAACCTCACCAGAAAAGGTGACCGGCCATCTTCTGTGCCTGCAGCAAAACTATACCCCATAGCTGGATTGCAGGTTTTTACCAGCTCTGGCTGTCCCGAATATTCTTGCCGGACTTCATAGTTGGAAAAATCCACCCAGTTTTGCACCGACACAATGGGTCCAAAAACTTTCCTGCCTCTGGCATTAAACAGTTCCAGGGCTTTTTTAAACTGTCTTTGGCCGATTTCCCTGACACTTTCATCCGGAGTTTTACCCGGTCCGGTGCCATCAAGATTCAGGTTAGGCGTCATATCCCCAGCGTTAGATTGAGGAAAGGCTGCAATGAATGAAGCCACTCCCCAGTTGTACTTTGCATGACGTTCAAAAGCCCAGCTGGCATAGCCTTTGTTGTCACTGCTTAATAAATGATTGCTGCCAGGATAGGAGACTGCATGGGTGGCAAACCAGGTGATGGCACCTAATGGTTGACCACCCCGGGTAAACCTGAGTTGCTGAACAATCCGGTCGATAGAGTCCTTTTGGCTGGCATCCACATTATTTTCATAGGCCGACAAAGAGCGATTGCGGCTGGCATTGTCCAATAACCCGGTTTTCATCCAGATCTCAGAAGGAGCGAGGTCTTCATGGGCCATCCTGACGGCCTGAACAATGCCCGATACCATCTTTTCAAAAGCCCTGTCATCGAATACGCCATGAGGCATATTGTATAGAAAATGATGGGACTGACCGGCTGCTGCACTGTGGGTATGAGTCGCTGTCAGGATGACGTTATGACGGTTATAAAGAGAACCAAACTGCTGTTCCAACCGGGTGAGAACCGCTTGGTAAACACTGGCAAAAACAGCTCCGGCATCAATGACCACAATGGCAAGACGATGACTTTTCTCATCCTGACTCACCACAAATGCTCTGGCCCACTGACGATCATTTATTCCGGCACTGATCTGACTGCTATCGGCATAACCCATCATGCCACTGCCCACTGCCGGGCCGGTGATATCCGCTTTACTGACCCCTACCCAATAAGAAGCACTGGCCCAGGGCGTCAAAAGGAGCAGCATTAAAATGAGGCTACCAGGAGGAAATGTGAGTCGGTTCATAAATACCCCTATCAATTCAGGAGAGGGGAGTATAGCTGGCTCTCAGATTTAGCAAGGCTCACAGGACAGGCAATTGGGGAAAACTACCATAAAAACAACAGCAAAAACACAGTTATCCAACAAGTTATCCACAGGATACACCTGATTTTACAGAAAGGTTATAAAGCGGTTGCCAGTGAGAAAGGAAAGGGGGTTGCAATACAGAAATAATCTTTTCCCACATTGGCGAAAAAAGATTATTTCTGCGTTATCACTATTGCTTCATCATCATGCCAACCAGTTGCAGCATCTGCATTTCTGTCTGGCAAATTTTCTGAAGATCTGCCTGGGTCTCCCTGCTCATATCACCCAGTCGATCATTCATTTCATCCTGTCCGTGCCATTTTTCAGCAGCCATATCTTCCGGGTAAGCCGCTACCAGTCTGTCATGGAGTCCCTGCTGCTTTTCCCAGAGAACACTGAGCATAATGATAAGAATGGGAGGAGCCTGCCCTGTTAGTGAACGAAGCCTGATATAGGTCCAGTACAACTGAGCAATTCGAAAAGTGCTGTTGCGCAGACACAAAAGGGATAGATAAGCTTCTTCCTGATCAGTCATGAAGTGTCTCCTCGGTCCTTTAGGGCACCCAGAACTCCTCATCAGAAGACTTACGAATGTCTTCAGGCTTGAGTAATACTGCGGATGAGGGTCACTCAGACAGCCTTCAGAAAGCAACCCGTAAAATCACTGTAACATGGTCATCACAATTGCCCATAGAGAAAATCGACCCATTTTCCAGCTTCTGAACAGGGGTCATCAACAACCGGAAAAATCTCTGGTTAAAAAAGTTATCCACTTTTCCACAAAAACCCTTATCAACCCCCTGAATGAACTGTGGATAAGTGAAAAGCAGCCTTTGAATCCGGCTTCATTGAAGAGCTGGTTAAAAAATAGCCAACACCTCAATAAATAACCCTCGCCCGGCCACTTACCCTTTTAAGCGGTTTGACGGCTACTTAAGAACGGCACCCGGCGGCTGTCTGATCACACGTCTGATACCTAGCCAACCTGACAGGCCAATCAGCAAAGCACTGATAATGGGTAGCGTAAACCAGAGCCAGATAGCAGGCTGCCAGGAAAGCTCAAAGACCTGAACATTCAACCAAACGCTACAGAGTTCTGTGCCTAAAACGGCGATCACGCCGGAGAATGCTCCCATAATGAAGAATTCTCCTGTCTGCATGATCACAAGTTGCTTTCTGCTTCCACCCAGAGATCGAATTAAAGCGCCCTCACGCAGTCGGGTATCAAGACTGGCTTCTACAGCCGATGCCAGTACCAGCAAACCCGCCAGCAGCAGCGCCAGAAGCATGGCTTCCACCGCAAGAACGGACTGCTCAAGCATCATCTGAACCTGACTGATAACAGCATCCATATCCAACAGACTGATGGTTGGAAACTGTCGAACCAGTTCATTCAAAACCAGCCGGTCATCAGGTGGCAGATAAAAACTATTCAGCCAGGTGGCTGGCAACCCCTTCAGAGAAGTTTCTGGCAAAACCATATAAAAGTTGGGTTGGAAGGACTCCCATTGAACTTCCCTGATACTGGTGACCTCGGCAGTCAGTTTCGTCCCCGCAATCATGAACGACAGTTCATCACCCAGATTGACCCCCAGGTGTTCGACAATAGACTTCTCAATGGAAATCTCACCGGTATCACCCGGTTGCCACCAATCCCCTGCCACTATCTCGGCTTCAGATACAGGTTGGTCTGACCAGGTCATGTTCAACTCACGATGCAGGGAGTTATGATCCCTCTGCTTTTCTGAAACAGCCTCTTTGGCCGGCTGACCATTGATTTCAATCAGACGACCCCGAACCATAGGATAAAGGGACGTTCCTTCTATATCATTGCTCTGCAGGAAGTTCTGAAAGGGCTCCACTTCTGCCGACTGAATATTGATCGCAAAGTAATTGGGGGTTTTCTCAGGTAATTGTTGCTGCCAGCGTTGCAGTAAATCTGTTCTTACCAACAGCACCAACGCCATAGCCATGAACGTCAGGGTAAAGGCTATCAGCTGGGCAGATGTTTGTCCCTGTTCCTGCAGCAGTCGTTTCACACCAAGCCGCCAGACCATAGGTACGGGCTGCTCTGAAAGGCGACGATGAACGCTTGCTAGTCCGACTTTGACCGCCAGCATGATTATTGATATGACGGTGCCGACCCCAAGAATGATTCCCGCTGTCATCAAAAACTGGCCTGTGTGATACCAGAGCAGCAACAACATGGAAAGCAGAGATAGCCCATACACTGACCAAACGCCTGCGGCAGACGGTGTCAGCTCACGTCTTAGCACCCTCAATGGCGTAACTTCCCTCAGCCTCAGTAAGGGAGCCAGTCCAAATCCAATCAGTGTAATAATTCCGGTCAAACCACCCAGAACCATGGGCATAGAACCGGCCTCCGGGAGCCATACGGGTAAAACACCCGCCAACAGTTTGACCACTCCCGTTTGTAACAACCAGCCAATGAACACTCCGGGTAGTGCAACCAGAATAGCCATCAAGAGCAGCTCTCCGATAAAAATCTGCATGAGCTGATTCTGCTGCGCTCCCATGCACCGCATCACAGCGATACCATCAAAGCGTCGTTCGGCAAAGCGGCGACTGGACATGGCAACTGCGATACCTGCCAGAAGCATGGCAGCAATACTGCCCAGTCCCAAAAACTGCCTTAGAAGTACAACAGAACTGCGCAGGTCTTCACGGTCGTCTTCTGCCAGATTCAGCTTTTCGCTGTCGGATAAAAGGGGCTCAATCTTATTTTTGAATCCTGTCAGCTGGTGTTCTTCGCCCGCAATCAAGGTTTTCCAGTGAACCCGACTGCCTGGCTGGATAATTCCAGTAGCATCCAGATCGTTTATGTTGAACATCAGGCGGGGAGACAGACTGTAAAAACCACCCCCACGATCGGTTTCCAGAGTGATGGCACGTGCGACTTTGAACTCTGACTCCCCAAGTATCAAAGTGTCGCCTACTTCAACGCCCAGGAGCGGAAACAATCTGGGCTCCAGCCAGACTTCCCCTTCGTCAGGCGTATCCTCAGTCACTTCATCCGGTGCAAAAGGCTGATCAGCCGCTCTCATTTGCCCACGTAGGGGATAATTACTGGATACCGCTTTAGCTGAAACCAGCTGCATCTGATCTCCAGCCATGACTACTGAAGGAAACTCCAGAACAGTGGCCTGCTCAACAGGTTGGCTTGCTATCGTCTGACTCACCTCTTCAGACAGCTTTGTGGGACTGCTAATGACCAGATCAGCCCCCATCACCTCGGCTACCTGTCTACCCAGTGAAAGTTGTAGCCTGTCGCTGAAAATCGCGATAGCGGTGCTGACGCTCACTGCCATCAGAAGAGATAACATCAGCAGCCAGAGTTCACCGGATCGCCAGTCCCTCACCAGAAAACGCCAAGAGAGCATAAGACTTCGACTCATTTGGCTGCTCCGGAGTGTTCAACCTCTTCTTCCAGACGCCCCTGAGTCAGCTTTAAGACTCGCTGACAGCGCCGGGCTAACTGCAAATCGTGAGTCACCAGAACCAGGGTTGTTTTGTTTTCCCGGTTCACTTCAAAGAGCAAGTTAATGATACTTTCCCCGGTTTTTTCATCCAGATTGCCCGTCGGCTCGTCTGCAAACAGAATGTCTGGCTGCCCGGCAAAAGCCCTGGCAATGGCAACCCGCTGTTGTTCTCCACCGGATAACTGTCTGGGGTAGTGAGTCAGCCTTTGAGATAATCCCACCCTTTCAAGTAACGTTCTGGCATGCGTCTGGGGGCTCTCTTTTCCTGCCAGTTCCAGGGGTAGCATGACGTTTTCCAGTGCGGTCAGATTGGGCAGAAGATGGAAAGACTGAAAAACAAAGCCGGTATGATCAGCCCTGACCCGGGCTCTGGCGTCTTCATCCAGATGATCAATCCGGTTTCCAGCCAGAGCCACCTCACCCTGAGTAGGCTGATCAAGACCTGCAAGAATGCCCAGCAGAGTAGATTTGCCGGACCCTGAAGTCCCGATGATGGCGACAGACTCCCCGGACTTGATCTTGAGATCGAGTCCGGACAAGATGGTGAGCGATCCACTCCGGGCTGTCACTGTTTTAATCAGAGATTGCGCCGAAACGGCAATGGGGGATCCTGTGCTAATAATCATACGCAGTTGTTTGCCGATGTATAAATTAATTGTTATTGGGCGGTTTTTTTCTGTGAAAAATAGTGCGTTTTACCCGCGTTCATATTCGAGGATGACACAAAATAGTCTTTTTTTCTCATGGCTTTCTATACGCTCATGGCTGTTTATCGGATCTCTCACCCTGAGCTGGAATACATCCGCAGCCGAGAAAACCCTGCTGGTTTATGGTGACAGTCTCAGTGCGGCTTATGGTATTGAAATTAATCAAGGATGGGTTCATTTATTACAGCAAAAAATGCAACAAGCCAACCCTGACTGGAAAGTGGTCAATGTCAGTATCAGTGGCGAGACAACAGCGGGAGGCCTGAGTCGGCTAAAAACGACACTAGATAAATATAAGCCTAAGCTCATACTCTTGGAATTGGGGGCAAACGACGGGCTTCGGGGCACTTCTCTGGAGAGCACGAAACAGAACCTTGAAAAAATGATTGAAATGGCCCAGGCCAATAACGTCAAAACCGTCCTGTTTGAGATGCAGATTCCTCCCAATTACGGACCAATCTATACCCGTAAATTTACAAACATTTTTCAGGAACTGGGCAAAACCTACAACCTGACTGTTGTACCCTTCTTTCTTCAGGGTGTTGCAGGAAACAGTAATTTGAATCAGCCTGATGGCATCCACCCAAGCGCCGGCGCACAACCAAAACTGCTCAAAAATATCTGGACTACTCTCCAGCCACTCCTGAAGTGAAATTAAACTGCCCAACCATCTGTCGGCCACTGACTTAGAGCCTCATCCGGTTGGAGGGGACCTGCCCTTCTTTGAAGAAATTTTCGGGCTGGCAGGTCAAATTTTTCGTCTATGCTCATATTCGTTTTTATTAGGGACGGATTGAGCTATGCGTCATTATTTTATTCATCAATCAAGATGGCTTTTTTTATTTGTTTTGTTAACGGGCCCGCAAGTGCTAGCCACCCCCTGTAAGAATTGCGGCAAAGAGAGTGAGCCCGGTAAGGATGGGCAAATGTTCTGCCAAACCTGTAACTCATTGAAGTTTACTTCTCCACCTCCCAGCCCGTCATCCTCCGATAATGAAAGTTTGAAAAACTTTGCAGCTCGAAAGAACGCCACCGAAACAATAAACTCCATCACACCTTCTCCCAAGGTAGCTCCGTCATCCTATAGCATCTCGTTATCGAAGGGTAAAAATGATGATGAGTTGATGGCTCAAATTCGCGTCAATGACATGGCTCGAATTCATGTCAGTGACATGGTTGTTGATGGCGATGTGCGGGAAGATAGCGATGCATTTACTAAGGTGCTTGCCAAGGTTATTGCTCAGGATCTGATGGAGATTGATGAAAACATGAAGGTGAGTCATCTGAAAGTTAAGCTGGAGGAGAGTCATCATCTGCAGAAGTTGTTGAAGATGGTGGAACAACAACTAAAGCAGTTGAAGATGTTGCAAAAGTCGCAAAAACTGTACCATGCACAGCTCAATGCAGGCGCTCTGAAGACACAAAAGATGCCAATTCATGAAAAGCTAATAGCTCTTAATCATGAGAGAGCGGCGAAAATAGCCTCATCTCAATGGCCGAGCCTGTCAGATATGCGAATGACTAATCTGCTCAGTGCTGAGTTTCAGAATTCTCAACTGATGATGGATCTTACCTCAGTTTTCCAGGCTATTCAGGGAGGAAATATGATACAGCTGCTCATTACTCAGAGTGTGGCAGCAGATGAGGGCAGTCAGGCTGCCGCAGGTACAGTTACGCCGATGATACTTGGCTTTATTATTCCAGACCCTGCTATGGACGGTCATAAAGAGTCTACAGATATGCACCTGCTCACGGGAACCCGGCCAGTGCAAGTAAATCAAGATAATTTAAAAAACGTACTCACAGACATGATGAAGGCACTCGGTGAAAACAAACACAATGCTCATTTATCTTTACACTTCTTTCTGAGCCCTCCAACGTATCTTCACGATAACGAAGATCCTCTACCATCAACGTTTAATATCGAAAATTCAATTAATCTTAATCCTTCCCTTGGCGGATTTGCCTTCGACAAGGTCTTTTGACCACAAACAGTATTTGATCAGCCCGAGGATGTATTTTTTGCCGCTGTTCTCAGGTGACGCGGGAAGTGCTTTGTTAATTGATTCATGATGGGTATCTCCTGCGTTGTGAGGGATAAAAGCTTGCAGCCGGGTTGTGATTTTTGAAGACGTCCTCAAATCAGCGCTTCAGGTTGAAAAGTTTTAAACGGCCAGACTGCTGGTTCTGATGTTGCGATTGAACCGCATCATGGAATGAACCCTGATCCTTCATGGCCCCGACATATCATCGGGCCGGGCGGGTCTTGCCTTTCGTTGAGACATATTCTGGCTGGCAGGGAAAGATTTTAGTCTATGCTCATATTCGCTTTTGATTAAGGGCGGATTGAGATATGCGGCATTATTTTATTCATCTGGCGAGATGGTTTTTCTTATTTATTTTGTTGTTTAGCCTAAAAGTGTCAGCTAGCCCCTGTAAGAATTGCGGTAAAGAGAATGAGCCCGGTAAGGATCCGCAAATGTTGTGCCAAGCCTGTGATTGCGAGAAGCTTACTTCTCTGGCTTCCAGTCCGTCATCCCCCGCTAATGAAGGTTTGAAAAACTCTGCAGCCAAAAAGGACGCCACCGGAGCAACGAACGATGAGATACCTGTTCCCCCCAAGTTAGATCCGTCACCCTATGGGATCTGGTTAACGAAGGATGAAAATGAAGGTTCGTTGAAGGCTCGAATTCAAGTTAGTGACGAGACTTTGGATGCTTTTGAGCGGGAAGACGGCAATGCATATGCAAGGGCAGTTGCCAAGATACTTGCTCTGAATATGACCGAGATTGCTGAAGACATGGATGTGAATGAATTGGATGTTAGTTTGGAGGGGGAGCATCACTGTCAAAAGAAAATGGAGAGGCGGGATCCTCAAAACCTGCATAAGTCCCTGAAATTTTTTATGCGTCGCTTTCAAAAACAGATGAAGAAGGGGGCTCACAGTCAGTTGGAGAGGTTGCAAGAACTGCATCAGGCACAGCTTAATGCAGGAGCCCTGCAGATAAAAAAGATGCCAATCCACAAAAAGGCAACAGCCCTTACTCATAAGAGAACTGCGAGAATAGACCCCTCTCAATGGCCGAACCTGTCAGATATGGGAATGACTCTCCTGCTCAGTGCTGAGTTTCAGAATTCCCAACTGATGATGGATCTTACTTCAGTTTTTCAGGCTATTCAGGAAGGAAATATGATACAGCTGATCATTACTCGAATGGTAGTGGCCGATGAGGGCAACAAGGCTGCCGCCGCCACAGTTAAGCCGATATTGCTTGGAGCTATTATTCCGGACCCTGCTATGAACGGTCATACAGAGTCTACGGATATGCACCTGCTAATAGGGCGGCTGCCAGTGCATGTTAATCAGGATAATTTAATGAACGTACTTACAGCCATTATGCAGGCGCTCGGTAAAAGACGGCGCAATGCTCATTTATCTTTACACTTTTTTCTGAGCCCTCAAATGTCTATTCAGGACATCGAAGATCCTCTACCATCAACGATCAATATCGAACATTCGATTAATCCTGATCCTTTTCTTGGCGGCTTTGCCACTGATAAGTCCTTTTGACTGCGCACAGTATTGTCGAATTAATACATTCAGTGCAATCATCACTGACTTATAAGTCAGAAGACGTTTACTCTACTGATTCTGACGATGCGATTTGAACGCATCATGAACTGACCTCTGATCCCGGACGAGCTCGTCATATGATCGAGTAGTATGGGACTTGCCTCTCTCTATGAATTCTGTTGGCGGGCAGTGCAAAATTTTAGTCTATGCTCATATTCGTTTTTTTATTAAGGACGGATTGAGATATGCATGGTTATGTTATTCATCCATCGAGATGGCTTTCTTTATTTGTTTTGTTGCTTAGTGTGAAAGTGCTGGCTGCCCCCTGTACCTGTCAGCGTTGCGGCAAAGAGCTGTTCTGCCGAACCTGTGATTCCGGGAATTCTACTTCTCCACCACCTGGTTCGTCATCCTGCGCTGATGAAGATTTGGAAAGCTCTGCAGCAAAAAACACCACCGGAGCAACGAGCTCTGAGACACCTGATCCCGATGAGGGTTATCCCTTACCCTATAGGTTCTTGACGGTAGAGAAGGATGAAAATAATGATGCGTTAATTGTTCATGTTAAAGTCGTACGCAGGATTATTGATGCCATCGAGCGGGAAGCAGATGCCGATAAATGTGTCAGGGTATTGGCTGAGCAGATTGCTTCTAATCTGGTAGATGTGGCCAATCTCAGGGGGTTAGATCATGTAAATTTTAAGTTGGACGAGGGGGATAGGGAGCGTCTGCCAAAGCTATTTGAGATGGTGGAGCAAAAGCAAAAGCAGATGGAGTTCTTGAAAAAAATGTTTCTGGCAGCGCGCAGAGCAGGAGCCGGAGCCGAATGGCCAATAGTAATAAATCACCCAATCCATGTAATGAAGTCCCCAATCCATGAAAGGGTAGAAACTCTGACTCAAGAAAGAGCCGCGAAAATAGACTCATCCCAATGGCCGGATCTGTCAGATATGGGAATGTTTCACCTGCTCACTGCTGAGTTTCAGAACGCCTCACTGATGATCGATCTCACTTCTGTTTTTCAAGCTATTCAGGAAGGAAATTTGATACAGCTGATCATTACCCGAATGGCAGTGGCCGATGGGGGTAATCAGGCTGCCGCGAGCACAGTCACGCCGGTGATGCTTGCAGCTATTATTCCGGATGCATTCACTGGGTGCAGCCTTTGCAGCGGTGACGGTCAAACAGATTCTACGTATATTCATCTGGTATGGGGAACCCCGACAATGGATATCAATGAACAAAACCTGCCCCTGCCAGTGCGTTTTAAACAACATAACTTAATGAATGTACTCACAGCCGTTATGAATGTAGTCAGTGAAAACGAGCACAATGCAGATTTATCTTTACACCTTTTTACAACCCCTCGAACCTATGTTATTCAGGATGACGAATATCACCCATTGTGTAGACTCAATCTCAGAGATCGGATTAATCCTGGCCTTCCCGTCAGCGTAATCGCCACTGATGGTGGAATAAGTCAATAAGTGCAATCATCACAAGTTCAGGAGTCAGTAGACGTTTGTTGTGCTGACTCCATTGAATGGTAAAAAAAGCCCCCAGTGTTTTGCGGCTGATGGCATTGCTGATAGCTGCAAGGCTGAGTCCCGAGAGCTGTTTCCAGTTCACATCGCTTTTGATAGGCCCCCGACTCTTAACGGCGATCAGGTTAAACTGCATGATTTCGTTGGCAACAATCTCGTTTGCTCCATTTTCCCCAAGCATGTCCCGAGACAGAACCCGGCACTTTCGACTGACCTCCCTGGCATCAGGCCTGCTTGAATACTCCGTCAGCAAATAACCCTGCTCAAGTCGGTGATGGGCCTCCCGGGCATTTGCCTGAGCATAACAACTGAGACGCCAGGCTCCCGCTGAGGTACCCAGAAGGTTCAGGGGTTGCTGCCTGTCTTTGAAGTATTCTCCTATCAGACACTTGTCCAGACCTGTTAGCACGAACCATTTAGGACCGCCCGAAGCTCCCAGCATGACATCAATACCGGACTGAGGAAGACCTTCATCTCGTATTTTTGCCAGAGCCCCGGAACCGGCCCTGATTTCAAGGACATCAGCCATTACCGGACTGCTCTGACAACGCTTGTCGGATATCTTCAGGGATGGGAGAAGCTTTCCCGGCCTGATAATCATAGTGAATCAACACTGCCTTGCCTCGTGCCGCCAGAACGTCTTTCTGCCAAGCTTCATGATAGATACACATGGATGAATTACCCACCTTCTCAAGGCAGGTTCTGATTTCAACATCAGCCCCGTACTTTAGCTGTGCTGTATATTCCACTTCAATTCTGGCAATGATCAGTCGCCAGGTTTCGGTATCCAGACCCGGAGAAAACAGACGAAAGATCGGCTCTCTGGCCTGTTCAAACCATACGGGCAGAACCGTGTTATTTATGTGCCCCAGGGCATCTGTCTCAGAAAAGCGGGGAGAGAGGGTATGCAGGTACATCAGTATTCTTCTTTATAATTGGAAACCTGCTTTGAATAGACTGCAATGGCTTCCTGCTGTCAGTATTATTGTTTAATCAGTTTCCTATGATGCCTGCATGAGAAAAAGATGCAAATAGTCGTTTAGCATGTCTGAAGCTATTCAGGATACACAATGGCAGGAGTCCATTTCAGCCATTCAGGCTTCGGTTCGTCAGCCAACTCGAACGACGTTTCCGGAGCAACCCGAACTCCCTGCTCTGGTGTCGCAAAGGCGATGCCACCTGCCAGAACCGCTTCGAGAGACTCTGTTCGAATGCTGGCACCACTGAACAAACCAAAGTGGAAATCCACGCCACTGGCATTCCAGAATTGGCTTTTTTTGGTGACCAGCGGAGCGTAGCGATCCTCGATGTTGAGAAAAATAATGACTTTGTTGGCCGGGTTACCTAGCTTGAATCCGGTGACCACACCTACCGGAATTTCCCGGTAATAAACGGGATTGCCCGGTTTAATGGAGCCCAGTTGAGTGCTGACCAACTGAATACGCAGACCACCAGAGCGAGGCTGGTCGTCAGGCGCTCGTGGGTCTGCAACAAAAACATCACGCTTGGCAGCAGCTTGAGAGCGTGCCGGCGACACGCTGATATAAAGACCCGTCAGCAGTGTTTCCAGATGAGCCGTGTTAGTCAGGCCAAGTTTGGGTTTGACCAGCCAGAATCTGGAACCTCTGCGAGCCAGCCAATCTGCGCTTTCATTAAGCAATATTGTGGCTTGTATGGCTTTTTTGGCATCATCCAGATTAAGCTCTGTTACTCTTCCCATTTCCAAACCTTTGTACTTCAGTCGTGTACCTACCTGAAGGCCATCCGCAGATTCAAACTGAATGTGTATGAACTTGCCTGTTTCGCTTGCCTGATTAATATCGTCATACAAAATAAACCGGGTTTTGTTGGGAACTCTGGCTGCATCAGGGTTAGGGGTTTTAAATGCAATGCCGCCTGATAGCATAGAATTTAGTGTGCCCGCCCTGACCTTGAACCCCTGCAATCCACCTTCCAATGTCACACCGCTGATATTCCAGAAAAGTGTACTTTTATTCACAAGATGTTGATATTCAGGCTTGATCAATATTTTGACCACCACACCGTCTTTTCCCAGCGAGTAGGACTCCACCTCACCGACAGGCATCTTTCTGTAGAGGACAGGACTCCCTTGATTCAGGCCTTCAAGAGAGTCGGCCCTGAGTTCAAGGTGCAAGCCCGGAGAGGAGGGTGAAGCCGGAGGCTTATTGGCCAGACCCATGAACTCTTTTTCCGGTTCTGCTTTTTTCATATCAACCTGACTGACATCCATAGCGATATAGCGGCCAGCCAACAAGGTTTCCAGACCGGTGATGCCTTTCAGGTTTATTTGTGGTGCCACCATCCAGAAACGGGCACCTTTTACCAGAATGTTCCCGGCTTCGGGACGAATAACGGCCTCGGCAATAATGGCTGAGTAATCCTCATTAAACGACGTATCTTTGATAACGCCCACTTCCATACCATGGAACAGTATTTTTGATTTCTCCTGACCAAGGGCAACATCCAGAGGGAACTTAATAGAAATACGGATACCCGCTTCCGCTGCATCATAATCGTTATACAAAGGAAAGCGGGCTCCATCGGAAGCTTCCGGCTCTTTTTCCTCCCATTCCGGAGTGTAAAGAGCAACCCCGCCCTGAATCATGGAAATCAACGACTGAGTTCTCACCTTCAGGTGGGTCAGGCTTCCGGAAATATCCACTCCCCCTGCATTCCAGAAGCGGGTATTTTTTCTAATCAGATGTCTGAACATCGGCTTGATGTATATATGGATATCGACCCTTTCGTCATCGGACGAGAGAGCGTAACGAGTTACTTCGCCAATCTTTAGACGACGATAATAAACCGGACTACCCTCCTGCACAGAAGACAACTCATCAGCCTGAAGTATCAGGCTCAGTCCACCTTCGTTAATGCCCGGCGTGGGTGGCGACTTTAGCGCCGAAAAGGACAGCTGCTTGCTACCCTTCCCAGAAGGCTTAAAAGCGATATAGTTGCCAGAGACCAGAGTATCCAGACCAGACACTCCCGCTACAGAAAGTTGCGGCTGAACCAGCCAGAACTGACTGTTATCCCTGAGATAATTCTCCATCTGCCGGTCCATTTCCAGCACGACATCGACACCTTCAAGGTCGTCTGTCATGGTCATTCGGGCCACTTTACCGATCGCCAGACCGTTGTACCTGACTTCTGTTTTGCCCACCTGCATGCCTTTGGCGCTGTCAAAGTGAACGTGAACTTCCAGACCGTGTTGATAAAGGGTTCTCCAGATCAGAAAGGCAACGATCATCAAAGCAATGGCAGGCAGCAGCCAGATGGCTGGAACACGACGACGCTCTTTCAGATCAGCGTTCACAGCGATCTTTTTATCGCTCATTGTTGATCTCCTTTCAGACTGAACTGCCTTGACCGGTCCCAAAGTAATCTGGGATCAAAACTCATTGCCGCCCACATAGTCAGCACCACTACCGCAGCAAACGCAAAAGCCGCAGGACCCGCCGTCACAGTGCCCAAATGCCCGAACTGCACCAGTGCAACGAGCAGCGAGATAATAAAAATATCCAGCATGGACCAGCGGCCAATCCAGACAATCAGTCGATACAAGACGGTCTGACGACCCGGGTTCATCCTTCGTGTATGCACACAAACCAGCAGCCACACCATGCCCAAAAGTTTCATCAGAGGGACCAGGATGCTCGCTGTAAAAACCAACAGAGCAATGGGTGCCATACCATGATGCACCAGCTCTATAACACCCGACATGATGGTATCCGGCTTGCTGCGCCCAAATCGGCTTACGGTCATTATCGGCAGCATATTTGCAGGTATGTAGAGCAGTCCGGCGGTCAGGGTCAGAGCCCAGGACCGGGACAGACTGTCTTTTTTTCTTAACCGCACTTTACTGCCACAACGGGGACATCGGTCATCTTCTGCCTGACAAACCTTGTGGCAATCCAGACACAGTTTTATCCCACGGTCAGCACCACTGGACATCAGGCTGGATTGATCCGGATCCGATGCAGTCATTCATCCTCTCCCAGCATTGTCCAGATCTCATGTTCATTCAGGTTCAGGGTGATGATCAATTCACAAAGCATCAGCCCGGCAAAGCAATACAAGCCTATGCCTACCTGCGCACTGGCCATATCTGCCAGTTTGATGACCGCCACCAGGGCACCCAGAAAATAGATTTCCGTCATACCCCACTCTTGCAGATGGGCATACAGTCTGAGCAGACTTCTGGATAACCTGCGCCACCGGCCGTTGACGGCAGGAACTTTGATGCTAGTCACTATGATCTGAAGCAGAATCAAAAGACGCAGCAGAGGGATCAGAATGGCAAACAACAGAACCAGTAAGGCAATTGCACCATAATCCCCTTGATAAAGAGCGACAACACCTCCGGAAATGGTGCTTTGCTGAACATTCCCCAGAATGTCCATGGACAGAACAGGGTAATAATTGGCCGGTATGAACAGAATTAAACCGGTCACAACAAGAGCCAGGCAACGCTGGATGCCTGCAGGGCGGTGAGACTCCAGCACACAGCCACATCGAGGGCATGCAGCCTGCTGCCGATAGGCTGGATCATGTCTGAAGACCGGGGTATTTATCATCAGGTCACAGTCAGGACAAAGCCTGATGCCTGAATCAAAACTCGTCTCTTTTTTAACCATACAGGTATATCTGGGGAAGAAACTGAACAAATTCTGCCATATAATCTGCCAGTGAATTTTAGCTGTTCTGATTGCCTTGTCTCTATATCGGCAGCACGGACCAGTACTGCGCCCCGGTTCACTGTGAGGCGTCAATAACAGATACACAATGATTCAAGAGGTCAAGGTATGCTTCCCGTTGAGCGTCGAGAGCACATTCTGTCTTACGTTGAAGAAAAAGGTTGTGCCAATATCGAAGAGATGGCGGAGAAATTCGATGTTTCCCAGATGACTATTCGTCGCGATATACGCACTCTGGAGCAGGAGGACAAACTGCGCGTCACCTATGGCGGTGCAGTATCCAAAAGCTTCCTGATGGAAGATATCCCCTACGAAAAGAAGAACGCTGTCAACATTGAAGAGAAAAAGTCCATTGCTCACGAGGCCCTCAAGCTGGTCAAGGAAGGACAGATCATTCTGCTGGATGCCGGTACAAGCACCATGGCCCTGGCCAAACTGATGATGCGCATGAAGGTCACCATTGTGACCCCGGACCTGAAGATCGCTCTGCAACTTTCAGACTCCTCCACCGCCAGGGTCTACACCACGGGAGGTCTGGTCAGCGCCATTACCAAGGCTCACTGTGACACAACCGCCCTGTCTTTCCTGGACAGCATTAACGCAGACATTGCTTTTCTGGCGACCAACAGCTGGAGTCTGCAACACGGTATGACCACTGCCTCTACCGACCATTACTTTATTCGTCGCAAGATGCTGGAACGTGCAACCCGCAGTGTTCTGCTGGCAGACTCCAGCAAGTTCGGAGCTTCCAGCATGAAGACTATCTGTCAGCTGGATGAGCTGGATACCATTATCACGGACAGCCGTTTCGATGACGAGAGTCTGGCGGCCATCAGGGAATCAGGCGGTCATATTATCCGCTCCTGATGATGCGACAGCATCTCATCACACCTTTTGCGACAGCTTCTTTGGCGTGGTGACATCTTCTAAACTCACAGCTATAAAATAGGTTGAGACCAGCCAGATGTTGCTGTGAGTAATGAAACCCCTGATCAGTATGCCAATGGGCGACCCGGCCGGAATCGGCCCGGAAGTCCTGATAAAAGCACTTTCAGCCAATGACTTTTCCGATGCCTCTCGATTACTGGTCGTCGGCTATGTGGAGATCCTTCAGCAAACTATCTCGTCCTGCAATTTGCCCCTTACTATCAAGTCTGTGAAGACCTGTGCAGATATTGATCCCCGGACGGGTATTCTCAATGTCCTTGAGCCTCCCAACCCCCGCCAAATTTTCGAGCTGGGCAAGGTTTCCGCTGCCGCAGGAAAGATGGCCTACGACTGTATTCAACTCGCAACTCAACTGGCTCTGGACAAAGAAGCCCACGCTCTTGTAACGCCTCCCATTAACAAGATGTCTCTGGACGCAGCCAATATCAGAGAAACAGGACACACCGAAATTCTTGCCGATCTGACAGACAGCAAACACCCACTCACTTTGTTTGAGGTTGCAGGCTTGAAAGTATTTTTTCTCTCACGACATTTGTCTCTCAGGCTGGCGTGTGACTTCGTTACTCAAAAGAACCTGATTCAATGTGCTGAAAGCGCGGTTGATGCCCTGAAATCGCTAGGTATTGAGGCCCCTCACCTGGCTATAGCAGGGTTAAATCCTCATTGTGGAGATAACGGACTGTTTGGACATGAAGAACAAGAAGAAATCTGGCCCGCTGTCCGTAAACTGCAACAACTTGGATTCAACGTGTCGGGCCCCTTGCCTGCCGACTCAGTGTTTTATCAGGCTCTGAATGGACAGTTTGATGCCGTCATCTCGCTCTACCACGATCAGGGACACATCGCGACCAAGATGGTGGACTTCCATAAAACCATTTCCATCACCTGTGGCTTGCCCTTTCTAAGAACGTCAGTAGATCATGGCACCGCTTATGATATTGCCGGAAAAGGTGTTGCTTCTGCCGTCAGCATGACCGAAGCAATAAAGGTTGCGATCCGTTATCTGAGAATGATGGGAACACTGGCTCTTTGATTCATTGCTACTGCAAGCGTTTTACCAATCCATTAATCCTAAACAGTAACGGAATAAAAAATATCGACTTCCAGACCTGCCCATGGACCCGGGCCAGGCTTTTTTTCCAATTTTTTCTCTTCAACCCTGAAGTATTCTCAACTCTCTGCCGATAGCGGATTCAGCCAGTTCTGAAATAGAAAAAAGTCGCAGACCTCTACTCAAGGAAGAAAAGATGAAAAAGAGCCTGTTCAGGAAGAAGACTCTCGCAGCAGTCATTGCTGCGACCATTCCACTTATTGCTGCCAAGTCCAGTGCCGTTACAGAAGTCACCAACGATGGTGATACTTATGCCGCCACCGGACTCTTCGGCGCAGTGACTCGAAATGTTAATGCTGACGCGACTGACCCCTATGCATTCATTCTGGATGCAGACAACGGTACTTTCTACGTTCAGGGCTCTGTATTCCAACCCGTCAATATCAATCTCGACAACCCCGATGGCGTGGCCATTCTGCTCTATAACGGAGCCAATACCAGCTACGCCGTGCACATGCCTGCGTTCAGCGGCCTTTATGGTAAAGGTACAGCTCACGGTATTCTGCTGAAAGACGGCACCTCCAGCGTCGTTCAAATCAATGTTGGAGAGACCTACCTGGGCGGTACCATTCAGGTCGAGGACGGAGATGCTCTCAGAATTGAAGAAGAGCTGCTAGGCACTGTCACCATAACCGGTACACTGCAAGGTAACACAGCCATCACAGCAGCCGATGGAGGTTTTTTGGGAGCAGGTGCTTCGATCGTCGTTAATGGCGGTACGCTGAAAACAAACGGTGAGATTGCCGTTGACTTCAGCGGTGCCGGTGGTGCCCTTCTCATGGGCGTCACTAACGGTACGATAGAGGGAAAAGTGCTGGGCTCTCCTCTCACCGGTGATAGTCTGGCGATAGCTGGTAACTCGACATTTGGTGGCGATATTGAGGATATTGAAACCATTACAGTCGCTGGATCAGGTTCGGACGTCACCAGTTTCCGAGGTGATATTAAGAAAAATTCCGGTTCAACACACGTCAAAGTCTTTAGTACTGCAAGCTTTGACAAGCCCGGATCACAGACGCTTGATGGTGATCTGACTGTTTATTCAACAGGACTCCTTACAACAGAGCTGGATACAGATTCCGACACTAATGCAGCTCTGGTTGTCACGGGTACTGCCGACATTGGTACAGGTTCAAAGCTGAAAATTATTCCTTCTCAGGAAGTCGTAGAATCTGGCAACACCGTTGAAGATGCAAAAATCATTGAAGCCACCACCAACCTGAATGCTTCCGATATAACGATTGAGCACTCTGTGTTGATTGATACTCCCGCGGTCACACAGACCGGCAATACTCTGATCACAGATCTGACACCAAGAACCAGCGAATCACTTCAGAATCTGGTTGCACAGGAAGGCGCTGGCGCCACTACTGAAGAAGCTCTGGCCGCTATGATGGCAGTCATTACCCAAGATCCCGTGAACTCCACGAATTTCAATAACTTTTACCGCACGGTCTCCAATATAACGGATGTAAAGAAACTGGCTGAGGTCGCCAGAGAAAGTAAATTCAACAACTCTGACGCCATCCAGATCACCAACGTGACGGCAGAAGCCAAGGTTAAGAGCAACGTCCTGGCGCACGTCAGAGCAGTTCAGGAGGATGAGGCTTCAAACACCGGACTGGCATACGGTGGCAGTTACACCAGTCAGGGTTTCTGGTTGCAGGTTCTGGGCTCAGACGTCACTCAGGATGATCGCAGAAACGATGGTGGGGACAAGCTGTTTGGTTTCGATGCAGATCTCAGCGGTCTGACACTGGGCGCTGAAACCAACATCAGCGATGACTACCTGCTGGGAGCTGCCTTCACAGTGGCCAATGCTGAAGTCAACAAACACAACTCTAATGACAACTCTACCATCAAAAACTATCAGTTCAGCCTTTATGGTTCATGGGAGCAGGAGAACTGGTTCCTGGATGGCGTGATTAACGTCGGTCGCAGTAACAACGAGCGCAGCCGCTTCATCGATGGCTTTGTCGATGCCCCGATTACTTCAGACTATACGAGTCACCAGTTCGGCTTGACCACCATATTGGGGATGAACCAGAGCTTTGGTGAGATGAAGGTAGTGCCAATGGTCGGTTTCAACTATTCCCTGGTCAAAAGTGAAGATTTTAAAGAAGAAGACAAGTATGCCACCGGTTTTGCCCTGGATGTAGACAGCCAGAAGTATCAAAAGGTTGAGCTGGGTGCTGGCGTAGAAATCAGTCAGGCTTTCAGAGTCAGTCAGGGCGAAGTCGAGCCTTCTCTGAGACTGATGGCCTGGCATGACTTCAAGGGCGACGTGGTAGAAACCACTACACGCTACGTTCTGGGTGGCACCGAGTTCACCTCTAAAGGAGCCGACGCCGTCAAGAACAGCTATCAGGTTTCAGCCGATGTTACCTATCGTCGCAACGATAACATGAGCTTCGTTGTCGGTTATGAACTGAACCAGAGTTCAGACTACAAAGCCCAGAACTACTATCTGAGAATGAAGTACGACTTCTAAGCTTTGACGCTTTCGAGAGGACTCTGTTTCAGAGTGTTGTACTCTCGTTTTCCTCCTCACCCGTCCTTCCAAATTGCAGTTTTTAACACTCCTTTGAATTCATTTATCTGATACTATCCTCCCGGAAAATTGAACAGGTACATTTGTTTTACACAACCTGCAAGTCACATCATTAACCGACAGTATTTCTCGGAATCGCACTAATATGGCTTCTCTCAGACATCTCCTCGTAACGGCTTTTACCCTTTTCTTGTCATTTTCTGCTCACGCCGCTTCAAGCACTGAACTCAATGCGACCGTGTATGAAGCGTTAAAAAATCTTTATGCGCAGAGCAGTGCTGCAAAATCTCTTGGCAGCAGAGCTAAAGGAATTCTGGTCTTCCCCAAGGTACTTAAAGGCGGACTGGTTGTGGGTGGCGAATACGGTGAAGGCGCACTTATAAAAGGTGGAGCAATACAAGACTACTACAATACGTTATCAGCCTCTATCGGTTTCCAGCTGGGTGCACAGGCTCGTTCCCAGATTGTCATGTTCATGACCAACGAAGCTTTGAACGACTTCCTGAATAGCGAGGGTTGGGAAGCAGGTGTCGATGGCAGTATTGCCATTGCTGAGTTTGGTGCCGGAGAAGCTATAGACACCAAAACCGCTAAAGCCCCCATCATCGGCTTTATCAGCAATAACAAAGGATTGATGTATAACCTGACTCTGGAAGGTTCCAAAATCACAAAAATTAACAAGTAAAACCCTCGTTAGACACTTCAGTCGTTTCAACTCTACCCCGCTGATATTCGGTGATATAAAGTCTTTTACTGCCCTTTGCGCCGAAAACCACATCAGTGGGGCAGGAGCCTCTGGTCACAATCGTTCGATGAATGTCACCATTGGGGTAGACGGTAGCCACATGCCCCTGACCAAACATCGCAACGTAAAGGTTACCCTCTCTGTCAAAAGTGATGCCATCGGGCCCTACAACCCGGCATGGACCTGCGGTATCGGTGACCGATACAAACCATTCCCGACTGGAAACCTCCAGTTTGTCCGTAAACGGGTAGCGATAGATATTCCCTGTTACCGACTCACTGAGATAGAGCTTTCCATCAGGAGCAAAGGCAATACCATTGACAAAACGAAACCCGTCATCAAGACAATCCACCTGTTTGCTGACAGGATCAATTCGAAACAATTTTCCCTGCATCGGCCCCTCCCAGACTTCCGGATCGGCTCCCCCTTCCGTGATCAGGTCAGCGACGCGGATACCAGAGTCCGTCAGATAAATGGCCCCATCAGGCCCAAGAGTCATATCATTGGGCCAAAGGAAGGGGCTTTCACTGCCTCCGGAAAGCCTCTCTGCCAGCGAGCCATCCGGGTTGAGCCTGATCAGTGACGGTTCATGGGTTTCGGCAACCCAGATACTGCCATCATGGTTGTCCTGTAAAATACCGTTGGGTCTGTCGACCTGCGCAAAAACATGACGTTCTTTTCCTGAGGCCGCAATCCGAACCAGCCGACCTCTCTCCTGACCGACCTCTGAAATAATTAGACTGCCGTCGTTTAGTATCAAAACGGACTCAGGATACTCCAGCCCTTCAACAAAAATCATACTAATCCTCTTTAGCTTGTTCGCTGTGTTTGCCGTGACCGAAAAAACGTTACCTCTATCGGGGAGGTATAAAAACAGCTTCAGTCGCTTGTGAACGTTCATGTGGAGAGACAGTTTAGATACAGATGGTGCTTCTTTGTTTAGAACAATAAGAAACAAACTGTAGGGAGATATAGCTATACAGGGTATTATTTAGTCTCTAATAGAATTAATAAAAACACTTAAAGAGCAATAAATTATTAACTGATAGTATTCAGACTTCAGCGTGAGCTGCATTTTCAGCTCGTGACTGTTTGATGTGACTCGGGGGAAATGCAGCAACTATGAGTCGTCCGGCCAGAGCCGTCATCCATCTTGACGCTCTCAAGTATAACTATCGACTGGCTAAATCACTGGCAGCCGGGGGCAATGTTCTGGCCGTTGTAAAAGCTGACGCTTATGGTCATGGTGCCATCCGCTGTGCACAGTCGCTGTCAGAGGAAGCCGACGGATTTGCGGTGGCCTGCATTGAAGAAGCCCTGGAGCTGAGGGCAGCCGGCGTCAGAAACCGCCTGCTTATTCTCGAAGGATTCTTTGATCCTTGCGAACTCACAGAGATTGCCTCAGAAAACCTTGATATTGTCGTCCAAAGTCCGGAGCAGATAAAACAACTTGAACAAACACGACTGGAGAAGCCGGTCAGGGTCTGGCTGAAAATGGACTCTGGCATGCACAGGGTAGGTATTCTTCCCGGTCACTATCGCGATGCCTGGACAAGGCTTGAGCAACTGCCCTGGATCAGCGAGATTCTGTTGATGACTCATCTGGCCTGTGCCGACGAAACAGACAATGGCTACACCCTGCAGCAGCTTGAAGTTTTTGAGCAGCATACCCTTGGATTACCCGGTGAGAGAAGTATTGCCAATTCAGCTGGTCTTATTCATTGCGCTGGTGCCAGAACCGACTGGAGCCGACCGGGTCTTATGCTTTACGGCGCCTCTCCTTTCGATCGTTCTCATGATATTGAATACAGGCTCAAGCCTGTGATGGAAGTTCATTCAGCCATCATCAATATCAAGGAGGTTCCTGCTGGCAGCCAGGTAGGTTATGCCGGTACAGCAGTCACCAACAAAACGACTCGTTTGGGTGTCATAGCCATGGGTTATGCCGATGGCTACCCTCTCGCTCCTAATGGCACACCTGTACTCGTCAATGGCCAGCCAGTGCCACTGACGGGTCGAGTCTCTATGGATATGCTCACGGTTGATCTGTCAGAAATGGCGGATGCGAAAGTGGGAGACTCTGCCTTGCTCTGGGGTAAAGGCCTGCCAGTGACTGAAATTGCAAGACATGCCGGTACCATCCCCTACCAGCTGTTCTGTAACATTAGCCGGGTTTCCGTCTCATACACTCAGCCGGTTCAGTGTAAGGAGGCTGTCTGAGTCAATTTAAAAAAATAGCTATCCTTTTGGCCAGAAAATATGAATGACCGAAGTATCTGTCCAATCCTTTACATTGCAGAACCGATTCAGCCCTTGTATATTTTCTGCCCGTGCCATACTCTTCTTAACCCGTGGCTGAAGCACTTTTATGACGGCCAGAAGCCACGGTCTAAAGGGCATCAGAGTGTACAGACACTTGTGACAATCCGGTCATTTGCACCATGCCCAAAATTACCTGAATCAGACGATTGCTGAAATGAGAAGTCGAAAAGAAGTCGTCCGGCAACTGGACAGGATTGATCGTAATATTCTTCGAACACTCCAGGAAAACGGCCGTATTTCCTACGTGGATCTGGCAGACCGGGTGGGACTGAGTACCACACCCTGCATGGAAAGGGTCAAGCGTCTCGAGCGTGAAGGCATTATTCAGGGCTATAGTGCCCGACTGAATCCCCAGTATCTTCAGGCAGGTTTACTGGTCTATGTTGAAATCAGCCTGTATACCAAATCAGCAGATATTTTTGACGAATTTCGACGGGCGGTTGTCGCTCTGCCAAATGTGCTGGAATGCCATCTGGTATCCGGTAACTTTGACTACCTGATCAAGGCCCGTATTTCAGAAATGGCTTCTTACCGGGAATTACTGGGCGACATATTGCTAAAGCTTCCGGGAGTGAGGGAGTCCAAAAGCTACATCGTCATGGAAGAGCTGAAAGAAACACTGAATCTCCCAATTCCCGATTAACTCAATAGTCCCTGATGAAATAATTCAGGGCCACTGCATCCTGCTCTTCAATATCGTGAAGCTGGAATCCTGCGGCAAAGTCCCTGGTGTGATCGCCCTGCTTATTGCCAGACTGACACCAGACACATTTGGCCACCAGCGTTACATGATGTGCGGTGTCATTGAGACCGGGCAATACCATGGTAATATTCCTGACGTCTTCCAACCGGATAGGTTGATCCGTCGTAATACTGAATCCGCCTCTGGATACATCTTCCAGAACTCCCAGTAACTGACCACTGTCATTGTCCACAACCTGTGCGGGCTCAGCCAGAACCTTGCGTGGATACCGCCGCTTCTCAAGTACAGTATCTGTCATGACATGTCCTCTCTTTCGTAGAGCGAAATTTCAAGATACCGCCTTTTCAGCAAAATGACAAAATTCTCCTGCCTGTGCCCACTCGCTTCTGTTATAAAATAGCCTCTTTCCATCTGCTGGCGGGTTTTATATTCGACCCGCTCAGATGGGAAATATTGCTGACATTTTATTACCCTATAATCCGACAATTTACAGTATAAGTACGGCCTGATATGTTGTTATCCCTCTCACCTGCTCTGACGTTAACCTTAGCGATTGTGTTGGAAGTTTTTGCAACGTCCTGGCTACCCAAGACCAATCAATTTACCTCCCCCTTACCAACAATGGCGGTATTAGTTGGCTACGGTCTGGCTTTCTATCTTTTGTCAATTACGGTTCAAACTCTGTCACTGGGTGTGGCTTACGCGATCTGGTGTGGTGCAGGAATTGTTTTAGTCTCAGCTTTGTCATGGCTGATATATGGGCAAAAGCTGGATATCTATGCATTGATTGGCATTGGCTTTATTTTAACCGGAACCGTGATCATCAATCTCTTTTCATCTTCTGTGAGTCATTAATCTGCCAAAACCAGGGACAGTTTTAACCGCCTGATTCGTGACCTATAGGAACAACCTCTTTCATAATTCTCCAGTTGACAATACCCCTGCCGAAGTATTGTAATCGATGAAGAGGCTAAAAGCCTCTATCACCGCCGCTTTGGGCCATCACCCTGACCCTTGGCAACTAAAAAAATAACAATAAGCAAAACAGAGCATTATCAGCTCTGACACATGCGGAGAGATCCCGTTATGTTCAGACAGATAAAAGAGGCCCGGCTCAATGACATTCATCTGAAATACGATGAAGCCTCAGGTCTCAGAGCGATCGTTGCAATCCATAACACCCGAAGAGGACCAGCCCTCGGCGGTTGTCGTATAATACCCTACACCTCAACTGAAGATGCCGTGACCGATGCTATCCGTCTTGCCAAAGGCATGAGCTATAAAGCGGCTCTTGCCGGTCTGGATCTCGGCGGCGGCAAATCCGTCATCATGGAGCCGGAAGGCCGCTACGATCGGGAGCAGCTGTTCAAAGCTTTTGGCCAATTCATAGACGAACTCGGAGGCCGCTACATCACTGCAATGGACAGCGGCTCAAGAGTCTCTGACATGGATACCATCGCCTCTCAAACTCAACACGTTTCCTGCACTTCTTCGAGTGGTAATCCTGCTCCTTCAACCGCTCTCGGTGTTTACAAAGGCATTCAGGCTTCGCTGAAAGCTCATCCGGAATTGGGCTCTTCACTAAAAGGCAGAACAATCGCTGTTCAGGGTCTCGGTAATGTGGGCTATGCCCTCTGCCAGTTACTGCATCAGGACGGCGCCAAACTGATTGTCACAGATATTAATGAAAAAAAAGTTCAGCAGTGCGTTGAGGAATTGAAGGCAACTGCCGTAAGTGCTGAGGAAATCTATTCAGTTCCCTGTGACATTTTCAGCCCCTGTGGCCTGGGAGGCATTCTCAACGAAAACACTATCAATCAGTTGCAATGCGCTGCTGTAGCAGGCTCGGCCAACAATCAACTGCTGACTCCCGAGTGTGGTCAGTGGCTGTTTGACAAGGGAATCCTCTATGCACCTGACTACCTGATCAACGCCGGTGGACTCATCTTCGTTGCGATGACACACCAAGGTCAATCACAGAACGAAATGAATCATCGTATCAACGCCATAGAGGATACTCTGCTGAGGGTGTTTCGCTATGAACAGCAACACCGGACTCCCAGCAGTCTGATTGCCGATCACATGGCAGAAGCTTTGCTATATGAAGAGCAATCCGGACAACTGAGCGCCTGACGACTGCTTGCAGCCATTACTTATCACAGCCATGGGTATGCGCATTTCTTTTTACCCCGGTGATCAAAAGAGTCCCACAGTAAAAAATGCTGGAGCGCGCCTTATGAAAACCAAAGATTCCTGTCAGATTCCGTTCTACCAGTACCTTGATGAGGAGGGGGAGGTCCTTCACAGCTTGCCTGAATGGATTGAGGATAAGGACACCCTGATTCATTACTATCGCACAATGGTCATAGCCAGAGCAGGAGATGCCAAGGCCGTCGCCCTGCAAAGAACCGGCCAGATGGGAACCTACCCATCCTGCCTCGGGCAGGAGGCGATCAGCACCGTTTTTTGTTCTCTGATGGAGAAAAAAGACGTACTGATTCCTTACTACCGCGACCTACCCGGCCTAATGTCACGCGGGGTTTCGCTCTCCGATGTCATGCTCTATTGGGGTGGAGATGAGCGAGGCAGCGCCGGTCCAGCCTGGGGTCATGATTTCCCGAACTGTGTGCCCATTGCTACTCAGGCGGGCCATGCTGCGGGGGTGGCTACCGCGATTAAAATTCGACACGAACCTCAGGTGGCTGTGGTGTCTCTGGGCGATGGCGCCACGTCCAAAGGAGACTTTACAGAGGCTCTGAATCTTGCCGGTGTCTGGCAGCTGCCCCTGGTATTTATCATCAACAACAACCAGTGGGCTATTTCTGTTCCTCGCAACATTCAGTCCGGAGCACCGACTCTGGCTCAAAAAGGCTTGGCTGCCGGGCTGCCTTCTGTACAAGTCGACGGTAACGATGTTGTTGCTCTGCACGAAGTCGTCAGTGAAGCCATGAGTCGTGCCAGGGGCGGCAAAGGTGCCACCGTGATTGAAGCCGTCAGCTATCGCTTGAGTGATCACACTACAGCAGACGACGCCAGTCGCTATCGTAATAGTGAAGAGCTGCAAGATGCCTGGAATAAGGAACCGATAAAGCGACTCAGAAACTTCCTGTATCACCGTGGTCAATGGGATGAGCAGAAAGAACAGGAACTGAAGCAGGAAGCCGCCGCTCTGGTCGAGAAAGAAGTCAAAACCTATCTGGAAACGCCACTCCCTGCTATTAGCGACCTCTTTGATTACACCTACGCCAATATGCCCCCGCAACTGGAGAAGCAAAAGCAGGCCGCCATGGCTAAAGCCGAAGGAGGAACGCATTGATGAATAGCTCAGTATCTGAAAACCTGATCCGATCGGCTGTGGACAACACCGCAGAGAAAATCACCATGGTTGAAGCCGTCAATCTGGCTTTGGATCACGCCATGAAACAAGACCCTGAGGTCGTCGTACTGGGTGAAGACATCGGTGTGAACGGTGGTGTTTTCCGCGCGACTCAGGGCCTGAGAGACAAGTACGGTCTGAAAAGGGTCATGGACACGCCCCTGGCTGAAGCCATGATCGCCGGTATCAGTATTGGAATGGC
Source organism: Endozoicomonas sp. ISHI1 (assembly GCF_024606225.1). Taxonomy (GTDB): domain Bacteria; phylum Pseudomonadota; class Gammaproteobacteria; order Pseudomonadales; family Endozoicomonadaceae; genus Endozoicomonas_A. Next base: position 109,396 of record NZ_JAGRPU010000006.1, on the reverse strand, counting down.
AACTCAGGGCCTGAAGCCTGTTGCAGAAATCCAATTCATGGGATTCATCTTTCCTGCCATGGAACAGTTAATGTGTCATGCTGCCCGAATGCGAAACCGTACCCGTGGACGCCTGAGCTGCCCAATGGTGGTCAGAGCGCCTTTTGGTGGGGGTATCCGCGCTCCCGAGCATCATTCTGAAAGTACAGAAGCCCTGTTTGCCCATATTCCCGGCATCAGAGTAGTCATTCCATCATCACCGGTCAGGGCTTACGGACTGTTACGCTCTGCGATTAATGACCCTGATCCGGTTCTGTTCCTGGAGCCCAAGCGCATCTATCGAGCAGTCAAACAGGACGTCTCTGAAGAGACACCTCTGTTACCGCTGGACAAGTGCTTCACACTCAGGGAAGGCTCCGACCTGACTCTGATCAGCTGGGGAGCTTCCGTGAGTGAAACCCTTCAGGCAGCCAAAACTTTGGAACAATATGGCGTTTCAGTCGAAGTGATTGATGTCGCCACGATAAAGCCTCTTGATATGGAAACCATTCTGACTTCGGTCCGCAAAACAGGTCGTTGCGTGATTACTCACGAAGCCTGCCGAAGCTTTGGCGTCGGTGCTGAAATTGCTGCCGAGCTGGCCTCGGAGGCTCTAATGGATCTGAAAGCACCGATCGAACGGGTGACAGGATATGATACGACCATGCCCTATTACCGGATGGAAAGTCATTATCTTCCCCAGCCTGATGACATCATTAAGGCATCTTTGAAAACACTGGCGTATCACTGATATCAGCAGGACAGGACAACAATATGAAATTTTTCAACCTGCCCGACCTGGGTGAAGGCATTCCCGAAGCCGATATTGTTGAATGGCATATTGAGAAAGGCGACTCCGTCACAGAAGACCAGATTATTGTCTCGGTCGAAACCGCCAAAGCGATTGTCGACGTGCCTTCACCCATCAGTGGTGTTGTGGCAAAACTCTGTGGCAAACCCGGCGACACCATCATGACCGGAGCACCTCTGTTGGAGTTTATCAGTGATCAGGAAGATGCCGGCACGGTAGTCGGCGAGCTGACAACCGCCGCTCATGATGACAGCTCCGATGACAGCTTTTTTATTGGTACACCACCTGACTCAGCAAGCGCCCCTGCTGCTGCAACCAAAGGTCACATCAGTGAGCTGGCCGCCAAACTCGGTGTATCCATCGATCCGAAAAGTGTTGGCAGAGACTCCGTTCGTCACAGCTACCCTCTGAAAAACCCTGAGCCTCTCAAAGGAGTCAGAAAACACATGGCTCGAACCATGTCGCAGTCTCATGCCGAGGTGGTACCTGTCACTCTGTTTGATGATGTGGATATTGAGCACTGGCCGAAAGGGGCAGACATTACCGTTCGACTGATTCAAGCCATTACTTCTGCCTGCAAGGAAGAGCCTGCACTGAACGCCTGGTTTGATGAAACGATGATGAGTCGTGAAGTCTTTCCTTCTGTTCACCTGGGACTGGCGGTTGACAGTGAAGAGGGCTTGTTTGTACCGGTCATCAGAGACGCAGAAAAACAGGATGCCGTTTCGCTGAGAAACAGCATTAACAAATTTCGAAAAGCAGTTGAGGAACGCAGCCTTCCGCCATCAGAAATGCAGGGTGCCACCATCACTCTCAGCAACTTTGGTGTCTTCGCGGGTCAGTTCGCTACACCTATCGTTGTGCCCCCCATGGTGTGCATCATTGGTATCGGCCGACTGAGAACCCGGGTAGTGAGCAAAGACGGCCAGATTCAGAATCACCGGGTTCTTCCTATCTCCCTGACCTTTGATCATCGAGCGGTTACTGGTGGTGAAGCGACTCGCTTTTTGCATTGTATGCTTCAGAAATTATCCGAATGATCTTATATCGGCTTTTGCCAATGGGTAAAAGCCGATTATTTATTTGAAAAACATGAAAGTTGAATCTGTCAGTTAAACAGAGTTGAGAGATAATCAAGGGGCGCATAGAACTTTTTCCACTGAGTCCAGGCGGTCTCTGAAAAGCTTTGTTCCAGTGGATAGCCATAAACAGCGTAGTTTGAAAGACTGTTGATAACAGCGAAAGTCAACGCAGGTACCAAAGTGACACCGGCTTTGGTACACAGGTGGTCTGAGGTGGACTTGGAACTGGCCAACATAAGCAAGGTTCCGACTCCGTACAGGGCTGTGGCTGTGAATCCGACTCCCAGTGTGATTCCGATTCCGCTTCCGATTCCGCTTCCGATTCCGACTACGATTCCAGCTCCAGCTCCGGCTAAGGCTCCGGATTGGGTTCCGATAAAAGATCCTAATCCTGCTCCTGAACCGACTCCTGACCCGACTCCTGAACCGGCACTTGATCCGATTTCTGCTCCGGCTAAGGCTCCGATTACACCTCCAAGTCCGACTCCGACCGCGGCTACGACTCCGGCTCCAACTACGGATCCGGATACGGCTCCGGATAAGATTCCAGCCAGAACTCCGGCTCCGGTTCCGGCTCCGATTCCAGCTCCGATTCCAGCTCCCGATACAGATCCAGCTACGCCTCCAGCCAGGGCTCCAGCCAGAACTCCGGCTCCGGTTCCGATTCCGATTCCGACTCCGACTCCGGCCTTTGTCTGTTCGTCCACATCCACTATTAGCTCTGAACTGATTCCCGAGAGAGCTCCCACAATCGCTGCACTGACAACAGCAGCAAGACTCGCTTTTGCTGGCCTGATGCCTTTATGGATCAAGGCTTCATAAGTGACAGCACCAACCATAACCCCATTAATCACAGACAATATTGCGTATTCCCCAGACACATACCTTTTAGTTGTAATATCTCTTACGAACCTCATTTTTCTTAGCATTGGTACCGAAATAGCGCTGGCTCCGGTTCTTGATAGCGCTTCTGAAGCAAGGTAAGTCAAGACTCCGACAGGTATGTGCTTCCTCGTTTCCGTCATAGAGCCATAAATGTCCATTCCTGCACCGGCAAAATAAAGGAGTTTCCACCAGTGCTGTTCCAGGGGCCAGGAAGACACATGCCCGGCCAGTGCCACTTCGGCGGTAGAGATCACGGGAGCCAGTTGCCAACAGAAATCCGTTTTCAACTCTTCCAGCTCCTTTGTATCCGATGCAGCCAGACCATAGGTTTCTGAAAGCCCGGTGACTATACCCGCTGTTTTACAGACACCCCACCATATACCCAGGTTGAGCAGGGTAGACACAGAGACTCCGGCAATGCCTCCCGCTAACTCAAGCCCGTTTGCCACCAGAGCGGTGTCATTAAAAGGCTTAATAAAATCAAAATCATTTTGTGAAGGGGGGCTGGCCCGTGTCGTCGAATAAAACAAACACAAAAGTAACGGAAACAGGTTGAATAACTTTTTCATGGTGATTTCCCGGATACAGTGACTGAACAGGGAATATAGATCATAAACGGAGCGATGAATGACAATATCTTTAACTATAAAATGCGGGAATAAGTCGGCTCCATGAGCCAGTGTATTTGGCTGCAAATCTTTTATATGGAATTAGTCGTATAATTTTAATTTATACCATGATGAAAAAAGTGTCACTATCTCCCTGACCTTTGATCATCGGGCAGTTACTGGTGGAGAAGCCACCCGTTTCTTGCATTGTATGCTTCAGAAATTATCCGAATGATCTTATATCGGCTTTTGCCAATGGGTAAAAGCCGATTATTTATTTGAAAAACATGAAAGTTGAATCTGTCAGTTAAACAGAGTCGAGAGATAATCCAGGGGCGCATAGAACTTTTTCCACTGAGTCCAGACGGTCTCTGAAAAGCCTTCTTCCAGTGGATGGCCATAAACAGCGTAGTTTGAAAGACTATTGATAACAGCGAAAACCAACGCAGGCGCAAAAGTGAGAAGGGCCTGGACATCCCGGTTGTCTGAGATTTTCTTCGAACTGACCAATATAAGCAAGGCTCCGACTCCACCCAGAACTGCGGCTGAGCCTCCGGTGAAGGTTACGACTACAAATCCAGCTCCTGCTCCTGCTCCTGCCAAGGCTCCGGCCCCGGCTCCGGCTATGGCAGTGACTATAGCTCCAGCTTTGGTTACAGCTCCTGCTATGGTTCCGGTTCCGCCTTTGGTTACGGCTGTGGGTACAAGTGCCGCTGCGCCTCCGGACCAACCTACGGCTGCGGCCAAGACTCCGCACGGTGTCTGTCCTTTGCCCGCATCAACTGTTAACAGTGATAAAACTCCCGAGAGGGTACCCACAATCAATGCGCTGAACACGGAAGCAAGCGTCGCTTTTACTGGACTATGGCCTTTATAGATCATGGCCTCATAACCGACAGTCCCCACGATAACCCCATTAATTAACGACAACATTGGGTATTGCCAAACCGCATACGATTCAGTTGAAATATCCCTTGCGCCCATTTTTCTCAGGATTAGCGCCGAAATAGCTCCCGTTCCAGTTCTTGATATCGCTTCTGACGCAAAGTAGGTCAACACTGCGACAGGTACGAGCTCCCTCGTTTTCGCAACAGCGGCATAACCTGCCATTCCGGCACCGATAAAATACTGGGGTTTCCACCACCACTGCTTCAGGGGCCAGGGAGACACATGCCCAGCCAGCGCCACTTCGGCGGTGGTCATCACGGGTGCCAGTTGCCAACAGAAATCCGTTTTCAACGCCTCCAGCTCCTTTGTATCCGATTCAGCCAGATCATAGGTTCTTGAAAGCCCGGAGAATATTCCCGCTGTTTTACAGACACCCCACCATACACCCAGATTGAGCAGGGTAGACAAAGAAACTCCAGCAATGCTTCCTGTCAACTCAAGCCCATTCGCCACCAGTGCAGTGTCATTAAAAGGCTCAAGAAAATCAAAATCATTTTGTGAGGTGGGGCTGGCCTGTGCCGTCGAATAAAGCAACCACAAAAATAACGGAAACAGGTTGAATAACTTTTTCATGGTGATTTCCCGGATACAGTGACTGAACAGGAAATATAGATCCTGAATGGAGCGATGAATGACGATATCCTCAACTACAAGGCGCGGTACAAATAAAGCAGCTATCAGATGCTTCCAACAAGCTGCGCCTTGGGCACAGCCACTGAAACAGCCATTAGCTGCCAGAGTTCACCGCTGATTCAGTCGCTGACAGTCAGGTCTGTCATTTAAACAGAGTCGAGAAATAATCCAGGGGCGCATAGAACTTTTTCCACTGAGTCCAGCTGGTCTCTGAAAAGCTTTGTTCCAGTGGATAGCCATAAACAGCGTAGTTTGAAAAACTATTGATAACAGCGAAAGCCAACGCGGGCGCCATAGTGACACCGGCCTGGATAACCGGGTTGTTTGAGGTTATCTGCGAGCGTCCCAACATAAGCAAGGTTCCGAATCCACCCAGGGCTGTGGCTACAACTCCGACTAGCACTCCGGGTTCAGATTCGTCTTTGACTTCGGCTCCTTCTCTGAGTCCGGCTACGGATCCGACTAAAGCTCCGACTAAAGCTCCGATTGAAGCTACGGATCCGGATAGAGATGGAGCTTCGGATTGAGCTGCGGTTTCAGCTCCGATTAAGTTTACGGCTGAGACCACGGCTGTGACTGAGGCTAAGTATATGATTTCGGCTGTGACTCGGGCCGGGACTCTGGTGTTTGTCTGTCCGTCCACATCAATTATTAACCCTGAAATAATTCTCGAGAGAGTAACTAAAGTCGCTGTGCTGACAACAGAAGCAAGAATCCTTCTTGTTAAACTGATGCCTTTATGGACCATAGCTTCGTAGGCGACACTGCCTGCAATAACTATACTAAGCGCAGATAATATTGGGTATTGCCCAGCCACATACCATTCAGTTGTAATATCCCTTGCGTTCATTTTTCTTAGAATTAACACCGACATAGTGCTGGCTATAGTTCTTGTTACCGCTGCTGACGCAAAGTAGGTCAAGACTGGGGGGACAGGTACGAACTCCCTTGTTTGGGCAATAGCGACATAAGCTGCCATTCCTGCACCGGCAGAATACAGAGGTTTCCACCAGCGCTCCATGGGCCAGGGAGACACCTGCCCGGCCAGCGCCACTTCGGCGGCAGTCATCACGGACGCCAGCTGCAGACAGAAATCCGTTTGCGAATTCTCCAGCTCCCCTGTATCCGTTTCAGCCAGATTATCTGTGTTTGAAAGCCCGGTGACTGTTCCCGCTGTTTTACAAACACCCCACCAGATACCCAGGTTCAGCAGGGTAGACACAGAGAGCCCGGCAATGCTTTTCGTTAACTCAGGCCCGTTTGCAACCAGTGCGTTGTTATTAAAAGGCTCAAGGAAATCAAAATCATTTTGTGGGGGGAGGCTGGCCTGTGCCGTCGAATAAAACAAACACAAAAGTAACGGAAAGAGATTGAATGACTTTTTCATAATAATTTCCCGGAAAAATTGGGTGAATAGGAAATATAGCCCCTCGGCGAAGCTATGAATGACGATATCCTTAACTACAAGGCGCGGTGCAAATAAAGCAGCTATCAAATGCTTCCAACAAGCTGCGCCTTGAGCACAGCCACTGAAACAGCCATTAGCTGCCAGAGTTCACCGCTGATTCAGTCGCAGACAGTGAGGTCTGTCATTTAAACAGAGTCGAGAAATAATCCAGGGGCGCATAGAACTTTTTCCACTGAGTCCAGCCGGTCTCTGAAAAGCTTTGTTCCAGTGGATAGCCATAAACAGCGTAGTTTGAAAAACTATTGATAACAGCGAAAGCCAACGCGGGCGCCATAGTGACACCGGCCTGGATAACCGGGTTGTTTGAGGTTATCTGCGAGCGTCCCAACATAAGCAAGGTTCCGACTCCACCCAGGGCTGTGGCTACAACTCCGACTAGCACTCCGGGTTCAGATTCGTCTTTGACTTCGGCTCCTTCTCGGAGTCCGGCTACGGATCCGACTAAAGCTCCGACTAAAGCTCCGATTGAAGCTACGGATCCGGATAGAGATGGAACTCCGGATTGAGCTCCGGTTTCAGCTCCGATAATGTTTACGGCTGTGGCTCCGGCTGAGACCAAGGCTGTAACTGCAGCTAAGTATATGGTTTCGGCTACGACTCGGCCCAGGGCTCTGGTCTTTATCTGTCCGTCCACATCAATTATTAACCCTGAAATAATTCTCGAGAGGGTCACTAAAATCGCTGCGCTGACAACAGAAGCAAGACCCCCTTTTGTTGGATTCAAGCCTTTATGGACCATAGCTTCGTAGGCGACACTGCCTGCAATAACCATACTAAGCGCAGATAATACGTATTTCCCAGTCGCATACCATTCAGTTGTAATATCCCTTGCGTTCATTTTTCTTAGAATTAACACCGACATAGTGCTGGCTATAGTTCTTGTTACCGCTGCTGACGCAAAGTAGGTCAAGACTGGGACTGGGACAGGTACGAGCTCCCTTGTTTGGGCAATAGCGACATAAGCTGCCATTCCTGCACCGGCAGAATACAGAGGTTTCCACCAGCGCTCCATGGGCCAGGGAGACACCTGCCCGGCCAGCGCCACTTCGGCGGCAGTCATCACGGACGCCAGCTGCAGACAGAAATCCGTTTGCGAATTCTCCAGCTCCCCTGTATCCGTTTCAGCCAGATTATCTGTGTTTGAAAGCCCGGTGACTGTTCCCGCTGTTTTACAAACACCCCACCAGATACCCAGGTTCAGCAGGGTAGACACAGAGAGCCCGGCAATGCTTTTCGTTAACTCAGGCCCGTTTGCAACCAGTGCGTTGTTATTAAAAGGCTCAAGGAAATCAAAATCATTTTGTGGGGGGAGGCTGGCCTGTGCCGTCGAATAAAACAAACACAAAAGTAACGGAAAGAGATTGAATGACTTTTTCATAATAATTTCCCGGAAAAATTGGGTGAATAGGAAATATAGCCCCTCGGCGAAGCTATGAATGAAAATTTCCCTAACTACAAAGTGCGGTGCCATTAAGGCAGTTATCAGCTCCTGATTCAGAAGTATTTGGCTGCAAATCTTTTACATGAACTAAGTCGTATAATTTTAATTTATGCAAAGGTGGCAAAACTGTCACAAACCACAAAAGCTCAGTGCATTTTTTTGAGTGCAGAAAAAAAATCGCTATTTTCTGTACTAAACCCGACGACAGCTATTGCAGATTGATTAAAAACTCCACATTATAAAATCTAATGGGTTGGACTTTTCCTGCCATTGTGTTTGAGTCAACGAACAGGAGACTGACCGGGAATAAAAAAATTCCTGATCAGGCTTCCAGGTTTTAGTTGAGCTTTCCATGATGTCAGCCAATGGACGGCTGCCAGCCCGGGCCACTTTCTATACTGACTCTCTTCAATCATAAGAGTGGCCAATGTACTGATCTTGAGACAGTCGAAAAAAAGGGGCGCCTCCCGATACGGCTGTTGAATCCGAACATCAGACAGGGCAGGGCACAATATGGATATATTTAACCACTACCAGGAGCGATTCCAATCCACGCAGCAGGAAGAGCTCACCATTCAGGAGTACCTCGACCTCTGTAAAGATGACCCCGGAGCCTATGCCAATGCAGCAGAAAGAATGCTGATGGCCATTGGCGAACCACAGATGACAGACACCTCCCGGGACTCTCGCCTCAGTCGTATTTTTTCCAACAAACTGATCAAGCGTTATCCTGCCTTTGAAGAATTCTATGGCATGGAAGAAGCCATTGAACAAATTGTTTCCTACTTCAAGCATGCGGCCCAGGGACTGGAAGAAAAGAAACAGATTCTTTATTTGCTGGGTCCGGTAGGTGGCGGTAAATCCTCTCTGGCGGAAAAACTGAAAGCCCTGATGCAAAAGCAACCTTTTTATGCCATCAAGGGTTCACCGGTTTTTGAATCACCCTTGAATCTGTTCAATGCAGAAGAGGATGGTGACATTCTGACTCAGGAATACGGCATTCCTAAACGTTATCTGGGTGGCATCATGTCACCCTGGGCAGTGAAGCGTCTTAACGAGTTTGGTGGTGACATTACCAAGTTCAAGATTGTCAAACTCCACCCCAGCATTCTTAACCAGGTAGCCATAGCCAAGACCGAACCCGGTGATGAAAACAACCAGGATATTTCCAGCCTGGTGGGTAAGGTGGATATCCGTCAGCTGGAAGAGTATTCGCAGGATGATCCGGATGCTTACAGCTTCTCCGGCGCACTCTGCCGTGCCAACCAGGGGCTGATGGAATTCGTGGAGATGTTCAAGGCCCCCATTAAAGTCCTCCACCCGCTGCTGACTGCCACTCAGGAAGGTAATTACAACAGTACCGAAGGGATGGGCGCGATTCCTTTCAACGGTGTCATCCTTGCTCACTCCAACGAATCAGAATGGCAAACCTTCAAGAATAATAAAACCAACGAAGCCTTTATTGACCGGGTTAACATTGTCAAAGTGCCCTATTGCACAAGGGTGAAAGAAGAGATTCTGATTTATGAGAAACTGCTTTCCAGCAGCTCCCTGAGAGAAGCGCCCTGCGCACCCGATACGCTGAAGATGCTGGCCCAGTTCTCGGTTCTGTCTCGAGTCAAGGAACCCGAAAACTCCAACGTTTATTCGAAGATGCGAGTCTATGACGGTGAAAGCTTGAAGGACACCGACCCTAATGCCAAGCCGCTTCAGGAATACAAAGATGCTGCTGGCGTGGACGAGGGCATGGAAGGACTCTCAACCCGTTTTGCTTTCAAAATTCTCTCAAAAGTCTTTAACTTTGACCCTACCGAAGTGGCAGCAAACCCGGTTCACATGCTCTATGTACTGGAACAGCAGATAGAACAGCAGCAATTCCCGAAAGAAATCCATGAACGCTATCTGCGTTATGTTAAGGAATTCCTGGCGCCGAAATACATCGAGTTCCTGGGCAAGGAAATTCAAACTGCTTACCTCGAGTCATACTCTGAGTACGGGCAAAATATCTTCGACCGCTACATCACCTACGCTGACTTCTGGATTCAGGATCAGGAATACCGTGATCCGGAAACCGGAGACATACTCGATCGAGCTTCAATCAACGAAGAGCTGGAAAAGATTGAGAAGGCCGCCAGCATTGCTAATCCGAAAGACTTCCGTAATGAAGTGGTGAACTTTGTGCTCAGAGCCCGGGCCAACAATCAGGGAAAAAACCCAAGCTGGTCCAGCTACGAGAAAATGCGCACCGTGATCGAGAAGAAAATGTTCTCAAATACTGAAGACCTTCTGCCTGTCATTTCATTCAATGCCAAGAGCAGTAACGAAGACCAGCGCAAACACAACGAGTTTGTGAAACGCATGGTTGAAAGAGGCTATACCGAGAAGCAGGTGAGACTGCTGGCTGAATGGTATATCAGGGTTAGAAAGTCGCAGTAAAATGTCAGGCCTGCGACGCTGTCGCAGGCCCTGTTTAATGGAATTATTCTTTGATCATTTAGATCTCCGGTCAACGTCCGTGGACGGGCAGAAAAAGTGATCAAAAAATGATTTCGAGATCGCTCCGACAGTGACTGATGAATGTCAGAAGCTGGCTTACGGAGCCAAAATAAACAAAAAACGGTGGCAAAATGTCACCCTATTCCGATAACTAATACAGCCATGAGCGAAAACAGCCATGAGCGAAGAAAGCTGTAAACAAAAAAGTCATGGAAAAACAGGTATTGGAATAACAAGGTTTTGAACAGGCCGTTCAAAACTGGCGACATAGAAATCATGAAATGTTCTGTGTCATAACAGACAGGGAGCGTGCGAATGAGCATTATTATTGATCGACGTCTGAACGGGAAAAACAAAAGTACTGTCAATCGACAGCGTTTCCTGGACAGATACCGGAAGCACATTAAAAAAGCGGTTTCTGAAGCGGTTAACAAACGCTCCATTACGGATGTGGAATCAGGCAGCCAGGTCACCATTCCCACCAAGGATCTGTCCGAACCCCGTTTTCAGCATGGTCAGGGTGGCCGCTACAAACAGGTTCATCCCGGTAATAAGGAGTTTGTTTCAGGCGACAGAATCAAACGTCCATCCGGTGGTTCTGGCCAGGGTTCAGGTCGAGGCAAAGCCGGTAACTCTGGCGAAGGTATGGATGAGTTCAGCTTCCAGATCAACCATGAAGAGTTTCTGAATCACATGTTTGACGACCTTGAGCTGCCAAACCTGGTTCGAAAGCAGCTTCAGGATGCCACTGAGTTCAAAATGAAGCACGCAGGTTACACCAGTGAAGGTTCTCCTGATCGCTTGAACATTGTTCGCTCCCTGAGATCAGCTCATGCTCGAAGAATTGCCCTGGGTGGTGGTGCCCGCAAAGAAGTAAGAGCGTTAAGGCGACAGCTTCGTGAGCTGGAAGTCAGTCCGGAGGAGACCAATACTCAATTGGTTGAAGAACTTCGTGAGAAGATTAAAGAGCTCAATGGCAAGCTGAAAAAGCTGCCCTTTATTGATGACTTTGATCTCAAGTACAACAACCTGATCAAAGTTCCCAGCCCCAGTAACAAGGCTGTGATGTTTTGTGTCATGGATGTCTCCGGCTCCATGACACAGGAAATCAAAGACATGGCCAAGCGCTTTTTCATCCTGCTCTATCTGTTCCTGCAACGTAATTACAAACAGATCGAAGTCGTCTTTATTAGGCACCACACTGCCGCGAAGGAAGTCGATGAGGATGACTTCTTTTATTCCCGGGAAACCGGCGGAACCATTGTGTCCAGTGCCTTGGAAATGACCCGCGACATTATCAATAACCGTTACAATCCGGTGGACTGGAACATTTATGTTGCTCAGGCTTCCGATGGCGATAACTGGGAAGGGGATTCCAGCGTTTGCTCCAAAATTCTGACTGAACAGATCATGTCAAAGGTTCAATATTTTTCCTACGTCGAAATCACCGACCGGGCTCACCAGAACCTGTGGCGTGAATACGAAAGCATAGCTGAACAGTTCGCCGATCAGTTTGCCATGCAGCAAATCAAAACACCGAATGACATTTATCCGGTGTTCCGTCGCCTGTTTGAGAAAAAAGAAACCGTATAAGCGATAAATCAGTCATGAGTGAGGTGACGGCCATGAGCAAGGGGAAAGCGGCTAAAGAGAAACAACCCATCTCCACGGGTTCAGAATGGACTTTTGATCTCATTCAGGAATACGACCGTGAGCTGGCACGTCTGGCTGACAAGTTCCGGCTGGACACTTACCCGAATCAGATTGAGGTCATCAGTGCCGAACAGATGATGGATGCCTACTCTTCCACAGGTATGCCATTAATGTACAGCCACTGGAGCTTTGGCAAACAGTTTCTCCATACCCAGCAGAATTATCAGCGTGGCCGCATGGGGCTGGCTTATGAAATTGTGATCAACTCCAACCCCTGCATTGCTTATCTCATGGAAGAAAACACCATGACCATGCAGGCTCTGGTTCTGGCCCATGCCAGTTATGGTCATAACTCTTTTTTCAAGAGTAACTATCTGTTCCAGACCTGGACCGATGCCGAGTCCATCATTGACTACCTGATGTTTGCCAAACGTTATGTTGCTGAGTGCGAAGAAAAATATGGCGTTGAAGCGGTTGAAGATGTTCTGGACGCTGCCCATGCTCTTATGAATCAGGGTGTGAATCGCTATAAGCGCCCAAGACCACTATCAGCAGAACAGGAAAAAGAGCGCCAGCAGGAAAGAGCAGAATACATTCAGAGAACCCTGAACGACATCTGGAGCACCATTCCAAAAGCTGAAGAGAAAGAAGAGAAAAAAGTTCAACGCTTTCCCAAAGACCCGGAAGAAAACATTCTCTACTTTCTGGAAAAAAATGCACCACTGCTGGAAACCTGGCAGCGTGAACTGCTGCGAATCGTCAGGAAAGTGTCCCAATACTATTACCCTCAACGCCAAACCCAGGTCATGAACGAAGGCTGGGCCTGCTTCTGGCACTACCATCTTCTCCATGAGCTTTATGAGGAAGGAAAAGTCACCGATGGCTTTATGCTGGAGTTCCTGCACTCTCACTCCAGCGTCGTGTACCAGCCTCCTTTTGATAGCCCACACTACAGCGGCATTAACCCCTACACACTGGGCTTTAGTATGTTCCAGGATATTCGCAGAATCTGTGAAAATCCTACCGATGAAGACAAGCACTGGTTCCCGGACATTGCCGGCAGTGACTGGCTGGAAACCGTGCACTTTGCGATGCAGAACTTCAAGGATGAAAGCTTTATTTTACAATTCCTGTCTCCCAAGGTCATGAGAGACCTCAGACTCTTCTCGATTCTCGATGACGACAGCAAATCCTATCTGGAAGTCGATGCGATTCATAACAGCACCGGATATAAAGAAGTAAGGGAGTCACTGGCTGCCCAATACAACCTTGGGAACCGAGAACCCAATATCCAGGTATTTGACGTCGACGTTCGTGGCGACCGTACCCTGACCCTGAGACATTACCAGCATCAGGGACGCCCGTTGGACAATAGCACTGAAGAATTACTCAGGCATGTACATCGTCTCTGGCAATTTGATGTCAAACTGGAGTCGGTTAACATTGATAACAAGGTCAGCAAAAGCTATCAATGTCCAGATAAGAAAGATTCCGAAAAGTCTCGCTAAAAGATATGAGAGACAAACAAGATTCTTTTTAATATTTAAAACTAATAAGAATTAAAAAGTAATCTAATCCTGCCTGTACCCTATCCATTGATAACCCATACCCCACTGTCATGGCAGTGGGATATGCACCTCCTGTTCGATGCAAAAAAAGGGGATTACGTCCATAGCCTGAGATTTAATCGATAACGATACTCTTAAAGAGCCAAATGCACAGCTAGCTATCTGGTTCTTTAAGAAATAAGCAATATCAAGTCAAAACCATTCAATTCATTAGCACGTCTGATTGACCCAAAACTGTTTATCTATTGTACAATCGCCCCTATCAACTCATAAAATGTTATTAAATCTATTTGAATAGGTCATAAAAGCACATTAAATGCTTCCATCAATTTAAAGCTTCCTGTATAAATAGGCACTTTCATCGTTGAAAATCATTAATACCCCACCGATTTGGCCTGAATTGGGAGTTCCTTGAATGAACGTTTTTGAAGAAATTCATCACCGCCTGAGCAGTAAAGCACGGATCCGCTCTCTGTTTAAAGATGTTCATGTTGAAGATCTTGAGCGTATCATCTCCAGAATGCAGGACGTACTGCAGGAGAAAGTTGAAGCCCGCAATAAAATTGACGAAGAGCGTCAAGCCAAACTGAAAAGCATTGAAGCCGTTAAGCAAATCATGGCTGAGCGTGGCATTTCAATGGATGATCTGGACCACCTGGAAGTAGCGGCTCCAAAACGTCGTCGTAATGTCCAGAGATTTACTTTTGAATACCGAACTGAAGCGGGAGACACCGTTCAGTGGGATGGCTCTACCACAGGCCGTCTGCCACGTGACTTCCAGAGCTACCTGGACCGCACCGGCAAGAAGCGTCTGGACTGCGTGGTTGAAGAAGAATAAGTCGACCGTTTTCAGGATTTCAGACTCGCCTCCAGTCCGCTGTTTCTTGAATACAGACATCATTCAATAGTCAGGGTAACAGACTCTGAGAAACAAACCATTCGAATGACGAGACCATCAGAAGATTAATCGTTTTTTGGTGGTCTGCTAAAAAGCATAAAAGGAGCTACCACTCCTTTTATGCTTTTTTCATGAGTGTTCCAGCTCAAGGCATTTTGCCGGGAAATGGCAAACAAAACGGCTGCCTTTCCCCGGATGACTGCTGATAGTGAGTTTGCCTCCATGTCTTAGCATGACGTGCTTGACGATAGCCAACCCGAGTCCTGTTCCTCCGGTACTCTGGCTACGGCTTTTATCAATCCGGTAAAAACGTTCAGTCAACCTGGGAATATGCATGGGGTCAATACCGACACCGTTATCTTTCACCATCATATGTCCGCCTTCCTTATCCTGCCACCAGCGCAAATGTATCTTGCCACCTTGCGGTGTATAGCGCACAGCATTAAAGACCAGATTCGAGAAGGCACTGCGTAACTCACTGCTACTGCCAGCCAAAAAGACATCTTCAGGACAGTCCAGTGAAATCTGATGCTGGTTTTCGCCACTGAGTGCACACCCGTCTTCAACAATGCTGTTCAGCATGGTTTTAAGATGCACCCCGTTTTCATCTGCCTGAGCTTCGGCCGACTCCAGCTTGGACAGCAACAGCAAGTCTGCCACCAGATTCTGCATTCTCAGTGACTGTTCCTGCATCCTGTTTAGCGCTTTCTCCCAAACAGGAGGCAGGCCTGAATCGGGGCCCAGACTGTCCAGCATGGTTTCAAGGTACCCGGACACAACTGTCAGCGGTGTTCTCAATTCATGAGAAACATTAGCAACAAAGTCTTTTCTCATGACCTCCAGCTGATTCAAACGCGTGACATCTCTCACGGTCATCAGACGATTGCCTTTGCCATACACCGTTATATTAAATTGCAGTTGATAATCCGGATTGACAGGAGAGGGAATCTCAAGAGCTTTTTGATAACCACCCTGCTCAAAGTAGTCAGCAAACCTTGGATCACGCAACAGGTTGGTAATCAATTGCCCTTTATCGTCAGGCGTCTTCAGACCCATCAAGCTTTCAGCAGCAGGATTCCACCATTCCAGGTTACTCTGATTATCGATCATCACAACACCGTCATTAAGCGCAGCAGTTGATTCCTGAACGCGCTCAATCACTCCGGCCAGCTTTTGCCGGGAGCGACTGTGCTGTTTCTGTAATCGATAGATACCATCAAAAATTTCACCCCAGAACCCTTTACTCTCAGGGGGTTCTTTGCTCCTGGCCTTGGGATCATTCAGCCAGACCAGTAGTTTGAAAAGTTGGCGGAAGCTCCAGACAAAATAACCTCCCATCACCACACAGAGCCCTAAAAAAGGTTCTCCAATTAGCCAGCCCAGGGAAAACCCAACAACCAAGTAAGCAACCATACGGCTCAGCAAACGGGTTTTTGAAATTGTTGTCATATTACTCCCGACCAGGGGCCTGACCAACGAGCATAGAAAGTTTACACCCTGGTTGAGAAACGATATCCGGTACCACGAACAGTTTGCACAAAAGCTTCGTAATTATCACCCAACGCTTTTCGCAAACGTCGTATGTGTACATCTACGGTTCGCTCTTCAACATAAACATTGCCACCCCAGACCTGATCCAACAACTGCCCACGGGTATAGGCGCGCTCCTGGTGCGTCAGGAAAAACTGCAGCAAACGGTACTCGGTAGGTCCTATTTCAGCAGGCGAGCCATCAATGGAGACCCTGTGGCTGACCGGGTCCAGTTCCAACCCGTTGATGACAATGGGAGACTGATTATCAAACCCACCTGTACGGCGAAGAACTGCTTTTAAACGAGCAGCCAATTCACGGGGAGAAAAAGGCTTTGTGATATAGTCATCGGCTCCGGTCTCGAGTCCCTGGATTTTGTGGTCTTCTTCACCTTTGGCCGTCAACATGACGATGGGGATTTCAGAAGTCAGCTCGTTGCGCTTTAGACGACGAGCCAGTTCTATGCCGGAGACATCGGGCAACATCCAGTCCAGCAGGATCAAATCTGGTTTGTTATCCACGATCAGAGAGTGCGCTTCTTTCGCATCAGCTGCCTCAAGACAATCATACCCTGCCATTTCCAGAGCAACAGTCACCATTTCGCGAATCGGTGCTTCGTCATCTACGATCAGAATGGTCTTTCCTGGCATTAATCTCTACCTGTTATCTGTCGATTCGATTTCGGCGGTGACTTTCTGGCATCTGTCAGCAGCAGCTCGTTGGGTCTTTACCGGAAGGGTAATGTCTTTTTGATCGCTCAGAGCTGTTTTGATCGCTCAGAGCTGCTTCTCATTACTTTGATCAACCGCACTATACACCGGACATTACACCTTTGAAATGTTACAGACAGATGACACACCCCAGACTGCCACCAGACTCTGAAAACAAAAATATTGCTTAAGAGCTCGCAGGACATGGTTTTTAGCCATTTATGCCGGTACATACCACTAGGATTTCAAACCGCATTGCATATCAAAGATAGCTCACCACAAACCCGACAAAGACAATGGCTCCAGCCCAGTGGTTGTTAAGAAATGCCTTAAAGCAGGCCTCACGCTCACGACGACGAGTTAACCATTGCTGATAAACGAAAAGGGCTGCAACAGCGATCAGTGAGAGAAAGTACAGAACGCCCAACTCCAGCTGATGGCCTACCATGGCGAGAGTTAGCAGAGTAAGCACTTGCAGGCTACCTACGATCAGGTTATCCATCTCACCAAACAGAATAGCAGTGGACTTGATGCCTACTTTCAGATCATCGTCTCGATCCACCATGGCGTATTGAGTATCGTAAGCCACCGTCCAGAAAAGATTGGCCAGAAACATCAGCCAGACGATGTTTCCCAGGGCTCCGCTCTGAGCCGCAAAAGCCATGGGTATCGACCAACCAAAAGCAGCCCCCAGAACCACCTGAGGCAGATGAGTATGTCTTTTTGCGAAAGGGTAAGCCGATGCCAGCAATAGCCCGGCAAAAGAAAGCTGGATGGTAAGAGCATTCGTAAAGAGGACGAGAATAAAAGCCAGAAGCACCATGCCGACAAAATACATCAGTGCTTCTTTTTCCTGAATTTTACCCGTCACCAGTGGTCGATTACGTGTTCGTTCAACATGACCGTCCACTTTCCTGTCAGCAAAGTCGTTAATGACACAACCCGCACTGCGCATCAAAACAACGCCGATCGAAAAAATCACCAGATTCGCCAGACTCGGCACACCTTCTGCTGCAACCCAGAGCGCCCAAAGTGTAGGCCAGAGCAACAGATAAATACCAATGGGCCGATTGAGCCTGGCCAGCTGTAAAAAGTCTTTTAAACGGGGGAATCGCTGCAGAACCACTTCGGTCCCTGCTGATACCACCATGGGTTTCCTGAAATGCATCATAGTGTTTGGCTGTTTATCGGTACTTTTCTTGTCATCGCTGAGGTTTCTGCCGCTCACGGCCTTGAATTATATCGCCAGTTTATCAGGTTAGGGCCGATTCTCACTCCTCTGTCTTTTCAGGCAGATCTGGCAAAAAGATTTCACAAACAGAAATAGACTTTTCGTGCAAATAAAATAACGACCGTCTTCCCCAGGCTGTTTCATCTGAGTATTTTTCCACCAGATGAGGATTAAACTGTCGTGCCGGCAGTTCCGCTACCTCAAATGGCCCCCGTCGCATACCAGGATGGTTAAATAAAAACTCCCCCAGAGGTTTATTGCCCAGTTGCAGCAGTCCCCTGTTAGTGCCAATAAGACTGCTGTGAGGCAATACACTTCGCGCAAACACCCTGGGTCTGCCACCACAAATCAACAGAACTTCCCTGATAGAAGCCATTTTGCTGCAGTGTCTGCTGTTGAATGATCCTGCCATCTCATCAGGAGTGGGCGTAACCTTTGACTGCTCATAGTGATTGAGAAACTTCAGCTCCGAATAGGTCGGCATAAAGGTTCCTTGACGAATAACCTGAACACTGAAGTCGCCATTGTACGCCTGCTTCAGACGCTGCGTCAGGGAGCCTCTGTCCAGCAACCAGTCTCTCCAGGGCTCTGGAATCTGCTGTTTCAGATAATGTCTTGGCTTCCAGGGCAAGCCTGAAAAATCAATAAAAGGCACCCTCACTCCTGCTTCAAAACCTAATTCTCAAGAACTGCACAGACGCCTCTCAGACTGAGGGCAGCTCATCCTGAACCATGAAAAGCAATGACAGGATAGTCACTTCACGGTTAAACACAGGCTGCTATTATTGGCTAAATTTATGGAATTGAGAATGACTTTAAGTTGAAAAGCACAACGATACCCCAACAATTTATGGTTTTACTCACTTTCTTTATGATTCACATTTATGGACACTAGCCGATTCTTTTCTATGCTTCCTGCCAATGGTATAAATCATCCCTAAGGGATGATCGAAAACTATAATTCAGGATCCGCACATGGCTGTCGTAAAACGTATGTCCCAAAAAACCGGTCGCATCAGAGCCGAGAGGGTTCGGCTGATTTTGCAAGCAGCCGAACAGGAATTTGCCCGACATGGCTTCGGGGGAGCGACAATCCAGCGAATAGCTGACCTGGCCGATTTGCCGAAACCGACTGTGTTGTATTACTTCAGTAACAAGCAGGAAATTTATGACGAAGTACTTAGCAACATTCTGAGTCTCTGGAACGACAAACTGAACGGCTTTCACCCGAAAGATGACCCTGCAGAATCCCTTGAGCGCTATATCCGTTCAAAGATCGAAGTTTCCAGAAAATACCCCACCGCCAGCCGGATTTTTGCCAGCGAGATCATTCATGGCTGCCAGCAACTGTCTCCTTCCATGAAGGCCTCTGCCCAGCAATGGTTTAAAAACAAAACAGAAATTTTTCAGCACTGGATGGATGAAGGCAAAATGGCCCGGGTCGAGCCCATGCACCTGATTTTTATGATTTGGGGATCGACTCAGCATTACGCTGATTATGAAAAGCAGATTTGCATGATCATGGATAAGAAGAAACTGCCTGCTTCAACCTACGATAAAGCCGCTGACACTATCTGTGACATTGTTCTTCGTGGTTGCGGTTTGAAGGTTTGAGAAACGTCAAAAATCTTGTACAGTCGCAACATAAAACAAAACCGGCAGATTAACACGAAAGTCACTGCTATAAACCGCTGTAATGGTGGTCTATGGTATGTGGCAATTTATGACCCCATCCAGGCCGCCTGCTCATAACAAAAGGCAGATAATGAAAGTCTGGATAAAACACCCCTTGGCTACTTTTACCGCCAACAATCAGAACGCTGGCAACGGTGTGGTTATTGATGAAAGCTCTGGCAAGCTCACGGAGCTGGTCCCTTCGGGACAATCCCCGAAAACCCCGTTTGATCAAAGCTACGACGCTTCCGGACAGATTCTGATTCCCGGCCTGATCAATGCCCACCACCACCTTTATCAAACCCTGACCCGTGCTTTTCCTCCAGCACTGAATAAAAAACTCTTTCCCTGGCTGCAAACACTTTATCCGGTCTGGGCAAAACTGAAGCCAGAGATGCTCTTTAATGCCACTCAGCTGGGACTGACAGAACTGTTGCAATCCGGTTGTACAACAGTGGCGGATCATCACTACCTTTTTCCAGAAACACTCACCGAAGCCATTGATATCCAGGTGAAGGCCGCTGATAGTGTTGGCGGACGGGTAATGTTGACTCGGGGTTCGATGAGTCTTGGAGAAAAGGATGGCGGCCTTCCTCCCCAATCAACCGTCCAAACGGAAACACAAATACTAAACGATTCAGAACGTCTAATTCATCGTTACCATCAGCCAGAAGAGGGAGCAAAGATTCAGATTGCTCTGGCGCCATGTTCACCTTTTTCAGTCAGCACAGAGCTGATGAAAGAGACCGCCGGGCTCGCCCGTAAACACAGTGTTCGATTGCATACTCATCTGGCTGAAACTCTTGATGAAGACAGCTTCTGCATTCGACGATTTGGTCTGCGTCCACTGGATTATCTTGAATCTGTGGGCTGGCTGGCTGACGATGTCTGGCTGGCTCATGGCATTCACTTCAATGAGGATGAAATCAAAAGAATGGGGCAGGCGGGTTTGGCCGTCTGTCACTGTCCTACCTCAAATATGCTTCTTGCATCGGGCGTCTGCCGAACCAAAGAACTCGATTCTGCAGGCGTCCATGTCGGACTGGGTGTGGATGGCTCTGCTTCTAACGACGGCTCGAATATGATGCAGGAAGTCCGTCAGGCTTTGCTGATCAACCGTCTGCGTTACGCCGCAGATGAAGTCACTCATCTTGATGCCTTGTACTGGGCGACAAAAGGTTCAGCGAAAGCACTTGGTAGGGAGGATATTGGAGAACTGGCAGTAGGGAAGCAGGCCGACCTTGCTCTTTTCAGCCTGGATGAGTTGCGTTTCAGCGGCAGCCATGACCCATTGGCAGCATTAGTTCTTTGTGGAGGCCATAAAGCAGCTGCCGTGATGTGTGCAGGAAAGTGGCTGATTAAAAATGAAGCACTGCTTCATCTTGATCAACACGCTATCATGGCTGCCCACCAGCTTTCAGCCAAAAAACTGGTGTCCTGAGGTATGATGGAGTTCTCAGAAAGCGGTTTCTTCTTTGATGGATCCTGAAGACGCATTAATATTTTTCACCACTTTTCTCTGATCGCTGGATGCCAGCCCGGATTCTTCAGGCAAAACCAGCGACAGCAAAATAGCAGTCAAACCTCCGGTGGTGATCGACGAGCCGAAAATGTTTTTGACCAGTTCCGGCATCTGACTCAGCACCTCAGGCACAATTGTGACACCCAGCCCCATGCCTATGGACACAGCAATAATCATTACCTGCCGACGATCAAGCGACTCTGAAGCCAGTATGCGAATACCTGAAGCAGCCACTGTGCCAAACATAACCAATGTGGCCCCACCCAGAACAGGTTTGGGAATCTGCACCAGGATGGCCCCGAGTATCGGGAAAAGTCCCATCACAAAAAACAGTCCGGCAATAATATAGCCAACAAATCGGCTGGCGACGCCGGTCATTTGAATCACACCATTGTTCTGACTGAACGTCGTCGTTGGAAAGCTGTTCAGGCAGGCTGCGGTCAGAGAGTTCACGCCATCAGCCAAAATTCCGCCACGAATACGCTCAACGTATTCATCACCCTTAATAGGTTCTCCTGAGA
The DNA here is from genome assembly GCF_024606225.1 of Endozoicomonas sp. ISHI1. Lineage (GTDB taxonomy): Bacteria > Pseudomonadota > Gammaproteobacteria > Pseudomonadales > Endozoicomonadaceae > Endozoicomonas_A. The sequence goes on along the minus strand of NZ_JAGRPU010000006.1, from coordinate 87,699 downwards.
GCTTTGCTGTTGCAGTGAGATCACCAGTCGATTCAATGGTCGTAATCACATAAATGAGAGCAATCGGAATGAATAACTCCCAATCGAAGGTCATTCCATATTTAAAAGGCACTGGAATAGTAAATAATGCCGAGTCCGTTAATCCCTCCAGAGTCATTTTACCGGAATAAAGTGTCATCAGGCTGCCTACCAGCAAGCCGAGGAAAATCGCCGAGAGACGAACCATGGGACGGGAACTGCGATTAAAAAAGATCACAGTCGCCAACACTGTGATGCTCACTGCAAGGTTGCTCAGTGCACCAAAATCAGGCGCATTGAAGCCACCGGCCATATCAGTCACAGCCACCTTAACCAGGCTGAGACCAATCAGTGAAATGACAATTCCGGTGATGGTTGGCGTTATGATCTTGCGCAGTTTATGGAAAAAACGGCTCAGGATAATCTCGATAAATGCCCCGAAAAAACAGAGCCCTGTCATTAAAGCTATAATCTCTTCATTGCTGCCTCCCCGACTCTTAACAACAAAGCCGGCAGCAATCAGGGAACTTAAAAAAGCAAAACTGGTCCCTTGAATACTCAGCAAACCAGAGCCCAGAGGACCAAAACGTCTGGCCTGGATAAAGGTACCTATCCCTGATGCGATTAACGCCATACTGACCAGATAAGGAATATGTTCTCCCAGGCCCAGCACCCCACCGATGACCAGAGTTGGTGTCACAACACCCATAAAGCTGGCGATCATATGTTGCAAAGCACTGAAAAAAGCTCTAGGTAATGGTGGCTTGTCGTTTAGCTGGTGAATGAGTTCGGGATTATGAACCTCGGTATTCATGGGTACTCCTGCCGTTTTTTTTGTTATTCAGAAGGAGTATTGCAATTACTTGACCAATTGTTCAATTTTTTTGGAGATATTCGAAATAAAATACCAGCGCAACCAGCCTGCCAAGGGCGAGCCTTTCATGATGCAGGGGATAGACAGATGGACGTGAACATGGCACTTCAGATCACGACCTGACGTTTGCAGTGCCTTACCCTCCTGAGCCTGTGACAAGCAGAAATCAATCACTTGACTTTGTATCATCAAGCTTTCGTTTTCGGTGTTGCCTTTTGTGATTCGACAGGGCTTGAATGTTTGGCAGGATCTTCTGGCAATCAGGGCAGGTTTGCTCTCCGGTATGATCTTTTCTTTTGTGATCCGACAGGGCTTGTGAGTTTGGCAAGGCCTTCCTGCACTCAGGGCAGGTTTGTTCTCCGATGTGATAGCGACTTTTATGAGTCGAAAAGGACTGAGCGTTTGGCAGGGTCTTCTCGCACACAGGGCAGGTTTGCTCTCCTGTGTGATATCTTCTTTTGTGAACCGACAGGGCTTGAGCGTTTGGCAGGGTCTTCTCGCACTCAGGGCAGGTTTGCTCTCCGGTATGATATTTTCTTTTGTGATTCGACAGGGCTTTCGCGTTTGGCAGGGTCTTCTGGCACTCAGGGCAGGTTTGCTCACCTGTGTGATATCTTCTTTTGTGAACCGACAGGGCTTGTGAGTTTGGCAGGGTCTTCCCGCACTCAGGGCAGGTTTGTTCTCCGCAGTGATAGCGATTTTTGTGAAACGACAGGGCCTGAGCGTTTGGCAGGGTCTTCTCGCACACAGGGCAGGTTTGCTCTCCTGTGTGATATCTTCTTTTGTGAACCGACAGGGCTTGAGCGTTTGGCAGGGTCTTCCCGCACTCTGGGCAGGTTTGTTCTCCGCGGTGATAGTGACTTTTGTGAAACGACAGGGCGTGAGCGCTTGGCAGGGTCTTCTGGCACTCAGGACAGGTTTGCCACGGGGTGTGATCTTTTCTTTTGTGAACCGAAAGGGCTTTCGCGTTTGGCAGGATCTTCTGGCACTCAGGGCAGGTTTGCTCCGGGGTGTGATTTCTTCTTTTGTGATCCGACAAGGCTTGAACATTTGGCAGGGTCTTATCGCACTCAGGGCAGGCTTGCTCTGGGGTGTGATCTTTTCTTTTGTGATTCGACAGGGCTTGAGCGTTTGGCAGGGTCTTCTGGCACTCAGGGCAGGTTTGCTCTCCGGTGTGATATAGACTTTTGTGAGCCGACAAGGCTCTCGCGTTTGGCAGGGTCTTCTGGCACTCAGGGCAGGTCTGCTCTCCTGTGTGATCTTTGCTTTTGTGAACCGAAAGGGCTTGAGCGTTTGGCAGAGTCTTTTGACACTCAGGGCAGGTTTGCTCTGGGGTATGATATTGCCTTTTGTGACATTTCAATGAGGCTTGAGAGCTAAATGATTTTTCACAGCCGGGGTAATCACATCGGTATTTTTTGGAGCCTGCCTTCCTTTGTTTTTTCGCAGGAGGCGGATTTAATGTTGATGATGGACCGGTTGTACTGTCGGCTCCTGAGACAACGATCGGGCCTTCAGCAGGATGACTTACCGGGCCAGATTCCTGATCGCCTGTTTGCAAATAGACATCTGTTCTGCAAGCTAAAGAGTCATCTGAGGTTGAACGACACCGGGTACTTGTGGGGGGAGCAAAGATACAGCGTCCTTGTCGATTACAGCAGGGCTGCTCATGGCAGTTTTCGTCAAGGCTATGTCGGGAGTCGTTGGGTCGGCCCGAATCTTCATCATTATGGTCATTGTCGTATAGATAATTCGATTTTTCTGAATGTACATTGAATGACTGACCATGATCCTCTGGCCCCGTTGTCCGGGAATGGTTACCGCAGCCCGTTCCGTACATCAAGGTGATGATCTGAAGTTTGTTTCGCCTGCCTGGTTTGTCATCGGGTGGCATGCCTGACCCTGAATATCCGTTTGTGCTGGTTATGCTCGTCGAAGCCCCATTCTGGTTAACCTCAACGATAAAATGGTAAGTCTGTGGCTCAGCCGGGCAGACGAAAGGCACAATAACCAATACGTGCAAGAGTAGACTTTTAATGGTTCTGTCCTTTGTTTTCTATGGATCAGAGCAGTGAGGATAGACGAACGGATTAGGGGCACGGTATCAAAACGTGATTGAGAATTTTTGCCTGAAGAGAGTTAACAGGCTTGCTCACCTTAAATGAGCAAGCCAGACAGGCTCAGACGCCAAAGAAGACAAATTTTAGGGCAAAGAGCACTGCTAATACCCAGACACTGATACTGACATCGCTGGAACGTCCAGCCAGAACTTTAATCACCGGGTAAGCGATGAACCCCAGAGCGATACCATTAGCAATAGAGAAGCTCAGTGGCATCATGATCGCTGTCATCATGACCGGTCCGGCTTCTGTCAGATCATTCCAGTCAATATTGGCCAGGCTACCTACCATCAGAACGGCAACATAAATCAAGGCTCCCGCTGTTGCATAAGCGGGTACCATGCCAGCCAGGGGAGAGAAGAAAGCACATAGCAAAAACAGCACACCGATGGTGACCGCTGTCAGACCTGTGCGACCTCCTGCGGCCACGCCTGAAGCACTTTCAACATAGGAAGTCACAGTCGGTGTACCCATCAACGCTCCCGCCCAGGAAGCTGTACCGTCAGTCACCATGGCTCTGTTCATGTTGTGCATCTTGCCATTTTTGTCTGCCAGGCCCGCCTTGTCACCCACAGCAATCAGGGTACCCGTGGTATCAAACAGATTGACGAACATGAAGGCAATAATGACACCCAGCATTTCAGGGTTCAGAGCGCCCATAATGTCCAGCTCACCGACGATGGGCATCACGCTGGGCGGCGCTGAAGCGACACCAGTAAAAGCAACATCACCAGCCAGCAGAGCAATGGCGGTCACAACGGCGATAGCGATCAGCACAGCGGCTTTGAGACCACGGAAGGCCAGACCCAGAATAAGAAACAAACTGAGACAGGCCATCATGGGGCCAAACTGAGTGATGTCCCCCAACGTCACTATGGTGCCCGGGCTGGCCACCACAATACCGGCATTTTTAAGGCCAATCAGTGCCAGGAAAAGACCAATACCGCTGGTGATTCCGACTCTGAGACCAACAGGAATGCTGTCTACAATCCATGCCCTGACTTTGAACAGGCTCAACAGCATGAAGCCTATGCCGCCCCAAAATACAGCACCCATGGCTTCTTGCCAGCTATAACCCATGCCGAGCACCACTGCATAGGCAAAGAAAGCATTCAACCCCATACCAGGAGCCAGTCCCACAGGCCAATTAGCATAAAGACCAATGGCAATGGTACTGAGACCTGCAACCAAACAGGTGGCAGTGAACAGAGCCCCTTTATCCATGCCGGCATCACCCAGCATTCCCGGTATGACGAACACCACATAACACATGGTAATAAAGGTCGTAAGACCTGCCATCAGTTCAGTTTTTACCGTCGTGTTTTTGGCTTTGAGTTCGAAGAGACGGTCGAGCAGTGATCCACTCTTCTCCCCACCCACAGAGGGTGCCATTTCAGCGTTATCCATTCCAGACTCCTTATATTTGTTGTTCTTATCGATGCAATAATCCAACCAACCGATCAAAACTGATGATACTGAGCTTACCCAGAGTTCACAAAACATGACCCAAAGGTATATGAGGCCTTTTTCATAGCATTATTCATTTCAAGACAGCTGAGTTCAGACGCCTATCTTTTTAACACCAGCCCGCTTTTTTATACCAGTCTGTCGATGTTTCTGCTTGCTATTTTCCTGACCAAATAGTCAAATTACAAGTCGCAAATGTGAGCAAAGAAAAATATTCTACATTAATCAAAAACATAAAAACGACTATGCAGAATGTTTTTTCCTATTAAGAATTAGAACAAAGGAGTCAGTCGTCGTGATTCGATTTCTGCTCAACGAGACTCTGGTTGAACTCAGGGACATACCCTCCGATACCACCATACTCGACTACCTGAGGGGTAATCGCAGTCATAATCCGGATAGAAAAACCGGCACCAAGGAGGGCTGCTGTTCAGGTGACTGCGGCGCCTGCACCGTGGTAATTGCCGAGCCAGAGAACGACCGTCTGAATTATCAGACCATTAACGCCTGTATTGCTCTGCTACCAGCACTCAACGGCAAGCAGCTGATCACCGTTGAAGATCTTGCTGAAGGGGAAAAACTGCATCCTGTGCAACAAGCCATGGTGGATCATCATGGCTCTCAATGCGGTTTCTGTACGCCCGGTATTATCATGTCTCTGTTTGCCTTTCATCATGAGAAACCCGCCAACAGACCTGAGGTTGCTGAAGCTCTGGGTGGAAACCTTTGCCGTTGCACCGGCTACCAGCCTATCGTCGATGCTGCCGATGAGATTGCCAGCCTGACACCCTCTGACCGTTTCAAGCGTCGCGAACAGGAGACAGTTCAGAAACTCATCGCCCTGAAAGCCCGGTTAGATGATACGGCAACCGGTGTGTTCATGCCGAATTCCGAGCAAGAGCTGGCTGACTATTTGCTGAAGCACCCACAGGCCAGAATATTGGCCGGTGGCACTGACCTTGGGCTGGAAGTGACTCAACAAATGAAGGATTTACCTTCGCTGGTCTCAGTGGCCTCGGTCCATGAGCTAAAAGAAATCACCTGTAATGATCAGGAAATGATCATTGGATCGGCTGCAACCTACCGTCAGCTGGAACCTCTTTTGGCCAAACACTTCCCCGACTTTGCCACAATGCTTTCGCGTCTGGGCTCACAGCAGATTCGAAACGTGGGCACAATGGGTGGCAACATCGGTAATGCCTCTCCCATTGGCGACACACCTCCTGTGTTACTGGCTCTGGATGCAGAGGTCGAACTGCGTACAGGAAACAGGAACAGATCCCTTCCTCTGGAAGATTTTTTCCTGGGCTACAAAAAGACCCTGCTCGAAGAAAGCGAATTTATTGCCCGCATACGCATCCCACTCAATCCCCACCAACTCAGGGTTTACAAACTGAGCAAACGATATGGCGATGACATATCCGCCGTTCTGGCTGCCATCAATCTGGAACTGGACGACAACGGAATTATTACCCGAGCCAGGGTCGCATTCGGAGGTATGGCAGAAATACCCAAACGGGCTAAGGCCTGCGAAACAGCTCTGACGGGCAATCAGGCCAGCGCCACCACTCTGCTGGCGGCACAGAAAGCTATTCGTTCAGAATTCACACCATTGTCCGATGTCAGGGGTAGCAGCGACTATCGGCTGCAGGCAGCTTGCAACCTGCTGGAAAGATACTTTCTGGAAATGTCCGGACAAACTGCAAGGATCATTGCTCATGCGTAAGTTACCGGACATCACCACCGCCCAGTCTTCCCCGAACACGGCCAAACACGACAGTGCTCACCTGCATGTCAGCGGCAGAGCCACCTATATCGATGATCGACCCGAAATGGCAGGCCAGCTTCATGCCGGATTTGGACTGTCTGCCCAGGCTCATGCCGAAATCATCAGCATGGATCTTGAAGCGGTCAAAAACAGCCCCGGTGTGGTCATGGTCGTCACCGCTGAGGACATTCCCGGACACAAGGATATTGGCCCGGTTTACCCTGGCGATATGTTGCTGGCTGATGGCAAGGTCGACTATGTCGGTCAGCCGGTCTTTGCAGTAGCGGCTACGTCTCATCTGGCCGCCAAAAAAGCGGCCAGAAAAGCCAACATCGAATACAAGGTGTTAAAGCCGGTACTGGGCATTGATCAGGCCATGCAGGAAGAATCATTTCTCAGACCTGAGCATGTGATGCATAAAGGCGACGCTCATCGTGCGATTGCCGAGGCGCCCAGACAACTCGAAGGTTCCATGAGCAACGGTGCCCAGGAACATTTTTACCTGGAAGGGCAGATTGCCAGCGTCGTCCCTTTGGAAGACAACCAATACCATGTTTACACTTCCAGCCAGCACCCTTCTGAAGTACAAAAACTGGTGGCAGAAGTTCTGGGCATTCCTTTGCATAAAGTCGTAGCTGATGTTCGACGCATGGGGGGAGGCTTTGGTGGAAAAGAAACCCAGGCTGCTGGCCCAGCCTGTATCGCAGCACTTCTGGCCTGTAAAACCGGACAACCCGTAAAATTTCGGGTCGATCGCTCGCAGGACATGATATCCACTGGCAAGCGCCACCCTTTCAGACACCGTTACCGGGCAGGCTTTGACAACAACGGCGCTCTCAGGGGGATAGATATAGAGGTCGCAGGTGATGGCGGTTATTCCCCCGACCTGACAGACGCTATCGTTGATCGGGCCATGTTTCATTCCGACAATGCTTACTATCTCGATAATGCCATAGTCACAGGCCACCGTTGCAAAACCAACACGGCTTCCAACACCGCATTCAGAGGTTTTGGAGGACCTCAGGGCATGCTGGTGATAGAACGGGCGATGGACGACATTGCTCGTGCCACCGGTCTGGACCCACTGGATGTTCGCCTCAATAACCTTTACGGCGTTGGCGAAAGAAATGTCACTCATTATCACCAGACCTTTGAGCATAATGTGCTTCCGGAACTGATGGCAAAACTGGAAGAGAGCTCTGAATACCGAAAGCGCAGGCAGGAGATTACTGCGTTCAACCGAGACAGCCCGGTACTAAAGAAAGGCCTGTCCATGACCCCAGTGAAGTTTGGCATCTCTTTTACGGCCAAACATCTCAACCAGGCTGGTGCTCTGGTCCATATCTATACCGACGGTAGTATTCAGGTGAACCACGGGGGCACCGAGATGGGGCAGGGCCTTTACGTTAAAGTGGCCCAGGTGGTTGCCCATGAATTTGGCGTCGGTCTGGATCAGGTGCAGGTGACCTCTACCCGAACCGACAAAGTGCCCAATACCTCTCCGACAGCGGCCTCCAGCGGCAGTGACCTGAACGGCAAGGCTGCACAGGATGCCTGCCAGAAAATCCGTGATCGCCTGATAACTTTCGCGGCTGAACATTACCGTGAAAAACCTGAAGATATTGAGTTTGCTGATGGTCATGTCACCATGAAAGAACGGACCATTCCCTTTGTTGAACTGATTCAGGCCGCCTACTTTAACCGAATTTCACTTTCCAGCTCAGGCTTTTACAGCACGCCGGAGATTCACTACGACCGAGAAACCGCCAAGGGTCGCCCTTTCTATTATTTCGCCTGCGGTGCTTCCGTATCCGAAGTCGTGGTGGATACCCTGACCGGAGAATACCGGGTGGAACGAGCTGACCTATTGCACGACGTTGGCAGATCACTGAACCCCGCCATTGACCGTGGCCAGATTGAGGGCGGTTTTATCCAGGGTATGGGCTGGATGACCAGTGAAGAGACAGTCTGGGACGAGCAGGGAAGGTTACTGAGTAACAATCCGGCGACTTACAAGATTCCGACGATTGAAGATCTCCCGGCTATCTTTAATGTTGAGTTGTTTGAGCAGGATAATCCTGAGCATACGATTTATCATTCCAAAGCGACCGGCGAACCTCCGCTGATGCTGGGCATCTCGGTGTGGTCTGCAATACGTGATGCTGTGTCGAGCCTTTCAGACTACACCGTCAGCCCGGACATTGATGTTCCAGCGACTCCGGAAAGAGTGCTGAAAGCCATTTCGGAAATAAAAGAGCGATTTCAAACAGAACCTCTGAACAAAGAGGAGGTCGTCTATGGAATGGATTGACGCGCTGTCAGAACTCAAACGTTCCGGCCAGCCGGGTGTGCTTGTGACCATTCTGGGATCAGCCGGTTCTGCGCCCAGAAAATCAGGCAGTAAAATGCTGGTCACAGACGAAAAAAGCTTTGACACTGTGGGTGGTGGGCATCTTGAGTTTCTGCTGATTGAGCGGGCCAGAGAGCTGATAGCATCAGATCAGCAGGCACCTGTTATGGAACACTTCCCACTGGGTCCCCGGCTCGGTCAGTGTTGCGGGGGCAGTGTCAGCGTGATGCTGGAGCCCATAGCAGGCTGTAACTTCCATATCGCTCTGTTCGGGGCCGGACATATTGGCAAAGCACTCATTCATGTTCTTTCACCCCTGAATTGCCGTATCACCTGGATTGATAATCGGGCAGAGCTTTTCCCCCGGACTCTGCCTGAGAATGTGACCTGTATCCTCAGTGAACAGCCCAATGAAGAAGTGGCGGCCCTGCCTGAAAACGCCTTTGTTCTGGTCGTCACCCATAACCACCAGCTGGATTATGCGATTGCTGAGCAAACACTGAAGCGATCAGACATTGGCTGGCTGGGCGTCATAGGATCTGAGACTAAAGCCCGGAGGTTTCGTCAACGCCTTGAGCACAAGGGCTTCAACCCCGCCCGGATTGAACACATGAGGTGTCCGGTCGGACTGAACGCAGTGGGAGGCAGAGAACCCGCAGAGATCGCCATTGCCATTGCCGGAGAGATTCTGGCCGTCAAAAATGGCTCTCGAGGCAGTCTTGCCCGAAAACGGGAAGGTATTCCCTGGCAGGCGCTAAAAAGATTAATAAACGACCACCACCAAGCCTGAAAGCTTGGTGGTGGGAGGGTTTATACTGAACTTGAATCATTAACCCCGGTGGTCTGAGATTGGCTATATGCACTACCGGAAGCAGCTGCACGAGATGCCTCTTTATCTTCCTTCTTCGTCGTCATACCCCGGCCGCGTGCCAAAAGAAACCTTTGCTCTTCGACAAGCGCGTTAATAAACTCTTTCTGTTTTTGTATAAAATCAGACTGCAATTTATTGAGTTTGCTATCGGCTTCCAGAAATTGCCTTTGAGCTTCAAGTGTCTTGGGAAGCATAGAACCTTCAGTCATGGCAGACGCCAGCTTATCGAGCTTCCCGGCGTGTCCAGCCACATCCTGAACCGGGGTGACCTTTGCACTGTCCAGTAGTTTTTGCACGCGATCGAACGCATCGCTCTCGGCATCTAAATCAAACATTGTACGCAGCAATTCCAGCTTCACATCCTTGCCTTTGCTCATTTGCCGCTCTAAAAAACCGATCCTTTCTTTAAGCTCAAGAATGATGGGTGCCTGCTTTTCCAGTTGTTCCTCATAAAACCGGATTTCTGTCGGCATCGTCATTTCAAGGCATTTATTCAGCGAAAGTTTGATTTCATCACATAGCTTTTCACGATCTCGAACGCTCAACATAGGTGCCAGTTGACGCAACTTATTTTGTGCTCTCAACCGATCAAGCCGTGCGTGCAGCATTTGATCCTTCAACTCGGAACACGCCTTCCCAAGGCGTGTTATTTTTTCTGTCAGGTTATCTTCAGGTGTCTTTTGATAAATTTCAGAAGCAGCTTTAACCCTGCCGTAAAAGCCTCCGACTGCGCCAATAGCAGTATATAGCGCCAACGTTTTTTTCATGCCCAGACATTTCAATGAAACCAAAGGAAGAAGAGGAAGACGCCATGAGGTGAAGGGAATCGGGTTCAAAGTCGCCTTACTGAGAGCGGTTGCGGAACCCTCCATGGTGCCAACAATCCATGCCAGTGGGTGATTCATTGCCTCCGCGGGAGTCACGCAATACTTTTCCAACGCCTTTTTAAACTCATCCAGATTATGTTCTGTTAAAGGGATGTGCTTGCTAACTTCAGGTTCAGGAAGGGCTGCAATCTGCTTGGACAGATCATCGTGCTTTTGAGCAGGATCCACTGCTGAAGGCGCAGTGCCAGAGACAGCAGGGGAAATCGGCAGTATAGGGGGCTGATTAATCATACGAAACTCCTTATTCATTGGTTGAATGACTTCCATCGTCAGATGGCATCTATAAATATGGACATTCGAATGAGAGAATGGTTCCCCCCTAACCGGTTCAGAAATCATATTGCGACCCGACCCACTCCACCCTGTTCACTGCGCGAAAACGATGGAGAATCTGGCGCTCTATGTTGGAGATTTTCGCGAGTTTCGCTAAAAGGTGGGCGCAGAATAAGCAAGAAAATATGATTTCATGTTAACAGGTACTTATACTCTCCCTATTTCCCAATGCGGTTATCAAAATGGAAAGAGTAGATCGCCTGCTGGTAGACAAAGCCCTTGCTGCTTCTCGCACCCAGGCTCAAAAGTTTATTGCTGAAGGAAAGGTGAAAGTGTTGCATTCCGGCAACTGGCAGGCCATAAAGAAACCCAGCGAGAAATTGACCGGAGACGCAGAGCTAAAGGTCGCTCTGGATGAGTCGGACCGATTTGTTTCCCGTGGTGGCCTCAAGCTGGCCAGTGCTTTGGCGAGAGTGGGTCTTGATATTTCGGGAATGACCGTAATTGATATAGGCCAGTCAACAGGAGGTTTTACTGACTGTGCCTTGCAGTCAGGCGCTGCAAAAGTGGTCGGTATTGAAGTAGGACATGATCAACTGGCAGAGAAATTGCGAAAGGAACCGCGGGTAGTCTGTCTGGAAGGTATTAATGCCCGCCAACTGAGCCCGGAGCTGTTAGAGCATACCGCAGGTCGAGCCGGGTTTGATCTGGCGGTGATGGATGTTTCTTTTATTTCCCAGACCAGGATTATTCCTTCGCTGGCCACCCTGATTAAAAAGGAAGGTTTTTTGATCAGCCTGGTCAAACCGCAATTTGAAGTGGGAAAAGCCGGCCTTGGCAAAGGCGGCATTGTTCGGGATGAAAGCCTTTATCCTGAAGTCGAGTCGTCTATTCGCAACTGTCTCGAAGAGCAGGGTCTGAAAACAACCCAGTATTTTGACAGTCCGATTAAAGGGGGTGATGGAAACCGGGAGTTTCTGATAATTGCCAGAAAAACGTCCTGACGTATTCCCCGCCCTAAGAGGCTGTTACAAAATTCTGGTCCCCATGCTCCAAAGCGCCATCACGCTGAAAAGTTATCGTTTGCGAGCGATCATCAATCCGTCGCTCACGGGCAGTAAGACCATATCTACCCTGTTATCCTGTTGAATAAAACGGTTGCATTCATCAATGGCTCTGGCTTCTGCATCCTGAGGATTTAAGACCGTGCCACCCCAGAGAGCGTTGTCCACCAAAACCAGCCCACCGGATTTCAGTAACTCAATACTACGCTGGTAGTAGTTCAGATAATTTTCTTTGTCAGCATCGATGAACACCCAGTCGAATGAACCCTCCTGATCTGCCATTTCGGAAAGGCTGTCCAGAGCAGGCTGAATTTTCAAGGTTATTTTCTCTGACACACCTCCTTTCTGCCAGTGCTCTCTGGCAATATTTGTCCATTCCTCAGAAACATCCAGACAAGTCAGGTGTCCGTCTTCTGGCATGGCCAATACTGTCGCCAAAGCACTGTAACCAGTGAAAGTGCCGATCTCTATTCCCTTTCTTGCACCACTGATCTTGACCAGCATTTGCATGAAAGCGCCCTGCTCAGGCGAAATCTGCATGTAGCCTTCGGTAAAGTCTGCCATCCGTGCTCGCAGCTCACTCAATACGGGATGATCACGCATACCCGCATCAGTAAGGTAAGCAGCAATTTCAGGTGATATGGTCAGAGTGGTTCTGGACATGATGCTGCCCCCCTATTCAATCAGTTAGCAAGCACGGAGCCTCAGGTTTGATACCTTCCATTTTATATCAGCAGTCAGGGATCAAGAGAACCTCTTAATGCTGATCATGTAAGGAAGGGAACAAAAGAAAGTCGGAGTGTTATCCAGTAAACAGGGCTTTCAGGTGTTCCCATCGTCTGAGTTTTTGATCGTGATTATTAAGTCACAGCAAATTTATTAGCCATAAAACTGAATTATCGTACTTTTTTTGTGTCTAAAACTCATTCGTATAACTCATTGAATAAAATAACAAGGAGGTTTTACTTGTGGATGCCATTGCTGACTCCCCTTTCCCCAAGGGGCCCGGACCTGACGTAACGTCGATAAACGATGAATGTCCTATTTGTTTGGAAAAATTCCATGGTCGCGCTGTGGCGGCTGTGGACGTCAAAACTGAATTGCGAACCCAATGTGGTCACGGCTACCATTCGGACTGTATGACGCAGCTATTTCTTAACGTAGCCATAGATCGCCGCGAGTGCTCGTATTGTCGGCAAGACCCGTTCCCTGTGACGAATTTGAACACTGGTGAATCTCACCAGGTTAAATTTTTCCCCACTATGAGGTTTTATCATGCCTGTGTAAACGGGGATCGGGAACAGGTCTTTGGGGCGCTGGCAGAAGGAGTCAATGTCAATGCCGTCATGCATAAGGATACTCCCTTAATGTTGGCATCCAATGAGGGGGATCCGGTGATCGTTGACCGCCTGATCAAGGCCGGGGCGGACGTCAATATCGCTCGGACTGAGGACTGGGTCACTGCGCTGATGATGGCTGCCCAGATGGGCAAGACCCACTGCGTGGAACGCCTGCTCAAGGCTGGGGCGAATATCAACGCCCGAACCCGGATGGGCGCCACCCCACTGTACTTTGCTGCCCAGCAGAGCAAAATCGACTGCGTGAAACTCCTGCTCAAGAAAGGGGCAGATCGCAACATCCCCAAGATGCCGGATGGCGTTACCCCGCTGTTCCTCGCTGTTTCGAAAGGCTATGTCAAGTGCATGGAACTCTTGATCAAAGACGGGGCAGACCTCAACAGCCGGCACAGGGATGGCAACACGCTGCTACACATTGCAGCCTGTAGGGGCGGTGAAGGTTCCGTGAAACTCCTGATCAAACATGGGGCAGATCTCAACGCCGTCTTGCCGGATGGTACCACCCCGCTGTTCCTCGCTGCCCAGGAAAATAGATCCGGCTGCGTAAAACTCCTGATCGAAGCCGGGGCGGATCGCAACGCGGCCAGAACCAGGGATGGCGCCACCCCGCTGTCCATCGCAATCGAGATGGACAACCACGACTGCGCAGAGGCCCTTATCAGGGCCAAGGCAGCGAAGAGAACAAATGAAGGGGACTGCGTTATCCTTTAAACACGGCTTTGAGGAGTTTCCATCTTCTGAGCTTTTGAGAGGGCTGATTGTTTAATCAAATACCGATTGCCCGTAAATCCTGATCCACGCCGGGGCAGATCTCAACGCCGCCACGACTTTGGATGGCGCCACCTCGCTGTCCATCGCAACCAAGTTGGGCTATACCAACTGAGTGAAAGCCCTTACCGAGGTCAAGGAAAGGAAGGGAGCAAAAGAGAGGCATTCTACTATCCGGTAAAAACAACTTCCAGGTGTTCCCGGACTCAGAGTTACATGACATTGCTCCTCTATTCAATCAGTTAGCAGGTATGGAACGAGGTCGCCCGTAATCATGGATGAAGAATGCAAAAATTTAAATGATAGAAGTGAATTCTACACACTATAAATAATCATAAATCAACCAAAAAGTAGCACCCACAAATGTGTGGACTGAATTTTAATCAAAAAATTTTGGTTGTTGTCTGCTGAACCGGATTATTTGTGGGTTTTCGGGCAGGCACTATTTACCATACGGCTACTGTAAAGTTTTTATATTTGCAATCGCTAAACTCAAAGGGGTTTTATAATACTCTTGGTAATGACTTAATATATCTTCAACAGTATGAAAATAAATACTACTACCTCCTATTTTACTTATACAAACATTATCTCCAATATGAATGAATGTATGAACAAGTTTGTTATTGTTTAAAATTGCAATAGTAATGAAATGATCCTTTATGTCTGAGTTTTCCAGAGCTGTAAGTTGAAGGTAAAGTTCGTCATGGTATGATTGTGAATTAACCTCCATTAAATTCACGAATTGAAAGCAGGTTGTTGGCGTTTTTACACCTTTATAATAATCGCTAAAAGTTTTATTTCCTGGCAAACGATTTCCTAACTCTGGGGGGAAATTATCAAAAATATTTTGTAATCCTTGATTTATACATTTTATGAATCGTTCCTGCCATAAATTTGAAGGTTTGTAATCGTGATTGCCATTATGTGTTTTAATGTTAAAAGATATCATCTTTCCCAGCGTATTTTCACCCATTTTCTTTGCTAAATCATTATCCCTTTCATTCCCATTGATGCAGTTAAAAAGTTCATCTTTTATTTCAAATGGAAGATACTTTAATACCGTTCTCTTCTCAAAACCATCCTGAAGTAACCCAGTAAAAGTCTTGTCTCTTTTTTTAGATCTATCAATTTTTATACATACTAATGCCTCTGCAGTTTCCACGGACATGTGATGACACGTTGCCCCAGCTTTTTGTAAATCTGAAGCGTTTTGTTCAAGACAGCCATCAGGTTGAGCAAAAATTTTAGAGGTAACCGCCAGAAGTAATAGAGCAACAAGTTTAGTAATCATTCCAATATTCAGTTTTAAATACTATATGCTGGATCGATAGTATAGGCATAACAAATGCCTTCTGCCCGTTCCATAGCTTCGGCCCCATCCGGAATATTTTCGACGCAGTCTTGAAGCAGGTGTTGAGCCTGTATAAAAACTCAAAGCACTGACAGAGCAGATAAATAATATTCACTCCCTTGAATGGCGAGAGTGAGATTTTATACCAGACTGTTCGGCTTGCCTTTGAATAAATATGACAACCTGAAGGATCACCGCCAAGTTAACCAGGATCAAACCATGCCAAGAAAAAAGCATCCGAACAAAAAAATAGAAGCAGCATTGAAATACTTAGAAAGCAAAGGCTGGCGTATTGAAGTCGGTTGCTCACACGCTTGGGGCAGAATCTACTGTCCGTTTAATAATGCTAAGTGCCGACTCGGTGAATTCTGCATTTCCAGCACAACCGCAGACGATGATACATGCACGCCAAATTCACAGGATCATAGACCCCTTTGGTCCAAAGGCTGACCGTCGAGGCAATCCTTTGGAACCATTTGGTATGCGGCGTTTAGCTGGGCAGTCTGGACAGGATGAGCTTTAAGGTTTCTTTGATTTCCGCAATCTCTTTATCTTGACAATCAAAGCGTTTTTCAAAGCGTTTTTCCTGCTGGTCTAAACGTTTTTCTTGTTGGTCAAAGCGTTCGTCAAAGCGCTTTTCTTGTTCGTCAAAGCGTTTTTCTTGTTGGTCAAAGCGTACTTCAAAGCGCTTCTCTTGTTCGTCAAAGCGTTTTTCTTGTTGGTCAAAGCGTTCTTCAAAGCGCTTTTCTTGTTCGTCAAAGCGTTTTTCTTGTTGGTCAAAGCGTTCTTCAAAGCGCTTTTCTTGTTCGTCAAAGCGTTTTTCTTGTTGGTCAAAGCGTTCTTCAAAGCGCTTTTCTTGTTCGTCAAAGCGTTTTTCTTGTTGGTCAAACCTCCGGTGCATTTCAGCACGGGTTTTGCTGGCATAGCTGACAATACCCGTCAAGGTGTCTCGAATATGGTCAAGCTCTGTTTCCGGCGTTTGTTCAGCACTCAAGCTCATGCTGTACTCCCTAAAAATTAACGAGAAGAACAGCATAGCAGACACGATAAAGCAGTGAAGTAGAAATATGGGTAAAAATAGGAACCGGGCAAAGCCGTATATCACTGCATTCTGACTAAACCAATGCTCCAGGAGCAATTAGGGAGAGCTTAAACAGCAAGAGATTGACGATTCGTTGCTGGCCTCAGCTACCAGAAGTTCTGTCCCTGATCAGCTGAAAGCTTTTGGACGCTTGCTGGCATCCACCTCATTGCAGGGGTGATGTTCATGCCAGTGGCGGGCAATCTGCTCCCTGGTGCATAGCCATACTTTTTCCTTCGACTGCACATAATCCAGAAAACGCATCAGCGCAGCCGCGCGACCCGGTCTGCCAACCAGACGACAATGCAAACCTACTGACATCATCTTTGGCTGATCGGCACCCTCATCATAGAGCACATCAAACGCATCTTTCAGATAACTGAAAAACTGATCGCCAGAGTTAAAACCCTGAGCAGTGGCAAAACGCATATCATTGCAGTCCAGTGTATAAGGTACGACTAGCTGCGGCTGGTTAAATCGGGTATCCCAATAGGGCAGATCGTCTGCATAACTGTCGGCATGGTAAAGAAAGCTTCCCTCTTCTGCCACCAGCTGCTCGGTCTGGGGACTGCAGCGACCTGTGTACCAGCCCGAGGGGCTATGGCCGGTCATTTCTGTGTGTATTTGTATGGCCTTCTGCATATGCTCACGCTCTTCATCAAGATCGTGAAACTGATAATCAATCCAGCGATAACCATGACTGGCTATCTCCCAGTCAGCATTCAGCATAGCCTCAACAACCTTTGGGTTGCGCTGCATAGCCATGGCTACGGCATAAACCGTCACAGGAATGTTTCTCTGGGTGAAGATACGATGCAGCCGCCAGAAGCCAGCTCTGGCCCCGTAGTCATAGATAGACTCCATACTGATATGGCGCATCCCTTCATACGACTGAGCACCAATAATTTCGGAAAGGAAAGCTTCTGAGCCCTTGTCACCATGAAGCACAGAATTCTCACCACCTTCCTCATAATTAATGACAAACTGAACAGCGATTCGCGACTGCCCGGGCCATTGCGGGTGAGGAGGGGTCTTTCCATACCCTGTTAAGTCTCTGGGGTAGCTGTTATCACTGTGATTCATGGCAGACTCCGACTTATTTTTCTGTGTTTAAATCAATATATTGATTGACCCGTAGTATCTATGGCATAAACTCCCAAAGTCTGACTATTTGGTCAACATTTTGTTGGCAGGTTCACAAAAATCACAAGATACATTTTGTCAGAACTCAGAGAAAAATACCCCCTTGATCTTGGGGATAATAAAATTCCAATAAAACCAACAAAAAATCAGGATATGCTATGAAAAAAATGGCTGATGGCTCTATAGGGGCTGATGGCTCAGACGAAGCCATACTGTGGCGACAGACAAAAGTCGACCTGGCCGCCCGCGCCCTGGGTGGTGATGTACTGTCTGCAAGCGATGACTTCTTTGCTGAAAAAGACAACCTGCTGCTGGACTCTGAGCCGGTTTTTCTCCCGGAGAAATATACGGCTTACGGTAAATGGATGGATGGCTGGGAATCCCGCCGGCGCCGCACTGGCGATCATGATTGGGTCATCGTCAGACTGGCGACCCCGGGCATGGTGGAAGGGGTCGAAGTTGATACCCGTCACTTTAAAGGTAATGCACCCGGGGCCGTTCAGTTGGAATACATTGCCAGCGAGTCAGATCCCGACGAGCAAAGCCAGTGGCAGACTATGAGCGCCAGAATGGCGGTTGAAGCCGATCATCGCAACCTGATTCGTCTGGATCAGCCTGTTGAAGCCACTCATATTCGCCTGACCATTTTCCCCGATGGCGGCGTTGCCCGTCTGAGAGTCTATGGAAAAATCCTGTTTAACACTCAACACCTTCTCCCCAACGAGCCCGTTGATCTATCGGCTCTGATGAACGGTGCTCGCCCTGTCAGCTGCTCAGATGCTTTCTTCAGCCCAATGCAAAATCTGCTTCGTCCGGGTCGCGGTGCCGATATGCATGATGGCTGGGAAACCCGCAGAAGACGCACTGGCGGTCACGACTGGATGGTCATCAGACTGGCTTCGCCCGGTAAAGTTGGCCGGGTTGAAATTGATACCCTGCACTTCAAAGGGAACTATCCAGACAGAGGTAGCCTGGAAGGCTGTTATTTTGAGGGAGAAGTACCCGATGACAAGACGGACTGGCACCCAATCCTCAGCGAACAGAAACTTCATGCCCACCGAAATCACTCTTTTGTAGAGAATCTGAAAAATACTCAGGAAATCTATACTCATGTCCGGCTGAATATTTTCCCTGATGGTGGGGTATCGAGATTGAGAGTCATTGGTCAGCCGGAGTCGGCAAAATGACATTGAACGATCTGAACACGCTGAGCGAAGAACGGGCAACAGAAACCTTCCGCCAATGTTGTGCCAGCAGTCACTGGGTTGAGTGCATGGTGGCTGCAAGACCCTTCGCCAATATTGAAAGCCTGCTGATTGCTGCCGATGCCGTGTGGTCTCATTGCCAGAAACCCGATTATCTGGAAGCGTTTGATGCTCACCCGAAAATCGGTGATATCAGCAGCCTGAAAGAGAAATACCGTAACACTCAAACCATGGCAGGCCATGAGCAGGCTGGCGTCGATGAGGCCAATGAACAAACCCTGCTGGCACTGGCTGAAGGCAATGAAAAGTATGAGCGACAGTTTGGCTATATCTTCATTGTCTGCGCCACCGGCAAAAGTGCCGGCGAGATGCTGACGCTGCTTAAGGAACGCTTGAGTAACGAGCCGGAGGATGAACTTTCCATGGCAGCGGCAGAACAGCATAAAATAACCAGTATCCGCCTGCGCAAAATGCTCGACAGCACCTCTTTGTCCACAGAAGGAGTGATTTTATGACCGGGATCAGCACTCATATCCTCGACACGGCTCTTGGCCACCCTGCCGATCAGGTTCCTGTCAGTCTCTACAAACAGGTTGAAGACAGCTGGATAGCGGTAGGGCAGGGCACAACAGACAATGACGGACGAATAAACAGTCTGGCAACGGACGAAGTAAACCTTCCTGAAGGCATTTATAAGCTGGACTTTGCGATTCAGAATTACTTTAACCGGCTGGAGCAGAAATGCTTTTATCCGGAAGTCTCGGTCATTTTTGAAGTCAATGATCATCGTCATCACCATGTGCCATTGCTGATTTCTCCCTTTGGTTATTCGACTTACAGAGGGAGTTGATTCTCACTCTTTGACGAAAATAATTGTCAAACATAACTAATGTTACACAGCCCTGAGCTGAGAAAAAAAGCCCTGAGCTGAGAAAAAAAGCCCTGAGCTAACAAAAATAAAGACCAAGAGGCATTGGCCTATGCCAACCACGTTAACCACCCGGGCTCTCCCTGTAGAGCCCCTGTCTGCTGAAGCTTTCAAGCCTTTCGGCGATGTGATCGAAGCCTGTGGTGACGCCATGATCATCAATCAGGGCCGCTGTCGTAAGTTCAACGACCTCACCCGGGTTCAAACCGATGCCGAAGGTGAGGTGGCCATTCACATTTACCACACGCAAGCCATCAAACAGCCCTACCGACTGGACTTACTGGAACGTCATCCTCTGGGCAGCCAAACCTTTATGCCTCTGGAGAAACAGCCATTTTTGATAGTTGTCGCCCCTGACAACCATCTGGAGCCGGATTTTGATCATATTCGCTGCTTTGCAGCTGATGGCTCTCAAGGTATTAATTACCATCCGGGCACCTGGCATCATCCGCTACTCTCAGCCGGTAACGGAATCTCCTATCTGGTGGTTGACCGGGCCGGGCCGGGACACAACTGTGACGAGGTTCTAATCCCGACCCACCTTTCTCTGACCGTGGGAGACCCGCTATGACGAGCACTGTCAATACACCTCCTGTTTTCTGGCGCGCTTGCGTACTCCACTTTCTGGATGATCCCGATAAGGGAGCACAAAGCTGGGAATACTTTGACGACGGTGGATTACTGGTTGAGTCAGGTTGTATCAAGGCCTGCGGCCCTGCCGAAACGTTATTGAAACAGCTGCCGGAAGGCTGTGAAATCAGAGACCTCTCTGGCAAGCTGATAGTTCCAGGATTTATAGACACGCATGTGCATTACCCCCAACTGGAAGTCATGGCAGGCTGCGGAGTACAACTGCTGGACTGGCTGGAACAGTATACTTTTCCTGCTGAAGCCCGCTTTTCAGATCCTGAATACGCCAGAGACATTGCAGAATTGTTTCTGGATCAATGCCTGAACAATGGAACCACTACAGCACTGGTGTTCGGCACAGTGGCGCCTCAATCGGTAGATGCTTTCTTTGAAGCTGCGCACAAGCGCAATATGCGTATGATTGGCGGCAAGGTCATGATGGACCGCAACGCGCCGGACTATCTGCTGGACACCCCACAAAGCAGTTATGAAGACTCAAAAAAACTGATCAATCGCTGGCACAACAAAGGCCGATTGTCCTATGCCGTCACTCCCCGCTTTGCTCCGACCTCTTCTTCCGAGCAGCTCACCCTGGCCGGAAGACTGCTCAGAGAACATGAAGGCCTTTACCTGCATACCCATCTGTCTGAAAACCCCAAAGAAATAGCATGGGTTCAGGAACTGTTTCCTGACAGCAAACATTATCTGGATGTTTATGACCAGCATGGTCTGCTGGGCTCACGATCGGTCTTTGCCCACTCCATCCATCTGTGCGAGCAAAGTTGGGACCGAATGGCCGAAAGCGACTCATCCATTGCCTGCTGTCCGGGCTCCAACCTTTTTCTGGGCAGCGGTTTATTCAGTTTCTCTAACGCACAAAACAAGAATATTCGTGTCGGGCTGGGTACAGACGTGGGTGGTGGCACCAGTCTTTGTCTGCTGAACACGATGAAAGACGCTTATCAGGTATCTCAGTTGAGTGAGAATACGATATCTCCTCTTCAAGCTTTCTACCTGGCCACGCTGGGGGGGGCCAGAGCCCTGCATCTCGACGACCGCATCGGCAGTTTCAAGATCGGCAACGAGGCAGACTTTCTGGTGCTTAACCCCGAAGCCACACCTTTGTTGAAATTCAGAACAGAAAAAACAAAAACACTGGAAGAGTTGCTGGGTGTTCTCATGGTGATGGGTGACGACCGGGTCATTGAAAAAGCCATCATCATGGGTCAGGAAACCCGAGGAAGAAACTGAGTATGGAATCCTATATACAAGACTGGTTGAACCTGATTTTTCGATGGTTGCACGTCACGGCAGGTATTGCCTGGATCGGTGCCTCCTTTTACTTCAACTGGCTGGAAGGGCGACTGGAAAACGCCCCTCAGGCAAAACAGAAAAAAGGCATTAAAGGGGAGTTATGGGCTGTGCACGGTGGTGGCTTCTATGAAGTGAACAAATACCACCTGGCACCGGAGAAAATGCCGGAAACCCTGCACTGGTTTAAATGGGAAGCCTATGTCACCTGGCTGAGTGGCTTTGCCCTGCTGGCCATTATTTACTACTGGGGCGCAGAAAGTTATCTGCTTGCGTCAGACTCTCCACTGTCACCGGCCTCAGCCATCGCAATCAGTGCATTCAGCCTGTTCGTGAGCTGGCTGGTATACGATTTACTTTGTCGGACTCCATTGTTTTCCAATGAGAAACTGTTCAGTGCGGTACTCTTTGGACTGATTGTTATTGCAGCCTGGGGATACACTCAACTGTTCAGCGACAGAGCAGCTTATATCCACGTAGGTGCACTGATTGGCACCCTGATGGTGGGTAATGTCTTCCAGATTATCATCCCGTCCCAGAGGAAGCTGGTGGATGCAGCCCAGAGCGGTGACAGCAGCTTTGATCCGGCCATTGCCCGACATGCATTGCTACGCTCAAGGCACAACAACTACTTCACCCTGCCACTGTTGTTTATCATGATCAGTGGCCATTACCCGATGACTTATGGTCATGACTTGAGCTGGGCGATTCTTGCTGCCGTGTCACTGGCTGCGATTCTGATCCGACACTTCTTTAACCGTCGCAACCAGGGTACTGTATTAACCTGGCTATGGCCTGCCGCTGCCGTAGTGATGTTGAGCCTGGCTTTTGTCATCCGGCCACAGACAGCGCCAATGTCGGGGGTTGCAAAAGCACCCGCTTTTGACGAAAAGGAAATTGTCGAGATTGTCACCAGTCGCTGTTCTACCTGTCATGGGGCCAAGCCAACCGACCCTCTCTTTCAGGCAGCGCCGGGCGGCTTGATCTTTGATGATTATGATTCCATAGCTAGCAAAGCGGACAAGATCTATAGTCAGGCCGTTCAGACACAAGTCATGCCTCTGGCAAACCGCACCGAGATGACTGAAGAAGAACGCCAGATTCTGGGGCAGTGGTATCATCAGCTGAAATCTGAATAGGACAAGTCGATCAAAGCTTCCATGAACTGATCGAGGATCGGGCCCTGCCAGAGGCAGAGCCCGATATATTACTGTTGTTCCAGTGCGTTTTTTCAAACCCTTTTTCCTCCCCGACTGGCTTTCGTTGTATAAAATTGAGACTGTCGTCACTGACTTTTAAATGGCTAAGATCCTTTGGAGACATACATGAAAAAATGGCAGTGTATTGTTTGCGGTTTTATCTATGACGAGGAACAAGGTTGGCCTGATGAGGGGATTGAGCCAGGTACTCGCTGGGAAGATGTTCCAGAAGACTGGCACTGTCCTGACTGCGGTGTCGGCAAAGAGGACTTTGAAATGGTCAAAATCGGCTAATTTTGTCGAAATAAACAGATTCCCGGTTTTTTCGCGAGAAAGGCTATTGCTCTCACCTCTACAGTGTTTTAGTCTGTTGGTGACCGCTTATCCATCGGAAGAAAAAAAAAAAGAAGGAGTGCATGACATCATGCGTAAACCAGAACTCGTCAACGCTATTGCCGATCAGGCAGATCTGACAAAAGAACAAGCCAACCAGGCACTCAATGCCTTGATCGAGGTCATTACCTCCGCTCTGAAAGAAGAAGACACTGTCAGTCTTGTGGGCTTTGGTACATTCCTGCAACGCAGCAGAGCCGCACGCACAGGCAAAAACCCACAAACCGGTGAGCCGATAGAAATCGCTGCCAGCAATACAGTAGCCTTCAAGCCAGGTAAATCCCTGAAAGAAGCCGTTAACAGCTGATACCTGCTAAACCCTCGAGTTCCCGAGGTTGTTCTGCTAACAGAACGACCTCATTTATTTAAAACTTCCTCTTTCCTGCCAGTCCCAGCCACAGCCATTCCGAGTATCTTCCCAGCAACCAGAAACTAAGCGCCAGCAATGCGTAGAACAGTGCTTTGTGCATTGTGTCCCAGCCATATTGAAAGAACAGGGTATACAGATTCAACAACAGAAAGCCGACTCCCAGGATTCTTAGAATAGAGTCATCTCTGCGAAAACCAACAAAAATAGCCAAACATGACGCTGCCAGCATGGCCAGTCGCCATAACCAAAGCTCCATTTGTGACGCACTGAAGGGCTCAGATGTATAGTCATAATCACCTATCATGGACAAAACCCACAAACACCCGAAGAGTATCGTTAACGAGAAAAACTGAGTCGCATCAAAAAAGGCTCTGGTCCGTTTAAAGACTGGCAGGCCGTAGCCCAGCAAAAGAACCACCAAACTGAAGACAAGAAATTGCACTGGAAAGCTCTTCCCGAAAAGCGGCAGATTACCATCACTAGTCCAGTAAATCGTTTCGAAAAAAAACCAGCAAGCCAATACCAGTAATCCCAATACCCAGAGCAACAGTGATTCCAGCACTATCGCGACTAACAGATAAATCGCAGCTCCAAGAAGCAATAACAGCGAATAGTGACCATTAACTGTATAAAAGACCTTGTACAGGTAGTAAATGGAAGCCGCTGTCGATATAGCGCCCAGGAAAAAAATAAGCTCCTGACTAAACACACGGCCTGTCTGGCGTGACTTGAACCAACCGCCAAACAGATAAATGCCAACCGACAATGCAGCGAAAAACAAGCTTCGGGTGCCGTCCTGAAGAGTAAATAAACGCTCCAGCCATGCAATCAGAGCCTTATCCGTAACCACTGCTAACAGTGATAGCACCATGGAAAATAGCGCCGCCCAGCAAGCGTACTGGGCCAGGATGCGCCATTGAAAGGATTGCACATCCAGAGAGTTCAGCAGGGCTTCTTTTTTGCCTTCATCCAGAAGACCATCCCGGGACCAGCTCTTGAGTGTTTCTTGCAGAAAACGGAACTGTCTTCCATTCACTTTCATAATGTCTCCCTGAGATAACCTGTAGAATCTGATGTGTCTTTTAATGCATTATGATGAGTAGCCCCTATCATTCTGAGTGTGCACCAAAAAACCATTCAGTTGCCATCATTGTTCAATACGCCCAGAACGCGTGTTCAACGTCCGCCAGATCTGGGTAAGCCTTTCATTTTTAAGCAATATAGCGTATTTTCCGAACCCTTAATTTTCTACTGGGTGTTGACACTTTTGCCTTATATCCCTAATATTCGCCGCACTTGTTGAGCAGCACATTGCTGATCGCAGGGCCCAGGTGGCGGAATTGGTAGACGCGCTAGCTTCAGGTGCTAGTGTCCGAAAGGGCGTGGAAGTTCGAGTCTTCTCCTGGGCACCAATCATTCAATAGTGATTGGGCCGGACACAAAGTCCGTACAATATAAGTGATAGGCCCAGGTGGCGGAATTGGTAGACGCGCTAGCTTCAGGTGCTAGTGTCCGAAAGGGCGTGGAAGTTCGAGTCTTCTCCTGGGCACCAACCCTCAAAATTTTGTCATGTGATTCGTAGTAAGAAAGCCGGACAGTTGCCCGGTGGTATTATCTTTAATCTCTCTTCCTTTTTGTTATCTCGAACCCCGGCAAAGGCAAACGCTCTTCGCCCGCAAGACCAGTCCCCCCAGAAAAGAAACGCGCAAATCAGCGGCTGCCATAGACAATCCACTGGATTTTATTATTAGGTGACGTGGTTATTTTTTGAGATGGTTCACGATGATGACGAGTGTATCTTCAATCTTGTCAAAGCGCTTATCGTGTTCGTCAAAGCGTTTATCAATCTTGTCAAAGCGCTTATCGTGCTCGTCAAAGCGTTTATCGTGCTCGTCAAAGCGTTTATCAACCTTGTCAAAGCGCTTATCGTGTTCGTCAAAGCGCTTATCATGTTCTTCAAAACGTTCATCAACCCTCTTGAAACCTGCAAGTGTCGCCTGTGTCAACGCCGCAAGATCAGATTTAACCCTGATAACCTCAGATCTGACCCCAGCAATATCTGACTTTAAGTCTGCAATATCACGCTGGTTAGTCAGTGTGATGTTTTGTGTGTCTGCGCAAACCCTCGCCAGACTGTGCATGTTAGCGTCCATCTGTCTATGTTGCTCCTCAAGTTTCTCAACTCTTGCCTCAAGGCTCATACATTTACCTTTACCGTTTGTTGCGTGAGCGTTGAGCATAGTAGACAATCGAGACTATCACAAAATCAGCTGACACAGCCATAGACCGCCTGTTTGTAGTCATCGGCTGATAGCCACATCAGGATGGGGGTCATTGCTGTTAAAAAATATAGACCCGCCCTATTATAGGCCTCAACCCTTTTATACTTACTCCGAAAACACAAGCCCGCCAGAAAAAGCATCTCAAATCAGAAGCAAAATATTTTTTCAAAATAATCGCTTAAAAAAATAGCCTTCTTTGACCTTCCTATTGAGCAGCATGACGCAGCTATTACTGGGTAACCAACGTGAGTTCGATGCAAAAAAAAGACAATCAAGCCCCTGTAATTTAACTACCTTTCGGTTAAAGCTCTCAGATAGCTAACCAGAGGCTCCCATGTCTACAACCAGTGTATTCTGTGATGTTGATGATTTCTGCCTGACTTTTGAACCAGAATGACATTTGATGAATTGATAGAGGCCACGGATCTGGACTCAGCATTCATGATAAGGGACATGAACTTCAGAGCCTGGTACTGCACCATTGGGAAGTTCAAAGAGAAGTACGAAGCTCTGGAGGCTCTGGCTTTTCTGGAACGTGGTGAGAACATTAAGGGGATGCCCTATCCGAAGTGGCGTAAGATTCAGCATTTGTCATGAAGGTTGTGAACTGATGGACTAAGATGAAGTCCGATCTGTACGAACATGACAATGCCCTCTGTACATAAAGTACAAATCTCAAAGCGGCACTTAGTCACAAACTCAGGGACTGCGAAGTAGATGCATTCCTTGGGAAATTTTTTAATGCTTGTTCTCTTGATTAAAATCAAAATGGTGTAGCTGTATATGCGCTTGTTTATTTTTTTAGTTTTCAACTTAAGTTTAACAATCGGCACAGGATACGCTGACATATGTACAATTTGTCAACTTGAAATTAACAGCTGTCAGCAAAGTACTGCCCTTTGCTGCGGACATAATTTTCATGAGGGATGTTTAGATACATTACGATCAAATCGTGATCTATTATGCCCGGTTTGCAAGCAGCGATCCCGAGTACACCATGGTGCAAGTTCAGGAGATCATAGAATTTGTTTTGAGCAAGAACCTCTTTCACAGGCACTTTCCAGACCAGAGTTTCAGGCAAGAATGATAGCCAAACTACAAAACGAGCCGGCGGATCCTGAACTTCTGGCGTGTGCAGCTCCATTTGTAAAATCACAACTCGATTACCCACCAAAAAATGATACTGATAGAAGTTTATACAGAACGTTAACTGATTTGTTCTTTCAGCGTTTTTCAGAGTTAAGCGAAGCAGATCGGTGGAAATCAGTAGAAGTTTTTCAAACGCTCATGGATAAAGCAAGCGAGGCAAAGACAGAGACTCAGACAGCAATAGAGACAGAGACTCAGACAGCAACAGAGACTCAGACAGCAACAGAGACAGAGACAGCAACAGAGACAGGAACAAGGCTCAGACAGAGCCATAGAGACAACGACAGCTAGTTTTATTTACAGAATGCCGCCTGCTTAAATCGAGCCACCAGGCACGTCGGATGGAGGGGCGAAGACCCGGAACGAACTGGAAGCATTTGATACTTAATGAGCCTTCTCCCCAGCTTACTGAGTAAGCCGGTAGGCAACGAAACCAAAAAGGAGAAGACCCAATGAGATTCTACACCAACTTGCATCCTCATTACTGTGGTATTGATCTCTATGCCCGAATGCTCTTCGTTTGTATTCTTGACCAGCAAGGCGACACGTTGGTTCATCAGAAAATAGCGGCTGATCCATCGGCTCTTCAGGCTTTTATCGAACCCTGTCAGAACAATATTGTCGTGGGCGTTGAATGCATGCATTGCTGGTATCGGCTCTCTACCTGGTGTCGTCATCAGGGCATTGATTTTGTTCTGGGTCATGCCCTCTATATGAAAGCGATTCACGGCGGAAAAGCAAAGAATGATAAAATTGATTCCTACAAGATTGCCAAACTCTTGCGGGGAGGCAATTTTCCCATAGCCTATGAATTTCCTGAAACCATGCGTGCTACCAGAAACCTCCTGCGCAGAAGAAACCGGCTGGTAAAATACTCCGGTGGACTCAAGGCTCATGTCAAAAATACCGCCAGCCAATACAACTTGCCTGATCTCAACAAGTACAACCTTCGATATAAAAGTAACCGGGCATCGGTCAGAGATTTCTTCCCGGATGCCATGGTTCAAACCAGTGTTAATCTTGACTTGGATCTGGCGGCCTATTTCGACCAAGAGCTGACTAAAGTAGAACGGAAGTTCAAGAAACACGCTCAGGATCTCAACGGCAGAGAGTTCAGGGTATTAAAAACCGTTCCCTGAGATTTGTGATGATCCTGCTTGCTGCAACATAACATGGGGATATACAGCACACGCAATATAATATCACTAACAGCCGTACCAAGTAGGATACTGTCATGGCAGGGAAAGCAACTCTTGGAGAAATCGCAAAGGCCGACCATGGCATACGCATGGCCAAAGCTTATACGTTATCGAGCTGATCGAGGCGGCTCGATCCGGGACCGCAGACTATGACGTGCTGTGCCAGCGTATGGACAAAGCCATCAGCAAGGTGATTCTCAGCCAGACAATGACCACTGACGACGGCAGCAGTCACAGCCAAGCCGAAGTCCATCAAGAAGTGGCTCGCTCTGTTATCAAAAGTGATGCAGACCTGGTGTGTGAGAGCCTTAACCAGCAAGTCATCAAATGGCTCACAGAATGGAACTTCCCTAACGCCAATGCGTTGCAATCGAGTGGGTCGGCACTCATGCAGATTATAATAAACAAAACTTCAGGAGGTGAATGATGTCTGAGATCAAAGTCATTAAGACAGAAAAAGATCATGCGGATGCCATGGAGCGCCTGATGTTCCTAATGGATAGCTGTCCGGAAGAAGGATCAAAAGAAGATAACGAACTGGAAGTATTGGCCCTCCTTATTGAGAAATACGAAACAGAAAAGTTTCCTGCAAACCTGCCAGACCCTATTGAAGCCATTAAGTTTCGTATGGAGCAAGAGGGTCTGGCCCGAAGTGATATGAAGCTTTATTTTGGTTCTGCCAGTAAGGTGTCCGAGATACTGAATGGAAACCGTGATCTGAGTCTTACAATGATTCGCAAACTGCACAGTGGGCTCGGCATACCTGCGGATGTTCTGATTAAGGAGCGAGGTGCCTCTTTACCTGAATCAAATGGCATCATTTGGGAAAATTTCCCACTGGCAGAGATGAAGAAAAGAGGCTGCTTTCCGGGCTTTTCTGGCTCGATTAATGAATTAAAAACCTATGCAGAAGAGCACCTGCGCCGTTTTTTAGGGAGTGTGGACTCCAGCTATATTGAACCTGCTCTTTGCCGGACATCTGCTCACTATGTTTCAGACAAAGAGGTTGATCAGTTCGCCTTGCTTGCCTGGCAAGTGAAAGTTTTACAAGAGGCAGAAAAAACGAAAACTGACAGCCCTTACATTCCTGGCAGTATTACACCAGAAGTGATGAAAGAGCTTGCAAGACTGAGTTGGTCAGCTCAAGGGCCAAAACTTGCTCAGGAATTCTTATCACATCTGGGGGTCAAGTTAGTTATCGAACCTCACTTTGGTAAAACTTATCTTGATGGTGCAGCTATGATGAGTAAATCAGATTATCCCGTCATCGGAATGACTCTGCGGTATGATCGCTTGGATAACTTCTGGTTTACGTTGATGCATGAACTTGCTCACGTCGCACTGCATTTAAAGTCTGACACAACTGCATTTTTTGATGATACTGACTCAGCTGAAAAGGACGATTGTGAACATGAGGCAGACAGCGCTGCAGCTGAGGCTTTAATTGAAAAGAGCATTTGGTCTAAAGCCAAGGTGCGTCAAAGTAAAAGCGAACGTGATTGCAAATCGTTAGCAAGAGAGCTAAAGATTAACCCGGCTATTGTTGCTGGGCGTATCCGTCACGAGGATAAAAACTACAGCATCCTGACCAATATGATCGGAAACAAAATGGTTCGTCAGCACTTCCGGTCATAACGGAACATTCCTGAATGATTAAACCCTATCAAAACAATCAAGCTCCTAACATCACAGGAGCTTTTATATGCCAATCGACATCTACAACTTCTTCGAACTCAGTAACAACTTCACGCCCAAGCCCGAAGCCGCCTTTCGACAGTTTCAGAGCAAAGAACTGAAAGCCAGCTTCAGCTGGATGGACCTACTCGTGGAAGAAAACGCGGCTGCTTTTACCCGCCTTTCACCGCCCCTGTCAGGAATAAATGGACTCGTAAAAAATGCCCAAAAATTTTCTCTTCTTTTAATTTCTGTTGCACACACTCGATTCATCGATTAAAAAACAGTCTGATCAAAACTTAAAAGACTTGGTTTTCTAATCCGGAATCTTCAATGGAACTTAATATCTGGCTGGCTTTTCTGGCCGCAACCATCATTATCAGCGTGACGCCGGGTGCCGGTGCGGTTAATACCATGGCCACCGCCATTCGCTCAGGGTTGATCAGAACCCTGCCATCCATCATGGGGCTTCAGGCCGCCCTGATTATATTTTTGATTGTCGTCGCTGCCGGTCTCGGGGCCATCCTTGCAGCCTCGGAGACACTCTTCACCCTGATCAAATGGACAGGCGCTATTTACCTGATCTTTCTGGGCATCATGAAATGGCGTGAAGCACCGAATGAGTTTTCCGTCGAGAACCAAAACCCTATCAGTCAGAGAAAATCTTTTGCCAGCGCCATTCTGGTCAATCTGACGAACCCCAAGGCCATTGTTTTTCAGGCTGCTTTCCTGCCACAGTTCATAGATCCTACCCTGACTCTCTGGCCCCAGTACCTCATTATGGGAATCACTATGGTTATAGTTGATAGCCTGGTTATGGTGGGTTACGCCAGCTTCGCCCTGAAACTGATGCCGATTCTGAAAAAGTATGGGAAGCTGCAAAACCGATTATTAGGCTCAATGTTTATAACCTGCGGCGGGCTTCTGGCTGCCAGCCAGCGGTGACGAACCTAATGGTACTATGGTCAATGTCTCACACAGGGAAAGGAAAACCTCCGGTTTCGGAAAATACTTAGCCATGGATAATAGGAATCGTCAGCTGGGAACAGGACGTTCACAAAGTCAGGAAGACTTAAGCTGACGAAGTTAATATCAGGAAGACCCGAACACCGCAGGGAGCGGACAAAGCAGAAAGCTTTGAAGTCAGGAAGACCGGTTGCAGGAAGTGAATTGAGGCAGGATGCAAACCGGGCAGGACGCCTGAACGGGTCAGGCAGGACCAAAACAGCAGGATGCTTATTTCAGGGCAGGAAGCTCTGGAAAACACAGCAGGAAAAGAATTCACAATGATCGTACAAAAAGCAGACCACAAGGTCTGTTTTTTGTATCGGATGATATTGACAAAGAACCCCCTCATACATATCATGCTCCTCGTTCTTTGCCGGTATAGCTCAGTTGGTAGAGCAACTGACTTGTAATCAGTGGGTCCCGAGTTCGACTCTTGGTGCCGGCACCATATACAGCGAAGCCCGTAGCGTTAGTGAACACTGCGGGCTTTTTGCTATCTGGAATTTACCATAGGTTATTTTCCAGATAGCCCGTTTTCATAGCCTTTCAGCCTCTGTATTTACCGACACCGAGCCTATGCCTGTTTGGATATTGCGCCCGTACAGATAACCGTTTCGGATAATTGAAGTCAGTGGATCATCAGCAGATTGGACTGCTTACCGGAGTGTCTGGACGTTATTATTGTTCGTTCCGTATCTCTTATTGTCAGTTGCAAGCTTGCAGGAATGCTATTGATTAGGGCACGCCACCTTTTTATGTCCTCAAACACCAGAAATGATCATAACTCCTGTTCCTGAAACTTGTAGCTTTAACCGTCTTGGTATGTATTTGACAGGGAATAGACGATCAAATGAAATCGAAACTCCAGGTTCGACGGATAGATTCAATACTTTTACGTACTTCCCTGAATATAACTAATGATCATGTTCTTCCTTGAGGTTGGTTTATTGGTTTATTCAATGCTGTGTTGTAATGTAAAAAAAACCGCACCGAGATTCAGATAGCACATACTTATGGCGGTGTTTAATCCACAACACTGAGGAAGGTAATTATGAGAATAACCATGGTAGCTTTAGCTCTTACCTTTGCAGGTTCTGCGCTTGCATCTGAAGAGGGTTTCTACATTGGCGGTAAAGCCGGGTATGAATCAGTCAGCAGTGAGATGGAGTACGGATCACTGAAAATTGATTCTTTTGGTAATCAGGGAAGTATCTATGGTGCTTTTGTCGGTTATAACTTCCCTGTTGAACGTGCCATGTATGTGGGACTGGAGGCTGAATATAACCATCACAGAACCAAGGCCGAATACAAGTTGAGCTCCTTTGAAGAAGAGATCCAGTTTAAAGGTGAATATGGTGCAAGCCTGATTATAGGCCACGCTTACAGTGAGACTGTAAACGTCTATGGTCGTTTCGGAATGAGTAATTTAAAGTCAGAAGCCAAAACCTCTGACGGGGATAAAGGGGATGATACTGTTACCGGCTGGCATGGTGGGTTCGGTGTAGAATTTAAAAATGAAGCCGGTCTCCCTCTGTCGCTCAGGGCTGAATACCGATATAGCCAGTTCGATGACATTGATTATGACTATGGGACTGACGTAGAAAACAAACCTAAAGCGCATTCGATGTCTCTCAGTGCCATCTATAGCTTCTGACAATTTCTGATTTACAAACAACCGAAAACCAGATAAGCCGAATGTAAGTTTATGCTCGGCTTATTCTCATTCAAAAAAGATTGAACTTGATTGGGAGCAGGCGATGGTCCGCTTTGTCAAGATAGTTGTCACTGTTACTGATTAACCAATAATGTGAAACAGTGGGTGGCGGATGTTTAACCGGGCATGATTCTCTCCGTTTAATTTCCTGATGATTTCCTTGCATGGCTTGAATGATCGGTTGAGGATGAAGGTTCATTGTTTACAGACAGAATCAGGGTATTACTATCTGAAAAGAAAGAAAAAATTATTCGATAATAGTGGCAGGATGGGAGGGTAATGATGATATGGAGAATAATTTTTATCAAGACATTACTTTTCTCATAATTTTATAAAAAAGCAATTTGATATTAATTCTGACAATAAAATTTATGTAAACGACAATGGATGGTCACAGCAATAGAGACGTCCAATTTATTGCTTTTTTCTGAGTGCCCCCTGTAGCAGTTAATGGATAAGTATAAATACAAGGGCTAGACTTCCTGTCGACTGTTCCAAAGAGTCCAGAGCATGGTCAAACTACAGCATTATTCAGCCCGGTTAGTCGTCCCTTTATTCCTGCTAATGGCTTTGATTGCAGAAGCCCAGACGGCGACTCAATCCTTGAACATAACCCCTTCTCCAACCACGATCTCTTCTCTAACCACGACCTCTGCTTCTTCGAAATCCAATTCGAGAGGTTTGTGTGATTCTCTGATAGGACAAACGGCGGGGGTTGAGCGGCGGCTAAACCAGTATGGTAGCCTTTTTAGCGGACGAGAGTGCTTTGTTCTGAGTGCCGATCCGGCAGAGGATTTGGCTGATGTGATCAAAAAGATTCCTGAGAATGCTGTTATACTTCTCTCTTCCGAAACTGTAGTGTCGTCTTCTACTGCGACTCCTTCTGCATCCGTTGCTCTTGCGACATCTTCGGTGTCCTCTGCCCCTGCGCCGGGAAACATCCCGGTTAATTATTTTATTGGTGGTGAAATAACTTTGAAGGACGGTCAGGACATTATCGGGGCGGCAGATGACGGTTTTGAAATCATTATCAGTCTTGGGTCAGGTTATTATGATCCTCATATGATCAGGATTGGAATGAATGGCAATTTCCAGTTTGGCAATGTGAGAGACAGTCATATAAGACACCTTACTTTCCAGCCAGTTAGTCCTAATAACACCAATAGGACGGTTGAAAAAATTGTTGCAGGAAAGTGTTACAACCGTAGACTGATTGTAGTGAATAACCTGTTTCACCTTCCTCTCACCAAGGCCGCACTTAATCTTGAGTGCAAAGAGTCTCTGGATGCATCGGCCAACGATATACGCCCGGGCCCGGGCCTGCTGTTCGTCAGTAACACGATCATAGGTAAAACCGCAACAAGGTTGCGCGACAGCTATATTCCAGAAGCAGGCGTCTTCATTAACCTTCATACAATCATTAACCAGACACAAAGGGTTGCTGTTATTGAGAATTCATTCGAGGGCGATATGGCTAAAGCGGGTGACTTTATTCTTGGGTTTGGGAGCAGCATGGATATTTTCAGAAACAGAGTCGACATTAACAATGTTGCCAAGACGCGTAGAGAAACTGCTACAGGATCGACTGTACAAAAAGATGGTTTCTCTCTCACAGGTCTTAAAGATCCCAATGTAGAGCCGCCTCTTTTTAATCTGGCAGGTAATCGAATCCACACAAAAACTACAGCGATAGGTGTTGACTCGCGAATTCAACTGGCCCTCGCTTGCAACCATCTTCAGGCGGTCAACCCGTGGCGACAAGCTATACGACAATTCAGCCTGAAAGCCATTGATCCACTACCCTTGGCAGGTGAGTGTGAAAGATCTGTGGGTTCAACCGGTGTCACGGCTACGCCCACTTCACCGACACTCTGCCAGATTGTAAATACCTGGACGGCTATCGCGGGTTCCACTGTCGATCCTACGACTATCATGGATACCACAGTCAGTCCGACGAATATCACAAGTTCCACAGTCGGTTCGACGACTATCACGGGTTACACAGTCGGCCCTTTGAGTGGACTGAACAATCTTGATGGTCAGCTCTATTTTGACCCATCCCTCTGCCCGACAGTGTCTACGCCCTTTGTTTCCAATAACGGTACGCCTTCCTACACCAGCACGGCTTCCGACAACGGTACGGTTTCTGTTTCATCGGCGGGTACAACCGAAGTGATGACTGGTTTGGGTGTCATAACCACTTTGACCGTATTATTGGCTCGTTGACATCCTCTCGCCCCTGAAGGAGCGAGATTCCCGTTAGTCACCTAACAGGTTCCTGTTTCACAGTTCGTTGCTCAGGGAACAAGCTTGGTTTTCGCGTAAAAGTTCCACAGTGGGAACTTTTACGATGATGAATCAACCCATGTTCCCCAAGTCTCACACGAACTCCGCAGGCTTAACATTCCTCCAGCCCGGAGGTAGGTCTGCAAGAGACGGGGGAATGATAATTTATGGGCTTGCTTTGCGCAAGCCGAGCTATCCATCCCCGTCCTCAAAGTACGGGGCTTTTCGCTCAGTTTCTGTAATGGGGTATGCGGTTTCAGTGAGCTTGACTTGTTTACTCATGACTCCCACGCTCCAGCGGTTATGGCAAACTCCCGACATGCAGGTACAACTACCTTGAAAAATACCGCCTGGGTGGTGCCACTATTGCCTTGTTTATGCCTCGCTATTCAAAGGAACGTAAGTCTGCCGTATTACAGAAGCTTCTGCCTCCAGATAACCGCTCTGTAACTGGTATGGCAAGAGAGCCATTGAGGAAGACTGCATATGGTCACCACCGGGAGTAAACCGTTCTTCAGTTCTTAGGATTTGAAGCTGGCGGAAATACGCGATTTCAGGCCAAAGCTGATAATTTTCAATGTGACAGAAGGCCAAAAAAGTTGCCAAACCCATTGTACTCCGGGACCTAAAAAAACGACATGGAAGAAGCTGCACCATTGTGCA
Source organism: Endozoicomonas sp. ISHI1 (assembly GCF_024606225.1). Lineage (GTDB taxonomy): Bacteria > Pseudomonadota > Gammaproteobacteria > Pseudomonadales > Endozoicomonadaceae > Endozoicomonas_A. The sequence continues at coordinate 52,292 of NZ_JAGRPU010000006.1, read as the reverse complement.
TGCAATTTTCTGATTTTAAGAGTCCAGTGTGGTACTCTCTTTTTTCAGTTTTAACAGGGGTAACAAAAGAGTTAAACAAAACACCTATTGACCAATCGGCTTTATAGTCAATACTTGAAGCCGTTTTAATGGGAATATCTTTGGTGTTTAAGCTATACCCAAATGTTAACAAGTCCTTCTCATAGGCTGCATCGAAACAATAATGCCATAGGAAAGGATTGACCGGATAAGAAGTTTTTCCACTCTTCAGGTCATTCCAGGCACTATCGCAAAACGCCTTACCCTTCTCATCGAGATTTTTAATGGAAAAATCCTTGCTAATACCCAACTCTAATGCCGTATAGTCAAATCCTGCAGTAGCAAGAAAACTGCGTGTATTTTTGGGAGGGCGATGTTCAATATAGTGATTGATTTCTTGTACTTTTGTAATCAAGGGCTCAATTTTCCGGGTGCAGGTATTATAATCACCGGTTCCGTTTCTGCCGTCTGGTAAAGGGAAGCCTTTAGGAAAACATGACGCCCGGTTCAAATATTGGCTTATTGCCTGATCAAGCCCTAAGCCCAAAAAACTTTCTGCATTAAGCTTGTATGTCTTGCTGCTTATCTTAACGGTGAAATCCTCATTCTTATCCACCTCATAAGCAATCTGTGTAGAAGCACCGCCCAAGTCAAGAACACCTACCGTGTCTCCCTGTAATTTTATGCGCGAGTTGTCGTAATTCAACGCCAGCCAGGCATAAAGCCCCTCTTTTTTGCCTGTTATTGTCTCCACTTCAATGGTGGATGAAGGAAAGTTATCTTTTAACCATTGTTCAACTTCATCATTCAGGACTGCTCTTTTCTCAGGTCTGATTTGCCGCATTCCGGCGGTTGAATAAAAATATATATTATTTATGTTTTCATCGATCACTGAAGCAAATAGCCCCTGAAGATATCCATCCAGACTATCTACCTTTTCCTCCTGAACGCCTCCTTTTTTTTTGCTGGACGTTTTTTTCCTAATAACAGGAATTCCGTTGGCTGGGTCCAGGGAATATTCATAGATATGGAGCCTTGAACCGGTACTGCCCGCATCGACCACTGCAGTTTTCTTTATCGGTTCAGAACCATAACCTGCGATTGCTACTGAGCACGAAATTGCAAAAATACTGGCTAACTTACCTGATAGCATAATAGTCACACCCTATTTTTTTGGGGTTGAAAGCACTCACCATTAAAATTGATTAACAAAGCGGCGGCTTCAGCAATGACGGAATAATATTAGTTCAGTGATAGTAGCAAAACTTTGGGAGCATGAAGGTTCTGTATTTTAATTTCTCCCCCTCAGTAACAATACATGGTCGATAGTTAATAAGATTTTAATTTAATGACCCGTTATGACAAAAGCGTCCGTTTCAGACGAAATCTTGAACGTTGGAAGCTCAGCGGGCAAAGCTAACGATACTCAGAATCAAATGTCAGAATGTTTCTGCCTCCGCAATAGCCAACCGGAATACCTATACGCTGGCCATGGACAACAGTGACAGGGCTTATAAATACTCAGAGCGAATATGTTGTGATCCGGCCATGATCAGTCATTCAGTTCCAATGGTTTAGCTGCGAATTACCATGGTTTGGCTGCGGCTCACCTCGCTATGCCCAACTCGCTCAAACAGGCTTATAGCCCGTCTGAACTTCATTCCAAAGCTCTCTCCAGTCTCATTCTCTGGAAATCTTTTTCGCTTCAATATTTTGCGCTTCAATATTTTGTACTTGAACATCTCGCTCATAAATTTTGATGGAGGTATAGGAGTGTTTGCAAAGACAGCCAGCTATGAATCCCAGAATGCAACCATCACCAGGGTGCCCCAAAAGGCAACCAACAGTGAGGCCAAAGGCTGCCCCGGCACATTCCGGGTTTTTGATGTCAAGTTGGTAAATTTGTCTTACCATTTGTTCTGGAGTCGATTTGATCTCGATAGGTGCCATAGTTACCTCCATATTCGACAAGTTTTATTAATACAACAATAAAGTTAGAGGATACTCTCTCTTAAATGTTCCAAAAAAAAACTAACACGGAGGATAGTATTGCTAACAGTATCTGAAAGAGTGCCATACACTGTAAAAGTGGTCTAATAGTTTCCGGCGCCTTTACATACGGTTGAAGGTACTTTGTCTTTAGTCAAGGATCTTAGACTTACTCTCAGGGCTCCATGCCATAGAACTTTACTTCTGGCATCAAAAAAGCACCTTGAATATCGTCGCAAGGGAGGTAAGAAAAACGGCGTATTGTCTGATTTTTTATTGGAGCACAGGCAAGCGTTGAAAAAGGACGATTGATCACAAGGGATAAGGGGCGCTTCTCAACCTACTTCCCAACGTTGGATATTGTGTGCCCCTGAATTAATACAAAAAGCCCTTCTGCTTCAGATCAACGTCTGTTGAATCCTGCCTCTGTACTTCAATCCCAACAACGCTCTGATCAAAGCAATAGGCGAGAACTCTGCATTCTCCGGGAACAGTACGATGCCATCATGAGGGTATCTCTTCTGGAACGCTTTTAAATCCAGATAGTCTGACCCTATATCCAGACAGCCTCCCAACAAACGGCCGGAAAACTCTACTTTACGACTGAGCCATGAGCGTTTAGGCTTTTTTCCATTCTACTTTCCCGCTACCCACTGTCGCAACAAGGCAAAACATGATCTCGCTGCACGATCCTTTTCTTCAGCAACAAAGCCTGCTGATGGCCAGTAATTACTTTACACTGACGGGTCAGCTGCTTTGCGGACTGCCCCTGAATGACCCCAAACTGGCTAAAAAATTGTATGAACACCCGTCAGTGCTACTATCTCACGGCACAGAAAGTGATCCGATCTTCTGTTACGGGAACCTGAGTGCCCAGTCTCTTTTTGAAATGGACTGGAACACTCTGACTCAGCTGCCTTCCAGACATTCTGCAGAGCAGCCCAACAGGGAAGAGCGGGGCAGATTGCTAAGAGAAGTCACTAAACGCGGCTACATCAAAAACTATTCAGGTATCCGTATTGCCAGTACCGGAAGACGGTTCATGATTGAGCAGGCGCTGGTCTGGAACCTCTACGATGAGAGAGGCAGGTACCAGGGGCAGGCTGCTACGTTCAGCAACTGGACTTTTGTTTGAAGGCAGCCCCACTAATATTCAAAGACGATGGTTACAGACAGCTATCCAGCTGAGCTATCCTGAAAAATAGACACTCTAAGGATAATTTTTATGAAAGGACTCTTCTTCAGCGGCCTCTGCTTGTTGTCCTTGCCCGCCTTTTCAGAAAACGACTTGCCTCTGCCATCACCACCCGCTTCTGCACAAGCCCATCACTATCAAAAGCAGAGCATCGATCAGGTGATTGAGAACGGAGATGATGAGGAACTGGTGAAACTTTCCGGACAAATCATCAAGAAACTGAAATGTTCGATTTACCTGTTTCGGGATAAAACCGGAGAAATCCAGATTCATATCAGGAATGATGATATACCCAAAAAGGGTCTGCTCTTTGGCTCCCCCACCATTATCAAAGGAGAGGTCATGAAAGACCCCAACGAACCCATTGTGGTGGAAGCCGACAAGATCCTTTATGTTTTCTAAAGATTGTTCAGTACCCGTGACTACCTGATCTTAGACCCGTTTCGAGTTTGGTTACCCCATCCTGGGAAATCGGAGTTCTGCTGCAAACCTCTGGCACATAATCTGTACATTCATGTGGATCAATATTTATTTTTCAGGCATTTTTTTGGGGTAAATTTAGTTTTTTATGGCAGTATTTAGTTTTTACCCTCAATCAAAAGGCTCGATTTATGCCAACCCCCATTGGCTATGAATGGTTGAAAGAACATTATCAGCTGAGAGTTATACCTCACTCAGTTCGCTCCTACACCGGAGGCTTACTGGGGACCAAAGCCAATCAAGTAAAGCGGCATGAGATTCTTGAACAGAATTTTCCCGACTCCGCCAGACCAGAAGAGACTCTGACAGGTCATCTTCTGTTTGCTCTGAAGTATGAAGGTGCTAACCCAGCCTATCTCCGGCAAGTTTTTCTGCAAACAGGCGCAAAAGATCAAATTCAGTCCACCATCCAGAAGCGCCCCAGTAGCCGCTGGGGTCGTCGTCTGTGGTTCTGGTATGAGTACCTTACGGAAACCCTGTTGCCATTACCTGACTGCAAAGCCGTTAAATATGAATCGGTTCTTGATGAAGAGCGCTACTTTACCGCTCACCCCATTAATGTTCGACGATACTGTCTGCGCAACAATTTACCGGGACACAGAAGATTCCTGCCATTGGTGCAAAAAACGGATGCCCTGCGTGAAGAGTCCAACGCCAGACTGGAGCATTGTATAAACAGCGCACTGACAGATTACGATGAAGAAGTATTTACCAGAGCCTCGCGCTTCCTGACCACCTACGAAACCAGAACCTCTTCAGAAATTGAATCAGAAAACATCACACCCGACAAATACATTCGTTTTGGCCGGGCACTGGAAATGGCAGGTCAGACACCACTGACCAAAGAGCGGTTGATTGAAATCCAGAACATCATCAAGGATGGCCACCAGCAGGAACCTGACTACCGGGTTGAGCAAAACTATATAGGCGGCCCCGGTCCCCAGGGCGTGGCTTTGCCTCCACCCCGCCCTGAAAATATTGAAGACCTGATGGATGACTGGTTTGCCATGTCAGGACGCTTGGCCGAGTCGGACATTCCAGCCAGTGTTCGGGCAGGAATTCTCTCAGCCAGTTTTGTTTATCTACACCCGTTTATGGATGGCAACGGCCGGATCAGCCGTTACCTGATCCAGGATGTACTGGCAAAATCCGGTATTTTGCAACCGGGCATTATTCTGCCGGTATCCGGCGGGATTCTGAACCGTCAACAGGACTATTATCAAACACTGGATCTGCTATCCAAAGCCATATGCGCCCAGACAGACTATTACATTGATGAAGCCGGACACATCACCATAGAAGGAGAAACAGATCACCTGTTTAGGTATCTGGATTTGACTCGCTATTGTCAATGGCTTTGCGAAGTTATTGGCGATGTAGCTGAACATCTGCTGCCCAAAGAGATTGACACTCTGGTATTGGCCGACCGCCTCTACCGGGCTCTGGACGACTTTCTTGATCTGTCAGCTAAAGAGCTCCGCCTGATGGTCAAGATTATTCTCGACAATAAAGGCAAGTTGAGTAAAAGGAAGCAAAAACAGTTCGAGTTTCTGACCGAGCACGACTTCAAACAGATCAACCGAATGGCTTCAGAAGTGCTTAAAGACAGCATCAGGAAGAAGCCTGATGAGTTGACTCAGTAACTCATAAAATAGTTGTCGCAGATCAGATGAAGAGCTTTGTCCTTAGGAGCCTATCAATCAGTTTCAGAAATTTTAGCCACTCCGCATGTGTATGTCTTTGCTCACTAGCCAATAATTTTCGAACGACGGGCGACGCGTAGACTGCCAGTATTTGCAGAAGCCAGCTTTCTGAGACGCCTTTCTTCAGAAGACTTAAGCTCTATTTTCGGAGCAACTTTCATGAAAAGGCAGCTATACGGTTCTGTTGCGACCAGAACAGCTGGAGTTAGGTTTATGCACCATAATTTTCAACGCACTAAACTAGCTATGCCTTCCCTATCTTCATTCATCAGATTTCTAAGCTGCCTGTGCGGCAGTGAACTCAGCAGGCAGTTTAAACCATACCCGTTTATATTTATAAGCTGCCCGTGGGCAGAGAACGAGCCTCAAAAACTGACGTTAGTGCCCAGACAAGCCTTCACAGATACGAAGCAGTTCTGGAAATGCATAAATAGCAGGGCGACGGCCAGATCCTTCCCTTAGCGTTACTATGGGGCCGTCCGGCACATGCAGCTGACGCAGAAGACCATGCAGGGTAGGCTTACTGATACCGGACCGTTTGACGAAGTCGCTCACTTGAAAAATGGGTCTGTCAAAAAGTGTATCCACCAGTTGCATCGTGAACTTTGAGCCTGTCGTTTGTTGAACCCTGACTTTAGTCTTTTCATATAACGACATGATCGCTTTTACTTTCTGAACATTATCTCTGGCCTGAACAAGTATGGCTTTCAGAAAAAATTCGATCCAGCCTGTCCAGTCGCCTTCCCGGGAAATCTTCTTTAGCCGCTCGTAATATTCATCCCGGTGTGCTTCCAGATAACCTGAGAGATAAAACATAGGGCTGGAGAGTCTCTGCTTACTGTACAAAAACAGCGGTATAATCAAACGACCAATACGGCCATTACCATCCTTGAATGGATGAATCAGCTCAAATTGGGCATGAACGATGGCGGTCTGAGCCAGTACATCAAAATCACTCTCGCCCAGATAATGATGCCAGGCTTCCAGATGATCCATTAGCTGTATAGGGTCCGGGGGAACAAAGGTTGCGGTCTCAAGCGTACAGCCCGCTCGCCCAATCCAGTTCTGATCCTTTCGAAAAGCACCCGGTGTTTTTCCTTGACCTCTAACACTGTCAAGAAGTAGCTGATGTAACTGCAACAAGAGACTCAAAGAGATCGTTCGCCCTTCAGCCAGGTACTCCTGGGCCAGCATAAGCGCTTTTCGGTAGTTCAGTATTTCCTGAATATCTGTATTTTTTCTCTCGTCAAATTGAGCACCTGCTTCATGCTCAAGCACCTCTTCAACCGTAGCCTGGGTCCCTTCAATTCTGGATGATAACACCGCTTCCTGATTCATCAGGGGCGACAGCATGACCGCGGGATTAATGATTCCCTGTAGTAGACCACTGTATTCAGCCAGGGCTGCATTAGCTTCACCGACCAATGTGATCAGACGGCTAAACTCAAGATCTTGAAGGGGAAGCGTATCAGGGATATATGGGGTCATGCCAAAACCTTGTGTATTAAAGGACATAATATTTAATACATAAATACTTTTGTGTCTGTCGTATCCAACACAAATTTTTCGTATTAAGAATTGTAATATTTAATACACAATAACGATAGCGTATTGAGCTTGATACACAAAGCAACTTGTGTATTAGATTAATTTATATTTAATACAATACAGAGGCTTTCAGACGGGGTTTCCATTGTATTATCCAAGCTGCCCAATCGCTCATTCCTCCTGATAATACCGCTCTGAATGACGTTCCTAGGAGCCTGACCGAGAATAGACTGCCCTACTGCGGCGCTATTCTCGGTCAGGCTCCTAGAGGCTAATCAATACACGCTGATTCCAGATCTGCGACCAGTTCTGTGTACGGTCACCCACTACCAGAAAATCAGAATTCAGCAGACTTTCCTTGAAGTTGTAGGAAAACCGCTTGCCGTGAGGATCCAGCAGTAAAGCTCCGGCACCTTCCAGTACGGCCTGTGCCGCTCCGGTATCCCACTCAGATGTGGGCCCCAGCCTTGGGTAGATATCCGCCAGCCCTTCCGCAACATGACAACTCTTGAGGGCACTGCCAACAGGCCTTACCTCCAGATCAGGGTAGAGCGCCTTAAGCTTTTCAACAAATACCCTCGCTCTTTCGGTCCCATAGCTTCGACTGCCCAGTACCACTGTTTCCCTTTCTGGCTGAAATATTCTTGGCGTAATACTGTCAACGGGCTGATCTTCAATTTGTTTGAAAGCACCCAGACCGCTGCCCCCCCAATAGGTTGTATGCTCATCAGGAACATGAACCACACCCAATATCGGGTAGCTTCGACCATCTTCTGATTTTTCCATCAGCGCGATATTCACGGTGAACTGGCCATTGCCATTGATAAACTCCTGAGTGCCATCCAGAGGGTCCACCAGCCAATAACGTTCCCACTGGCAGCGTTCAGTAAAAGGGGTATGTTCTGACTCTTCTGATAAAATAGGGTACTGGACATCCAGAGCCTTCAGGCCCTGCTCAATGACTTCGTTGGCTTTAAGATCTGCCACAGTAACGGGCGTTTTGTCAGACTTGTGCTGAATGCTCAGGTCTTGCTGATGATAAAGGGTCAGGATGGCCTCTCCAGCCTGTCGGGCAATGTGCTTCAGGGGCTCAATCAGCTTCTCGTCAAACATTGGGGGTCTCCAGCCATCCGGCCTGAATTTTCTCTTTGACCAAAAACAGGGTAGCCAGAGCCCTTGCTTCGGAAAAGTCCGGCCTGTCGTTCAATTCCAGTAAGCGGTCAAAGGACCACTCGACCACTTCCAGAGGCTCTGGCTCATCGCCTTCCAGCCTTTCTTCATAAAGATCCCAGGCCACCATTGAGTGTATTCTGCTTTTCATATAGTTGGGTGACTGGGTGAATGCACTGAGGTACTTCCAATGACGAGCACCGTAACCCACTTCTTCCTTTAACTCACGGTTACCCCCTTCTTCCAGACTTTCTTCAGGCTCAACCAGCCCCTTTGGCAGAGTCAGCTGATAGTCTTCGGTACCACCGGCATACTCGCGGATCATCAGAAAACGATTATTATCCAGCAGCGGCACTACCATCACTGCTTGATGCCCCGTTCCAAAAGAACCTAATCGTTCATAGGTTCTTTCAACACCGTTGGAAAATATGAGATCCAGCTCTTCTATTCTGAACAGACGAGTGCGTGCAATTTCACGACACGCTTTGATAACCGGTTTTTCTGACATGATTCCCTACCCCTTGTTCTGCAGTTATTATAAGCACCGAATTCGTTGCTTACATACGTCGATGTACATTTAATTGACTCAGCCTTGCGCCAATAATTCAGAAAGATTGCCGTTCAGGGTTCGGATGAGTCATCATGGCAACAGAATAAAGTCGAGGTCATTATGATTAACTGGAATGCCATAGATACCGTTCTCCTCGATATGGATGGTACCCTGCTGGATCTCCACTTCGATAACTACTTCTGGATGGAGTACGTGCCTCAGAAGTATGCCGAGAAACACAATATTACTCTGGAGCAGTCGAAAGAAGAGCTGCATCCAAGGGTAGCTCAAACGTACGGCAAGTTGGAGTGGTACTGTCTCGATTACTGGGCCAAAGAGCTGGACCTCAATATCGTCGCCCTAAAAAACGAGATGGCTCATTTGATCAGGTTCAGACCCGATGCCGACCATTTTCTGCAAAATATTCGCGATCGGGGCAAGAAAGTGATCATGATCACCAATGCTCATAGGGACAGCTTGTCACTGAAACTGGAAAGACTCTCCATGGCACACTATTTTGACAGACTGATCAGTTCCCATGATTACGGTTACCCTAAGGAAACCCAGGCATTCTGGCACAATCTTGAAGCCGACATTGGCACGGATAAGGAGCGGGCTCTGTTTATTGATGACAGTATTCCGGTTCTGGACTCTGCCAAAACCTACGGCATCGCCCATTTATTGGCTATTCGATATCCGGACAGCAAACAGGGCGCCAAGGATACGGGTCAATATCAGGCTGTTGAAGATTTTCGTGAGCTTATTCATATTTGATGAGCCTTGAAAACTGGCCCTGAAAAACAGTTCAATGACTTTTGAGAGTAATAAATGGCCAAGCAAAGTAGTACTCACGATAAACAGCAAGACAAAGTGCGTCTGGACAAGTGGCTCTGGGCCGCCCGCTTTTACAAAACCCGTAATATCGCCAAAGAAGCCATTGAAGGTGGCAAGGTACATCTGAATGGCCAGCGCTGCAAACCCGGCAAAGAGCCCAAAGTAGGCGACGAGCTGAAACTGCGTACAGGCTGGGATGAAAGGGTGGTAATTGTTCGGGAACTCTCTGACAAACGCCAGAAAGCGGAGCTGGCACAACAACTTTACGAAGAGACTGCAGCCAGCATACAGTCTCGTGAGGTGGCAGCGGAACAACGCAAGGCCATGCGCGGTGCTGTAGCTCCGAGGCCGGATCGTCGTCCGGATAAAAAACAGAGAAGGGACATTCTCAGGCAAAAATCCAGTCTGGCAGATTAATGCCCGTTCATTTTTCCATGGGAAAAATGACCGGAAAACAGTCACAACAGATAAACAATACCTTTCTCTACTTTGGAAGGGAGCACTGTCAGTCTGTCACCGAGGCATGGGCCAGCTAAACACTCTCCAGACTCAATAAGAAACAGAGCCCCATGAGTAGAGCACTGGATCAGACGTTGTTCGCTGTCCAGAAAGCGGTCTTCCTGCCACTCCAAGTTAATACCCAAGTGTGGGCAACTGTTTTCGTAGACAAAGACTTCTTCATCTCGACGGACTGCGAAAATGGAGCCTTTTTCGGTTTCAAAACCTTTACTTCCGGGGTTTTCAAGATCATCAACAGCACAGAGTTCCAACAAGTTTCCAGTTCCTGAGTTTGATAGCTGCTTTGAAAATACATTCGTTAAATCCAACTTTTAATCGGTTGTTAAGTATCCCGAAAATATCACAGCAAGGCTCCTGGTCAGCGGTTACGCCGTGGTGTGTTTGTCAGTGTGCCAGAGCTGGTCACTTTTTCTTTAACCACATTTGCTTTAGTATTTTTTCCAAGAAACCAGAACAAAAAGCCAGGCAAAACCATTACCAATCCAGTGAGACTGTGTATAGGATGCATGTATACGTGGTAAATGACACAGAAAGTGACAGAGGCAATAAAAATCGCTGGGGCATAGGGCCAGAACAGAACGTTAATATTCTCATCCTTCAGTTTCAACCTAACCAGGCCAATTACGGTCATTACACAACAAATGCCTAGTAGATAGCCAATACTGGTAAGCATAAACTCAAAAGAGCCATACCAGAGAATCAACAGGACAACTATTCCCTGAAATATTATGGCATTGTGGTAGTTACCACTTTTAGTTTGAAGAAATTCCGGCAGATAACCATCATCAGCCATCTTGGCATAGACACGAGGACCCATCATGATTAACGCGGAAAGTGAACTGAGCAAAGCAAGGTTAACAATGATCGCAGCAATCACCACTGCCCAGGGGCTGGAAGAGTGTTCAGCAATCAACAGCAGATAATCTACTTGCCCCAGAATATCGTAAACATGCTCTTGTCCGAGAATGGCATAATTTAATACCAGATAAATGAGTAAAACCAGACAGGACCCCGTCATCGTCACTTTCATCAAGTTTTGTTGAGATGCTTTTATCTCGCTGGCAACGTAAATTACAGAGTTCCAGCCTGAATAGGCAAAGAAAGCCCAGATGAAACATGTTGAGAGACCGTCGATATTCCAATCGGCAGGGGACGACAAGGAGCTGACGTTTAGTTGCTTCATGGCTATCTGGTCGGAAATTAGATAAATGAAAGCACCAATCAGCACCAACTTGAACGATATTATCAGATTTTGAATCATGAGCCCCTGATATCTACCAAAGCAATGCATGATAGCAAAAAGAACAACAAAGACAGTACCAATTGCTCTGGAGTCAGCCAACCCTGAAAAAATGAACCAGTGCCGTGTATACTCCCCAAGTGCAAAAGCACACACGGCGATTGGAGCGGAGAACCCTACCAGCAGCGACACCCATCCTGCCAGACAACCCAGCATTGGATGAAATATTCTGGAGATAAAAAGGTACTCACCTCCGGATTCCGGCATCTGCCTTGCCAAGGCTCCATAACAGACCGCACCGCAAAGCATAACCACGCCGGCAATTAACCAGATAAACAATACCAGAACAGGGTGACCCACCCGACTTAACATCAGACCTGATACGGCAAACGTACCAGCTCCAATGACATTACCGATAATCAGCAGCACTGCACTGGTAAAACCCACTTTGTGATGACCGTCAGTCACATGTCACCGTAACTCACGGTTGTCCTGGTATCTCAGGGGCTTTCTGACCAACGGAAACAAGCCTTGCATGGTCATACCAATGGGCATCCGGGCTCATCCAGGCAGCCTGAATTAAAGGAAATAATGTGTCATGCTCCGGTATTACCTTTAAGTACGGTTCGAGCTGGCTGAAAGTAAGGTACATCAAACGCCCATGAGCATTATCACCACCCTGAACACGTTTATAGGATATCTCTGCATCTACATTAACCAGACCAGCCTTTGACATCATATCTGCAAGCAGATATCCCTGATCAAAGTCAATATGTTTTGACATTCTGTGATATGCATCCACCACATAATCAGGAAGCTTCGCATCAATTTTGCCAAACTCGCGGAACCTGTTTACATTTCCACCATCAACGTAGTCTTCAATGACCAAATAACCACCCGGCTTCAATGATCGGGCCAGTTTGGCGATGAGCGCATAATTGTCGTTCTTGGTCAGATGCATGACCACGAGTCGGATAAAAACCAGGTCGAACCTGTCGACGCCGGGATCGTAAGCAGTGATATCTTCGTGAATAACTTCAATCTGAGGGGCAATTGCTGCCACTTCAGCAAGAAAGTGATCATCAATATCCAGTGCGATGACTTTTCCGTTCTCCCCTGCAGATTCCGCAAGAAATCGACTCATTGAACCAAGACCAGGACCTACCTCCAGGAAATGACCGCCCTCCTTTAGGTAAGGTTTCAAACTGGCCTGTGACTGAGAATCAAGAACCTGCTGCAAGGCTTCCAGTCGACGCCTGCCCATATCCCACTTATTGGAAAGTGAGTAATCCCCTTCTGGTACCATCGGTTTCTCTACTGCTTCAGATTCGGCATAAGAACACACTGACAAAAAAAGCAGGAAAATCAGAGCAAACCTTGTTGGGATGTTTCCGGTTATTCTCATAGTTGACACCTGCAAACAATACCTGAGAACAAAAGAATAGATGACGGATACAGTTTATCCACTTTTATTTCCAGATCAGTTTTCTAATTCCGATACGCACCCCCACGCAGAGCATGGGAACCAGGAATAATTACCGGGCATTTTCCAGACTACCAGTGCCTTTTTTTCTTCCGGTAGACGTCAGGGTAATGCATTAACAGACTCGGGACAAAGAAGCTGATCCCGGGTTGTGCCATCGACAAACAGGTCACCATAATTAAATTTACGACGAGTTTCGTTCAATCGCTATATTCTGCCGTTTTCTACATCTTTCAAAAAATCCACGAGCGCCTGCCGGTAATTTTCCGGATCGTCCCACATGGAGCAGTGACTGCCATTATCACAAACCACCAGCCTGCTGTGGGGCAGAATGGAAGCCATCTGCTCCTGATCACAAGGCGCCATGGTGTCATAGCGTCCAGCCAGTACCAGTGTTGCAACACGGATCTCAGCCAGTTCATTCCAACGATCCCAGCCCAGCAGATTGCCGGTAACAACAAACTCATTATGACCCTGCATAGTGTTGTAAACATTGCGATTCCTGTGATCAAAAGCCCTGCTCAGAGCTTCAGGCCAGTTAGGCAACCTGCAAATGTATTTGCGATAGAGATGCTCCATCAAAAGAGACGAGTACTCTTCATTGTCCAGATCATTCGCTGCTTCAAACTGCTTCATTCGATCAACCACTTCCGGTGGCAACTGCTCCCGAAGGTGATTGATTTGGGTCATGCAGGAATGAATGCTGCCGGTGGTGCTGCCGAGTATCAGTCCTTTCAAATGCCGCTGGTACTTAAGTGCGTATTCAATGGCCCACAGGCCACCATAACCGTGACCAAATAGGTAAAAATCCTCCAGAACCAATGCCGTCCGAACCTGTTCGATCTCATCAATAAATCGTTCTAATTGCCAGAGTGACTCACCTTCAGGCTGATCTGAGCACCACGAGCCCAGTTGATCATAAAAGATAACTTCCACTCCCTGAGGAACCAGAAAGTCTTCCAGACATTCCAGGTACTCATGGGAATATCCTGGCCCACCATGCAGTGTCAGTAACTTTAGCGGCCCGGAACCCACCCGCTGAGTCCAGACCCGATAGCCGTTATCCAGTGTCACCCACTGAACACCCGGTGCGTTATGCTTCTCTTGTTTGGTCATCATGCCAGTACGCTGTTTAGATTTCGCAACGGGTTCAGTTTAGGCAGTTTCTATGGAAAAAAGCGGGAATGCACTCTCTTAACCACTACGGTTTTCAAGCCAGTCTTTGGTTAACTGATTTATCCTCAAGCGGTTTATCACCCATCATGAAAACTCATGCACTCGTCCTGCTTTCCTTGCTGGCTTGCTCTGTCCAAACCAAAGACACCCTACCTATCTGCACGATAAGCGGCTCAATCGCTCTTGCGACCAGGTGCCTGACAGGTAAAGATAACCTGAAGAGAGATGCTCATCGGCAATCTGTGGAAAACTTTCTAAAACAACTGTGGATAAGTATAAATATGGTAACCGGGAACCTTTATATACAAAGTCAATAATCGGCTGAAAGCCTTTACGTGCAGGGAGTACTTATTATGACTTTCTTAAAACTTCTGAGTAAAAGCCTGTGTATAAAAAGTGTATAAAGAATTGCCCACCGGTCACGACCCATGTTATTTCTGTTACTGAATCGGGCTTATGACAACGCACCATGAATGAACTGCTTGATGGCAGCCAGTCTTTTTCTGTGATCTGATCAACTGTCGATGGGAGAATCTCGGGAGGGCCATGCACATCCAGTTGATGATGAGGGCTAAACAGTCATTCATTGCTGTAACTGCGTACCCAACAACACATTCACTGACTGCATTCTTGAAACCAGAAGATCAGGAAAAATATTCAAATGATTATCGAGGCGTTCACATGGGCCTTCTCAAAAGCAGTAAAAGGCGCGAGACGAGCAGGGCTTGTGCAGGAAGTTGCTGCGATTGCAGGGAAGTACCAACGTAACACAAAAGCCTGGCAACCACATTTGGAGCAAACCCGTGCGACCATTACTGTCGCCATAAAGAAAGCAGATCCTGCTGAACCCATTCTGATACTGGGCTCGGGACTGGGTCTTGATCTTCCGTTGCAAGCACTCAACAGTCATCCGGCGGGCGCCCTCTTGTTCGATGCTGTGAAGCCACCACAGCTTGCAGCCAAACTAAAACAGTATCCAAATATTAAATTTGAACTGCGGGATGTAACTGGCCTTCTCGAAGAATTCTATAACAACTACAGCGACAGGAAGATAACCCCACCCGGTTTTGCACCGCTGCCGCTCACGGGTTTTAGCCTGGCAATCAGCGTGAATATGCTTTCGCAGATTCCGTTATCATTCGCCAAAAGCCCACCAGAGGATGACACGGAAATTTGCCTGATGGCGGCTATTCAGCAAGCCCACATCATGACCTTAAAGGCGATGGACTGTAACACTCTCCTGATTTCTGATCATGAACGCCATGTGGGCAAAGACGGTGACACTGAGGTTATCACTACTGTTGCGCCGCCCCTCTGGCCTTGTAATCCTGAGCATGAATGGGATTGGCATATTGCCCCAAAAGGTGAAAACAGAAATGGCCTGACCACGACCCTTAAGGTGGGTGTCTGGGAAATCCTCAAGTGATCCTCTTTGACATCAAGCCCTCTTGCCGACCCAAAAACCACTGTCGACAGGCAAATCTGTTGCTGACATAGTTTTCTGGCAGCATTCAATGAATTAGCTACTTGAAGGCAGCCAGTCTTCTTCCATGACCTGATCGAATGTCCATGGGCAAATCTCAGGAAAACTATCCTCATCAAGTTGCTGATGCTTCATCACATACCGATTCAATTCTTTGATCGCAAGCAGTTTTCCGTCTGGATAAGCTTCATCCATACTTATGTTCAACATACCCTTGAGATGAGGTCGTTTCTTCAAGAGCTTTCTAATGGCAATCCTTGTCCGGTCTATAGTTGCCATCCAGTCTCTGCAGTTATAGGGCTCGGGCAGTAGAGGATTCAAAACTCGATTCTGATAATCATATTTCAACAAGTGGATCAGGAGTGTCGTCAGACGAGATTCGAGAGTATCCAGTTCACTGCCCATATCGTCGATTTCCCCAATCAAATTATCTACGTCAAGTTGGTCAAATTGGCGATTGGTCAGATACTCTTTTTGCTGCTCAACCCAGCGATAATAATCTTTCTCGTATAGATCTTTCACGAATTGCCTCCTACGCTGCTCAAGCTTGGACAGTGTAGCCTATGACTTCTTCTCGCCAGGTATCACTACATCAAAGAGCAGCCCCTTTCTAAGGGTAATTTGGCTGAAATAGATATTAATGGCCTGCAAGGTCGTCAGTCCCAGTTTGCGGAGCACTTCTTCTTCCGCTTCTTGCTTAAAAAATTTATAACGGATTGTGCATCGGCCCCGACCAAAGTCATCCCTGCTGCTGACTCAGTTTTCTGGTAGACTCGAATGAATCAACGGCTTAAGGCAACCAGTCTTCTTCCATGATCTGATCAAATGTCCATGGGCAAATCCCAGGAAAGCTGTGTTCATCAAGTTGCTGATGAGGCTGTACGTAGTCATTCATTGCTTTAATCGCCAACACCTTGCCATCAACATAAGCTTCGTCGAAAAGGCTTTTCACCTCACTATTTAGATGGGGGCGCCTCTTTATGAGCTTATCAATCGCAAGCCTTGTTCTATTAATCGTTCCTTTCCAATCTCTGCAGTTATAAGGCTCGGGCAGTATAGGATTCAAAACTCGAACCTGATAGTCATATTTCAGCAAGTGGAGCAGAAGTGTCGTCAGACGAGATTCCAGAGTATCCAGTTCACTGCCCATATCATCGATTTCCCCAATCAGGTTATCTACATCAAGTTGGTCAAATTGACGATTGGTCAGATACTCCTTTTGCTTCTCAACCCAGCGATAATAATCTTTCTCGTAGAGATCTTTCATGAATTGCCTCCTATCCAGCTCAAGCCTGGAAAGTGTAGCCTATAACTTCTTCTCGTCAGGTATCACCACATCAAAGGGCAGTCCCTTTCTCAGGGCAATCTGGCTGAAATAGATATTAATGGCCTGCGAGGTCGTCAGCCCTAGTTTGCGGAGCACTTCTTCTGCTTCTTCCTTTAACCGTTCGTCGATACGCGCTCTGACGGTGGTTTCTTTAGCCATAATGCAATCTCTCCCATGACATATTTCTGATTGGAAGCAATCAGATCGTCCATGGTACATGAAACCCGTGACCCATGAATGCGTTCTTCTCAGTACGTTTTTCCTGATAAGTGTTAAACTGTCTAGATTCTATAGCTGCACACACATTCACTGCGGACACTCTTGCTTCGCTGCGGGCACTTGCCAGTTTTTTGTCGAAGCAACCCGATAACCTATTTCGGAGGAATCAAGTTAATGGGCCGACGCCATACAACCCACGCTGTCCAGGTGGGACATATTACCATCGGTGGCGATGCCCCTGTGGTCGTACAGTCTATGACGGATACGGATACTGCTGATGTAGAGCGTACGGTTGAGCAGATCAAGCTTCTGGCAAACGCTGGCTCTGAAATTGTCCGGGTGACGGTGAACACCGAAGAAGCGGCTGCAGCAATACCGGCCATCTATGAGAAGCTGACACAGCAGGGCTATAACGTTCCGATTGTCGGTGACTTTCACTATAACGGTCACACCTTACTGACCAAGTATGACGAAACAGCCCGCCTGCTGCACAAGTACCGCATTAACCCCGGCAATGTTGGCTTTGGCGACAAGAAGGATGATCGCTTCAATACCATGATTGATGTGGCCATCAAATATGACAAGCCGATTCGTATCGGGGTGAACTGGGGGAGTCTGGATAAAGAACTCTCCACCCGACTGATGGATGAAAACGCTCGTTCTGAAAACCCCAAATCCTCTCAGGAAGTTCTGCACGAGGCTCTGGTACTGTCGGCGCTGACCAGTGCCGATGCAGCCGTGGCGAGAGGACTGGGTGCCAACAAAATTGTTATTTCCTGCAAAGTCTCCAGGGTACAGGATCTGATCAGCGTCTATGAGATGCTCTCAGAGCGTTGTGAATATGCGCTCCATCTGGGCCTGACCGAAGCGGGAATGGGCAGCAAAGGAATTGTTTCATCCAGTATCGCCATGGGCGTATTACTTCAGCAGGGCATTGGCAACACCATTCGCACCTCTCTGACTCCAGAGCCCAATGGCAGCCGTGATCGGGAGGTGATTGTTTCCCAACAGATCCTGCAGGCGCTGGATGTACGCAGCTTTTCCCCTGAAGTGACCGCCTGCCCGGGTTGCGGTCGAACTACCAGTACTTTCTTCAGGGTTCTGACAGATGAAGTTGACGCCTTTCTGCGTGCCAAAATGGTGACCTGGCGCCACAAATTTGTGGGTGTGGAAGAAATGAAAGTAGCGGTTATGGGCTGTGTTGTTAACGGCCCCGGTGAAAGTAAACACGCCAACATCGGTATCAGTCTGCCCGGAACCGGTGAAGCGCCTTCGGCACCTGTATTTGTCGACGGTCAAAAAGTGACTACGCTCAAAGGCGACAATATCACTGAAGAGTACAAGGAGATGATTGAGGAGTATGTCCACAAAACATACTCACCAAGAGAATCACTGATCGCCAGCGAATAATAGATCAATCAAGTCCCACAGAAGCCCGTTCAACGGGCTTTGTTATTCCTCCGCAGCGATTATTTATTCTGCTTCTTAGGGCTCAGGCCTTTCCTGTTCGATCATCTCCGGAGTTTCCAGACTGATCCGACCCAAACCACCACTGCGAAATTCATTCAGAAGAATCTCAGAGACCTTGTGTAGATCAGCTATGCCACCTCTTCGCATACAATTTCTGCGGGCAGCAATCACATCCATCAGTTCGATATCGGTCGAAGGCAGCTCATTGATCTGGAAACGCTGTTTGAGTGCTTCTGGATAAGCTTTTAGAAAATATTCAGCGGCGAACAGGGCAATATCTTCGTATTCCAGAACCGCATCCTTAATGGCTCCGGAAATGGCCAGTCGATAACCACAGGCTTCCGGCTCCAGCTTGGGCCAGAGGAATCCGGGCGTATCCAAAAGAATCATGCCATTGGGCAATTTTATTCGCTGCTGCTGTTTCGTGACTGCGGGGACATTTCCGGTTTTGGCAATAATACGATTGGCAAGCGTATTGATCATAGTGGACTTGCCGACATTGGGAATCCCCAGGATCATGGCTCTCATGCCTTTGATATCGAGCTTACGCTCTACCATGCTCTCGGCCAGCTTCAGAACACCACGTACTTTTTCCGGCTGACTCTGGGTCAGGGCAATGGCCTTCACCCCTTCTTCCTTTTCCATCTCCCTGGTCCACCGTTCTGTGACAGCAGGATCAGCCAGATCACTCTTATTCAACACCTTTATGTAAGGCGTTTTACCTCGCAGGGAAGGCACCAGAGGGTTTCCGCTACTGAAAGGAAGACGAGCGTCCAGAACTTCGATGATCAGATCAACTTCCGGAACCACTTTCTTGATCTCCTTTCGAGCCTTGTGCATATGCCCGGGAAACCAGTTAATTGCCATAACAAAACCTCTGTTTGCTGAAGGCCGGTATTTTATAGGCTCCAGCGCAATCTAGTAACCCAGACTTTTTAACAGTTGTTCCTCTATAGGGCGCTCTCATAGAAAAGTCCAGTCATTGAATTTAGCAGCCTGACCCCGGTATTTGTCTTCCTCATCGTAGAGGTTCCAGACCACTGCCTGTTCAATGAGGAATCGTCTTCCGGTGCTGGAAACCCGGATGCCTGAATAGTTTTTGATGTAGCCGCTTTCACTGACTATTTTGAGCAATCGGTCCCGTTCTTCCCTGTTGAGCTGTTCTGCAGAATGTCTGGAGGGCATTTGAGTCAGAGTGTTCCAGTCCATTTCAAAGAGAGACTGAGCACTCAGGTTGCCGTAACAGAAGACCGGATCACTTTCTGTTCCATGCGACAAAATCACTGACGGGTGTTCGTAAAGTTTTTTACCCAGTTCGGAGTCATTCAGGGGCAGTCCGCAAAGCAGCTGCCCCGTCAGTGTGTGGTAACTGTTGGCCATCAGCAGGCCTTGTTGCTGAAGAAAAGGGTCCTGCGGTGAGATCATATTTTGCCTTGTTGCGACAGTGGGTAACCGAAAAGTAAAATTGAGAAAAGAGCCTAAGCTCCCGTGGCTCAGTCGTAAAGAACTAACCAATGGATAAAATCAGTTAATGAAGTATCCTGCTCCTTTGAGACCCGACAGTCGAATTGCAATCACAGCATTTTCTTCGGGTGTCCCGAAATCCTGCCACCCACGTCTTGATCGATGCCTCGATGATTTGCGCCGTCAGGGTTTTGTTGTGGTTGAAGGAGAGTGCCTCAGGTCGAATCAGTGTTATGTCAGTGCGTCACTGGAGAGCAGAGCGAGAGAGCTAACGGCTTTTCTGCTAGACGACTCTATTGATGCGATTATGCCACCCTGGGGTGGAGAGATTGCTATGGATCTGCTTTCAGTGCTGGACTTTGACTCGATAGCAAAAGCAAAGCCCAAATGGTTAGCGGGCTTCTCTGATACCAGTACGTTGACGTCTGTAATAACCAGTCAGTGCGACTGGGCAACGGCACATTGTACCAATCTAATGCAACTCCATCGTTTGCAGCAGGAGCCTTTAACGGCAAATACTCTGGCTTATCTTGGAAGCTCTGAAGCATTCAGTCAGTATCCCTCAGAGAAATATCAAATCAACGGAGAATCTTATGATGAAAACCCTGATGCGGTATTCAACCTGACTGAGTCCACACGCTGGAAAGTTCTGGGTGGAAGCCAGCAGGGTGTAGCCTTTTCCGGCCGTTTGCTGGGAGGTTGTCTGGATACCCTGTGTCATTTGTTGGGGTCAGACTATCTGGATTTAAAGTGTTTCCAGAAAAGGTACTCTCAGGATGGCATCATACTGTTTCTGGAGAATGCAGAGTTCTCGCCTACTGCTCTGATCAGGGCGTTGTTGGGGCTGAAGTACAGAGGCACTTTTAATCTTGTGAAGGGGCTGTTGATAGGCCGGAATCCGTCTGATGAGCAACATGGTCAATCCCTGACCTATCAGCAGGCATTAAGTTATGCTCTGAAAGGCCTTGAGATACCCATTATCTACGATGTTGATATCGGACATCTGCCACCTAATCTGACTTTGATTAATGGAGCTTTGGCAGACGTCAGTCTTATTGATGATAGGGGCAAGATTCACCAGAGGCTGATCTGAATCAGTGGAACTTTTTGTATTCATATATCAGGTATCCGAGCGGCTATCACCTATAAGTTGATTGAATTCTTCGCCGCTCATATCCATAGAATATTTATTATGTAAATTACGAATATCCACCTTCTGGCTTCTGGCCGGGATCAGAAAAATTTCTCCATCGTCACTGAGATTAACGCTTACTTCAGTTTCCTGATTAATACTCAGCTTGGCTCGAATATCTGCGGGAATGGTCACCTGATGCTGACTAGTTCGTACGATCCTCATAATGTTAAACCTATTAGAATTCAGGAAAACATATTAGATCACTTCTACGTCTAGTGGCACTTCTTCAAAGCCTGATTACAGAGTTGGGCTATCGCGAAATGTCTGCAGGCCGAGCTCTCGTCCCCCGTCCTCAAAGTACGGAGGTTTTACGCTCACTCGATAAAACACTTATAAGTTGTATTTTTGCTTATTTACAACATATAAGTTTTATAAAAATTACATTAATTAAAATGTATTTTGTCTATATTACACTTTATAAATTGTATTTTGGTTGCTTCTGATGAAAACACAGGAAGAGCTGGCAAAAGCTTTACGGGACTTCCGGAAAGCCAAAGGACTGGGACAAAAGGATATGCGTATGAGAATCGGCATGTCGCAACAGCAATATCAACGAGCTGAGTCTGGCAGTGATCTGCGGGTTTCGACGTTATTTCGAATTCTTGAAGGTTTGGATCTTGAGCTGCAACTGATACCAAAACATCAATCTGGAGAGGGTGAACCCATTACACCCAATGATGAAAATAGAGAATCAGCCTGGCAAGGATTTCTTAAAGATCTGGAGGACTGATCGTGACTGTATCACAAAACGCTCGCTCTGAGTTTGTAGAAGCCTTCTCGCTTGTTCTCCATGGTCAACGGATAGGTGTCCTGACTCATTATTCCGGAGGCCGAAGCACTCTGACCCACCACTAGCAGAGATTAGCCGGACTGATAAGGCTCAACCCCGTCGCCCAGAAAACGGTTGTTTTCTTCACGTATTCTGGCTGCCGCATCATCGTAAAGAAATGGCAGGGTGACATAGCGGGTGCCGCTTGTTACAGGCGTTGCCGCATGCATAAGAGAACAGGAAAAGACGATAGCACCACCCGTGGGGGGCTTATAACGACGGTTGCCGTATTCTGGAAACCACAATTCACCTCCCTCGTATTCTTCACTATTCAGGTTGATGCTGATAGCGAATCGCCGGTGTGCGGTGCCTTTCGTGGTGTTATCCCGGTGTTCTTTGAAGAAACCCGCATCACTGCTGTCGTAGCAGGCAACGATGTAGCGTTCAATGCGTGTAGCCTGAAACTGAAAAGCTTTGGCTATTTCAGGAGTCAGGCGAGTTCTTATTCGATGTTTCAGTGCCGCCTGCAAGTTTTTATCGTCAATACTGATGTCGGTTCGACGTTTGACATGGTTATCCTGAAGTTCCAGTGTTTTGCCGCCAATGGTTCGCATAAAGCCCGATGGCTCAGGCTGTCCTTCGTGATAATAACGAATAAGGGTTTCGCAAAAGTCGCTTTCCAGCACCCTGGGTACCAGCAAAACCGGAGCCCAGGATTCTATCTCTGGAGATGAGTGGTATGCAGGTTCAGGCAGGCTCTGCATGGTTTTTATAAAAATATCAGGCTCATCAATGTTGCCTTTGGCATAGACACGAAGCGTTGGGTCAAGAATTAACCAGTAGGGATAGTAAAGTTCTTGCTGTTCAGAGTGTTTGCCCAAGGCACCGTATTGTCTGGCAACTGCGCCTGCTTCATCATAAAAAATACGCTGCTTTGGGAATGCTTGCAGCGTTTGGGGGTTATGCAGGTCTCTTTGATTCAAGGTGACTGCGAAACGGACGCTTTGGTCATCACGAGTCATTAAATCTGATTGATTGACTTCTTTCAGAAACTTGATAACAGGTTTTGCTGAGCAGTCTCCAAGAAAGGCCAGTCCAACAAAACGCCCGCCGAGACTGGAGA
Source organism: Endozoicomonas sp. ISHI1 (assembly GCF_024606225.1). Lineage (GTDB taxonomy): Bacteria > Pseudomonadota > Gammaproteobacteria > Pseudomonadales > Endozoicomonadaceae > Endozoicomonas_A. Next base: position 29,337 of record NZ_JAGRPU010000006.1, on the reverse strand, counting down.
ATGCAAACTGGGGGTTATTGGTTGTGTGAGCGTGGAACCAGGGGGCAGGTTCTCCCCATGAGGGTGGTTTATTGTTCATTTATATAGGTGTTCTAATTCATTGAGAATTTTTAATTAAACCCTTTTTATCTATCGACCATGTTCTGTTAAACAATACATCGGACAGTTTTTTGAGGACTTAACATTGATCTACCGAGGCCTGTGCTACGAGGGTTCGGATTTAATTGCAAGTCTGATATCCCGCCGATTTGCCTGAAAGTGCCCCGGTCGCCCAAGCCCCGGATATCAGTGAGTAAATTAGCCAGTATTGGAACCGGGCGTCATGTTTTCCTAAAGGCTTCCCTTTGTCACTCCTGTTAGAGAAGAGGGACAAGTGTATCATAATGGATTCTTAGAACCGGATAATTGTATGCACAATGGTGCATCTTCTTACATGTCGTTTTTTTAGGCCATGCAGCACAATGGGTTTAGCAATTTCTTTTGGTTTTTTGTCACATAAGCCTTGGTGCATCAATGTTAAGTCGTCAAAAAACTGTCCAAAGCATTACCTAAATAGACTGTCTTTTATTTTTTTCAATTAATTGAAGGTAACTATCTATACCTACTTAATGGGGTTGTATTTTAGATAGATCACTTGTTTGTTTGTTACGAAAAATATTTATCAAGATTTTTAGTTGTCAAAATAATTACGCAGGGATGTAATCATGGCTGATGATAGCAGCACCAGTGGTGAGCAGCAGTCGCAGACCTCTAGTAACTCAGTAGTAGATTCAGATGGTACGAAAGAGCTTGAAAAGGTTCGGTTTGAGAAACCATCAAAATCAGTCGTCAAATCAGTCTCAGCTGATACCCAATACCTTCTGGATTTCAATTCGGACGACGTAAAACTGGAAGTCAGGGGGCCTGATTTTGTTCTTGTTTTTCCGGATGGTGTTGAAATTACCCTGTTACTTGCTGGGGTAATGGCTGCAACAGAGCAAACACTTCAATTCAAATTTGCTGATGGCTCAGTGATTAGCGGTGATGAATTCATTGCCAAATCCAGTTTTGTTGAATCGGAAGATGTACCTGTTTCTACTCTAAAGGGTCAGGAGAGTGATTCTGAAGAGGAAGAAACACCATCAGGCAAGGAAACGCAAGAACCGTCATACAGTGAAGCGGCTGATTCAAAGAATCAATCGAAAGCCAGCAAGGAAATTAAAAAGAAGGATGAGGAGTTTAAGAAAAAGCCTGTAGAAGAAGTAGAACCCCGTGATGATGACTTTACCGACACAGCACAGGCAACCAGCACCAGCTCGTCTTCTTCGCCTCCGATTGAAGAAGTTACTCCAACAGAAGATACTTCAACAGGGGAGGGCACCAGTAACATTACCTTCTCGGTTTCGGTGACCAATGTCGGCTCAAGTTCTGCAGGCCAGTTCATTATTGGTGGAGGCGGCAATAACTCCTCGAGTACCCAAAGCGATCCTGAGCAGCATCTTGAGGTCGAGCGCTTTGGTAGCAGCCTTGACGGAGACCCTGATGTCCAGCTCAATCTCAACAGTGGTCTGGAAATTTACGGTGAAGATCCCCTACTTTTCAGTGACTCATTCAACAGTAAGAATCTGGTGCTGCAGAATGATGCAAACATCAGTGATATTGCAGCCATTTATGTTGAAAATATCCCGGATGGCTGGGGAGTTGCCGGTGGGGCGAAAGAGAGTGACGGAAGCTGGCTGCTGCCGAGTCTGACCAATTTTATTCTGACCTACCCGACTGAAACTGACAGCCAGGTGGTGGATCTTTCCTTTAAACTGGTTCTCAAAGACGGTTCAGAAAGTGAATACAGCATACCTGTCATCCGGCGAGATGCCACAGACCCGGATGAACTCACCCTTTCCTCATCGGAACTTTCTCCTCTGGTACTGGATACCAGCCCAACCAGTGACCAAATAACAACAGGCGACAATGATGACATTATTCACGCAGGCGTTGGTGATGACATTGTTGATGCGGCGGGTGGTGATGATTTTGTTTCCGGCGGTATGGGTGATGACCAGCTTGATGGCGGGGCGGGTTCTGACACGATTCAGTACAGCTATGAATATGGCGGTAATACGATAGGGCCTGAAAGTGGTGTCGAAGTAGACCTTGGCTCCGGATCGGTAACTGATGACGGTTATGGCACGTCTGATGCCATTAGCAATTTTGAGAATGTCATCGGCACAATCCATGACGATATCATCACCGGTAGCGAATACGTTGACGCCAGCAATACTGGTGATAATACACTGACCGGCCTTGCCGGTGACGACGTTATTAGCGGTTTGAGTGGCGATGACTCTCTGGTAGGTGGTGCCGGCGCAGATACTCTCTATGGTGGTGCCGGAGGTGACGTACTGGACGGTGGCGCTGATGATGACATTCTATCGGGCGGTGCGGGTACCGATATCCTGAAAGGTGGCGCCGGCGCAGACAGCCTGGATGGTGGCGCAGATTCAGATACGGTGGATTACAGCGATGAAACCGGTTCTGTCACGGTTGATCTGGCTGGCTCAACCGCCACCGATAGCAGTGGCGATACAGACACCCTGACCAATATTGAGAACGCTACCGGTAGTGCCTGGAATGATCAGATTATTGGTGATTTTGGGGCTAATGTCCTTAACGGAATGGATGGCAATGACAATATCTCTGGTGGTGACGGGACAGACACCATCAGTGGCGGTGCCGGTAATGACTACATAAACGGTAATCAGGGTGACGACGTTATTGATGGTGGTGCCAGTGATGACACCATCCATGGCGGTTTTGGTAACGATACCCTCGATGGTGGTGAAGGTATTGATACGCTGGATATGGTGGGGACGGTAACCAGTCCTTTTGATACACCGGATGATATCACCGTTGACCTGAGCACCTCACCGGATGGAACGGGTTCCGTTACGGTCAATGAGAGTTATGGGAACGGCCTGTTCACGGGTACTGATACCATCACCGGGTTTGAAAATATCACCACGGATCATGGTAATGACACGCTCACGGGGAATGATCTCGATAATGTGCTGAGCAGTGGTCGTGGCATGGACAGGCTTGATGGTAAGGGTGGACAGGATACCCTCCAGGGGGGCGCGGACGATGACACACTGATCGGAGGTGCTGGTAATGACATTCTCGAAGGCGGCGACGGGAACGATGTGCTGGATGGTGGTTCCGGAAACGATGAACTTCGAGGTGGCGATGGCGTCGATACGGTCAGTTTTGCCGCTCTTTCCAGTGCTGTCATAGTTGACCTAAGCGATGGCCGTATTTCCGATGATGGCCTGGGTGGTACAGATACCATTCAATCCATTGAAAACATTGAAGGTACCAACCTGGCGGGGCAGGGCGACATACTGCTTGGGGATACCGGGGATAATGAAATATTCGGCCTGGATGGGAATGATACCCTGGGCGGTGGTGGCGGTACCAACAGGCTGGACGGTGGTGCGGGAAGCGATACCGTCAGTTATGGCAACGAGACCACCGGCGTCACAGTCGACCTGGATAATATCCACAACCCCGTTATAACAGCGTCGGGACAGGACACGCTGATTTCCATTGAGAACGTTTCCGGTGGTTCCGGAGACGATGTGTTGAAAGGCACCTCTGCTGAAAACACCCTCACTGGCAGCAGCGGTGACGATACACTGATGGGCCGGGGGGGTAACGATACGTTGGATGGGGGCCTTAATGGCCAGACTGGCGACTGGGTCGATTACAGTGAAGCTTCTTCAGCGGTGACGGTTAACCTTTCCGGCACAGATCACAACGCTTCATACGGCATTGATGCCAATGCTGCCCTGGATGGTGACGGTGGAACCGATAGCCTGAAAAATATTGAAAATGCCAAAGGTTCCGCAGGAAACGACTTGCTGATCGGCAATGAGCTCAATAACCACCTGCAGGGTGGGGACGGTGAAGATACTTTCGTGGGCGGCGATGGCAGTGATGTTTTCGATGGTGGCACTGGTTCAGAAAGCGATACGGCTGACTATTCCACAGTAACCGGCAATATTGTTGTTGATCTGGAAAATGATACGGCCAGCAATGATGGTTTCAATAACACCGATACTCTAACCAGTATTGAGAATGTGCTGGGCGGCTTTGGTGACGATGTTATTACCGCCGGTGTGAGTAATGAAAGTAATGTGCTCCGGGGAAATGCCGGTGACGATCAACTGTCCGGTGGCGCAGGCATCGATATTCTCGAAGGCGGTGATGGTGATGACACACTCATTGGTGGCTCTGGAGCCGATCAGCTGACTGGCGGTGATGGCAATGAAACCCACGGTGACACGGTTGATTACAGTGCCGCTACCATCGGCCTTCAGGTTGATCTGGCCAACGGCGTGGTGGCCAATGATGGCACTGGCAGCCAGGACACTCTTTCAGGCATTGAAAATGTCATAGGCGGCTCCAGCAATGACCAGCTAACGGGCAACACGGATGCTAACACGCTGACGGGTAATGCCGGTGACGATGTTCTCGATGGTGGTGGGGGCGAAGACACCCTGCTGGGAGGGGACGGTGATGACCGGCTCACCGGCGGGAGCGGTAATGACACTCTCAATGGCGGTCTCCAGACAACGAACGGAGATACCGCCGATTACAGTGCCGACTCAACCGATCTGAATGCAGATTTGGATACCGGTATTGCCAGCAGTACGCTCAGCGGCACTGACACACTGGTGGGTATTGAGAATATCACTGGCGGCAGCGGTGATGACCGCCTGCTGGGGGACAGTGCCAATAACCAGCTAATGGGTGGTGCCGGGGATGATGCACTCACAGGCAGGGGGGGCAGCAACACTCTGGACGGTGGCGCTGGGAGCGATACCGCTGACTATTCCGGCAGCACCGGTATCGTGACGGTTGCCCTGGATGGCTCATTGACCCATACCAACGGCATTGATGCCGGCACCGATACCCTGATTAATATTGAGAATGTCACGGGTGGCAGCAACAACGACAGGCTGGTAGGTGATAGTGGTGACAACGTACTCAGCGGTAATGGGGGTGACGACCTGCTGCGTGGTGGTGCCGGTAATGACACTTTCTATGGAGAGACAGAAGCTGCGGGCGTAAATCCGGGCAGTCAGGACACGGATACCGTCAGCTATTCACTGGCAGCGGCAGGAGTCACTGTTGATCTCTCTGCCAATGCAGCCAGTGATGATGGCGACGGTGGCAGTGACCAGTTGTATGGCATTGAGAATATTATTGGCAGTGCTGCTCAGGATACGATCAGTGGTGATGCCCAAGACAACGAACTTAAAGGTGAAGGAGGCAATGACATCCTGGCTGGCGGCCGCGGCAGCGATACCCTTGATGGTGGTGCCGACACAGACACGGCGGACTACAGCACAGCTATTGGTTCGGTCAATGCCAACCTTTCCTCCGGCACCCCTCAGGCGACAGTCAGTGGCGACACGGACACACTGATCAGCATTGAAAACCTGCGTGGCAGTGATCACGCCGATACCTTAACCGGCGATAACAACGCCAATGATCTTCATGGCGGTCAGGCCGACGATATCCTGTCCGGCAATGACGGCGCTGACCGACTCTATGGTGAAAGCGGCGATGACATTCTGGTCGGTGGCGATGGTGTGGATACTCTCGATGGTGGCAGTCATAGTGCAGCCGGTGATACGGCTGACTATAGTGCCCGTAACACGGCGGTAACCATCAACCTTGATAACCAATCTCAGAACGATGATGGCAGCGGTGCTCAGGACACTCTGGTGGACATAGAGAACGTCACCGGAGGGAGTGTCGGTGATACGCTCACGGGCGATGCAGGCGACAATGTTCTATCCGGCAGTGGCGGCGATGACATCCTCAGTGGCGGTGCAGGCGCCGACACGCTCCAGGGTGACGACGGCAATGACACCCTCTCTGGCGGTACCGGGGCAGACAATTTCGAGGGTGGTTCGGACGTCGATACGGTCACTTATGCCGGTATCTCCGTTGGTGTCACCGCCAACCTGCGGACTGGCCTCGGCAACGACGGCAGCGGTGGCAGTGACACCTACAGCAATGTCGAGAACCTGATCGGCGGCAGTGGTGACGACACCCTGACCGGCACTGACAGTACCACTCAGGGCAACGAACTCTCTGGTGGTGCCGGTGATGACACGCTGACCGGCGGTGCGGGCAACGACACTCTGGATGGTGGCACTAATAGTGCGGTCGGCGATACGGTGGCCTTCAGCGATGGCACCAGCGGTGTCACAGCCAGTCTGGCTACTGGTCTGGCTACTGACAGCGAAGGTGGTCAGGACGTTCTGCAGAACATTGAAAACCTGACCGGTACCAACAGAGATGACAATCTGACCGGTAATGCAGTAGACAACGTTCTTTCGGGTAACGCCGGTGCAGATACATTGCTCGGTAATGGCGGTGATGACACGCTCAACGGTGGCAATGACGATGATATCCTGATGGGCGGAGCCGGGGCAGATACCCTCAATGGCGGAGTCGGCAGTGATACGGCGGATTACAGTGACAACACCGGCACGGTCACGGTTGATCTGTCACTGAACAAGGTGACTGAAGGCGGGATCAATACCGACACTCTGAACGACATCGAAAATGTCACCGGCGGTTCCGGCGATGACATCCTGACAGGTGACAATAACGCCAATGCATTGACCGGTGGCGACGGTGACGACCTGCTGGTGGGTGGCCGTGATAATGATCAGCTGGCAGGCGGTGATGGTATAGACACCGTGGATTACAGCACCAGTAACCAGGCTGTCACCGTGGATCTGGACGGTGGCACTGCCTCCGATGGTTTTGGTGACACTGATACATTGAGTGGCATTGAAAACGTGGTTGGCAGTGACCATAACGACAGCCTGACCGGAAATAACGATGATAATGAGCTGTCTGGCGGTCTGGGCAACGACACCCTTGCGGGTGGGCAAGGCAATGATACCCTCCGGGGAGGCAGCGGTGAGAACACCGCTGACTACACCGGCGCGGCAGCAGCCGTTACTGCCAACCTGACGAGCGGTACCGCGACAGATGACGGTGATGGCGGCCAGGATTCCTTCCATGATATCGATAATATTCGCGGCAGCAGCCATGACGACCTGATCATCGGCGATGGCAACGCCAATACACTTTATGGCGATGCAGGGGATGACACCCTGACAGGACGGGCAGGCAATGACCGTCTGGAAGGTGGTGCCAATACGGCGGTAGGTGATACTGCCGACTACTCGCTGGCGGCCAGTGCGGTCACCGTCGATTTGTCTATCAGCAAGGCGACGGATGATGGTGATGGCGGTGGTCAGGATGACCTGATCGGAATAGAGAATGTCACTGGCAGCAGCGGCAATGATCTGCTGACAGGCGATACGGCTGCCAACAGGCTGCGGGGCGGTGATGGTGACGACAGCCTGACAGGCGGACAGGGTGATGATTCCCTTGAAGGCGGTGACGGCTCCGATACGCTGGTAGGAGGGGAAGGCGCTGACACCATCGACGGCGGCACGGGTGTGGACACGCTCAGTTACGCCTCTGACCAGGATGCTAACAGTGACGGTATTGGTGTGGTTGTCGATCTCTCTGCTACCCAGGCCAGCGATGGCAGTGGTTTTACCGATACCGTCACCAACGTAGAGAACGTCATCGGCAGTGACTTTAAAGATACCCTGACCGGCGATGCCAATGCTAATACCCTCTCTGGCGGCCTTGGCGATGATACCCTGGCCGGTGGTGCCGGTGCCGATACGCTGGACGGCGGTGGCGAGGGCAGTGACGGCGATACCGCAGATTACACCGGTGCATCGGGATTTGTTACAGCAGACCTCTCTGGCGCAAGTGATACGGCCATTGTCGATGGTGATGCCACTGATACCCTGATCAGCATTGAAAATATCACCGGCAGCCAGTTTGCCGACACACTGACCGGTGATGACAACGCCAATAACCTGCTAGGTCAAGGCGGTGATGACACCCTTAATGGAGGACGGGGAGAGGACGTACTGGCCGGTGGTGCCGACAACGACACACTGGACGGGGGACAGGATGCTGACACCCTCAGGGGCGAGGCGGGTGAGGACACCCTGATTGGCGGTGAGGGTGACGATATACTGGAAGGCGGTGACGATGCAGACCGCCTCGAAGGTGGTCTGGGTGCTGACCAGTTAAAAGGTGGCGCTGGCATTGATACCGCCGTATACAGCAATGATGCCAGTAGCATTACCGTGAATCTTGCCGACGCTACGCCCAACGCCACCGACGGTTCAGGAGCTACGGATACGCTGAACAGCATCGAGAATATTGTCGGCAGTGCCAATGGTGACAGCATTACCGGCGACAGTCAGGTCAACGTGCTAGAGGGTGGCGGTGGTGACGATACGCTGCTTGGTGGCGATGGCGACGATACCCTTCAGGGAGGCAATGATGCCGACACGCTCTATGGTGATGCCGGTGATGACACTCTGCAAGGCGGCGATGGCGACGATACCCTTGATGGCGGCCTCGGCAGTGACAGCCTCGATGGCGGCAGTGGTAATGACACCGTTGATTACAGCCTGACGTCTGCCGGTGTGGTGGCGGATATATCCGGTAATGTCGATACCGTCACCATTGGCAGCGACACCGATACCCTGACCAGCATTGAGAATATTAACGGCAGCAATCACAACGACACGCTGACGGGTGATGGTGATGCCAATATCCTGCGGGGCAATGACGGCGACGATACCCTGAGTGGCAATGCCGGCGCTGACCAGTTGTTCGGTAACGATGGTGATGACACCCTGATCGGCGGCAGCGGCAGTGACACTCTCAATGGCGGTGCCAACGGTGAAACCAACGGTGACACGGCAGATTACAGCAACCATAGCCGTGCGGTAACGGTTGACCTGGACAGCGGCACCGCCACCGATGGGACAGGGGATTCAGACACCCTTATCGACATTGAAAACATCACAGGCAGCGGGCTGGGTGATACCCTCACCGGCGATACTCACAACAATCTCATAGCAGGCGGCGATGGTAATGATACACTCCAGGGCAATAGCGGTAATGACGACCTTCAGGGGGGCAGCGGCGATGACACCCTGACGGGTGGCCTCGGCAGCGATACCCTTGATGGTGGCACCGACACCGACACTGCGGACTACAGCACGGCTGTTGGCTCCGTTAATGCCAACCTTTCTGGTACGCCTCAGGCAGCAGTGAGTGGCGACGCCACAGACACACTGGTCAGCATTGAAAACCTCCGTGGCAGTAATCACGCCGATACCTTAACCGGCGATAACAACGCCAATGATCTTTATGGCGGTCAGGACAACGATACTCTGAGCGGTAATGGCGGTGTTGACCGGCTCTATGGTGAAGGCGGTGATGACATCCTGGTCGGTGGCGACGGTGCGGATACTCTCGATGGCGGCAGTAATAATGCAACCGGTGATACGGCGAATTACAGCGCCCGTAACACGGCGGTAACCATCAACCTTCAAAACCAGTCCCAGAACGATGACGGCAGCGGTGCCCGGGACACTCTGGTAAACATAGAGAACGTCACCGGGGGCAGCGCTGGCGATTTACTCACAGGCGATGGCGGAAACAATGTGCTGACCGGCGGCGGCGGCGATGACATCCTGATCGGTGGTGGCGGTCAGGATCGGCTGGTCGGCAGTGGCGGTTCTGATGTCGATACGGTGGATTACAGCGGCGCTGCCGGTGCGGTGGTCGCTGACCTGTCCAACACGGCAGCGACTGATGACGGTGATGGCAGTTATGATGCATTGATTGATATTGAAAACCTGATCGGTAGCGCCAGCGGAGATTCCCTGACCGGTGACGTTGAGGCCAACACGCTTGCAGGCGGTGCCGGTGATGACACGCTCAAGGGCATGGCTGGCAACGATATTCTGGAAGGGGGTGCGGATAACGACACCCTCGGTGGCGGTGCCGGCACTGACACCCTCAGGGGTGGTGCGGGTACCGATACGGCAGATTACAGCGATGCCCGGTTCGGAGTAACGGTAGATCTTTCCGCAGCCCTGAATCAGGCTTCTGACGACGGCGAGTCCTCCAGCGATACTCTGGACAGCATTGAGAATGTTACCGGCAGCCTCAATAACGACACGCTGACGGGTGATAACCAGAACAACACGCTAAGCGGATTGGCTGGCGACGATATCCTGTCTGGTGGAGGAGGGGCAGATACCCTCGAAGGCGGCGATAACGACGATACCCTGCGTGGTAATAGCGGCAACGACACGCTGGAAGGAGGCACTGGCAGCGATACCGCTGATTACAGTGGTGTTACCGGCGTTGTCACCGCCAGTCTGTCAAATAAGCTGGTCTCCAGCGATGGCGACGGTGGCCAGGATTCTCTGGACAGTATTGAGAACCTGATTGGCGGCACCCTCGGCGACACGCTGACGGGTGACAGCCTGAATAACCGGCTGGAAGGTCGTGAAGGAAACGATGTTCTCAAGGGTGGCCTGGGTGATGATGACCTGATCGGTGGCGATGGCACGGCTGACCGGGCCGATTATGATGATGCCTCGGCTGGCGTCACCGTCGACCTGACCGCAGGCACTGCATCGGGTGCCAATGGTAATGACACTCTGAATAGCATTGAGGACATCAGGGGCAGTAACCACGATGACACCCTGACCGGCGACAGCGCAGCCAATGTTATCGAGGGGCTGGATGGCATCGACACCCTCCGCGGTGAAGGCGCAGACGATACACTCTATGGTGGTAACCAGAACGATACTCTTTACGGCGGTGATGGCAGCGACACCCTTCGCGGCGAGGATGACAATGACACCATCAGCGGCGGAGCCGGAAACGATGACCTGGATGGAGGCACTGGTTTTGACACACTGGATTACACCGACCACACCAATGACCTGACCGTAAACCTCAACAATGCCTCGGTTAACGCTGGCTCGAACAATGTCGACACCATCAGCAATTTTGAAGCAGTCAGTTCCGGCAGCGGTAACGATGTTCTGACCGGGACAGCGGCTGCCAACACCCTCAGGGGGAATGCCGGCGACGATACTTTGACCGGTGGTGATGGTGTCGATACCCTCGAAGGCGGAGCCGGTAATGACGTGTTTATTGAAGGAGGCGGTAGCGACATTATCGATGGCGGTGATGATATTGATACCGTCGATTACAGCAACCTGGGGGCAGGTCAGACCGTTCTGGCAACGCTGGTTGTGGGAGGGGACGGCTCGGCTGTGTCCGGATCTGATACCGATACACTCCGTAATATTGAGAACCTCATTGGTTCTGATGGTGCCGACAGCCTGACAGGGAGCAGCGCAGATAACGCGCTTTCCGGTGGTTCGGGTAACGATACACTGAACGGTGCTGCAGGCAATGACACGCTTGATGGCGGTGATGATACCGACACCGTTGATTATTCCGCAAACACCAGTAGCCAGGCCATTGTCGTTGATCTGGCTAATCAGGCTACGAACAATGATGGTCTGGGTGGTAGCGATACCCTGAGTAATATCGAGATTATCCGGCTTGGTGCAGGCAATGACCAGGCTACAGGCGATAGCAATAACAATGAATTTTATGGCAATGACGGTACCGACACCCTCAGTGGGGCAGACGGTGATGACAAACTTTATGGTGGCAATCAGGATGACATCCTGCAAGGTGGTGCAGGAACCGACTTGCTGGACGGTGGTGCAGGCACTGACACCGTGGATTACACCGATGCCTCCGCGGCTGTTGAAGTGGATCTCACCACAAACCGGGCGAAAGAGCTGGGTGCCCTCACAGACACGCTGAATAATATCGAAAATATCTTGTCCGGTGATCACAATGACACTCTGATCGGCGATGGTGGCGTCAACCGCATTGAAGGAGGGCTGGGTGATGACACTATTACGGGCAATGCCGGTAACGACCAGCTGTTCGGTGGTGACGGAGCGGATACCTTCATCGAAGGTGCAGGCAGCGATGCCATTGATGGCGGTGCGGGGTCTGATACGGTGGATTACAGCTCGGTATCAGGTGCTGAACTGACCGTTGATCTTGATGGTGGTTCGGGTTCGGGGACTGCCACTTTCAGTGGTGGTAATTCAGATGTTGATAATCTGGTTGATATTGAAAATATCGTCGGAACTAACAATAACGATACCATCACCGGAAGCAGTCAAGTGAATGAGCTGGATGGCGGCGATGGTGATGACCGGCTGGTGGGTGAGGCTGGCAATGATACCTTAAGAGGCGGTAATGGCACGGATACCGCCGACTACAGCTACCAGACCAACAATGTCCTGATTAATCTGGCAGACGATACTAATAATGATGATGGCCATGGTGATCGGGATAGCCTTTTTGATATTGAGAATGTCGTCAGTGGCTCCGGTAATGACACCCTGACCGGTGATTCTGCCGATAATACCCTTGATGGGGGTACGGGCGACGATACTCTGTCGGGTGGTTCTGGCGACGACACCCTGAATGGTAATGGCGGCATTGATACCGCTGATTACCGGGATGCTGTATCCGGCCTGACCATTGACCTTTCTACCAGCGCCCCGATCAACGACACCCTGGGTGGTCAGGACACTCTCCAGTCCATTGAAAACCTGATGGGCGGTAACCATGCCGATACGCTGACCGGCAACCACCTCGCCAATGCCCTCTGGGGGGGCGACCAGGATGACACCCTCAATGGACTCGACGGTACCGACACTCTGGAAGGTCAGGAGGGTAATGATACCCTGGATGGCGGAGATCTTGACGATACCCTCAAAGGTGGTAATGGCGACGATATTCTGATCGGTGGCTCAGGTAATGACGACCTGCAGGGTGATGCCGGTATTGATACCGCAGATTACAGTGCCCAGACTCAGTCCGTCACCATCAACCTGCTTGATCAGTCACAAAACAACGATGGCCAAACAGGCCAGGATACCCTCACGGGTATCGAAAACCTTTCCGGCGGCAGTAACAACGACACGCTAACCGGCGACAATGCCGACAATACGATTCGTGGCAATGGTGGCAACGATACCCTCAGTGGCAGTGGCGGCGATGATCAGCTCGTGGGGGATGCGGGTGATGATACTCTGCAGGGCGGCGCTGGCAATGACACCCTCGATGGCGGCCAGGGCACTGATACGGCAGATTACACAGGGCATGGCAGCGCAGTCACGGCAACACTGACCGATGGTGGCGCTGGTAGTGGCACAGCCACTGATGCCGCCACCAGCGACACGGATACTTTGGCAGGCATCGAAAACCTCGCCGGCAGTAGTAACGATGACAGGTTAACCGGTAATGACCTTGCCAACATCCTTCATGGTGGTGACGGTGCGGATACCCTGGTCGGTGGTGACGGTGCGGATACCCTGCGTGGTGGCGATGACGCAACCGACAATAGCCTGAGTGATACCGCCGACTACAGCGCCGCCTCCGGAGCCCTGACCATTGACCTGGCCAATAAAGAAGCCACCAATGATGGCTACGGCAACCGTGATGTGGTGATCGATATCGAAAATGTGGTTGGCACTGCTCACAATGATTCTATTCGGGGGGATGGTGCAAACAACCATCTGACCGGCGGTGATGGCAACGATACGTTTTATGGTGCGGGAGGGGTAGATACGTTTATCGGCGGTGCTGGCATCGATACCGCCGATTACGGCGATGCTGCCAGTGCTATCAATGTAAACCTGCTTAGCGGCGCAGCCAGCAACGATGGTGATGGTGCCAATGACACACTCACAGGCATTGAGAATGTCATTGGCTCAGGCAACGATGACACCATCGAGGGTGATGCTCAAGCGAACCAACTGGAAGGTGGCAATGGTGCCGATACCCTGACCGGCGGCGATGGCGATGACGTGTTGCTGGGGCAGGACGGTGACGACATTCTTGAAGGGGGCCTTGGTGCTGACACACTCGATGGTGGGCTGGGTAATGACCGGGTGGATTACAGCACCTTCGCCGGAGCGCTGACTATTGACCGTTCAGGAGGCGGAAGTAGTTTTCAGGTCGATCTCGGCGGTGGCAATGTCGATACCCTGATCGACATTGAAGACCTGGTGCTGGGTGCGGGTGACGACCATATCATCGGTGATAACACGGCTAACCGTTATGACGGCGGAATCGGTAATGACACTCTGGAAGGCAGGGGTGGCAACGATACCCTGAACGGTGATGAAGGGGATGACACCATTAAGGGTGGTAGTGGCAGTGATATCCTGGATGGTGGCGAAAACGCCAATGATAACGACACCCTGGATTATTCTGACAATACCACAGGCCTGACGGTGGACCTGGGTTCATCTTCGGTGGTGGATGGGGCCGATACTGACACCATTGCCAATTTTGAGTCTGTGATGGGTGGTTCCGGTAATGACACCCTGACAGGTACTGCTGAAGTCAATATTCTGGATGGCCAGGGCGGAGATGACACCCTTTACGGCAAGGCCGGTGCCGATACCCTGAGGGGCGGAACCCACGGCAGTAACGGTGATACCGCTGATTACAGTGCCCATGGCAGCGCAGTCACTGTCACGCTGACTGCCAACGGTAACGGAACGGCTAATGATGGCACCGATACCGATACTCTGGAAGGCATAGAGAACATCAGCGGCACGGCTCATGACGATACCCTGACCGGTGATAACAATGCCAATACCCTGAGAGGTAATGGTGGTGTTGACACCATTAATGGCGGTGCCGGTACAGACAGCCTCTACGGCGATGCTGGCAATGACACTCTGAATGGCGATGCCGGGAATGACACTCTCTATGGTGGCACCGGTAACGATACCCTGGATGGAGGCAGTGATTCCGATACGGTCGACTACAGCGGCAAGGGGGCGATCACTGTTGATATGAATCTGGCTAGTAATCAGGTGAGTAATGACGGTGAAAGTGGTCAGGACACGCTGCTTAATATTGAAACTATTATCGGTACTGCCAACAACGACACCATGACCGGTAATACCGACAGTCACCGGTTTGAAGGGGGCGGCGGTGATGACACGCTCTCTGGCGGTGGTGGTGATGATGACATCGAGGGTAATGCGGACAATGACATCCTGACGGGGGGTCAGGGTGAGGATTTCCTCAAGGGTGGCACGGGTCAGGATAGCCTTTCAGGTGGCACAGAGAATGACACGCTCTGGGGCGAAGACGGTGATGATACTCTTGATGGGGACGCCGGTGACGACACTCTTGATGGGGGCACCGGTGAGGACACTCTTGATGGAGGTGCCGGTGACGACACCATCGACGGCGGGGCAGGAACCGACACCCTGCTGTTAACCGGAGCCACACAAGCGGTCAATATTGATCTTCAGGCAGGTAGCGCAAGCAACGATGGTTACGGTACCAGCGATTCCAGTATTACCAATATCGAGAATGTCACGCTGGGCGCTAACGGTGGTGTTGTCACGGGCAGTGCTGATGTCAATGTGCTGACCGGGAGCACTGGCGTCGATCAGTTCCATGGCGGTGGCGGCAACGACAGGCTGGAGGGTCATGACAACAATGACCTGCTTTATGGAGATGCCGGTCAGGACACGCTCTATGGTGGAGCCGGGACAGACACCCTTGAAGGGGGATCGGACAATGACACCCTCTATGGCGAGGCAGACGACGATACGTTGCGTGGCGATGCCGGTCAGGACCAGCTCTTTGGCGGTGATGGCAATGATACCCTGGAGGGCGGAGATGACGACGATACCCTGGAAGGTGGTGCCAATGACGACACTCTCCACGGCGGTAACCATAACGATACATTGCGTGGCGATGCCGGTGCCGACACGCTCAACGGTGATGCTGGTGATGACGTGCTTGAGGGAGGGGATGGCATTGATACCCTCAATGGCGGCGATGATGACGATACCCTGCGAGGTGGCGCGGAAGGCGACACGCTGAACGGTGGTTCCGGCAATGATACGCTGGTTGGCGGTGCCGGTAATGACAATCTCGACGGCGGTGCAGGCACCGGGGACTGGGCGGATTACAGCGGCGCTATTGGCAGTGTTACCGCTGACCTTAGTGATCTGGTGGGGACGAATGCTGCGGATGGTGAAGGTTCCAACGACACCCTCAGCAATATTGAAAATATCCGTGGCAGTGCCCAATCTGACAACCTGACAGGGGATGCCAACGCGAATCATCTGGTGGGTAATGACAATGATGACACCTTGTCCGGTGGTGATGGTGCGGACCATCTGGAAGGCGGTGATGGCAATGATTATCTGACGGGGGGTGCCGGTGCCGACACACTGGATGGCGGTGAACAGGCCGGTGACAATGATACCGTTGACTATGCCAGTGAGAGTTCGGCAGTTACCGTTGACCTGTCCAATGTTTCACAAACGGCAAGCGTCGGCGGGGTCACTGACACCCTGTCCGGTATTGAAAGTGTGGTCGGGGGCAGTGGTGACGACATTTTCACCGGTAACGGTGACGACAATACATTGCAAGGTAATGCCGGTCAGGACCGGATTGACGGCGGTGCCGGTGACGACACGCTTCAAGGTGGTGATGACAATGACACCCTGAATGGTGGTCAGGGCGACGACACTATTGATGGCGGCAGTGGTAATAATGACCTGCTTGACCTGAGTACAGCGACCCACGCCATTGACCTTAACCTTGGTGACGGAAAAGCCACTCAGGATGGTTACGGTTCATCCGACAGTAGCATCACCGGAATTGAAGACGTTACCGGGGGCGGTCAGGCCGATGATATTACCGGCAGTTCCCTGGCCAATATCCTGCGTGGAGGGGGAGACGATGACCTGCTGAAAGGCGGTTTTGGCAACGATACTCTCTACGGTGACAGTGGTGCGGACACACTGCAAGGCAACGCCGGTGACGATGAAATATACGGTGGCACCGGTAATGATACGGTCAGTTACGCTGACGGTGGCGCGGTGAATGTCAACCTGACCACCGGCGTAGCCACCGGCAATGGCACCGATAACCTCTACGAGATCGAAAATATTACCGGCAGTTTCTCCGACGATACACTGACAGGTGACAGTGCTGATAATACCCTCGATGGCAGCTCGGGCGACGACACGCTGATCGGTGGTGCCGGTAATGACGTGCTGGAGGGAGGGGCTCACAGCAGTCTGGGTGATACGGTGGATTACAGTGGCGCTACCAATGGCGTGACCGTCAACCTGACAAGCGAGACAGGCAGCAGCGTCGATCAGGGCACTGATACCCTGAGGAATATTGAAAATATTATTGGCAGTAATCATAACGACGCTCTAACCGGCAGCAGTGTCAGCAATTCGATCAATGCCGGTGCCGGCGCAGACACTATTTATGGCTCTGATGGCGACGACACTCTTGATGGCGGCAGCAGCAGCGACACGGTGGATTACAACACGTCCCATTTCAACAGCTCTGGCAATGGTTTGACCGTTACCCTGAGGGACTCTTCTGACGGCAGTGCGGTTCATGGCAGTGATACCGACACACTCAAAAATATTGAAAATGTCACTGGCTCCAGCAACAACGATACCCTGATCGGAGACACTGGCAATAACACCCTCAATGGTATGGCTGGCGACGATACTCTGGAAAGTGGTACAGGGACAGACACCCTGGATGGCGGCACAGGTTCTGATACGGCGGATTACAGTAACCACACTAATTCCGGTATCACCGTTGTGCTCAATGGCAGCGGTAACGGTACCGTCAATGACGGCACGTCTACAGACACACTTCACAATATCGAAAACATTATTGCCACAGACGGCATGGACACCATCACGGGTGATAATGAGGACAATAACATCAGTGCCGGTGATCAGAACGACACAATCCACTCAAGCAATGGTTCCGATATCCTGGATGGTGGCAGCGGCACTGATACTCTCAACTACAGTACCAACAGCAGTGGCGTGACCGTCACTCTGGCTGGTGCGTCTGATGGCTCGGTAGCCAAGGGTGGTAATACCGATACTGTCCGTAATGTGGAAAATGTCGTCGGTAGTGCTTTTATCGATACCATGACCGGTGACAGCAACATCAATAGTCTCAGTGGCATGGGTGGCAACGATACATTCCACGGCAGCGGTGGCAACGATATTCTGGATGGCGGTACAGATATCGATACCGTGGATTACTCTGCGTACACTGCCACTGTCAACGTGACTCTGGCCGAAACCGGCAACGATGGTACAGCCACCACGTCTGCAGGCACGGACACCCTTCGCGAGATCGAAAATATTATTGGCGGCAGCGGCGATGATACGCTCATCGGTAACAGTGCCATCAATGACCTCAAAGGTGGAGCCGGTAATGATACGCTTCGTGGTGGTGCCGGTGCCGACACACTGGATGGCGGGGCGGGTGAAGACACCGTTGATTACAGTCAAGATTCAGGGACGGTTATTGTTGATTTGTCAGGAGACTACGCCATTGATGGTGGCGGCGGAAACGATACGCTGACAGATATCGAAAATATTATCGGTTCTGACCATTTATCAGGCGACCAGTTATACGGTAACGCGTCAGCCAACACCATCAACGGGGGTGCCGGAGGCGACACTATTTGGGGGGGTTCCGGTGCTGACACCATCAACGGTGGAGATGGCAACGACGACATTAACGGTAACCAGGACGATGACATCATCACCGGTGGCGACGGAGATGACATCATCCACGGTGGCTTCGGAAACGATAAATTGGATGGCGGTGCCAACACTGCGGCAGGGGATACGCTGGATATGGTGGGTAATGTCAGCGGGCCTTTAGACACACCAGATGATATTACCGTCGACCTCTCTGCCACAGCCGATCCTGAGGGTTACATCACCGTCAACAAAAGTTTTGGCAATGGGCTCTTTACCGGTACTGACAGGGTCAAAGGTTTTGAGAATGTCACCACCAATCATGGCAACGATACCCTGATTGGTGACAGTGCCAACAATATTCTGACCAGTGGTGTCGGCAATGACACACTCCGCGGCGGAAACGGAAACGATACGCTCATTGCCGGTGACGGCAACGATACTCTGGAGGGTGGAGCCGGAACCGATACGTTGAACGGCGGGGCGGATGAAGACACCGTTGATTACAGCAATGAAACCAGTTTCGTCACGGTTGACCTGGGCACCGGTAACGCCACCGATGGAGGCGGCAGTAACGACAGTTTGACCGATATTGAGCATATCACAGGCAGTGATCACGGGGATTCACTGACCGGAAGTACAGTCAACAATACCATTGAGGCCGGTAAGGGCGCAGACACGATTTATGCCACCGATGGCAACGATACCCTTGATGGTGGCGACGGCATTGATACAGTGGATTACAACTCTTCTCATTTCAACAGCTCAGCTAACGGCATTACCGCCACCCTGAATGGCTCCGCTAATGGCACAGTAGCTCACGGCGTTGACTCGGACACTCTCAGAAATATTGAAAACCTGGTGGGAACCAATAACGCCGATACCCTGACGGGGGACAGCAACAACAATAGTCTGAGTGGCATGGGTGGTAATGATACGCTTCGTGGCGGTGCCGGGGCCGATACGCTGGACGGAGGGGCGGGTGAAGACACCGTTGATTACAGCAGTGAAACCAGCGGCGTCACGGTTAATCTGGACACTGGTGCAGCCACTGACGGTAGCGGCGCTACTGACACCCTGACCAGTATTGAGAAAGTTCTGGGCTCCAACAATACGGCCTCAGGGGACGATCTCACCGCTTCCAGCACGGTAGCTAACGTACTGGAGGGTAATGCCGGTAACGACACCTTAACGGGTTTTGCTGCAGATCAACTGATTGGCGGAGCCGGTGACGACATTCTCAATGTCGATCTGGCAGCCCTGCAAAACAATGCCACACGGATAGACGGTGGCGCTGACAGCGACACCCTCAATCTGAACAACGGTGGCACCTGGGATCTGGGTAATTTCACCAGCCTTATTGATAATGTTGAAAAGATTGATTTCAGCGATGGAAGTGCCGATACCATCACTATCTCCATGAATGATGTCAGTGCTCTTACCGGAAGTAACAGTCTGACCATTGATGTTGATGGCAGTAACACTGATGGTATTACTGTGAATGATGAGACCAGTGTTGATACCAGTAATGCCAATCAGCACATATACAGCGACGGTACTAATACCATAACCGTCAACTTCCTCTGATGGATTCAGGCCAGTAGGTTCAGAGGGCGCCAGGATAACTAAAAGAGCGCCTTTTATGCTTAAATTCAACCTCAAAGATTGTTTCCTCACCATTTGCCATCATATGGGGGCCGATGTTGTCAGAGAAGATTTAGAGACACTCACGCAAGATGGTCAGGAGTTTGATCATCGGCGCCTTAAACAGGCCGCTGCCTACTGTGGCCTGGACATGATAAAAAAATGCAGCGGACTTAATGATATTACGGAAAACGACTTACCCTGCATCATTCAGTTAAAGAAAAAAAAATTCATGACCATCACCGAAATTCGTAACGGTGAGTATTTTGTAGCATCACGAAAACATCCTCTGGGATTATGGTTGTCTTTGTCACGATTAGCATCGGTTTATACCGGCACGCTTTTCTGTTTCAGTGAACAACAGGACAAAGCCACTGCCAGCAAGCTATTGATGCCTGCCTGGTTTCGCGCACAGATGAACGAACTCCGACCTCACTACGTTCAGGTATTGCTGGCGACCCTGATGGTCAATCTACTGACTCTGTCGCTACCGTTATTCACCAACATGGTGTTCGACAAACTCATCCCAACCTTTGCTACTGATACGCTGCTTGTTCTGGGGATTGGCATGCTGTTGGTAGTGACCTTTGATTTTGTCTTGCGCTGGCTCCGCACTTATTTTGTCGATGAGGCCTGCCGGGTTATTGAAAAGCGCAGTGAACAGTTCATCATGGGCCGCCTTGTTCAGCTGAAGCAGAGTGAACTGCCTGACTCTACGGGTCGCATTACCCATGCTGTGGAAAATTTTGCCCGGGTTAAAGAATTTCTGTCCGGAACGGTGGTGTTATCATTTCTGGATGCACCATTTTTTATTCTGTTTACCCTCATAATAGGAATGATCAGTGGCGTCATGGCACTCATTCCTATTGGCATTGCGGCCTGCCTGATACCGATTGCGATATTCAGCTATCGAGGCACGCGTCATCGTGCCAGCCAGCTGACCCGCGCCAACAATGCCAAAAGTGCCTTTCTCTACGAAGTGAGTTCAGAGCTGGAAGCCATTAAAACCCTGGGTGCGACACGCAAGACTCAGGCGCGCTGGCGTAGTTTGGTCACCCGTTCTGCCTGGGCATCGCTGGCCAGTAAACAGTCTAATATTCTGCTCAACACCCTGGTGGCAAGTGCCAGCCAGATTGTGGTCATCGGCATGCTTGTCCTGGGTGTCTTCCAGATACACAGCGGTAATCTTTCGTCTGGCTCTCTGTTTGCCTGCATTATTCTTGGTAGCAGGGCCATTGTTCCGCTGATGAGTCTGGCCATGGCAGTTAATCGCCTAAGCTTCTCCATCAAGGCATTGAAAGAGATTAACGATCTGCTGGGTCTGGCAGGAGAGGATGACTGCAACGATAAGCTCAATGTTCCAACCCTGAAAGGAGTGATTGAATTCGATAAAGTGTCCTATCGATATAAAGCCACGGAACCTGAAATTCTGAAGAACATCAGCCTGAAGATTGAGCCGGGAGAGCGGGTAGCCATACTGGGTGCATCTGGCTCCGGGAAAAGTACACTCATCCGCATGATTCAGGGGCTGGTGGAACCGACTGAAGGCAATGTAATGATCGATGGTCGCAATCTGCAGCACCTTAATCTGGACCATTACCGCAGCCACTTCGCCGTGGCACCTCAAAAACCCTCCGTATTCGCTGGCACACTGAAAAGTAACCTGATGCTCGGACAGAGTTCAGCATCCACTAAAAAGCTGGATGAAGCCTGTTATGGGGCTTGTCTGGATGGATTTGTCCAGAAGTGCTCCCGGGGCTATGCCCACGAAGTTTTAGAACGGGGCGAGAATCTCTCCGGTGGTCAACGACAGGCACTTTGCCTGGCTCGTGCTCTGTTGCGTCGGGGTCGTTTACTGATCCTTGATGAACCCACCAGTGCCTATGATAATTACAATGAAACGCTTTTCTGTCAGCGTCTTCCGGGTATCCTGGAAGACGACCAGACGCTGATTCTTGTCACTCACCGGCAAAACCTGTTGCAATTGGTGGATCGGATTATCGTGATATCGGAAGGTCGTATCATCGGTGACGGTAGTCGCAGTCGCGTGCTGAAGGAGCTCAATTTTCAACGGTCAGTCACATCTTCAACACCTACTGCATAATCAAAAACCTTTTTAATAGGCGGGAGTGATGTGCGCTTCAGTTTCACCCTCCCCTGCCAGCGGCCCCACAGTTCCGGGCGAATAGCCGGATTATTGATGCCGATGTAATAAAATTGCTGTGCCTTGCCTGATTTCAGTTCCGGGAAAGTATGTGCTTTGACAAGTTCGTCATTGGGTGCAACGAAACTCAACGTTACCTGATCACCCGTTGACAGCCCGATGAACCGGACCCAAAAAAACAGGCGCTGGTTTTTGTCACCAGCACCGTTATTAAAATTTCCACTTTCAATCGACTGGTAGTTGACCGGGGGAGTGCTATTGAAACCCTGATCCAATAGCAACCCCGGGAGGTAGGTTATCCTGTTGTCTTCGATCCCGAGCCACAGACTGTTGAGCGTATCCCCACACTCGCTTCTGTCTGGTTTTCCGATAAACGGGTCAATCGTCTTATTGTGATGTGTCACCTGAAAATGGACATGGGGAAATTCGGTTAATCCCGACAGGCCAATTTCTCCCAGTAACTGCCCCTGTTCGACCTGGTCACCTTTTTTGACGGTCAGACTCCCCTTTTTCAGATGGCCATAAATGCTGCGCCAGCCATCCCCATGCTGGATAACAACGGCATTGCCCAGACCGATCTGTTTTATTTCCTTACGTCGGGCAGGGTTCAGATAAGTATCCGCAATGCCATCCCGTGTCGCGACAACCGTGCCATCGGCTGCTGCCAGCACAGAAACACCCTTATTCATTTGGGGCAGGTTAACTAACCTGATATCGGTACCAGAATGGCCGTCATAGGTTTGCTGACGGCACTGATAGTCGCTGTGGCCCGAAGTGGGGTCATGGTCAACATAGTTTTGGATAAAGCAATCAACACCATAATGACAAGCCACCGGGAAAATAAAATCCGGACTGTTGTCAGCCGAAGCGGCCAGACTCCAGATCAGAGGAATGATATGCCGGTGAACCCTCACGTCTCAATTTCCTTTTATTCTGGCCTTCATATCCTTAATCGCCCTGGACATGGAAATGAACATCTTTTCCATTCGTGACTGCCTGATTTGGCTGTCCTGGTTATCTTCCTGAACTTTATCGGAAAGTGCCTGCAACTGCAGAGAGACACCTTTAAGTTCGGTGGCAGAGGCGTCTGTTTTCTGTGCGATGAATGCTTTCAGCTCGGTGACCTGCTCAGTGGTTTTCCCATGACTGCGCCCCAGAGCCTGCTGCTCATTCAGCAGAGCATTGACAATCTGAACCAGCCGATGCTTGCTTTCCTGTACTGCGCCCAGTGCTTCTATACTGGCATCGGCCTGAGTAGAGAACATCTGGCGCAGTTTTTCTGATTCCCGCAATTGCAGCTCTGCTTGCGCTAACTGATCCGACTGGAGTCTGGCAGAAGTTTCAATATGTTGTTCAGTCCGTAGCAGGGATTCAGACAGCCCGGAGGTCTCATTGGCCAGCTCACGGTGATTATTGTTGAGTAAAGTGATCAGGTTTTGCCACTGCCTGTCATCTGCAGATTGAATACTGATTCTCTTCAGAGTATTGGCGATGGTACTGAGCTGGGTGGTAATCTGCTCCAGTTGCCCGTTTCCGATGGCTGGAGCGGCAGTGGTCGTAGCCGCTCCACCATTAGAACTTCTCTCAACGGTGTGCTCAGCCAGCCAGTTTTCCATGGCAGAGGTGAAGTAATGGCCGGCCTTGTCCAGGCTGAGCAGAAAAATACCCAGCACCAACGAAGTACTCAGACCCATAAGGGAAGAACCGAAGGCGGTGCTCATGCCGCCAAGAGGCCCTTCCAGACCTCGGATCAGCTTGATCAGGGTTTCCATAATATCACCGCCATCCAAGCCTCCTGCCAGATCAGACAGGATGCCCCCGATGGAGCCAATGGTGATGGTGAGGCCAAGGAAAGTTCCAAGTAGTCCGATAAAAACCAGCAGGTCGGTGAAGTAGCGAATGAAGGCGGACTTTTCGCTCATACTGTCCTGCAGAGAGTCTACCAGAGCTCGGGTTGCTGGTGCCGAGAGTCTGATAACACCCAGAGATGCAACATTGTTTTTGAGCAGGGTGACAGTTGGCCCCATCAGGTGCATCTTCAACGGTTTCGGTTTGCCCTGCTCGTTCTGGCTGCTCCTGTCTCTTTGGATGTTCTGATCGCCCGGATCATCCGAACCGTCCTGGTCGGCTTTATTTTCAAACAAGATCTCATCCAGTTTGGCAACCACCAGAACATCATCTTTAAGATGATACACATAGATGAAGCAGAGCACCGAACCGACTATGAATACCGATAAAATCGTACCGTTCAGCGGCAGATTTGACATAAGTGCCGTGATAAAAAAATCTCTGGAAAAATAAACCAGGATAATGCTGGCTACGACGACAAACTGCATACGCCTTATGAAGCTCTCTATTCTTTTCGGGTTGGCAATATGCAGCTCAGACATGTCCTTATTATCCCTTTTTGTCCGTGTTGCCCGTCGTTCTCTCGCCTGTCCTCTGAAACATCATTGGGACTCGTCTGCCAGACTTCGCACTGTGTTGATGACATCATTCAGGTAATAGCGGATTTTCAGCGTACTCTTGTAATACTCAAACCGGAACACGGCGCTCTGGACTCGACTGTTATGGTAATCCCCCTGGGCTGTGGTGATATCCAGCAGGGTCTTTTCACCCAATTCAAATTCTTTGTAATAGAGGTCGACAATTTCGCGGTTGGTTTCCAGTGCCTCTTTATTGACGGCCTTTTCATCTCTTAACTTCAACATCGCGCTGTAAGCTTCCTCTGCCTCTTTTTCCAGTGCCAGTGTTGCCTCTCGTAACTGATGATTAGCCCGCATCACTTTGGCATTAGTTTCATCAACATTGCTTCGGGCCTTGAATCCGTCCCAGATGTCATAACTCATTGTGATACCGGCAGCCTGTGTGCTTGACCATTTGCCGTTGGTGTCCAGAGAGTTTTCCCTGTTGGTTTCAATTTTCAGGTCAAATTTGGGATATAGATCGGAACGGGCTTTGTCTCGATTTTCTTTGGCGAACTCAATGTTTTTTCTGAGAGACTGGATCTGATAACTCCGGGTTGTTGCAAATTCGACCAGTTCCTTCGGGGTTTGCTTGATGACCAGTCCGTCCAGCGAAGGAATTGTCAGGTTTTCTGGCTCAATGTTCGTCAGGCTTTTAAAGGTTTTACGGGCAAACGTCAGGTCTGTCTGATACTGGATCAGCTCAAGCTGGGCATTCTGGCTCAGACTGGTCAGACGCTGAACATCAGATTTGCTGGACGCACCTGTCTGATTTCGGGTTTCAAGGATGCCCAGAAAACGATCGTAAAAGGCGATATTCTCTTTGATATATCTGATCACTTCCTCAAGCTTGAGTATCTCCAGAAAGGTGTTTGAGGTGAGCAGGACGAGCTGCTCACGGCCGTTATTAAGATCCTGCTGGTAGGCATTTAGCTTGTATTTTCTGGCGCTGATCTGGTTAGAAGTCCGACCAAAATCGTACAACACCTGATTAAGAGTTACTGATGATTTGCGCTTTTGCTGCCAGGAACTGTCTGAATTGTTGCTCTTGCCACTTTCCAACTGGAGGGTAACCTTGGGGTGGTAGTTGGCGTAACTCTTGTCCAGTTGAGCCTCTCCAACCTCAACCGTAGCCTCCAGAGACTTCAAGGTCGGGTTGATCTCCAGTGCTTTGTTGACCGCTTCAGGTAACGATAAGGCACTCACTGGAGAGATAAGAATTAATAAACTCACCCCGAGCAGACTTTTTAGTTTCATAAAATTTGATCCTGCCTGTCCTGATTTTTTTGCCGCGTACCCCTACCCCATCTCTTCAATCCAATGGATATAGGACTTTAAAAGCCTCAGAGTCTTATTCGGCCCACAGCACGAAAACTGCAAAGGATCGCTTCTTTTAGTATTCCGTTTTGCGGTAAACATTTATTAAGAAACGCATCAGACAGGCGATAGATAACCAGACAACAGTTGATGTAACGGTTCCTGTTTGAATTTCTACACTACACATCTGCAACTGGAGCACAATGGCTAAAAAAGTTGAAAGCAACCCATGGCCCGGATTTGTGGATGCTCTTTCGACCACACTGCTGGTCTTTGTTTTCCTGGTCGTTGTGTTGGTTATGGTCGTTTCTGCGCTGAGTGTTCAGGTGGGTTATGATATTGCGCAGTCGTCTATTGAAGCTGAGCATGCGGCAGCCGGCTCAACCGAAGGACTGGAATCGGGTCAGCAAGCCTCGGTGGAATCGGATATTGAGAAGGAAATCATTTCTGAAGCCATGAGCGTTAATTTAGAGAGCCAGGTATCCACAGAGATTAAGAGTAAACTCATTCGCATAAAGTACGAAGATTTCAACTCACGTCTTTCTGAAGCGGCAAACAAGGAGCTGGAAGAATGGGTTCAGGCAAACATAGCTGATTTTCAGGGTAAAACGATCCATGTTATTAGCCTGCTCAATAGCAGAAGCCTGGCGAAAACGGTTTCTTACGAAATTGCATTCAACCGAATTTCTCAAGTTCGAAAAATTCTTCTGGATGCTGGCATGCCCGCTGAATTTATCAAAATCAGACTGGACGAATCCGGCACCGAGCAACGAAACCAGGTGGTTATCAAACTGGTGGATAACGAATAATGATGAAGCCACTGCTTACCCGAATGCGGCACCGATCGTTTTCCCGCTATTCCATCATTTTTACCATCACTTTTATCGTTCTGTGTTTTCTGGTCTGGTCAGCCATTATCGAAATAGATGTGGTCGTCAAGAGCAATGGTCGGGTGACTACTTTCAGCAATAACCGTGTGGTTGAGCATCTGGAAGGCGGTATTCTTACCGAACTGCACGTGCAAGAAGGGCAGCGGATTCACAAAGACATGGTATTGTTTACGGTGATGAATCCTTCCTTGACCGAGAATATCAGCATTTTGAACCAAAGACTCAGAGGGCTGACCGCAAAAGCGCAACGATTGTATGCTGAAATGACGGGTAAAGAACTGATCGCTGCGAGCAAACAAAAGACTCGGAATAACGAGCATTATCTTAACGAACAAGAGCTGTATAAAAAACGTGCCAGAAAGCTCAGCGAACAAATCTCCATTGTCCGCCAGCAGATTAACAAAGAAGAAGCCCAGTTATCTGAGCTTGACCAGGTCATCAAGGACATGAAAAACGAACGGGCGGTAGCTCAAAAGCAGTTGGATATACTGACGACGCTTCTTCAGGAAGGTGCTGGTTCGATTCATAATCAGCTGGAAAAAAAGATGGCGTTGCTGAAAATTGAGACCAGAATCAATCAGTCAATGAAACAGATTCCGGTCATTGCTGCCAACCTGTCAGAGCTGCGTTTAAAGAAAAAAAAACTGATGACAGATTTTCGTGAAGAGGCACAGCATAATTACAACAAAGTCCGGTTAGAAATTGTTCAAATTCAGGCACAGATTCACTCTTCCAGTGAACGGCAGGTCCGTAAAAAAGTGGCGGCACCGGTTACAGGTACTCTGCATACCCTGCATGTCAATACTATTGGTGAGGTCGTATCGCCGGGTTCGATATTGGCAGAGATAGTGCCAGATGGAGTTCCCCTGATGGTAGAAGCTATGGTGGCACCACATGACAGAGCCAGAGTCTGGCCCGGTCAGTCAGTGAATGTTCGGGTTTCTGCCTACGATTATACGACTTATGGCTCTCTGAGGGGCAAGGTTCTGGAGGTGAGTGCTGACACTTATGTAGATAGTGTCACGGCTAAGCATTACTACAAGGCTATGATTGAGACGGAAAGTTCAGGGTTTGATGAAAATAATCAGTTGATCCCGGGTATGACCGTTGAACTCAATATACTGGCAGGTAAACGCACGCTTCTTGGTTATCTGCTGGGGCCGTTGTCTGAATCCATTCAATTTACTGCGAGACTGTAATTCAATTTGTGTCAACGCTCGTGGCCCTTATCGGGCTCCACGCTGAGCGAAACTCCGTCCAAAAATCTTAGTGACAAGGGATCCTGAAGTTTAAAAAAACCTGTTGCACCTTTCTATAAAGAGAAGAGAGCGTTGGAATTGATACCCCGCTATTTAAAATAGCTATCACACGGAGGCTGACCGAGAATAGACTGCCCCTCCGCGGCAACTGCTCCTGCATTGCTCTATCAGCCTGTCGAACTTAAGGCTGTCCTACTGCGGTTGTTGTCATTAGCGGAGCTCCCAATTTCTGCTTTCCCTTGGTAGAGAGAAGGTCAGCTACTTCGAATACGTTCAATTTCGAGGTTAATTATCCCTTAGCAAACGTTATGGCCTATTATCTTCCTGTCTGCGCTTCGCTGTGGTCGTTACCTTCCACCCCGCAAGACTTGGTACACAGCTGCCGACCACAGCTTTACCGTGGCGACCATTTCAGGTCGCAAGATTGTACGCGCTTCAAGGCGCACCTCCACCAGTACCATACTGCAACAGTTTGAATACAACTTTCCTATCATTGTGATAGCCATTGCCAATTTCCAGTTTCAATTCCTTGTTTATAAACTTTATTTTATACAACAGGAGGATTACCCCATGAATGCATCCAGCCAGATAGAGAAAAAACAGGATAGTTTCAATGTTCCTGCTCAGCAATCCAACAAGCAAAGTGATTGCAATTTCAACAATGACTATTATGGAGACCGGGTCTGCCGTGTACCTTCTAATCCGAAAGAAATGGCAAAATGCAGAGTTGATCATCAATAAATTCATGATTGAGTACTAAAACTGCCTAAAATCGTTCCGGACGATCCTGTTACTTCCGGGTTTGGATGGGAGCACGAAAATAAACGACGCATTGCTTAAGAAGTTTTGTCGTTCTTTCGGGTGACATTACATTGTCCTGTAACGGATAAACAAAAACCCCAGCCGATCACTCAACTGGGGTTTTGCTTTATTCAATGCCTGGCGATGACCTACTCTCACATGGGGAAACCCCACACTACCATCGGCGATCTGTCGTTTCACTTCCGAGTTCGGGAT
>NZ_JAGRPU010000069.1 GCF_024606225.1 Endozoicomonas sp. ISHI1 | reverse complement strand
CGATGACAAAACTCTTATCCTCTCGTCTATCCTCACTGCTCCTATCCATAGAAAACAAAGGATAGAACCATTAAAAGCCTACTCTTGCACGTATTGGTCTTTGTGCCTTTCGTTTGCCCGGTTGAGCTACAGACCTACCGTTTTATCGTTGAGGTTAACCAGAATGGGGCTTTGACAAGCCAGAGTTTGTCTATAAAAACTGAGCCGTTCACATTATCTGCGGTGCCAATGACCGATTGGGGGCCGGTGCAAAACGAACCATCACACATTAGCGGCACAAACGGATATTCAGAGTCAGGCTCACCACCCTATGACGAACCCTGTGGACAAAACAAATTTCAGATCATCAATTTGATGTACGGAACGGGCGGCGGGAACTATTCCCGGACAACGGGGCAAGAGGATCATGGTCAGTCATTCAATAGACATTCAGAAAAATCGCATTATCCATACGACAACGACCAAAATGATGAAAATTCGGGTCAGCCCACCGACTCCCGACATAGCCTTGACGAAAATTGCCATGAACAGCCCTGTTGTCATCGACAAGGACGCTGTATCTTTGCTCCCTCTACAAGTATCCAGTGTCGTTCAACCTCTGACGACCCTTTCGGATACAGAACAGATGTCTGTTTGCAAACAGGCGATCAGGAATCTGGCCCGGTAAGCCATCCTGCTGAAGGTCCGACCGTTTTCTCAGGCGCTGACAGCACAACCGGTCCATCATTAACATTAAATCCACCTCCTGCGAAAAAACAAAAGAAGGCAGGCTCCAAAAAATACCGATGTGATCACCCCGGCTGTGAAAAATCATTTAGCTCTCAAGCCTCATTGAGCACTCACAAAAGGCAATATCACACCCCAGAGCAAACCTGTCCTAAGTGCCAGAAGACCCTGCCAAACGCTCAAGCCCTGTCAGTGCACAAAAGTAAATATCACACCGGAGAGCAAACCTGTCCTAAGTGCCAGAAGACCCTGCCAAACGCTCAAGCCCTGTCGGATCACAAAAGAAAAGATCACACCCCAAAGCAAAGCTGCCCTGAGTGCCAGAAGACCCTCCCAAACGCGAGAGCTCTGTTGGATCACAGAAGAAAAGATCACACACCAAAGCAAAGCTGTCCTGAGTGTCAGAAGACCCTGCCAAACGCTCAAGCCCTGTCGGTTCACAAAAGTCTTTATCACACCGGAGAGCCAACCTGCCCTGAGTGCCAGAAGACCCTGCCAAACGCTCAAGCCCTGTCGAATCACAAAAGTCAATATCACACAGGAGAACAAATCTGCCCTGAGTGTCAGAAGATCCTGTCAAACGCAAAAGCCCTGTCGAATCACAAAAGTCAATATCACACCGGAGAGCAAAGCTGCCCTGAGTGCCAGAAGACCCTGCCAAACGTACAAGCCCTGTGGAATCACAAAAGAAAAGATCACACCCCGGAGCAAACCTGCCCTGAGTGCCAGAAGACCCTGCCAAACGCTCGAGCCCTGTTGGATCACAAAAGAAAAGATCATACTGGAGAGCAAACCTGCCCTGAGTGCCAGAAGACCCTGCCAAACCCTCAAGCCCTGTGGAATCACAAAAGAAAAGATCACACCCCGGAGCAAACCTGCCCTGAGTGCCAAAAGACCCTGCCAAACGCTCTAGCCCTGTCGGTTCACAAAAGTCTTTATCACACCGGAGAGCAAACCTGCCCCAAGTGCCAGAAGACCCTGCCAAACGCTCAAGCCCTGTCGAATCACAAAAGAAAAGATCACACCCCGGAGAAGACCTGCCCTGAGTGCCAGAAAACCCTGTCAAACGCTAAAGCCCTGTCAGCCCACAGAAGTCGATATCACACCGGAGAACAAACCTGCCCTAGGTGCCAGAAGACCCTGTCAAATGCGAAAGCCCTGTCGGTTCACAAAAGTCAATATCACACGCCAGAGCAAACCTGCCCTGAGTGCCAGAAGACCCTGCCAAACGCGAAAGCCCTCTCGGATCACAGAAGACAACACCGAAAACGAAAGCTTGATGACGCAAAGTCAAGTGATTGATTTCTGCTTGTGACAGGCTCAGGAGGGAAAGGTGCTGTATACGTTTGTGCATGAGCTGAAGTGCAATGTTCACGTCCACCTTTCTCTCACCTGCGGCAGGTTAACCGATGACAAAACTCTTATCCTCTCGTCTATCCTCACTGCTCCTATCCATAGAAAACAAAGGATAGAACCATTAAAAGTCTACTCCTGCACGTATTGGTCTCTGTGCCTTTTGTTTGCCCGGTTGAACCGCAGACTTACCGTTTTATCATTGAGGTTAACCAGAACTGGGCTTCGACAAGCCAGAGTTTTTCTATAAAAACTGAGCCGGGCACATTATCTGCGGTGCCAATGACCGATTGGGGGCCGGTGCAAAACGAACCATCACACATTAGCGGCACAAACGGATATTCAGAGTCAGGCTCACCACACTATGACAAACCTTGCGGACGAAACAAATTTCAGATGATCACTTTGATGTACGGAACGGGCGGCGGTAACTATTCCCGGACAACAGAGCAAGAGGATCATGGTCAGTCATTCAATAGACATTCAGAAAAATCGCATTATCCATACGACAACGACCAAAATGATGAAAATTCGGGTCGGCCCACAGACTCCCGACATAGCCTTGACGAAAATTGCCATGAACAGCCCTGCTGTCATCGACAAGGACGCTGTATCTTCGCTCCCTCCACAAGTACCTGGTGTCGTTCAACCTCAGATGACTCTTTCGTTTGCAGAACAGATGTCTGTTTGCAAACAGGCGATCAGGAATCTGGCCCGGTAAGCCATCCTGCTGAGGGTCCGACCGTTGTCTCGGGAGCTGACAGTACAATCGGTCTGGCATTAACATTAAATCCACCTCCTGCGAAAAAACAAAGGAAGGCAGGCTCCAAAAAATACCGATGTGATCACCCCGGCTGTGAAAAATCATTTAGCTCTCAAGCCTTATCGAGCGCTCACAAAAGGCAATATCACACCGGAGAGCAAACCTGTCCTGAATGCCAGAAGATCCTGCCAAACGCTCAAGCCTTGTCGGTTCACAAAAGAAAAGATCACACCCCGGAGCAGACATGCCCTGAGTGCCAGAAGACCCTGTCAAACGCTCAAGCCCTGACAGCTCACAGAAGTCAATATCACCGTGGAGAGCAAACCTGCCCTGAGTGCCAGAGGACCTTGCCAAACTCGAAAGCCCTGTGGAATCACAAAAGAAAATGTCACACCCCGGAGCAAAGCTGTCCTGAGTGCCAAAAGGCCCTGCCAAACGCGAAAGCCCTGTCGGTTCACAGAAGTCTATATCACACCGGAGAGCAAACCTGCCCTGAGTGCCAGAAGACCCTGCCAAACGCGAAAGCCCTGTCGGATCACAAAAGAAAAGATCACACCGAAGGGCAAACCTGCCCTGAGTGCCGAAAGATCCTGCCAAACGCTCAAGCTCTGTCGGTTCACAAAAGTCAATATCACACCGGAAAGCCGACCTGCCCTAAGTGCCAGAAGATCCTGCCAAATGCGAAAGCCCTGTCGGATCACAAAAGTCAATATCACACCCCAGAGCAAACCTGCCCTGAGTGCCAGAAGACCTTGCCAAACGTTAGATCCCTGTCGGTTCACAAAAGAAAAGACCACTCCCCAGAGCAAACCTGCCCTGAGTGCCAGAAGACCCTGCCAAACGCGAAAGCCTTGTCGATTCACAAAAGAAAAGATCACACCGAAGGGCAAACCTGCCCTGAGTGCCAAAAGACCCTGCCAAACGCTCTAGCCCTGACGGTTCACAAAAGTCTGTATCACACCGGAGAGCAAACCTGCCCCAAGTGCCAGAAGACCCTGCCAAACGCTCAAGCCCTGTCGAATCACAAAAGAAAAGATCACACCCCGGAGCAGACCTGCCCTGAGTGCCAGAAAACCCTGTCAAACGCTAAAGCCCTGTCAGCTCACAGAATTCAATATCACACCGGAGAACAAACCTGCCCTAAGTGCCAGAAGATCCTGCCAAACGCAAAAGCCCTGTCGGTTCACAAAAGTCAATATCACACAGGAGAGCAAACCTGCCCTGAGTGCCAGAAGACCCTGCCAAACGCTCGAGCCCTGTTGGATCACAAAAGAAAAGATCATACCCCAGAGCAAACCTGCCCTGAATGCCAGAAGACCCTACCAAACGCTCGAGCCTTGTCGGATCACAGAAGGCATCACCGAAAACGAAAGCTTGATGATGCAAAGTCAAGTGATTGATGTCTGCCTGTCTCAGGCTAGAGAGGAAAAGGCACTGCAAACGTTTGGGCATGATCTGAAGTGCAATGTTCACGTCCATCGGTCTATCACCTGCGGCGGGTCAACCGATGACAAAACTCTTATCCGCTCGTCTATCCTCACTGCTCCTATCCATAGAAAACAAAGGATAGAACCATTAAAAGTCTACTCTTGCACGTATTGGTTTTTGTGCCTTTCGTTTGCCCGGTTGGGCCACAGACTTACCGTTTTATCGTTGAGGTTAACCAGAATGGGGCTTTGACAAGCCAGAGTTTGTCTATAAAAACTGAGCCGTTCACATTATCTGCAATGCCTATGAACAATGGGAGGTCGGTGCAAAACGAATCATCACACATTACCCGCACAAACGGATATTCAGGGTCAGGCTCACCGACTGATGACAAACCCTGTGGGCGAAACAAACTTCAGATCATCACTTTGATGTACGGAACGGGCGGCGGTAACTATTCCGGGACAACGGGGCCAGAAAATCACTGTCAGTCATTCAATAGACATTCAGAAAAATCGCATTCTCTATACGACAACGACCATAATGATGAAAATTCGGGCCGACCCACCGACTCGCGACATAGCCTTGACGAAAATTGCCATGAACAGCCCTGTTGTCATCGACAAGGACACTGTATCTTCGCTCCCTCCACAAGTATCCAGTGTCGTTCAACCTCAGACGACTCTTTCGCTTGCAGAACAGATGTCTATTTGCAAACGGGCGATCAGGAATCTGACCCGGTAAGCCATCCTGCTGAAGTTTCGACCGATGTCTCGAGCGCTGATAGTACAATCGGTCCATCATTAACATTAAATCCGCCTCCTGCGAAAAAACAAAGGAAGGCAGGCTCCAAAAAATACCGATGTGACTACCCCGGCTGTGAAAAATCATTTAGCTCTCAAGCCTCATCGAGCACTCACAAAAGGCAATATCACACCGGAGAGCAAACCTGCCCTAAGTGCCAGAAGACCCTGCCAAACGCTCAAGCCTTGTCGGTTCACAAAAGAAAAGATCACACCCCGGAGCAGAACTGCCCTGAGTGCCAGAAGATTCTGCCAAACGCGAAAGCCCTGTCAGTGCACAAAAGTAAATATCACACCGGAGAGCAAACCTGCCCTGAGTGCGGGAAGACCCTGCGAAACGCTCAAGCCCTGTCGGCTCACAAAAGAAAAGATCATACCTCAGAGCAAACCTGCCCTGAGTGCCAGAAGATCCTCCCAAACGTGAGAGCTCTGTTGGATCACAGAAGAAAAGATCACACCCCGATGCAAAGCTGTCCTGAGTGTCAGAAGACTCTGCCAAACGCTCAAGCCCTGTCGGATCACAAAAGAAAAGATCACACCCCAGAGCAAAGCTGCCCTGAGTGCCAGAAGACCCTGCCAAACACCAGAGCTCTGTCGGTTCACAAAAGAAAAGATCACACCCCGGAGCAAACCTGTCCTGAGTGCCAGAAGACCCTGCCAAACGCGAATGCCTTGTCGGTTCACAAAAGTCAATATCACACCGGAGAGCAAACCTGCCCTGAGTGCCAGAAGACCCTGCCAAACGCTCAAGCACTGTCAACTCACAAAAGAAAAGATCACACCCCGGAGCAGACCTGCCCTGAGTGCCAGAAGACCCTACCAAACGCTCAAGCCTTGTCGGTTCACAAAAGAAAAGATCATACAGGAGAACAAATCTGCCCTGAGTGCCAGAAGACCCTGTCAAACGCTCAATCCCTGTCAGCTCATAGAAGTCAATATCACAGTGGAGAGCAAACCTGCCCTGAGTGCCAGAGGATCTTGTCAAACGCGAAGGCCCTGTGGCATCACAAAAGAAAAGATCACACCCCAGAGCAGACCTGCCTTGATTGCCAGAAGACCCTGCCAAACGCGAGAGCCCTGTCGGTTCACAAAAGTAAATATCACACAGGAGAACAAACCTGCCCTGAATGCCAGAAAACCCTGCCAAATGCTCAAGCCTTGTCGAATCACAGAAGGCAACACCGAAAACGCAAGCTTCATGATGCAAAGTCAAGTGATTGATGTCTGCTTGTCACAGTCACGCCCATCTGTCTATCACCTGCGGTGGGTTAACCGATGACAAAACTCTTATCCTCTCGTCTATCCTCACTGCTCCTATCCAAAGAAAACAAAGGATAGAACCATTAAAAGTCTACTCTTGCACGTATTGGTCTTTGTGTCTTTCGTTTGCCCGGTTGAGCCACAGACTTACCGTTTTATCGTTGAGGTTAACCAGAATGGGGCTTCGACAAGCCAGAATTTTTTTATAAAAACTGAGCCGGGCACATTATCTGCAATGTCAATGACCGATGAGAGGTCGGAGCAAAACGAACCATCACACATTAGCGGCACAAACGGATATTCAGGGTCAGACACGCCCCGTGATGACAAACCCTGCAGACGAAACAAATTTCAGATTATCACTTTGATGTACGAAACGGGCGGCGGTAACTATTCCCGGACAACCGGGCCAGGGGATCATGGTCAGTCATTCAATAGACATTCAGAAAAAACACATTATCTATACGACAAAGGCCATAATGATGAAAATTCGGGCCGACCCACTGAATCCCGGCATAGCCTTGACGAAAACTGTCATGAACAGCCCTGTTGTCATCGACAAGGACACTGTATCTTCGCTCCCTCCACAAGTATCCAGTGTCGTTCAATCTCTGACGACCCTTTCGCATACAGAACAGATGTTTATTTGCAAACAGACAAACAGGAATCTGGCTCGGTAAGCCATCCTGATGAAGGTCCGACAGTTGTCTCAGGCGCTGACAGCACAACTGGTCCAGCATTAACATTAAATCCACCTCCTGCGAAAAAACAAAGGAAGGCAGGCTCTAAAAAATACCGATGTGATCATCCCGGCTGTGAAAAATCACTTAGCTCTCAAGCCTCATTGAAGACTCACAAAAGTCAATATCACACCGGAAAGCCAACCTGCCCTGAGTGCCGGAAGACCGTGCCAAACGCGAAAGCCCTGTCGGTTCACAGAAGTCTATATCATACCGGAGAGCAAACCTGCCCTGAGTGCCAGAAGACCCTGCCAAATACCAGAGCCCTGTCGGTTCACAGAAGAAAAGATCACACCCCGGAGCAAACCTGTCCTGAGTGCCAGAAGACCCTGCCAAACGCGAATGCCTTGTCGGTTCACAAAAGTCAATATCACACCGGAGAGCCAACCTGCCCTGAGTGCCAGAAGACCCTGCCAAACGCTCAAGCACTGTCAACTCACAAAAGAAAAGATCACACCCCAGAGCAAACCTGCGCCGAGTGCCAGAAAACTTTGCCAAACGCTCAAGCTCTGGCGTATCACAAAAGAAAAGATCACACCGGGGAACAAACCTGCCCTGAGTGCCAGAAGATCCTGTTAAATGCGAAAGCCCTGTCGAATCACAAAAGACACAATCACACCGGAGAGAAAACCTGTCCTGAGTGCCAGAAGACCTTGCCAAACGCACAAGCTCTGACGTATCACAAAAGAAAAGATCACACCCCGGAGCAAACCTGCCCTGAATGCCAGAAGACCTTCCCAAACGCCAAAACCCTGTCGGCTCACAAAAGAAAAGATCACACCCCGGAGCAGACCTGCCCTGAGTGCCAGAAGACCCTGTCAAACGCTCAAGCCCTGTCGGTTCACAAAAGTTTATATCACACCGGAGAGCAAACCTGCCCCGAGTGCCAGAAGACCCTGCCAAACGCTCAAGCCCTGTCGAATCACAAAAGAAAAGATCACACCCCGGAGCAGACCTGCCCTGAGTGCCAGAAGACCCTGTCAAACGCGAAAGCCCTATCGGTTCACAAAAGTTTATATCACACCGGAGAACAAACCTGCCCTGAGTGCCAGAAGACCCTGTCAAATGTGAAAGCCCTGTCGGACCACAGAAGAAAAGATCACACCTCAGAGCAAACCTGCCCTGAGTGCCAGAAGATCCTGCCAAACGCGAAAGTCCTGTCGAGTCACAAAAGTGAATATCACACCGGGGAGCCAACCTGCCCTGAGTGCCAGAAGACCCTGCCAAACGCTAAAGCGCTATCTAATCACAAAAGAAAAGATCACACCCCAGAGCAAACCTGCCCAGAGTGCCAGAAGATCCTGCCAAACGCTAAAGTGCTATCTAATCACAAAAGAAAAGATCACACCCCAGAGCAAACCTGCCCAGAGTGCCAGAAGACCCTGCCAAATGCTCAAGCGCTGTCGGTTCACAAAAGTCTATATCACACCGGAGAGCAAACCTGCTCTGAGTGCCAAAAGACCCTGCCAAACGCTCAAGCCCTGTCGGTTCATAAAAGAAAAGATCACACTCCAGGGCAAACTTGCCCTGATTGCCAGAAGATCCTGCCAAACGCGAAAGCCCTCTCGGATCACAGAAGACAACACCGAAAACGAAAGTTTGATGACGCAAAGTCAAGTGATTGATTTCTGCTTGTCATAGGCTCAGGAGGGAAAGACGCTGTATACGTTTGTGCATGAGCTGAAGTGCAATGTTCACGTCCATCTGTCTCTCACCTGCGGCGGGTTAACCGATGACAAAACTCTTATCCGCTCGTCTATCCTCACTGCTCCTATCCATAGAAAACAAAGGATAGAACCATTAAAAGCCTACTCTTGCACGTATTGGTTTTTGTGCCTTTCGTTTGCCCGGTTGAGTCACAGACTTACCGTTTTATCGTTGAGGTTAACCAGAATGGGGCTTTGACCAGCCAGAGTTTGTCTATAAAAACTGAGCCGTTCACATTATCTGCAATGCCTATGAACAATGGGAGGTCGGTGCAAAACGAATCATCACACATTACCAGCACAAACGGATATTCAGGGTCAGGCTCACCGACTGATGACAAACCCTGTGGGCGAAACAAACTTCAGATCATCACTTTGATGTACAGAACGGGCGGCGGTAACTATTCCGGGACAACGGGGCCAGAAAATCACTGTCAGTCATTCAATAGACATTCAGAAAAAACGCATTCTCTATACGACAACGACCATAATGATGAAAATTCGGGTCGGCCCACCGACTCGCGACATAGCCTTGACGAAAATTGCCATGAACAGCCCTGTTGTCATCGACAAGGACGCT
Source organism: Endozoicomonas sp. ISHI1 (assembly GCF_024606225.1). Lineage (GTDB taxonomy): Bacteria > Pseudomonadota > Gammaproteobacteria > Pseudomonadales > Endozoicomonadaceae > Endozoicomonas_A. Next base: position 7,495 of record NZ_JAGRPU010000069.1, on the reverse strand, counting down.
GTATCTTCGCTCCCTCTACAAGTATCCGGTGTCGTTCAACCTCAGACGACCCTTTCGCATACAGAACAGATGTTTATTTGCAAACAGGCAAACAGAAATCTGGCTCAGTAAGCCATCCTGATGAAGGTCCGACAGTTGTCTCAGGCGCTGACAGCGCAACTGGTCAAGCATTAACATTAAATCCACCTCCTGCTAAAAAACAAAGGAAGGCAGGCTCTAAAAAATGCCGATGTGATCACCCCGGCTGTGAAAAATCACTTGGCTCTCAAGCCTCTTTGAAGGCTCACAAAAGACAATATCACACTGGAGAGCAAACCTGCCCTGAGTGCCAGAAGACCCTGCCAAACGAGAAAGCCCTGTCGGTTCACAAAAGTAAATATCACACAGGAGAACGAACCTGCCCTGAGTGTCTGAAGACCTTGCCAAACATGAATGCCCTGTCGAATCACAAAAGTAAATATCACACAGGAGAACAAATCTGCCCCGAGTGCAAGAAGATCCTGCCAAACTCGAAAGCCCTGTCGGATCACAAAAGAAAAGATCACACCCCTGAGCAAACCTGCCCCGAGTGCCAGAAGACTCTGCCAAATGCTCAAGCCCTGACGGCTCACAAAAGTCAATATCACACAGGAGAACAAACCTGCCCTGAGTGCCAGAAGATCCTGACAAACGCGAAAGCCCTGTCGGATCACAAAAGAAGTGATCACACTCCGGAGCAAATCTGCCCTGAGTGCCAGAAGACCCTGCCAAACGCCAAAGCTCTGTCGGTTCACAAAAGGAAAGATCACACCCCAGAGCAAACCTGCCCTGAGTGCCAGAAGATCCTGCCAAACGCGGAAGCCCTGTCGGCTCACAAAAGATGTCACACCCCAGAGCAAACCTGCCCTGAGTGCCAGAAAACCCTGCCAAATGCTCAAGCCTTGTCGAATCACAGAAGGCAACACCGAAAACGCAAGCTTGATGATGCAAAGTCAAGTGATTGATGTCTGCTTGTCACAGTCACGCCCATCTGTCTATCACCTGCGGTGGGTTAACCGATGACAAAACTCTTATCCTCTCGTCTATCCTCACTGCTCCTATCCATAGAAAACAGAGGATAGAACCATTAAAAGTCTACTCTTGCAGGTATTGGTCTTTGTGCCTTTCGTTTGCCCGGTTGAGTCGCAGACTTACCGTTTTACCGTTGAGGTTAACCAGAATGGGGCTTCGACAAGCCAGAGTTTGTCTATAAAAGCTGAGCCTGGCGCATTATCTGCGATGCCAATGACCGATGTGAGGCCGGCGCAAAACGAACCATCACACATTACCTGCACAAACGGATATTCAGGGGCGGGCTCACCAACCGATAACAAACCCTGCAGGCGAAACAAACTTCAGATCATCACTTTGATGTACGAAACGTGCGGCGGTAACTATTCCCGGACAACCGGGCCAGGGGATCATGGTCGGTCATTCAATAGACATTCAGAAAAAACACATTATCTATACGACAACGGTCATAATGATGAAGATTCGGGCGGACCCACTGACTCCCGGCATAGCCTTGACGAAAACTGTCATGAACAGCCCTGTTGTCATCGAAAAGGACGCTGTATCTTCGCTCCCTCCACAAGTATCCAGTGTCGTTCAATCTCTGACGACCCATTCGCATACAGAACAGATGTTTATTTACAAACAGGCGATCAGGAATATGACTCGGTAAGCCGTCCAGCTGAAGATCCGACAGTGGTCTCAGGTGCTGACAGCACAACTGGTCCAGCATTAACATTAAATCCACCTCCTGCGAAAAAACAAAGGAAGGCATGCTCCAAAAAATACCGATGTGATTACCCCGGCTGTGAAAAATCACTTGGCTCACAAGGCTCACTGAGTGCTCACAAAAGTCAACATCACACTGGAGAGAAAACCTGCCCTGAGTGCCAGAAGACCCTGTTAAATGCGAAAGTGCTGTCGAATCACAAAAGACAATATCACACTGGAGAACAAACCTGCCCTGAGTGCCAGAAGATCCTGCCAAACGCTCAAGCCCTGTCGGCTCACAAAAGAAGAGATCACACCCCGGAGCAAACCTGCCCTGAGTGCCAGAAGACCCTGCCAAACGCTCAAGTCCTGTCGGTTCACAGAAGTCTATATCACACCGGAGAACAAACCTGCCCTGAATGCCAGAAGACCCTGCCAAACGCTCAAGCCCTGTCGACTCACAAAAGAAAAGATCATACCCCAGAGCCAGCCTGCCCTGAGTGCCAGAAGATCCTGCCAAACGCGAAAGCCCTGTCGGATCACAAAAGTCTATATCACACCAGAGAGCTAACCTGCCCTGAGTGCCAGAAGACCCTGCCAAACCATAGAGCCCTGTCGGTTCACAAAAGAAAAGATCATACCCCAGAGCAAACCTGCCCTGAGTGCCAGAAGACCCTGCCAAATGCTCAAGCCCTGTGGTATCACAAAAGAACAGATCACACCCTAGAGCAGACCTGCCCTGAGTGCCAGAAGACCCTGTCAAACGCTCAAGCCCTGTCAGCTCACAAAAGTCAATATCACACCGGAGAACGAACTTGCCCTGAGTGCCAGAAGACCCTGCCAAACGAGAAAGCCCTGTCGGTTCACAAAAGTAAATATCACACAGGAGAACGAACCTGCCCTGAGTGCCTGAAGACCTTGCCAAACGCTCAAGCCCTGTCGAATCACAAAAGTCAATATCACACAGGAGAACAAATCTGCCCTGAGTGCCAGAAGATCCTGCCAAACGCAAAAGCCCTGTCGAATCACAAAAGTCAATATCACAAAGGAGAACGAACCTGCCCTGAGTGCCAGAAGACCGTGTCAAACGCTAAAGCGCTATCGAATCACAAAAGAAGAGATCACACCCCGGAGCAAAGCTGCCCTGAGTGCCAGAAGCCCCTGCCAAACGCTCGAGCCTTGTCGGATCACAGAAGGCAACACCGAAAACGAAAGCTTGATGATGCAAAGTCAAGTGATTGATGTCTGCTTGTCACAGGCTAGAGAGGGAAAGGCACTGCAAACGTTGGGCATGATCTAAAGTGCAATGTTCATGTCCGTCTGTCTATCACCTCCGTCGGCTTAACCGATGACAAAATGACATGGAAAGAAATCTTCTTCAGTAAGCAGGTCTTAATGCTACGAAATCATCAACCTGCTTTGACTGCGCCATTAAAGGCTCGCTCTTGGCAGGCACGTTTGTCATGGATGAGAAAATCCATGAACCACTCTGTTTTAGTTCCTTATCCCTCATTCTCTCGTCTATCCTCACTGCTCCTATCCATAGAAAACAAAGGATAGAACCATTAAACGCCTACTCTTGCACGTATTGGTCTTTGTGCTTTTTGTCCGCCCGGCTGAGCCACAGACTAACCGTTTTATCATTGAGATTAACCAGAATGGGGCTTCGACAAGCCAGAGTTTGTCTATAAAAGCTGAGACGGGCACATTATCTGCGATGCCAATGATCGATGGGAGGCCGGCGCAAAACGAACCATCACACATTAGCCACACAAACGGATATTCAGGGCCAGGCATGCCTCGCGATGACAAACCCTGTAGGCGAAACAAATTTCAGATTATCACTTTAATGTATGGAACGGGTGGCGGTAACTATTCCCGGACAACCGGGCCAGAGGATCATGGTCAGTCATTCAATAGACATTCAGAACAAACACATTATCTATACGACAACGGTCATAATGATGAAAATTCGGGCCGACCCACCGACTCCCGGCATAGCCTTGACGAAAACTGTCATGAACAGCCCTGTTGTCATCGAAAAGGACGCTGTATCTTCGCTCCCTCGACAAGTATCCAGTGTCGTTCAACCTCTGACGACCTTTTCGCATACAGAACAGATGTTTATTTGCAAACAGGCGAACAGGAATCTGGCTCGGTAAGCCGTCATGCTGAAGATCCGACAATTGTCTCAGGCGCTGACAGCACAACCAGTCCATCATTAACATTAAATCCACCTCATGCGAAAAAACAAAGGGAGGCAGGCTCCAAAAAATACCGATGTGATCACCCCGGCTGTGGAAAATCACTTGGCTCTCAAGCCTCATTGAAGACTCACAAAAGACACTATCACACCGGAGAGCAAACCTGCCCTGAGTGCCAGAGAATCTTGTCAAGCGCGAAAGCCCTGTGGAATCACAAAAGAAAAGATCACACCCCGGAGCAAATCTGCCCTGAGTGCCAGAAGACCCTGCCAAACGTGGAAGCCCTGTCGGCTCACAAAAGATATCACAGCGGAGAGCAAGCCTGTCCTGAGTGCCAGAAGACCTTGCCAAACGCGAAAGCCCTGTCGGTTCACAAAAGAAAAGATCACACTCCAGAGCAAACCTGCCCTGAGTGCCAGAAGACCCTGCCAAACGTGGAAGCCCTGTCCGATCACAAAAGAAAATATCACACCGGAGAGCAAACCTGCCCTGAATGCCAAAAGGCCCTGCCAAACGCTCAAGCCCTGTCGAATCACAAAAGAAAATATCACACCCCAAAGCAAACCTGCCCTGAATGCCAGAAGGCCCTGCCAAACGCTCAAGCCCTGTCGGCTCACAAAAGAAAAGATCACACCCCAGAGCAAACCTGTCCTCAGTGCCAGAAGACTCTGCCAAACGCTCAGGCCCTGTCGAATCACAAAAGTCAACATCACACCCCAGAGCAAAGCTGCCCTGAGTGCCAGAAGACCCTGCCAAACCGTCATGCCCTGTCGTATCATAAAAGAAAAGATCACACCCCGGAGCAGAGCTGCCCTGAGTGCCAGAAGACCCTGCCAAACGTACAAGCCCTGTGGAATCACAAAAGAAGAGATCACACCCCGGAGCAAAGCTGCCCTGAGTGCCAGAAGATCCTGCCAAACGTACAAGCCCTGTCGAATCACAAAAGAACAGATCACAGCCCAAAGCAAAGCTGCCCTGAGTGCCAGAAGACCTTGCCAAACGCGAAAGCCCTGTCGGTTCACAAAAGAAAAGATCACACCCCAGAGCAAACTTGTCCTAAGTGCCAGAAGACCCTGCCAAACGCTCGAGCCCTGTTGGTTCACAAAAGTCAATATCACTCCGGAGAACAAACCTGCCCTGAGTGCCAGAAGACCCTGCCGAACGCTCGAGCCCTGTTGGATCACAAAAGAAAAAATCATACCCCAGAGCAAAGCTGCCCTGAGTGCCAGAAGACCCTACCAAACGCTCGAGCCTTGTCGGATCACAGAAGGCAACACCGAAAACGAAAGCTTGATGATGCAAAGTCAAGTGATTGATGTCTGCTTGTCACAGGCTAGGGAGGAAAAAGGCACTGCAAACGTTTGGGCATGATCTGAAGTACAATGTTCACGTCCATCCGTCAATCACCTGCGGCGGGTTAACCGATGACAAAAAGACATGGAAAGAAATCCCCTTCAGTAAGCAGGTCTCAATGCTCATGTGGCACTGCGAAATCATCAACCTGCTTCGACTGCGCCATGAAAGGCTCGCTCTTGGCAATCACGTTTGCCACGGATGGGAGAACATGAATCACTCTGTTTTACTTCATGGCCCCTTATCCTCTCGTCTATCCTCACTGCTCCTATCCATAGAAAACAAAGGATAGAACCATTAAAATCCTTCTCTTGCATGTATTGGTCTTTGTGCCTTTCTTTTGCCCGGTCGAGCCACAGACTTACCGTTTTATCGTTGAGGTTAACCAGAATGGGGCTTCGACAAGCCAGAATTTTTTTATAAAAACTGAGCCGGGCACATCACCTGCAATGCCAATGACCGATTGGGGGCCGATGCAAAACGAACCATCACACATTACCTGCACAAACGGATATCCAGAGTCAGGCTCATCACCCTATGACAAACCCTGCAGACGAAACAAACTTCAGATCATCACTTTGATGTACGGAACGGGCGGCAGTAACTATTCCCGGACAACGGGGCCAGAGGATCATGTTCAGTCATTCAATAGATATTCAGAAAAATCGCATTATCCATACGACAACGACCATAATGATGAAAATTCGGGCCGGCCCACAGACTCCCGACATAGCCTTGACGAAAATTGCCATGAACAGCCCTGTTGTCATCGACAAGGACGCTGTATCTTCGCCCCCTCCACAAGTACCCAGTGTCGTTCAACCTCAGGCGACTCTTTCGCTTACAGAACTGATGTCTATTTGCAAACAGGCGATCAGGAATCTGGGTCGGTAAGCCGCCCTGCTGAAGATCCGACAATTGTCTCAGGCGCTGACAGCACAACCAGTCCAGCATTAAGATTAAATCCACCTCCTGCGGAAAAACAAAGGAAGGCTGGCTCGAAAAAATACCGATGTGATCACCCCGGCTGTGAAAAATCACTTGGCTCTCAAGCCTCATTGAGCACTCACAAAAGGCAATATCACACCGGAGAGCCAACCTGTCCTGAGTGCCAGAAGATCCTGCCAAACGCGAAAGCCCTGTGGGATCACAAAAGTCAATATCACACCGGAGGGCAAACCTGCCCTGAGTGCCGGAAGACTCTGCCAAACGCTCAAGCCCTGTGGGCTCACAAAAGAAAAGATCATACCGGAGAGAAAACCTGCCTTGAGTGCCAGAAGGTCCTGCCAAACGCCAGAGCCCTGTCGGTTCACAAAAGAAAAGATCACACCCCAGAGCAAACCTGTCCTGAGTGCCAGAAGACCAAGCCAAACGCTCAAGCCCTGGCGGTTCACAAAAGTCTATATCACACCGGAGAGCAAACCTGCCTTGAGTGCCAGAAGACCCTGCCAAACGCTCAAGCCCTGTCGAATCACAAAAGAAAAGATCACAGCGGGGAACAAACCTGCCCTGAGTGCCAGAAGACCCTGCCAAACGCACAAGCTCTGACGTATCACAAAAGAAAAGGTCACACTGGGGAACAAACCTGCTCTGAGTGCCAGAAGATCCTGCCAAACGCCAGAGCCCTGTCGGCTCACAAAAGTCAATATCACACCGGAGAACAAACCTGCCCTCAGTGCCAGAAGACCCTGCCATGCGCACAAGCTCTGACATATCACAAAAGAAAAGATCACACCCCGGAGCAAATCTGCTCTGAGTGTCAGAAGATCCTGCCAAGCGCACAAGCTCTGACATATCACAAAAGAAAAGATCACACCCCGGAGCAAACCTGTCCTGAGTGCCAGAAGACTCTGCCAAACGCTCAAGCCCTGTCGGTTCACCAAAGTCTATTTCACACCGGAGAGCAAACCTGCCCTAAGTGCCAGAAGACCCTGCCAAGCGCACAAGCTCTGACATATCACAAAAGAAAAGATCACACCCCGGAGCAAACCTGCCCTAAGTGCCAGAAGACCCTGCCAAACGCTCGAGCCCTGTCGGCTCACAAAAGTCAGTATCACACCGGAGAGCAAACCTGCCCTGAGTGCCAGAAGACCCTGCCAAACAGTCAAGCCCTGTCGACTCACAAAAGGCAACACCGAAAACGAAAGCTTGATGATGCAAAGTCAAGTGATTGATGTCTGCTTGTCACAGGCTAGAGA
>NZ_JAGRPU010000068.1 GCF_024606225.1 Endozoicomonas sp. ISHI1 | reverse complement strand
AGACACGTTACAGCTCGACGTTAAACCCTACGCAAGAGTGGAGTTAGACACGATTCGTCGTGCATCCACGGTGACGGCGTAGATAAGTCTACATAATTACAGATTATGTTAGATTTTTAGTAGCGGCTATGACATGACCAGAAAGAAATTTATCATAGGCAGCTGCACCATTGATCTGATGGAACCTTTGTTGACCGAATGCGCTTAATCATTGCTGAAAAACCCAGCCTGGGCAGAGCCATAGCCGATGTATTGCCCCGGCCGCATAAACGACAAGATGGCTACATAGAGACGGCATCCGGTGATGTCGTGACCTGGTGTATTGGCCACCTGCTGGAGCAGGCTGAGCCTGAACATTATGATCCCGCCTACAAGCAATGGCGTTTTGAACATTTACCCATTGTTCCCCAACAGTGGCAACTGCAACCGCGAAAAAACACTCGCGCCCAGTTATCGGTGATTCGCAAGCTGTTGAAGACAGCGGATGTCATCGTTCATGCCGGAGACCCGGACAGGGAAGGGCAGTTGTTGGTAGATGAAGTACTGGATTACCTCAAGCTTTCACCAACCCGCAGGAAAAGCGTTCGTCGTCTGCTAGTGAATGACTTGAATGGCTCAGCGGTCAAGAAAGCCTTCGACCGAATGCAGAGCAATTCGGACTATGTTCCACTCTCGGTTTCTGCCCTGGCTCGCTCCCGTGCCGACTGGCTCTATGGTATCAATTTAACCCGTGCTTATACCGTTCTTGGCAAGAAAGCAGGTTATGGGGGGTTGCTTTCTGTGGGTCGGGTACAGACACCGGTGCTGGGTCTGGTGGTGCGAAGAGACGAAGACATTGCTCAATTCCAACCGAAACCTTATTTCGAGGTCTTTGCCCTGCTGGTGACTGATCGGGGTGAGTGCTTCAAGGCCAAGTGGCAACCCAGTGAAGCCTGTCAGCCCTGGATGGATGACGAGGGTCGTGTGCTGGATCGTCGGCTGGCGGAAAATGTTGTCAGCAGGATACAGGGCAAGCAGGGAACAGTCAGTAAGCTGGAGAATAAACCCGCTAAGGAGTCTCCACCTTTACCCTATTCACTTTCCGTTCTTCAGATTGATGCTGCCAAACAGCTAAGGATGAGTGCCAAGGAGGTGCTGGATGTCTGTCAAAAGCTTTATGAGCAGAAACTGGTGACCTATCCCCGTTCGGATTGCCGTTATCTGCCCGTGGAGCATTTCAGGGAGGCACCGGAAGTGCTGGCAGCGATCCGAAGTAATGATGAAAAACTGGCCAGCGCTGTTGACGGTGCATTACCCGATCGCAAAAGCAAAGCCTGGAATGACAAGAAGGTCGGCGCACACCACGGGATTATCCCCACCACCCGAAGAGCCGATCTCTACAAAATGGGTGACCGGGAGCGTAACCTATATCGCCTGATTGCCAGACAGTATGTGGCTCAGTTTTATCCGGATCACCGATTTTTAGCCCGAAAAGTCAGTGTCACCCTGGAAGGCGGGTTATTCATGGCCAGCAGCAGGGAAGTGCAGGAAGAAGGCTGGACAGCCATTTTTCCCCGCAAGCCATCATCAACTACAGATAAACAATCCGATAAATTCGAGGGTCAAAGGTTACCGGAATTGCAGCAAGGACAGACACTGCTGTGCAAGGAAGCAGAGTTGGCAGAGAAACAAACCCAACCACCCAGGCCATTTACCGATGCCACCCTGCTATCAGCCATGACCGGAATTGCCCGCTATGTGAAGGATACCGAGATCAGGAAGGTGCTGAAGGAGACCGATGGTTTGGGTACCGAGGCTACCCGGGCAGGGATTATTGAACTATTGTTCAATCGGAAATATCTTGCCCGCCAGGGCAAAAACATTCATGCCACTGAAACCGGGAAAGCATTGATCAAAGCGCTGCCGGAACCTGTCAGTCGTCCAGACATGACCGCTCGTTGGGAAGCGTCACTGAATCAGATCGTGGAGAAAAAAGGTTCTTACCAGACCTTTATGAATCAGCTTGAACAGCAACTGCTGCAGTTGTTGCAGGAAGCCGGGCAGTCAGGAACGATCAATGTGCAGGGGCTGCCTCCGGTATCGCCCAACCGGTTCAAGAAGAAAACCCGCCGTAGAAAAACTACCCGTCGAGCTTCCTGACAGGAAAAGATGTCTGATAAGTGAACGAATCTACAGGTTTAATCCAGCCAGGCAGCTTGCTCCTCCAAGAGTCTTCAGTTTCTGGCAAGGGCTGTGTTAGAGTGTTTCACGATTCCACGAGACCTGATACGTTAAGCCTTCTCCGCCGACGTTTCTGGCGTGGGTGACTATGACTTCGAACAGGATAATCTCCTCATGTACAAAGCTTCTCTGGCCATTCTGGTTGGGCTGGGTATGACCGGACTGGTATCCGCATCGGATAATTACTCCTTCACCTGTCACCGTGGCAAACAGGAACGCAAGATAAGCGTCGTTTATCTGCAACGTGAGTCCAGTGTGCCCTGCGAGGTTCGCTACACCAAAGGCAGTCGGGAAGAGACGCTCTGGAACGCCAGTTACACTGCGGGCTATTGCGAAGATCAGGCCTCGGAATTTGTGAAAAAACAGGAAGGCTGGGGCTGGAGCTGCACTACAGATCAGTCACAAACCGATGAAAGTCTGCCAGAAGACACCGAAGCCAAAGCCGCAGAGTCTGATTGAAAACCGACTGCTTTGCCGACCCGGATTGAGAACATAACTGTATTCGGGCTGGCAGCGCGGATCTGACTCATTGAAAAAATTTTGATGGCAGTTGAACTCCCTGGATCGATCAGGATCAAAAGAATAAAGAAGATCTGATACAGGAGTACTTTTTATGCCACCTAACCGCTTTGTCCATGGGCAAACACTTCCTATTCTGCTGGCCCTACTGCTCTCTATGCAGACGGCTCATTCATTTTCTTCGGAAAATTGTCAGACAGGTCCATGCAGTCGCCCTTCAAACTACCTGCTGCCTTTGACTGCCCTGACTGCGGCTGTGATTACCTATTATGCATGGCCTGAGAGACTGGGCATTCCAGTAGCCGGGGATGATGAATCCTGCAATATCCAGCCCTTTGAACTCTGGAAGCCGAAACTAGACAGTGAATTCTGTCAGTCTCTGATTTCCAGCAAAAACGGCACCGAAGCATTGAAGTTATTAAAAAAAACGGGAGTAATGCAGCCTGGGACAATGGCCTGCAACGACTGGCAAGCTCATCTGGCAGACTATTTCAACTGGCGTTGGCCAGGCAACAGCGCCAGCCAGTGGCAACAAATTCCTGTGCATCATGGGAAGTATCAGCAGGTGGTTGACACCATGGATGAAGCTGGCCTCATGGGCATTATAAGCACTCTGTATGGTTCTCCTTCGGTGCATTCGTTGAACACGATATGGATCGACGGCCAGCAGTATATTCTCAAAGGCTATGTTAACAGTGGCTTTATTATTGCCCCTATGTTGAAAGTGGCTGAATGCTATTTTGTGCCGGAAGAAGAGCCGTTGGCTCTGGGTTTCGATGAGTGGAGTGGATTGGTCGCGGGGCGTATGCACTCTTTGTTCAAAGCAGTGAAGGGGCGTTCTCTGGCAGACTGGGTCGCTGAGTCCCGTGAACCCTCAGGCGAGGTTGACATCAATGCCTTGTTCTCCGGGTTTGGGAAAGTTCTGGCGCAGTTTCACCTGCGTCACAGAGATTTGAAACTCAATGGACTCTACACCCTTTCCAGAGCGGTTCATCAAGACCTGAATTTCAAAAATATTTTTTATGATGAAGAGTCCGGTTTCTCGCTGATTGATACCATAGGGCTTTCTGACTCAGTTCTGGAATCAAAAGAAGTGTTCCTCGATCTGAAGCGGTTGTTCGGAGAAATGGACAAAAGCAGGATATCAAGGGACGCGTTTATCAGGGCCTATGTTGATCAGTGGCCAGAAGACGCTCGGGAGAATCTTTTGTTGGACATAAAATATATTCACACCCGGATCCGGTAATGATCGCCCCGGATCGGGGCTATCTCCGTCTGCTTCCGATCAGGGTCACAGACTAAACAAGACCGATTCAGGAACACTTCATGCCGTTAAGTCCCTTTAGCGGTGATGACTAGAGTCAATCAACACTCTATTTCGATTCAGACAGCACGTTTGCTTATTACTGGTTTTTGGTTTTTCCTGGAAGAAGGTCAGTTGGAGTAGTGGGTATGTGTAAACTTTTAGGCGAGCCCGACCTACTGTGGCTACACTCAGCTCTGACTGAAAAAAAATGGAAATTTGAGTGCAAATTAAAACAGTTTTCTTTTATATAATCGGGACACTCTTAATCTCTTTGGCAGCCAGTGGATTTGGTGATGACCATCCTCAAGGACATCTGCTCATCGTCACAAATGGGACACCTGACCAAGAGGCGTATCTGATACCAGGTTTTGTCTTCTTTGTGCCTGAAGACTCTCTGGCCTTGTTTGAAGACATACTGGTTGTGGCCAATGCTGCCTATATTGGCAGGGTGCCAATAGGCGAAGGTTCATTCAGCTGCTATCTACTGAAACGTGACGATATTGACACTCCCTCAACGGAACAAAGAAACTTCTTGTGTATCAGCCCTGAACTGCAAGTAGATAGAACTGACAGTGGCGAGGGCGATCTGGCTACAAATAATGTTTCTGAGGAAGCGGAGAAAAATGGCACGAGCTTTGTGTTGCCAGAATGGCCCGCATTAATACATGAACCTGACTTGCGATTATCGGGAAGAGGCTTTCCATTTGACCCACCGCCACCTCCCTCTATGCCGGGCATTCCTGCCAAGGGATTTTTTACTATGCCCGACTGGCAGTTTGACTACCTGTCAGCTCTGGCCCGGATCAGCCAGTGGCTGAAACAATGGCTTTATAATGGATATCCCACTACTTCCAGTGAATCTTCCAGTGAATCAAGACAATTCGTCAGCGCCACAGATTTATCTGCGGCTTTGGAAGGGATTACAAAGAAGAAGGCACACAATAAATCGTTATTCAGCCAAATGCCGCCAGATGCCTCAGAACTGCTTGCTCAACTTACAGGGAAAGGTTTGTCCGGCTATCCGCAAGTACATCAGTCAGAAACAGTTATGTTGTATCCCGCATTTATATTACCAAAGTCTGCTTCGAACAGCCTTGAAGAAGCGCAGGAGGTTGAATATGTTGGAGGAGCTTGCAGCGTATGTCTGACTGATTTTGTGGAATCTGACGATGTGGTGAAAACGTCATGTTCTCATTTGTTTCATATAGACTGCCTGAAAGTGTGGTTAACGACAGAACTTGATGGGCGAATGGTTAATACCTGCCCGGAATGTCGGCATGATCTGGTAGCATTACGTGGCTTTCTAATCCATAAGGAAATCACTATCAACCAAGAGAGGCGTGATAGCTCTGATCGTATCGCACTGCAAGAGCTTGCTCAAATTGTAACGGAAGTGCAGGCAGGGAGAGGAACCTGGCCCGAAGATGACGACCATATCTATGCAAGGTTGACTAGTGCAAGACGCAGCAATAATCCGGCCATTGCTGAGCAGGCAAAGGCACTTAGGCCATTGGTTAATTTGTGCTCGGTGCAGCACCTGGTGTCACAAGTGCAGGCAGGGAGAGGAACCTGGCCCGAAGATGACAACTATATCTATGCAAGGTTGCTTAGTGCAGACATCAGCAATGATCCAGCCATTACTGACCAGGCAAAGGCACTTAGGCCATTGGTAAATTTGTACTCGGTGCAGCATCTGGTATTACAAGTGCAGGTAGGGAGAGAAGCCTGGCCTGAAGATGACAACTATATTTATGCAAGGTTGTTTAGTCTAGAAAGACGCAATGATCCAGCCATTACTGAGCAGTTAAAGTCACTTAGGGCATTGGTTGATTTGTACTCGGTGCAGCAACTGGTGTCACGAGTGAAGGCAGGAAGAGAAACCTGGCCTGAAGTTGACGACCATATCTATGGAAGGTTGTTGGGTGCAAAACGCAGCAATGATCCTGCCATTACTGAACAGGCAGAGGCACTTAGGCCATTGGTTAATTTGTACTCTTTGCAGCATCTGGTGTCACAAATGCAGGCAGGGAGAGGAACCTGGCCTGAAAGTGACAACCATATTTATGCAAGGTTGAGGAGTGCAAAACATAGCAATGATCCGGCCATTGCTGGGCAGGCAAAGGCACTTAGGCGATTGATTAATTTTTACTCTGTGCAGCATCTGGTGTCACAAATGCTGGATGGGAGAGGAACCTGGCCTGAAGATGACAGCCATATCTATGCAAGGTTGAGTAGTGCAGAACGAAGCAATGATCCGGCCATTGTTGAGCAGGCACAGGCACTTAGGCCATCGGTTAATTTGTACTCTGTGCAGCATCTGGTGACACAAGTGCTGGCAAGGAGAGCAACATGGCCTGAAGATGACAGCCATATCTATGTAAGGTTGAGGAGCGCAGAACGAAGCAATGATCCGGCCATTGTTGAGCAGGCAAAGGCACTTGGGCCATTGGTTCATTTGTACTCTGTGCAAAATCCGGTCTCACAAGTGCAGGCAGGGAGAGGAACCCGGCCCTAAGATGGGAACTATATCTGTGCAAGATTGAGTAGTGCAAAACATAGCAATCATCCGGTCATTGCTGAGCAGGCAAAGGCACTTGGGTCGTTGGTTGATAAATATACTAGTAAGTCGCGAGCCAAATGATGGCTTTGTCACCCGGGGTTTCACATCAACAATTCTCTGCTCAATATTCGTCATTACAACCCGAATCAGACGATTGAGGTGAACCACGTCGGGTCCGGGTAATCACCTTGCTCTAGCTCCGTGATCGTCACTGACTTCATCGCTTTTCTCAAACCGGGTTTTACGACAGTCATCAGGTATAAAACATCGGCGTCTCAGTGGCATGCCAGCACGTTTGCCATGGATGAAGGAATCTATGAATCACCATGTTTTGGTTCTGTGCGCATTATCCTCTCGTCTACCATCACTGCTCCTATCCGTAGAAAACAGAGGATAGAACCATTAAAAGTCTACTCTTGCAGGTATTGGCCTTTGTGCCTTTCGTCTGCCCGGTTGAGCCGCAGACTTACCGTTTTATCGTCGAGGTTAACCAGAATAGGGCTTCGACAGGGCAGAGTTTTTCTATAAAAACTGAGCTCGGCAAATTCTCTGCAATGTCAATGACCGATTGGAGGCTGATGCAAAACGAACCATCACACAATACCGGCAAAAACATTACTAGCACAAACGGATATTCAGGGTCAGGCATGCCACCCTATGACAAGCTCTGTAGGCGAAACAAACTTCAGATCATCACTTTGATGTACGGAACGGGCAGCGGAAACTATTCCCGGACAACGAGGCCAGAGGATCATGGTCAGTCATTCAATAGACATTCAGAAAAATCCCATTATCTATACGACAACGGACATAATGATAAAAATTCGGGTCGGCCCACCGATTCCAGGCATAGCCTTGACGAAAATTGTTATGAACAGCCCTGTTGTAATCGACAGGGACGCTGTATCTTCGCTCCCACCACAAGTACCCAGTGTCGTTCAACCTCAGATGACTCTTTCGCTTGCGGAACAGATCTCTATTTGCAAACAGCCGATCAGGAATCTGGCTTGGTATGCCGTCCTTCTGAAGGTCCGACATTTATCTTGGGAGCTGACAGCACAACCGGTCCAGCATTAAAATTAAATCCACCTCCTGCGAAAAAACAAAGGCAGGCAGGCTCCAAAAAATACCGATGTGATCACCCTGGCTGTGAAAAATCACTTGGCTCTCAAGCTTCATTGAACAATCACAAAAGACAATATCACACCGGAGAGCAAACCTGCCCTGATTGCCAAAAGACCCTGCCAAACAATCAAGCTCTGTCGAATCACAAAAGAAAAGATCACACCCCAGAGCAAACCTGCCCTGAGTGCCAGAAGACCCTGCCAAACGCGAAAGCCCTGTCGAATCACAAAAGTCAATATCACACCGGAGAGCAAACCTGCCCTGATTGCCAAAAGACCCTGCCAAACAATCAAGCCCTGTCGAATCACAAAAGGCAATATCACACCCCAGGGCAAACCTGCCCTGAGTGCCAGAAGACCCTGCCAAACGCTAAAGCCCTGTCGAATCACAAAAGTCAATATCACACCGGAGAACAAACCTGTCATGAGTGCCAGAAGACCCTGACAAACGCTCAAGCCCTGTCAGATCACAAAAGAAAAGATCACACTGGAGAGCAAACCTGCCCTGAGTGCCAGAAGATCATGCCAAACGCTCGAGTCCTGTCGAATCACAAAAGAAAAGATCACACCCCAGAGCAAACCTGCGCTGAGTGCCAGAAGATCCTGCCAAACTCGAAAGCCCTGTCGGATCACAAAAGTCACTATCACTCCGGAGAGCAAACCTGCTCTGAGTGCCAGAAGACCCTGCCAAACGCTCGAGCCCTGTCGATTCACAAAAGAAAAGATCACACCCCAGAGCAAACCTGTCCTGAGTGCCAGAAGACCCTGCCAAACGTTCAAGCCCTGTCGAATCACAAAAGGCAACACCGAAAACGAAAGCTTGATGATGCAAAGTCAAGTGATTGATTTCTGCTTGTCATAGGCTCAGGAGGGAAACGCACTGCACACGTTTATGAAAAGCTCGCCCCCTGGCAGGCTGTTTGCGCTGGTGCGGCAGTTTCGATTCAGACGTGGGAACTCATATGTTATCTCAAGTTGCAGTGTCCGGCTTTCAGAGGAGATATGCATTCCCGCGCAGGACTCACAGGGCCTAAAAGCGTGGGAACGAGTTGAGACCTGGTTTTACAACAGTCATCAAGTATAAAACATCGGCGTCTCAGTGGCATTCCAGCACGTTTGCCATGGACGAAGGAATCCATGAATCACTATGTTTTGGTTCTGTGCGCATTATCCTCTCGTCTATCCTCACTGCTCCTATCCATAGAAAACAGAGGATAGAACCATTAAAAGTTTGCTCATGCAGTTATTGGTCTTTGTGCCTTTCGTCTGCCCGGTTGAGCCGCAGACTTACCGTTTTATCGTCGAGGTTAACCAGAATAGGGCTTCGACAGGGCAGAGTTTTTCTATAAAAACTGAGCCGGGCAAATTCTCTGCAATGCCAATGATCGATTGGAGGCTGATGTACAACAGACCATCACGCATTACCAGCACAAACGGATATTCAGGTTCAGGCATGCCACCCTATGACAAGCCCGGCAGGCGAAACAAATTTCAGATCATCACTTTGATGTACGGAACGGGCGGCGGAAACTATTCCTGGACAACGGGGCCAGAGGATCATGGTCAGTCATTCAATAGACATTCAGAAAAAAACCATTACCTATACGACAACGGCCATAATGATGAAAATTCGGGTCGGCCCACCGACTCCCGGCATAGCCTTGACGAAAATTGTCATGAACAGCCCTGTTGTAATCGACAGGGACGCTGTATCTTCGCTCCCTCCACAAGTATCCGGTGTCGTTCAACCTCAAATGACTCTTTCGCTTGCAGAACAGATCTCTATTTGCAAACAGCCGATCAGGAATCTGGCTTGGTATGCCGTCCTTCTGAAGGTACGACATTTATCTCGGGAGCTGACAGCACAACCGGTCCAGCATTAAAATTAAATCCACCTCCTGCGAAAAAACAAAGGCAGGCAGGCTCCAAAAAATACCGATGTGATCACCCCGGCTGTGAAAAATTACTTGGCTCTCAAGCTTCATTGAACAATCACAAAAGGCAATATCACACCGGAGAGCAAACCTGCCCTGATTGCCAGAAGACCCTGCCAAACGCGAAAGCCCTGTCGAATCACAAAAGTCAATATCACACCGGAAAACAAACCTGTCCTGTGTGCCAGAAGACCCTGCCAAACGCTCAAGCCCTGTCGGATCACAAAAGAAAAGATCACACTGGAGAGCAAACCTGCCCTGTGTGCCAGAAGATCATGCTAAACGCGAAAGCCCTGTCGAATCACAAAAGAAAAGATCACACCCCAGAGCAAACCTGCGCTGAGTGCCAGAAGATCCTGCCAAACTCGAAAGCCCTGTCGGATCACAAAAGTCACTACCACACCGGAGAGCAAACCTGCGCTGAGTGCCAGAAGACCCTGCCAAACGCTCGAGCCCTGTCGATTCACAAAAGAAGAGATCACACCGCAGAGCAAACCTGTCCTGAGTGCCAGAAGACCCTGCCAAACGCTCAGGCCCTGTCAGATCACAAAAGAAAAGATCACACACCAGAGCAAACCTGCCCTGAGTGCCAGAAGACCCTGCCAAACTCGAGAGCCCTGTCGAATCACAAAAGTAAATATCACTCCGGAAAACAAACCTGTCCTGAGTGCCTGAAGACCCTGCCAAACGCTCAGGCCCTGTCAGATCACAAAAGAAAAGATCACACCCCAGAGCAAACCTGCCCTGAGTGCCAGAAGACCCTGCCAAACGCTCAAGCCCTGTCAGATCACAAAAGAAAAGATCACACTGGAGAGCAAACCTGCCCTGAGTGCCAGAAGACCCTGCCAAACGCTCAAGCCCTGGCGGTTCACAAAAGTCTATATCACACCGGAGAGCGCACCTGCCCTGAGTGCCAGAAGACCCTGTCAAACGCTCAGGCCCTGTCAGATCACAAAAGAAAAAATCACACCCCGGAGCAAACCTGCCCTGAGTGCCAGAAGACCCTGCCAAATGCGAAAGCCCTGTCGGATCACAAAAGAAGAGATCACACCCCGGAGCAAACCTGCCCTGATTGCCAGAAGACCCTGCCAAACGCGAAAGCCCTGTCGGATCACAAAAGTCTATATCACAACCCAGAGCAAACCTGCCCGGAGTGCCAGAAGATCCTGCCAAACACTCAAGCCCTGGCGGTTCACAAAAGAAAAGATCACACCCCGGAGCAAACCTGCCCTGTGTGCCAGAAGACCCTGCCAAACGCGAAGGCCCTGTCGGAACACAAAAGTCGGTATCACACAGGAGAGCAAACCTGCCCTGTGTGCCAGAAGACCCTGCCAAACAATCAAGCGCTGTCGAATCACAGAAGAACAGATCACACCCCAGAGCAAACCTGCCCTGAGTGCCAGAAGACCCTGCCAAACGCTCAAGCCTTGATGGCTCACAAAAGAAGAGATCACACCCCGGAGCAAACCTGCCCTGTGTGCCAAAAGATCCTGCCAAACGCTCAAGCGCTGTCGATTCACAAAAGAAAAGATCACACCCCAGAGCAAACCTGCCCAGAGTGCCAAAAGACCCTGTCAAACGCGAAAGCTCTGTCGGAACACAAAAGTCAATATCACACCGGAGAGCAAACCTGCCCAGAGTGCCAGAGGACCCTGCCAAACGTTCAAGCCCTGTCGAATCACAAAAGGCAACACCGAAAACGAAAGCTTGATGATGCAAAGTCAAGTGATTGATGTCTGCTTGTCATAGGCTCAGGAGGGAAACGCACTGCACACGTTTATGAAAAGCTCGACCCCTGGCAGGCTGTTTGCGCTGGTGTGGCAGTTTCGATTCAGACGTGGGAACTCATATGTTATCTCAAGTTGTAGTGTCCGGCTTTCAGAGGAGATATGCATTCCCACGCAGGACTCACAGGGCCTAAAAGCGTGGGAACGAGTTGAGACCTGGTTTGACGACAGTCATCAGGTATAAAACATCGGCGTCTCAATGCCATTCCAGCACGTTTGCCACGGATGAAGAAATCCGTGAATCATTATGTTTTAGTTCTGTGCGCATTATCCTCTCGTCTATCCTCACTGCTCCTATCCATAGAAAAAAGAGGATAGAACCATTAAAAGTCTACTCTTGCAGGTATTGATCTTTGTGCCTTTCGTCTGCCCGGTTGAGCCGCAGACTTACCGTTTTATCGTCGAGGTTAACCAGAATAGGGCTTCGACAGGGCAGAGTTTTTCTATAAAATCTGAGCCGGGCAAATTCTCTGCAATGCCAATGACCGATTGGAGGCTGATGTTCAACAGACCATCACGCATTACCAGCACAGACGGATATTCAGGTTCAGGCATGCCATCCTATGACAAGCTCGGCAGGCGAAACAAATTTCAGATCATCACTTTGATGTACGGAACAGGCGGCGGAAACTATTCCCGGACAACGGGGCCAGAGGATCATGGTCAGTCATTCAATAGACATTCAGAAAAATCCCATTATCTATACGACAACGGACATAATGATGAAAATTCGGGCCGACCCACCGACTACCGACATAGCCTTGATGAAAATTGTCATGAACAGCCCTGTTGTCATCAAAAGGGACGCTGTATCTTCGCTCCCTCCACAAGTACCCGGTGTCGTTTAACCTCAGATGACTCTTTCGCTTGCAGAACAGATCTCTATCTGCAAACAGCCGATCAGGAATTTGGCTTGGTATGCCGTCCTTCTGAAGGTACGACATTTATCCCGGGAGCTGACAGCACAACCGGTCCAGCATTAAAATTAAATCCACCCCCTGCGAAAAAACAAAGGCAGGCAGGCTCCAAAAAATACCGATGTGATCACCCCGGCTGTGAAAAATCATTTAGTTCTCAAGCCTCATTGAGTACTCACAAAAGGCAATATCACACCGGAAAGCGAAACTGCCCTGAGTGCCAGAAAATCCTGCTAAACGCACAAGCCCTGTCGGTTCACAAAAGAAAAGATCATACTCCAGAGCAAACCTGTCCTGAGTGCCGGAAGATTCTGCCAAACGCCCAAGCCCTGTCGGATCACAGAAGTCAATATCACACAGGAGAGCAAACCTGCCCAGAGTGCCAGAAGACCCTGCCAAACGCGAAAGCCCTGTCGAATCACAAAAGTCAATATCACGGCGGAGAACAAACTTGCCCCGAGTGCCAGAAGACCCAGCCAAACGCTCAAGCTCTGTCGGCTCACAAAAGAAAAGATCATACCCCGGAGCAAACCTGCCCCGAGTGTCAGAAGACCCTGCCAAACGCTCAAGCCTTGTCGGTTCACAAAAGAAGAGATCACACCCCGGGGCAAACATGCCCTGAGTGCCAGAAGATCCTGCCAAACGCTCAAGCCCTGTCGGCTCACAAAAGAAAAGATCACACCCCGGAGCAAACCTGTCCTGAGTGCCAGATGACCCTGCCAAATGCTCAAGTCCTTTCGGCTCACAAAAGTCAATATCACAGTGGAGAAAAAACCTGCACTGAGTGCCAGAAAATCCTGCCAAACTCGAAAGCCCTGTCGAATCACAGAAGTCAATATCACACCGGAGAGCAAACCTGCCCAGAGTGCCAGAAGACCCTGCCAAACACTCAAGCCCTGTCGGCTCACAAAAGAAAAGATCATACCCCGGAGCAAACCTGCCCCGAGTGCCAGAAAACCCTGCCAAATGCGAAAGCCCTGTCGGCTCACAAAAGAAAAGATCATACCCCAGAGCAAACCTGCCCTGAGTGCCGGAAGATTCTGCCAAACGCTCAAGCCCTGTCGCTTCACAAAAGAAAAGATCACACCCCGGAGCAAACCTGTCCCAAGTGCCAGAAGACCCTGCCAAACGCTCAAGCCCTATCGGTTCACAAAAGTCTATATCACACCGGAGAGCGAACCTGCCCGGAGTGTCTGAAGACCCTGCCAAACGCTCAAGCCCTGTCGGATCACAAAAGTCAACAACACACCCCAGAGCAAACCTGCCCTGAGTGCCAGAAGACCCTGCCAAACGCGAAAGCTCTCGCGATCCACAAAAGTCATTATCACACCGGAGAGCAAACCTGCCCCGAGTGCCAGAAAACCCTGCCAAACGCTCAAGCCCTTTCGAATCACAGAAGGCAACACCGAAAACGAAAGCTTGATGATGCAAAGTCAAGTGATTGATTTGTGCTCGTCACAGGCCCGGGACGAAAAGGCATTGCACAGGTTTGGGCATGATCTGAAGTGTCATGTACATATGCATCTGTTTATCAGCTGCGGCGGGTTAACCTTATTCTCTCGTCTATCCTCACTGCTCTTATCCATAGAAAACAAAGGATAGAACCATTAAAAGTCTACTCTTGCACGTATTGGTCTTTGTGCCTTTCGTTTGCCCGGTTGAGCTGCAGACTTACTGTTTTATCGTTGGGGTTAACCAGAACGGGGTTTCGACAAGCCAGTGTTTTTCTATAAAAACTGAGCCGGGCACATTATCTGCAATGCCTATGAACGATGGGAGGTCGATGCAAAACGAACCATCACACATTACCCGCACAAGCGGATATTTGGGATCAGGCATGTCTGGCGATGACAAACCCTGTAGGCGAAACAAATTTCAGATCATCACTTTGACGTACGGAACGGGCGGCGGTAACTATTCCCGGACAAAAGAGCAAGAGGATCATGGTCAGTCACTCAATAGACATTCAGAAAAATCCCATTATCTATACGACAAGGACCATAATGATGAAAATTCGGGCCGACCCACCGACTTCCGACATAGCCTTGACGAAAATTGCCATGAACAGCCCTGTTGTCATCGACAAGGACACTGTATCTTCGCTCCCTCTAAAAATCCCCATTGTCGTTTAACCTCAGATGACTCTTTCGCTTACAGAACAGATGTCTTTTTGCAAACAGGCGATCAGGAAACCGGCCCGGTAAGCCATCCTGCTGAAGGTCCGACCGTTGTCCCGGGAGCTGACAGCACAACCGGGCCATCATTAACATTAAATCCATCTCCTGCGAAAAAACAAAGGAGGGCAGAACCCAAAAAATACCGATGTGATCACCCCGGCTGTGAAAAATTACTTGGCTCTCAAGCCTCATTGAGCACTCACAAAAGGCAATATCACACCGGAGAGCAAACATGCCCTAAGTGCCAGAAGACCTTACCAAACGCGAAAAGCCTGTCGGTTCATAAAAGAAAAGATCACACCCCGGAGCAAGCCTGCCCTGAGTGCCAGAAGACCCAGCCAAACGCTCAAGCACTGTCGGTTCACAAAAGGCACTATCACACCGGAGAGCAAACCTGCCCTGAGTGCCAGAAGACCCAGCCAAACGCTCAAGCCCTGTTGGCTCACAAAAGAAAAAACCATACCCCAGAGCAAACCTGCGCTGAGTGCCGGAAGATCCTGCCAAACGCTCAAGCTCTGACGTATCACAAAAGAAAAGATCACACCCCGGAGCAAACCTGCCCCGAGTGCCAGAAGACCCTGCCAAACGCTCAAGCCTTGTCGGTTCACAAAAGAAGAGATCACACCCCGGGGCAAACCTGCCCTGAGTGCCAGAAGACCCTGCTAAACGCTCAAGCTCTGTCGGCTCACAAAAGAAAAGATCACACCCCGGAGCAAACCTGTCCTGAGTGCCAGATGACCCTGCCAAATGCTCAAGCCCTTTCGGTTCACAAAAGTCAATATCACAGAGGAGAAAAAACCTGCCCTGAGTGCCAGAAAATCCTGCCAAACGCGAAAGCCCTGTCGAATCACAAAAGTCAATATCACAGCGGAGAACAAACCTGCCCCGAGTGCCAGAAGACCCAGCCAAACGCTCAAGCCCTGTCGGCTCACAAAAGAAAATATCATACCCCGGAGCAAACCTGCCCCGAGTGCCAGAAGACCTTGCCAAACGCAAAAGCCCTGTCGAATCACAAAAGTCAATATCACAGCGGAGAACAAACCTGTCCTGAGTGCCAGAAGACCCTGCCAAACGCTCAAGCCTTGTCGGATCACAGAAGAAAAAATTACACCCCAGAGCAAACCTGCCCTGAGTGCCAGAAGACCCAGCCAAACGCTCAAGCCCTATCGGTTCACAAAAGTCTATATCACACCGGAGAGCAAACCTGCCCTGAGTGCCAGAAGGCCCTGCCAAACGCTCAAGCCCTGTCGGTTCACAGAAGAAAAGATCACACCCCAGAGCAAACCTGTCCTGAGTGCCAGAAGACCCTGCCAAACGCGAAAGCTCTCACGGTCCACAAAAGTCATTATCACACCGGAGAGCAAACCTGCCCCGAGTGCCAGAAAACCCTGCCAAACGCTCAAGCCCTGTCGAATCACAGAAGGCAACACCGAAAACGAAAGCTTGATGATGCAAAGTCAAGTGATTGATTTCTGCTCGTCACAGACCCGGGAGGAAAAGGCACTGCACAGGTTTGGGCATGATCTGAAGTACAATGTACACGTCCATCTCTTTATCACCTGCGGCGGGTCAACCTTATTATCTCGTCTATCCTCACTGCTCCTATCCGTAGAAAACAAAGGATAGAACCATTAAAAGCTTACTCTTGCACGTATTGGTCTGTGTGCCTTTCGCCTGCCCGGTTGAGCCGCAGACCTACCGTTTTATCATTGAGGTTAACCAGAATGGGGTTTCGACAAGCCAGAGTTTTTCTATCAAAACTGAGCCGGGCACATTATCTGTGGTGCCAATGACCGATTGTAGGCCGATGCGAAACGAGCCATTACACATTACCGGCACGTACGGATATTCAGGGACAGGCATGCCACTCGGTGACAAACCCTATAGGCGAAACAAACTTCAGATCATCACTTTGATGTATGAAACGGGTAACGATTCCCGGACAACGGGGCCAGAGGGTCATGGTCAGTCATTCAATAGACATTCAGAAAAATCCCATTATCTATACGACAACGGACATAATGATGAAAATTCGGGCCGACCCACCGACTCCCGGCATAGCCTTGACGAAAATTGCTATGAACAGCCCTGTTGTCATCGACAAGGACGCTGTATCTTCGCTCCCTCCACAAGTACCCGGTGTTGTTCAACCTCAGATGACTCTGTCGCCTGCAGAACAGATATCTATTTGCAAACAGGCGATCAGGAATCCGGCCCGGTAAGCCATCCTGCTGAAGGTCCGACCGTTGTCCCGGGAGCTGACAGCACAACCGGGCCATCATTAACATTAAATCTACCTCCTGCGGAAAAACAAAGGAAGGCAGGCCCCAAAAAATACCGATGTGATCACCCCGGCTGTGAAAAATCACTTGGCTCTCAAGCCTCATTGAGCACTCACAAAAGGCAATATCACACCGGAGAGCAAACTTGCCCCGAGTGCCAGAAGACCCTGCCAAACGCGAAAGCCCTGTCGGCTCACAAAAGGAAAAATCATACCCCAGAGCAAACCTGCCCTGAGTGCCGGAAGGCTCAGCCAAACGCTCAAGCCCTGTCGGTTCACAAAAGTCTATATCACACCGGAGAGCAAACTTGCCCCGAGTGCCAGAAGACCCTGCCAAACGCGAAAGCCCTGTCGGCTCACAAAAGGAAAAATCATACCCCAGAGCAAACCTGCCCTGAGTGCCGGAAGATCCTGCCAAACGCTCAAGCTCTGACGTATCACAAAAGAAAAGATCATAGCCCGGAGCAAACCTGCCCTGAGTGCCAGAAGACTCAGCCAAACGCTCAAGCCCTGTCGGTTCACAAAAGTCTATATCACACCGGAGAGCAAACTTGCCCCGAGTGCCAGAAGACCCTGCCAAACG
>NZ_JAGRPU010000067.1 GCF_024606225.1 Endozoicomonas sp. ISHI1 | reverse complement strand
TCATCTTCTGGATAATGGACTCTTTCATTTCTTTGGAGTAGCGAGTCATAACAGCCTCTTTTTGTATGCTCTCAATTATTGAGAGTCATGAATCAAAAGAGGCGACATCTATCCTGACACAGCGGGTTATCTCGCAATACTTCCAGCCCTGGCTTAATAGATCTAAGTATGGTCAACCAGCCTGAATCTTTATGCACATTAAGTCCACGCGCCAATCCGTTAAAATCTGTCCTCGAAAAGCAGGGGGGAGTCTCCCCCCATCTCGAACGGTTACATGAGAATTACACTTACTGTCTTATACCAATGATACTTCAGCGGACCACAACACCTTCTTCTTTTACAGTTTTCCTGGTGCTGCTAAAGATGTAATATGCAGTCAAAAACAAGGTAACTGTCATCATTAATGCTGCTTTCAGATCGAAATTTGAACCGAGCAACATCTCAGAAATGTAAGACAAGAGTGGGATTAGCGATAAGCACAAAATAGTGATAACGGGCTTAGTTTTTTCCATACCTATTTGCAACAAGAGCATTGGCAAAAGAAACCCCAATAAAGATAAGACAGAAGCTTTGAGCAAGAAATAAACATCAAAATTCCAACCCCCAGTAGTATATAGCAAGAAAGCAGAGCATATTGCAGATCCATAAAACCTATAAGCGAGAATTTTTTCTCGCGAAAGATCATTCATACTTCCTTGATTTGATATAGTCGCAATATATGCGGCTCCAGCTCCAGCAAGAATACTCAGCGTTAGGCCTGTAAAAATTTTGATATTAAAACTTTCAATTGAAAAGCTAAGCGTCACTAGACCGAACAAAAAAATAAGGACTAATAGTGGAATATTATTCTCAAGCTTTTTTATATAAATATAAGTAAAAAATACTGCCCACAGTGGGGATGAAGATGCCTCAATAAGGCTCGATATAGAAGGTGGAATAAATATAAGTGACAAATAAAAGCCAAGAAAAGCAAAGCTGGTTGCAATATTCAGCCTGAATAGTTCATGTATTTCTTTTGCTTCTAAACAAAGATTCCCTTTTTTATATAAAACCATTGAAAATACCAAACCACACAAAAGAAATGAAATCAATGAATACTGTATAATTTCACCGGGTTCAAATTCTTTCGAAACATAAGCAAACGAAAAAGCCTGAATTGATACAGACATTAATATAAATAATACAGGGTGCACTTGCAATTCCTCAACAGCAGGTTTTAAAAAGGCCTGAGCTTTCTAAACTATGAAGCTTTTCAAGAGACGCATTGAAAACTGTTTTCTCTTCATGAGCAAAAAATGCTATCCCATAATCCCCAGTTGTTGATAGTGGATTTTGAGGTTTATAAGATAAACTCGGGGTATCAACTATACTATGAAAAGCTGGTAATCTACGCAAAGAAAACAAACCTTTCCGGTTTAATATTTTTCCATGACTCGCATTTCTTAGATAAACCATTGCAAAGTGTTTTTTTTAGAGGTTTGTTTTTTTTCAACACGTTTGTAGAAGCTTTTTGGATCAAAAATTGATTCAGCCCAATATCATACTTAACAAATGGTTCAATATTGTCTTTTACTACACTAGAATTTCTTGAGAATATCTTTTCTAAAGAAATATCGGGACAAAAGTCTATTATAAGAGTAAATTTACCTTTTTCAGATAGCGACATCGCACTATGTATATTGCTACCATCTACATACCAAACTTCTCCAGCCCTCATGTGGTAAATAGTATCTTTTTCAGAATTTAGGCAGTTTTTATCAGTATAAAGAACCACATGAACTCGATTGAACCCTTTTTTGAATTCCAAGTAATCTTTATGTGGAAAAATCATCCCATTTTCACAAGAGTTTAAAACTCTAACTGGCTTGATATATTTTGTGTTGAAATTTTTTGAAATTATTTCATTAATATAGGTAAGCTGGTTTGAAAAAAAAGTCCTCTTTGCATGACCGCAATACTCTTTAGATATTGCTTCGCCATTAATTCCATTTTGATTCCATATAGATTTAGTTCTCCACTTTCCTATAGAATATTCTTTATAGGCATCATCAAAACCAGACTCTTCAATGACAGAAATTTCATTTTTAATTTTATTTTTATCAATCGAAAGTTTTCCAAGTATTTTTGCTTTCATTATTATCTAAACTATATCCTAATTATTGAAAGCACTTAATATAAGCTGACAAAGCTAATTCTTGACCTAGAGATATTCTCACATTTTCAATCAAAACCGATCAGCTTTTACTTAGTGAAAACAGAGCACCGCCTATTGACTAAATATGCAGATTGGTTACAGCTCATTGGCCCATGTGCTGCAAATCATACCCATAGAGTCCTTTATTGCAACAGGTATATATACCTAATTCTTACACCTAAATAGCCGTATTCACTTGGTAACTTATCTGTAAGCGGTCAAACAACGAAGAGACTCCCTCTATTGACAGAGCAAACCTTATGCATTAAGTTTTTCAAAGCATACATAGGCGGTATCCTCAGCTAGAAAAAATCCCAGAATGATCCTTTTCTTCCTCTGTATGGATTTCCCACACCGCACGACAAATAGATGAACTGATTCCCCGGAATTGGAAATAGCGCTTTGGGAAAAATCCGTTAAAAGCGCCTCTGGACAAGTAGGGGGAGTCTCTTCGTTGTTTGACCGTTTACCGGTTTCAGGTGGTGGGACATCAGACGGGGTTTTGAAGATTTCGCCCAGATCCATCTGATCTGGATTATCGATGGTAAAACGCTTTTCAGACTTTTCACCGAACAGTTGCCGTTTAAACCAGTTGAGTTGCTGTTTAGCAGAAGATAGTTCCTGAAGCGCAGTATCCAACGCCGACTACAACTGCTGGTTTTGCAGTTGCAGGTCGACGGAGGCAGCAGCTTTAGAGTTATTCATGGGGTGTGACCATAGGTGCGTGTTCCACGCGCCCATAGTTTCAGGGCTTCCTGAAAGACTAGACAACACAGCTGCTGAACCTGATCCACCAGGAACGTCAGGTAAGGCAGTTTGGTTGCCAGATGCTGCACACCGTGATCATAGTTGTGTTCAAGTTCATAACCTTGGTTCTTCAGGATATAAAAGATTTCATTTTTTATGTACAAGCGACATCTTCCCCCTTCGGATACGGGGAGCATGGTTTCTTCGGTTAACGGGATATCGGTTATCCAACCCCAGATGTAGCGCTTACCTTTCTTGTCCGTTTCGACGCAATCAAGCACATTGAGGATTTCAACCGGCCCAGTCTTGTTCAGAGGAACGCTATTAGCACAGCGACACCAGTGTTTGACGCCATTGTCGTCAGTCACCTCAAGGCGTTTAGCGTTACCTTGTTACCTTGCTACCTTGTTGACCCAGTGTAACCATAGTCTCAATCATCAAAGCGTGATTACCATCCCTGGCAACAATAATCTACAGGTTTCTGGCCAGCATTGCTGTTCAAGGATTGATCATGTTTTTGCCCTAGCTTTTCGGATAGATAACCGGGACGCGAAGTCACCGATTCAGGTAGGGGTTGAAGGCTGATTGTATCCTAGGTAGGATCATTACTGTCTATTAGGTTTTTATTTTTTATTGAGTTGTAACTTAGAAAAAAAATGTCAATAAAAAAACTTATAACAGAAAGATCCAATTTGGGTGACTCGTCCTTCTACTTCTACGATGAATCACTGATTCAAAAAAACATCAGCCTATTCAAGTCAATTTCATATCCTCATATCGGAATTCATTTTGCTTCAATGGCAAACGATAATCCCACACTGTTAAAGATGTTGGAGTTAAATGGTTTTGGTATTTTCGTAAATTCACGAAAGCACATGCAACTTTCACTTGATTGTGGGTTTAGTCCAAATCGGATTATTTTTGCGAGCACCGGTATTTGTGAGCCTACAATGAAGCTGATTATTGAGAAAGGCGTACAAATCAATATTGACTCCCGCGATCAGCTTAAATTGTACGGAAAACTGAACCCTGGGGGTGAAATTGGCATTCGACTAAATATCGATGAAAAATCAAGAAACAATATTTTCACAGGGTTAGAAAGTCGAATTGGTGTTCTAGAATCTAAACTCCCAGAAATATTTAAAATAGCAAAAGAACACAACCTAAGAATTACAGGTACTCATGTATATTTAGGGACAGACGTCACCCCGCTGTGGAGATTCTCATGCAGAATGCAGAAACACAGATTGCAGCTGTCGCACATAGGGTAATGGAGCAACGATCAGAACAGAAGAATGAACAGGAACGATTCTCTTATGCACTTTTTATTGATAGTAGTATGGATGCAGACTTATTTAAGTATAACTCTAAAGGGGGGCTTGTTTTTGAGACTAGCTTCAAAGAATTTTTAGACAATATTTTACGTAATACTTATGAAGCTGATTCGGAAGGGTTGTATTAACGAATGGTAAAAGAGAATTCCATGCTATTTGACAATAGTGATTCTTCTGTAAAAAGAGGAGCTCTTATCGTTTTTACTATGGCTGTCTTTTTTGTAGGTGCAACAGAGTTTATGTTGTCATCTATGTTGCGTCCATTAGCTCAAGCTTTTGATACGTCTACAACCAAAGCTTCTTGGCTGATTGCAAGTTATGCCATTTCTTATGCTATTGCAGCTCCTATTTTTGGGTATATTTCAGATCGGGTTGATAGAACACGACTACTATTGATCGCTCTTTGTGCATTTGCCATTGACGGGGCTGCTATTGTTTTAGCTCCTTCTTTTGAGGTGGCTGTTGTACTGAGAATTTTTGGTGGATTGGCTTCAGCTATTATTATTCCCACGACATTCGCATTAATTGCTGAGATAATTCCGCGTAATCATCAGGCCACAGCGGGATTGTGCCACAGAGTCTTAAGTACTCAACCATACGAAATCATATTTTCTGACTTATTGTTCAGGCACTCTGACTGCGTTACAACTCTGGTCACATAGCTTGCTATGTTCCCGTCGTTGCGCCTTGCAGAGCACCTGCCCAATAAGCCAGAAATATTCGATTCCGTATGGCTGAGTACTTAGCCTGATTATTCATGCCGTTCAATAGATTATCTTTATCGCCAAGATAGATTCTTTTACCTTGAGCTGATGCTAGACAGACTTTTTAATAGTCCTGATGCGAATGCGGCTGTTTCGCTAACTTATAAATTTTGAGGACGATATTATGAAAAAGTATATTGTGCTACTTGCAGCGACACTAGCGTTGCCAGCAATCGCAGACATTAACATTCCTATGAATCTGGTAAGCGCGCAAGGGGTAGAAAAAACTATTGGTACTGTGACAGCTAGCGAAACGGAATACGGTGTTGTGTTGACCCCAGATCTCAATAGCCTGACGCCTGGATTACACGGTTTTCATGTGCATCAAAATCCCAGCTGCGATGCCAAACAAAAAAACGGTAAGTGGGTAGCAGGCCTGGCAGCAGGTGGACACTATGACCCTCACGGCACTAAAAAGCATGCTGCTTCCTGGGGAGATGGTCATCTCGGTGATTTGCCCGCTCTTTATGTTGATCACCATGGTTATGCTAATCAAGCGGTGTTAGCACCACGCTTGAAATTAGCTGATTTAAAAGGTCGCTCATTGATGATTCACGCTGGTGGCGACAATCATTCCGATCACCCCAAAAAACTAGGTGGTGGCGGTGCCCGCATGGCCTGTGGTGTTTCCAGTTAAGGTAACTGCCTATTGGCACTGCTGCTTAAATTGATACCCTCTTAGCGACGGGGATTCCTACAGCTAGAGGGTCATGTCCGACCGCAGTGCATCCCTTGCCCAATATTGGGATGAACCGCAGTAGGACAGCCTTAAGTCCGACAGGCTGCTAGAGAAAATGACACATTACTTCTGTTTCATTCACCGCCTCTCCTTCCCACTCTGCCCCGGCATTGATCAGGAGGTTAACGCAGTCGGTATAGCCCAGCTCGGTCGCGATGGACAGCGGGGTGGCACCATTCTTAGCCGGGGCGTTGAGATCCGCTTTTGCTTCGATCAGGCTTTTCAGGATGTCAGTATGGCCCTGGTGGGCAGCGATGAGCATCGGGGTGACACCATTCTTACTCTGGGCGTTGACATCCGCTTTGGCTTCGATCAGGAATTTTACGCAGTCATTCTTATTTTCTTGGGCAGCGATGCACAATGCGGTGCCGCCATCCTCAAACCGGGCGTTGAGATCCGCCCCGGCGTTGATCAGGCGTTCGACGATGTACTTGTGCCCCTTACGAGATGCCAACATCAAGGGAGTGAAATCACTATATATAGCGGCATTGACATTGACTCCTTCTGCCAGTGACTTCTCCACCTGATCCAAATCCCCGATAACACAGGCATCGTAAAACGCCCAATCGGGGAAGAATGTATCCGGGTGAGATTCACTGGTGTTCTTATTCACCATGGGCATCGGGTCTTGCCGACATATTGGACAACTGCGATAGCCGACGGGCTGATCAACAAAACACTTCGTAATACAGTTCAGGTCGAAGTGGTGGCCACAACATTGGCTTTTGACGACCACAAGCGCTTCATCACGGCCATGGAAATGAATCAGACAAATAGGACAGGGATCGGACTCCAGCGGTACGTCAGTGTCCAGATGTGGGCATGAGCTTTGTTCGGGCGCTGCTTCTCTCTGGTCTGTCGAATGTTCTGCGGAATTCATCGGCCATTCAGCGGATCCACTGCTGTCGGATGATGGTCGGAATTGACAAACGCCATGACAGGGAGAGACAAAACAATCCAGACCCAAAGTATGCAGACGCTGCTGTGAGCCTCCGCTACCACCGGCAGAGTCAGAATCAGGATAAAGGAAGCTGTTGAAAGAGCCAGCAGGACCGGCGGTGGCTTCCTGAGCCTGCTGTCCCGAAGACTCTGATGGCGGGGGTTGTTGCTGATCATTGCCAGAGCCAGGCATCGTAATGATGGCCGCAAACGGGTGATCCTGACACGGCTCTTTTTGTGTTATCGGATTAAACGACGGTGAATTAGTATTCCAGTAACTCTTTAAAAGCCAACCGAGAGCGATAACCACTTTTACAGGTAGCCATGAATAAGAGGTGGAGCTGAGTGGGGTGTTTTTGGTGGTCAGGATCAGTTCGTAACCCACCAGCAAATTATTGGCGTAAAGCCATGGCCACGAAATGGATTCAATGACGATTGTTTTTAGCTCGCAGTCGTTTAGTCTGCCTTGTTTATCATCAGGCGGTATGTCTGATTCTGTACAGCCTTTTGTGTGGGCAATGTCTGAGAAGGTGCCCGACAATGTATGTTGGTCAGGTTTTATAGAAACGTTCAGGTTTTGAGAACCTGTTTTCTGTTCAACTGCGACAACAGAACATCTTGTCAACGCTTGAGCCTGACAGAGGACGGACAATGTCATTAGTAGCAGCGGTGCTGCATAGAGTGAGTGCTTAATCATTCTACCCTTGCATTCTGTTGTACAGAGGGGAAGGATAGATCAAGAAAATAACTCAAGTTACGTAGTTAACAGGCCTGTCAACTGCCCGAGAGCAAGCCCTGTCGTATAGGTTGTAGTGCTGAGCTGAAAGCGATCCAACTTCACTTTTTCTATGGCTATAAAGTCTGCTGTGACTAAATAATCACCCATTTCAAAAACTCAGAAGATGGGAACACCAGAAAGCCGTGTTTACTGGAGAAGATGGCACATTTCTTCTGTTTCATTCACCGCTTCTGCTCAACTCTGCCCCGGCATTGATGAGGAGGAAAACGCAGTGGATATTGCTCATGTCAGTTGCGATGGACAGCGGGGTGATGCCATTCTTGGCTCGGGCGTTGACATCTGCCTTGGCTTCGATCAGGAGTTTCACGCATTCGGTATTGCCCATCCAGGCTGCGACTAACATTGCGGTGGCGCCATCCTTAGTCCGGGCGTTGGGATCCGCTCCGGCTTCGATCAGGATTTTTACGCAGTCGGTGCAATTTTGCTGAGCAGCGATGTACAGCGGAGTGACGCCATCCGAACAGTTGCCGTTGAGATCCGCCTTGGCTTCGATCAGGCGTTTCACACACTCGGGTTTATTTTCCTGGGCAGCGATATACAGTGCGGTTGCACCAGCCGAACAGGCAGCGTTGAGATTCGCCCCGGCGTTGATCAGGCGCTCGACGACGTCCTTTTGTCCATTTCTGGATGCCCACATCAAGGCAGTAAAATCAGCATCCATAACGGCATTGACATTGACTCCTTCTGCCAGTGACTCCTCCACGTGATCCAAATCCCCGATAGCACAGGCATCGTAAAACGCCCGATCGGGGAAAAATGTATCCGGGTGAGATTCACTGGTGTTCTTATTCACCATGGGCATCGGGTCTTGCCGACACATTGGACAACTGCGATAACCGAAGGGCTGATCAACAAAACACTTCGAAATACAGTTCAGGTCGAAGTGGTGTCCACAACATTGGGCTTTGACAACCACGAACGCTTCATCACGGCTATGGAAGTGAACCAGACAAATAGGACAGGGATCGGACTCCAGGGATGCGTCGGTGTCCATGGGGGCAGCGGGGCGAGCAATGCCATCCATGAGTAGTGGATCTGTGTTATTTACACGACCTGCGCACTCTATAGAGTGTCCATTGTCCAAATGTGGGCATGAGCTTTGTTCAGGCGTTGCGTTTGTGTGGCCTGTCAAGTTTTCTGTAGGGTTCATCGGCCATTCAGCGGGCTCACTGCTATCGGATGATGGTCGGAATTGACAATCGCCATGACAGGGAAAGACGAAACAATCTAAACCCAAAGTATGCCGATGTTGCTGTGAACCTCCGTTACCACCGGCAGAGTCAGAATAAAGGAAGTTGCTGAAAGAGCCTGTAGGGCCGACGCTAGCTGCCTGAGCTTGCTGCCCCGATGACTCTGATGGCGGGCGTTGTTGCTGATTATTTCCAGTGCCAGGCATCGAAATGATGGCCGAAAACGGGTGGTCCTGACACAGCTCCTTTTGTGTCATCAGATTAAACGGCGGTGGTTTTATATTAAAATAGTTTTTTAAAAGCCAACCGACAGCGATAACCATTTCTACAGGTAGCCATGAATAAGAGGTGGAGTTGAGAGGGGTATTTTTGGTGTTCAGGATCAGTTCGTAAACTACCAGCAGACGAGTGGCGTAAAGCCACTGCCACGAAATGGATTCAATGGTGGTCGTTTTTAGCTCGCAACCCTTCAGTCTGCCTTGTTTCTGATCAGACGATAAATCCGATCCTGCATAGCCTTTTGTGTGGGCAATGTCTGACAAGGTGTACGACAGTGTGTGCTGGTCAGGTGTTATAAAAACGTTCTGGTTTGGAGAACCTGCTTTCTGTTCAAGCTCGACAACAAAACGTCTGGTCAATGGTTGAGCCTGACAGACGATGGACAATGTCATGAGTAACAGTGATGTTGCAAAGAGTGAGTGTTTAATCATTCTACCCTTGAATTCTGGTGTACAGAGGGGAAGGATAGATCAGGAAAATAACTCAAGTTGCGCAGTTAACCTTTCTCTCAATTGCTCCAGAGAAGCTTTCAGTCCTGCCAAGACCTCGACTTTCCACCGTTTCTTGTAGATCGCATTAACACCTGAAAGCTGTGTTTACTGGAAAAGATAACGCCTTTCTTTTGTTCCCTGACTTGCCTCTGTTACCTACCTTGCCCCGGCCTCGGTCAGGGCTTTCACGCAGTCGGTATTGCCTGTCTCAGCCGCAATGGAAAGTGGGGTGGTGCCATCCGAAGTTCGTGGGGCGTCGAGATCTGCTTTGGCCTCGATCAGGAGTTTCACGATGTCGGTATGGCCTTTCTGGGCAGCGATGAACAGCGGGGTGGTGCCATTGAAGGTCTGGGCGTTGAGATTCGCTCCGGCTTCGATCAGGATTTTCACACAGTCGGTATTGCCTTCCGCAGCAGCGATGAACAGCGCAGTGGCGCCTTTCTTAGTCTGGGCGTTAGGATCCGCCTTGGCTTCGATCAGGCGTTTCACGATGTCGGTATGGCCATTCTGGGCAGCAATGATCAGCGGGGTGGTGCCATTCTTGGTCTGGGCGTTGAGGTCCGCCCGGGCTTCGATCAGGATTTTTATGCAGTCAATGTTATTTTCCTGGGCAGCGATGAACAGCGGAGTGGCACCCCTGTTAGTCTGGGTGTTGAGATCCGCTTTGGCCTCAATCAGGAGTTTCACGATGTCGGTATGGCCCTTCTGGGCAGCCATGAACAGCGCGGTAGTGCCATAGTTAGTCTGGGCGTTGAGATCCGCTCCGGCTTCGATCAGGATTTTTACACAGTCGGTATTGCCTTCTGCAGCAGCAATGAGCAGCGGGGTGGTGCTATTCCACATGGCGGCGTCGAGATCCGCCCCGGCGTTAATCAGGACTTTCACGCAGTCGGTGTTATTTTGTTGGACAGCGATGAACAGTGCGGTGCCGCCATTCTTGGATCGGGCGTTGAGATCCACATTGGCCTCGATCAGGAGTTTCACGATGTCGGTATGGCCATTCTGGGCAGCAATGATCAGTGCGGTGGTGCCATTCTTATTCCGGGCGTTGAGATTTACATTGGCCTCGATCAGGAGTTTCACGATGTCGGTATAGCCCTTCCCGGCAGCAATGATCAGCGGGGTGGTGCCATTCTTATTCCGGGCGTTGAGATCCGCCCGGGCTTCGATCAGGATTTTTATGCAGTCAGTTTTATTTTCCTGGGCAGCGATGTACAGCGGAGTGGCACCCTTGTTAGTCCGGGTGTTGAGATCCGCTTTGGCCTCGATCAAGAGTTTCACGATGTCGGTTTGGCCATTCTGGGCAGCGATGAACAGCGCGGAGGTGCCATCTTTATTTCGGGCGTTGAAATCCGCTTTGGCTTCGATCAGGAGTTTCACGATGTCGGCACGGCCCTTCTTGGCAGCGATGATCAGCAGGGTGGCGCCATTCCTGGTCCGGTCATTGAGATCCGCACCGGCGTTGATCAGGCATTCGACGACGTCCCTGTGCCCCCGACTGGATGCCAACATCAAGGCAGTGAGACCATTATTCATAACGGCATTGACATTGACTCCTTCTGCCAGTGACTTCTCCACCTGATCCAAATCTCCCTCAAAACAGCCACGATAAAACGCCTGATCGGGAAAAAATGTATCCGGGTGGGATTCACCGGTGTTTTCATTCACCATAGGCATGGGATTTTGCCGACACATTACACACCGGCGAGAGCCGATGTGGCGTCGAACAAAACACCTCGAAATACAGTCCAGATCGAAGCGCTTGCCACAACATTGGCTTTTGACGACCACAAGCGCTACATCACGGTCATGGAAGTGAATCATACAAATAGGACAGGGATCGGACTCTGGCGGTACGTCAGTGTCCACGGAGACGGCGAGGCGGGAAATGCCATCCATGAGTAGTACATCTGTGTTATTCAAATGGCCTTCGCACTTCGGGCAGTGTCCATTGTCCACATGCGGGCATGAGCTTTGTCCGGGCGCTGCTGCTGTGTGGTCTGTCGAATTTGCTGCGAAATTCATCGGCCATTCAGCGGACTCACTGCTATCGGATGATGGTCGGAATTGACAAACGCCATGACAGGGAGAAACGAAACAATCTAAACCCAGAGTATGCTGATGTTGCTGTGAGCCTCCACTACCATCGGCAGAGTCAGAATAAAGGAAGCTGTTGAAAGAGTCGGCAGGGCGGGCGGTGGCTTCCTGAGCTTGCTGCCCCGATGACTCTGATGACGGGCGTTGTTGCTGATTATTTCCGGTGCCAGGCATCGTAATGATGGCCGAAAACGGGTGGTCCTGACACAGCTCCTTTTGTGTCATCGGATTAAACGACGGTGAGTCGTTATTCCAATAGTTTTTTAAAAGCCAACCGACAGCGATAACCATTTCTACAGGTAGCCATGAATAAGAGGTGGAGTTGAGAGGGGTATTTTTGGTGTTCAGGATCAGTTCGTAAACTACCAGCAAACGAGTGGCGTAAAGCCACTGCCACGAAATGGATTCAATGGTGGTCGTTTTTAGCTCGCAACCGTTTAGTCTGCCTTGTTTCTGATCAGACGATAAATCCGATCCTGCACAGCCTTTTGTGTGGGCAATGTCTGACAAGGTGTACGACAGTGTGTGTTGGTCAGGTGTTATAAAAACGTTCTGGTTTGGAGAACCTGCTTTCTGTTCAAGCTCGACAACAAAACGTCTGGTCAACGGTTGAGCCTGACAGACGATGGATAATGTCATGAGTAACAGAGGTGTTGTAAAGAGTGAGTGTTTAATCATTCTACCCTTGAATTCTGGTGTACAGAGGGGAAGGATAGATCAGGAAAATAACTCAAGTTACGCAGTTAACCGTTCTCTCAATTGCCCCAGAGAAGCTTTCAGCCCTGCCGCATAAACTGTGGTGCTGAGGTGAAAGTGATCCAACTTCTTTTGTTCCCTGTCTTACCTCTGTTACCTACCTTGCCCCGGTCCCGGTCAGAGCTTTTACACAGTCGATATTGCCCATCGCGGTTGCGATGGACATTGGGGTTGTGCCATCCCACACCGCAGCGTTGAGATCCGCCCGGGCCTCGATCAGGAGTTTCACGATATCGGTATAGCCATTCTGGGCAGCCATGAACAAGGGGGTGGCACCCATGTTGGTCTGGGTGTTGAGATCCGCTTTAGCCTCAATCAGGAGTTTCACGATGTCGGTATGACCATTCTGGGCAGCCATGAACAGCGGGGTTATGCCACTGTTACTCCGGGCGTTGAAATCCGCTCCGGCTTCGATCAGGATTTTTACACAGTCGATATTGCCTCTCGCAGCAGCAATGAGCAGCGGGGTGGTGCCATTCGTCATGGCAGCGTCGAGATCCGCCCCGGCGTTAATCAGGACTTTCACGCAGTCGGTGTTATTTTGTTGGACAGCGATGAACAGTGCGGTGCCGCCATTCTTAGACCGGGCGTTGAGATCCACATTGGCCTCGATCAGGAGTTTCACGATGTCGGTATGGCCATTCTGGGCAGCAATGATCAGTGGGGTGGTGCCATTGTTATTCCGGGCGTTGAGATCAGCCCCGGCCTCGATCAGGAGTTTCACGATGTCGGTATGGCCATACTGGGCAGCGATGGTCAGCGGGGTGGCATCATTGTAAGGCCGAGCGTTGAGATCCGCCCGGGCTTCGATCAGGATTTTTACGCAATCAGTGTTGTTTTCCTGGGCAGCGATGTACAGCGCGGAGGTGCCATCTTTATTTTGGGCGTTGAAATCCGCTTTGGCTTCGATCAGAAGTTTCACGATGCCGGTATGGCCCCTCTTGGCAGCGATGATCATCAGGGTGGCACCATTGATGGTCCGTTCATTGAGATC
Source organism: Endozoicomonas sp. ISHI1 (assembly GCF_024606225.1). Lineage (GTDB taxonomy): Bacteria > Pseudomonadota > Gammaproteobacteria > Pseudomonadales > Endozoicomonadaceae > Endozoicomonas_A. The sequence continues at coordinate 4,158 of NZ_JAGRPU010000067.1, read as the reverse complement.
CGCACCGGCGTTGATCAGGCATTCGAAGACGTCCCTGTGCCCCCGAATGCATGACAACATCAAGGGAGTGAGATCATTATTCATAACGGCATTGACATTGACTCCTTCTGCCAGTGACTTCTCCACCTGATCCAAATCCCCCTCAAAACAGGCACGATAAAACGTCTGATCGGGAAAAAATGTATCGGGGTGAGATTCACCGGTGTTCTCATTCACCATAGGCATCGGATTTTGCCGACACATTACACACCGGCGAGAGCCGATGGGGTGTTGCACAAAACACCTCGAAATACAGTCCAGATCGAAGCGCTTGCCACAACATTGGCTTTTGACGACCACAAGCGCTACATCACGGTCATGGAAGTGAATCCTACAAATAGGACAGGGGTCGGACTCCGGCGGTACGTCAGTGTCCACGGAGATAGCGGGGCGGGGAATGCTATCCATGAGTAGTTCATCTGTGTTAGTTACATGACCAGCGCACTCTGGGCAGTGTCCATTTTCAACGTGAGGACATGAGCTTTGTCCGGGCGTTGCTGCTGTATGGCCTGTCGAATGTGCTGCGGAATTCATCGGCCATTCAGCGGACCCACAGCTATCGGATGATGGTCGGAATTGACAAACGCCATGACAGGGAGAAACGAAACAATTTAAATCCAAAGTATGCAGATGTTGCTGTGAGCCTCCACTACCATCGGCAGAGTCAGAATAAAGGAAGCTGTTGAAAGTGTCTGTAGAGTGGGCGGTGGCTTCCTGAGCTTGCTGCCCCGATGACTCTGATGGCGGGCGTTGTTGCTGATTATTTCCAGTGCCAGGTATCGTAATGATGGCTGAAAACGGGTGGTCCTGACACAGCTCCTTTTGTGTCATCGGGTTAAACGACGGTGAGTCGATATTCCAATAGTTTTTTAAAAGCCAACCGACAGCGATAACCATTTCTACAGGTAGCCATGAATAAGAGGTGGAGTTGAGAGGGGTATTTTTGGTGTTCAGGATCAGTTCGTAAACTACCAGCAAACGAGTGGCGTAAAGCCACTGCCACGAAATGGATTCAATGGTGGTCGTTTTTAGCCCGCAACCGTTTAGTCTGCCTTGTTTCTGATCAGACGATAAATCCGATCCTGCATAGCCTTTTGTGTGGGCAATGTCTGACAAGGTGTACGACAGTGTATGTTGGTCAGGTGTTATAAAAACGTTCTGGTTTGGAGAACCTGCTTTCTGTTCAAGCTCGACAACAAAACGTCTGATCAACGGTTGAGCCTGACAGACGACGGACAATGTCATTATCAACAGTGGTGCTGCAAAGAGTGAGTGTTTAATCATTCTACCCTTGAATTCTGGTGTACAGAGGGGAAGGATAGATCAGGAAAATAACGCAAGTTACGCAGTTAACCGTTCTCTCAATTGCCCCAGAGAAGCTTTCAGCCCTGCCGCATAAACTGTGGTGCTGAGGTGAAAGTGATCCAACTTCTTTTGTTCCCTGTCTTACCTCTGTTACCTACCTTGCCCCGGCCTCGGTCAGGGCTTTTACGCAGTCGGTATTGCCCATCTCGGTTGCGATGGACATTGGGGTTGTGCCATCCCACGCCGGAGCGTTGAGATCCGCTCCGGCATTGATCAGGGCTTTCACGCAGCCGGTATTGCCTTTTGCAGCAGCAACGAACAGCGGGGTCGCGCCATCCCAAGTCTGTGGGGTGTTGAGATCCGCTCCGGCCTCGATCAGGAGTTTCACGATGTCGGTATGGCCCTTCTCGGCAGCCATGAACAGCGGGGTTATGCCATTGTTATTCTGGGCGTTGAGATCCGCTCCGGCTTCGATCAGGATTTTCATACAGTCGGTATTGCCCCTTGCAGCAGCAACGAGCAGCGGGGTGGTGCCGTTCGACAAGGCAGCGTCGAGATCCGCCCCCGCGTTAATCAGGACTTTCACGCACTCGGTGTTATTTTGTTGAGCAGCGATGAACAGTGCGGTGCTGCCATTCTTGCCCCGGGTGTTGAGATCCGCTCCAGCCTCGATCAGGAGTTTCACGATGTCGGTATGGCCGTTCTGGGCAGCAACGATCAGCGGGGTGGTGCCATTTTTATTCTGGGCGTTGAGATCCGCCTGAGCTTCGATCAGGAGTTTCACGATGTCGGTATGGCCGTTCTGGGCAGCGATCAACAGCGAGGTGGCGCCCTTGTTAGTCTGGGTGTTGAAATCCGCTCCGGCCTCGATCAGGAGTTTCACGATGTCGGTACGGCCATTCTGGGCAGCCATGAACAGCGGGGTGGCGCCCCTGTTAGTCTGGGTGTTGAAATCCGCTCCGGCCTCGATCAGGAGTTTCACGATGTTGGTACGGCCATTCTGGGCAGCGATGAACAGCGGGGTGGTACCATTCGACGTGGCAGCGTCGAGATCCGCACCGGCGTTAATCAGGACTTTCACGCAGTCGGTGTTATTTTGTTGAACAGCGATGAACAGTGCGGTACTGCCATTCTCAGTCCGGGCGTTGAGATCCGCCTGAGCTTCGATCAGGAGTTTCACAATGTCGGTATGGCCGTTCTGGGCAGCAACGATCAGCGGGGTGGTGCCATTTTTATTCTGGGCGTTGAGATCCGCCTGAGCTTCGATCAGGAGTTTCACGATGTCGGTATGGCCTTTCTGGGCAGCAACGATCAGCGGGGTGGTGCCATTTTTATTCTGGGCATTGAGATCAGCCTGAGCTTCGATCAGGAGTTTCACGATGTCGCTATAGCCATACTGGGCAGCGATGAACAGCGGGGTGTTGCCATTGTCAGTCTGGGCGTTGAGATCCGCTCCGGCTTCGATCAGGATTTTCACACAGTCCGTATTGCCCCTTGTAGCAGCAATGAGCATCGGGGTGGTGCCTTTCGACATGGCAGCGTCGAGATCCGCCCCCGCGTTAATCAGGACTTTCACGCAGTCGGTGTTATTTTGTTGGACAGCGATAAACAGTGCGGTGCCGTCATTCTTGGCCCGGACGTTGAGATCCGCTCCAGCCTCGATCAGGAGTTTCACGATGTCGGTATGGCCGTTCTGGGCAGCAACGATCAGCGGGGTGGTGCCATTTTTATTCTGGGCGTTGAGATCCGCCCGGGCTTCGATCAGGAGTTTCACGATGTCGGTATTGCCTTTCGAAGCAGCAGTGAGCAGCGGGGTGGCGCCATTCGACATGGTAGCGTCGAGATCCGCCCCGGCGTTAATCAGGGCTTTTACGCAGTCGGTGTTATTTTGTTGGGCAGCGATGAACAGTGCGGTGATGCCATTCTTATCCCGGGCGTTGAGATCCGCTCCAGCCTCGATCAGGAGTTTCACGATGTCGGTATGGCCACTCTGGGCAGCAACGATCAGCGGGGTGGTGCCATTTTTATTCTGGACGTTGAGATCCGCCTGAGCTTCGATCAGGAGTTTCACGATGTCGTTATTGCCTTTCGCAGCAGCAGTGAGCAGCGGGGTGGCGCCTTTGTTGGTCTGGGTGTTGAAATCCGCTCCGGCCTCGATCAGGAGTTTCACGGTGTCGGTATGGCCATTCTGGGCAGCCATGAACAGCGGGGTGGCGCCATTCGGCATGGCAGCGTCGAGATCCGCCCCGGCGTTAATCAGGACTTTTACGCAATCGGTGTTATTTTGTTGTGCAGCGATGAACAGGGCGGTGCCGCCATTCTTAGCCCGGGCGTTGAGATCCACTTTGGCCTCGATCAGGAGTTTCACTATGTCGGTATGGCCATTCTGGGCAGCAACGATCAGCGGGGTGGTGCCATTTTTATTCGGGGCGTCGAGATCCGCCCGGGCCTTGATCAGGAGTTTCACGATGTCGGTATGGCCATTCTGGGCAGCAACGATCAGCGGGGTGGTGCCATTTTTATTCCGGGCGTTGAGATCCGCCCGGGCTTCGATCAGGAGTTTCACGATGTCGGTATGGCCATTCTGGGCAGCAATGAACAGTGGGGTGGCTCCCTTGTTATTCTGGGTGTTGAAATCCGCTCCGGCCTCGATCAGGAGTTTCACGATGTCGGTATGGCCAAACTGGGCAGCAATGAGCAGCGGGGTGGCGCCATTCGAAATGGCAGCGTCGAGATCCGCCCCGGCGTTAATCAGGACTTTTACGCAGTCGGTGTTATTTTGTTGTGCAGCGATGAACAGTGCGGTGCCGCCAT
>NZ_JAGRPU010000066.1 GCF_024606225.1 Endozoicomonas sp. ISHI1 | reverse complement strand
GCCCTCCGGGTTATCCTTGTGGCAAATGGCTTCACCGCATTGCCACGCCAGGGACTGATCCACCCCGAGGTTGCGCAGGTGTTCCCTCAGGTTGTCTGCACTGGCCCGCTCCCACTCCACCGTATCGTCCCCATCGCCTTCACGGCCAGTGTCGTGAAACAGGCAGGTTTTGATCAGCAGGGGTACCATGTGGTCGGGAAATGCCAGCGCCTGAGAATCGCCGTGAAGTTTACGCTGTTGCAAAAGGGCTACTGCCCAGATCGCCGTCCGGCAACTGTGCTGGAGACCATGAACAGGGCGGGCAATGGTTTGGGCATGGGGAGCGATGCTGTTAGGACGATAATGCAGAAAAAGGGCCGTTTTCGCTACCTGAGTGGATTCGATTAACGATTGATCAATGATCGGTAAGTTGGCTGTTTCAGTTTCGGTTGCAGCAAGTTTCCGACGTTTTCCTGCCGGTTCAATGGTCACCGTTTCCAGCCCTGTCTCAATTATTTTCGGGGCAATATCAATGATGGCCGCTTTATGCCCGAGCTTGCGCGTGAAATCACTATTGATCACCTCATCCTGCTTTGCAGAAGCAACCGCCGGGAGCATTACGTCTTCACTTCTACTGACTTCTCTGGCAAAAGCGATGCCTGTCTTATCAATATTTTCAGATGAACTGACGCATCCGGCAAAAAATGCCTGTTCTATTGTTTCAATACGGAGTGAATCCATTTTTCAGCCCTCACTGCTGTCCTTGCTGCGAAGATCTGATTAAGAAAAGCGAATCAGATATAACTTGGACTGTTAATCCAATAGTTAGTTCCATCCATTCTGTGAAGACCGGGCAAAACTATAAGACTCCATAGCTGAGGAATGGCAGGAGGTGTTTAAGGCAGGCCATTCGAACTCAGTAATAGCTGTTGTCTTTGCCCCACTCCCCAAAATATTCCGGGAGCAAGCTGTCCCACTCATCCTCATTTTTTCTATGTTTACTCATGTTAGCGAGATAGATGTCCAGCCAATATTTCTTGTCGTGTTTTTCAGACAACAAATTTAAAAATTCCCTGGTTGTTAAGGGGCTAACGGCAATATTTTGATGACGCAAACAGTGTTTGGCTATGGCTAATTGACTCTTTTCTGAGCATTCTTTCCAGAGTCGATGAAAATATTTTCGGTAGTTTCTAAGGTCAAATTTACAAAGACGAGCTTTGTAATCTTGCATTTTAACCAGAGGCAGGCCATCCGTTTTCAAGGATGAAATTGAGTTGTTTTCCGCACTGTCGCTAGTGACCTCAGGAATGGCCTTCAGGCAATGATCATGCTCATCCGCGCTGTTGGCATTGACGCTAAAGTCTATGTATTGATCATTGGATTCAGGGAAGAGAACAAGGTTAATCACATTTAACATCAACGCCAAAACGGCTTCCCGGGAAAAATCATTGTGTTTGAAGCGATTGAACTCCCAGAATGGTTCAAATAGATCTTCTAACGATCTCTCATAATATCCTTGTATCAGGAAGATGGTTCTGAACTCAAAATACACATCTTTGAGATCTTCGATTGGGCGCTGATAGAATTCCGGATTATTTTCGACAAATTTTATTGCATTGGCAGTACTTTTAAAATTAATGAAGAAAAGCTTACGAATCATAACACGAAGTTGCTCTGGATAAGTTCTTTTAATTTCATCAATATGTTGGGACAGGATATCCCGGCTTAAATCATCCAGCGGAACTGAGCCGTAGCGTAGATAATCACTTTTCCCCATCACCTCCAGCCATTGTTCCAGATTGAATTCATTGTTCTCATTAACACACGACTCACATAGGATTTCGGAAATCTGGCGTGTACTATCAAGTACCAAACCATCCTTACCAGCTGGAGTGTAAAAACGAACATTGTCTAATACCGATGATGAAAACCGATCACCTTCAAAAGAACATTGGGCGAAAAAACAATCGTCAACAATGGCACTGTTTAACAGCTCTGTATTGAATTTACATTCCTGAAATTGAACGGATTGCAGTACTGTCCCCTTCATTGAACAGCCGCTGAAATCAATCTCAATTAAATTACCCACCCCCGCATTCAGCTGCAAACCATCCAGGGAATCCAGCTTGCCCTCCAACAGTTGTGGGTTTTGCTCAAACAGCAGTTGCATGCTCTCTTCACCAGAAAACTCGATGAGACTTTTGATGCCTTTGTGATACTTGCTGTCTTCAGAGATTAACTCCTGGTAGAAGACTGACCAGGATGCCCAAAAAAGCTGTTCCAGTGGACGCCCGTCGGGCCAGTGGCTGAAGCGTTTCTTTAGTGTACCCAACAATTCCCGCTGTCCTTCGAGAGAACTCATCTCAAGTTTGTTCAACTCGTCAAGCAAGGACACAGGATTGGAAAAACGGGTCTGTTGTAACTGACTGCGCTTAATCACACTTTGGTAGTCATTGGTTGACTGCGTAATGATTTTCTCATTACGGGCCGAGGCCTCCAAACCAGAGAATGGCCCCGAATATGCCTTTTCATCTCTATAAATTTGTGCATCCATACGACCGAGTGTTGCAGAAGTCAGGCGCAAAGACAGAGGCCCGCCAGCTCTGTACCTGGAATCATACTCCATCCCCTCCATGACTCGAAAAAATGTGTATTCGGTGTCGCATTTCATCCTTCTTGCCGTATCCTGCGCATCGAAATGAAGCGGCTCAATCCCGATCTGATTACGTCGTTCAAAGGAACTCAGGGCAGCTTCATTTTTCAGGCTGATCACAATCTGTCCATTGTTCCGTTGCCGCCCTGGACAAAAGTTTAAACTGTGCCCGAGGCAGAATTTATTGGCGGGGTTTGTCGAAATGCCATGGGGCAGCCCCGGGCGGTAATGCACCAGACGTCCCGCACGGATACGAGTATGAGTTTCCCAATTCAGTTTTTCGTCACTGTGGTTCAGCAACTCTTTGAGAAAGGCTTTTTTGCGGGTGTTTACTGGCGTATTGATATTCGCTGCCACGTCAAGAGTCATATCACCAAGGCAGCCGTGGTACTCGGCCAGGGCTTCCAGCCATTGCTCCTCCAGGTCGGCGGTATCTGGTCGCTCAGCATCAATGCCCAGTCCTGCCAGTTCCCTGAACAATGCTTCAACCACCGCTTTGCTGTGTCCGGGAAAGGTTAGAGTCAGTTGATTTTCAAAGCTCAGGGCATCAGGCAGGTTCGGAGGAGAAAACAAAATACTGCCGCCTTCACAGACGACCGATTCGAGTTCAACGGCTTTTACCGGTTGGTCGCTCAGGCGTGCAGCCTTCAGTTGTTGCGGACTCAAATAAGTGACGCTCTGGCCTGTCAGTTTGGCAAAACCGTGGCTGAATTCAGCCAGTTGGACTTTCACGTCAACGTCTTGGCCGGTTCTTGAACTGACTCGTGCCGGGAAGCGCGGATCAGGTAGGGGAGTTTTGATGGCTGGCAGTTCTGCAATGGACGGCACGTTGGCGGCTAATGATGCCCGGCACTTGTCTGCAATGTCCTGCAGAATCATCACGGTATGATCAATGGTATGGTGATCCTCTTCGTCCCATCGTGTTTTATCTTTGGCTAACTGCCCGGCCATGCCCTCACAGTCATTGGCCAGGCTTGTCAGGTCACTGCGCCAGTCGCGGTAACGGTCTTTCAGGGCATATTCGGGATCATTCAGGGCAGAGTTGAGATATTTAACCTGGTTGGCCAGACGGTGCAATCCCCGTTCCAGAGCCAGGTTATCAGCCAGTTTATTGCCCGCTTCCCGGGACAGCTTAAAGGTCATCCGGGTGATGGGCTGGTCATTGGCATCCAGTAACTGGCTAATGCCGATCTGCCCGCCCCGGATATCCCGACCTTTAACCGGCAGCCAACCGCCACGGATACCTGCCGCCTCGATCGCCTTGTATTCTGCCATGGATACCCTCTCACCGGCCTCCAGGCTGTTGGGGAAGCGAGTGGTCAGCCAGGCAATGCGATCGTGAATCGTCTGCCGTAACCAGCTGCGGTCACCGGGCAGAAAACCGCTGTGTTCGATCAGGCGGTCCAGTGCCTGCCAGTCAACTTTGCGCAAGATATCTTTCAGGGTGTGGCCCAGCAAGTCATCGTCTAGTTGCGCAAGGATATCGACGCAGGGGTTGTCAATCGGTAACGAGTTCATGGGGGGTGCCTGTGGGTTTCGCAGTTTATTCAGCAGCACCGGCATGGAAGAAAAATCATCCGCTTGCGGGGCAGGCTCTGGTTTCTCAGGACACGGGTAGCGAGTTGCCAGCCCGGCAAAATCCCAGTTGAACATGACCGGTTCTCCTTCCGGGGTCAGTTCAATGCCCTCCCAGACGCTGTTAACCATATTTTCGTTACCGACTATCACATTAATCAGCAACAATCTGGCCCACTGCTCTGAAGACAAAGAGCGCAGCGTTGCCTCTCCGCCTTTGAGCTTACCCTGCCATTGTTCGGGGACAGGACTAACCACATAACAATGACCCTGTTCCTGATGGACAAAACTCTGAGGTACTGTGATGCCCAGCAACCCGGCCAGGTTGGCCATCAGTAGCTGGTTGCGGGCACTGAGTTCACAGCTCGCCGGTTTGATGGAATAAACCTTTTGGTTAACAGGGTCGTTATACAGCCCCGCTGGCCACGTGCTCTGACATTCTTTTATGGCAGTACTCTGCGGGTTCAGTTGTGAAAGAGAGAAGGTCGATTCTGATGGTTCTGTCAGATGTCCGGTGTAAGGCGTAATCAACCCCCGGACAACAGCGGACTGCTCACCGATGGTAAAGAGCTGATAACTGAAGGGCGAAGGATGGTGCTCCCACTGCTTTTTAGTGCTATCACAGAGGCTGGCGGCACTGATGCTGAAGAAATGTTGGCGCTTTGCGGCACTGTCCTGCAATTTAATCGAACAACAGAGGTCACCCTGTCTGGCAATCACCTGGCAGACCTCTTTGGCTAACAAGCGCCAATCTTCCCTCTGGTGATCATTCTGACAGGCAGCAAAACAGTCCAGCCGGTCCATGTAAAATCGATCTCTGACCCGCATCACATCCAGCGTATCCGCATCATGGAGCAGACTGCGCAGGGTCTGTATTTCTTCTGGCAGATGGTGGCAGCCCTCCGGGTTATCCTTGTGGCAAATGGCTTCACCACACTGCCAGGCCAGGGACTGATTGATGCCGAAGTTGCGCAGGTGTTCCCTCAGGTTGTCCGCACTGGCCCGCTCCCACTCCACCGTATCGTCCCCATCGCCTTCACGGCCAGTGTCGTGAAACAGGCAGGCTTTGATCAGCAGGGGTACCATGTGGCCGGGAAATGCCAGCGCCTGAGAATCGCCGTGCAGTTTACGCTGTTGCAACAGGGCTACTGCCCAGATCGCCGCCCGGCAGCTGTGCTGGAGACCGTGAACCTCGCGGGTAATGGTTTCGGCAGGAGGTGAGATGTCTGATGGGCGATAAGGCTGAAGCAAGGCAATTTTCGCTACCTGAGTGGATTCGATCAACGATGGATCAATGACCGGAAAATTAGCTGTTTCTGTGTTCGTTGTTTTCGGACGCATTTTTACCGGTTCAGTGGTCAGCGTTTCCAGTTCCGTGTCAATTATTTTCGGGGCAATATCAGTAACGGCTACCTTATGCCCGGCCTTGCACATGAAATCACTATTGATCGCCTCATCCTGCTTTGCAGAAGCAACCGCCGGGAGCATTACATCTTCACTTCTACTCACTTCTCTGGCAAAAGCGGTGCCTGTCTTATCAATATTGTCAGATGAACTGACGCAAGCGGCGAAACACGTCTGTTCTATTGTTTTAATACGGAGCGAATCCATTTTTTTAACCCTCACTGCTGTCCTTGCTATGACGATCTGATTAAGAAAAGCCAAACCAGATATAACTTGGACTTTTAACCCAATAGTTAGTTCCAACCATTCTGTGAAGACTGGGCAGAATTATAAGATCACCTCCGCAGCTGCCGAATGGCAGGAGGTCTTGGGGTGTGACCAAGAGATAGTTGGCACGGTGGGCATAGGCAGCAATGAACAATAAATTGAAATCACATGGGCAGTGCCACATTGAGGAGGGTAGGCAATTCGAACTCAATAAAATCGGTTGTTTTCGCCCCACTTCCTGCCATAGTCCAGAAGCATGCTGTACCACTCATCCTCATTTTTTGTATGTTTTTTCATGTTAGCGAGATAGATGTCCAGCCAATATTTCTGGTCGTGCTCTTCAGACAACAAATTTGAAAACTCCTTGGTGGTTAAAGGGCTAACGGCAACATTTTGATGACGCAAACAGTGTTTTGCTATGGTTAATTGACTCTTTTCTGAGCATTCTTCCCAGAGTCGATGAAAATATTCCCGGTACTCTTTAAGGTAAAATTCACAAAGACGAGCTTTGTAACGTTGCATTTCAACCAGAGGCAGACCATTTGTTTTCAGGGATGCGATTGAGTTGTTTTGTGTGCTTTCGCGACTGACCTCAGGAATGTCCTTCCAGCAATCGTCATGCTCATCCGCGCTGTTGGCATTGGCGCCAAAGTCTATGTATTTATCATTGGATTCAGGGAAGAGAACAAGGTTAATCACATTTAACATCAACGCCAAAACGGCTTCCCGGGAAAAATGATTGTGTTTGAAGCGATTGAACTCCCAGAATGCTTCAAATAGATTTTCAAACGAACTCTCATAATATCCTTGTTTCAGGAAGATGGTTCTGAACTCAAAATACACATCTTTGAGATCTTCGATTGGGTGCTGATAGAATTCCGGATTATTTTCGACAAATTTTATTGCACTGGCAGTACTTTTAAAATTAATGACGAAAAGCTTACTAATCATAACACGAAGTTGCTCTGGATAAGTTCTTTTAATTTCTTCAATATGTTGGGACAGAATATCCCGGCTTAAATCATCCAGCGGAACTGAGCCGTAGCGTAGATAATCACTTTTCCCCATCACCTCCAGCCATTGTTCCAGATTGAATTCATTGTTCTCATTAACACACGACTCACATAAGATTTCGGAAATCTGGCGTGTACTATCAAGTACCAAACCATCCTTACCAGCTGGAGTGTAAAAACGAACATTGTTTAATACCGATGATGAAAACCGATCACCTTCAAAAGAACATTGGGCGAAAAAACAATCCTTAACAATGGCACTGTTTAACAGCTCTGTATTAAATTTACATGCCTGAAATACAATGGATTGCAGTACTGTCCCTTTCATTGAACAGCCGCTGAAATCAATCCCTTCAATACTATCCACATTCTTCATCTTAAGGTTATCCAGGGAGTCCGGCTTGCCCTCCAACAGTTGTGGGTTTTGCTCAAACAGCAACTGTATTTGCTCTTCGCCACAACAGCTGACGAAAGCTTTGATGCCTCTGTGATACATGCTGTCTCTAGAGATTAGCTCCTGGTAGAAGACTGACCAGGATTCCCGAAAAAGCTGTTCCAGCGGACGCCCGTCGGGCCAGTGGCTAAAACGTTTCTTTAGTGTACCTAACAATTGTCGCTTTCCTTCGAGAGAACTCATCTCAAGTTTGTTCAACTCGTCAAGCAAAGACACAGGTTTGGAAAAACGGGTCTCTTGTGAGCCACTGCGGTCAATCACAGCTTGGTAGTCATAGGTTGAACGCGTAATGATTTTATTATTACGGGCCGAAGCCTCCAAACCAGGGAATGCCCCCGAATATTGCTTTCCATCACTATAAATTTGTGCATCCAGACGGCCAAGTGTTGCAGGAGTCAGGCGCAAAGACATGGGTCCACGAGGTCTGTACCTGGAATCAACCTCCAGCCCCTTCATGATTCGGAAAAATGTGTATTCAGTGTCGCAATTTATCCTGCTTACCGTATCCCCCGCATTGAAATGACGCGGCTCAATACCGATTTGATTACGTCGTTCAAAGGAACTCAGGGCAGCTTCATTTTTCAGGCTGATCACAATCTGTTCATTGTTCCGTCGTTCTTTTTCATAAAAGTCCAGATTGTGCCCGAGGCAGAACTGACGGGCGGGGTTTGCCGAAATGCCATGGGGAAAACCCGGGCGGTAATTTACCCAACGTCCTGCGCGAATACGAGAATGGTTTTTTGAATCCAGTTCTTCGTCACTGAAATTCAGTGACCGCTTGAGAAACGCTTTTTTACGGGTGTTTACCGGGGTATTGATATCCGCTGCCACAGCAAGGTTCATATCACCAAGGCAGCCGTGGTATTCGGCCAGGGCGTTCAGCCATTGCTCCTCCAGGTCATTGTTAGCCGGCCGCTCAGCATCAATACCCAGCTCTGCCAGTTCCCTGAACAATGCTTCAACCACCGCTTTACTGTGTCCGGGAAAGGTTAGAGTCAGTTGATTTTCAAAGCTCAGGGCATCAGGCAGGTTCGGAGGAGAAAACAAAATACTGCCGCCTTCACAGACGACCGATTCGAGTTCAACTGCTTGTACCGGTTGGTCGCTCAGGCGGGCAGCCTCCAGCTGTTCCTGACTCAAATAACTGACACTCTGGCCTGTCAGTTTGGCAAAACCATGGCTGAATTCAGCCAGTTGTATTTTCACATCAACCTTTTCGCCGGTTCTTGAACTGACTCGCGCGGGTAATTCCGGGGCAGGCAGGCGAGTTTTGATGGCTGGCAGTTCTGCAATGGATGGCACGTCGGCGGCCAACGATGCCCGGCACTTTTCAGCAATGTCCTGCAGAACCATCACGGTCTTATCAATGGTATTGTGATGCTTTTCGTCCCATCGTGTTTTATCTTTGGCTAACTGCTCCGCCATGCCCTCACTGTCGTTGGCCAGGCTGGACAGGTCACTGCGCCAGTCGCGGTAACGGTCTTTCAGCGCAGATTCGGGATCATTCAGGGCAAAGTTGGTATATTCAACCCGGCTGGCCAGACGCTGCAATCCCCGATCCAGAGCCAGGTTATCAGCCAGTTTGTTGCCCGCTTTCCGGGATAACTTGAGGGACATTCGGGTAATGGGTTGGCCGTTGGCATCCAGTAACTGGCTAATACCGATCTGCCCGTCCCGGATATCAGGGCCTTTGACCGGCAGCCAGCCGCCACGGATACCCGCCGCCTCAATCGCCTTGTATTCCGCCATGGATACCCTCTCACCGGCCTCCAGACTGTTGGGAAAGACGGTGGTCAGCCAGGCAATACGATCGTGAATGGTCTGCCGTAACCAACTGCGGTCACCGGGCAGGAAACCGCTGTGTTCGATCAGCCGGTCCAGAGCCTGCCAGTCAACCTGCCGCAAGATTTCTTTCAGGGTATGGCCCAGCAAGTCATCCTCCAATTGTGCGAGGATATCGACGCAGGGGTTGTTGATCGGGAACGAGTTCATGGGCGGAGCCTGAGGGTTCCGCAGTTTATTCAAGAGCACCGGCATGGAGGAAAAATCATCCGCTGCGGGGGTGGGCTCTGGTTTCTCAGGACACGGGTAGCGAGTTGCCAGCCCGGCAAAATCCCAGTTGAACATGACCGGCTCCCCTTCCGGAGTCAGCTCAATGCCCTCCCAGGCGCTGTTAACCATATTTTCATTACCGACTATCACATTAATCAGCAATAATCTGGCCCACTGCTCTGAAGACAAAGAGCGCAGCGTTGCCTCCCCGCCTTTGAGCTTGCCCTGCCATTGTTCGGGGACAGGACTGACCACATAAAAATGCCCCTCTTCCTGATGGAAAAAACTCTGAGGTACTTTGATGCCCAGCAACCCGGCGAGGTTGGACATCAATAGTTGGTTGCGAGCACTGAGGTTACAGCTGGTCGGTTTGACGGAATAAACCTGCTGGCTAACAGGGTCGTTATAAAGACCCGCTGGCCAGCTGCTGCTCTGGCATTCTTCCATGGCAGTATTTTGCGGGGTCAGTTTTGCCAGAGAGAAGGTCGATGCCGTTGGTTCTGCCAGCCGTCCGGTATAGGGCGTAATCAACCCCCGGACAACATCGGACTGCTCACCTATGCTAAAGAGCTGATAACTGAACGGCGAAGGATGGTGCTCCCACTGCCTTTTAGTGTTATCACAGAGGCTGGCGGCACTGATTCCGAAGAAATGTTGGCGCTTTGCGGCACTGTCCTGCAACTTAATCGAACACCAGAGGTCACCCTGTCTGGCAATCACCTGGCAGACCTCTTTGGCTAACAAGCGCCAATCTTCCCTCTGGTGATCATTCTGACAGGCAGCAAAACAGTCCAGCCGGTCCATGTAAAAGCGATCTCTGACCCGCATCACATCCAGCGTATCGGCATCATGGAGCAGGCTGCGCAGGGTCTGTATTTCTTCTGGCAGATGCTGGCAGCCCCGGGGATTATCCTTGTGGCAAATGGCTTCACCACACTGCCAGGCCAGAGACTGATCGATGCCGAAGTTGCGCAGGTGTTCCCTCAGGTTGTCCGCACTGGCCCGCTCCCACTCCTCCGTATCGTCCCCATCGCCTTCACGGCCAGTGTCGTGAAACAGGCAGGCTTTGATCAGCAGCGGTACCATGTGGTCGGGAAATGCCAACGCCTGGGGATCACCATGCAGTTTACGCTGTTGTAACAGGGCTACTGCCCAGATCGCCGCCCGGCAGCTGTGCTGGAGACCGTGAACCTCGCGGGCAATGGTTTCGGCAGGAGGTGAGATGTCTGATGGGCGATAAGGCTGAAGCAAGGCAATTTTCGCTACCTGAGTGGATTCGATCAATGATGGATCAATGACCGGAAAATTAGCTGTTTCGGTATCAGCAAGTTTTGGACGCTTGTTTACCGGCTCAATGGTCAGCGTTTCCAGTCCTGCCTCAATTATTTTCGGGGTAATATCAGTGATGGCTACCTTTTGCCCGGCCTTACGCGTGAAATCACTATTAATCGCCTCATCCTGCTTTGCAGAAGCAATAGCAGGGAGCATTGCCTCTTCACTTCTACTCACTTCTCTGGCAAAAGCGATGCCTGTCTTGTCAATATTTTCAGATGAACTGACGCAACCGGCAAAAGACGCCTGTTCTGTTGTTTTACCTACTGTTGTAATACCGAGCGAATCCATTTTTTAGCCCTCACCACTGTCCTTGTCAAAACGATCTGATTGAGAAAAGCCGAATCAGATATGACTTCGACAGTTAACCCAATCATTAGTTCCACCCATTCTGTGAAGACTGGGCAAAACGACAAGATCACCCCGGCGGCCCCCATTCAATATCTGCTATGCTGACTGCTCCTACAACAAATCATAACGGTATGCAGTATGTCACTGGAACATCGTGTAGAGAGACTTGAATCCCATTTTGAATCGCTGGATAACGCTGTACACCGGCTCATCCAGATTACCGGGGAAACACAGAAGATTATGCTGGAAAACCAGCGAGAGAACCGGCTCATGTTCGTTCAGATAGAAAAACGTTTTGACCAGCAAGACCGCAAGATCGAGGCTTACCAGTCTGAGAACCGCAGTCGTTTTGACGAACACGACAAACGGTTTGACAAAATAGAAGACACTCTCACCATCATCGTAAACCACCTTCAGAAATAACTACGCCACCTAACAACAAAATCCAGCGGATTGCGAACCTCCCCCGTTTTAGTGGACACTCAAATCCAACTGAAACGGTGGGCACTGATTTAAAGGATAACAGTGGACTTTGCCTCAGGTTCTGAAATATTCCGGAAACAGCCGGTCCCACTCATTCTGAATTTCTGTATGCTTTTTCATGTTAGCGTTATAGATGTCCCGCCAATTTCCCTCGTCGCGGTCTTTAGACAACAAATTTATAAACTCCGTGGTTGTTGAGGGGCTAACAGCAACATTTTGATGAAGCAAACAGTGTTTGGCTATTTTTAATTGACTCTTTTCTGAGCATTCTTTCCAGAATTGGTCAATACAATCCCGGTAATCTTTAAGGAACATACGACAAAGAGAAGCTTTATAACGCCGCATCTTAACCAGAGGCAGTCCCTCTGTTTCCGGGCGTGGGGTTGAGTGGTTTTGTGTACTTTCGCTACTGACCTCAGGAATGTCCTTCCAGCAGTCGTCATGCTCATCCGCACGGTTGGCATTCATACCAAAGTCTATGTATTTATCATTGGATTCCGGGAATAGAATCAGGTTAATAACATTTAACATCAATGCCAAAACCGCTTCCCGGGAACAATCACCGTTTGCAACTTTATAGAGCGTAAATAATCTTTCAAACGGATCACCACTCATCCCCTTATAATCTCCTTCATTCAGGAAGATGGTTCTGAACTCAAAATACACATCTTTGAGATCTTTGATTTTGCGATCATAGAATTCCGGATTATTCCAGACAAAGCTTATTGCGTTGGCAGTATTTTCAAAATCAATGGAAAAAAATCCACGAATAATCCCACAAAGTTGCTGTGGATAAGTTTTGGTAATTTTTCCAATGTGCCGGGACAGAATATCCCGACTTAAATCATCCAGCCGTGCTGAGTCGTGGAGTAGATAATCACTTTTCTCCATCACCTCCAGCCATTGTTTCAGAATGAACTCATTGCGCTGATTGACACAAGAATTATATAGAATTCGGGAAAGCTGGTGTGTACTTTCATATACCAGGTCATCCTGATCATTTTCAGGATAAAAGCGGGCATTGTCTAATATCGATGATGAAAACCGCTTGCCTTCAAAAGAACATGCGCAGAAAAAGCCATCTTCAACAGTGGCACTGTTTAACCGCTCTGTATCGAATTTACAGTTCTGAAATATAAAGGATTGCAACACGGTACCCTTCATTGAACAGCCGCTGAAATCAATTCCTTTCAAGAAATGGCTACCCCCGTTCAGCTTAAATCCATCCAGGGAATCCAGTTTACCCTCCAACAGTTGTGGGTTTTGCTCAAACAGTAATTGTATGCGCTCTTCACCACAAACCTTGATGAGATTTTTGATGCCCTCGTCAACCATGCTGCCTTTAAAGGTTAACTCATGGTAAAAGACTGACCAGGATTGCGGAAAAAGCTGTTCCAGCGGGCGTCCGTCGGGCCAGTGACTAAAGCGTTGCTTTAGAGTCTGCAACAATTGCCTCTGACTTTCGGGAGAACTCATCTCAAGCAGGTTCAACTCGTCAAGTAAGGACAGAGGATTGGAAAAACGGGTCTCCTGACGCCCTTCGTACTGAATCACACTTCTGTAGTCATCGGTTGACTGCGCAATGATTTTCTCATTACGGGCGAAGGCGTCCAAACCAGGGAATCCCCCCAAAAACTGGCTTTGATCTTTATAAATTTGTGCATCCAGACGGCCGAGTGCAGCGGAAGTCAGGCGCATACACATGACCCCACCATATTTGTGCCTGGAATCAGTCGTCAGCTCCTCCTCCATGACACGGGAGAATGTATATTCAGTGTCGCATTTCATCCTGCGTGCCGAAAAATATCTGGATGGCTGCATCCCGATCTGAGTACGGCGTTCAAAGGAGCTCAGGGTAGCTTCATTTTCGAGGCTATTGACTATAACCTGCTTACTGTTCCGTCGCGCCCCCAGACATAAGTTTATATCGTGCCCGGGGCAGAAATGTCTGGCGGGGTTTGTCGAAATGCCATGGGGAAAACCCGGGCGGTAATGCACCAGACGTCCTGCACGAATACGAGAATTGAATTTCCAATTCAGTTCTTTGTCACTGAGGTTCAGCAAGGGTTTAAGAAACGCTTTTTTACGGGTGTTTACCGGGGTATTGCTATCCGCTGCCACGGCAAGGTTCATATCACCAAGGCAGCCGTGGCAATCGGCCAGGGCGTCCAGCCACTGCTCCTCAAGGTCGTCGGTAGCCGGTCGTTCCCCACCAATGCCCAGCCCTGCCAGTTCCCTGAACAATGCTTCAACCACCATTTTACTGTGTCCCCCAAAGGTGAGGGTCAGTTGATTTTCAAAGCTCAGGCCTTCAGGCAAGTTCGGAGGAAAAAACAGAATACTGCCGCCTTCACAGACGATTGATTCGAGTTCAAGTGCTCTTACCGGTTGAACAGTCAGGCCGGCAGCCTTCAGTTGTTGCGGAATCATATAATTGACGCTCTGGCCTGTCAGTTTGGCAAAACCGTGGCTGAATTCAGCCAGTTGTACTTTCGCTTTAACATCTTTGCCGGTTCTTGAGCTGACTCGTGCGGGTAAGCACGGGGCAGGCAGGGGAGTTTCGATGGTTGGCAGTTTTGCAATGGATGGTACGTCGGCGGCTATCGAAGCCCGGCACTTGTCAGCAATGTCCTGCAGAATCATCACTGTCTTATCAATGGTCTTGTGATCCTTTTTGTCCCATCGTGTTTTATCTCTGGTTAACTGCTTCGCCATGCCCTTACAGTCATTGGCCAGGCTGGTCAGGTCACTGCGCCAGTCGCGGTAACGGTCTTTCAGGGCATGCCTGGGATTATTCAGGGCAAAGTTGGCATAATCAACCCGGCTGGCCAGACGGTGCAACCCCCGTTCCAGAGCCAGGTTATCAGCCAGTTTATTGCCCGCTTCCCGGGACAACTTCAGGGTCATCCGGGTAATGGGTTGGTCATTGGCATCCAGTAACTGGCTAATGCCGATCTGCCCGCCCCGGATATCACGACCTTTGACCGGCAGCCAGCCCCCTCGGATACCCGCCGCCTCAATGGCCTTGTATTCCGCCATGGATACCCTCTCACCGGCCTCCAGACTGTTGGGAAAGATAGTGGTCAGCCAGGCAATACGATCGTGAATGGTCTGCCGTAACCAACTGCGGTCACCGGGCAGAAAACCACTGTGTTCGATCAGTCGGTCCAGTGCCTGCCAGTCAACCTTGCGCAAGATATCTTTCAGGGTATGGCCCAGCAAGTCATCCTCCAATTGTGCGAGGATATCGACGCAGGGGTTGTTGATCGGGAACGAGTTCATGGGCGGAGCCTGAGGGTTCCGCAGTTTATTCAACAGCACCGGCATGGAGGAAAAATCATCCGCTGCGGGGGTGGGCTCTGGTTTCTCGGGACACGGGTAGCGAGTTGCCAGCCCGGCAAAATCCCAGTTGAACATGACCGGTTCCCCTTCCGGAGTCAGTTCAATGCCCTCCCAGGCGCTGTTAACCATACTTTCGTTACCGACTATCACATTAATCAGTAATAATCTGGCCCACTGCTCTGAAGACAAAGAACGCAGCGTCGCCTCCCCACCTTTGAGCTTACCCTGCCATTCTTCGGGAACAGGACTGACCACATAAAAATGACCCTCTTCCTGATGGACAAAACTCTGAGGTACTGTGACACCCAGCAACCCGGCGAGGTTGGCCATCAATAGCTGGTTGCGGGCACTGAGTTCGCAGCTCGCCGGTTTGATGGAATAAACCTGTTGGTTAACGGGGTCGTTGTAAAGACCCGCTGGCCAGGTGCTGCTCTGGCATTCTTTCATGGCAGCACTTTGCGGGTTCAGTTTTGCCAGGGAGAAGGTCGATGCCGATGGTTCTGCCAGCTGTCCGGTATAGGGAGTAATCAACCCCCGGACAACACCGGACTGTTCACTTATAGTAAAGAGCTGATAACTGAAGGGCGAAGGATGATGCTCCCACTGCTTTTTAGTGTTATCACACTGACTGGCACCGATGCTGAAGAAATGTTCGCGCTTTGCGGGACTGTCCTGCAACTTGATCGGGTTCCAGAGGTCACCCTGCCTGGCAATCACCTGGCAGACCTCTTCGGCCAGCAGGCGCCACTCTTCCCTCTGGTGATCATCCTGACAGGCAGCAAAACACTCCAGCCGGTCCATGTAAAAGCATCTTCTGACCCGCATCACATCCAGCGTATCCGCATCATGGAGCAGACTGCGCAGGGTCTGTATTTCTTCTGGCAGGTGCTGGCAGCCCTCCGGGTTATCCTTGTGGCAAATGGCTTCACCACATTGCCATGCCAGAGACTGCTCCATGCCACCATTGCGCAGGTGTTCCCTCAGATTGTCTGCACTGGCCCGCTCCGACTCCACCGTATCGACCCCATCGCCTTCACGGCCAGTGTCGTGGAACAGGCAAGCTTTGATCAGCAGGGGTAGCATGTGGTCCGGAAATGCCAGCGCCCGGGAATCGCCGTGCAGTTTACGCTGTTGCAAAAGGGCTACTGCCCAGATCGCCGTCCGGCAACTGTGCTGAAGACCATGAATGGGGCGGGCAACGGTCTGGGCATGAGGGGCGATACTGTTAGGACGATAATGCAGAAGCAAGGCCGTTTTTGCTACCTGAGTAGATTCGATCAACGATGGATCAATGATCGGCAAATGGGCTATTTCGGTTTCAGCTATTTTCGGACACTTTTTTACCGGCTCAATGGTCAGCGTTTCCAGTCCCGTCCCGATGATTTTCGGGGTAATATCAGTGATGGCTACTTTATGCCCGGCCTTGCGCGTGAAATCACTATTGATTGCCTCATCCTGCTTTGCAGAAGCAACCGCCGGGAGCGTGACCTCTTCACTTCTGCTCACTTCTCTGGCAAAAGCGATGCCTGTCTTATCAATATTTTCAGATGAACTGACGCAACCGGCAAAAATTGCCTGTTCTGTTGTTTCACTGACTGTTTTAATACCGAGCGAATCCATTTTTTTTAGCCCTCACTGCTGTCCTTGCTTTACCGAGCTGAGGTAATTCGAACTCACAAGAACCAATATTTCTTGCCTTTTACGGCCCACTCTCCAATTACTTCCTTAAGCAAGCTGTCACACTCTTTCTGATTTTTTGCATGCTTCATCGCGTTAGCGTGGTAGATGTCCAGCCAATATTCCGCATCCTGGTCTTTAGTCAACAATGCTATAAACTCCCTGGTTGTTTCGGGGCTAACGGCAACATTTTGATGACGCAAACAGTGTTTGGCTATGATTAATTGACTCTTTTCTGAGCATTCTTCCCAGAATTGATGAATATACTTCCGGTACTCTGAAAGGCGATACGCACAAAGACTGGCTTTGCAACGTTTCATTTTAACCAGATACTGGTCATCTGTTTCCGGGCATGAGATTGAGTGACTTTGTGTACTTTCGCTACTGATCTCAGGAATGGCCTTTAAGCAATGGTCATGCTCATCCGCGCTGTTGGCATTGACGCCAAAGTCTATGTATTGATCATTGGATTCAGGGAATAGAACAAGGTTAATAACATTTAACGTCAACGCCAAAACCGCTTCCCGGGAATAATCATTGCGTTTGACACTATTGAGGGGAAATAAGTTTTCAAG
This sequence comes from Endozoicomonas sp. ISHI1, assembly GCF_024606225.1. Lineage (GTDB taxonomy): Bacteria > Pseudomonadota > Gammaproteobacteria > Pseudomonadales > Endozoicomonadaceae > Endozoicomonas_A. The sequence goes on along the minus strand of NZ_JAGRPU010000066.1, from coordinate 947 downwards.
TGGACTACCTGTAGTCCCATAATAATCTCCTTCTTTCAGGAAGACGGTTCTGAACTCAAAATACACATCTTTAAGATCTTTGATTTTACGATCATAGAATTCACGATTATTCCAGACAAAATTTATTGCATTGGCAATATTTTCAAAATCAATGGAAAAAAGTCCGAAAATAATTTTACAAAGTTGCTGTGGATAGGTTCTTTTAATTTCTTCAATATGTTGGGACAAAATATCCCGGCTCAAATCATCCAGCGGTGTTGAGCCTAAGCGCAGACAATAACTTCTCCCCATTACCTCCAGCCATTGTTTCAGATTGAACTCATTGTTCTCATTAACACACGACTCATATAGGATTCGGGAAAGTCGGCGTGTATTTTCACATATCAGGTTATCCTCACCACTTTCAGGGCGAAAACGGACATTATCTAATATCGATGATGAAAACCGCTTACCTTCAAAAGAACATCCGCTGAAAATGCCCTTTTCAATAATGGCACTGTTTAACTGTTCTGTATTGAATTTACACTCTTCAAATGAAAAGGATCGCAACACTGTGCCGTTCATTGAGCAGCGGCTGAAATCGATCCCGGTTAATGTACGCTTGATCTCTTCCTTACGCAGGCTCCCTTTCGGCTCTAAACCATTCAGGGAATCCAACTTTCCCTCCAAAAGTCGTGGGTTTTGCTCAAGCAGCAACTGAATACCCTTTTCACCACAGACCTTGATGAGATCTTTGATGTTTCCGTCAACCAGACTGTCTTTAGAGATTAACTGATGGTAGTGGGCTGACCAGGATTTGCGAAAAAGCTGTTCCAGCGGACGCCCATCAGGCCAGTGGCTAAAGCGTTTCTTCAAAACAGACAACAATTGCCGCTGACTTTCGCTAGAGCTGATATCAAGCAGGCTCAACTCGTCAAACAAGGACAGAGGGTTGGAAAAACGAGTCT
>NZ_JAGRPU010000065.1 GCF_024606225.1 Endozoicomonas sp. ISHI1 | reverse complement strand
ACCAGTTTTGCCTGGTGACCATAGAGTGTTGGAACCACCCGATCCCATCCCGAACTCGGAAGTGAAACGACAGATCGCCGATGGTAGTGTGGGGTTTCCCCATGTGAGAGTAGGTCATCGCCAGGCACCTTATTTTGAAAACGCTGAAAATATGGCAGTGTTTTAGCTTCGAGTCGATCAGTAATCTTTGAAGCAAACCAGTTTTGCCTGATAGCCACAGAGTATTGGAACCACCCGATCCCATCCCGAACTCGGAAGTGAAACGATGCATCGCCGATGGTAGTGTGGGGCTTCCCCATGTGAGAGTAGGTCACTGTCAGGCGTTAAATAAACAAAAAGGCCCACCAAGAAATTTGTGGGCCTTTTTGTTTATACAGTGAATTGTGACGGGATAGCCCATCACAGAGAAAACCCGTACAACATATCAGCGATATGTAAACCTAAATCGCCCCCCCAAAAAAAACAAAACCATCAAAGTCTCCTGTTTTAATGCCCTTATTTTAAATGAAGTTTGATCATGACAGCAGATCGACGTACCAAACTTAAAGGTCTCTGGAAAACCCTGCTTTCAAGAGTGGAGGGTATCCGGATTATTTCAAGCCGACGGGACAAAAAGATTTCGGTTTTTACCAGAAGTGCTATTTTTTGCTTGCAAGGAAGTAGGGTTTCCTTATAATCAGCCGCGTCTTCGGGGATGGCATCTTTTTCCCGAAGCGTCGAAGTGGTGGGCGTAGCTCAGTTGGTAGAGCCCCGGATTGTGATTCCGGTGGTCGTGGGTTCGAACCCCATCGTCCACCCCAGTTTCAAAAAGGTCTGATTTTTAAGTCAGGCCTTTTCTGTTTCTGAACTCGCCACTCATCATCCTGTTGTACTTCTTCTGATCCTCATACAGTTCAAGATAAATCCTGTATTTTTTGTCGCAATATGCTGCAAGCGATGTGTCAGGGTATAGTGTTTCCTTTTGCTGACTCATAGCCTGAATCGCTTCTTCCAGAGAAGCGTATGTTCCACATGCGACAGAAGATAATAAGGCGCCTGCTAACAGCATACAGTCGGGTTCCTGAGGCATTTTGGCTCGTATACCTGTTATGTTGACATGCTCCTGAACAAACAGTGTATTTTTGGCTAGACCGCCACAGGGTCGGAGTTCGCTGAAGCAGTAGCCATTTTGGGTAAGTCGTTCGATGTTGTGTCTGGCTTCCAATGCAATGGCCTGAATACAGGCCAGGTAAGTCAGGGCCAGACTATCAATGCTTTGATCGAGGCTCAGCCCTGTCATCATCCCTTTCAGGCTCATATCCATTCTGGGGCAGCGGTTACCGGCGAAATAAGGTAAAAGATGAATGTCGTAAGTTAGCAAGGATAGCTTCTGCGTGTCCCCGGCCATGTTTTTCAGAACAGTGTTGAGGTATGAGTAAATGCTCTTGTGGTTTTTTTTCGATTCATTCAAAGCTTTAGCATAGGAAGGATGGCTGGTTAACAGATGCTCAATCAATGCTCCCGCTGCTGATTGTCCAACTATGTTGTGGTAAAAGCCTTCAAGAGCTGAAGGCATAGGCCCCCAGACACCTTCAATGGTTCTTGCAGAACGGCTACTGGCTACATAAATTGTCGAGGTACCTACGACCATGCTGAGTCTGCTTTCCAGACTGCTGTTGTCTTTTTCCGGATGAATTGGCCCAAGAGCTGCGAGACTGCCACCTAAGCCATCAACCATTCCAGTGGCAACCGTTGTGCCTGCTGGCAGTCCTGTTGCTTCTGCTGAAGCGTTACTCAAGCCTCCGGGAACCGGGGAGCATGGTGAAAGTAATTCTCCCCGTCTCAATTCAGGATTGTTAATATTCAGGGCCTTGAGTATTTCTTTTGGTTCGCAGGTGACCTTGGAGCATGGTGTTCGGGTGATGACTCCGGTGAGCTTCCAGGTGATGAAGTCATAAAGATCGAGAATTAACCCGCATTGTGACCATAATTCAGGTTGTTCCTGCTTGAGCCAGAGCATTTTGGAAAGACACATTTCAGGAATTTGTTTAGCGGGCGCATTCCGGCCAGAGCCTGATTCGAATTGTTTGTTAATGATTAGGGACTGAGGTTGTGAACGATGATCCATCCAGCCAAGAATATTGGCTTCCGGATTGCCGGGCAGGTGAAGAGGCTCCAGATCGTGATTGAGTAAAACCTGGGATGCGGTAGCGTCAATGCCAATCCCTTTTATAGACACTGGCTGGTGATATTGCTCAATCAGCTTTCTGATAGAGTTAACGAGACAGCCATATATGTCATCAGAAGACTGTTCCATTATACCAGAGGTCTGCCAGAGCTTTAGTTTCTGGATGTTCTTTGCCAGTATCTTTCCCTTTGTGTTGACCAGAGCAGCTCGCAAACTGGCTGTGCCCACATCAATACTGAGTAGCGCTTCTCGCATCGTTATACCCCTGATAACAATCTTCCATGTTGCATACGGTTTTTTGCCACGAAAATAAGCATAATAGTAGACAAGTTAATCAGCGGGCATTGAAGAGATAAGCATATGTTCATGGACTCAGTGATCGGGCATCGAGGTGCAGCCGCTTTGGCTCCAGAGAATACTTTGGCTGGCATTCAGAAAGCAGCCGATTTGGGGCTGAAATGGATAGAGCTGGATGTGACCCTGCTGGGAGATGGCTCAGCGGTGATGTTTCATGATCCAACAATGAGCAGAACCACTTCAGGACGCGGGCATTTGAAGAGAATGAGCCTGGATCAGGTGGCTACTCTGGATGCCGGAAGCTGGTTTTCAGAAGCGTTCACCGGTGAAAAGGTGCCAACACTGAATGAAACACTGACTTTGATCAAGGAACTGAAGCTGAGCCTGAATCTTGAGTTGAAACCCAATTGTTGCGATTTAAAACTTCTGATTGAGGAAGTGGTAGCTGTGTTGGAGGCAGTTTGCTTTCCTGAGGATCAACTGCTGGTATCCAGCTTTAATCATAAGGCTCTGCTCTTGTATCGGGCAAAAGCTGACAGCAGGATCGGTTGTCTTTTCGAATCGTTGCCTCGAAACTGGAAACATAAAGCCAGACAGGTTGATGCTAAGACGATTCATCTGAATGCCAAAAAACTTAGAGAAAAAAAGGCGCATGAAATCAAAGCCGCAGGTTATGAGTTGTATTGCTACACCGTTAACGAAAAGGATACGGCTGATCGATTAAGAGGATGGGGTGTTGATGGAGTGTTTACGGATAACCCTTCCTTGATACGTTAACAGAGTGCCGACTGACACTCTGTTGTTACTTAAGAGCAGTGTTCTTCGTCTACTTCTCTCAAGTATTTGAACAGTTTTCTGGAAGCCGCGGGTGGTTTCTCCTTTGTGGCTTCCTTTTGGGCGTTACGTACCAGTTGTCGTATGTGCTGATGATCGGCGTCAGGGTATTTGTCGAGGTACTCGGTGAGAACCTCATGCCCTTCATTGATCAGGCGGTCACGCCAGCGTTCCAATTGGTGAAAGCGACGATTGTATTCCTCGCTCGTGGAGTCCAGGCTGTCGAGAAATTTCTGGATCGGTTCCAGCTCCTGGTCTCGCATCAATTTACCAATGAAGCCTAAATGCCGTTTGCGGGCATTATTGCTTTTAATTCGCTTGCTCTCATCCAGTGCTTCCCTGAGGCGCTCATTCAGAGGCAGCTTGTCCAGCGTGGCTGGCTTCATATCCATTAAACGGGCACCCATGGCCTTGAGCTCGTCCATATCACGTTTGAGCTCGGATTTGCTGACGTAAATGATTTCTTCAACGTCGTCTTCAAATTCGTAGGGGTCTTGATCTGACATGATTCGGGTCTATCTAAAGAGATGCCTGCATTTTACTCCAGTTATTGACATTCAGCCATGAGCGGAGAAGGCTGTTACTCCTTTTCCCGGCCAATGATGGTAGCGTCCGGACAGCTCATTCATCGTTAATGTTTTGTTTTTCTTTGGCTATGGGCATTTGCAGCCGGGCACGGCACAATAGGACTTACACGAATAATTCTGGAAGGCAGGAAGTTCATGGGTGATAAAACCAACGCTGTACTGGATCCCCGCTCTGAAGAGGATCGCCTGAAGACACTGGTCAGTGATATTCTGGACGAAGCGCGACGTCAGGGGGCAGATGCCTGTGAAGTCGGTGTCAGTCTGGACGCAGGCCTCTCGGTAGGTGTCAGAATGGGGGATGTTGAAACGGTCGAGTTTAACCGTGATCAGGGTTTTGGTATCACCGTTTATCAGGGAAAGAAAAAAGGATCAGCCAGTACTTCAGACAGTTCATCTGAAGCCATCAGAGAGACTGTGAAGGCAGCTTGCGATATTGCCGGCTACGCCTCGGAAGACCCTTGTGCCGGGCTTGCTGATGCTGAGTTAATGGCGACTGAACTGCCAGATCTGGACCTGTACCACCCTTGGGGGATCGATGCAGAAGAAGCCATAGAGCTGGCTTTGAAGTGCGAAGAAGCTGGCAGAATGTTCAGTAGCAAAATCAAAAATTCTGACGGTGCCAATGTAGGTACCCACCAGGGATGTCGTGTCTATGGTAACAGTCATGGCTTTATTGGCAGTTACATTTCCAGTCGTCATAGTTTAAGTTGTGTTCTGATTGGTGAAAAAGCCGGTGAAATGCAGAGAGATTATTGGTACACCGTCGCTCGTGATGGTAACGATCTGGAGTCTGCTTCGTATGTAGGTCAAAAGGCGGCGGAAAGAACACTAGCCCGACTGGGTGCCAGAAAAGTCCCCACGGGGCAGGTACCTGTCCTGTTTGCGGCAGAAGTGGCCTCAGGTATTGTATCCCACCTGTTGGAAGGCATTAGTGGTGGCAGTCTTTATCGCCGAGCTTCATTCCTGCTGGATCATCTGGGTCAACAGATATTTCCTGACTGGGTGCGTATCCATGAGCAGCCGCACCTGAAAAAGGCACTGGGTTCGGCCAGTTTTGATAATGACGGTTTAGCTACTCGGGCCAAGGACTTTATCTCTGATGGGGTTCTGGCCAGTTATCTCCTGAGTACTTATTCTGCCCGCAAGCTGGGAATGGAGAGTACCGCTAATGCCGGAGGTGTCAATAACCTGTTTCTGGACTGCAATGCAGGCGGCAGGGATGAGCTATTGAAACAGATGGGAACGGGTTTACTAGTGACTGAGTTGATGGGGCAGGGAGTGAATACTGTCACCGGCGATTACTCAAGAGGTGCAGGAGGCTACTGGGTTGAACATGGCGAAATACAGCACCCTGTTTCTGAAGTGACTATCGCTGGAAACCTGAAAGATATGTTTATGAATATGGCTGCTGCAGGGAATGATTATGATCGCAGAGGGGGGATTCAAACCGGTTCGATTCTGATCAGTGAGATGACTCTGGCAGGTGAATAAATAAGTAGCTGATCAGGCTACTACGGTGCAGTCTGCTATCCAACAGTCTGGAATGTTAACTATAAAACAAGGTAGCCAGTCCCAGAAAGGAGAGAAAGCCAACGACATCCGATACTGTCGTCAGTATTATGGTGCCAGCCAGTGCAGGGTCAATATTTATGGATTTGAGAATAACGGGAAGGCTGGCACCGACGATGACGGCAGTACTGAGATTGATGATCATGGCACAGGCGATCACCAGAGCAATGATGGGGTCATGGAACCATAAATAAGCGATCAGGGAAACCAGAGCGGCCCAGAGAATACCATTGAGAAATCCTGCCATTAGTTCGCGACTGAGTAGCCACCGCAGGTTGGTTCTACTGATCTGACCCAGCGCCATGCCCCGAATCACCAGAGTCAGAGCCTGTCCGCCAGCATTGCCGCCCATTCCTGCAACAATTGGCATCAGGACAGCCAGTGCAACGACCTTATCGATGGTGGCCTGAAACATGCCAATAACAGAGGCGGCAATAAAGGCTGTTATCAGGTTGATGCCCAGCCAGACAGCGCGCCGACGGGCCGTTTTCAGTGCGGGGGCAAAGGTATCTTCATCGTCATCCAGACCTGCCATGCTCATCATGGAGTGTTCGGCCTCTTCCCGGATAACATCCACCACGTCGTCAATCGTAATACGGCCCAGTAGCTGTCCCTGCTCAGACACCACCGGTGCTGACACCAGATCCTGCCGTTCAAACAATTGAGCCACCTGGCTGTCTTCCATATTGGCAGCGATGGGTTGCAGATCGGTCTGCATTACTTCAAATACTGTGGCTGAAGGGGCTGTTGTCAGGAGTACTGACAGGGGTAGTGCCCCTATGTATTCGTCTCTGCGGTTGACGACAAACAGGCTGTCAGTCATTTCCGGAATATCCTTATGACGCCTGAGGTAACGGAGCACAACATCGAGAGTGCTGCTGGGCCGAATGGTGATGACATCGGTATTCATCAGTCCGCCGGCTGTGTCTTCCGGATAAGAGAGGACGGCTTCTACCCTTTGCCGATCCTGACTGTCCATGGAATCCAGTACTTTTCGGGTGATGGTGTCGGGCAGTTGTTGCAGGAGGTCTGCTATGTCATCCACGTCCTGACCTTCGGTAATCACTTTCAGCTCTGCCACGTTCATCCTGTCCAGGAAAAACTGTCGGACTTCGTCACTCAGTTCCTGTAATACGTCGCCTTCCATCTCTCGATCAATCAGGCGCCAGAGAAGGCTGCGAAGTTTGGGGGGGGACGATTCGAGCAAGTGAGCCGCATCCGGAGCCGGAAGACCATTCAGCATACGCCTGAGTTCGGGAGAAACGCCGTGTTCAAGGGCCTCGTTGAGTTCCTGAAATGCCTTGTCTCCGATACTCAGTTGTAGCTGTTGTACCATAGATGCGTGCCCGGCTTTTTTGGCAGAAATGACTGAGTGTTGACTTTCTGTTCTACAACTATCCAGTCTGATTGTCAGGCTCAGTCATTTCGCATGTCATTGTTCGTTTGCTTTGTGCCTGACAAGCTTTCGCTTTCAAGCGAGGCAATTTGAGATACCAGTATAAACAGAGATTTAATGGTGAAAAGGATGATTATTCACCCTCTTCAAAAAAATCATTGATCAGATTGCACAACGCTGTACAGGCCTCTTCTTCATCATGGCCTTCAAATGTTAAATCAAGGACAGAGCCTTTTCCTGCCGCCAGCATCATGACGGCCATGATACTTTTTCCATCCACCTCACGGCCGTCGAAGCCCACTTTCACCTGACTGGTGAAAGCCGAAGTTGTGGAAACAAATTTAGATGCTGCCCGTGCATGGAGACCGAGTTTATTAATAATGGTGATCTGCTTCTGGATCATTATTTTGAAAGCTCCCGATGTCTGACCTGAACACAGTCAAAACGTTCCTTGAGCCACTCGCTCAGTTTTTCACTGATAAATACGGAGCGGTGCTGCCCGCCGGTACACCCGATTGCAATCGTCATATAACTGCGCTGTCCGGATTCGAACCTCGGTAACCATTTTTCCACGAATCTGCAGAGATCTTCAAACATCTCATTTACCATGGGTTCAGCCGCCAGAAAATCTTTAACGGGCTTATCTTGGCCTGTGTAAGATCTTAACGCTTCAATCCAGAAAGGATTAGGTAAACAGCGAACATCAAAAACAAAGTCAGCATCAATCGGCATGCCGTGCTTGAAGCCAAACGACTGGATCATCAGCGTCATACTCTTGCTCGTGGCGCCGCATATTCGCTGTCTTATTTGTTCTCTGATTTCATGGACAGACAGTGGTGAAGTGTCCAGCCTTATGTCGGCTTCTTCAGCCAGAGGAGCCAGCAGTTTCTTTTCCAGATTGATCGCTTCTTTCAGAGAACGCTCATCATTGCTGAGAGGGTGGCGACGGCGTGTCGAGCTGTACCGCTTCATCAGGGTGTCGCTGTCTGCGTCCAGAAAGATGACCTGACACTCAACCTCCTGTTTTTTCAACTTTTCCAACAATGCCGGAAAGCGTTCCAGAGCGCCGGGTACATTACGAACATCCAAACTGACAGCCATGCGGTGAGGTTCGAGCAGATTGCTTTTGAGATTGGTCGGCAATTCGTTCAACATGCTGGCAGGCAAGTTGTCTACACAGTAAAAGCCTTCATCTTCAAGGGCGTGAAGCGCGGAACTTTTGCCAGAGCCTGAACGTCCGCTGATGATGACCAACTTCATGGAGTGTCCTTCCCGATTGTTTGACTGTGCAAACAGGCTTCTCACCTGATTCCGAGTGGGGCAAGTCTATCAAAACCCAATGAGATTAGAACCAGTCGCTTTCTTTTATTTCAAGCATAGTCCGGATATTTCTATCCATGCATTTTTGAAGGATAAATAGGTTTCAAGTCACGATAGTGAAGGAAGTCAACAGGGTTCTTGCAGGCCAAAAAACATTTTGCCCGCCTCCGTTTCCAGATGGGCATGCAAAATGTTTTTTATTTACCTGTTAAACAGGGCTGCAGATGATGTTATACAGCGCTTTGGGGTTTTTTGCTGCTCGCATCTGGCTCAGCAATATTTCTGATTGAAAGCGTTCAGCCACAGCCTGCAGTATATTGAGATGCTCCTGTGTATTTTCTTCCGGAACAATGAGTGCGAACACCAGATCGACCGGTTGTTTATCCACAGAATCAAAATCAACTGGTTCGGACAGTTTGATCAGAAGTCCGGTGGGATGTTGACAGGCACTGGAGCGACAGTGAGGCAGGGCTATTCCTTTGCCTAAACCGGTGGTACCGAGTCGCTCTCTGTTAATCAGCTTGTTAAACAGATCCTTGGTGTTTATGGCGGGAACATGTTCACAGATGATTTCCGCGACAATTTCCAGGACTTTCTTTTTGCTGGCCCCCTGCACATCACATAGGGTGCGCCCGGGGGTAAGAATGTTTTTGATAATCATACAACGATCGATGCTTACAGGCGGCCACTGGCACCCTGTAGCCGGTCAAGCGTCTTCTCTTTGTGTTTTACCAGTTGTCGGTCCAGTTTGTCCGACATGTCGTCAATAGCAGCGTACATATCTTCAGCCTCAGCGGTTGCATTGATATCCGCCCCGCGAACGTGCAGAGTCGCTTCCACTTTGTGCTTCAATTTCTCAACACTCAGGGTGACCTGAACGTTAGTGATCTGATCAAAGTGGGCGGCAAGGCGGTCGAGTTTCTTGGTGACATAATCTTTCAGAGCCTCAGTCACCTCTACATGATGTCCACTGATGTTGACTTGCATGTAACGCTCTCCTGCTGATCCCGATTCTTGACATTGGACTGCCCCCGGGATTTTACGGGCAGCCCTGATTGAAAGTCTATCACTGTCAATGACAGTTGGCGTTGTTCTGAGACAAAAAACCTAAGGGGCGATTTGTGGTATAAGGGCCGTTTACCTCAACCGCTGAAAGCTCAGATAAGTTGCTTGCGTTCATTCGATGGTGGAATGTTCATCGATTCGCGATATTTGGCGATGGTCCTTCTGGCCACTTTAATTCCCTGCTCACCCAGCAAACCGGCAATTTTGTTATCGCTCAGTGGTTTTTTTGGGTTTTCATCGGATACCAGTTTCTTAATCAAAGCTCTGATGGCTGTTGAAGAGCACTCACCGCCAGAGTCTGTGCTGACGTGGCTGGAGAAAAAGTATTTCAGTTCAAACACGCCTCTTGGGGTGTGCATATATTTCTGGGTAGTGACCCTGGAAATGGTGGATTCGTGCATATCCACCGCCTGAGCGATGTCGGCCAACACCAGAGGCTTCATAGCCTGTTCACCCAGCTCCAGAAACTCTTTCTGAAATTCAACAATCTTGCCGGCAACTTTTAGCAGGGTTTCGTTACGACTCTGGAGGTTTTTCAGAAACCAGCGGGCTTCCTGCAGCTGGTTCTTCATAAATACATTGTCACGACTGTTATTGGCACGCTGTACCATTGAGGCGTAATTGTTGTTGATGCGAAGCCTGGGCAGGGACTCTGAGTTCAGCTCAACCGCCCAGCGGTCCTTGATTTTGGTGACTGAAATATCAGGGGTGACGTATTCTGTCTGTGCCTGACCGATTTCGGCTCCGGGTCTGGGATTGAGGCTCTGAACCAGATGAAGGGCTTCTCTGAGTTGATGTTCTTTGAGGCGGGTACGCCGCATGATCTGAGCGTAGTCACGACTACCCAGTGCCGGTAGATGATTCTGGATCAGAAGGCGTGCTTCTCTGAGGAAGTGGGTTTCTTTTGGCAGTTGATTGAGTTGAACTTCGAGGCATTCTTTCAGATTGGCACTGGCGCAACCCACCGGGTCAAAGTGAAGAATCCGTCGTTGCATGACCTGCAATTCTTCAAACGCGAGTTCCTCTATCTGCTCCTGCAGTGACAGATAAATATCTTGCAGGGGGTGGGTCAGGTAGCCATCATTGTTAGTGGCTTCTATCACAGCCAGGCCCATTAGCCTGTCTCTATCTGTCATGGGAGTCAGGTTTAACTGCCATTCCAGATAGTCCTGAAGGGACTCAGCAGCGCGGGAGCGAGCAAAAGGGTCATGTTCTTCATCGACTGAGGCGGGCAGGCTGGAGTAGATATCATCCCATCCGGAGTCAACGGGCAGGTCATTGGGAATGCTATCGGCCCACTCAGGCTCTTCCGGTTCAGGAGGCTGCTCCGCTTTTTCACTGAAGTCAACAGGCTGCTCCCCTTCATCGAGGGATACAGATGGTTCTTCGACAGACTCTTCAGACTCCAACATCGGGTTGGATTCAAGAGCTTCCTGGATTTCCTGCTGAAGATCCAGAGTGGAAAGTTGTAGAAGCCTTATGGCCTGTTGCAGCTGAGGTGTCATGGTCAGCTGCTGGCCCATTTTTAGCTGTAAGGATGGCTTCATAGGGCAACGGTATACCTTTACTTCGGGGTCTGCACTGAGGGGGCGGATTTAATGCCATCAGCCCCTGACAGTTATTTCTCAGTGCGTGCTCATTATTTTGATTGGGCTACTCTCCATGTCTCGCGATTATAATCACATCTGAAGCTTCGGGAAAGTGGATTCATCACGACAGCCATGAAACACTGAGAACAAAAGTTTGAAAACAGACCAGGTCAACAGCTTTGCTCGCTACTTTGACGACACCCTCCCAGAGATGATCAGAGACTAAACTGATGTCCGAGATAGACGTCACGAACCCTTTGGTTAGCCAGGACGGCCTGACTATTACCTTCAGCAATAATAGTGCCTTCACTGACAATATAGGCCTTCTCGCAGATATCCAGCGTTTCCCGTACATTGTGATCGGTGATCAGGACTCCGATGTCCCGGGCTTTCAAGTGAGTGATTATCGCCTTGATATCGCCAACAGAAATGGGGTCGACACCGGCAAAGGGTTCATCAAGCAGAATAAATTTTGGGTCAGTGCAAAGGGCGCGGGCAATTTCTACCCTGCGTTTTTCGCCACCAGAAAGACTCATACCGGGATTGTCCCTGATATGATTGATATTGAACTCTTCCAGTAATGACTCCATTTTTGCCATGCGATCTTTTCTGGAGAGGTCGGAACGGGTTTCCAGTATGGAAAGCAGGTTGTCGGTGACCGTCAATTTCCTGAAAATAGACACTTCCTGTGGCAGGTAACCTACTCCGGCTCTGGCACGGCCGTGCATAGGTTCATGAGTTAAATTCTGGCCACTGAGGTCTACCTGCCCACCGTCTGCTTTTACGAGACCTACAATCATGTAAAAGCAGGTAGTTTTTCCGGCCCCGTTGGGGCCAAGAAGTCCGACAATCTGACCGCTGTCGACAGCCAAGGAAACGTCTTTGACGACCTGTCTGCCCTTGTAGCTTTTGCTGAGATGTTCTGCCTTAAGCGTTGCCATCCGGAGTCTGTCTTCCTGTTTAAAAGTTGGCTGTCGTTGTTCTGACAACCTTTCAGGTCTGTTGCCTGTCGAGTCATTAAGCAGTATGTGTAATGGGATTCTAGTACTACTGCTGTTTCTCGGGTTTGGGCTGGTAAATCATTTTGACCCGACCATCCGGGCTGCTTTTGTTCTCACTGCCCTTGGCATTCACAGTCTGTTTGGACAGGTCGTAATCAATACGTTCACCTGTGAAGGTATCACCCTTGCGGGTCAACTTTGCCTGTTTGATCAGTTGGATCTTATCGCCAGCCACCTGATAGTCGATAGTATGTCCCCAAGCTTGCAGGATGCCCTGATTATCAGGCTGTTGCTCTTCGTAGTAAGCCCTTTTCTTGTAGCCTTCTGCCACGATCTTCTTAACTTCTTGCCGGACAGAGTATACAGTCACCTTGTCTCCGGTAATCCGGGTAGTACCCTGGACCATCACAACATCCCCCATATAGATGGAGATGCCCTTTTTGTTATCGATATCTGCTGTGTTGGATTCGATCTCGATAGGCTTCTGCCGGTCTGATGGCAGTGCTTGTGCCATGACTGGAAGCATTACCATGGCTCCCAGCATCAGGTAATGTGCAATCCCTCTGCGACGGCTCTTTCTGTCTGACCGCAGATTTGGATCAAGGCGCTTGGCCTGCTCATGGCTTTGGCTCATGAAATCCTCTTACCCTAGACTTGAGTTTAACCAGACTCTCGATGTAGAAAGCCTCCATACCAATGGCACGTGTACGTCCAGTGTCGTTGGTGATCAGTACCGGTCGATCAGTCACTGCCAGTCCCTTATCAGAGTATATGGTCATAAAATCAGTGTCTATGCGCACCTGGCTGCTATTGTTAAGGTCCGTCTGGGTCATTACTACTTGATCCCAGAGCTCTATATCCTCGTTGCCGGGTAACAGTTTGCCATAAAGGGCATCGGCAACCATGGGTTTTTGGGGGTTGCTGAAGTTCTCCAGGTGGGGGGCCTGCAACAATGTTGTATCGTTATGCGGGTAATGGGTGATGCTGTCTGAAATCAATGTGTAATCCAGTTCACCCTCCTCGTTGTATTGGGTGATTTGGGTATCGATGAAATAGTAGTCAGCGTTTTCTCGAACCAGAGGCTGTTTTCCCTGAACCCCCACGTGGAGGTTGCTGTCATAAGCCCAATAGCCAATGCCGACCAATGTCAGCATCAGAAAAGCAACCAGCATTAAGTTCCGATTGAGCATCAAGTCATTGGCTCCGGGTCACAATCCAGTCAGAATCTGCATGATCAGATACCGACAAAAGAAGGCTGTTCAGGAAAATGGTGGCCCGTTTTTGCAGGCGACAGCATTCTCGCAGTAAATGAGTAGAGTCTATCATGATTTTTTTTGATCATCAGAGACTGTAGGTGAATGTTTTCAAAGGCTAGACATTGACTATCGTCCTTGTGAAATGAAGTTAAAAGGTTGTCTTTTACTATTGTCAAATAGTGCTCAAATTATAAAAATGTCGCTGTCCAGAGTCCGATAGATGCCTGACTGAAAGCCATTACAGCGACATTTGAGGTGTTTTTAACTCTATTTCAGGTAACTGGCCAGCATAGTATCCAGCTTGCCTTTGGCTGCGAGGATGAAGTCACAGAATTCTCTGGCTGCACCTGCGCCTCCATAATTAGAAGTGATGGCGGGTGAGTGTTCACGAACGTAGTAGTGTCCGTTTGGAACAGTACAACCAAAACCAACCTGTCGAATGGCCGGAAGATCGGGCAGATCATCACCGATGTAGGCCACCTCATCCAGGCTCAAACCCTGACCCTCATCCTGAAGTAACTCTTGTAGGGCGATGAATTTGTCTTCACGGCCCTGATAGAGAAAATCTACATCCAGGTCAGAAGCTCGTTTTTCAACAAACACGGACCGGCGGCCGGTGATAATGGCCGTTTTTACACCTGACTGCTTGAGCATTTTCAGGCCATGACCATCCAGAGTGTTGAATATTTTGAGTGATTCGCCATGCTCACCAAAAAGCAGTTTGCCGTCAGTGAGAACGCCGTCGACATCGAAAACGGCCAAACGAACACGGGCAGCAGCGGACTGCAGTGAAGAGCTGATCATACTACGCCTGCTTTCAGTAAATCGTGCATGTTGATGGCACCAATCAATTCATTGTCATCATCCACGCAGATCAGTGCGTTAATTTTCCGGTCATCCATAATCTTCAGGGCTTCAGCCGCAAGGATTTCAGGGTTGATAGTTTTGCAGTGGCCGGTCATCACTTCATCAATCAGTGTCGATTTGGGGTCAACGCCCTTGTCCAGAGCCCGGCGCAGGTCACCGTCAGTGAAAATGCCAATGACATGGCGTTGGTTATCAACAATGGCAGTCATCCCCAGTCCTTTGCGAGTCACTTCCAGCAGGGCATCACTCATTGGTGTGCCCAAAGGAACCTCTGGTACCCGTCTGCCAATATGCATGATGTCTTTTACTTTAAGAAGCAGCCGTTTACCAAGTGAGCCACCAGGATGAGAAAAAGCAAAATCTTCAGCGGTGAATCCACGGGCTTCTAGCAGAGCTATAGCCAACGCATCACCCATTACCAGAGCTGTGGTAGTGCTGGAGGTAGGTGCGAGGTCAAGAGGGCATGCTTCTTTTTCAACCCCGGTGTTGAGATGGGCTTCAGCATCTTTGGCCAGCGTCGAATCCGGGTTGCCGGTCATGCTGATCAGGGGGGTGCCGAGTCTTTTCAATAGCGGCAGGAGGGTAATGACCTCGCTGGTTTCGCCAGAATTGGAGAGAGCCAGAACCACGTCTTCATGGGTGACCATGCCCATATCTCCGTGGCTGGCTTCCCCCGGATGTACAAAATATGCAGGGGTACCGGTACTGGCCAGGGTTGCGGCAAGTTTACGGGCAATATGTCCCGACTTGCCCATGCCAACGACAATAATCCGACCACGGCATTCCAGCATAACGCGGCAGGCTTTAGCAAAGCTGCTGTCGATCCTGTCGATCAGGCTCTGAACGGCTTCCAGTTCCATGGTAATGGTGCGGCGACCAATTGAGATAAACGGCTCGTCAGTAGTCATATTGCATACAGATTAGTTGTGACTCGGTTATTCTATAGTGCCTTTTGCCACAGTAACAGTTCGGGATGGCTGCAGTAGAGCCTGTGCAGTAGGGCCAGTTCTTTCCAGATCCCGATACTGTAAGCATTAACAGACTCACGGAGCCGGGGTGGCGCAGACACTAGATGATAGAGCTGACCGGAGTCAGCCCAGCCTCAGAAAGTCAGTGCTGAATAAATAGCCAGACATTGTAGAGGGCGTATATTGAGAGCAGAAAAACGCCAGCCACTCTGCCTAAATGTCGAGGTTTCCTGCCAATCAGGCAAATCAGGGTCAACAGTATCGTCATGCCCAGCATGACGGGATAATCTCGCAGTATAACCGCTTTGTCCAGTGCTCCGGGAGCTACCAGTCCAGGCATGGAGAGAACTGCCAGGAGGTTAAATGTGTTAGAGCCGATCACATTGCCCAAGGCAATATCATGGTGGCCTTTTATGGCACTGGTAATGGAAGCAGCCAGTTCTGGCAGGCTGGTACCAATGGCGACAATCGTCAGCCCGATCACCAGATCGCTGATGCCCAAGGTCCTGGCGATCTCAGTGGCTCCCCATACCAGCAGCTGTGAGCTGCACAATAATAATAAAAGACCAGAACCCAGCATGAACCAGGCTTTTGCCGGAGAGAGTTCTGGAATTTCCTCATCTTCCACTACTGACTCATCCGGGTGTTGTTTCTGCCAGTGAATCAACAGGTAGAGGGTAATGACAAGGCCTGCCAGCAGGATCAAGCCATCTATTCTGCCCAGATAACCATTGGCAACGCAGAGGCCGGCAACAATGGTGATCACCAGTAGAAGAGGGATTTCCCTTTTTGTCAGAGCTTTCTTAACAGGCAGGGGAGCTATAAGGGCAGTAACACCCAGAACCAGACCTATGTTGGCGATGTTTGAACCCATGGCGTTGCCCACTGCCAGCCCCGGGAATCCTTGCAGGGCAGCCGTCAGAGAGACCAGGATTTCAGGTGCAGAGGTGCCTATAGAGACCACTGTCAAACCGATTAACATTCTTGACACGTTCAGATTGCTGGCTGTGGCAGCAGCACCTGCAACAAAACAGTCTGCACTCCAGGTCAGGATAATAAAGCCAACCAGAATGGCAGCAAGGGCAATGAGCATAGGAGGAATTCTCTTATCTAATTTGGGGCGACTGGCCGAAATGGTTTTTTTACATTGGAAGCGGCAAGATGATTTTATTTAGCCATTTTTTTGTTAAAAAACCATTATCTGGAAAGGAGGCAGTCATTCTCGGGATCGACGAGTTTGTTAGCATGGATCAACCAATCCAGGCTTAAGTGGAAATCGTTGAGTCTAAGTCTGTTGATAGTGAAAAGATAGTAAATAGCCAGTAAAGAAGCAGTTTGGATGTCGTGATACTAATAAGGATACGTACTGATAGTTCAAAAAGTAGCCGAGAGTCGTCATAATGAGAGGCGGGTAGTGGTAAGCTGTCAGGTAGTGTCGGTTACTGCTTGGTGCAGTCCATACATATACAAGGAATCGCCTTCCAATGTCAGAGGCAAGTGATAACTTTATAGAGATCCATGGTTTGACGTTCCATCGCGGCGATCGAACTATTTTCAAAAATGTTGATATCACCATCCCAAGGGGAAAGGTGGTCGGTATTATGGGGCCGTCCGGTACCGGTAAAACAACGTTATTGCGTTTAATTGGGCGTCAACTTCGCTCTGACTCCGGACAGATCTTTGTGGATGGCCAGAATCTTGATTTGCTCTCCCGTGAAGAGCTGTTTCGTACCCGCCGCAAAATGGGCATGCTTTTTCAGAGCGGTGCTCTCTTTACCGATTTGTCGGTGTTTGAAAATGTCGCCTTCCCTCTGCGCATTCATACCAGGCTGGCTGAGCCAATGATTCGGGATATTGTGTTTATGAAACTGGAGGCGGTGGGGCTGCGGGGGGCGTGGTCGTTGATGCCAGCAGAACTGTCAGGTGGGATGAACCGTCGCGTGGCACTGGCCAGAGCTATAGCACTGGATCCGGCCATGGTGATGTACGACGAGCCCTTTGTAGGGCAGGATCCCATAGCTATGGGCGTGCTGGTCAAACTGATCAGGATGTTGAACGAAGCACTGAATATCACCAGTATCGTGGTATCACACGACCTTCATGAAACGGCATCCATTTCGGACTATCTCTACCTGTTAGCCGACGGTGAATTGATTGGTCAGGGTGAGCCGGACAGTCTGATGAACTCCACTGATTCAAGGATTAAGCAGTTTATGAATGGGCTTTCCGATGGTCCGGTGCCATTCCATTACCCGGCACCAGATTATAAAGAAGTATTGTTGGGTGGGGGGACTGGATGAGTACAGGTATTCTTGACAGAGTGACACAGCTCGGTCGTTTTGGGCTGGATCAGATTCAATCCGTGGGTCGGGCAGGTATTTTTCTTGTGCTGGCTATTTTCTCCCGTGCCGGCTTCAGTAAACGCTTCTCCTTATTAGTTCAGCAGCTCTACAGCGTCGGCGTAATGTCGCTGATTATTGTTACTGTGTCAGGGCTGTTTATTGGCATGGTATTGGCGTTGCAGGGTTACAATATTCTGATTCGATACGGCTCGGAAGATGCGGTGGGGCAGATGGTGGCTCTCAGCCTCCTGAGAGAGTTGGGGCCGGTTGTTACAGCTCTGCTGTTCGCCGGACGAGCAGGCTCTGCCCTGACGGCTGAAATAGGTTTGATGAAAACTACGGAACAACTGTCCAGTATGGAAATGATCGGGGTTGATCCACTCAAGCGGGTCATTGCTCCGCGATTCTGGGCAGGGGTTATCTCCATGCCATTGCTGGCCGCCATTTTCAGTCTGGTCGGTATATTGGGAGCAGTGATGGTCGGCGTGGATTGGCTGGGTATTTATGAGGGCTCTTTCTGGGCCACTATGCAGGCTTCGGTCAGTCTGGTGGCGGATATAGGCAATGGGCTGATCAAAAGTCTTGTATTTGGTTTTGTCGTGACCTGGATAGCCGTATTCCAGGGGTATGATGCCATCCCCACTTCAGAGGGCGTCAGCCGGGCCACAACAAGGACGGTTGTTTACTCTTCACTAGCCATTCTGGGGCTGGATTTTATTTTGACCGCTGTCATGTTTGGAGAACTCTAAGATGCGGATGAGAACGGTAGAGATAAGTGTCGGCGGTTTTATGTTGGCCGGGATGCTGGCGCTGGTTGTACTGGCACTAAAAGTCAGTGGGCTTTCATTGGAAAGCGGCAGGCAAACCTACACCGTGACAGCCATGTTTGATAACACCGGAACCCTTAAGCCAAGAGCCAAAGTAGCCCTGGCCGGTGTCATCATTGGCAGAGTCACCAAGGTTGAACTCGACAAGCAGACCTATATGGCCAAGGTTGAGATGGAAATCGATTCTCATATAGATAACATACCCAGCGACAGCACCGCCTCCATCGTGACAGCAGGGCTTTTGGGTGAGAAATATATTGGTATCAGTATTGGCGGAGATACAAACTACATCAAACCCGGTGGTCGCTTCGAGGATACCCAGTCAGCTGTTATTCTGGAAGAGTTGATTGGCAAATTCCTTCTGGGTTCAGTCGATAAGGACTAGCAGCCTGTCGGACTTAAGCGTCCGTAGCGAGGATTGCAAGAAATTGAGGATAAAAATTTCTGCTTCTGAGGAGAATAGCGAGCTATTTGACGAAGAAGCAGGAATTTTTAGACCAATTTAT
>NZ_JAGRPU010000064.1 GCF_024606225.1 Endozoicomonas sp. ISHI1 | reverse complement strand
AAAGGCCCGAACCAGTGGCCACAGGTTCTGCTTCACAAACTTTCTGTCCAATCGCGGGGCGCTATTAATGATGGCAGCTAACCGATCCGGGTCTACCGAGGCGGTTTGATTGTGGTCAGGCTTTTTAAGAGCATCCGGCAATAACTGCCAGCAAGCCACTTTCATAAAATCCCGCACTGACGGACTCTGTCGGGTGCCATGGGTGATAACGCTATTGATGGCCTTGCGCCAGTGGCCGGGTAAAAGCTGTGGCGACTGGTCAACCTGCTGTGCCCGGCGGGCAGCCAGTATCAGGTTATTCAGCAGCCCTTCGGTCATTTCAGGCAGAGGGTTACAAAGGTCGGCAGGTACGGTTTTAAAGGCTTTGTAGAGTGAGTGAAGTGCTTGTTCTGGCAGCTCAGTCCGGGGGATATCATATCTTTGGGCATTGATATCCCAGAGATTGACCTCAGTGCAGGGTTTACCCGTGGCAACCATGGAAGTTAATACCGATGACGTGCTCCTCGCAAACTCAGGCCAGAGTATTTTGACATGAGCCTGTGGATAGGCCTGCAACTGGCCATTCACCAACAGAGGTTGACCAACAGCCAGGGGTTCCAGAAGTTGCTGAAGCGTCGGATTACTCTCCAGTCCCCGGAATACCACCGGCCTGCCAGCGGTTAATGCCTTCTGCAATGCACTCTGACGCTGTCCAAAATGGGCCTTTTTTTCTGAGGTGATATGAATATTATCAAATAGCTGGCTGAAGCTGGTCTGTTCATTGACCTGAATGACCAGAGGAGTTTGCGGCTGATTCTTGATCCAACAACTGACCTGGGCGTGTTGCTGATAAGTGACGACATTAAAAACGGCGGGATCTCTGACTTTTTTCTGTGGGCAGGACAGAAAGTGCTTGTCGTTTTCTGTCAATCCCAGGGCCTTCGGCTGACGTTTTGAATCAGCCACCTGAAGTCGGGGCTCCAGGCCAGTCGTCTCGCGAATCGTCTGCAGAGAACCCAGCAAACGAAACCACAGTGCCTCAGTAAGGGGAGAGGTTACGATGACTGTCCCACCCGCCCGAATCTGTTCCAACAGACAGGTGTTAGGGACTGCAAAGCCTTCCGGGGCAATGGCAATCGGGCTCAGCCATTGGGCAATATTACTCTGGTTAATGATGACAGGGTTGCGTGGTGCCTGCTCTTCTTTTTTATCACATGAGTGGGACAGACTTTGGAACAGTGAAGGAAGCTCGTCATTCCCCAACGGCATCCGATAAAACTGAACATTGTCGGGTAACGGACAGACCTTCCCGTTGCTCTCAAAACACTTTTGCGCCAGCATCTGTCGCATGGTCTGTTCAAAGGCCAGATCTTCCCAGTCGGCCCCTTTCAGAATCACCCGTTGTCCGGGCGTCAGTAGCTCAAGCCTGCCGGGTATGTGCTGGATTCGTCCCTGTTGATCCACTCCGGGACCGCCCAGCAATAATTGTCGCCAGTGACTGTGTAAGTGGCAGTCAATAAGAACGGTATTACCGTCATCCATGGCGCTTTCGCCAGAGGAGAGTTCAGCCAACAGCGGATGAACATCGTCGTTCATTGATGGGTCATTGTCGGTCTGTGCGTTGAATTGCCAGGTATTTCCCGGTCGATTAATCCGCCGCCAGAAATCAGCGCCCGGAGCAGCGGCTCCCGGAGTATCGTCATGCTGGCCAACCGCTGCCAACTGTGCAGGGTGTGCCACGACCAGGAGAGAAACATGCTCACCCAGGGGACGTTTCTTTTGGCTGACTTTGTCGTATAGACAGGGATTATCCGGGTCCAGTAGATCGTTAAATTTGGGCAGTTCCTCGCTGGTGAGCTTTCGGATATTGATCACCAGAGTGAGTGGCTTTGAACCTTCAAACAGCTTGCCTGCACGCAGAGTGTGGCGACCATTGTTGGCAATGCTCAACCGGCTTACCAGATTAGCCTGCGAGAGGTCATCGGGGTGGGAAATAAGCGTGACATCGCGTTGTTTATCGTCGGTCTGGGCAACCAAAAGCTGTCGAACCTCATCATCACTGGTGACAAAACGAAAATCGAAGGTATGAGGGGGCTTTTGGAGCGGGGAATCCGTTGAGGATACAGTTCTCGCCTTGCCAGGCATCTTCATCGGAGATGACGATAGATTGAGTTTGGCTGTTACATCAGAGCAGACCTTTGCAATCGGTTCATCCAGCTTTGCTCTGCTGGCTGGAGTGCTATTTTCAGGCATGCCGTTGTTACGAACGGGTTTATTTATTTCTCCACCAATCTGACCATCCATGGTTAATCTCCCTACTGCTATCTGAAGGACTCAATTGAAACTGTTTTATAATTTGACCTTTATGCAGTACGAAAGTTCAATTTTGACAGCAGTTCGTTGCCATGGAAGGAAGTCGCCCATCTCAAAAAAAATTCATCACGAGCAGATGGTTATCATGTATCCAATGAGTCATAAATCGAATTCAAATTCACACTGCTGAAAAACTCTTCGGCAATTTTTGTCAGCTCATTGGTTTTGAGAATCAGAGCGTTTCTGGCGTTATGTGCTTGCCGTAAGTAGCCATCATTAATAGATTCCTGCGACCAGGAAGAGCTCTTGATTAAATACATCATGGCGTACAGCTCTGCTGGTGAGGATGGATCATGAGCGCCAAAGAGGCCACAATTGTCTTCCCCCTCGGCGAAAGCATCGGCCCAACAATAGGTTAAGCGCCCACCTTTCGAATGTGTCATTTCATACAAATAATGAATGAAGACCTGCTGAATCGCTTTCTTGCATTTGTTTTTTATGCCAGTAATCAGAAATTGTTCACTGAATGGTACCTCAAGGGACTTTAGGGTAGGTTCGTACTTGCTTATGATATCAAGCTTTTCTTTCTTACTATCCGTTGCTCTGAGAGCATTTGAGTATCGTTGTTCCATTGCCTCATATTGATTGATTTTTTCCAATATCTGCTTCAAGACCGGGCTGTTCTCAAGTTTTCGTTGAAACAGGGCCTCGGCCTTTTCATTAATCACTTCGCTGTCCAGGGAGGGCTGCCCCAGTATAATCACCGGACGGTGGCTCCCCATGCCCGAGTTGAACTGCGCAAAGGCAGGTTGTTGCGCCAGCAGTCGTTCTATATTCGGAACGCCCTCTGGTTTGTCCGTCCAGGCAATCTCTACGGATGGACTGACAATTTTATTTTCAAGGAATGGCGAATGCCCGTCATGATGATGAGTGATGAAGAAGGCATTCTCTTTTCTCTTCTGGAATTTTTTACAAGGCGACCGCCACCGCCATTGCTGGTTCTTTTTTTTCCCGGACATCAATACCTCATACCACTTTTTCAGACAATGAGTGGCTTTAACGTTCAGTTCATCGACACTTTGCAGACACACCAATAGTTCATGATGTTCAACAGCGTTTATAACGAATCTGCCGTAGGTCGGCACTGGATCCAGCCAACCCGAATCCAGGGCTTCACGGGCAAAGTGAATAATCGAAGGACGGGTCAAATCACTGTTTGCCAGTACGTCCACCATTGAACACAACCACTGGTCAGGGCTTGTTCCGGCCTGATCAATCATTTTTGAATGGAGTGATTTGAGTTTTTCAGTGACCTGATCTTCATCACTGTTGGATAATATTTGTTTGAGTGCCTCCGACATTGGTTTAGGTTGTGATTCCCCGATTGGAATCACTTTGCCGACCAATGTCTTCTCGTCTTCGCCCAATGCCTCTGTTTCCAGCGACTCTAACATTGAGGCGCCCATGGAAAAACTGGTTAGATCTTTTTCCTCCCAGAGGTGCTTTACTGTTTCGAAAGTACTCAGATTATTGTTTGGCAACGCACAGCCAGTCTCAAGGGCATTGTTCAGTTCCTCGAGGCTCATTCCACAGGCTTTAGCCAGAATTTGCTGTTGTGCCAGATCAGCATCTTTCAGGACATTCTTCAGGAGATCCATGGTCTTCTTGAACTCACTGCCAGAACCACTGACCTTCCTGGTGAGCTGGAATTTAGATGTGACTCTGGTTTCCTCGAAAGGCTCTCCGCCCAAATTCACTTTTTCCCAAGTTTGGCCTCTATCCGGGGAACACTCAGCAAAAGTATGGATAGGATTAGCGATTTGCCGACATGGAATGCCAAAATAACGACAAAAAGCAATAAAAACAGGCACACGATGAGTACAGTTACCTTGCCGCTGAGTTACGAGAAACTGAAAGAAATTTTTATTGCGCTCTGGCCTGGCAACACCTGAAAACTTCCGGCAATAGTCCCTGATCGCCTCAATGCGTTGCGTCGTGTTTTTGGCGTCTTTTATTCTCTGCAAAGGCGCTTGTATTTCAGGTGGTTGTTGCTTAATGTTCTCTAACACTCCCTTCAGTACTGTTTTCATACCTTCTGAACAGCGGACGTCAAAACGTGTTGATTGTGCTGGTCCGACTACCTCGTCACATGTTTTTTTGCCTGCTTCTCTGGACTCTGCGACATAAGCAAATTTAATTTTCTGGCTGACTCCCGACTCTGGAACAGAGAGTGTGTGAAGCCCGGTATATCGATCCCTGACCAGAGCAAATGGCAACTCGGGCTCCATGCGCAGGGCTACGATATAGTCGTTGACCGTGAGGCTGGGTAAGTAATATTGACCATTTCTTGATTTCATCTCAAAGGTTGCCAGCGTCTGGTCTTTGGCTAATGTCAATTCCTGATCATGCTCTGGCAACCGGGCAGGTATGAGAACTTCGACCCCTTGCATGTGTTGATCATTGATATTGATACATTTGACATTGCCCTCTGCAGTCACATAAATATCCCCTGTCCACCGCCGGTAATCAGTGGAAGAATAGTTCTGCGTATCAAAAATTATGTGATTGACTCTTTTTGGCTTCTTCCGGTTCTCATAGTCCGTTAAATGACTCAATAACGGAGCCTGTTCCATGTGAACTGCCGGAATGTATTTTTCAGGAGCCTTATCACTACCAATAATCAACGCTTCGTTAACAGGTTGTGGCTCATGGTTCGTCCTCTGAGCTGATGCTGATGCCTCTTTCTCGTGGACTTGTGGCAGATCATGTACAGGAGCCTTATCACCACCAACCGCTGAGGCTTCGTTAATATAATCGTCAACAAAATGGTTCAGCAGATCACTGATCTGATGCCAGAAAGCAGGCCAACACTGAACTTCAGCGGCTTTCCACGCCCTTATCCGCTGATCAGCCGCCTGAAGATAAGACTGGTTAGCTGACATTTTCAACGTCTGTTTCTGTTCTTCCGTCAGGGGGAACACGCTACTGGCGTTTATGCCCGTCCGGCCAAACTTACGAGCAAACCAGTGTTGCTGCCAGTGTCGATACAGTGCCCCGGTGAGAATATCGTCCGACTCATCCGGCTTAAGGGAAAGACCTGCTGCCTGCCACTCCGTTTGAGCCAGTCTCGTGATGATTTCCGTTTTGTTCTGCTTTTTAGTCTGATGAGTGTTAATACAAATTACATGGTTTTTTTCATCAATACTGTTGTGATCATTGTGTCGTATTAACCAGGGTCGATCCATGCCCGATACCATCTGGTTGAGCCATTCGCAAAGCTCAGAATGAACTGCACTTTTATCTATGGCAAGAGCCGGTGACTCTGGCAGTTTCTCCAGCGAGAGGTCAGCTGCCATCAGATAAAGCCGGTAGTGCTGATTGAGGCATTGATGGAGTCCGTCATCGGTAAAATCGCCCTTGTTGAAAACCGCTTTGGCGACATTCTGTAAATCAAGGCTAGTGGGCTGCAACGGCAGGTTTTTCTGCTTCAGGCAAGCCCTCAATTGACAATGTTGCCGGGTCAGTTTTTCAGCCACGATTTTCCCCTGCAGGGTCTGTGGTAATACTTTCTCAGCAATGCTCTGCAACTCTGCCGGGTTATATTGCCGGATGGGCAAATGTCGGAAGCGCCCTTTCAGTGCCGGTGATAGCGGTTTTCGTCCGCTGTACTCAGGCGGGTTGATGGTCGCAAACAGGTGGAAACCCGGATGGGCGTCACCGGCCAGAATATCGTTCAGCTCACCTTCCAGATGCTGGCTGTCGATCAGATTCATTTCCGAAATCACCACGATGCCGCCTTGCACTTTTGCCTTCTGGATCGTTTCACACACTTTCTCCCAGGAACAATCACAGGCATTCAGGAGAAAGACTTCCGGCATGGATTCCCCCCGTTGCTCAGCCTGCTGTTTGACGCTTTCAATTACCAGGTTGAGCGTGGCATCCTTGCCCCGTCCCGCCGGTCCTTCAATCAGTGTCGCCTGACGACCGTCGTGTTTCCTGTTGAGATGATAAGCCTGCTGACAGCGGCTTAAATCCTGCCCAAGCCGTTGCACCAGCTCAATGACTGCCGAGCCGGAGGTATCAAACTCAGGTCGGGTTTGTTCGGTGAATTGCATGAAGGACTGCTGTATATCCTTCAGGTTCTGTGTATGAACTTTGTCGCTCAGGGTGTTGTCCGGTTCGTAACGGGCAGCAAACCAGATGTCCAGTGCTGACAGGGCATCCTGATGCGTCTCGGTGATTTCGGGACTAAGTACATCCCGAAAACTTTGTTGGATCAAACTGTTTATTTGCTTACAGGTAATACTGTCGTTTACAGGTAGGGCACGATCCAGATACCAACCCACCCAACTGCAGATATCTGTTAAATCCCTGGGGGTAAACTCATGCTCGGGCAACAGCTCCTGATAATATTTCCAAAGTGCCATCACACTCCTGGTGGCACTGTGTGCAATGTCGTTTATTTGATGCTCCGGCAGATGCCGTTGCAGCTGATTGATCAGAGCGGGTTCCACCACCCTGTCCCGAAGGAAAGCCAGGTCCAGGCGCGGGTAATAAGCTCTGGGCAGTTTCTCTTTCAGGGCCGGGTCCAGCTGGCGCCCGGCGTAATGATCCGGGTTACCGGTGAGAATCACCCGGTGGTTTGTGCTGACCTTGACAGGATGACCGTTCACATAGATGCAGGGTTGCGGTTCCCACAAGCCGTTCAATGATGCCAGCAATCCGGCCCGTGCCAGGTTAGCCTCATCCAGCATCAGGGTAATGTATTCTCCGTCTTTGTCGGATTCGGTATTGGCCCATTCCATCAATGCCCGGTTTTGCTGTGCCATAGAGCGGTCGCCATCGGTGTGATGTTGCCACTGCCAGCGTTTCATCAGGGTCTGTTCGCTGTCAGAAGGTCCAATGGAAATCACCGAAGCCGGTCCCGAAGCCTTTGCTATTTTGGCGGAAAAGTAACTTTTCCCGGTACCGGTTTCCCCCTGCAGGAAGATAACGGGAGAGTCTGTAAGCCGGTCATGGAGTCGGGATAAACGACGGCTTTCACGATCTTTCTGACTCATCTCGCCATGATAAAGATCCCGGGCCAGAGCTGACAGGGGCTTATCAGCGGAACCCTGCCATTTCAGTGATTCAGACAGTCGAAGTTCTATGTGCTCAGTGCCTGCTGCTTCAGAATTCCCTGTTCTGGCCATGTGAAAACAATCAGTGGCCAAAGCCTGAATAGCATCGGATCGGGTCTGCCCTGATGGCAAGGTTAACTGCCAGCCAGAAGCCAGTGCATCTTGTAAACGTTTGATCAGTCTCGATGGCCTGATGGCTAACGGTGGATATTGCTCTGCTGCCTCCGGATCAACTTCCAACTGATACGTTAAAGCATCTCGTTGCTTTTCAGGCGCGTGGGCAACGATTATGGCACCGAGCTTGTCCAGAATTTCTTTTTCATCCCGATATGGAAATGGATTTTTATAGGACAGTTTTAATCCTTTAGATCCAGAGACCCTGAATACTGTCGGCTCAAAGGCTCTGGCCAGCTGCCACAGGTTCTGCGTCAGAAACTTTCTATCCAATCGCGGGGCGCTATTGATGATAGCCCCTAACTGAACCGGGTCTACCGAGGCGGCCTGATTCTCATCCGGCCTTTTATGGGCATCCGGGAGTAACTGCCAACAAGCCACTTTCATAAAATCCCGCACTGACGGATTCTGCCGGGTGCCATGGGTGATGACGCTATCGATAGCCTTGCGCCAGTGGCGGGGTAAAAGCTGTGGCGACTGGTCAACCTGCTGTGCCCGGCGGGCAGCCAGTATCAGGTTATTCAGCAGCCCTTCGGTCATTTCAGGCAGAGGTTTACAACGGTCGTCAGGTACGGTTTTAAACGCTTCGTAAAGTTCATAGAGTGCTTGTTCTGGCAGCTCAGTCCTGGGGATCTCATGCTTGCAAGCATTGATCTCCCAGAGATCGACCTCAGGACAGGGTTTACCCTTGGCAACCATGGAATTAAATACTGAAGACGGGTTCTTCGCAGACTCAGGCCAGAGCAAGGTGACATTGGCTTTCGGGTAGACCTGCAATTGGCCATTCACCAACAGAGGTTGCCCAACAGCCAGAGGTTCCAGTAGCTCCTGAAGCACTGGATTACTCTCCAGTCCCCGCAATACAACCGGCTTGCCAGAGGTTAATGCCTCCTGCAACTCAGTCTCACGTCGTCCAAAATGCGCCTTTTGTTCCGAGGTGATATAGATATTATCAAATAGCTGGCTAAGGCTGGTCTGGTCATTGATCTGAATGACTAAAGGGTTTTCCGGCTGCTGTTTGAGCCAATGACTTACCTGGGCGTTTTGCTGATACGTGGCGGTCTCAAAGGCGACGTGATCTCTCATTGAGAGCTTATCGTTTTCTGCCAATCCCAGGGCTTTCGGCTGCCGTTTAGTATGGGCCACCCGGAGTCGGGGCTCCAAATCGGTTGTCTCGCGAATCGTCTGCAGTGAACCCAGCAAACGAAACCACAGTGCCTCATTAAGAGGAGAGGTTACAGTGACTTCACCACCCTCCTGAACCTGTTCCATCAGACGGGTGTTGGGGACTGCATAACCTTCCGGGGCAATGGCAATCGGGCTTAGCCATTCTCTGATATTACTCTGGTTAATGATGATCGGGTTTCGTGGTGCCTGCTCTTCTTTTTTATCACATGAGTGGGACAGGGGTTGAAACAGTGAATGAAGCTCGTCCTTCCCTACCGGCATCTGATAAAACTGAACATCGTCGGGTAACGGACAAAGCTTACCATTGCTCTCAAAACACTTTTGCGCCAGCATCTGTCGAACCGTCTGTTCAAAGGCCAGATCCTGCCAGTCGGCCCCTTTCAGAATCACCCGTTGACCGGGCTTCAGTAGCTCAAGCCTGCCGGGTATGTGCTGGATTCGTCCCTGTTCATCTACTCCGGGACCGCCCAGCAGCAACTGTCGCCAGTGACTGTGCAAGTGGCAGTCAATGAGAACGGTATTGCCGTCATCCATGGCGCTTTCAGCAGCGGGGAGTTCAGCCAATACCGGAGGAACATCGACGTCCATCGATGGATCGTTGTCGGTCTGTGCGTTGAATTGCCAGGTATTGTCCGGTCGATTAATTCGCCGCCAGAAGTCAGCACCGGGGGCGTCACCAAGTCGGCCAGCCGATGCCAACTGTGCGGGGTCTGCCACAACCAACAGAGAAACATGCCTGCCCAGAGGACGTTTCTGCTGGCTAACTGTGTCGTACAGGCAGGGATTATCCGGGTCCAGCAGATCATTAAATTTGGGCAGCTCCTCGCTGGTGAGTTTTCGGATATCCATCACCAGAGTGAGTGGCTTTGAACCTTCAAACAGCTTGCCCGAACGCAGAGTATGGCGACCATCGTCGGAAATGCTCAACCGGCTCATCAGGTTGGCCTGTGGGAGGTCATCAGGGTGGGAAATAATAGTGACATCGCGATTTTTATCGCCTGTCTGCTCAACCAAAAGCTGTCGAACCTCATCATCACCGGCGACAAAACGAAAATCGAAGGCATGAGAGGGCTTTTGGAGCGGGGAATCTGTTGACGATACGGTTCTCGCCTTGTCAGGCATCTCCATTGGAGATGACGATAGATTGAGTTTGGCAGTTACTTCAGAGCAGACCTTTGCTCTCTCGGCTGGAATGCCACTATCAGGCACGCTGTTGTTACGAACAGGTTTATTTATTTCTCCACGAATCAGACCATCCATGGTTAATCTCCCTACTGACATCTGAAGGATTCAATTTAAATTGTCAAATAATATGATCTTCAGGTCATACGAAAGTTCAATTTGGATAGTAGTTTGTCGCCATGGGAAGAAGTTTTGGGTGTCTCTCTGTGCAATATCTCGGCGGCCCCACCTAGCAGCCTGTCGGACTTAAGGCTGTCCTACTGCGGTTGCAATAAATTGGTCTAAAAATTCCTGCTTCTTCGTCAAATAGCTCGCTATTCTCCTCAGAAGCAGAAATTTTTATCCTCAATTTCTTGCAATCCTCGCTACGGACGCTTAGGTCCGACAGGCTGCTAGTGAGTCATAAAGTGAATCCAAATTCATGCTGCTTATAAACTCTGCGGCAATTTTTGTCAGCTCGTCGGATTTGAGCACCAGAGCGTTATTGGCGTTGTGTACCTGCCGCAAGTAGTTATTATTAACAGATTCCTGAAACCCGGAAGAGCTACTGATTGCAGACATCATGGCATGCAGCTCTTCTGGTGAGGATGGGTCATGAGCGCCGTAGCTGTGTTTCTCCCCACCTTCTGGTATTTCAGCATCGACCCAGCAATATGTTAAGTAACCGCCTTTCGAATGTGTTACCCCATACAGATAATGGCTGAAGGCCTGCTGAATCGCTTTCCTGCATTTCTCTTTTAAATCATCCACAGTTTTTCTCTCCCCGAATGACAGCCTAAGGGGCTTTAGAGTGGATTCGTAACGGCTTATGGTTGCAGACCTTTTTTTCTCATATTCATTTTCCAAAGCTGGTTTAAGCAAATGATATTCTTCTTTCATAGCTACATTTAGAATATGAATCATGGCTTTGTCGCGATCTCTCAGCAATTCTGTCAGAGCAGCTCCGAGTTGTTTTCTCGTTGTGTACTCTTGATTGATTTGTTCCAATCTGCGCTTCAAGTCTGAGCGGTTCTCAGCGATTCGTTGTAACAGAGTTTCGACCTTTTCATCAAGCAGTGTTCTTAGCCAGAAATCGCCCCAGGAAGGCTGCTCCATGATAATCACCGGACGGTGTTTCGCCGCGCCCGAGATTAACTTCGAAAATGCAGGGTGGCGCACCAGCATTCGCTCTATACTCGGAATGCCCTCAGGTTCGTCCGTCCAGTCGTTCTTTACAGATGAGCTGACGATTTGGCCTTCAAGACATCGCGAAAAACCTTCATGACATTGAGAGACGAGCAAGGCATTATCTTTTCTCTGCTGACGTTTTTTATATGCCCTCTGCCAGGTCACGCAATTTTTTTCTCCGGACAATAATTCCCCATACCACTTTTTCAGGCACTGGCTTGCTGCAACCTTCAATTCATCGACAACTTGCAGACGCATCAATAGCTCATGGAGTTTACGAGCCCCTTTAAAATCGTTTAAACTGTTCGGCACTGGATCCAGCCAATCCGATGCCAGGGCCTTTTTGGCAAATTCAATAACCGGAGGCCTGGTCAGGTCACTGTTTTGCAGAACATTCATTATTGAACTCAACCACTGCAGAGGGCATGCTCCGCCCTGAACAATCATTTTGGAGTGCAATACCCTGAGTTGTTCAGTAACCTGATCTTGATCACTGTTGGACAAGATTTGTTTGACTGCCTCCGACATCGGTCTGGAGGCACGCCGATCGTAGTCTTCCACAACACCGATCAATTCCTTTTCTTTAAAGCCCAATGCCTCGGTCTCCAGCGACTCCAGGATTGAAACGCCCATGGAAAAACCGGCTAAATCTTTTCTCTTCCAAAGGTTCTCTACCATTGCGAAAGGACTTAGATGGGGAATTGGCGATTCACAGCCTGCCTCATGGGCTTCCTTCAGTTCTTCAAGACTTATGCCACAGGCTTCAGCCAGAGTTTGCTGTTGCGCTAAATCAGCGCCCTCCAGAAGACCCCGCAGGAGATCTCCTTGCCTCTTAAACTCAGTGCCAGAACCAGTGAACCTTTTGATGGTCTGGAAGTCAGGCCGAATTTCTGTTACCTCAGCAGGCTCCCCGCCCAAATCTACTAACTTCCAGGTTTGGCCTCCATCCACGGAACACTCTGCAAAGGCATGGGTACGATTAGTCATTTGTCGACATGGAATCCCAAAATAACGACAAAAAGCAATAAAAACAGGCACACGATGACGACAGCTCCCCTGTTGCCGTGTTACGAGGAAACGAAAGAAGTTTTCTCCGGTTTCTGGTATGGCACCACCGGAAAACTTCAGGCAATAGTCACTGATCGCCTTAATGCGTTGCGTCGTGTCTTTGGCTTTCTTTATTCTCAGCAAAGGCGCCTGTATTTCTGATGGTTGCTGGCCAATGTTCGTCAGCACTTCTTCCAGTACTGTTTTCATGCCTTCTGAACAGCGGGCATCAAAACGGTTTGATTCTTTTGACCGGGCTTCTTTTAACCGGGCTTCTTTAGCAGATTTTTCTTTGCCCGGTTTCCGGCGTTCTACAACATAAGTAAATCGAATACTCTGGTTGGCTCTGGCCTCTGGAATAGACAGTGTGTGAAGCCCGGTATACCGGTCCCTGACCAGGGTAAACGGCCAATCGGGTTTCATGCGCAGGGCTACTATATAGTTATCAGGCTCCAGGCTGGGCAAGGCGTAGCGACCATTGTCCGATGTCCAGTCAAAGGTTGCCAGCGTTTGGTTGCTGGCTAATGTCACTGGCTGGTCATGCTCTGGTAACCGGGCAGGTATGATAATTTCGGCCCCCTGCAGGTGTTTATCATTAATACTGATCAGTTGGACTTCGCCCTCAGTAAACACACAAACATCCTCTGCCCACCATCGATACATCCCGGGAGAATAGTGCCTATGTTCGAAAATTACATATTCGTTAAGTTTTGACTTACCCCAGCTCTCATAGTTCGTTATATGGTCCAATGCCGGAGCCTCATTCCCAAGGGCTTCTGGATGGTATTTTTCAGGTGCTTTATCACCGTAAATAGCCATCGCTTTATTAACAGGTTGTAGCTCATGGTTTGCTCTCTGATCCAGTGCCGGAGCCTGTTCTTTGTAAGCTTGTGGAATGTACTTTTCAGTAGCCTCACCGCCGTAAAAAGCCAACGCTTTATTGACGGGTTGTGACTCATGGTTCGTTTTCTGGTCCAATGCCGGAGTTTGTTCCTCGTGGACTTGTGGCATGTCTTCTTCAGGAGTGTTATCACCGACGAAAGCGGATGCTTCGTCGATAAAATCGTCTACCAAATGGTTCGCCAGATCACTGAGCTGATGCCAGAATGCAGGCCACCATTGAACATCATCGGCCTTCCACGCGCTTATCCGCTGGTCAGCCGCCTGAAGATAAGGCTGGTTAGTGGACATTTTCAGCGTTTGTTGCTCTTCTGTCGTCATGGGAAATACACTACCAGAGTCCATGCCGGTACTGCTAAACGTACGATCAAACCAGCACTGTTGCCAGTGTCGGTAAAGTGCCCGGGTGAGAATGTCGTCCGACTCATCCGGCTTCAGGGAAAGACCGGATGCTTGCCATTTGGCCTGAGCCACACCCTTAATGATTTCCGTTTTGGCTTCCTTTTTTGTCAGACCGGTCTTAATACGGATTTCACAGTTTTTTTCATCAACACTGTTGCAATCGCTGCCTCGTATCAACCACGGGCGATTCATTTTCGGTACCGTTTCGTTGAACCATTTGCAAAGTCCGGCATCAAGCTCGCTTTTACCCATGGCAATAGCCGACGACTTTGGCAGTTTATCCAGTGATACATTGGCTGCCATCAGGTAAAGCCGGTAGTGCTGGTTGAGGCATTGGTGAAGGCCGTTTTCAGTAAAATCACCGCCTCTGATGACGGCTCTGGTGACATTCTGTAAATCAAGACTGGTCGGCTGCAACGGCAGTTTTTTCTGTTGCAGGCAAGTCCTCAAACGACAGTGTATATTAGCCAGATCTTCAGCGATTATTTTCCCCTGTGGGGTCTGTGGCAACACTTTCTCAGCAATGGCCTGCAATTCTGCCGGGCTGTACTGCCGGATAGGTAAATGTCGGAAACGCCCTTTCAGCGCCGGTGATAAGGGTTTGCGTCCGCTGTACTCGGGTGGGTTGGTCGTGGCAAACAGGTGGAAGCCCGGATGCGCGTCACCGGCCAATATGTCGTTCAGCTCACCTTCCAGGTGCTGGCTGTCGATCAGATTCATTTCCGAGATGACCACGATGCCGCCATTCACTTTTGCCGTCTGGATTTTTTCACACACTTTGTTCCAGGAGCAATCACAGGCATTCAGGGAAAAGACTTCCGGCATGGATTCTCCCCGCTGCCTGGCCTGCTGTTTGACACTGTCGATCATCAGATTCAGCGTGGCATCTTTACCCCGTCCGGCCGGGCCTTCAACCAGCGTCGCCTGACGGCCGCCGTGTTTTCTGTTGAGATGATAGGCCTGCTGACACCGACTTAAATCCTGTCCGAGCTGTTGCACAAGTTCACTGACTGCCGATCCGGAGGTATCAAAATCAGGTCGGGTTTGTTCGGTGAATGTCATGAAGGGCTGCTGTATATCCTGCAGGTTCTGTGTACGAACTTTGTCGCTCAGGGTGTTGTCCGGTTGGTAACGGGCAGCAAACCAGATTTCCAGTGCTGACAGGGCATCCTGATGGGTTTCAGTGATTTCGGGGCCCAGTACATCCCGAAAACTTTGTTGGATCAAACCGTTTATTTGCTTACTGGTTACACTGTCGTTTACGGGTAGTGAACGATCCAGATACCAACCCACCCAACTACAGATATCCGTTAAATCCCTGGGGGTAAACTCATGTTCCGGCAACAGCTCCTGATAGTATTGCCAGAGTGTCATCACACTCTCAGTAGCATTCCTGGCCATTGTGTTGATTCGAGTGTCTGGCAGATGCCTTTGTAACTGATTGACCAGAGCCGGTTCCACCACTCTGTCTCGAAGAAATGCCTGGTCCAGACGGGGGTAATAAGCTCTGGGCAGTTTTTCTTTCAGGGCCGGGTCCAGTTGACGCCCTGCGTAATGATCCGGGTTGCCAGTGAGAATCACCCGGTGGTTTGTAGTGACCTTGACGGGATGACCATTGACATAGATGCAGGGTTCCGGTTCCCATAGGCCGTTTAATGACGCCAGCAATCCTGTTTTGGCCAGATTGGCTTCATCCAGCACCAGGGTAATGTATTCTTCGTCTTTGTCGTATCGGGTATTGGCCCATTCCATCAGCATCCGGTTTTGCTGTTCCATAGAGCGATCGCCATCGGCGTGTTCTTGCCACTGCCAGCGTTTTATCAGGGTTTGTTCACTATCAGAAGGTCCAAGGGAAATCACTGAAGCCTGTCCTGAAGCCCTTGCCATCTTGGCTGAAAAGTAACTTTTCCCGGTGCCGGTTTCCCCCTGTATGAATATAACGGGAGAGTCCGCAAGCCGGTCATGGAGTCGGGATAATCGACGGCTTTCACGATCCTTCTGACTCATTTCGCCGTGATAAAGATCCCGGGCCAGTAGTGACAAGGGCTTGTCAGCGGAACCCTGCCATGCCAGTGATGCAGACAGTCGATTTTCTATACGTTCAATACGTTTTGCGTCAGAATTCTCTGTTACACATTCTCCCCGGGCAATCTGAAAACAATCGTTGGCCAGAGCGTGAATGGCCTCGGATCGGGTCTGCCCTGACGGTAGGGTTAGCTGCCAGCCAGAAGCCAGTGCATCTTGTAAACGTTTGATCTGTCTTGATGGCCTGATGGCTGACGGTGGACATTGCTCTGTTGCCTCCGGATCGACTTCCAACAGATACGCCACTGCCTGTCGTTGTGCTTCAGGCACATGGGCCATGATCAGGGCGCAGAGCTTGTCCAGAACTTCTTTCGCAGTCCACCGCGAAAATGGCTCTTTATAGGACAGCTGTAATTTTTCATTAAATACAGCCGGGTCAAGGGCTCTGACCAGTGGCCACAGGTTTTGCCTCACAAACGCTCTGTCCAACTGCTGAGCACTGTTGATGATGGCAGTTAACTGATCCGGGTCTACCGAGGCGGTTTGATCCTCATCCGGCTTGCAGTGCACGTCCGGTAAAAAATGCCTGCAAGCCACTTTCATAAAATCACGCACGGTCGGATGCTGTCGTGTGCCATGGGTGATGACGCTATCGATGGCTTTGCGCCAGTGGCGTGGTAAAAGCTGTGGGGACTGGTCAACCTGCTGTGCTTGTCGGGCAGCCAGTATCAGGTTATTCAACAACGCTTCGGTCATTTCAGGCAGAGGGTTACAAAGGTGGTCAGGTACGGTTGTAAACGCTTCATAAAGTTTATCAAGCGCTTGTTCTGGCAGCTCAGTCCTGGAGATATCATGTTTGCGGGCATTAATATCCCAGAGATCGACCTCAGGACAGGGTTTATCCGTGGCAAGCATCGAACGAAATACTGGTGATGGGCTTATCGCAGATTCAGGCCAGAGTAAAGTGACTTGAGCCTGCGGGTAGGCCCGT
The DNA here is from genome assembly GCF_024606225.1 of Endozoicomonas sp. ISHI1. Lineage (GTDB taxonomy): Bacteria > Pseudomonadota > Gammaproteobacteria > Pseudomonadales > Endozoicomonadaceae > Endozoicomonas_A. The sequence goes on along the minus strand of NZ_JAGRPU010000064.1, from coordinate 2,274 downwards.
AATTGGCCATTCACCAACAAAGGCTGTCCAACCACCAGGGGTTCCAGCAGCTGCTGAAGTGTTGGATTACTTTCGAGTCCCAGGAATACCACCGGCCTGCCTGCGGTTAATGCTTTCTGCAACTCACTCTGACGTCGTCCAAAATGGGCCTTTTGTTCTGAGGTGATATGGATATTATCAAATAGCTGACTGAAGCCGGTCTGTTCATTGACCTGGATGACCAGAGGGTCTCCCCGGTGATGACGGATCCAATGACTGGCCTGGACATGTTGCCGATAAGTGACGGCCTCAAAAGAATCGTCATTGCTGGCTTTTTTCTGTAACTGAGGGTTTCTGGACAGAGGTCGCTCGTCGTTTTCTGCTAATCCCAGGGCTTTCGGCTGCTGTCGTGAATGAGCCACCTGGAGTCGAGGCTCCAGACCCGTTGTCTCGCGAATCGTCTGCAGTGAACCCAGCAAACGAAACCAAAGTGCCTCAGTGAGGGGAGACGTTACGGTGACTGTCCCACCCGCTCGAACCTGTTCCAATAGACGGTTGTTAGGCACTGCGTAGCCTTCCTGGGCAATGGCAATCGGGTTCAGCCATTCGCTGATATTACTCTGGTTAATGATGATCGGGTTTCCTGAAGTATCACCAGAATGGGGTAGCGGGTTGGATAAACTTTGAAACAGTGAATGCAGCTCATCCTTCCCTACCGGCATTTGATAAAAATGAACATCGTCGGGTAACTCACAGTTCTTCCCGTTGCTCTCAAAACACTTTTGCGCGAGCATCTGTCGAATCGTCTGTTCAAAGGCCAGATCCTGCCAGTTGGCCCCTTTCAGAATCACCCGTTGTCCGGCCCTCAGACACTCAAGCCTGCCAGGGATGTGCCGGATTCGCCCCTGCTGATCCACTCCGGGGCCGCCCAGCAGCAACTGTCGCCAGTTGCTGTGCAAGTGGCAGTCAATAAGAAGGGTATCATCGTCGTTCATAGTGCCTTCGGCAGAAGGGAGTTCAGCCAATACCGGAGGAAGTGCGTCGATATCCATCGATGGGGCATTGCCGGTCTTTGCATCGAACTGCCAGGTATTGCCCGGTCGATTAATGCGTCGCCAGAAATCAGCCCCGGGGGCATCGCCACCCCCGCCAACCGCTGCCAACTGCGCAGGGTCTGCCAAGACCAGCAGAGAGACATGCCCGCCTAGAGGTCGTTTTTTCTGACTGACTTTGTCGTACAGACAGGGGTTATCCGGGTCCAGCAGATCGTTAAATTTTGGCAGATCTTCGCTGCTGAGTTTGCGGATATCCATCACCAGGGTGAATGGCTTTGAACCTTCAAATAACTTGCCCGGACGCAGAGTGTGGCGACCATCGCCGGAAATACTCAACCGGGTTACCAGGTTGGCCTGTGAGAGGTCATCGGGGTGGGAAATAACAGTGACAGCACAATGTTCATCACAGGTCTGATTAACCAAAAGCTGTCGAACCTCATCATCACTGGCGACAAAACGAAAATTGAAGGCATGAGGGGGCTTATGGAGTGAGGAATTCGTTGAGGATACGGTTCTCGTCTTGTCAGGCATCTTCATCGGAGATGACGACAGCTTGAGTTTGATCGCTACATCAGAGCAGACTTTTGCAATCGTTGAAAGATCATCAAGCTTTGCTCTCTTGGCTGGAATGCCACTATCAGGCACGCTGTTATGAGGCACGCCGTTGTTACGAACGGGTTTGTTTATTCCTCCACCAATTTGACCATCCATGGTTAATCTCCCTACTACATTCTGAAGGACTCAATTGAAACTGCTTAAATAATTTGACCTTCAAATCGTACGAAAGTTTCATTTGGATAGTAGGTCGTTGCCAAAAAAAAATAGGACACCCTAGGGGGCGTTCTTATCCAACCGAACGAACAGATAAAAACATCAGTAACCTGACCGGAAAGACACCTAAAAAATAGAAACAAAAAATAGGACACCCTTATATTTGACAAACAAGCCAGCTCGTCTATTTTTTTCCTGTCGCTGTTATTTAGTTCCGGCAGGAGAGGTTATGACCCGTGCACGAAGTTCTTTGATCGACCCAGGTTCCACGCCTTATTATCACTGTATAGCTCGATGCGTGTAAAAAATAGGATAAAAAAAATAGGACACCCTTATATAAAAAATAGGACACCCTTATATTTGACAAACAAGCCAGCTCGTCTAGTTTTTTCCTGTCGCTGTTATTTAGTTCCGGCAGGAGAGGTTATGACCCGTGCACGAAGTTCTTTGATCGACCCAGGTTCCACGC
>NZ_JAGRPU010000063.1 GCF_024606225.1 Endozoicomonas sp. ISHI1 | reverse complement strand
AGTAGTAGAAGCAGTGATCGGACTACTGAGTAGAAAATCTGGTTTTGTTGTGAACGTCTCATAGATCCAGACTTAAAAAATCAGCGTCTGTGAATCCATTCGCTATTGGGCTAAATTCGTACGTCATTTGACATAAGGCTCATGCCCATTCAATGATGTTTGCGTCAGGTTGTATAGCACCGAACTGGCGAGCTTGCCATGAAGGGAATTGGCGAAAAGCTTGTTATCAGAAGCTTCCATAAGACGACACAGGTTTTTTTAGAAAATACTCCCACACTCATCAAGTAAATCTAATTCCTGACAGCTCTGGTAAACATCTTCAGCAAAGTTTAATACTGATGGGTCTCGCTTTTTTAACCGCTTTATTTTGCTGAATGCCCGTTGTATCCATCCTTCCAGTATGTGGTCAGAGATATTGATTTTGGCTTTTTTAAGGACAGTCACTATATGCATAAGCTCCATTTCATCCTTATACTCGTCCAGTAATGTCAGTATTTCGGTGCCAAAAACTTCTGTCTGGTTGAGCTTTAGCCATAAACTGCCAAACACCTGTTTTTCTTGTTTGTCGTTTGGTGGGTTAACGTTTTGTGGTTCCGGTTCACTGACCGGCTCAGAGGCTTCAATTTCCCGGGATCGAACGTTTTCCAGATATTGGGACAGTGATTCTTTAACCTCATCGGGGCATTCTGTACCTGATGTTTCCATTCTTTCTTTCAGTTTGCCAAGCAAGGATTCAGGCAGCCTCTTTTTATGATGGTCAAGCGATTTCCAGACGAGTGATTTTATGGCCATTCCAGTTTTGATGATGTTAGCCAGAACATAAATAGGTAAGGGTTTGAAGGGGGCTGGTTCAACAGCGCCTTTTGCCCCGGGCTCTCTGTTTCCGTCCGGTCTGGCTTCGCGTCTTTGGATGTATACCGGGTCATCCGGGCTTAAGTGCTTTTGCCATTGATCTGCTGTCAAATAATAGTGTTCAGACACCCCTGTGATTTTCAAAAAAACCCTGAACTGTTCCTCTGACCAGTTGCTGATTGCTATTGTTTCATCCTGTATTTTCAGCTGTGGCATCGGATAGCGATAGATCTGAATATCGTCACCCAGCGGCTCAACCTCAATCCAATGCCCTTTGACAGTAAAGAACATCTCGTTGAGGTTCTGCATCAAAACAGCGATATAACTCAAGGCCAGCTGTTCTGCTGACGTTATAAGTCCAGAGACGGGTATCTCAACATTGTTGTTGCTGTTTGTGCGCATCCCGGACAGAAAGTGATCGGGGATATCGTTTTCCCACGGCAGAAGGTTATGAGTTTTGAGTAGTGCTTCAAAGAGTGTTTGGATGCCTTCTTCGGTAATGTCATGGGTTTTTAGTCCAAGGCAGGCTTCAAAGAGCCGTTTTAACCATTGGGGGGAATGCTCTTTGCTGAGTTTATGCAGGGCACCCAAGGAGGGAAACAGGTCGAACACAGCCTGAGCATGGCTGGCGTCCAGAAGACGCAACTGATCATCTTTTGTTAAGGGTTGCAGAATTTCCCAATAGAGTCTTTTCATGTAATCGTGTTTCAGCACCCCCGACAGTGGTTGCAACAGGGCTGAGCACTGTTCCCATCGGCTCCTATCCGGCAATGACTTCAGCCGCTTGACAAAGTGGATAAAACGCTCTCTGTGTTCATGGGAAGAAGATAGAACCATTGCCTTATTTAATACATGCAAGGGCAAAGTTTTAATCGAATGACGCCACAAAAAATCCCGATCCTTTTGATCAGTCCGGAGGTAGCGCTCGACGCCTTTCCCGCCATAAGAAAATAAAAGCGTTATCAATGATTCCATCATCAGAACGGTTTTAGTCTTTGCATTGAATTGCTGAAACTGTTGTAAAACCACCCAGTTGAGTGACCAGTCTGGCTTAGAGGTGGAAAGATAAAGGGCCACTGTTTTTATTTGGCGATTGAATTCGTCATCCTCTTCATCCTCTGAATCGCTATCGTATTCGTCGCCCTCTTCACTCTCTGAATCACTTTTGTCTTCAGCAGATTCTGCTAAAAGCCATTGTTTCAGTTGTGTTTCCTGATGTTGCAGCATCTGAATAGCAGGCAGCCCTTCTGATTTCCAGAGTCTGGTCATTATTCGCAGGAGCTGGTGATTGGGTGCACCTCCACAGCTTATCCAATCCATCACTTTTTTCACTGGCTCATGTTTGGGTATGCCTTTGCAACTATTCATGGATGAGAAGGAGCGGAACAACTTCATATTGAATTCACCATCCTTGTCTTTCCATTCCGGCCAGCCCAACATTGCTTTCACTTGCCCATGTTTGAGCATGCCTCTTCTATTATTCATAGATGAGAAGGAGCGGAACAGCTCCATACTAAACTCGTCATCTTTGTCCTTCCATTCCGGCCAGCTCAGCATATCTTTCACTTCCTTATGTTTGGGTATACCTCTTTTGTCGTACATGGACGCGAAAGAGCGGAACAGCTCCATGTTGAACTTGCTGTCCCTGTCTTTCCACTCCGGCCAGCTCAGGATCTCTTTCACTTTCTCGTGTTTAAGCATGCCTTTACCACTGTTTATGGATGAGAAAGCGCGGAAGAGCTCCACACTGAATTCTCCATCTTTGTCTCTCCATTCCGGCCAGCTCAGCACCCGTTTCACTTGCTCATGCTTGAGCATACCTTTGCCATTATTCATGGATGAGAGGGAGCGAAACAGCTCCATATTGAACTCGCCATTTTTGTCTTTCCATTCCGGCCAGCCCAGCACCTCTTTTACTTCCTCATGTTTGAGCATGCCCATGCCATTATTCATGGACGAAAAGACGCGGAACAGCCTCATATTGAATTTGTCATCCTTGTCTTTCCATTCCGGCCAGCTCAGGACCTCTTTTACTTCTTCATGGTTGAGCATGCCCTTGGAATGATTCATAGACGAGACGGAGCGAAACAACCCCATATTGAACTTGTCATCCTCATCTTTCCATTCCGGCCAGCCCAGCATCTCTCTGACTTTCTTATGTTTGGGTACGCCTCTTTTGTTGTACAGGGATGAGAGGGAGCGGAATAGCTCCATGTTGAACTCGCCATCGTTGTCCTTCCATTCCGGCCAGCCGAGCACCTCTTTCACTTCCTGATGTTTGAGTATGCCTTTACCACAGTTCATGGACGAGAAAGCGCGGAACAGCTCAATATTGAACTCGTCATCTTTGTCCTTCCATTCCGGCCAGCCCAACAACTCTTTCATTTCCTCATGTTTGAGCATGCCTCTACCACTTTTCATGGATGAGTAAGCACGGAACAGTTCCATATTGAACCCGTCATCATTGCCTTTCCATTCCGGCCAGCTCAGGATCTCTTTCACTTCCTCGTGTTTAAGTATACCTTTGCTACTATTCATGGATGAGAAGGGGCGGAACAGCTCCTTACTGAACTTGCCATCCTTATCTTTCCATTCCGGCCAGCTAAGAATCTCTCTCACTTCCTCATGTTTGGGTATGCCTCTTTTGGCGTTCATAGATGAGAAAGAGCGGAATAACTCCGTATTGAACTCGCCATACTCGTCTTTCCATTCGGGCCAGCTCAGCATCTCTTCCACTTCCTCATGTTTGAGCAAGCCTTTTCTATTATTCATGGACGAAAGGGAAGTCAATACATCCAAACTCGCTAAATATTCGAGTTCACCCTGGCTACGCTCGGCAAAATCACGGATATGTTTTTTATTATTTAGCATGCTGGTCAGCATGCCGGTATTTTTGAAGGATTCAGGAAGGCGCCCAAAAAAAACGGTCGCATTATCGAAGAAGCCATTAAAAGACTTTCTCTCTACGAATCGAAGAAGCTTATAAAAAGTGTACTTGACTGTGATGTTTTTTTTCTTGCATATCTCTATCAGGGTTTGCGCTTTTTCCAGCTCTTCCTTACTTAATTCGTAATGGATATTTTCTTTCACTTGTTCCAATGGGTCGTCAGGGATCTGAGTGTCTGCCGTTTTCTTTTTTTTGGCCGCTGGTCCGGCAGCTGCTTTTGAATGAGTCCTCTTTCTACCCGAGCCCTTGTTTTTTTTCTGAACGGGTTCTGATGAATCCCGCTCTGTTTCTTCCCGGATTCGTTTTGCTCTTTTATTTTTGTTAGTGCCCGAAAGGCACTTGTTGCACAAAAACGCTGGATCTGATAGCTCATTGGCTATACGACTTAATTCCTGTGTATTCAGTGCCTTGTCACATTTTGAACAAGTGACAACCGAACTTCCGGTATCCTGAAAAATTGAGGGTTTCAGTGGGTCATCGCCTCCGAGACCACTGCCGTCTGTCGAGCCGGTTTTCTGGTTACCGGCAGCGACTTCGCAAATCTGGCCGGATTGGCCTGTTGTTCTGGTCGTTGATGCTTTGGTCGTTCTGGAGTGCTGGCCGTTTTTCCCGGTACCTGCCTGACGGCCTGAATATTTGCCAGCAGCGATCTCACGGTAAACACTAAGTTCCTGACCATTCTCTGTCAGCCATGTCTGAACCAGACACGAATACATCATGGCAGGCCCTGATCTTTCGAGATCGAAAAGATCCGCTTCAATCACCATGATCCGGTCTGACAAAATTCGAGCCAGCATGGATTGCCCCGTCATAGTTGCCCATTGCCGTTTGATCCGTAACATTCGAAGCAGTTGCCTTTTTTGTTGCAGGCATTTTTGAACAGGGCCAAGAACAGAGGCAAGGTCAGGCACGGGCTTTGGGTCAGGATTCCAGTGGTTTCCGTCAGGTGGCTTATCGCCATCGTCTCCCCCGGCAGCGCCGATGGCGATCAGCGCAGTGGAAGAGTGCTCTGGCGTCTCAGGGGGCACAAGCATGAGATCAATGCGGTGTGTATGCTTCATTGGCCAAAGGGGTAGGGGAGGCCGTTGGAGAGACGCAAGAGGTCTGTTATTCGGCAGCAGCTTAAGCAAACGGAGGGCGAGTGGCATAAACCCAACCGAATGAAGGTCGGGCGGTTCAGGTTCAGCCAACTTATTAGTGTATAAGAAATTTGCTGGTAGCGGATTTGAGCCGACCAATCCCACTGCGGGCAGTGACTCCCCAAACATTATGGTCACTAACAGAAGCAGTGATTGAACCATCGAGCAGATAGCTTTGTTTTTTTGTGGGCGTCGCATAGACCCAGGCTCATTGATTGACCTTTGCTATTTGCACCAATGTATAGCAGCGCATTGGCCATTGTGCCATGAACGGAGTTAGCGAAGATCAAGCAACTCTAATTCCTGACAACTTTGATAAACATCAGGATCAATCTCTGATAATAATGGGTCTTGCCTTTTTAAGCGCTTTATTTTGCTGAATGCCCGTTGTCTCCATTTTTCCAGCATGTCGTCAGCAATATCGATTTTGGCTTTTTTAAGGACGGTAACGGCATGCATAAGCTCCATTTCATCCCTGTACTCGTCCAGCAATGTCAGTATTTCGGTGCCAAAAACTTCTGTCTGGTTGAGCTTTAACCATAAACGACTAAACGCTTGTATTTCGTTTTTTTCGACTAGTGAGTTAAGGCTCTGCAGTTCTGTTTCGTTGACCGGCTCAGACGCTTCAGCTCTCCTGAATTGAATGTTATCCAGGTGCTGGAACAATGATTCTTTAATCTCATCCGGGCATTCTGTGACTGATGCTTCTATTCTTTCTCTCAGTTTGCCAAGCAGGGATTCAGGCAGTCTCTCTTTATGCTGGTCAAGGGATTTCCAGACGAAGGAGTTGATGGCTATTTGACTGCTGATCAGGGTAGTCAGAACATAAACAGGTAAAGGTCGGAAGGGGGCTGCTTCAATGGCATCTTTTGCCCCGGGCTCACTGTTTTCAACTGATCTGGCTTCACGTCTTTGGATGCGAACGGGCTCATCCGGTTGTGAACGTCTTTGCCATTGAACTGCTGTCAAGTGGTAGCGTTGAGGCATCCCAATGATTTTTAAAAAAGTCCTGAACTGCTCCTCTGACCAGTTGCTGATTTCTATTGTTTCATCCTGTATTTTCAGCTGTGGCATCGGATAGCGATAGATCTGAACACCGTCACCCAGCACCTCAACCTCAAGCCACTGCCCTTTGACAGTAAAGGACATCTCATTGAGGTTCTGCATCAGCACAGCGATATAACTCAGGGCCAGCTGTTCTCCTGATGGAATAACTTCAGAGACAGGTATTTCAACGTTGCTGTTTTCGGTTGTGCGCATCCCGGACAGAAAATGATCGGGGATATTCTTATCCCAGGGCAGAAGGCTATGGGTTTTGAGTAGCGCCTCAAAGATTATCTGGATGCCTTTTTTGGTGATGTCATGGTTTTTTAGTTGAAGGCAGGCTTCAAGTAGCCATTTTAGCCATTGGGAGGAATGCTCTTTGCTGAGTTTATGCAGGGCGCCCAACGAGGGAAGCAGGTCGAATACAGCCTGAGCATGGCTGGCGTCCAGAAAACGCAACTGGTCATCTTTTGTTAAGGGTTGCAAGAGTTCCCAGTAGAGTCTTTTCATATAGTCGTATTTCAGCACTCCCGATAATTGCTGCAACCGGGCTGAATGCTGTTCCCATTGGCTCTTATTCGGCAATGATTTCAGCCGCTTGGCAAAATAGACAAAACGCCCTCTGGGTTCATTGGCAGAAAACAGAGCTATTGCCTTACTTAACACGTTCAAAGGCACGGCTTTGCCCGAATGACGCCAGAAAAAATCCCGGTTCTGTTGACTAACCTCAAGGTAGCGTTTGACGCCTTTCCCTCCATAAGAAGACAGAAGCGTTATCAATGATTCCAGCATCAGAGCGGGTTTAGTCTTTTCAACGTGGTGAAATTGTTTTAAAAGCGCCCAGCTGATTACCCAGTCTGGGTTAGGGGTGGAAAGATAAAGGGAAACTGTTTTTAGCTGGCGATTGAATTTGTCATCCTCTTCATTATTCAAGTGGCTATTTTCTTCATTAGATTCTGTCAACAGCCACTGTTTCAGTTGTGTTTCCAGGTGTTTCAGCTCTTCAATAGCAGGTAGCCCTTCTGATGCCCAGAGCCTGGCCATAATTTGCAATAACAGATGGTTGGGCACCCCCCCGAAGCTTATCCAGTTCATCATTTTTTTCACTGGTTCATGTTTGGGCATGCCCTGGCCATTATTTATGGACGAGAAGGCACGGAACCGCTCCATACTGAACTCGCCATCCTGGTCTTTCCACTCCGGCCAGCCAAGCACTTTTTTCACTCGCTCATATGTGGGCATGCCCCGGCCAAGATTCATGGAAGAAAATGCGCGGAGCCGCTCCATACCGAACCTGCCATCCTTTTCTTTCCATTCCGGCCAGTTCAGCATCGCTTTCACGTCCTCATATTTGGGCGGGCCTTTGCCAGCATTCATGGCTGTGAAGGTGCGGAATCGCTCCATGCTGAACTCGCCATACTTATCTTTCCACATCTGCCAGCCCAGAATCTCTTTCACTTCCTCCTCATTTTCAGGCAAGCCTCTGGCATGATTCATGGACGAGAAGGCGCGGAACAGCTCCATGCTGAACTCGCCATTCTTGTCTTTCCATACCTGCCAGCCCAGCACCATTTTCACTTTCTTGTGTTTGGGCACAAATCTTTTGGTGAACATCGACGAGAAAGAGCGAAATAACTCCATATTGAATTCGCCATCCTCGTCTCTCCATTCCGGCCAGTCCAGCATCGCTTTTAATTTTTTATGTTCCTCATGTTTGGGAATGCCTTTGCTGTGATTCATGGACGATAAAGCGCGGAACAGCTCCATATTGAACTCGCCATCCCTGTCTTTCCATTCCGACCAGTTCAGCACCTCTTCCACGTCCTTTTTTTTGAGCATGCCTTTGCCACTATTCATGGATGAGAAAGCGCGGAACAGCTCCATATTGAACTCGCCATCCTTGTCTTTCCATACCGGCCAGCTCAGGATCTCTTTCACTTCCTCATATTCAGGCATGCCTTTGCAGCTATTCAAGGACGAGAAAGCGCGGAACAGCTCCATATTAAACTCGCGATACTTGTCCTTCCATAACTGCCAGCCCAGCACCACTTTCACGTCCTTGTGTTTGGGCATGCCTCTTTTGGCGAACATAGACGAGAAAGAGCGGAATAACTCCATATTGAACTCGCCATCCTTGTCTCTCCATTCCGGCCAGCCCAGCATCGCTTTTAATTTCTTATGTTCCTCATATTTGGGCACGCCTTTGCAGCTATTCAAGGACGAGAAAGCGCGGAACAGCTCCATATTGAACTCGCCATCCCTGTCTTTCCATTCCGGCCAGGCCAGCAACTCTTCCACTTCCTTTTTTTTGAGCATGCCCTTGCCACCATTCATGGATGAGAAAGAGCGGAACAGCTCCATATTGAACTCGCCATCCTTGTCTTTCCATACCGGCCAGCTCAGGATCTCTTTCACTTCCTCATGTTTAAGCATGCCTTTGCCACTGTTCAGGGACGAGAAGGCGCGGAACAGCTCCATATTGAACTTGCCATACTTGTCTTTCCATTCCGGCCAGCCCAATATTTCTTTCACTTTCTCATATTTGAGCTTTCCTTTGGCATGATTCATGGATGAGAAGCAGCGGAACAACTTCATATTGAAATGGCCATCCTTGTCTTTCAACTCCGACCAGCCGAGCACCTCTTTCACATCCTTATATTCGGGCAAGCCTTTTGTGTTGTACATGGACGAGAAAGAGTGGAACCGCTCCATACTGAACTTGCCATCCTGGTCTTTCCATTCCGGCCAGCCCAGCATATCTTCCACTTCCTCCTGCCTGGGTATGCCTTTGCTATTGTTCATGGAAGAGAGGGAAGTCAATACATCCAAACTCGCCAAATATTCGAGTTCATCCTGACTACGTTCTGCAAAACTACGGATATATTTTTTTACATTATGTAGCATGCCGGTCAGCAAGCCGGTATTTTTGACGCTTTCAGGAAGGTGTTCAAAAAAAACGGTTGCATTATCGAAGAAACCATGAAGATACTTTTTCTCTACGAAGCCAAGCAGTTTATAAAAAGTGTCCTTGACAGTGATGTTTTTTTTCTTGAATACCTCCATCAGGGTTCGCGCTTTTTCCAGCTCTTTCTTGCTTAATTCGTATTTGGTGTTTTCTTTTACTTTTTCCATTGGGTCATCGGGGAGCTGAGTGTTGGTCGCTTTCTTTTTTTTGGCTGGTGGTGCAGCCGCTGCTTTTGAATTATTTCTCTTCCTGCCCGTGCCCTTCTTTTTTTTCTGAGCCGGTTCTGATGAATCCGGCTCTGTTTCTTCCCGGATTCGTTTTGCTATTTTTTTACCCTGATTGTCCGAAAGGCACTTGTTGCATAAAATCGCTGGGGCAGCTGCCTCATTGGTTATTCGCCTTAATTCCTCTGTATTCAGTGCCTTGTTACACTTGGAACAAGTGACAACCAAACTTCCGATATCCTGCTCAGCTGAAGGTTCCAGTGGGTCATCATCTCCACGACCACTGCCGCCTGTAGAATCGGTTCCCTGGTTACTGGCAGTGGCTCCGCTCACCTGCCCGGTCTGACTCGTTCTCGCAGTCGTTGCTGCTTTGGTCGTTCGGGAAGATTTATTTTTTTCCCCGGTACCCGCCTGTCGGCCAGAATATTTGCCAGCAGCGATCTCACGGTAAACACTGAGTTCCTGACCATTCTCTGCCAGCCACGTCTGAATCAGTCCCGGATGCATGGTTGCCGGATCTGACGTTTCCAGATCCAGAAGGTCTGCTTCAATCACTATGATCCGGTCTGACAATATCCGGGCCAGAATGGTTTGGCCCGTCGCAGTAGCCCATAGTCGTTTGATTCGTAACATTCGAAGCAGTTGCCTTTTTTGTTGCAGGCATTTTTGAATAGGGGCAAGAACAAGGGAGAGGTCAGGCTCGGGCTCCGGGGCTTCAGGGGATATAGCCAACAGGTGAATGTGGTGGGTTGGCTTCATTGGCCAGAAGGGCAGGAGCAACAACTCGTTCTCTCGGCTGCGACTCTCAGGGCCCAAGAGCATGGGAGCCAGAGTTTTGTGATGCCCTCGAAGAGGGTCGGGCGGTTCAGGTTCAGCTAACTTACCGGGATACAAGAAATGGGCTGGCAGCGGGCTTGAGCCAACTAATTCAAAGGCAGGCAGCGACTCCCCAAACATTATGGTCACTAGCAGAAGCAGTGATCGGGCCATCGAACAGGCAGTTTTGTTTTTTGGCGGGCGTCCCATAGACTGATGCCCATTGATTGACCTTTACTATTTGCACCGGAATGTATAGCACCGCATTGGCCAGTGCGCCATGAACAGAGTTAGCGAAGAGCTTGTTTTTTTTAAAGGAGCGGGTTCGCTTGACGAAAGTTTTCATAAAACGACAGAGGACATATTAATTCTATTAAGTCAGACTGAAAACATAAGGCCATTAGAATGTACTCTCACACCCATCAAGTAACTCTAGTTCCTGACAACTCTGATAAACATCAGGGGAAATATCTGATAATAAAGGGTCTCGGCTGATTGACCGCTTTATTTCACTGCATGCCCGTTGCCTCCATCTTTCCAGTATGTGGTTAGCAGTATCGATTTTGGCTTTTTTAAGGACGGTCACTGTATGCATAAGCTCCATTTCATCCCCATACTCGTCCAGTAATGTCAGTATTTCGGTGCCAAAAACTTCTGTCTGGTTGAGCTTTAACCATAAACTGTGAAACGCCTGTTTTTCTCTTTTGTCGCCTGTTGCGCTAATACTTTGTGTTTCCGGTTCACTGAACGGTCCATAGGCTCCAGCTCTCCCGGATTGGACATTATCCAGGTATTGAGACAGCGATTCTTTAATCTCCTCGGGGCATTCTGTCCCTGATGCTTCGATTCTTTCTCTCAGTTTGCCAAGCAAGGATTCAGGCAGTCTCTCTTTATACTGGTCAATGGATCTCCAGACGAAGGATTTGATGGCCATTTCCTTGTTGATCAGGGTAGCCAGAACATAAACAGGTAAAGGTTTGAAGGGGGCGGCTTCAAGGGCTCCTTTTGCCCCGGGCTCTCTGTTTGCGACTAATCTGGTTTCCCGTCCATGAGTGTGTACGAGGTCATCCGGTTTTAAACGCCTTTGCCATTGCTCTGCTGTCAAATAGTAGTGTTGAGGCGTCCTGATGATTTTCAAAAAAATCCTGAATTGCTCCTTTGACCAGTTGCTGATTTCCATTTTTTCATCCTGTATTTTCAACTGCGGCATTGGAAATCGGTAGGTCAGAACACCGCCACCCAGCACCTCAACCCTAAGCCACTGCCCTTTGACAGTAAACGACATCTCGTTGAGGTTCTGCATCAGCACAGCGATACAGCTCAGAGCCAGCTGTTCTCCCGATGAAATAAGTCCAGAGACAGGTATCTCAACGGTGTTGTTGCTGGTTGTATGCATTCCGGACAGAAAGTGATCGGGGATATCATGATCCCGGGGCAGAAAACTATGGGTTTTCAGTAGCGCTTCAAAGAGTATCTGGATGCCTTCTTTGGTGATGTCATGGGTTTTTAGTCCAAGGCAGGCTTCAAGCAGTCGTTTTAACGATTGAGAGGAATGCTCTTTGCCGAGTTTATGCAGAGCGCTCAACGAGGGAAACAGGTTGAATACTGCTTCGGCATGACTCGCGTCCAGAAAACGCAGCTGATCTTCCTTTGTCAGGGGTTGCAGGATTTCCCAGTAGAGTCTTTTCATGTAGTCGTGTTTCAAGACTCCCGATAATGGTTGTAACCGGGCCGAGTACTGATCCCATAAGCTTTTATCCGGCAATGACTTCAGCCGCTTGACAAAGTAGACAAAACGCGCCCTCAATTCATTGGAAGAAAACAGAATCATTGACTTATTTAACAGGTGCAAAGGCACAGCTTTACCCGAGTAACGCCACAAAAAATCCCGGTCCTGTCGATTAGCCCGGAGGTAGTGCTCGATACCTTTTCCCCCATAAGAAGACAGAAGCTTTATTAATGATTCCAGCATCGGAACGGCTTGAGTCTTTTCAAGGAGTTGGTGAAATTGCTTTAAAGCAGCCCAGTTCAGTGACCAGTCAGGCTTAGAGGTGGAAAGGTAAAGTGCAACTGTTTTTGTCTGGAGATTGTATTTGTCGTCCTCTTCATCCTCTAAGTCGCTATCATTTTCAGTAAATTCTGTAAAAAGCCACTGTTTCAGTTGTGTTTCCTGCTGTTGCAGCACCTCAGTAGCAGGTAGCCCTTCTGACTTCCAGAGTCTGGTTATAATTTCCAGAAGCAGATCACTGGATGCCCCACCGCAACGTGTCCAGCCCATCACTTTTTTCACTGTCTCGTGTTTGGGCAGTCCCCGGCCATGATTTACGGACGAGAAAGCGCGGAACCGCTCCATACTGAACTTGCCATCCTCGTCTTTCCATTCCGGCCAGCTCAGCACCTCTTTGACCTGCTTATATTTGAGCACGCCCTGACCGTTATTTATAGAAGAAAAGGCGCGGAACAACTTCATATTGAACTCACCATTTTTGTTTTTCCATTCCGGCCAGCCCAGCACCTCTTTCACTACCTCATGTTTGAGCTTGCCTTTGCTGCTATTCATCATGGACGAAAAGGCGCGAAAACGCTCCATATTGAACTCTCCATCCTCGTCTTGCCATTCCGGCCAGCCCAGTACCTCTTTCACTCTCTCGTGTCTTAGTATGCCTTTGTTATGATTCATGGACGAGAAAGATCGGAACCGCTCTATACTGAACTCACCATCCTTGTCTTTCCATTCCGGCCAGCCCATCATCTCTTTTACTTCTATATGCCGGGGCGTGCCTTTGCTATTATTCATGGAGGAAAAACAGCGGAGCAGCTCCATACTGAAATCACCATCATTGTTTTTCCATTCCGGCCAGTTCAGCACTGTTTTCACTTCCTCATGTTTTAGCAAGCCTCTGCAATTATTCATGGACGAGAAAGCGCGGAACAGTTCAATATTGAACTCGCCATCCTTGTCTTTCCATTCCAGCCAGCTCAGCACTTCTTTCACTTCCTCATGTTTGGGCATGCCTTTGCTACTATTCATGGAAGAGAAAGCGCGGAAAAGCTCCATACCAAACTTGCCATCCTTATCTTTCCATTCCGGCCAGCCCAGCACCTCCTTCACGTCGTCGTGTTTGAGTGTGCCTCTGCCACTGTTCATGGACGAGAATGCGCGAAACAGCAATATATTGAACTCGTTATCCTTGTCTTTCCATTCCGGCCAGCCCAGCACTTCTTTCACATCCTCATGGTTGAGCATGCCCTTGCCACTGTTCATGGACGAGAAGGAGCGGAACAGCTCCATATTGAACTCGCCATCCTTGTCCCGCCATTCTGGCCAGCTCAGCACCTCTCTCACTTCCTCACGTTTGAGCATGCCTTTGCTACTATTTACGGACGAGAAAACACGGAACAGATCCACACTGAATTCGCCATCCTTGTTTTGCCATTCCGGCCACCCCAACAGCTCTTTCACTTGCTCATGTTTGATCATGCCTTTGGTATGATTCATGGACGAGAAGGAGCGGAACAGATCCATACTGAACTCGCCATTTCTAACTTTCCATTCCGGCCAGCCCAGAACTTTTTTCACATCCTCATGGTTGAGCATGCCCTTGCCACTGTTCATGGACGAGAAGGAGCGGAGCAGCTCCATATTGAACTCGCCATCCTTGTCCCGCCATTCCGGCCAGCCCAGTACCTCTTTCACTTCCTCATGTTTGAGCTTGCCTTTGGTATGATTCATGGACGAGAAGGAGCGGAACATCTCAATACTGAACTTGCCATCCTTGTCTTTCCATTCCGGCCAGCCCAGCACGGCTTTCACTTCCTCATGCTTGGGCACGCCTTTTGTGTTGTACATGGACGAGAAAGAGCGGAACAACTCTACATTGAACCTTCCATCCCTGTCTCTCCATTCCGGCCAGCCCAGCACGGTTTTCACTTCCTTATGTCTGGGCACACCTTTGCCATTATTCATGGACGAAAGGGAAGTCAATACATCCAGAGCCGCTAAATATTTCAGTTCATTCTGGCTACGTTCTGCAAAATCACGGATATGTTTTTTTTCATTTTTTAGCATGCTGGTCAGCATGCCGGTATTTTTTATAGTTTCTGGAAGGTGTCCAAAAAAAACAACAGCATTATCGAAGAAGCCATTAAAAGACTTTCTCGTCACGAAACCGAGCAGCTTATAAAAAGTGTATTTGACTGTGATGTTTTTTTTCTTAAATACCTCCATCAGGGCTTGTGCTTTTTCCAGCTCTTCTTTATTTAATTCGTAATGGATATTTGCTTTTACTTTTTCCAATGGGTCATCGGGGATCAGAGTGTCTGCCAGTTTCTTCTTTTTGGCCGGTGCCTCTGAAAAAGCTACTTTTGAATGATTTCTCTTTCTACCCGAGCCCTTCTTTTTTTTCTGTGAAGGTTCTGATAAACCCGGTTCTGTTTCTTTATGGTTTTGTCTTGCTCTTTTTTTACCCACAGTGCCCGACAGGCATCGGTTGCACAAAAACGCTGAAGCTGCTGCCTCATTGTGTATACGACTTAATTCCTGTGTATTGAGTGTCTTGTTACACCGGGAACAATTGACAGCTGAACTTTCGCCACCCTGCCCAGCTGAGGGTTTCAGTGGGTCATCATCTTTACGACCACTGCCATCTGTAGAACCTGATGCCTGTTCGCGGGCTGTGGTTCTGTTCGTCTGGCCGGATTGGCCAGTCTGGTCTGTTGTCACGGTGGTTGATACTTTGAGGATTCTCGAGGGTTGACTCTTTTTCTTGGTACCCACCTGCCGGACAGAATATTTGCCAGCAGTGATCTCACGGTAAGCAATGAGTTTCTGACTGTGCTCGGTTGGCCAAGTCTGAACCAGCCCCGGATGCATCGTGTCAGGGGCTGATCTTTCCAGATCCAGAATGTCCGCTTCAATCACCATAATCCGATCTGACAAAATCCGGGCCAGCGTGGTCCGGTCAGTTATAATTGCCCATAGTCGTTTGATTCGTAACATTCGAAGCAGTTGCCTTTTTTGTTGAAGGCATTTTTGAACAGGGCTGAGAACGAGGGTAAGGTCAGACTGGGGCTCTGGGTCAGGATTCCAGCGGTTTCCGTCGGGTGGCTTATCGCCATCATCTCCCCCGGCAGTAACCGTGGCGATCACGGTAGCGGAAGTGTTCTCAGGAACTTCAGGGGACATGTCAATGTGGCGTGTTTGCTTCATTGGCCAACTCGCCAGGGGACGCAATTGGAGAGGCTCAAGAGGGCTGTTATTCGGTAGCAGCTGAAGCAAACTAAGGGCGAATTGCATAAACCCTGGCGGAAGAGGGTTGGGCTGCTCAGGTTCGGCCAACTTGTTGGCATACAAGAAATGCGTTGGCTGCGGGCCTGAGCCGACCAATCCCACTGCAGGCATTGGCTCCCCAAGCATAATTGTCACCAACAAAAGCAGTGATCGAGCCATTGAGCAGGCGGTTTTGCTTTCTTGTGGGCATCCCATAGACTCAGGCGCATTGATAGATGTTTGCCACATGCACGAGACTGTATAGCACCTTAATGGCTAGCGTGCCGTGAAACACTCATCAAGCAGTTCTAATTCCTGAAAACTCTGATAAATATCAGGATCAACCTCCGATAATAAGGAGTCACGCATTTTTAACCGCTGTATTTCGCTGCATGCCCATTGCCTCCATCCTTCCAGTATGTTGTTATCGATATCGATTTTGGCTTTTTTAAGGACGGCCACTGCATGCGCAAGCTCCATTTCATTCTTGTACTCGTCCAGTAATGTCAGTATTTCGGTGCTAAAAACTTCTGTCTGGTTGAGCTTTAACCATAAATTGCGAAACGCCTGTTTTTCTGTTTTTTCGTCTGGTGGGGTAATGCTTTGTGTTACCGATTCAATGAACGGCTCACAGGCTTCAGCACTCGTGGGTTGGACATTATTCAGGTATTGGGACAGTGATTCTTTGATCTCATCGGGGCATTCTGCCCCTGATGCTTCGATTCTTTCTCTCAGTTTGCCAAGCAAGGATCCAGGCAGCCTCTCTTTATGCTGGTCAAGGGATTTCCATGCGATGAGGTTGATGGTCATCTTAGTGTTGATCAGGTTAGCCAGAACATATACAGGTAAAGGTTTGAAGGGGGCTGCTTCAATGGCATCTTTTGCCCCGGGCTCTCTGTTTGCGGATAATCTGGCTTCGCGTCTTTGAATGTATAACGGGTAATCCAATCTTAAACGCCTTTGCCAATCATCTGCTGTCAAATAATAGTATTCAGGCATATCAGTGATTTTCAAAAAAAACCGGAACTGATCCTCTGACCAGTTGCTGATTTCCATTTTTTCATCATTTATTTTCAGCTGCGGCATTGGAAAACGGTAGATCTGAACACTGTCACCCGGCACCTCAACCTCAAGCCACTGCCCTCTGACAGTGAAGAACATCTCATTGAGGTTGTGCATCAGCACGGTGATATAGCTCAGGGCCAGCTGTTCTCCCGATGGAATAAGTCCAGATACAGGTATCTCAACGGTGTTGGTGTCTGTTGTGCGCATTCCAGAGAGAAAGTGATCGGGGATTTCGTGATCCCAGGGCAGAAGGCAATGGGTTCTGAGTAACGCTTCAAAAAGTATTTGGATGCCTTCTTTTGTGATGTCATGGTTTTTTAGTCCAAGGCAAGCTTCAAGCAGCCGTTTTAACCATTGGGAGGAATGCTCTTTGCTGAGTTTATTCAGGGCGCTCAACGAGGGAAACAGGTTGAATAGAGCCCCTGCATGGTTGGCGTCCAGAAAACGGAGCTGATCATCTTTTGTCAAGGGTTCCAGTATCTCCCAATAGAGTCTTTGCATATAGTCGAGTTCCAGCACCCCCGATAATTGTCGTAACCGGGCTGAGAGCTGTTCCCATTGGCTCTTGTCTGGCAATGATTTCAACCGCCTGACGAAATAGACAAAACGCCCTCTGTATTCATTGGAAGAAAAAAGAACCATTGCTTGATTTAATACGTGCAAAGGCACGGTTTTACCCGAATGTTGCCGCAAAAAATCCCGGTCCTGTTGATTAGCCTTAAGGTAGCACTCGATGCCTTTCCCTCCATAAGAAGACAGAAGCTTTATCAATGATTCCGATATCGGAACGGTTTTAGTCCTTTCATGGCATTGGTAAAACTGTTTTAAAACTGCCCAGCTTATTGACCAGTCTGGTTTATAGGTGGAGAGGTAAAGAGCAACTGTTTTTATCTGGCGATTCCATTTGTCGCCCTCTTCGTTATCAGAGTCGTTATTTTCTTCAGTAAATTCTGTAAACAGCCACTGTTTCAGCTGTGTCTCCCGGTGTTGCAGCGTTTCAGTGGCAGGTAGCCCTTCTGATTTCCAGAGTTTGGTCATAATTTGCAGGAGCAAGTGATTGGGTTTACCCCCGCAACGTGTCCAGTCCAACACTTTTTTCACATGCTCATGTTTGGGCACTCCTTGGCCATGATTCATGGATGAGAAAGCGTTAAACCGTTTCATACTAAAATCGCCATGCTTGTCTTTCCATTCCGGCCAGCCCAGTACCTCTTTCACTTCCTTGTATTTGAGCACGCCATGGTTATGATTCATGAACGTGAAGGCGCGGAACCGCTCCATACTGAACTCGCCATTTTTGTCTTTCCATTCCGGCCAGTCCAACACCTCTTTCACTTTCTTACGTCCGGGCATGCCTCTTTTGGCGCATATGGACGAGAAGGCGCGAAACCGCTCCATACTGAACTCACCATCCTTGTCTCTCCATTCCAGCCAGCCCAGCACCTCTTTCACTTCCCAATGTTTGAGCATGCCCCTGGCATGATTCATGGACGAGAAAGTGCGAAACTGCTCCGTACTGAACTCACCGTGCTTGTCTTTCCATTCCGGCCAGCCCAGCATTTCTTTCACTTGCTCATGGTTGGGCACGCCATGGCCTTTATTCATCGATGAGAAAGCGCGAAATAACTTCATATTGAACACACCATCCTCGTCTTTCCATTCCGGCCAGCCCAGTACCTCTTTCACTTCCCTATGTTTGGGTGCACCTCTCGAGGTGAACATCGATGAGAAGGTGCGGAAGAGTTCCCTGTTGAACTCGCCATCCTTGTCTTTCCATTCCGGCCAGTTCAGCATCTCTTTCACTTCCATCTGTTTGTGAGTGCCTTTACTGGCGTACATAGATGAGAAAGTGCGGAACAGCTTTATACTGAACTCGCCATTCTTATCTTTCCATTCCGGCCAGGCCAGCACCCCTTTCACTTCCTCATGTTTGAGCATGCCTTTGCTACAATTCACGGATGAGAAGGCGCGGAACAACTCCATACTGAATTTGCCATTTTTGTCTTTCCATTCCGGCCAGCCCACTACCTCTTTCACTTTCTCATGTTTGAGCATGCCTTTGTTATGATTCAAAGATGAGAAGCAGCGGAACAGCTCCATATTGAACGCATCATCCTTGTCTTTCCATTCAGGCCATCCCATTAGCTCTTTCACTTCCTCATGTTTGAGCATGCCTCTGCCGCTGTTCATGGACGCTAAGGCCCGGAACAGCTCCATATTGAATTCGCCATCCTTGTCTTTCCATTCAGCCCAGCCAAGCACCTCTTTCACGTCGTCATGTTTCAGCATGCCTTTAGAATGATTCATGGATGAGAAGGCGCGGAACAGCTCCATATTGAACTGGTCATCCTTGTCTTTCCATTCCGGCCAGCCCAGCAGCGCTTCGACGTCCTCATGTTTGAGCAGGCCCCTGGCATGATTCATGGATGAGAAGGCGCGGAACAGCTCCATGTTGAACCCGTCATCCTTGTCTTTCCATACCAGCCAGCCCAATATCTCTTTCACTTCCTCATGTTTGAGCAAGCCTTTGCAAGTATTCATTGACGAGAAAGCACGGAACAGCTCCATATTGAACTCGCCATTATTGTCTTTCCATTCCGGCCAGCTCAGCAGCTCTCTCACTTCATCAAGCTTGGGCACACCTTTGCAACTCTTCATGGACGAGAAGGAAGTCAATGTATCCAAACTCGCTAAATATTCGAGTTCACTTTGATCACGTTCTGCAAAACTACGGATATGTTTTTTTGCATAATTCAGCATGCCGGTTAGCATGCCTGTGTTTTTGAAGTTTTTAGAAAGGTGCCCAAAAAAAGCAGTGGCATTATCGAAGAAGCTATTAAAATACTGTCTCTCTACAAAGCCAAGCAGTTTATAAAAAGTATCCTTTACAGAGATGTTTTTTTTCTTGAATACTTCCATCAGGGTTTGTGCTTTCTCCAGCTCTTCCTTGCTTAGTTCGTACTTGATACTTTCTTTTACTTTTTCCAATAGATCATCAGTGATCTGGGCGTCTTCCGGTTTCTTTTTTTTAGCCGGTGGTGCAGTAGCTGCTTCGGAATGGCTTCTCTTTCTACCCGAGCCCTTATTTTTTTTCTGAGCAGGTTCTGATGAATCCGACTCTGTTTCTGTCTGGGTTTGTCTTGATCTTTTATTACCGTGAGTGTCCGGCAGGCACTTGTCGCATAAAAATGCTGAAGCTGCTGCTTCATCAGCGACACGGCTTAATTCCTGTGTATTCATTATCTTGTTACATCTGGAACAAGTTACGACCGAACTTCCGGTATCTTGCTCAGCCGAGGGCTTCAGTGGATCATCGCCTCCGTGACCACTGCCGCCTGTTGAACGAATTCTCTGGCTAATGGTAGCGGCTCCGAACATCTGGCCTGTTGTCGCGGTAGTTGAGACTTTGATTATTCTGGAGGGTTGATTCTTT
>NZ_JAGRPU010000062.1 GCF_024606225.1 Endozoicomonas sp. ISHI1 | reverse complement strand
AGGAAGCCTTTAGGCTGACATCCTTTACCCGCCGCAGGCGGGCATCAAAACTACCCATATTGATATTCACTATCGCTATTGTGTGCCGCGCGGCCCAACATTAAAAGTTCTACTATTGATTATCAAAATATACTAATTTGATAATCTCGTTCATTAGGAGCCGCCCATGAGAATCGACCAGATCGTCCTGCTGATGCAGGCTGGCGACATTAAGACCGTCTACCTGCTGCCCGCCCCCCTGAAAGAAAACAAATGGACCATCCAGTTCGAGCGCAAGAGTGGCGAGCAAGTGCCACTGACCGCCCAGCGTGCCAATATCCGCCACTTCTCCAGCCTCGACAGTGCCTGGAAGATCTTAACCGAACTGGGTTGCTCCAGTGCAATCATCCAACGCTAGGAGGGTAGTCATGGCAAATTACGGCTACCTGCGAGTCTCCACCGACCAGCAGGACGTACTGAACCAGAAACACGGTGTCCTGGAATACGCCAACAAAAACGGCTTTGCAGGCATGGAATTCATCGAAGACAGCGTCTCCGGCAAAAAGCCCTGGCAGGAAAGAGCGTTAGGTAATGTGCTGCTACAGGCCGAAAGCGGCGATACCGTCATCGTCTCCGAAGTCTCCCGCCTGGCCCGATCCACCTTGCAGGTGTTGGAGATCCTCAAACACTGCTCCGAGCACCAGATCAACCTGCACATCGCCAAGAACAACATGCGCTTTGACGACTCCATGCAGAGCCGCATCACCGCCACCGTGCTGGGCATGGCAGCGGAGATCGAGCGGGAATTTATCAGCAGCCGCACCAAAGAGGCGTTAGCCGCCAAAAAAGCTCAGGGTATCAAGCTGGGCAGACCGCAGGGAAAAGCAGAAAATCTGAAGCTGGATGTATTCAAAGATGAGATACAAAAGTATCTCGATATGGGGTTGTCGAAGGCGTCCATCGCCAAGCTGATTGAGTGCCCGGCAACGACCTTGTATGACTACTGTCGAGTGCGGAAGATGGTGAAACAAAAGTAGTGCTTTTTGCACTACTTTTGTAGTTTTTATGTCTCGGGTACAGCTACACGTAGTGGAATATTTTAATAACCTAGCGCCTTTAGGGATTTGGCTAATCTCTTAAGGCTTTTGTCTAAAAACTCATTATCCTTTTCAAATTCAATTTTAAGAATCTTGTCGTGCAGCGCAGAGCTTTCGGTCTTGCTGACTGAGAAACCACCCTTTGAAGTGAGTGGTTTACCATCGGAGTGCAGTTTGGTTTCACAGATCAGGGTTGCTAAATCAATAACTCGGTTTAAAGGTAGCTCTTCTGATTGCCGTGACCATCTGCCATCTACCATTCGCCAAACCTTGGCAGAAAGCTCTGTTCCTAAACCGCCATTCCATTGAGCTACACCAAGGGATAAGCATTTGGCGTCAGTAGACTTAGCTCGATGCCCATCAATAGCATCATAGTTAGCAACTTCCATTATCGGTTTATGCTTCAGGTGTTTAGGTGTTTTCATGGTGACTTCCTTTTTTCAGATGACTTATTTATTAGTAAATTTACTGAATTCAGTAAATTTAGTGTAGTTTCACCGTAGTTGAAAAACAATCTTTTAAAATCATCAAGGTTATAAGCGCACTACTTCCGCAATTTCCCCTTCACCCGCTCCGACAACGCCTTAACCTGCCCCTGCAAACTACCACTCTCCTTGGTCAGACTCTTATTCTCCTGCTTCAACCCATCACACTCCTGGGTCAACTCCAGAATACGACTTTTCGCAGCATCTCTTTCCGCTTCCAGCGACGCCAGCTTCCGGTTCTCCTGCTTCAGCTCTGCCAGTTCCGCCTCAAACTCGCTGACCTTATTGTTCCGGTCATCCACTCTGGCCTCCAGTCCGGCAACACTCGTTTTCAGCTCAATCAGTTCACCGGCCTGCTGCTGGCTGGACTGCTCCAATACCTCCTTCTCGCCGATCAGGTGATTGATATTGTTCCGCAGATTAGCCACCTCCAGAGTCTCCTGATTCAACTCCTGCCTGAGCTGTCCCTCCTGCTTCTGACAGTCCTGAATCTCCCGCTTCAACTCACCGTTCAGCCCCTGCAAACGTGAGGCTTCATCAGCCTGCCGATCCTTCTCAGTCGTCATACGGGCAAGGTCTTCCCGAAGCTGCACGGCACTTGTCTTGCTGGCGGCAAGCTGTTCCTCAAGCCGAATAATGCCGGCTTTCAGCTCAATAACCTGCTCCAGGGCAATAGCCTTGTCATCACTGGCGACCTGCTGCCCCTTAACCGCATCAGCCAGTTCTTTCTCCAGACGTACAATATCTTCCAGAGCCTCATCCCTTTCACTCTCCGCTGCACTGACCGAAGCCTCCGCCTCAGCCTGAACAGTCACCAGTTTCTCATTCGCCAGCCTTGAGGCCGTCTGCCAGAACTCCGCCTCCATGCGCTCCGCCACCGTCTTCAACTCACCAGGCATTTCCAGCGCCACCGCCGTGGTGGTCTTGCGACCCTCCTTCCACTCCCGCAGCACCGGGCTAATGGTGGCAAAGCTGCCCCCACCCAGAAACTCACGCACTGAAGCCATAGTGGCCTTCTCGCCCTCCCGCTCCAGTGATTCAGCCGCGTTAATGATGTCGTCTCTGGTGATTGCCATGGTGTATGCCGTCCGGGTGTATGGGTGGTTGTATGATTTTGTATGTAATGTATGTTGTATTATACATACATTACATACAAAATGCTTAATTTTTTACACCAGAGTCGCTGATATCTAGAATTACACGTTGCTCTTGTAGCACCCCTTCTTCGAGTGCCCTACCCAAGGAGTCACCATGGATATCGTCGGTAGCAAGACTTACCGGATCTCAATTCACTGCAATGTTCCGAATAAGCTCAAAGCCCCTATATGCCAACCCTTTGTGCATTTTGAAATCGACCAGATGAAGACTTGCCAGTTAGCCTCTCCCGAGGAAATTGATGGTGAGATTAATAGTATCTGTCGTGAGCTTAAATCTGCTGGAAGAAAGGCGAAGGCGTTATTGGAGGCTAAAGAAAAACAAATATCAGAACAGGTCGCTAAATAGAAATGTAGTGCATAAATGCACTACTAAAGTATTTCCCTTAAAGCCTTCAAAACCTTCTCTGGCGGCAGGATGCAATCAGAGTTGATTATGAGCAGTACCACTGAGGAAAAAACTATAGCCAAGAGAATCAGAAGCAGAAAGCCAACCCATCCCGGACAGATTGTAAAAATGGATGTACTTGAGCCTTTGAATCTTTCGGTCACTGAAGCGGCAAAAGTTCTGAATGTTTCCAGAAAGCACTTATCCGCTTTCGTGAACGAACGAATACCATGCAGTAAAGATATGGCCAAGCGGTTGGCTATTGCTCTGGGTACCTCTGTAGATGTATGGCTCGGAATGCAAAATGCCCTGGATATTTGGGAAATGGAAAACAGTAATGATGAGTGTTATCTGGCTGTAGGAAAACTGGCTACCGGCTGAAACAAATGCTGCACAGTCACCCACACTACTACAAACTTCAGCTCTTTGTTTTACGAGCCAAGTGTTCTGATCCCTGCTGCTTATTGTGTCACTCCCCGATTTATCAGGCGAGACTTCTTTCTGACTTTACAGGCTACGGCCAGTCTATAGCGACTGGGCTTACACAGAAGCCTCCATCAGCAGTAACCGGGCGCTCCTCGGTTATTTTGTTGGTCTTTTGTTTGTAGACAAACGCATTCTTGAGTCAGAGAAACAGGCCTTGGAGGAAGAGTTGAGCAGGTATACAGGATAGAATATAGGGTAGCCGTAAGATATATCGGCTACCCTAGCGTTTCAAGAGTCTGGATCAATGAACTCTAAAAAACGACCATCATTCAAAACGAAGTTGTAAGGCAGTGCGCCACTTTCATGACTTGGCGTTGAGGCTCTGTTTGGCGCAATATAGAGATTAAACCAGTTTGGCATAGATGAACTCAGTTTCTTATAGAAGTCAAGCTCTGGTATTATGGATTTAGTACCTGTCGAAGTTATGTCTATTGTGCTTTTTTTCTCAGGAGTTCCAAGATAGAAACGCCAGCTTTCCACTGATCTTTTATCTCCTAAAAAGCCTGGGTTTATTGAATGAGCAATTTGATTCTCATTCACTGTATAGATTGTTAACAGACAATTTACTTTATCGAATGAACAACCATAAGCGCTATTCTCCAATGCCCACCTTTTTACAGGCTTATTATTGAGGATTTCCGAAGTCTTCAATTTATTAACTTTAAAACCCTGATCAAATAATACTGCAATAGAGGTTTCTATTAATTTATTCTCTACATAGGCACGAACATCCATAGGAGATTTGAGTGATTGATTATAATCCAATGGGATGTATCCATAGAAATAATTCGAACTCCAGTAATCATCTGAAGATGCAGCCCAAACGCCATGTGCACCGTTAAACGCTGCTGATCCTAGATTACTCATACCGAGTACGCCGCCTTCAAAAGCACCAACCCCTATACTGGCAACGGTCAGCATATCCCCAATACCTATACCAGGACCCTTGTAAGGTGTTTTTGCTTCACTGAGAGCCCTATCTTTAATGCCCAAATACAGGCCACCTGCATCGGCGATATTGTAAGCTTCAGATTGGTCATCTTTATAAGAAGGTACATATGTATATGTAGCGCACCCCTGAAGCAAAATAGCCACTACCATAAGAGCTACAAAAGCAAAACTATTTTTTCTCATCATTATTTCCCTTTGATTGGAACTCATCAGACTAGGCTGGCTCAGCCACCTTCTCATGAACACCTGGTTCTTCCTGCATTGCTTCACCCACATTATCCGTGCCTTTTTCTGCAGCAACCAGCCCTTTTTCAACTGCTTCCTACTTGTTTTTCTATGATGTGAACCCTTAGAGCAACTTTCCGTTCCGTTGGGCTTCAGGTACTCATACCAATGGATGTGGCGTTTATAGTGGAGAGATTCCGGTAATAGTGAGCTAAAGGTGGAGAAATTCCGGTATCAAAGGTGGAGAGATTCCAGTACAGACTGAAAAACGTTCTTCGTTGATTTTCAGGAGGCTCAATCGGATACGCTTAAGAAATTGATCAAAACTGATCATTTTTTGATCATCTATTTTCTAACTATTTTCTCTTCTTCTTGTTTTCTTATTTTAATCTTGTTTTCTTATTTTAGAGTCCGTAAAACCCTTTATTATCAATAGGTTGTCGATCTAAAAGCGTAGAAATTCCGGGTATAAAGCGTAGAGATTCCGGGTCAAAATGCCGTTAAAGCGTAGAAATTTCGGGTATAAAGCGTAGAGATTCCGGGTCAAAATGCCGTTAAAGCGTAGAAATTTCGGGTATTAAAACGTAGATATTCCGGGTCTGATTCACAGGGTTATCCCCTGAAATTGTGGAAAAGTCCACCGGGTTTGTGGATTTATTCACTGGTTGCTAGGGTTTATATTTTGTTCGTCCTGAGAGCGGGTATATGAACCAGAATCTCATCGTTAAGCACAATGATCTGATCGAAGCGGGCTACAAACTGACTCTGGAAGAACAGCGTCTGGTGCTGGCGTGTATCAGCAAAATCGATTCCAGGCCGGGTGCTGAAGTGCCTGATGCCATCACCATAACCGCCAGTGAGTACGCCGGGCTGTTTGGTGTTCGGATGAAGCACGCTTATTCGCAGTTGAAAGAGGCGACGAACAACCTGTACGAGCAAGACATCCTAATCAAAGGCGAACAAAAAACCAGACGAATGCGCTGGGTCAGCTCCGTTCTGTACAACGACGGTGAAGGCAGTGTCACCCTCGACTTCTCGCAACGTATCAAGCCCTACCTTAGCCAGCTTAACGGCATGTTTACCCGCTATCAGTTAGTCAGTGTCGCTCAACTGAAATCCCCTTACTCCATCCGCCTGTATGAGCTTCTCAGCCAGTGGCGTGACAAAGGAAAACGGGAAATCCGGGTCAGCGAACTGCGATCCCTGCTGGAGCTGGAAGACCGGTACGAAAAATTTTACGAACTAAAACGCTGGGTCATCCAGCCTGCCGTCAACGAGCTGAACCGGCAGACAGACTTTGATGTCACTTTTGAAACCCAGCGTGAAGGGCGATTCATTAAACGACTGTTGTTTTCTTTTGTTGTCGAAGAACCAAGTCTCCTTGATATTTAGTTGATCTGTTATACAAAACGCACTACATAAAAACTACAAAAGTAGTGTCTAAAGTATCTCCCTCAACGCCTTCAAAACCCTCTCCGGCGGCAACTGCGCCCCAAGCTGCAACAACGCCTTAACCACCTTAGTCTCCGACACCTTCGAACGACTCACCCCATTCACCGCTTCAGTAATCTGCTTCAGATTGGCAATATCATCCCCGCCCAGGCGGAAGCTTTTGGGTGTGGCACTGGTCTTCTGTGTGGTCACCACGCCCTCGGGTTTGGTGGCGGGTTGCTGACTTCCCAGTTTACTGCTGCCCTTTTTCAGTTTGCCCATGGCTTAGCTCTCCAGTCCTGCTATCTCTCGGGTCAGTGCCTCAAAATCCGCTGTCCCGTTACTGCGAGCATCAAAGGTAAACACCGGCTCGCCATTAATCGCCGCCTGGTTAATCGACTCAGTCTTGCGAATACGGGTCCTGGCAACATTCGCCACAAAGGGCGCTAACTGCTCCTCGATAAAATCATTGGTGGTCGTGGTGCGGCTGTCATAACCATTGCGGATAATGGTGTAATCAAACTGATCGGTCTCCCGCACCGTGCTGATAATGGCAAACAGATCCGCCACACCGTCCAGGGCATAACGCCCATAAGTGACCGGGATCAGGAAGTGATCCGCCGCAAAAATCCCGTTCACCGCCAGCACACCCAAAGTCGGCGGACAATCAACCAGACAGACATCATAATCCCCCTTCACCTTCTCCAGCGCATTAGCCAGCACCTTCTCCCGGTGAATCCGGGCCGCCAGGTTCTCTGCCGACACCGCCAGCTTAATGTTGGAAGGAACAATACTCAGGCCATCAACGGCTTCACCGTCCACCTGTGCCGGTACCGCCAGCTCTTTAACGCCCAGCTTAGAGCCGGTCTCGAACAAATCCTTAACCGTGTGCTCTGCGCCCTGGTCACCCAGCACCGTGGTGGAATGCCCCTGCGGATCGAGGTCGATCAGCAACACCCGCTTACCCGACGTCGCCAACCCATAGCCCAGGTTGGCGGTAATGGTTGTCTTACCCACTCCGCCTTTCTGGTTGATGACTGCGTAGATTTTCATGCTTTACCTGCTCAAGGCTGCGTGCCTGATGTGTAGTTTGGTTTGTAGTGCGTTTTGTAGTTTAAAAGAAGCGCATCAGGGTGTATAGTGGCAGCCAGCTTAAAAAGCTACCACTGCTTACCTCTTTGCGCTGTAGTACAATCCCTGTCATTCAGATATTTCAGGTTGTTCGATGAATTTTGATATAGACACATTTCCCAGCGTCAAACTGCTCGCTCAGCAGGTTGAAAAAGTGACAGGCAAATCTGCACTGATCACTATTGATCCATCTATGGACGTTACAATTTCAACCCAAGTTACGGCCAGAACCGATGCTCAGCCTGTTCATCTGGTAAAGATCAACTCACGTTATCAGAAGATCCGTCATGTGATGGCTTCTGTGCAGTTGCGCCATATTCTCCATCGCTACCAGATCAAGACCCCTGAAAAAGATGTAACTCTGTCTGCGAAAGCTATTGATTTAATTAGCGAACTACTGAAAAGCTTGCCGCAATTAACGGCGGAGCGGCGCTCTGAAGTGGCTAAAAGCATGGCAGGCCATCTGGTGGTGCAGCTACGCTCTGCTCTGCCTAGTGTGGCTGTGCATTATGAAATTCAAAAATATCAAAGTGAGCTGGCCGAGCAGCAGCAGGACGCAATCAAAGCAAATATTAACAATAATCTCCAGGCTCTCCAGGAAACGCCCATTCCTAAGAAGATCATCCAATGGAACCGTCTGCTTGCAGCCACTGAAAGTTTCGGCATGGCCAGCCTGATCAAAGATAAATCCCTGCTGGTACCTTTTGAGTCCCTTGGCCTGATTACTCCCGCCAAAGGGATCGTTGGCCCACTGTTACTGGGTGAATATGAATCCATGGATGACCGTGAACTGGTCGAAATTACTGCTGAAAAAATCAATATGACGGAGTTGCATCGATGGATCTAGAACGAGACGTGGTAATCTCTCTGAAGGAGTTTGATCGTTCCCAACTTCCTGCAGACCAGCAGGATCTGGATGACTTTGATTTTCGCTTTGCCGTCGTTGATTATCTGAAAGCCAAATATCGTGACCTGGGGCATCATGTTGAGGTCAGGGCAGATCTGGAAAAAGTAGTCATCTCTCCCCAGGCGAATGAAGACAATATTCTCAAGGCATTTAATGCCGGTAATCTGCAATATGGTATTGAGTTGTGTGATGAGTTGCTCGGGCAAGATCCTGACAATGGTCTGGCACTTTACAACTCTGCCATGGCGTTGTCTGACCTGAATCAGCTGGATAAAGCCATTGAACGACTGCAACACTTGATTGATGTGGAAGGCAGGAGTACCGGCGCTAATGTTTATGTAGCTCTGGGTGTCGCTTTTGCTCGTCAAAGTGAGCCTCAGAAAGGTATCCGAGCTTTTGAGCATGCCCTTGAGATAGAGCCGGCCAACCAGTATGCATTACGCAATGTGGCGAGCCTTTACTCTTCCGAAGGTATGAACGACAAAGCCCTGGATATCTATAAAAACCTGGCTCCCATGTACCCGCAGGATGCTGCCACACAGCTGGGTTATGGTGAGGCTCTGCGTAAAGCGGGCCGCAACGAAGAAGCCAGCGAGCTGTTTGATTTTGTTATTGCAACGGCACCCGGCACACTGCAGGCACAGCAAGCCAAGGAAGGGAAGATTGCTATTTTCAGCGCCAGGAATGATCAGAAAAAGCAGGAAGCTGATGGTCTGAGAATGGATGCGGTTCAGTTCATGCAGGAAGCTCTTGGAACTTACGACAGCCTTTCTGAAAATCAGGCCAAAGCCTTATTCGTTGAGGTGGCCATGCAAGGTCAGTCGGGTTATGACACCGGTAGCTCTGAACTCAAATACACACTGAAAACCATGCCCGGCAAACATTACTCAGGCTTCCAGTTGGTATGCATGATGTATGTCGGCTCCATCCGTGTTATGGGGTCCGATGGTTCTGAAATGGGTATCGATCTGAAGGATGAATTTATCGCTGCCGAGAAAATACACAACCTCTCTCGCTGATCACCAAACTCCCGGCTTTCTCGCTGGGAGTTATCTCCCGCATTAGGTAGTTTGCCAACCTCCGTCCATACAACCTGTTATTCCTCTTGGTGTTGAACACTAGTACTATTTGTTGGTCATTTAACCAAATGGTCAGTGTTTGTATGTCTCTGTATATAGAGAGTCTTAAGGACTTCATTGATAAAAAACGCACAGTAAAGCAGGTTTCCAAGGCCAGGGGAAAGTCTGAAAAGTATACGGATATCGATTGAATGATTGTTTATAAGGCTTTAAAGACACAGTTTATTGAAGATGTTGGTGCCGATAATATTGAAGATGTCATTTCATCTGCAGTAGAAAATGCCTTGGGTAAAAAAGTCGGTAAATCAGAGTATCAATCCTGGGCAAACTCCTTGCCCCAGGTGGAGCAGATACTGCGTGACCCTGACATCCCCAATAATGCCGTTATTGCTATTGAGTATTCGATACCCCGTACTCAGAATCGCATCGATTTTATGATCACAGGCAAGAGTGCTTCCAAGCAGAACACTGCAATCCTTATCGAGTTAAAGCAGTGGAGCAAAGCTACAGCCACAGGAAAGGACGGGATCATTAATACCCGTTTCTCTCATGGTGAAAAAGACACTCTGCACCCAAGCTACCAGGTATGGTCTTATGCTTCATTGCTGGAGAGCTTTAATGCTGCCGTTTATGAAAAATACATCAATCTGAAGCCTTGCGTATATCTCCATAACTACAAGGATGATGGCATATTGTCTGATGCCTTTTTTGAGCACTATACCCAGCAGGCTCCGCTCTTTTTCAAAGACGACAAGAGAGATCTCAGGGAGTACATCAAAAGCCATATCAAGTTCGGCGATGATGAAGATATTCTCAACCTGATTGAAAACAGTGAAATCAGACCTTCCAAAAAGCTCGCAGATCATCTGGACTCTCTCCTGAAAGGTAATAAGTCCTTCACCCTGATCGACGATCAGAAAGAAGTATTTGAAGAAGCTATACAGCTGACCAAGAAAGCCAGAGCAGGTAATGACAATAAGAAACAAGTGTTGATTATCAGAGGTGGCCCGGGAACGGGTAAGTCTGTTGTAGCTATTAACCTGCTTGCTTATTTCACTCGATTGGGTCTTGTTGCTCAGTATGTTACCCGCAATGCTGCGCCCAGAGAGGTTTACCAGGCCAGACTTACTGGCACCATGAAGAAGACTGTATTCAGCGCTATGTTCCAGGGCTCTGGAAGCTATGTAGACGTGAAGAAAGACAGCTACGACACTCTGGTTGTCGATGAAGCTCATCGTCTGAATGAAAAGTCCGGCATGGTTGGCCATCTCGGTGAGAATCAGGTTAAAGAAATCATTAATGCCGCATCCTGTTCAGTTTTTTTCTTGGACGAAGATCAGCGAATCAGCCTGAAAGACATAGGCTCCCAGGAAGAAATCGAGTACTGGGCAAAACACCTGGATGCAGAAGTAACAGTCATGGATCTGGAATCTCAGTTCAGATGTTCTGGTTCGGATGGTTACCTTTCCTGGCTGAATAACAATCTCGGAATCAGAGAGACTGCTAACAAAACCCTGAGCAAAAAAGAGTTTGATTTTAGGGTTTATGACAACCCGAATGATCTGAGAGAGGCTATTTTTTCCCGCAATAAAGACGGTAAGGAAGCTCGCTTGCTGGCTGGCTACTGTTGGAAGTGGATCACTAAAAGCACATCAGGAACCTGGAAGGCTCTGTCTCAGGAAGAAAAAGATAAAACCTTTGATATCACATTTCCTGAATATGATTTTGGCATGCGCTGGAATCTGAGTGAGCAAGGTCAAGGATGGTTGAATCATCCAGAATCTATCAATGAGGTTGGTTGCATTCATACCTGCCAGGGGCTTGAGATGAACTACGCCGGAGTCATTATCGGTGATGATTTTCAGGTTCGTAATGGCAGGATCATTATCGATCCTTCCGCACATCCGGGCGGCGATAAAAACCTTCAAACCTGGAAGAAAGTGATCAAGGAAAACCCCGTCGATGGTGAAGAACTGGTGCATTCCATTATCAAGAATACCTACAAGGTACTGATGACTCGGGGCATGGATGGCTGTTATATCTACTGCACTGACAAAGAGACTGCACAGTACTTTAAAGATTTGATAGAAAATTGAGTTCCATAAAAAAGCTTCTAAACGGGAGCTTTTTTTTATCGCGTATGCTGATGGAGCTACACGCCACGTCCAGCACACGCAGAAGAAATCCTGCAAGACTGGGTTTTTATCTGCCGTTATCAGACAAGGGCTGGCGGGGACTGGGTTTGGCTCGGCTCCATTCGCTCCATTGCGTTCCGACTCCGGGCTTCCGTTCCGTTCCGCTCCGTTCCGCTGCTCCGCCCTTCCGCCGTTCCGGTACTCCGCTGCTACGGTACTCCAGCGCTCCAGCCTTCCGGCGTTCCAGCATTCCGTTACGCTGTATAAAACAGACTGTTCCGCAGGCTCCACAGACTGTTTTACACAGCTCCACTCCACGCTTCCACACCTCCACGCTTGCGCACTTACGCACCTTCGCAACTCCGCACCTACACGACTCCACGGCTACGCAACTCCACTGCGCTGCACTCCACTCCAGCCCTACGTCTCCACTCCATTCCACTCATTACGCCGAGCCAAACCCAGTCCCCGCCAGCCCTTGCCGTGGCTCCAGCCCCTCAGCCTCCGAGTGCTTGGTTGGTGTCGTTTATGGCTGGAGCTACTAAAAACGGAGAAAACCTAAAAACCTTTTTATTCGTTGTTTTGTGTCCGATTTAAACCAGTTCCAGCCGTAAACTATCTAGCTCGTTAAACGGTCGTTATTCTCGTAAACCAGGGCGTAAACAACCGCTTCCTTGCGGTTCGGTCGGGCTAAAACATTTCCTCCAATTCCTTCGCTAATTCATCCCAGTAAACCATTTCAATCGTATGAGTCAGCAGATCTCCAATCAGCCCCTCTACCTCTTCCGGCACCATGTTGGTTACCCACTCCTCCAGTTCCGTTGCCAGGCAGTTGCTCACGCCCCGTCCGCGCCAGTAACGGTAAAGCCTCTCATCGTTTGAGATCCACAGGCTGACACACCAGGTCGGGTAATTGCTGTAACCCTGGTAACCTTCACTCATGCCTGTTTCTCCTTTTTCCACCACTTGGCGGCGTACTCCCTGCCGTTCTTTTCCCATTTCTTAAAACGCCTGCGTTCATCCGCAGAGCAGGCCACTAAAACGCCCTGGCATTCGTTCCAATACTCCCAGGTGATCTCATAACCGGGCCGGGTCTCAACCGTCAGATAAAGATGCCCCCGCAGGCTAAAGCCGACACGATTGTTAATAGTGGCTCCCAGGGTATGGACTTCGCCCGTGGTCGGGCTGGTCAGTGCAACTTTCATGTTTACCTCATGTTTTTGAAATTGCACTATCAATATAGTATTTATTGATTATCAAAATATATTATTTTGATTTTTAGAAACAGGGCTTATCGCAGATGGGAGTAAGGCTACAGGCTGTTTGTTTGTCTTTACATTTGTTTGTGAAAATAGTTACGAACAAAAATATCGTTGTCGTCTATTGGGTTGCGCCCGCTGTTGTTTTTTGATGTGTTCCAGCGCTTGATCCTGGTGCCTGGCCATCCCTGGCTGCTCCCCACCCACCCCGGCATCCCTGCCGCCCTGTGTCTGACGGTTCCTGCCCAGCAATCAACGCCCTGCCTGCTGTTGGTCCAGTGCCGACGGCCATCCCTGGCCGATGCAGTTTGCGGCCCGCTCCGGCACTCCAGCGCTCCGGTACTCCGCTCCGCCGTAATGCAGACTGCCAATCAGGCTTTGTCACTGTGGTTAGTTCTCAGCCTGGCAGACTGCATTACGGCTCCGCTCCGCACCTGCGCACTTCCGCGCCTCCGCAGGCCGCAAACTGCCCCCGCCCACCCAGGCGTCCCTGCCCCCTCCTCTCAATGTTAGTGCTCTGGTATTCAACTCAGGCTTCCGAGCATGGTAAATATAAAAAGGTCATTAAAGTCCATAAAAAAATCTATAAGTATCTTTTTTAAAAATTAAAGATTGATTTATAAGTCGTATATGCCTACTTTTATAATCACAATATCAAAAAAAGGTGACCCTAATGGAAGATATGATCATTTTAAGCGGCAGCAACAACGAGGATTTCTCTAAGGATCTTCGAGAGAACCGTAAGAAACTTGGCTTATCACAAGAGGAACTGGCTGACGCTGCAAAGATATCAAAAGTAATGGTGGGGCGTTATGAGCGAGGTATAGCAAGACCCTCCGAAGGTACTTGGCAAATGCTTCGAAAAGCCCTGGAAGACAGGTTTTTTCAAATCGCTCCAAGGCCAAAACCTGAAGACGTTTTGCTTTCAGAAGCTAATACAGATCAGTTATGTCAGAGGCTCAAGGAACTTGGTTGGGGTTCCATCAAGCTCGAATAAACGGGAGGGCTTTTGCTCTCCTGGTCATTTGCTGTGTTTCCACCCACCCCGGCAACCCTGCCGCCCTGCATCTGTTGGTCCAGTGCCGTCGGCCATCCCTGGCGCCCCTGCTCTCGCTGGTGTTTGTAAAGCTTTATGCCTGTAGTTTTTTTGTAGTGCATTAAGTAGTGCCATTAGTAGTTTAAAAAAATCGCTGTACGTTTATGTTTTCAGGGCTTTTGCAAGGGCGAGCCATCAACCGTTTCAATTTTCCTCACATACTCCCAGACACAAGGCAGCTCCCCGTCAAACTCATTCTCACATTCCTCAGCATCACATTCATAAGTCACAATATGGCGCTCTTCCTCATTACCCGGCGTTTGTAGTATCTGCTGATACTCAAGGATGACCGGGTAATCAATCGTTGGTAACGATACCGGCTTCAGCAGGACAGGCTGACTAAGGGCTTTCAGTTCATCGAAGTTTTGTCGGGTGACCGGCTCTTGTTTTTGCTGCGGCATACCCGTCAGGTATGAAAGATACAGCTCCTCGCTGATCATCAATGGATTCTCGTTTAGGTGCTCACTGCACCAGGGCCCTCCCCGGACATTGTCGACGCCAAACTTTCCCATATAAAAACGGGTCATCCGTGTCTCGTCTTGCTTGCTCCTGCCCAGCCTTACCTCAATAATTCGCTCTGGTGGGTGCTGTTGTGTCCATAACGCACCCTCTCCCCTGCTGTGCTGCTCTACACGTCTGGCTATATCGCTCGACCAGCCAACGTAATAATGCCCACCGGTCAGACCCAGTACATACACACCTTCCATTTTCATAACGTCATTCCCTGAGTGCCTTTTTCTTAACCGTAGCCTGAGCAACTGGCGGTCTCCAGAATAAAAAAGAAAGGTAAGACTCATCTTTTAGCGCCATAAAAAAGTGAGCTTTTCCTTTCTTTTTATAGCTTTTAAATAGTCTCTGAGAGGCTTATGTTTTAGGGAAAGGACGAGGAAAACACTATGTACAGAGAAGAAATTTTTTGCCTGGAAGATGCTTCCTATAAAACGGTTGGTGAGTGGTTAAAATCAGCCATGAAAACATCGGGTTTAAAAAGAGCTGACTTTGTTTACAACCTGAACAAAGACCACGGTGTAGGCGAACCAGGGAAAGGCATTGAACCCACCTTTATCTCGGCTATCACTGCAGGCAGGGAGAAAATACCGGAGCGTTACATACCTGCCTTTTGTCAAAGCCTTGGTTTGTCAAAACCTGTGGCACGTTACTACGCTGCTGAGATTTTGCGTGTAAACCTCCCTGTTGAGTTGAAAGATTTTGTTATCAGGTCAATGAAATCAGCCAGGGAAACGGCAAAATCAGAGTATCTCGAAAACAGAGTGTCTGACATTGAAGCACAAAGAGTATCTGCGCATCAGGATTGCAAGGATGGTCTGAAATGGGGGTTGTTAAAAAATCACCAAGATATCGACGAGTTTTACGATGCCGCCATAAAAAGAACCCGGCAAGAGCTACTCAACCCTCGTGCTTCAATACTCAAATCCGTTTCATGTGACGTGAGCTTATCTGAGAGCATGCACAGTGCACTTCAGGGCGATGCCATGGCATTGTCAGTTTTTTTTAATCAAGACTTCAAGCCTGTCAGCAGTATGGTCGCCATGGCGAGGCTTTATCAGTTCTTCGTTAATAACAACAAAGATCCCGATGTAACATTCGAAGAAGTCATTGAAGCTATTTGTCTTATCAACGTCGTAAATGATAATTTATCTGCCTTTTCATGGCAGTCCTTTTTGAAGGTTTTTCTTGATAAAACCAACCACTATAACCAGAAAAAAATTGATGAAATCCTCGCATCTGAATCAGAACTTAATGAAGCACTCTTGTTTGAACAGGCAAAGAACTGGCTTTGCCAGAGGGAGTGGCAGTGGATTGAAAGAAAATTAATTGCGTTTGATATATACACAGATAGACTTGACCGACTTAGAAACCATTTTTTTGAGCAATATATAAAATTTCATGATGAATATGGTGTTTACTATTTTGACGCTAAGGTAATCAGAATGTACTTTTCTGAACTGCCAGAGGAAGACTATCTGGAAGCGATTGAATTTTACGAATCAGGCTTATGTGAACATTGGATTGATCATACCCACATACAAGAAGGTTTTCTTTCACAATTCAATATAGAGGGGCAAGTCCTGTCCACCGATGCCTACCTTTCTGGTTGGCTTAAAAACTATCTGGCAGGAGGCCTGAAAAATGATTAAAACCCATCATGCCCAGGCAAGAATGCAGCAACGCTCGATCCCTCCGCTGATAATTAACTGGCTCGAGGCTTACGGTGAAGAAGCCGAAGCACCTCATGGCGGCAGGGTTCTTTACTTCGGTAAAGAATCCAGAAAACAGATAAAGGGCGAAGTGGGCGCAACCTTCTACAAGAAAATAAAGTCCCTGCTGAATGTCTATCAGATCGTTTGTGGTGACTCTGTGGTAACCGTAGGGCGTCACCACAAGAACAAGAAGATTTACCTGAATAAAGCAAGATGAAAGTCAGTGGTAGTATGAGGAATACTGTTGTTTCCTCATCAGTAAATCCGTTATCAATTCACTCGGCAATAACTAATATGTAGTGTTATTTATATTTTACTTGTAGTGCATTTTGTATCTTTTTTTGTATCTTACTTTCTTCGTTTTTCTGTTCCCAACTCCTCCACGACCACCGGAATCACAATCCGGGGCTCCCTTCTCTACAGTTGCCGTAAGCAACTCTCAAAAAACCCGAAACCGATTCACCCGCCACTCATACCCATCAATCACCCCACTCTCATAATACCCGGCCCAGTCATAAAAAAACGGTGCCCAGCTACCAGAAGGCATCAGGGCCATCAAACCCACACAAACAAAAACAACCACAGCACTGATCCCATACTCCACAGGCTCCCCGGTCCGGAACCTGCCCCCAAACAAATGAAACCGCCGGTCACTGTACGGACTCAGGGGCACCCCCGAAACCGTCATGGCATCAGTCAGAATATGCGTCACCCCACCCCAACAAAACGCCGTCACCAGTGTCCCGACCATCCCGTCCGGAAACAGGAACCAGGCTCCCATCAAGGCGATCACCCAGATGCTCAGGTAATGAGTCACCGTCCGATGCTTTACCGGCCTGCCAAGAAACTTCAGCACCCACTCCATCCAGTCCGGTGCTGTTGCCCCGATAATGGTCGGCGGTACCAGGCGCACGTCGTAAACGGCGGTGACCGCTCCGGCAATGAAGACGTGGTTAATCCATTTCATGCCTGGTCCTGTAGTTTTTTATGTAGTTGTTTTGTAGTGCATTTAGTATTCCTTTTTCGTAATGCCTTTATTGAGCATTCTTCTCACTGATTTGTACTTATCAAGCTTGCCACTTCCTTTTTTAAACCACCGCAGGCGGGCTTCACGGTTTCTGCTCTCTGGCGTTCCCTTCCATTTCTTTCTCATGTGCATCTCCTTGTGGATTTTCCACTTTAGGTACTACGGCCATCCGTTTTAACCAGATATTCAAATGCGGTCGTTTATCCTCATCACACTGCCCCACAATCGCCAACCGTGCCGCCGTAATGTCGGTCTCGGACTGGGTCAGGGTTTTATGGGCAGCCAGCAGCTTTTCCATATAGGCAACCTGCTCATCCGTACTCACAATGCCTTTTTGCACACGCACCTGTGAGCGGCTCTCCAAGGCCCTGTAGAGGGCGATTTCCCTTCGGGCATGGTTTCGTGTGGCTATAGCGGTTAAAAACGTCCCTATAAGCTCAGAAGTCTTTGTACGGCGCAAATATTCCCTCTCCCGCTCCCGGTTCATCTCGTTAGCGGAGTACAGCGGCATTCGGGCAACAATGCCCACATACTCCCGCCCGATGGTGGTATTGTCCGCCGTCACCATGCCCTGTGAGCGCAAGCCGCCCTCGAGGTTCAGCTCGACATTGAATCGGGTGGGTTCCGGGTAGCAGTTCACGGTTTGCTCAAAAATGCCATCCGCATCGAGCCTGGGGGCGGGTTCCAATGGATTGATATAGCCGTTGTAATCAACCTTTTCCCCGCTCAGGGTCGGCAGTTCAAAGGGTTGTATCTCCGGTGGGGTTTGGGTTTTGCCAGTAAAAACATCCAGCCCTGCACTGGCGGTGTTAAGACAGGCCAGCAGGCCCAGTGTGCTGCAAAGTCGGTACATCCCTATCCGCCTCTGTGTTGGTTGGTTCTACAGAGCAACTGACTTGTAATCAGTTGCTCCCTGGTCTGTTTTCAGCCTGTGCGGGTTAAGTCCCGCCCTGGGCACTGGAACCTAAATCCAGCGTGTCTACCCATTCCACCACACAGGCTGTCACTCCGCCTTCGCAGCTCTTCTGCCACTGCCCAGAAATCCAGCGTGTCTACCAACTCCACCACGCAGGTTGTCACTCCGCCTTCGCAGCCCTTCTGCCACTGCCCAGCAGCTTCATCCCACCCAGCACCAGCCCGGCCTCCCACCAACCGACCCCGACCGTCACAGCAATCATCGCCCACATCACAAAATTGGTAGCGTCATAACTGGCGTCAGATTGCAGATGCGTTCTCTGGGGCTCCCGGCGCTCGACAATGGTTCGCAGGTTCGGCGCCAGCCGGTTCTCCTGTGAGGCAGTCATCAGCCAGACCTTAGCCGCCAGCACACAGGCTCTTGCGGCCTGCAACTTACGCCCGGTCAGTCGGTGTGCATCATCAATAAACAACAACGTGCCCGTGTCATGGATATAATCCGCCAGCCGGTCAGCCCGTTGCTGTTGGTTAAGCTGGCTCCAGCACTTCAGGGTTTGTTCTTCAGGATCCTTCTCCGCTTCACGCTGCTGCTCATGCCAGCGTTCAACGTGAGGGGCATCGGTCCAGCTTGAGAGGGGTTGCAGAGACGACAGGTAAACCGGCTCAGCCTTGCACTTGGCTCCCCAGATATCCTCCCAGCGTTCATACAATCGTTGCAGCCACCGGGTCTTGCCCGAATCCGCCGCCCCGACAATGAGCTGGCACTGGAGCCGTTTCATGGATTTCTCGGTACGGTTCTTGTCGTAACGGTGGGAAGCTTCACACACAAGAGGTGTCGCCAGGCGGGTACCGTCCTTGCGTGGTTTGGTCTCAGTCCTGATCTTGAGGTACCGCATAATATCCCCCTCAAAACTGCTTGTTCCGTCACCGATTTCCCTGCCATCGTGGCCAGTTTCCCGACTACGGAACCACCCCGTTTTTTCCGAAAAAAATCCGCAAAAAAAAGCCGAAGGCTTATGGGTAAAAAAAATTCACCCTCCAACCAATGATAGATTCGATACGTGAGTACGGTTAAAACGAGCATTTTTTCCGTAAGAAAGTATGAAAGGTGCAAGAAGGTCTGGCCGTCGATCAGAAGTCTGGATTTATCTTATTGTCCCGGCGGTCGTTAACTGTGGTTAAGGTAAAGCAAGTGCCTTGATCCAGTCTGCTTAGCGTTCAGTTTTGCTTGTCACTCAATGTGCTTTTCGTGGTGCTGGTCTGTTGCCAAAGCAGGGTAGTTTTATTTCAGGAAGGTGCTAATCGTGCCGATTTGGGATAAATTACAGAAGTCGAGAATAAAAACGCCCTGGTTGCTACCAACAACCAGGGCGTCGCATTTGCTACCCGGTCCGTGAGTTTTCAGGCAAGGAAAACACACAAAACAGATAACGAAACAGCCTTGTTATCATAGTTTTCCCGTCTGAAGAATTCCACTGGTTGCAGTTGTCAGCCCTTTATCTCCGGCTGCCTACAAACTGTGTGTCTGAAAAACTGAACAGGAAAAAGAAAACCCGCGAAGCTCTCTTCTCCGCCAAGATCATAGAGCAACACGGGTTCACTGACATGTAATGCAAAGTTTAACACCCTCTCAGGAAACCGAAAAGTCACCAGAGTGCAAAGATTCGGTTGACCGCTTTTACGAACTGGCCCCAAACAAGCCTTACTGCACCGATGACAAAGCCTCTGGCCTGATTATCCGCAGCAAAAACCATGCGTTCGCCAAAAGCTACGTCCAGCACAACACGGTGGCCATGTGCCACTGGCTCACCTTCGACCAGGACCACGACAACCTCACGCAATGGGAAGAGGCTAAGCTGCCTCAACCTAACCTGATTGTCCGCAACCTGGGCAACCGCAAGGCCCATGTCTCCTACGCCATTGAGTCGGTCTGCACCAGCGATGCCGCCTACCCCAAGCCCATGGCTTACGCCCAGGCAATCCAGGAGGCCTACTGCGACAAACTCAAGGCTGACCCCGGCTACACAGGTTTCATCACCAAAAACCCACTGCACGAAGACTGGCACCTGTGGGAGATCCACAGCAAGGTCTACAAACTGGGCGAACTGGCGGATTACGTAGAGCTGAAGCGCCGCTACTGGACCCGCAAACGGGCTGCTAACTATGCGCATTACGGCTTAGGCCGCAACTGCGCCCTGTTCCATCGGCTGCGCTTCTGGGCCTACGACTGGGTGGTTTACCACCGTGACGAGCAAGGCACGACCTATGTCGAGTGGATGCAGATCGTGTTGGTGAAAGCGGAGGAGTACAACGACTTCCCACAGTCTCTCCCTTACGGTGAGATTAAGTCCACCGCCAAAAGTGTCGGCAAATGGGTCTGGGAAAAATACTTCCCGAAAACCAAGCGCAAAAAAAGGGGCGCGATGGTGGCCACCTTTGCCAAGAGTGAGCTCCCGCTGGATTTAAAAACCAGGCAAAGGCTCTCGGCTCGCAGAACTAACCAGGTACGCAAAGAGACCACAGAAAACCAGATCATCAACGCTATAGGTCAGCTAACCGCTCAGGGCAACAAGGTAAACAAAGCTAGTGTCAGCAGGCTAACTGGTATCCACAGGAACACGCTGGGGCGTAGCTACGGGCATTTGTTCCAGTCTCAAAAATGAACACTACGGTGCTTATCAGGCAAGTTTCATAAACCAATACCTGGCCAAGAAAACCGAACGCTCTATACCTCAGCCTTTGGCTTACCAGCAGGGTGGGGCTGTGTTCAGCGTCTCGAACCAATTCTGGACATTTTTATCCATATTACTTTGCACTGTGTTCATGATATCCGCATACATAAAAAATTTTAAAAAATGCACACTACGGTGTCTATCAGGTAACAG
Organism: Endozoicomonas sp. ISHI1; assembly: GCF_024606225.1. Lineage (GTDB taxonomy): Bacteria > Pseudomonadota > Gammaproteobacteria > Pseudomonadales > Endozoicomonadaceae > Endozoicomonas_A. The sequence continues at coordinate 211 of NZ_JAGRPU010000062.1, read as the reverse complement.
CCCCCAAACGGGGGTACTAAGAGCCAGTCCAGTTTACTGGACGCATTTCCATCCCGACCGAACGTCAGTGAGGGCGATAAATCAAGGAAGCCTTTAGGCTGACATCCTTTACCCGCCGCAGGCGGGCATCAAAACTACCCATATTGATATTCACTATCGCTATTGTGTGCCGCGCGGCCCAACATTAAAAGTTCTACTATTGATTATCAAA
>NZ_JAGRPU010000061.1 GCF_024606225.1 Endozoicomonas sp. ISHI1 | reverse complement strand
TGGTAATTACCAGCAACAACGCCCACCATCAGAGTCATCGGGGCAGCAAGCTCAGGAAGCCACCACCCACCCGGCAGGCTCTTTCAATAGCTTCCTTTATTCTGACTCTGCTGATGGTAACGGAGGCCCTCAACAATCTCTGCATTCTTTGGATTTAAATTGTTTCGTCTCTCCCTGTCATGGCGTTTGCCAATTCCGACCATCATCCGATAGCAGTGAGACCACTGAATGGCCGATAAATTTCGCAGAACATTCAACAGGCCACACAGCAACAACGCCTGAACAAAGCTCATGCCCACATTTGTACAATGGACACTGCTCAGAGTGCACAGGTCATTTGACCAACATGGATGTTCTACCCATGGATGGCAATGCCCGCCCCGCTGTCCCCACGGACACTGACGCACCAGTGGAGTGCGATCCCTGTCCTATTTGTCTGGTTCACTTCCATGGTCGTGATGAAGCGCCTCTGGTCGTCAAAACCCAATGTTGTGGCAAGCACTTCGATCTGGACTGTATTTCGAAGTGTTTTGTCGAACAGCCCGTCGGCTCTCGCCGTTGTGCAGTGTGTCGCCAAGACCCAATGCCTATGGTGAATGTGAACACCGATGAGTCTCACCCGGATGAGTTTTTCCCCGATCGGGCGTTTTATCTTGCTTGTCTTGAGGGAGATTTGGATCAGGTGGAAATGTCACTGGCAGACGGCGTCAATGTCGATGCCGTTATTGTCATTATGGATGATGATTCCACTGCCTTGATGTTGGCAGCTGGTGGCGGGCACAAAGATATCGTCAAACGCTTGATCAACGCCGGGGCAAATATCAACGCTGCCTGTTCGAGTGGTACCACCGCACTGTTCGTGGCTGCCCAGGCAAATAACACCGACTGCGTGAAAATCCTGATCGAAGCCAAGGCGGATCTCAACGCTGCCCGTTCTATTGGCGCCACCCCGCTGTACATCGCTGCCCAGGAAAATAACACCGACTGCGTGAAACTCCTGATCGAAGCCAAGGCGGATCTCAACACCCGGACTAAGAATGGCGCCACCCCGCTGTTCATCGCTGCCCAGGAAAATAACACCGACTGCGTGAAACTTCTGATCGATGCCAGGGCGGATCTTAACTCCCGGAATAAGGATGGCGTCACCCCACTGTTCATCGCTGCCCAACAAAATAAAATCGAAAGCGTGAAAATCCTGATCGAATCCGGGGCAGATCTCAACGCCCGGACTAAGGATGGCATCACCTCGCTGTATATAGCAGCCCAGCTGGGCCATACCGACATTGTGAAAGCCCTGACCGAAGCCGGGGCTGATCCCAACATCGCCTCATCGAATGGTGCCACTCCACTGCTCATCGCTGCTAAGAGAGGCAATCCCGACTCTATGGAAGTCCTGATCAACGCCGGGGCAGATCTCAACGCCGCCACGTCGAATGGCTACACCCCGGTGTCCATCGCGATCAAGTTTGGCAATACCAATTGCTTGAAAGTCCTGATCGAAGCCAAGGCAAATCTCAACGCCCGGACTCATTATGGTTACACCCCACTGTTCATTGCTGCACAAGAAAATAACACCGACTGCGTGAAACTCCTGATCGAAGCCGGGGCGGATCCCAACGCCCGTAATGAGGATGGCGCCACCGCGCTGTTCGTAGCAGCCTGGAAGGGCAATACCGACATCGTGAAACTTCTGATCAACGCCGGAGCTGATCCCAACATCGCCCTACCGGATGGCACCACCCCGCTATGCCTTGCTGCCCAGAAGAATAACATCGACTGCATGGAAGTCCTGATCGGGTGCGGGGCGGATCTCAACCCTCGGATTAAGCTTGGCGCCACCCCGCTGCACGTCGCCGCTTGGAAAGGCAATACCGGCTGCGTGAAAATCCTGATCAACGCCGGGGTTTATCTCAACACTGCCATGTCGGATGGCACCACCCCAATGTTCGTCGCTGCCGGGAGAGGCAATACCGACTGCGTGAAAGTCTTGATCGAAGCCAATGCGGATCTAAACGCCCCCCGGACTTCCGATGGCGCCACCCCGCTGTCCATCGCAACCGAGATGGGCAATACCGACTGTGTGAAGGCCCTGACCAAGGCTGGGGCACGGTAGGGAGCAAAGACATTCTCTGTCTTGCTCTGGTTGGTAGCGATCTTTACTGTGATGCCAAGACTATCAGGGCGATCTACAAGAAACGGTGAAAAATCGAGATCCTGGCAAGGCTGAAAGCGCGATTGAGAGAACGGTTCACTGCGTAACTTGCGTTATTTTCCTGATCTATCCTTCCTCTCTGTTCACCAGAATGCGAAGGTAGAATGATTAAGCACTCACTCTTTGCGGCACCATTGTTACTCATGAGATTGCCCGTCGTCTGTCAGGCTCATCCGTTGACCAGACATTTTGTTGTCGAGCTTGAACAGAAAACAAGTTCTCCAGGCCAGAACGTTTTTATAAAACCTGACCAGCATACACTGTCGTACACCTTGTCAGACATTCCCCACACAAAAGGCTATGCAGGTTCGGATTTATCATCTGATGAGAAACAAGGCGGACTAAATGGCTGTGAGCTAAAAAAGACCACCATTGAATCCATTTCGTGGCAATGGCTTTATGCCACTCATTTGCTGCTTGGCTGCGAACTGATCCTGACCACCAAACATACCCCACTAAGCTCCACCTCCCATTCATGGCTACCCGTAGAGTTGATTGTCGCTGTCGGTTGGCTTTTAAAAAACTATTGGAATATCGACTCACCGTCGTTTAGACGGTTGACACAAAAAGAGCTGGGTCAGGATCACCCGATGGCGGCCATCATCAGGGTGCCCGGCTCTGGAAATAACCAGCAACAATGCCGACCATCAGAGCAGTCGGGGCATCAAGCGCAGGAAGCCACTGCTTGCCCCTCAGGCTCTTCCAACAACTTCCTTCATTCTGACTCTGCCGGTGGAAACGGAGGCTCAGAGCAACATCTGCATACTTTGGATTTAGATTGTTTCGTCTTTCCCTGCCATGGTGTTTGTCAATTCCGACCATCATCCGATAGTTGTGGGCCCACTGAGTGGCCGATGAATTCCGCAGAACATTCGACGGACCACACAGGCGCAACGCCCGAACAAAGCTCATGTGGACATTTGAAGACTGGACACTGCCCGGAGTGCGCAGGTCATGTGACTGACACAGATGTACTACTCATGGATGGTATAGCTCGCCCCGCTGTCCCCATGGACACTGACATACCGCCGGAGTCTGATCCCTGTCCTATTTGTCTGGTTGACTTCCATGGTCGTGACGCTGTACCTGTGGTCCTCAAAACCCGGTGTTGTGGCCATCACTTCGATCTGGACTGTATTTCGACATGTTTTGTTGAACAGCCCATCGGCTCTCGCCGGTGTGCAATGTGTCGGCAAGACCCGATGCCTATGGTGAATGATAAGACCGGTGAATCTCACCCGGATACATTTTTCCCCAATCGTAGGTTTTACCTTGCCTGTTTTGAGGGGTCTTTGGATCTGGTGGAGAAGTCACTGGCAGAAGGAGTCAATGTCAATGTCGTTGTGAATGGTGATTTCACTGCCTTGATGTTGGCATCTGGTAGTGGGCACAAGGACATCGTCGAACGCCTGATTAACGCCGGGGCAAATATCAACGCCCGGTCTAAGAAAGGCGCCACCTCACTGTTCATGGCTGCCCAGCTGAGCCATACCGACATTGTGAAAGCCCTGACCGAAGCCGGGGCAAGGTAGGGAACAGAAACAAGGAAAGATACAAAAGAGAGGCGTTATCTTATCCAGAAAACACGGCTTTCAAGTGTTAAAGTGATCAACAAAATACGGTGAAAAGTCGATATCCTGACAAGGCTGAAAGCTTCCCTGAGGCGGCCAAGAGAAGGGTTAACTGCGTAACTTGAGTAATGTTCTTGATCTATCCTTTCCTCTCTTCACACCAGAATGCAAGGGTAGAATGATTAAACAGTCACTCTTTGCAGCACCACTGTTGCTAATGACATTGTCCGTCGTTTGTCAGGCTCAACCGTTGACAAGACGCTTTGTTGTCGAGCTTGAACAGAAAACAGGTTCTTCAAACCAGAACTTTTCTATAAAAACTGACCAACAAATACTGTCGGGCACCTTGCCTGACATTGCCCGCACAAGAGACTATGCAGGATCAGATTTACCGCCTGATGAGAAACAGGGCAAACTAAATGGTTGCGAGCTAAAAACGACCATCATTGAATCCATTTCGTCGCCATGGCTACACGCCAATTATCTGTTGATGGGTTGCGAGCTGATCCTGACCAGCAAAAATACTCCACTCAGCTCCAACTCTTACTCATGGCCAGCTGTAGAAGTGCTTGTCGCTGTCGGTTGGCTTTTAAAGAGTTATTGGAATATCGACTCACCGTCGTTTAATCCGATAAAACTAAAAGAGCTATGTCGGGATCACCCGCTGGCGGCCGTCATAACAATACCCGGCTCTGGAAATAACCAGCAACAACGCCCTCCATCAGGGTCATCGGGGCAGCAAGCTCGGGAAGCCAACGCCCGCCCTGCAGGCTCTTTCAACAGCGTCCTTTATTCTGACTCTGCCGGTGATAGCGGAGGCTCACAACAGCATCTGCATACTTTGGGTTCAGATTGTTTCGTCTTTCCCTGTCATGGCGTTTGTCAATTCCGACCGTCATCCGACAGCACCGGGCCCGCTGACTGGCCGATGAATTATGCAGAACATTCGACAGGCCACACAGGCGCAAATCCCGAACAAAGCTCATGTCCACATCTGGACAATGGACACTGCGCAGAGTGCGCAGGTGACGTGACTGACACGAATGAACGACTCATGGATAGCATTGCTCGTCCCGCTGCTGCCATGGACACTGACGTAACGCCGGAATCCGATCCCTGCCCTATTTGTCTGATTCACTTTCATGACCGTGATGAAGCGACTGTGGTCGTCAAAAGTCAATGCTGTGGCCACTACTTCGATCTGGACTGTATTTCGACGTGTTTTGTCGAACAGCCCATCGGCTCTCGCCGTTGTGCAATGTGTCGGCAAAACCCGATGCCTATGGTGAATCAGAACACCGGTGAATCTCATCCGGATACATTTTTCCCCGATCAGGCGTTTTATCGTGCTTGTTTTGAAGGGGATTTGGATCAGGTGGAGAAGTCTCTGGCAGAGGGGGTCAATGTCAATGCTTTTATGAGTAATGGTCTCACTGCCTTGATGTTGGCATCCAGTCAGGGGCACAAGGACATCGTCGAACGCCTGATCAACGCCGGGGTGAATCTCAACGCCCGGCTTCCGGATGGCTCTACTTCGCTGTATATCGCAACCGAGATGGGCCATATCGAAATCGTGAAAACCCTGACCGAAGCCGGGGCAGATCTCAACGCCGCCTTGTCTAATGGCGCCACCCCGCTTTTGATCGCTATCCAACAAAATAACACCGGCTGCGTGAAGGTCCTGATCAATGGCGGGGCGGATCTCAATGCCGGGATTGAGGATGGCACCACCCCACTGTTCATCGCTGCCCAACAAAATAACAGCGACTGCGTGAAACTCCTGATTGAAGCCAGGGCGGATCTCAACGCCCGGACTATGAATGGCGCCACCCCACTGCTCATCGCTGCCGAGAACGGCCATACCGACATCGTGCAACTCCTGATCGAAGCCAAAGCGGATCTCAACGCCCGTACTGAGGATGGCGACACCCCGCTCTCCATGGCAGCTGAGATGGGTAATACCGACTGCCTGAAAGCCCTGATCGAAGCCAAGGCAAATCTCAACGCCCAGACTAATCATGGCTACACCCCGCTATTCATCGCTGCAAAAGAAAATAACACCAACTGCGTGAAACTCCTGATCGAAGCCGGGGCCGATCTCAACGCCCGTGCTGAGGATGGCGACACCCCGCTCTCCATGGCAGCTGAGATGGGCAATACCGACTGCTTGAAAGCCTTGATCGAAGCCAAGGCAAATCTCAACGCCCAGACTCACTATGGTTACACCCCGCTGTTTATCGCTGCACAAGAAAATAACACCGACTGCGTGAAACTCCTGATCGAAGCCGAGGCGGATCTCAATACCCGAACTGAGGACGGTGCCACCGCGCTGTTCATAGCAGCCCAGATGGGCAATACCAACAGCGTGAGACTCCTGATCAAGGCCGGAGCTGATCCCAACTCCGCCCTACCGGATGGCGCCACCCCGCTGTGCCTCGCTGCCCAAAAAAATAACCTCGGCTGCGTGAAAGTCCTGATCGAGGGCGGGGCGGATCTCAACCCTCGGACTGAGGTTGGCGCCACCCCGCTGTACGTCGCTGCTGGAAAAGGCAATACCAGCTGCGTGAAAATCCTGATCAACGCCGGGGCTGATCTCAACACCGCCATGTCGGATGGCACCACCCCAGTGTTCGTCGCCGCTCTGAGAGGCAATACCGACTGCGTGAAAGTCCTGATCGAAGCCAAAGCGGATCTAAACGTCCCCCGGACTTCTGATGGCGCCACCCCGCTATCCATCGCAACCGAGATGGGAAATACCGACTGTGTGAAGGCCCTGACCGAGACCGGGACAAGGTAAGGAACAGAGCTCTGTAGGGAACAGAGACAAGGAAGGAAATAAAAAAGAGGCGTTATGTTACCCGGTAAACATGACTTTCAGGTGTTGAGGCTATCTGCAAAAAAACGGTGAAAAGTCGAGGTCCTGGCAGGGCTGAAAGCTTCCCCGGGCCAATTGAGAGAACTGTTAACTGCATAACTTGAGTTATTTTCTTGATCTATCCTTCCTCTCTGTTTAACAGGGTACAAGGATAGAATGACTAAGCACTCACTCTTTGCAGTACCATTGTTACTCATGACATTGCCCTTCGTCTGTCAGGCTCAACCGTTGACAAGACGTTTTGTTGTCGAGCTTGAACAGAGAACAGATTCTCTAAACCAAAACGTTTTTATAAAACCAGACCAACACACACTGTCGGGTACTTTGCCAGACATTGCCCACACAAAAGGCCATGCAGGATCGGATTTACCGTCCGATCAGAAACAAGACAGACTAAACGGCTGTGAGCTAAAAACGACCATCATTGAATCAATTTCGTGGCAATCGCTTTACGCCGCTCACCTGCTGGTTGGTCACGAACTGATCCTGACCATCAAAAATACCCCACTAAGCTCCACCTTTTATTCATGGCTGCCTCTGGAAGTGGCTGTCGCTGTCGGTTGGCTTTTAGAGAGTTATTGGAATATAAAATCACCGTCGTTTAATACGATGGGACAAAAAGAGCTGTGTCAGGGTCACCCGTTTGCGGCTATCATGATGATGCCTGGCTCTGGAAATCAACAGCAACAATACCCGCCATCGGAGTCATTGGGGCAGCAAGCTCAGGAAACCACCATCTGCCCTGTAGGCTCTTTCAGCAACTTCCCTTATTCATACTCTGCCGATGGTAACGGAGGCTCGCAGCAACATCTGCATACTTTGGGTTTAGATTGTTTCGTCTTGCCCTGTCATGGCGTTTGTCAATTCCGACCGTCATTCGATAGCAGTGGACCCACTGAACGGCCGATGAATTCTGCAGAAAATTCGACAGGTCACACAGGAGCATCGCCTGAACAAAGCTCATGCTTCCACTTGGTCAATGGACAATGCCCGGATTGTGCAGGTCATGTGACCAACACGGGAATTCTACTCATGGATGGTATTGCTCGCCCCGCTGTCCCCATGGACACTGATGTACCGCTGGAGTGCGATCCCTGTCCTATTTGTCTGATTCACTTCCATTGTCATGATGAAGTACCTGTGGTTGTCAAAACCCAATGTTGTGGCCACCGCTTCGATCTGGACTGTATTTCGGGGTGTTTTGTTGATCAGCCCATCGGCTCTCGCCGGTGTGCAATGTGTCGGCAAGACCCGATGCCTATGGTGAATGAACACACCGGTGAATCTCATCCGGATACATTTTTTCCCGATCGAGCGTTTTACAATGCCTGTGTTGACGGGGATTTAGATCAGGTGAAGAAGTCACTGGCTGAAGGAGTCAATGTCAATACCGTTATGAATAATAATTTCACAGCCTTGGTGTTGGCATCCAGTCAGGGGCACGAGGACGTCGTCAAGTACCTGATCAACGCCGGGGCGAATCTCAACGCCCGGAACGAAGATGGCGCCACTCCGCTGTTCTTCGCAGCCCAGGAAAATAACATCGACTGCGTGAAAATCCTGATCAACGCCGGGGCGGATGTCAACGCCGCCTTGCCGGATGGCACCACCCCGCTGTTCATCGCTACCCAAGAAAATAACACTGACTGCGTCAAACTCCTGATCGAAGCCAGGGCGGACACCAACGCCGCCTGTCCGAATGGCCCCACTCCGCTGTTCATCGCCGCTCAGGAAAATAACACCGACTGCCTGAAAATCCTGATCAACGCCGGGGCGGATGTCAACGCCACCTTGTCGGATGGCGCCACTCCGCTGCTCATCGCAGCCGCAGTGGGCAATAAGGACTGCGTGAAAGCCCTGATCGAAGCCGGGGCGAATCTCAACGCCGCCTTGTCGAATGGCATCACCCCGCTGAGCATCGCTGCAACGAGAGGCAATACGGACTGCGTGAAAGCCTTGGTCGAAGCCGGGGCCGATCTCAACGCCCGGACCAAAGATGGCGCCACCGCGCTGTCCATGGCTGCAAAAGAAAATAACACCGACTGCCTGAACATCCTGATCAACACCGGGGCGGATGTCAACGCTACCTTGTCGGATGGCACCACCCCTCTGTTTATTGCGGCCCGAAAAGGTAGTACCGACTGCGTGAGAGCCCTGATCAAAGCCGGGGCAGATCTCAACGCCGCCCGGTCGGATGGTGCCACACCACTGTTCATTGCAGCCCGAAAGGGCAATATCAACTGTGTGAAAGCCCTGATCGAAGCCGGGGCGAATCCCAACGCCACCTTGTCGAATGGCGCTACCCCGCTGTGCATTGCTGCTGCGATAGGCCACAGCGACTGCGTGAAAATCCTGATCGAAGCCAAAGCGAATCCCAACGCCGCCCTGTCAAATGGCACCACCCCACTGTTCGTCGCCGCTGCAAAAGGCAATACCGACTGCATGAAAGTCCTGATTAACGCCGGGGCCGATCTTAATGCCTCCCGGACTTCCGATGGCGCCACGCCATTGTCCATCGCAACCAGGAAGGGCAATACCGACTGCGAGAGACTCCTGACCTTCGCCGGGGCAAGGAGGGGAAGAAGATAAAGGTATGATGTTATCCAGTCAGCACGATGAAATACCGCCGGAGGCCAGAGCGCAATAGTTCGGTATGATCCGATGCCGGTGTTGCGGGGGATTTCTGTGATGATTCAGCCACTGAAAACTTTTATAGCCATAGAGCTGAACTATCCTGTTTTTCTTGTGTCCAATCCTCATCGCTCACTCACTAACACAGATGTTCTACTCATGGATGGCATTGCTCGTCCCCTTGTTTCCGGAGATATTCAAGTACCGCAGCTGGACCCTTTCTGCCCTATTTGCCTGGTCGGGTTCCATGGCCGTACTGTAGCGCCTGTGGTCGTCAAAACCCAATGTTGTGGCAAGCATTTCGATCTGGACTGTATTTTGACGTATTTTGTTGATCACCCCATCGGCGCTCGTCGGTGTGCGATGTGCCGACAAAACCCGATGCCTGTGGTGAATCTGAACTCCGGCGAATCTCACCCGGATACATTTTTTCCCGATCAGACGTTTTATCGTGCCTGTTTTGAAAGGAATTTGGATCAGGTAAACATGTCCCTGGAAGAAGGGGTCAATGTCAATGTCCATAACATTACACATGATCATTTCACTCCCTTGATGATGGCTTCCTTGGGGGGGCACAAGACGGTCGTCGAATGCCTGATCAGCGCCGGGGCGAATCTCAACGCCGTTTGTAAGATTGGTGCCACTTCACTATTCATGGCTGCCCAAAAAAATAACATCGACTGCCTGCAAGCCTTGATCGAAGCCGGGGCGAATGTCAACGCCGCCTGTCCAGATGGCGCCACCCCACTGACCATCGCAGCCGAGATGGGCAATATTGAATGCGTAAAAGCCCTGATCGAAGCCAGAGCGGACCTCAACGTCCGAACCAGGCATGGCGCCACCCCGCTGTTCATCGCTGCTGCGAGAGGCCATACCGAATGCGTGCAAGCCCTGATCAATGCCAAGGTGGATCTCAACGCCCAGACCAAGCATGGCAAAACCCCGCTTTTCATCGCTGCTGCAAGAGGCCATACCCACTGCGTGAAAGCGCTGATCGAAGCCAAGGCGAACCTCAACGCTCCAACTGGGGATGGCGCCACCCCGCTGTTCATTGCTGCCGGGAAGGGCAATACCGGCTGCGTGAAAGCCCTGATCAACAACGGGGCAGACATCAACGCCGCCCGGACTTCGGATGGCGTCACTCCGCTGTTCATCGCTGCCCAGGAAAATAACATCGACACCCTGCAAGCCCTGATCGAAGCCAAGGCGGATCTCAACGCCGCCCGGACTTCGGATGGCCTCACTCCGCTGTCCATCGCTGCCCAGGAAAATAACACTGACTGCGTAAAAATCCTGATCGAAGCCAAGGCGGATCTCAACGCCCCTTGTTCGAATGGCGCCACCCCGCTGTTCCGGGCTTGCCAGGAGAATAATACCGACTGCGTGAAAGCCCTGATCGAAGCTGAGGCAGATCTCAACCTCCCCTTATCAGATGGCACCACCCCGCTGCACCTCGCTGCCGAAGAAAATAACACCGACTGCCTGCAAGCCCTGATCGAAGCCAGGGCGGATCTCAACGCCCGAACTAAAGCTGGTGCCACCGCACTGTTCGTAGCTTGCCTGAACAATAATGTCGACTGCGTGAAAGCCCTGATCAACGCGGGGGCTGATCTCAACTTTGCCTTATCGGAGGATGGCACCACCCCACTGTCCATCGCAACCGAGATGGGCCATACCGACTGCGTGAAAGTCCTGACCGAAGCCGGGGCGAGGGCAACGGCTGTGTAAGAGCTTTTGGAACTTGAGTTATTTTCCTGATCTATCCTTCCTCTCTGTACACCAGAATGCAAGGGTAGGACGATTAAACACTCACTCTGTGTAGCATCACTGCTACTAATGATCTTGTCCGTCGTCTGTCAGGCTCAACCATTGACAGGAGGTTTTTTTGTCACTATCGACTCACCGTCGCTTAACCCGATGAAACAAAAAGAGCTGTGTCAGGAGCAACCGGTTGCGGCCATCATTACAATGCCCGGCTCTGGAAATAACCAGCAACAATACCCGCCATCAGAGTCACCGGGGCAGGAAGCTCAGGAAACCACTGCCCGCCCGACAGTCTCTTTCAACAGTTTCCTTTATTCTGACTCTGCCGAGGGTAACGGAGGCCCTCAACAATCTCTGCATTCTTTGGATTTAAATTGTTTCGTCTCTCCCTGCCATGGCGTTTGTCAATTCCGAACATCATCCGATAGCAGTGGGTCCACTGAGTGGTCGATGAATTCCGCAGAAAATTCGACCGGCCACACAGGCGCAACGCCCGAACAAAGCTCATGCCCATATTTGGACAATGGACGCGGCCCGGAGTGCGCAGGTCATGTGACTGACGTGGATGTACAACTTATGGATGACATTGCTCAACCCACTGTCCCCATGGACACTGACGCATCGCCGGAGTCCGATCCCTGTCCTATTTGTCTGGTTCACTTCCATGATCGTGACGAAGCGCTCGTGGTCGTCAGAAGCCAGTGTTGTGGCCATCGCTTTGATCTGGACTGCATTTCCAGGTGTTTTGTTGATCAGCCCATCGGCTCTCGCCGGTGTGCAATGTGCCGGCAAGACCCGATGCCTATGCTGAATGAGAAAACCGGTGAGTCTCACCCGGATACATTTTTCCCCGATGAGGCGCTTTATCTTGCCTGTTTTGAGGGGGATTTGGATCAGTTGGAGAATTTACTGGCAGAAGGAGTCAATATCAATGCGGTTATGGATGATAATTTCACTGTCTTGATGTTGGCATCCTGCCTGGGACACAGGGACATCGTCGAGCGCCTGATCCAAGCCGGGGCGGATCTCAACGCCCGGACAAAGAATGGCAACACCGCACTGCTCTTGACTGCCCGGGAAAATATCGCCGACTGTCTGAAAATCCTGATCGAAGCTAATGCGAACCTCAACGCCCGGGATAAGGATGGCGCCACCTCGCTGTTCATTGCCGCCTGGGAAAATAACACCGACTGCGTGAAAATCCTGATCAAAGCCAAGGCAGATCTCAACCTCCCCCGTCCGGATGGTGCCACCCCGCTGTTCATCGCTGCCCAGAGGGGTCATACCGACATAGTGAAACTCCTGATCGAAGCCGGGGCGGATCTCAATGTCCAGACTAAGGATGGCGCCACCCCGCTGTTCATCACTGCTGCAAAAGGCAATACCGACAGCGTGAAAGCCCTGATTGAAGCCAAAGCAGATGTCAACACCCGGACTAAGAATGGCGTCACCTCGCTGTTTATCGCTGCTCAGGAAGGCCATGCAGACATCGTGAAACGTCTGATCCAAGCCGGCGCAGATCTCAACGCACGAACCAAGAATGGCGCCACTGCGCTGCTCATCGCTACCCTGAAGGGCCATACCGACTGCCTGAAAATCCTGATCGAAGCCAGGGCAGATATCAACGTCACCTTGTCCGATGGCGCTACCCCGCTGTTCATCGCTGCCCTGATGGGCAATACCGACTGCGCGCAACTCCTGATCGACGCCGGGGCGAATCTCAACACCCTGCGGACCTGGGATGGCGCCACCCCGCTGTCCATCGCGACCGAGATGGGCAATACCGACTGCGTGATAGCCCTGACCGGGGCTGAGAGAAGGTAGGGGACGTTCATAGCCATAGAATTGAATTTTTGTACTGTTTTTGTGTCCAACTGTATTACTCATTCAATAATACGGAGGTTCTGCTTGTGAATGCCATTACTCACTTTATGGATGCCATTACTCACTTTATCGATGCCATTACTCACACCCCTTTCCCCTGGGACAATGTCGTAACGCCGGAGGCCGAACCCTGCTCTATTTGTCTGACTCACTTCCATGGCCGAAATGTAGCACCGGTGATCGTCGAAGCCCAATGTTGTAGAAAGCACTTCGACCTGGACTGTATTTCGACGTATTTTGTTCAACAATCTATAGGCTCACGCCAGTGCGCGATGTGTCGGCATGACCCCATGCCTATGTTGAATAAGAACACCGGTGAATATCACCCGGATCAATTTTTCCCCGATCAGACATTTTATGCTGCCTGTCTTGGCGGAAAGTTCGATAAGGTGGAGAAGTCACTGGCAGAGGGAGTTAATGTCAATGTCTTCAGGAGTGATGATTACAATCCCTTGATGTTGGCATCTGGTAAAGGGCACATAGCGATCGTTGAAGGCCTGATAAAAGCCGGAGCGGACATCAACGCCGCCCGCGCCAGGAATGGCGCCACCTCGCTGTTCATCGCAGCCTGGAAGGGTAAGACCGAATGCGTGAAAGTCCTGATCAACGGCGGTGCGGATCTCAACGCGCGGACCAAGCTTGGCGCCACCCCACTCCACGTCGCAGCCGAGATGGGCAATACCGACTGCGTGATAGCCCTGATCGAAGGCGAGGCGGATATCGATGCCCAGACTCCATATGGCTACACCGCACTGTACTTGGCCGCCCAGGAAAATAACATCGAAATCGTGAAAGCCCTGATCTACGCCGGGGCTAATCCCAACGCTGCCTCGTCGGATGGCACTACCCCACTGTACGGCGCTGCTGCAAAAGGCAATGCCGGCTGCGTGAAAGTTTTGGTCGAAGCCGGGGCGAACCTCAACGCCCGGACTAAAAATGGCGCCACCTCGCTGCTCATCGCTGTGCAAGAAAACAACACTGACTGTGTAAAGATCCTGATCAAACCGGAGACGGATCTTAACGCCGCCTCGTCGGATGGTGCTACCCCGCTGTTCGTCGCTGCCCAGAAAGGCAATACCGAATGCGTGAAAGACCTGATCAACGGTGGGGCAGACCCCAACGCCGCCATGACTAAAAACGGCGGCGGCACCCCGCTGTTCATCGCTGCAGCAAAAGGCAATACCGACAGCGTAAAAGCTCTGATCGAAGCCGAGACAGATCTCGACGCCGGGAATGAAGATGGCGCCACCCCGCTGCTCATTGCTGTCCAGGAAAATAACATTGACTGCGTGAAAGCCCTGGTCAAAGCCAGGGCGGATATCAACGCACGGGCCAGAGATGGCGCCACCCCGCTGCTCATCGCTGCCCTGAGGGGCCATAGCGACATTGTAAAACTCCTGATCAAAGCCAGGGCAGATATCAATGCCGCCCTGCCGAATGGCGCCACACCGCTCTCCATAGCTGCTGAGATGGACAATACCGACTGCGTGCAACTCCTGATCGACGGCGGGGCGAATCTTGACACCCCCCCGCCGTCCGCCGTAACGGAGTTGGACAATACCGACCTGGAAGCCCTTCCCAAAACCCGGACAAGGAGGGAAAGAAAAGAACCAGAAAGTTCTTGTGCTATCCAGTAAACGCAGCTTTGAGCTGTTCCCATCTTCTGAGTGTGTGAAATGGGAGATTATTTAGCCGCTGCAAACTTTTTAGCCATAAGAGCTGAACCAAAGCTGAACTATTGGAGTGTTCTTGCATCTAATCCGTATTACTTATTGAATAACACAGATGTTTTGCTTGTGGATGCTATTACTCGCAACTCTGTCCCCGGGGACGCTGTCGTAGCGCCGGAGGACGAACCCTGTCCTATTTGTCTGGCTCACTTCCATGGCCGTGACGTAGCGCCCGTGATCGTCAAAGCCCGGTGTTGTGGCAAGCTCTTCGATCTGGACTGTGTTTCGAAGTGTTTTGTTCAACAGTCCATCGGCTCACGCGAGTGCGCGATGTGTCGGCAAGACCCCATGCCTATGTTGAATAAGAACACCGGTGAATCTCACCCGGATCCATTTTTCCCCGATCATACGTTTTATGATGCCTGTGTTAACGGGGATTTGGATCAGGTGGAGAAGTCACTGGCAGAAGGAATCAATGTCAATGCCGTTATGACTGATGATCTCAATGCCTTGATGCTGGCATCTGCTAACGGGCACACGGCGGTGATCCAATGCCTGATAGAGGCCGGGGCGGACGTCAACGCCGCCCGAACTGAGGATGGTGCCACCCCGCTATTCATCGCTGCCCAGGAAAATAACACCGACTGTCTGCAAGCCCTGATCGAAGCCGGGGCGGATCCCAACGCTACCTGGAGTAATGGCACCACCCCGCTGTTCATCGCGGCCCAGAAGGGCAATATCGACTGCGTGACAGCCCTGATCAAAGCCAAGGCGGATCTCAACCTCTCCCGTCCGGATGGTGTCACCCCACTGTACATTGCTGCCCAGAAAAATAACACCGACTGCTTGAAAGCCCTGATCGAAGCCAAGGTAGATCTCAACGCTGCCTGTTCCGATGGTACCACCCCGCTCTACGTCGCTGCCGAGAAGGGCAATATCGACTGCCTGGAAGCACTGATCGAAGCCGGAGCAGATCTCGCTGCCCGGGCTGAGGATGGCGCCACCGCGCTGTTCATCGCTGCCGGGAAGGGCAATACCGACTGCGTGAAAGCCCTGATCAAGGCCGGGGCGGACGTCAACGCCGCCCAGACACCGGATGGCGTCACTCCGCTGTTCATCGCTGCCCAGGAAAATAACATCGACATCGTGCAAGCCCTGATCGAAGCCGGGACGGATCTCAACATCGCCCGGACTTCGGATGGTGCCACCCCGCTGTCCATCGCTGCCCAACAAAATAGCACCGGCTGCGTGAAAGCCCTGATCAAAGCCAAGGCCGATCTCAACCTCAGCTGTTCGGACGGTTCCACCCCGCTGTTCCTCGCTTGCCTGAAGAATAATACCGACTGCGTGGAAGCCCTGATCGAAGCCAAGGCGGATCTCAACGCCGCCCGGTCGGATGATGCCAACCCACTGTCCGTCGCAACCTGGAAGGGCAATACTCACTGCGTGAGAGCCCTGATCAAAGCGGGGGCGGATCTCAACGCCCGGACCGAGAGTGGCGCCACCCCGCTGTTCATCGCAGCCGAGACGGGCAATACCGACATTGTGCAAGCCCTGATCGAAGCCGGGGCGGATCTCAACGCCGCCCTGTCGAATGGCGCCAACCCGCTACTGATCGCTGCCTGGGAAAATAAGACCGGCTGCCTGCAGGCCCTGATCGAAGCCGGGGCGGATCTCAACGCTGCCTTCTCGAATGGCGCCACCTCACTGTTCGTCGCTGCTGCGAAAGGCAATACTGACTGCGCGAAAATCCTGATCAACGCCGGGGCTGATATCAACGCCGCCTCGTCGAGTGGCACCACCCCACTCTCCATGGCAACGGAGATGGGCCATAGCGACTGCATGAAAGTCCTGACCGAAGCCGGGGCGAGATAGAAAACAAAGGCAAGGAAGAAAACAAAAGAAAGGCGTTATATTATCCATTAAACACGGCTTTCAGGTGTTCCCGTCTTATGAGTTTTTGAAATAGGTGAGATTGTTTAGCCACTGCAAACTTTTTAGCCATAGAGCTGAACTATCCTGTTTTTCTTGTGTCCAATCCGTAGCACTCATTGACTAACACAGATGTTCTCATCATGGATGGCATTGCTCGCCCCCCTGTCACCGGGGATACTCAAGTACCGCAGGAGGATCCTCTCTGTCCCATTTGTTTGGCCGAATTCCATGGTCGAGCTGTAGCGCCTGTGGTCGTCAAAACCCAATGTTGTGGCAAACGCTTCGATCTGGACTGTATTTTGAAGTATTTTGTTGATCACCCCATCGGCTCTCGTCGGTGCGCGATGTGCCGACAAAACCCGATGCCTGTGTTGAATCTAAACACCGGTGAACCTCACCAGGATACATTTTTTCCCGATCAGACGTTTTATCGTGCCTGTTTTGAAGGGGATTTGGCTCAGGTAAACACATCTCTGGAAGAAGGAGTCAATGTCAATGTCCATAACATTACGTATGACGATTACACTGCCTTAATGATGGCATCCTTCGGGGGGCACAAGACGGTCGTCGAATGCCTGATCAGCGCCGGGGCGAATCTCAACGCCGTCTGTAAGTACGGTGCCACCTCAATGTTCATGGCTGCCCAAGAAAATAACACCGACTGCCTGCAAGCCCTGATCGAAGCCGGAGCGGATGTCAACGCCGCCGATCCGGATGGCGCCACCCCGCTGTCAATAGCAGCCGAGATGGGCAATACCGAATGCGTGAAAGCCCTGATCAGGGCCGGGGCCAATCTCAACGCCGCCTTGTCGGATGGCAGAACCCCGCTGTGCATCGCAGCAGAGATGAGCAATACCGAATGCGTGAAAGCCCTGATCGAAGCCAGGGCGGATCTCAACACCCGGACTAAGGGTGGTGCCACCGCGCTATTCATCGCTGCTGCGAGAGGCCATACCGAATGCGTGAAAGCCCTGATCGAAGCCAGGGCGGATCTCAATGCCCGGCCTGAGGATGACGTTACCCCGCTGTACATCGCTGCACAGAATGGCCATACCGACTGCGTGAAAGCCCTGACCGAAGCCAGGGCAGATCTCAACACCCGGACTAAGGATGGCGCGACCGCGCTGTTCATCGCTGCAGAGAATGGCCATACCGACTGCGTGAAAGCCCTGATCGAAGCCAAGGCAGATCTCAACGCTGCCTTGTCGGATGGCACCACACCGCTGATCATCGCTGCTGCTAAAGGCCATACCGACTGTGTGAAAGCCCTGGCCGAAGCCAGGGCGGATCTCAACGCCCGGATTGAGAACGGCGCCACCTCGCTGTTTATCGCTGCACAGAATGGCCATACCGGCTGCGTGAAAGCCCTGATCAAAGCCAGGGCAGATCTCAACGCGCGGGCTGAGAATGACACCACCCCGCTGTTCATCGCTGCACAGAATGGCCATAGCAACTGCGTTAAAGCCCTGATAGAAGCCAGGGCAGATCTCAACGCTGCCTTGTCTGATGGCACCACACCGCTGATCATCGCTGCTGCGAAAGGCCGTATCGACTGCGTGAAAGCCCTGATCGAAGCCAGGGCGGATCTCAACGTCCAGACTAAGGGTGGCACCACCTCGCTGATCATCGCTGCTGCGAAAGGCCGTACCGACTGCGTGAAAGCCCTGATCGAAGCCAAGGCGGACCTCAACGCCCGGACCAAGGATGGCGCCACAGCGCTGATCATCGCTGCACAAAATGGCCATACCGACTGCGTGAAAGCCCTGATCAAAGCCGGGGCGGATCTCAACGCTGCCTTGTCGGATGGCACCACACCGCTTTTCACTGCTGCAGCGAAAGGCCATATCGACTGCGTGAAAGCCTTGGTCGAAGCCAGGGCGGATCTCAACGCCCGGACTGAGCGTGGCGCCACCTCGCTGTTCATGGCTGCACAGAATGGCAATACAGACTGCGTGAAAGCCCTGATCGAAGCTAAGGCGGATCTCAACGCCGCCTTTCCGGATGGCACCACCGCGCTGTATATCGCAGCCGAGAAGGGCAATATCGACTGCGTGAAAGCCCTGATCGAAGCCAGGGCCAATCTCAACCCCCGGACAGAGGATGGTGCCACCCCGCTGTTCTCCGCTGCTGCAAAAGGCAATACCGACTGTGTGAAAGCCCTGATCGAAGCCAGGGCGGATCTCAACCCCCCAACTGAGAATGGCGCCACCCCACTGATCATCGCTGCTGCGAGAGGCCATACCGGCTGTGTGAAAGCCCTGCTCGAAGCCAAGGCGGCTCTCAACGCCCAGACCAAGAATGGTGCCACCTCGCTGTTCATGGCAGCACAAGAAAATCAGACCGACTGCGTGAAAATCCTGATCAAAGCAGAGGCGGATCTCAACGCTGCCTTGTCGGATGGTACCACCCCGCTGTTCATTGCTGCCCAGATGGGCAATACCGACTGCGTAAAACTTCTGATCAAGGCCGAAGCGGATCTCAACGCCGCCAGAACCATAGACGGCTCCACCCCACTGACCATCGCTACCGAGATGAATAATATTGACTGCGTAAAAGCCCTGATCGAAGCCAGGGCGAACCTCAACGCCCAGACTCATTACAGCCGCAACGCTCTGTTCATCGCTGCTGCAAGAGGCTATACCGACTGCGTGAAAGCCCTGATCGAAGCCAAGGCGGATCTCAACGCCCCAACTGAGGATGGCGCCACCCCGCTGTTCATCGCAGCACAAGTCAATAACACCGACTGCGTGAAAATCCTGATCGAAGCCAAAGCGGATATCAACGCTCCGACTAAGGAGGGTGTCACCCCGCTGTTTATCGCTGCCCTGCAAAACAACATTGACTGCCTGAAAATTCTGATTAACGCCGGAGCGAATCTCAACGCCCGAAGTAAGGATGACGCCACCCCGCTGTTCAAAGCTGCTGAGAAAGGAAATACTGACAGCGTAAAAATCCTGATCAACGCTGGGGCGGATCTCAATGCCGTCAGAATTGAAGACGGCGCCACTGCGCTGTCCATCGCAGCCAGAATGGGCAAGACCGACATTGTGGAAGCATTGACCAAGGCCGGGGCAATTTAGGGAACAGAGGCAAGGCAGGTAACTAAAGAAAGACGTTATCTCATCCAGAAAACAGAACTTTCAGGTGTTTCCATCTTCTGAGTGTTTGAAATGGGTGATGACTTAGCCACTGCAAACTTTATAGCCACAGAACTGAACTATCGTATTTTTTTTGTGTCAAATAATCTGAACAAATTAATCCAATAACACGGAGGTTTTACTTATGGATGCTATTACTCAACCCCCTTCACCCCCTTCACCCACGGGCACTGACGTAACGTCGAAGGACAATGCCTGTGCTATTTGTTTGAGTGATTTCCACGGCCACGATGTGGCGTCTGTGGCCGTCAAACCCGAATATCGAACCCAATGTGGTCACCACTTCCATCTGGATTGTCTTTCGAAGCATTTTGTTACCCAGTCCATCGGCTCACGCCAGTGCAAAGTGTGCAACCAAAACCCGATGCCCGTGGTGAATGAGAACACCGATAAACCTCACGAT
This sequence comes from Endozoicomonas sp. ISHI1, assembly GCF_024606225.1. Lineage (GTDB taxonomy): Bacteria > Pseudomonadota > Gammaproteobacteria > Pseudomonadales > Endozoicomonadaceae > Endozoicomonas_A. Next base: position 1,434 of record NZ_JAGRPU010000061.1, on the reverse strand, counting down.
GATAATTTTTTCCCCGATGAGGCGTTTTTTGATGCATGTTGGCATGAGGATTTGGATCAGCTGGATAAGTCACTGGCAGAAGGAGTCAATGTCAATGCCGTTATGCACGGTGATCTCACTGCTTTGATGGTGGCATCCACTATGCAGTACGAGGAGACCGTTGAACGCCTGATCAGTGCTGGGGCGGACGTCAACGTCGACCGCGCTGAGGATGGCTACACCCCGCTGATATTCGCTGCCGATAAACCTGATCCCGTCATTCTGAAACGCCTGATCAACGCTGGGGCGAAGGTCAACGCCGCCAATTCCCTTGGCGCCACAGCACTGCACTTCGCTGCCAGGTCCAATAACATCGACAACATGAAGGCTCTGATAGAAGGCGGGGCGGACGTCAATGCCCGAACCAGGTATGGCGAAACCCCTCTGCTAACCGCTGTCAAGGAAGGTAATATCGAATGCGTGAAACTCCTGATCGAAGAAGGAGCGGATGTCAACATCGCCTTCCCGTATGGCAGCACCCCTCTGATACTCGCTCTCTGCGATAATCACACCGACTGCGCGAAACTTCTGCTCGACGCCGGAGCGAATCCCAATGCCCGGACTGAAAATGGCATCACCCCGCTATACGTCGCAGCCGAGAAGGGCAATACCGAATGCGTGGAACGCCTGATTGAGCTCAAGGCGGATATCGACGCCGCCTTGTTGGGTGGCGTGACGCCGCTGTTTATCGCTGCCAAAAATAATAGCATCGGCTCCGTGAAACGCCTGATCAACGCCGGGGCAAATCTCGACGCCCGGAGGACTGAGGATGGCTTCACCCCGCTGCAAATCGCAATCTTGTTGTGCAATATCGAGTGTGTGGAAGGCCTGATCAACGCCGGGGCGGCTGTCAACATCAGGACTACGAGCGGAAGCACGCCTCTGCACATCGCAGTCGAGGAGGGCTATCATGGCTGCGTGCAACCCCTGATCAACGCCGGGGCGAATATCAACGCCCGGAGGACTAATGGCGCGACCCCGCTGTTATTAGCAGCCCGGGACGGCCATACCGAGTGTTTAAAACACCTGATCAGGGCCAGTGCGAATATCAACACCGCCTTGTTTGATGGCACCACCCCACTCTCCATCGCAACCGAGATGGGCAATGCCGACTGTGTGAGAATCCTGACCCACTTTGGAGCAAGTAAGGGTACAAAATAAAGATACCAGGTTATCCAGTCAGTGCGATGAAGTAACACCGGAGGTCGGTGCGCAATAGGTCGGCATATCCGATGCCGGTGTTGCTTCAGCCATAGCAAACTTTATAGCCATAGAACTGAACTTTCGAGCTGTTCTTGAGTCCAATCCGCATTACTTATTAACTAACACGGATATTCTACTCAATGGATGGCATTGCTCGCACTCCTGCCCCCGGGGACACTGAAGCACCGCAGG
>NZ_JAGRPU010000060.1 GCF_024606225.1 Endozoicomonas sp. ISHI1 | reverse complement strand
AGCCGTGAAACCAGAAACTGGCAATTACCGGCAGAGGTATGGCTTAACCCTGAGCGATCAGAGAATCAGCAGCATTGTGATTTAGCTGCATAAGTTGAGGCGACATCTACCTTGAAAGTTACCGGTTACTTCCAAGACATATTGAGTTTACGCTGCTTCTGGGCACAGTCTCTGAGATAAAGATTTATTAGGCTTTGATAGGAAACACCTAAGTCATCCGATAGGGATTTGAAATATTCAATTGCATCTTCATCAATACGAATTGTTATTTGTTTTTTTAATTTTTTTGTATTGGGGTTTTTAATGCCCTTACTGAAATCATACTCTTATCTCATTGTCTCATCTGCCTTTATAAGCCGTAGCTTCACTTTTGTTAGCTCGTCTCTCAGAGATGATACGAATGATTTCATTCTCACTGCGGTAGCAATGGCAAACAACTAACACTTTCAAGCTAACACTCATACCTAAAAAAACGAAACGATCTTCTTCGTCAGAATGGTCTGGATCACCAACAAGAAAACCATTCTCATCTAAAAATACAGATTTCGCCTCCTCAAAGCTAATTCCATGCTTTTTGAGGTTTTTCTTGGACTTTTCTACATCTCACTCGAATGTAAATTTTCTCATGCATAGAGTGCAACTACATTGTAGTGGTTTTCACTTTTTCTACTTATCTGAAGGAAAAGCAAGATGTTTCTTGAGCCACCTAACCCAGAGCTGACGGGCAGCGTAGCTGTGTCCCCGCCAAGCGAGTTGTTAGGTGGCGTAGTTATTTCTGAAGGTGGTTTACGATGATGGCGAGAGTTTCTTCTATTTTGTCAAAACGTTTGTCGTGCTGGTCAAAACGTTTGTCGTGCTGGTCAAAACGTTTGTCGTGCTGGTCAAAACGTTTGTCGTGCTGGTCAAAACGTTTGCGGTTCTCAGACTGGTAAGCCTCAATCTTGCGGTCTTGCCGCTCAAACATGAGCCGATTCTCTCGCTGGTTTTCGAGCACAATCTTCTGTGTTTCCCCAGTAATCTCGATGAGCCGATGTACAGCGTTATCCAGCGATTCAAAATGGGATTCAAGTTTCTCTACACGATATTCCAGTGACATACTGCGTACCATTATCATTTGTTGCAGGAGCAGTCAGCATAGCAGACATTGAGAGATTGCACAGAGACACCTAACGCCAAGTTAAGCGGTGGCAACGCAGGCGGCGTCTGATGGAAAGGCGCAGCCCCGGGAACGAACTTGAACTTTTTGTTAGGTGGGCATGATCATTTGCCAGTAGCCAACATCTTGCCACTGATTGAACTTAAACCCTACTTTCTCAAAATGAGCAACTTTTTTCATTCCTAGGTTTTCGTGTAAGGCAACACTTTTTTCATTTGGCAATGTTATACAACCAATAGCTGTTTTAATTCTTTTACTCTGTAATTTTTTTAACAACTCTCTATACAAAGCGCTACCAAGTCCCTTACTTTGAAAGTTCGGATCAAGATAAATAGTAGTTTCTACGGAAAACCGATATGCACTACGGTCATGCCATTGTGAAGCATAAGCATAACCGACTACTTTTGAATCATTTATTAACACGATCCAGGGCAAACCATCTGACTTAATTTTATTAACCCTAAAATCAATATCAGATGCTAAAATCTCTTCTTCTTCAAACGTAAATGCAGTGTTCCTTACATAGTGATTATAAATTTCTACAATCCGTTTAATATCACTGCTTTCGACCTCTCTTATCATTATTTCTGCCTCTTAACCGTGATATGTGGACACACCTAACGGCTGCAGCAAGGGAGCGAGCGCAGTGAGCGTCCCCGTTGGCTGCACTTGCTATGCTGCGCTCTCATCTGCGGGTTTGATCTAATTTTTCAGCCATCCATGTTTTTACTATTGCTTGACGAGCAACTCCAAGCCTGGCTGCTTCTTTATCAAGGGCATTGATCATCCATATTGGAAAGTCAATATTGACACGCTTTGTATCAAAATCAGGACGATGACCCTTGTCCCACTGAACCACATTATCAATTAGCTCACTGCCCTCATCAAAGGCTTTGTCGAAATCTTCAGTTTTCATAGCAAGTAATCTCCTTTGTTCTCGAACGGCGAACTGAAATAATTCTGATGTTATCTCCTCATAGTGTATAAACCGCTGTCCAGTGTTTGCCTTTGTACCTTGCAACCATGAGGAATCGCTCTTCTCCTTCAAGACTTGCAGGAAAGATGATTTTTGACTCATCCTCCCATAAGTTTTGAGCTTCATCGAAGTCAATACCATGTTTGTCAAAATTAGTCATACTTTTATTCGGATCGTATTCAAACAAGTGATTTTGACACCTATAAATACAGCAATTAGGTATCAATTATATACCATTTGATGCTAGCAGCCTGTCGGACTTAAGGCTGTCCTACTGCGGTTGCAATAAATTGGTCTAAAAATTCCTGCTTCTTCGTCAAATAGCTCGCTATTCTCCTCAGAAGCAGAAATTTTTATCCTCAATTTCTTGCAATCCTCGCTACGGACGCTTAAGTCCGACAGGCTGCTAGGTATAGCAGCATAACGCTTCAATCAGCCGCCACCGAAGACAGACGGCTGGATTGATTTGGTACGCCCGGCATGGGCATCAACTTATGGGGTGAAAGTCACGGCAAAATCATGAAAGTGCCTGCCCAGCAAGAACTTCAGCCAGATAGCGTGTGCTCATAGCTCCTCAATTTCTCTCGATGACAGTGCTATTCCCAGGGTTTTCAAACCCGGCCAGTCGAAGGAAAAATTCACAAACTCATCGAAGATATCACTGACAAAATACATCCGGCTTTCTGTGCGGCCATGGCCTGTTTTTCGGGTCATATAGCTATCATCTTGCCATTGGTTCAGCTTCTCCAAAGAGAAGTGATGATCAAAAGCCTTTTCAAGCTTGCCCTGATTGCCTTTGACCGTCAGCCTCCTTTTCGACTATGGCCCGGGGCATATCTCGAATTTCAGGGGGGTTCATGATTTTTCCCTGGTTAGGCGCGCTACACCTGCCTGAGATGGTTAATATTGATAGCCATGACTTCATGAGATGCAAAATAACTGTATGCTCTCAAATCATCGGTTAATACTAAACAATCCAAACTCTTCGCAGCTAAAATTACTGATATATCAGTGATGCCCATATAGCTGAATCCTTCAGCACTAATGACTTCATCTTTTTCAATATACAGTTCATTTACTTCATATAATGTAGGTAATATTGAAACTATGAATTCTTTGAACTTGATTTCATTTATTTTTTCAAGAAAGTTCCACGTTTCAGCTAAAACTTGAGGTGTAACTACAATTCTGGAAAACTGAGATACATATTCATTTAGCCAGTGGAAATCCTGCTCTGTATACGTTGCAGTTCGTTTAAACTTTGGTACAAACTCTGGTTCATACTTGCCAACCAAGTATAAAACGAGAAGGTTAGTGTCTAGAAATGCACCCTGTTTTTTGTACCGTACTAACAAATCGGCAAGCATTAGAAATATTAAACTGTGCGTATTTTCATATATATCACGTCGCCAGATTCAGCATCAATTTTAAATATTTTATAGCTTGTTACTCTATTACCTACGCTTCCAAGTGCAAAAAGATCAGACATTCCTAATGTGATCAACCAAGAACCATCATCATCAAGTTCAATTTCTTCAATGGAGAGCTTTACACTTTGGGATGTAATAGACTCAAAATATTTTGCAGCAATCTGAGCTGCTTCTTTTGCATCAATAGCCATAAATTTTCCTAAATCTGTTTAACTAATAAGTTGGTCTAATATTAGACTCTGATAGGGTTTTTAAACATTTCATTTTGAGTGAAGTGACTAAGTCCAAAACTCAGCATCTTCCTACCGGTCTATACAGCGTACCCATGTACTCAAAAACACCTGATTTTGCAACCATAATACAAGATGCTACCAGCAAACCGTTGTACTCATGAGCTGCTTGAGCGCATAACGCCTAAATCAGGTGCTCCGCAGGCGTCACCTGGATGCAATTGGTATATTTCGTTACTCAACATATTTGGGGTACAAGATATCTTGAGCTGGCATTTGACCATATTGTTTAATTAATCTGTCTGCTTCAAGCTCAAACTCATGGCTCGCTATACAAGCATCCCAGATAGATCTGGCAGATCCGCCCAAGAAATTAGAGGATGAATGAACAACCTCATAAATATTTAACTCGACTCTCATTGCTTTGAAATCCATTTCACTCCATGGTTTCCACCCTTCTTTGGTTAAATACCAGTAGTTTTCATTCTTTGATATGGATTTTGGATAACATTGAGAGTCTGAGTTCCAATATGTTGAATAGCTTTCGTGCGTCTGCTCGACATATGCTAAAAACTGCCTTTTAGCGGAATTATCAAAACTATGATTTTCCTTTAGTAAGCTGGCGAAGTTGTTTTCATTCTTCTCTGTGATGGATATGTCTATTGGCAGGGATGAAATCAACCCGTTATAAGATTTATACTCGAAGGATTTTGCAAAAATTTCTTGCAGACGAGTTTTTTTTATGGATAAATCTTCGTCTTTTAGGGCCTTATGTAGGGTTTCCACAATTGAGTGGAGTTCGTTTTTAGAGCTTACTTTCATTTCAATTCTCCAGTGCCTACCCCGTTTACTTACCAGCAAATCAAAATGAAACTATTGATTGTATGTCTTTTAGTGATGACTAGAGTTGGGGCTCAGGCCTCATCAAAGCCTATGCAGCCTTCGCTACATTGAACTCGAGGTTACATGAAATATTTAATATGGTCAATGTTTCTCAGTGCGAGATGTAGAAATATAACGCCGAGGTTTGGGGCAACCGGAACAGAGCGAAGCGGCGAGTAGGTTGACCCAGCAGCACACGACAGTGTGATGCGATAACACCGACTTGTTATGTGCTTAAAAGAAACTCTCTGTACCAGTTAAAGAACGAACTAATAATTGAATCTTACCACTAAGCCAAGAATAACCTCCATCAGGGTCTTGATTAGAACATTCATCAACTTCAATTGAAAGAACTTGACCGAAGTGCGCAATCGAATCTATAGCTACTAGATAGTGGGTTGCGCCACCTTCAACAGCAATGCACTTAGCACCATTCTCATTAAGGATTTCACAGTGTGGATAGCTGTCAAATTCTTCTCGACTCATCTCAACCAGTTCCATTTTTAGGCCATGAATCATATTTATTCCTTGTTGTTAATCTAGCGACACATAGCGCTTTGCTCACCGGAAAATTGGGAAGCGCAGCACGGCAAAATCATGAAAGTACCTCCCCAGCAAAGACTTCAGCCAGATAGCGTGTACTCATAGCGGCTTTCTTTTGTTTTCTCTTCAGGCCTGCTTTGAAGGTTTTCGTGTTGTTCAGCAGATTAACTGTAATATGTCTGAAGCCTGCTAAAACTTATGCCCTTTCTCATCAGGAATCGTAGTGATAACGACAGGAAATAATAGTCAGGGTGTTGCCTTCAGCCACATAAACCAGACGGTTAGTGTCATCAATTCTGCTAGACCAGAAGCCGGAAAGGTTTTCTTTTAGTGGCTCCGGCTTCCCTATGCCCATAAACGGATTACGTTGCGTATCAGCAATCATCTTGTTGATACGTTTGAGTGTTTTCTTGTCTTGTTTCTGCCAGTACAGGTAGTCTGCCCTCGCCTCCTTTGTCCAGCCTGTACATCAGTCATCGGTTAACCCTTGTTGCTCAGTTTGGCTCTTGCGAAACTGCTGAATGGACCTTTCCAGATGCGTGGCGTTCTCGGGGCTTTTGAGTAGATGCACTGTTTCCATTAAAGCGTTGAAATGATCCAGGGACATCACCACCGCATCGTCAGCATCTCTTCTTCTGATAACTGTATAATCGGCATCATTTACCACCTGATCCAGAACAGCCTTTAATTGACTTTTGGCCTCAGAAAAATTAATGATTCTCATGCTAATTCCCCAACTTGTATTGTTTTCACTACAGTTATAACTTGTCCAACAGCTAGCACAAGTAAGAAAACGAAGGAAATGAAGGTGCAGGCCTGGGCTTTAAACGTCATTTTTCCCCGCCTTTCGTTCCATGCGCCGATACAGTTTTACCGCTTTCTTCTCAATGCGAGTGAGCAAAGCGTTATATTTTCTCAGTGTGTCTCTGAGAGACAGCCCTGTATAGGCTTTCAAAAAACGAAAAACATCATTTCGAGTGATGCCATAATCCATGGCTGAGAAGTACATCCCGGATAAGTCTTTCAGTCGCCATCGGTCGGGTGTTTCATCCCTGATCTGGGCCCGGTGGAGATCGATCAGATAAAACTTCAGGTTCTCCGGGTCAGGGGCTTGGGTTTCAGGCATCATGAAATGGCACAGATAATAATCACGATGATTGACGCCGTTGTCATGGAGTTTTTTGCTGATTTCTGCCAGCTTCAATGTCATGGCTTGCTTCAATCGAAAGGAAGGAGGCGTGTTTTTCCAATGCTCACAAAAGTCTTCCAGAGTTACCATGTTTGCTAGCTCTTCGGTCACCAGAAAAGATCGACGTGTCGCTGGGTTATTCCCGGTTTCCCCATAGGCGACAGGTGTCATAGTATCAATGCCAATCTCATGGAGTTTGTTCAGGGCTTCCCATTCATTTCTGGCGCCAAGAACCGGTTTGCGTAAATGCAAAAAGTTCTCGAGAATTTCAAACCAGCCCACGCCGCCATGCACTTTTGCAAAATAGCCTTTACCGTTCAGTTCAAATCGAAAGGTACGACGAGCCTCAAGTGCTCTATAGACCTCTCCATCCATTGTTTCCAGCAGTGATTGAGGATCCTTGCCTTGCCAGGCTTTTTTAAAATCGTCTCTAAGATAAAACATGAAGCCAGAATTTCAGTATCCAGACACTACTATTGGTGAGATTTGAATGACTTATCCAGCCACTCAGAAAGCTTTCTTTTTTTCTTGAAAAGTTTATTTTTCAGGGACATTGACCTTGACGTGGGTACCCAGGAGCCGACTTCATGATGAATGGTATAGCAGTGCTCAACCTCATGGGTATTTTGCTGATCAGGGTACATAAAGGATCTGTGAAGTAACTTGATACCCTCAATCTTTTGAGTAACAGCCTTCCTGAGTCCTTTTTCTTGAAGTAATTTCGTTAACAGTTTGGGGCCTGTCAGATGATCTTTTCTAAGGATCCTCTTAGCTAGCTTTATATCGTACTGATTCATGAGGGTTTTGACAAAAGGTGCCTGTTTTTTGGCAGCAATCACAGCAGTGCCTATGTAGCACCTATGGTGATTTTCATCGGATTCAAAACCAAAAAGGCAGCAGACATCATCTTGAAGTTCATGTTCAAAGTTCTGCTTAACCTCGATATCGGTATCGAAATAGATACCACCATGTTCGTATAAAACATACAGGCGAACATAGTCAGCCAGAAACGCCCACTTTTTAGCACTAAGCATGCTTTCAAGGTATGGGTGCCCTCTCGGAATGTTGTCTTCATTCCAATGTATGATTTCATAATCAGGAAAGACGTTCTGCCAATTCTTGATATAAAGTCGTTCCTGTTCAGGAAGTGGTCCACCAAACCAGCAATAATGAATCTTTTTAGGGTGCATTGACTCGTACGCCTATAAATATGACTTCAACGACTGATTGCTGGGAGTGGGCCAGGCATTCTTGCCAGACTTTCGATCAGCCTGTTCAATAATAACATCAGCAGCCTGCTCAGGAAGGCTATACAGATCCTCAGAGCGGCTAAAAGCAAGGGCGTTGTTTTGCCATTCCAGCCAATGCTCTGACTCAAGCATTGTGCTGAGAGCCTCATTCAGAGAGCCCTGGTTAAAAGGACTGGGCAGTACGGTGCCTGCTTTGGCGTCACGGATATAGTGTGCATAGCCACAGAGATCGGTGGTCAGCACAGGCAGTCCTGCAACCAGTGCTTCGAGCAGAACGGTACCAGTATTCTCGTTGTACGCTGGATGAATCAGCAGGTCTGCACCCAGCAGAAATCGAGGGACATCATCACGGCCAGCAAAAAAACGAAGCTGATGCTCAATGCCCAATTGTTTGGCCAGTGACTCAAAGGGTTTTTGTTTGTCCTGACCCATAACAAAGAATCGCGTGCTTTGTTTTTGGTGCGCGGGTAATGAGGCAATAGCCTTGATGGCTCGGTCCAAACCTTTGGTTTTGAAGCCTGAACCTACCATTAGAACCAGCTTGTCTTCATCAGTGAGGGCAAAGGCTTTTCTGAATTCTGCTCTAATGGCATCGGCATCGGCATTGTCGGGTCGGCATCGATCTCTTGAAATACCCGGAGGAAGCAAGTGAATGCGTTCTTCAGGGGTGTGGTAATAATGCTGAAAAACAGGCTTTTGCAGGGCCGATATCAGCAGGGAAACGGTTTTGCTTTCCTGAGAGAAAACCGCTTCTTCAAAGGCCTTGTAGTGTCGGAAGCGTGGCGTGAGCCGATACCACCAGCCTTTTGATTGGGCTTTATCCAGATAACAGGTATCAGCGGCATAATAGATATCCAGCCCCGGCATTTTATTAAACCCTACTAAAGTCACTTCGGGTTGGTGAGCTAATGCTTTGCTGACCTCCTGCTGGAAGCTCTTCATCCTGGCATGGTTGGAATGGCCACTAACTTTAAGAAACCGGATATCAAAGCCGCCGGGTTGTTCGCCCTGCCAGCAGGTGGTGAAAACAAGAACCCTGTGGCCTCTTTTCTGGCATTCAAGGGCAATTCTCAGGAAATCTCTCTGCAACCCCCCAAAAGGAAAATACTTGTAAAGCGCAAACGCCAGTATCATGAAGGCTCCTCTGGCAGAAGCTTCTCCAGATAGGGCCAGACATAATCGGGAGTCATGGGCGTGAAGATTTCCGGGTCGGCTTTAGGGAGCTGACGCTCAGGGCACTGGTCAACAGTCAGATGAGTTTGAGAGCTTCCGTAGGCTCCTACCCGGTCGGGACGGGTCGGACCATAGAGAGAAACAGCGGGTGTTTCCAGAGCTGCCGTTAGATGACCCAGTCCCGTATCGACTGCAACCGCAGCTTTAGCATTGGCTATGACGCCAGCAATGCAAGTTAGACTGAGGCGTGGCAGCACCTCAATATTATCGGAACTCTTTGCAATGCAATTGGCTCGCTCTCTCTCTTTTTCGTTGCCCCACGGAATGACGATATGCATCCCGGCTGCCTGAACTTTTTGGGCCAGTTGACACCAGTAGGTTTCTGGCCAGTGTTTGGTAGGCCATGTGGTGCCATGGATAAAAACGACATAGGGTTTATTGTTAACCAGGTCGTCATCGAACCTGGATTGGTCGAGCAAAAACTGTCCGGGTTGCTCTGGCAATGGGTAGTTCAGCGATTGGGCAAACAGCTGACGTACACGCTCTACTGCGTGTTGTTCCCAGTTTACCTTTTGTGGAAAGTTATAAAATTTTGCAACAACAGGCTCTCTGGCTGAGTTTTTATCCAATCCGAACTTAGGGCCTTTTGCCATGCGGGTAATCAGGGCACTCTTCAGCAATCCCTGGGCATCAATGACGGCATCATACTGTCTGGCTTTAAGATCCTTGCGAAAACGACACCACTCTCCTGAACTGACTGTATTCAGGATCGAATTTCGCCATCGGCGCACAGCGACAGGTATGACTTTATCGACAGCAGGGTGCCAGCGCGGGATTTCTGCAAACCCTTCTTCGACGACCCAGTCAAACCGGATACCCGGAATGGCTTTTGCGGCATCGGTTAGGGCTGGAAGCGTGTGAATTACGTCGCCCATAGATGTGGTTTTTACAATAAGCACTTTCAACCCTGAATCTCCAGAGTCTGTTCACCAGAGAGTCGCTTCAGGGCGTCCAGAACCATTTCGGGTCCCAGCTTTTTCATACAGTCCATATGTTCCAGAGGGCATTCACGTTTGAAACAGGGGCTACAGTTCAGTCCCAACCAGAGTGTTTCACTGTTGTCGTTCATTGGGGGGGTATGAGCAGCAGTGGTTGAGCCATAGACAGCCACCAGTGGTCGAGAAAGTGCAGCGGCAATGTGCATAAGACCAGAGTCGTTTGAAACCACAGCGCTGGCCAAAGACATCAGGTCAACAGCATCGGCCAGAGTGGTTTGTCCTGCCAGATTAAAACAACGCTTTTGCAGGTTTCCGGGCAGGTAACTCATGATTTCATCGGTGACAGCGCGGTCTTTTTCGGAGCCGAATAACCATACTTGCCAGCCTTTCTGAGCCATCGTCAAAGCCACCTCGCCATAATAACCGGCAGGCCACTGTTTCGAGGGGCCGAATTCAGCGCCGGGACACAGCGCAAGAATGGGCAGGTCATCGGATAGTTGATAACGGTGCAATGCATTGGCAACACTATGGTTTTCAACACTCAAGGCGGGTTTGGGGAGAGGAGAGGGCAGTGGCGACTTTGCCGGATAGGCTAAAGCAACAAAGCGTTCAACCATCAGAGGGTATTGTTCTTTATCCAGAACTCTTAAGTCGTTGAGCAGGCCGTACCTCATTTCTCCCCGCCAGCCAATTCTGACGGGAATGCCAGCAAGGAATGGTATCAGGGCAGACTTCAGTGAGTTGGGTAGAAGAATGGCCACGTCATATCCTTCAGCTTTCAGGTTTCTGGCTATCCTGTTGCGCATGGTCAGATTCAGGCTGCCGTGTCCTACAGGCATATCTATCCCGCTGCGAACTTCAGGCATTCGCTCAATGATGGGGCGGCTCCAGCCTGGTGCCAGCACGTCGATGACAGCCTCTGAATGTTGTCGTTTCAGGGCAATGAACAAAGTCTGAGCCATTACCATATCCCCCACCCAGGAGGGACCGACAATCAAGTACTTCACGGTGTGGCAGTTCCTGTTTCCAGCTCTTGCAATTGGGCACGCTACCGCCCTCGGTGAGAGCAAGCTGTCACCGATGGCAGAATAAGCAAACTGGTTCGAGCCCAGTTTCAAATGAGTAAGCGTATCCCGGACTCTGACAGGTCAGGGATGTAAATAAAAAGTGGCGCAGATTATACGCCACTTTTTTGATCAATAACTCGTAATTGTTACAGCTTGCCTGAGTGAATTACTTCACATGAGCCAGCCACTCAGGGTAGGCTTCCCGCTTGCCCTGTACCTGATCAAAGTACATGCTTTGCAGTTGCTCGGTGATCGGGCCGCGTTGACCGCTGCCTATGATACGGCCATCGTGCTCGCGAATAGGCAGCACTTCGGCTGCCGTACCCGTAAAGAAGGCTTCTTTAGCAATATAAACTTCGTCACGCGTAATACGTTTTTCTCTCACTTCCAGACCCAGTTCCCGGGCAAAACGGATAATAGTGTCGCGGGTAATCCCCTCCAGACAGGATGTCAGCTCAGGTGTGTAGAGAATACCATCTTCTTTCACAATGAAGATGTTTTCACCACTGCCTTCGGCGACATAACCTTCATTATCCAGTAGCAGAGCTTCTTCACAGCCACTGTCCAGGGCTTCACGCAGTGCCAGCATGGAGTTCATGTAGTTACCATTCGCCTTGGCCTTGCACATGGTGATGTTGACGTGGTGACGGGTGTAGGAAGAGGTACGGATTTTGATACCTTTTTCTTTGGCATCCGGGTCCATGTAGGAAGGCCAGTTCCATGCTGCAATGATACAATGAACCGTTAGTCCTTCTGCACGAAGGCCCATGCCTTCAGAGCCCAGGAAGCACATGGGGCGGAGATAGGCACTGTCCAGACCGTTTTCACGAACCACTAGCTTTTGAGCTTCGATCAGCTCTTCACGGGAGTAAGGGATCTTCATGCCCAGGATGTGGGCACTTCTGAACAGTCGGTCAGTATGCTCTTCCAGGCGGAAAATAGAGGGGCCTTTGTCGGTGTTATAGGCTCGAACACCTTCAAAGACGCCCATGCCATAGTGCAGGGTATGGGTCAGAACGTGGGTTTGTGCTTCTCGCCATGGAACCAGCTTGCCATCAAACCAAATAACGCCATCTCTATCGGCGAAGGACATGCGAAAACTCCCGATGCAATCCAGTTATTTCAACCATGAGAATGCGGCTATGTTCATGGTCAACGGGGCAGCCTTGTTTTCTCATGGTGGTATTGTGATTTTATTGAAGACCCTGTTTTTTGTGAAAGTCTATTCGTTGCTTTGGGCGACGGCAGTCTTTCTATGCTCATGCTATCTATGCTCACGGCTGTTTCGTGCTCATGGCTACTCAGCCGGGTGGGTCTCAGGCCTGGCTGGCAGGCCGCTGTGGATAGGGCGACCATGATTCTGTCTGTGCTTCGGTAATCGGCAGGCAGATGGGTATTGGATCATACTTTGCTGATGATTCCAAACCGCTGAGCCTGTCGCAAGCGCTGCGCCGGGACATTCATTCCATCCATTGTTGCCAAAGTGCTTCAACCTGTCGGGTGAAGGGCTCTACCCGGAGGATGTCCACAAAGGATGGCTCGTTTTGCAGAGCTTTTAAGTGAGCCGCTTTTCTCAGGAATTTATAAGCTTCTCTGAGTCCTTCAGCTTCACGGGCAGTCAGGTAGCCGGCTTTTTCCAGTGACTCCGAGATTCGAATGTTATCCGTGAAACGCGCAACCTCGGGGTGAGAGTGTGCATGGGCTAATACGGCGTATTGCATCAGAAACTCGATATCGACAATGCCGCCGCGATCATGCTTTAGATTGAAGAGGGGTTGGACTCGTTTATCCCGTCGGGATTTTGTCAGATGTTCTTTCATCTTTCGACGCATCTTGATGACCTCTTCTTTTAAGGTCGCAGGCTCCCTGTCAGTAGCCAGAATGCTTTTTCGCAGTGATTCAAATTGTGCTGTCAGCTGTTTATCGCCAGCCACTGCCCTGGCTCGGACCAGAGCCTGATGTTCCCAGGTCCAGGCTTCATTGCGCTGGTACTTTTCAAAAGACGTCAGTGAGCTGACCAGCATTCCGGAAGCACCGGAAGGACGGAGACGCATGTCGACTTCATAGAGTCTTCCGGAAGGGGTTTGAGCAGTGAGGATGTGTATGATTCTCTGACCCAGTCGTGTGTAGAATGTGGAGCTTTCTATAGGGCGCGGGCCGTCTGTTTCTTTATGGGTGGCACCATTATGCACGAACACCAGATCCAGATCTGATCCAGGGCCAAGTTCAATGCCGCCGAGTTTGCCGTAGCCAATGATGATAAAGCCGGGGTCACAGATAGAACCGTCTTTACCCGCAGGATGTCCGTGCCGCTCAATCATGGTTTTCCAGGCAAGGCCGACCACCTGATCCAGCAACGCTTCGGCAATCCAGGTCAGATAATCACTTTCCTTCATTAAGGGTAATGTCCCTGCGACCTGTGCTGCCGCTACTCTCAACAGATGTGACATCTTAAAGTAGCGCAGTGCTTCCATCTGGGCTTCCAGATCATCTTCCGGAATATGCGTCAGTTGTTGTCTGAGATCTTGCTCAAGTTCCGCCTTTTCGGGTGGGTTATAAAGGTCACCGATATCCAGGAACTCATCCAGCAAGGCCGGGTGCCGGGCGATTTGGTCTGCTATCCAGGGGCTGGCTATGCAGAGGCTGATGAGGTGTTCCAGTGCTTTGGGGTTTTCCATCAGTAGAACCAGATAAGCTGTTCGGCGCAAAACGCTTTCAATAAGAGGAAGGATGCGTATCAGAGCCAGATCAGGTTGTTCACTTTGACCAATGTGCTCCAGTAGTGACGGCATGAAATGATCGAGTCGCTCACGGCTTTGGCGGCGGATTCTGGTAATGGCTTTGCCATCCCTGAGCGCTAACAGGCGTCGCCTCGACGCTTGTGGCTCTGAAAAATGGTTCTCCTGAAACTGTTTTAATTCCTCGTCTTCGGTGAGGTTGCACTGCCACAGCAGTTTCCAGTGCTCCTGTACCGTCTGCTGTTGATCGCTGGATGTTTCCGGTACAGACACGACTTCGTCAAAGTGGCTGACGACTTGCTCCCTGTGAACATCCAGCGTACTCATCAGGGAAGGCCAGTCCTGATGTCCCATGCTAAAAGCAATTCTTTCCTGTTGCTGGCTGTCCACCGGCAGCTCCTGTGTTTGCCTGTCCTGTAAGGCTTGAATAGCATGCTCAATATTGCGAAGGTAGATATAGGCGTCAGTTAACGCTTGAGTGACTTCTTCTGGCAGGTATTGGGGAGAGAGCAGGCTTAGGATAGTGAGCAACCCCTTCTCCTGTAGACTTCGATCCCGGCCGCCGTGTATCAGCTGGAATGATTGGGCAATGAACTCAATTTCTCTGATGCCGCCAGGACCCAGTTTGATGTTGCCTTCCATGCCTTTGCGCTTCACTTCTCTTTGAATCAGGGTTTTCATATCCCTGAGTGCAGAAATAGCGCTGAAGTCAATGTACCTTCTAAAAGTGAATGGCTTCAAAATGTTGAGCAGATTCTGACCTTCAGGGATATCTCCGGCAATAGCTCTGGCCTTGATCATGGCGTAGCGCTCCCAGTCTCTGCCCTGATCCTGGTAATACTGCTCCATAGCGGAAAAACTCATTGCCAGAGCACCACTGGTACCATAAGGCCTTAGACGCATATCAACCCGAAATACAAAGCCGTCGACTGTCTGGCTGTCTATGACTTTGATCAGACGCTGCCCCAGCCGGATAAAGAACTCCTGATTATCCAGAGAGCGGCTCCCACCGACGGTTTCACCTTTGTGGGGGTAAGTGAACATCAGGTCGATGTCGGAGGAAAGGTTCAGCTCTTGCCCTCCCAGTTTGCCCATGCCGAGTACGATCATCTTTTGTGGTTGAGGCGACTCACCATAAGAAGCACCCATTGGGGTGCCCCAGGTTTTGCAGGCTTCTTGATAGAGCCAGTTTAGTGCCTGATCGACGCAGGCATCGGCCATGGCAGAAAGATCCTGCGTGGTTTCCTGCATGGTGCACAGACGGTTGAGGTCGCGCCAGATGATGTTGACCATCTCCCGGTTTCTATATACCCGAAGTTGATACATCAGGTCGTTTTCGTTGAGTGCTGCGTCCTGAGTGAGCAGGTGAAGTGCCTGTTGGTGCCTGTCAGGTTTGGCTGTTTCTAACCTATCCGGATTCTGGTGGAGTTGGAAAACAAGATCCGGATGCTTCAGGCATTGTTCAAAAGCAAAATCGCTGCCTGCCCAGGTTTTATAAAGTTGAGCGAGAAATGCGGGAGATAATGAGTCAGGCCTGTCAGTCAGGTCTTTTGTCCGACAGGTTTCCAGAAACTCGTCCCATTGTTTCTTCAGGATGGTTTTTACCGGTGCAGGGCAGTTCATTGGCTCAAGGCTTTTTATCGGCTCAAGGCTGTCATCTGGCAACTCCATTATTGGAAACCCTCTGTTGAAAGGTGGTTGAGCAGTGCTCGAACTTTAGGTGTTGAGCCACGGTGACTGGGGTACAGTGCATATAAGTCGACAGGCTCAAATTGCCAATCGGGAAGAATATTGATGAGTGTGCCTTTTGCCAATTCACGCTTTGCCATATACTCCGGCAGTTCGGTGATGCCCAGTCCTTTGATGGACATTCTCATCAGCATGGAAAAGTCATCGCAGCGCACAGTCGGCTCAAACCTCAAGGTCGCAGTTTCATCTGCGCAAAAGAGATGCCAATCGGGGCTGCGTTCTTTCGCACTCATCAACATTAATGGATGCTCTAACAAGTCACTGGGCGTTTTGATGTTCTGTTTTGCAAAACCCGGAGCCGCATATAGACGCAGACGGATGGAGCAAAGTTTTCTGGCAACAAGTCCGGAGTCCGGCAAGTCTCCGATTCTAAACGCCAGATCATACCCTTCTTCAATCAGATCAACACGTCGATTGGTCAAACTAAGATCAAGTTCAACCTCAGGGTAGCATTGACAGTAATGGGCAAGGTGATCGCCAAGTAATGCCTGACCGACACCGAGAGAGGTGCACACTCTAAGGCGCCCTTGAGGTTTTTCCAACATGGATTCCACTGCGCTGCCTGCGGCTTCATATTCCTCTTTGATCCTTTTGCAGTATGTGTAGTAGCGCTGACCGATTTCAGTCAGATGCAGCGTTCTGGTGGAACGCTCCAATAGCCGCACACCCAACTGGGACTCCAGCCGGGTGATCTTGCGGCTGATGTTGGATTTTGGCGTATTCATTACTTCCGCAGCCTGAGTAAAGCTGCCTCTCTCTACTACCGTTGCGAACACCATAAGATCGTTAAGGTCAGTCATTTGTTATCAAATATTGAACAGTGTTGTGTATGAATGAATATATATCAATTTTAGATAACAAACTAATCTAGCTTCATCACTTAACGAAACAATCAAGGATTGAGCGATGGAAATTTTGACATTAGACCAACTGCCACAGGGTGGTTTCGCCGGACTGGAAGAAAAACAGGTCGTTACCGATTATCGGGTATTTGGTGCTCGCAAGCGCCCTGAGACAGCGAATGGTATTGGCAACTTCGTTTATCTTGCTGATGCCAGGTTCTTGCCTCATGGTGAGACAGGTATGCACCCGCATCATGAGATCGACGTCATCAGTGTCATGGCAAAAGGTCGCGTGAGTCATGGTGGATCTCTGGAACATGGAAGAGGCCTGATCACTGGAGAGGCGCAGGCACAACGAGCGGGTGGAGAAGGATTCACACACAACGAAGTGAATCCGGATGGAACGGCCAATCAATTGATTCAACTCTGGGTTTTGCCAGAAACAGAAGGTGAGCCGGCGGGCTACAAAGCTTATACCCCCGAAGCCAACGTCAGGACACGTATTTATGGAGGAAGCAAAAAACAGACGAAAACGTTTGATAGCCACACCGTGATCGAAATGGTTCAGGCTACAGAGGAGTATCAGACACAGCATAGTGGCGAAGTTATGGCTTACCTCAGTACCGGAGAGGCAAGCATCAATGACGAAACCATCCAGGCCGGCACTTTGGTGAGAACGACTGAATTGAACTTTGTCGCCCATCAGGACAGCCAGCTGATCTTAATTTTTACCGAATCTTTCTAATCAAAAAGACATAATAATAAGGACGTGATCATGACCAAAAAATACTCTGAATTTTTAACGCCAGACAACGCTGTATTGGCAATGATTGACCACCAGACAGGGCTGATGGTTGGACTGGGTGATGAACACCCGACCGTGCTGAAAAACAACATTGTCGGTCTGACCAGAACGGCAAAAGCCATTGGCTTGCCATCGGTGGTGACCGCCAGCTTACCCGAGGGGCCAAATGGTCCGGTGATGCCTGAAATTACCGACGTACTGGGTGGGGAAGTGATTGAACGTGAAGGGCAGATCAATGCCTGGGATAGCCTGACGTTTAAGCAAGCGATTGAGAAAATAGGCCGTAAAAAAATCATCATGGCGGGTGTTGTAACCGACGTATGTTTACTGTTTCCGGCCTTGTCCGCCGTCGAAGAAGGCTACGATGTGTACGCTGTGGTCGATGCCTCGGGCACCTGGAATAAAACGGTTCAGGAAGTCACAATACAGCGTTTGACTCAGGCGGGTGTCAAAGTGACGACCTGGGCTTCGGTTCTGGCAGAGCTGATGAACGACTGGCGCAGTGAATACGGTGAAGCATTGGGGAAGGTGTTGGCTGAGCATACGACCAAGTATGGCTATGTGATGAACAGTTATTTCGCCAGGGGTTAATAATGAGTGGCGAACGCAGCAGTTCGCCACCCAATGGTCATTGGGTGGCGCTATTTTCACAACTTGTTGAAGTAGTGTCCTTATCCGGAATTAAATAGTTTTTAAGCTGGTTTACCAGTCTTTGTAAATGAGTAATATCTTTTATATTCCTTATCGAAGAATAAACAGAGTTATAAGTTTCTGTGGGTTCAGTTGTGAAATATACAGAGGGTTCTGTGGGTTCATTATCCCGAGTTATCCAGTTGCCATCTGCATCTTTAAAACAAGCCTCCCGGAAAAGATCAATTGTTTCATCTCGTTTGTTGGCGGAAAGGGCAAAGAAAATTAATGCAAAATTACCAACCGCCTCATACTTGTCTTCCAGGGATGAGCCTTGTTGAAGAATAATGTTTATACGCTCTATCTCTCGACGGGCAATCTTTTCTACAAGAGCCTGTCGATTTGTATACAAACCTTCGATGACATTTCTTGTGAACTGTTGCAAGTTAAAGCTTCTACGTGCGTGAAATGTTCTTGACATCCTGGCTATGCGGGCAAGGGAGTGGGTGAAGCCAAAGCGGAAGGTATGGGTACAACTGGCACAATAATCAACAATATATTCATAGTCTTCCCCCAGGGCATTGCACATCGCAGCAGCAAGATGGACATACACGTCGCCAATTTCTTGTTTATCCACGAGCCTCATGCAATTCAACACATGTAGTATTGGATTAACAAAAAACTTATCCAAAACTTTGAAAGGTATTTCTTCGTCGTCCTCTGAAAGATCAAGGTTGGGTTGATGAGTATTCCGGGACGGGTCATCACCTCCATGACCGAGCAACGGACGAGGTATCGGATGTTCAATCTCTCTTTGAGTATGGGAAGGAGCGTTTTGCTGGCCCCCTCCAGCCAACTCGCTACTACCGGATGGCGGTTGGACTTTACAAACGCCACGGCAGGAACCGACGTAACAATTGAAGCCGTAAGTGTGCTGTTGTTGTTCAGGGCCCTGGTTACCGCCGCCAGAGCCGGAAAACGTAAATCTGAAAAAACAGCCTCTAAGTAGGTTGTTTGATGCAGAGGCCTGCCGACCGGATGATGCTGATGGCGGGTTTTGTTGGCCACTATTTTGTTGGCCACTTTGTTGTTGACCCTGCCCGGGGAGCATCATAGTGATGATTGCAAATGGGTGATCCTGACTTGACTCCGGTTGATCCATCGGCTTGAACTGCGGCAAATCGTTGTTCCAATATCTTTCCAATAGCCAGCCAAGGGTGACAAACACTTCTAATGGTATTCTTGAATAGGGTTTTGCGTTCAGAGCGGCGTCACTGGTGGTCATAATCAGTTCGTTAGCCACCAGAAAATGAGTGGCGTAAATCAATGGCCAGGAGATTGACTCAAAAAAGGAGTTTTTTGCCCCGTAACCGCCAGGTCCGGGTGGGTTGTCATCTGGCAGAAAAGTTGACTCTGCATAGCCGTTTGTGTCGGCAAGGTATAAAGGGTTACCCAATGTATGTTGGTCTGGCTTTATAGAAAAGCTCTCTTTTGAAAAGCTTCCATCCTGTTGAAACCCGACAACCAAATGTCCCTTCAATGATTCGGCCTGACAGACGACAGAGAACCATGAAAACAGTATCAGCAGCGCCATAGTGAACGAGTTTTGCATTAGATCACCTTTGATAGTCTCCTGGAGACCTTTATCATTCACCAGCGGTTTTCCGGTTGGGCTTATTTCCACAACTTGTTGAGGCAGCGCCCTTATCTGGAACTAAATAGTCTGCAAGTTGATTAACGAGTCTTTGTAAATGAGTAGTATCTTTTATATTCCTTACTGAAGAATAAACATATTTATAAGTATCTGTGGGTTCAGTTGTGAACTCTGTGCTGTATTCTGGGGGAGGATTACGGGGTATGCTGTTGCCGTCTGCATCTGTAAAACAAACCTTCCTGAAAAAATCACCTGCTTCTTCTCGTTTGTTGGCGGAAAGGGCAAAGAAAATTAATACAAAATTACCAACCGGCTCATACTTGTCTTCTATGGATGAGCCTTGTTGAAGAACAGTGTTTACACGCTCTGACTCTCGACGGGCAATCTTCTCTACAAGCGTCTGGCGATCTGTATTCAAGCCTTCGATGACATCTACTCTGAACTGATGCAAGTTCAAGTGACGTGAATCAGGTTTTGTTAACAACTCGGCCATACGGCTAAGCGGGTGGCTGAAGCCTAATTCGAAGTTATGGGCACAATTGGCACAACAGTCAACAATACATTCATATTCATTCTCCAGGGCATGGCACATTGCAGCAGCAAGATGTACGTACTCGTCGCTAGTGTCGTGTTTATTCATGAGGATTCTGTAATTCAGAAAATTTAAAATTGGACGAACGAAAAATTCAGATGAAAGTCTGGATAATGTTTTTTCGTCAACACTTGAAGGATCAAATTCTTCAAAATCTGATAACGCCCCGGTTTCTTGATGAGCAATTCTAATAAGACACTCTTCAAGGCTGGGTAAATGAGGATTTCGGGACGGGTCACTACCTATGTTACCGAACAACAGACGAGCTAACCAAGGTTCAATCTCTCTTCGAGCATGGGGAGGAGCGTCTTGCTGGCCCCCTTCAGCTAAATCGCTACTACCGGATGGGCGCTGGAGTTTACAAACGCCATTACAGGAATCGACGTGACAATTTAAACCGTATGTATGCTGTTGTTGTTCAGGGCCCTGGTTACCGTCGTCGCCAGAGCCGGAGAGCATAAACCTGAAAGAAGAGCCTTTGAGTTGCGTGGTTGATCCAGAGGCCTGCTGGCCGGATGATGCTGATGGCGGGTTTTGTTGGCCACTTTGTTGTTGGCCATTTTGTTGTTGCCCCTGCCCGGGGAGCATCATAGTGGTGATCTCAAATGGGTGATCCTGACTTGACTCCGATTGATCCATTGGGTTGAGCTGCAGCGAATCGTCGTTCCAATATCTTTCCAAAAGCCAGCCAACAGCGAAAAATGCTTCCACAGGTATCCATGAATAGGCTTTGGTGTTCAGAGCGGCGTCATTGGTGGTCACAACCCTTTCGTAAGCAACCAGAAAGTGAGCGGCGTGAATCAATGGCCACGGGATCGACTCAAAAAAGGAGGTTTTTACCCCGTAACCGCCAAGATTAAATGGGTTGTCATGAGGAGGAAAAGTTGACTCTGCATAGCCGTTTGTGTCGGCAAGGTATGACGAGTCGCCCGTCAATGATTCGGCTTGGCAAACGGCAGACAGCCACGAAAGCATTAAAAGCAGTACCGCAGAGAATGATTTCTTCATTAGATCCCACATGGATACGTTAATAGTTTGTTGCTCGTAGTGCTCAGGCATTCATTTTCTTGAGAGGAAAGTTAGACTAAGAAGGTGATAGAGCAAAAAAATAAGCGTGTTTTTTTCAAAAACAAACGGTTGCAGCGGGTAAAAAAAACCCGCTACTGCAAAAGAGTCGTGAGCTTTTTTTTGTTCGGCATCTTTGGCCTGTCAGAACATTGGCTTTTTGGTCTATTCCTTCCGGGTGGTCGAAACGTCATCCCTGATCTACGCTGTGATTCAGTTTTTGCCGGGGTGGTTATGGAAAAGTCGTTATTCTCAGAGCTAAAGCGCATTGGTATCGATGAAGAGCTGGCCAGCAGGGTCAGTGCTTCCCTTGACCCTGAATACAATGCCAGTAAAAAAGATATACTCGTCTTGCAAGAAGCTATGCTGCAAATCCAAGCACGCACCGATGAACGTTACCACGAACTGAGAATTGATATGCACAAAGGATTCACAGACTTGCGTGCAGAAATAACAGATGTTCGTAACGATGTGGCCACAGTTCGCGCTGAAATGGACTCCATGCACCGGCAATACTGGATTACCTTTGGCGGCCTCATTACCACGATTTTCAGTGTCTTTGCTGTAAACGGGTACTTCCATTAACGCAAAGGCTTATGGGTTGTAGCGGTATTGTACGCATGAAAGTTTTTTTCAGTGAACTTTATAAAAACATCCTTGTCATAGTTAAGGTTGTGTAATTTTTTTGACCCCAGGATCATTAAAAAATTCAGGCGCTGGCTATTAAGATGCTGGCTATTAATTAGTATCAGTGGATTAAGTAATTAAACTTTTCAATCACTGCTGACTTTAACTCGGGCATATATAAAATGGATAGTCCCATTGGGCAAAGTAGCTGCCACCAAAATAAAACTGCAGTAACACATGCAGTTCAATCAGACTCAAATCATTCGTATCCGGGCAAACAGCCGGATCATCAGAAAAAGGATACGCCTGTCTGGCAAGCAGTTCCAGCCGCTCCAATGGTTGCGGCAAGCGACGATGCATTAATAAAACAAAAGAAGCCACTGAGTGATTACATTGGGCATCATTGTCATTCATTACGAAATCTGATTACAGTGACCACACCGCAACCGGAGGTCTCCCTGTTGCCGGAGAATCTGCTGGATGCAGCAGAACAGAGGCTGCTGTCAATCGCAGAACTTGATGAGATGCAAAGACATATCCGTCTGCAAACAAACGTCACTATTAACGGTAAACCTTGTGAGCTGGAAACACTGCCCGATGACACACCGCTCTTTTACCAAATTGAGCGGAAAGCCCCGTACTTCTAGTTCGGGGATGGATAGCTCGCAGTCTGAAAGACTGCCTATGCAAAATACTTGTTGTATTTACAGCTTTCATTGTAAAATGTAAGCATGACTAAG
>NZ_JAGRPU010000005.1 GCF_024606225.1 Endozoicomonas sp. ISHI1 | reverse complement strand
ATGTAAAACTCTGCATGACAGAGATTACAGTGCGAGTTTGAACCTTGATAATTATGGTCGAGACACGTTACAGCTCGACGTTAAACCCTACGCAAGAGTGGAGTTAGACACGATTCGTCGTGCATCCGCGGTGACGGCGTAAATAAGTCTACATAATTACAGATTATGTTAGATTTTTAGTAGCGGATGCAGAAAGAATTATATGATCGTAAGATTCAGAAAGAGGACATGCTCGATAGAGTTAATGTGAATCAGGCTTTACAGCTTTTGAGCACAAGCGACAATCCGGCAGAAAGGCAACTGGCTCAGGATATTTTTGCCCAATCAGGTAACGGCGCTTTAGGTGACTTGCCCGGAGAGGGCAAACGGTTTGCCGGGTTAATGTGGGGCCGGGCTAACGAGTGACAGCAAATAATCAGTCATCCATCCTTAGTTCAGTGATTTTCACCGTATTATTGTCGTGGATGGTCAACACATGGCCATCGGCACTG
This sequence comes from Endozoicomonas sp. ISHI1, assembly GCF_024606225.1. GTDB lineage: Bacteria > Pseudomonadota > Gammaproteobacteria > Pseudomonadales > Endozoicomonadaceae > Endozoicomonas_A. The sequence continues at coordinate 205,161 of NZ_JAGRPU010000005.1, read as the reverse complement.
AAGATGGCTGACCTGATTCCACTGTTATCGTCGTGGATGGTCAACACATGGCCACCGGCTCTGAAGGTGGCTGACCTGATTCTACTGCGATGGGAAATGGTGGCTTTTTCTTTCCATGATCCATCGCTTAACTGGCCATAAATTTTCGCCGTTTTATCGTTTCTGGTTGTGACTATATGACGGCCATCGAGGCTAAAGGCTGCTGATTTGAAACCAGAAACACGGGAAATGGTCGCTTTTTTTTTCCAGGATCCATTGTCCATCTGGCCATAGATTTTCAACTTATTATCTCCACTGTGGATGATCACATGGCGGCTATCGGCACTAAAGGTGACGGATTTAATGCTCTCCAAATAATAGGAAATGGTCGTTTTTTTTTCCCACGATCCATCGTTCTTATGGCCATAGATTTTCGATTTTTTATCTTCACTGCGGGTGATCACACAGCGGCTATCGGGGCTAAAGGTGGCTGAGTAGACCCGATCACCATGGGAAATAGTGGTTGTTTCTTCCCATGATCCGTCGTCCTTCTTGCCGCAGATTATCGCCTTGCCATCGTTACTGGCGGTCACTAAATGGCGGTTATCGGCGCTGAATGTCGCTGATAAGACTGAACCCTCGTGGGTAATGATGGCTTTTTCTTCCCATGATCCATCGGCCTCCAGGCCATGGATTTTCGCCCGAACGAAGCTGGTGGTCACCACATGGCGGCCATCGGTGCTGAAGGTGGCTGACTTGACAGGACTATCATGGGAAATCGTGACTTTTTTCACCCATGATCCATCGTCCTGCATGCCACAGATTCTCGCCATGCTGCCTCCCATACAGACAGTCAATAAATAGCGACCATCGGCGCTGAGGGTGGCAGACTTGACAGGGCTATCATGGGAAATAATGGTTTTTTCTACCCATGACTCATCGTCTTGCTTGCCATAGATTTTCGCCTTGCCATCTTCACTGGCGGTCACCACATAGCGGCTATCGTCGCTGAAGGTAGCTGAGGAGACACGCTCATCATGGGAAATAGTGGCTTCTTCTTCCCATGATCCATCGTCTTTCAGAGCAAAAATTTTTGCGGTTTTATCGTCACTTGCGGTCACCATATGGCGGCTATTGATGCTGAAACTGGCCATATTGACGCGGCTATCATGGGAGATAGTGGCTTTTGCTGTCCATGATCCACCGTCCTCCCGGGAACAGATTTGCAACGTTTTATTGTTTCTAAGGATCAAAATATGGCGACCATCGCGGCTGAAGATAGCATCACTACCGTGGAGGGTGGTCTTTGTGTCTAATTTAAATGTTTTACATTCAGACATCAGTTTAGCGATAGAGGAAAAGAACAGCGCAGGAAAATAAATACTCTCTTGGCGATCGATGATTGACTTGATTAATGCCTCATCCTTTGTAAAGCGCCTCAGCCAACCCTCGAGTTGACCTTTATCTTTTGTAGTGACGATTGTCTCCAGCGTAGCCTGGTGTGATGAAGAAAACCGGCGATACCACGTCCTTGCTATTGAAGTATCATTTATGAGTATATTGTTAAGGTATGAATTTGCCCGTGCTAAACGGGTAATATCATGGGCCTGCAAATAGGAATAAATTTTGGATTGTATATCCATTGGTAAGTCGAGCAATAATGAAAGCTCTTTCTTGTCACGTACAATGACGTTCCTGCCCATAGCGGTACCACTGGTTCTTTCTGATCGAGCTTGTTCCGGTGTTGATGGGAGTGAACCACCAAAGCAGGAAAGGTTTTTTATGGAGTTCATAGTTTGTTTCTCAATAGTTATTTTTAACTTTGGATAGCAGGGATATTCAAAGTTGATTCTGGAAGATAGACTCGGTTTTTGCTTAAAAGTTCACGACATTGATGTAAGCGTAACTAACAGGAAAACAGGGGGTTGATCTGGGAAAATGATAATAAACAGGCCTGTCTGACAACCATCAGACACTAGGAGCCTGTCGGACTTGAGCGTCCGTAGCGAGGATTGCAAGAAATTGAGGATAAAAGTTTCTGGTTCTGAGGAAAATAGCGAGCTATTTGACGAAGAAGCAGGAATTTTTAGACCAATTTATTGCAACCGCAGTAGGACAGTCTTAAGTCCGACAGGCTCCTGGAATAGGATATGGCAAGAGTTTTTTTGACACTATTTTTCGAAAACTTTTTCGGAAACTATTTACGCTATCCTGGCAAGCTGATGTTTAAAGTTCCCTTTGCGGCTCATCAGCTGCACAAAGCAAGATCGAAGCTAATCAGAAATTTTTGTATAGATTCTCATTCCTGTGTGTAATGCAAAAACTGGCCATTGAGCATCTGCGATAAAATCACCATTTTTGTTATTGAATGAACAGGCATCAGCCGAAAATTTAGGCTCTAATTGATACATTTCAGGTCTGTAACTAGCCAGTAAAGACGGCGATGTGAGTACGGTAATTTGATGATTAAGAATGCCAGAACTTAAAAGCCCAAAAGAACAACGGCCTATCAAAGATTCTCGAACACACATACGGTAGTGACCCCCCATAAGAACAAGGCTTGTAATCTTTCTTTCTTTTAAAAAAGGCAATAAGGGAGGCTCAGTTTTTGCGTTAAGCACACCTAGCGCTTGCTTGGTGCAGTGAAAATCTGGTTTTTTAATAACATCATAGATATGCCTTGGATGTGCTTCTTTGTGCTCATGAACGACAATGATTCTACATCCAAGCTCTTTACAAAAGCGAAGGGTTTCTTGTTGGCTTTGTTTTCTAACAAGATGATTCTCAACAGTCTCAGAACTCCATTTTTTATCCATCTCATCTATTACGATGACTGCCGTGTTGGCATGATGCTCTGGTTTATGAAACTTAACGATATCTCCAAGTAATGAACCGTTTATTATTGTCATTAATCACTCTCCTTTTAAGTCTTTAGCTTATTGGACAATAATCTAAATTCATTGTTTGATATTTTGTTATGGTGATTAACATTCTTGTCATTAAGACTAAGTAGTCAAGGTCGCCTTTCAATGGATGGCGGCGGTAGCCTGGTTAATCTGCATAAAAAGTTCAAGCTAGTCATTCATCCATCCTTAGCTCAATGATTTTCGCCGGCTCATTTTCATGGATGATCAACAGATGGCCATCGGCGCTGAAGGTGGCTGAGGTGATCCCTCTAAGATTGGAAATGTAGGCTTTTTTCTGCCATGTCCCATCGCTTGTCTGGCCATAAATTTCCGCCTCGTTATTGTTAGTGGTGATGACCACATGGCGTCCATCGATGCTAAAGCTTGCTGATTTGAGATATGAAACAAAGAAAACGACGGTTTTTCCTTCCCAGGATCCATTGAGCTTTCGGCTATAGATTTTCGCCTTCCTGTCTACACCGAGGGTGATCACATGGCGGCTATCGGCGCTAAAGGCTACTGAGTTGATTTGCATATGATGGGAAATGGTAGCTTTTTCTTCCCATGATCCATGATCGTTCTGGCCATAGATTTTCGCCTCATTATCTTGACCGTGGGTGATCACATAGCGGCTATCGGGGCTGAAGGTGGCTGAGTAGACCCAACCATTATGAGAAATGGTGGCTTTTTCTTTCCATGATCCGTCTTCCTGACCATAGATTATCGCCCTGCCATCTTGACCGGAGGTTACCATATGGCAGCTATCGGCGCTGAAGGTGGCAGAGAGGAAATGATCTCCATGGGAAAAGATGGTTTTTTCTTCCCATGACCCATCGTCCTCCAGGCCACAGATTTTGACCTTGAGACCTGTATTGACGTTGCTATCTGCACTAAAGGTGATCATATGGCGGCTATCGGCGCTGAAGGTGGCTGATATGACTGAATCATCATGGTGAATGATGGCTTTTTTTATCCATGACCCATCGTGAATCTTGCCATAGATTTTCGCTTTGCAATCATAGCTGGTGCTCACCACATAGCGACCATCGGCGCTGAAGGTGGACGATGATACTAAAGTGTTGTGGCTAATAATGGCTTTTTCTGTCCATGACCCATCGTCTTCCCGGCCGTAGATTTTCGCCTTGCCATTGATACTGGTGGTCACTACAAAGCGACCATCGGCGCTGAAGGTGGCTGATGTGAGAGGGTTATCATGGGAAATGATGGCTTTTTCTTCCCATGATCGTTCGTCCTTTTTACCATAGATTCTCGCCTTGCCGTCTGCACTGGCGGTCACCACATAGTGGCCATCGTTACTGAGCATGAATGATCTGACAGAACCATTATGGGAGATAGTGCCTTTTGCTTGCCATGATCCGTCGGTCTCCCGGCCATAGATTTTCACCGTTTGACGATCACAGATGCTCACCAGATAGTGACCATCGGCACTCAAGGTAGCTGAGTTGATCTCGCCATAATTGGGAAGGGTGGCCTTTGTCTCAAATTTAAATGTTTTACATTCAATCATCAGTTGAGTGAGAGTGGAAAAGAACAGGGCAGGGCAATAAAAACTCGCCTGGCGATCCATGACTGATTTGACTAATGCCTTATCCTTTGTAAAACGGCTCAACCAATCCTCGAGTTGATCTTTATCTTTTGCAGTGCCGATGGTTCTTGGAATAGCCTGGTGAGATGAAGCAATCTGGCGATACCATGCCCTTACCAATGATGCATCATTTTTGAGAGCGTTGTTAATGTATGAATTTGTCAGTGTTAAACAGACAATATCACGAGTCTGCAAATATCTATAAATTTTGGATTGTATTTCAATGGGTAAATCGAGCAATAATGAAAGCTTGTTCTTGTCACGTACAAAGACGTGCCTACCCATAGCGGCAGCACTTGGTGTTTCTGATTGAGATTGATCGGGTGTCGATGAGAGTGGGTCACCAAGGCAGGAATTTTTATTTATGCAATCCATCGCTCGTTTCTCAAAAGTTTTTATTTATCCTTGATTAGCAAGGGTATTTAAAATTGATTCTGAAAGTCAGAGTCGGTTTTAGCATGAAAGTTCATAACATTGATGTCAGTGAAACTAACAGGAAAACAGTACTTTGATTCTTGCCGGGTGGGTGTTGCAGTTAGTGGGTAACAGCAAACCATCATTCATACTTAGTTCAGTGATTTTCGCCCTGCCACCGATAGTCAACACATGGCCATCTTTACTGAGGCGGGCTGAACGGATTTTACCAGGATGGGAAATAGTGGCTTTTTCTTCCCATGATCCATCGCTGTTCTGACCATAAATTTTCGCCGTTCCATCGAAACTGGCAGTGATCACATGGCGGCCATCGATGCCGAAGGTTGCTGATCTGATATCCCTAAGATGAGAGATGATGGCTTTTTCTTTCCATGATCCATTGAGCTTCAGGCCATAGATTTTCACCGTTTTATCTTCTTTACTGAAGGTCATGACATGGCGGCTATCGGAGCTGAATGTGGCTGAGTAGATACTGTTGTTATGGGAAATGATGGCTTTTTCTTCCCATGACTCATCATCATTCTTGCCATAGATTTTCGCTTTGCCATCTGAACTGGCGGTCACCATATGGCGGCTATCGGGGCTGAAGGTGGCTGAGCGGACCCATAATCTGTGGGAAATGGTGATTTTTTCTTCCCATGATCCGTTTTTCTTCAGGCTATAGATTATCGCCCTGCCATCATAACTGGAGGTCACCAAATGACGGTTATCGGAGCTGAATGTGACTGAGCTGTGCTCTTTATCATGGGCAATGATGGCTTTTTCTTCCCATGATTCATCGGCATCCAGGCTATAGATTTTTGCCCTGCCATCATCTATGGTGATCACCACATGGCGACTGTCGGAGCTGAAGGTGACTGAGACAACACAGTCGTCATAGGAAAGAATGGCTTTTTCTAGCCATGACCCATCGTTCTTCTTGCCATAGATTTTTGCTCTGCTATCCATGCTGGCGGTCAACAGATAGCGGCTGTCGGGGCTGAAGGTGGAAAAGTAAACAGACTCATCATGTAGAATGATGGCTTTTTCTGCCCATGACCCATCGTCCATCAGGCCATAGATTTTCGCCCTGTAATCTCCACTGGTGGTCACTACATAGCGACTATCTCTGCTGAAGGTGGCTGATTTGAGATATTTATCATGGGAAATAGTGGCTTTTTCTTCCCAAGATCGTTCGTCCTTCTTGCCATAGATTTTCGCCTTGCCGTCGTTACTGTAGGTCAACACATGGCAGCTATCGGGGCTGAAGGTGGCTGAATTGACCCAGCAATTGTGGGAAATAGTGGCTTTTTCTTCCCATGATCGTTCGTCTTTCTTGCCATAAATTTTCGCCTTGCCATCCAGGCCAGCGGTCACTAAATAGCGGCTATTGGCACTGAAGGTGACTGATCTGATGTATTCATAATGGGAGAAAGTACCTTTTGCTTGCCATGATCCATCGCTCTCCTGGCCATAGATATCCACCGTTTTACCATCACTGTTGCTCACCAGATAGTGGCCATCGTCACTGAAGGCAGCTGATTCGATCCTGCCATTAATGGGGAGGGTGGCTTTTGTCTCTAATTTAAATGTTTTACATTCAGACATCAGTTTAGTGATAGTGAAAAAGAACAGTGTGGGAAAATGAATACTCGATTGGCGATCCATGACTGATTTGACTAATGCCTCATCCTTTGTAAAACGCTTCAACCATTTCTGGAGTTCATCTATATCTTTTACAGTGACGATTGTCTTTATCAGAGCCTGGTGTGATGGAGCAAACCGCCGATACCATGCCCTTGCCATTGAATCATCATTTTTGAGCGTGTTGTTGATGTATGAATTTGCCCGTGTTAATCGGGTAATATCATGAGCCCGCAAATAAGTAAAAATCCTCGATTGTATTCCCAGGGGCAAATCGAGCAATAATGAAAGCTTGTTCTTGTCAAGTACAATCACTTCCCTACCCATACAGATAGCACTGGGTGTCTCTGAGTGAGAATGATCGGGTGTTGATGAGAGTGGCTCACCGAGGCAGGAATGGTTATTTATGCAGTCCATGGTTCGTTTCTTAAAAGTTGTTGTTTTCCTTGGTTGGCAAGTCTATTTAAAATTGATTCTGCAGCTTAGAGTCGGTTTTACTATGAAAGTTCATAACATTGATCTCAGCGAAACTAACAGGAAAACAGGACTTTGATTCTTGCCAGGCAGGTGTTGCAGAATAATTAGTGAGTGACAGCAATCAGTCATTCATCCATGCTTAGTTCAGTGATTTTCGCCGACCCATCTTCATGGATGGACAACACATGGCCATCGACGCTGAAGGTGGCTGACACGATCCCTCTGGGATAGGAAATGGTGGCTTTTTTTTGCCATGACCCATCGCTTACCTGACCGTAAACAATAGCAAGATGAGAATCTAACGGCGGGAGTAAACTAAAAAATGTATGTCTTAACTGGTGATAAATAAATTCCGACACATTATCGTTATTGGCAGTGACCAAATGGCTGCCATCGGCGCTGAAGGATGCTGATCTAATATACAAACCACTACAAATGGTGGTTTTTTCTTCCCAGGATCCATTGACCTTACGGCCATAGATTTTTACCTTCCTGTCTTCACCGTGGGTCATCACATGGCGGCTATCGGAGCTGAATCTGGCTGAGTTGATCTGTTTATTATGGGAAATGGTAGCTCTTTCTTCCCATGATCCATGATCGTTCAGGCGATAGATTTTCGCCTTTTTATCTCTACTGCGGGTGATCACACAGCGGCTATCGGGGCTGAAGGTGGTTGAGAGGACCCAATCATTATGAGAAATGATGGCTTTTTCGTTCCATGATCCGTCTTCCAGACCATAGATTATCGCCCTGCCATCTTGACCGGAGGTTACCATATGGCTGCTATCGACGCTGAATGTGACAGAGAAGAAACGATCCTCATTGGGAAAGATGGCTTTTTCTTCCCATGCCCCATCGTTCTCAAGGCCACAGATTTTCATCCTGTTACCTTCACAACAGGTGATCATATGTCGGCTATCGGCGCTGAATTTGGCTGACCAGACTGGTTTGTCATGGGAAATGATGGCTATTACTATCCATGACCCATCGTTCATCTTGCCATAGATTTTTGCTGTATGATCCAGACTGGTGGTCACCATATAGCAACTATCGGCGCTGAAGGTGGCTGATGTTAAAGAATCGTGGCTAATGATGGCTTTTTCTGCCCATGACTCATCGTCTTCCAGACCATAGATTTTCGCCTTGCCATCGTGACTGGCGGTCACTACATAGCGATCGTTGGCGCTGAAGGTAGCTGACATGAGACGATTATCATGGGTAATAGTGGTTTTTTCTTCCCATGAATGTTCGTCCTTCTTGCCATAGATTCTCGCATTGCGATCTTCACTGGCGGTCACTACATAGTGGCCATCGTTACTGAGCATGAATGATATGACACGACCATTATGGGGGATAGTGCCTTTTGCTTGCCATGAACCATCGGTCTCCCGACCAAAGATTATCACCGTTTTACTATCGCTGACGCTCACCAGATAGCGGCCATCGGCACTGAAGGTAGCAGAGTTGATCTTGCCATTATTGGGGAGGGAGGCTTTTGTCTCAAATATAAATGTTTTGCATTCAATCATCAGTTTAGTGAGAGTGAAAGAGAACAGAGCAGGAAAGTCAATACTCCCATGACGATCCATGACTGACTTGACTAATGCCTTATCCATTGTAAACCGGCTCAACCAATTCTCGAGTTGATCCTTATCTTTTTCAGTGACGATTGTCTTTATTAGAGCCTGGTGTGATGAAGCAATCTGGCGATACCATGCCCTAGCCATTGAAGTATCATTTTTGAGCGTGTTGTTAAGGTATGAATTTGCCCGTGTTAAATGGGCTATATCACGGGTCTGCAAATAGCTATAAATTTTGGATTGTATTTCAATGGGTAAATCGAGCAATAATGAAATCTTGTTCTTGTCACGTACAATGACGTCCCTGCCCATAGTGCTAAAACGGGGTGTCTCTAATTGAGTTTCGGGTGTTGATGAGAGTGGCTCACCAAGGCAAGAATGGTTATTTATGCAGTCCATCGTTCGTTTCTTAAAAGTTGTTCTTTTCTCTGGTTGGCAAGGATATTCAAAATTGATTCTGCGGCTTAGAGTCGGTTTTAGCATGGAAGTTCATAACATTGATGTTAGTGAAGCTAACAGGAAAACAGGACTTTGATTCGGGAAAATGATCAATAAGTAGAAATCAGGTTTCTGTCTTTCAGAATGGCTCTCAGGGCTATTGATTGCATGATCCTCACTTCGGGTCAGAACCTGAAACCCACCAAAAACCATTTGCCGATTGAAAGCAATCAGTCACTCATCCATCCTTAGTTCAGTGATTTTCGCCGACTCATCTTCATGAATCGTCAACACATGGCCATCGGTGCTGAAGGTGGCTGACTTGATCTCACTATCATGGTAAATGGTGACTTTTTTTTGCCATGATCCGTCGCTTACCCGACCGTAAACAATAGCAAGATGATAATTTACCGGCAGCAATAAATTAAATAATGTATGTCTTAACTGGTCACAAATAAATTCCGACGCACTATCTTTATTGGCTGTGACCAAATGGCTGCCGTCGGCGCTGAAGGATGCTGATCTAATATACATATTATTGAAAACGGTGGTTTTTTCTTCCCAGGAGCCATTAACCTTACGGCCATAGATTTTTACCTTCCTGTCTTCACTGAGGATCATCACATGGCGGCTGTCGGCGCTAAAGGTTGCTGATGTGATTGTCATATGATTGGGAATGGTAGCTCTTTCTTCCCATGATCCATGATCGTTCAGGCCATAGATTTTCGCCTTATTATCTTCACCGTAGGTGATCACACAGCGGCTATCGGGGCTGAAGGTGGCTGAATAGACCCAACCGTTATGAGAAATGGCGGCTTTTTTTTTCCATGATCCGTCTTCCAGACCATAGATTATCGCCCTGTCATCTCGACCGGAGGTTACTATGTGGCGGCTATCGGCGCTGAATGTGGCAGAGAAGAGACGATTCGAAAAGATGGCTTTTTCTACCCATGACCCATCGAGCTCCAGGGCATAGATTTTCACCTTATTATCTTCACATTCGATGATCATATGGCGGCTATCAGCGCTGAAGGTGGCTGATATGAGTGGATGATCGTGGTAAATGATGGCTTTTTGTATCCATGACCCATCGTCCTTCTTGCCATAGATTTTCGCTTTGCTATCTGAACTGGCAGTCACCAGATAGCGACTATCAGCGCTGAAAGTGGCTGATCTTACTGAAAGATCGTGGCAAATGATGGCTTTTTCTGCCCATGACCCATCGTCTTCCAGGGCGTAGATTTTCGCCTTGCCATCGTCACTGACGGTCACTACGTAGCGGCTATTGGCGCTGAAGGTAGCTGATATAACAGTTTTATTATGGGTAATAGTGGTTTTTTCTTCCCATGATCGTTCGTCCTTCTTGCCATAGATTCTCGCCTTGCCATCTACACTGGCGGTCACTACATAGTCGCCATCGTTACTGATCATGAACGATATTACACGACCATCATGGGAGATAGTGCCTTTTGCCTGCCATGAACCATCGGTCTCCCGACCAAAGATTATCACCGTTTTACTATCACAGACGCTCACCAGATACTGGCCATCGGCACTGAAGGCAGCAGAGTTGATCTTGCCATTATTGGGGAGGGAGGCTTTTGTCTCAGATGTAAATGTTTTACATTCAATCATCAGTTTAGTGAGAGTGGAGAAGAACAGAGCAGGAAAATAAAAACTTGCCTGGTGATCCATGATTGACTTGACTAACGCTTTATCCTTTGTAAAACGGCTCAGGCAATCCCCGAGTTGATCTTTATATTTTGCAGTGACGATTGTTCTTGAAATAGCCTGGTGTGATGAAGTAAACCGGCGATACCATGCTTTTGCCATTGAAGCATCATTTTTGAGCGTGTTGTTAATGTATGAATTTGCCCGTGTTAAACGGGCAATATCACGGGTCTGCAAATATCTATAAATTTTGGATTGTATTTCAATGGGTAAATCGAGCAATAATGAAATCTTGTTCTTGTCACTTACAATGACGTCCCTACCCATAGTGGAAGAACGGGGTGTCTCTAATTGAGATTGATCGGGTGTTGATGAGAGTGGCTCACCAAGGCAAGAATGGTTATTTATGCAGTCCATAGTTGGTTTCTTAAAAGTTGTTCTTTTCTCTGGTGGGCAAGGATATTCAAAATTGGTTCTGCGGCTTAGAGTCGGTTTTAGCATGAAAGTTCATGACATTGATGTCAGTGAAACTAACAAGAAAACAGGACTTTGATTCGGGAAAATGATCAATTAAGTAGAAAGCGGTTTTCTGTCATTCAGCACATGCAGAATGGCCCTTCGGGTCACTAGCAGCCTGTCGGACTTAAGGCTGTCCTACTGCGGTTGCAATAAATTGGTCTAAAAATTCCTGCTTCTTCGTCAAATAGCTCGCTATTCTCCTCAGAAGCAGAAATTTTTATCCTCAATTTCTTGCAATCCTCGCTACGGACGCTTAAGTCCGACAGGCTGCTAGCTGCAATCCACCAAAAACCATTTACCCATTGAACTGGGCAGATACTTAATGAGTGAGAGCTAACAATCAGTCATCCATCTTTAGTTCAGTGATTTTTGCCGCCTCATCTATATGGGTGGTCAAAACATAGCCATCGGCGCTGAAGATGGCAGATCGAGTACCACCAGGATGGGAAATAATGGCTTTTTCTCCCCATGATCCATCGCTGTTCTGACCATAAATTTTCGCCGTTCCATCGAAACTGGCGGTGACCACATGGCGGGCATCGACGCTAAAGGTGGCTGATCTGATACTCCGAAGATGAGAGATGATGGCTTTTTCTTGCCATAATCCATCGTCATTCTGACCGTAGATTTTCACCGTATTATCTCTACTACGGGTGATCAGATGGCGGCTATCGGCGCTGAATTTGACAGACTCGACTGTTTTGTCATGGGAAATGATGGCTTTTTCTTCCCATGATCCATTGTCGTCTTTCTGACCATAGAGTTTCGCCTTGCCATCGCCACTGCCAGACAATACATAGCGGCTATCTGGGCTGAAGGTGGCTGAGTAGAGCTCGCCATCATGGGAAATAGTCGCTTTTACTTCCCACGATCCATTGTCGGCCAGGCCATGGATTCTCACCTTTTGATCTTTAGTGGCGGTCAATACATAGCGGTCATTGGCGCTGAAGGCTGCTGAGTAGAACCAGCTATTGTAGGAAATAGTGGTTTTTTCTTCCCATAACCCGTCGTCCAGGCCATAGATTTTCATCTTGTTGTCTCTGCCACGGGTGATCACATAGCGGCCACTTGCGCTGAACCTGGCCGAGTAGACCTCCTTGTCGTGGGAAATAATGGTTTTTTCTGCCCATGACCCATCGTCACTCCGGCCATAGATTTTCGCCTTGCCATCTTCACTGGCGGTCACTACATAGCGGCTATCGGCGCTGAAGAAGGCGGATTCGACAGGACGATCGTGGTGAATGATGGTTTCTTCTACCCATGAACCATCGTCGCACCGGCCATAAATTTTCGCTTTGCGATCTCCACTGGCAGTCACTACATAGCGACCATCGGCGCTGAAGGTGGCTGAGTTGACACAGCGATGATGGATAATAGTCGCTTTTTCTTCCCATGTTCCATCGTTCTTCTTGCCGTAGATTATCGCCTTGTAATCGTTAATGGTGGTCAACACGAAGAGGCCATTGGCGCTGAAGGTGAGCGCTATGACGTCGTCATCATGAGAGAAAGTGCCTTTTGGTTGCCATGATCCATCGCTCTTTTGGCCGAAGATTCTCAAGCTGTTATCGTCAGTAGCGCATGCCACATGGTGGTCATCGGCGCTGAAGGCAGCTAACCTCACCCCACCATCACTGGGGAGGATGGCTTTTGTCTCTAATTTAAATGTTTTACATTGAGACATCCGATTAGTGAGGGTGAAAAAGAACAGAGCAGGAAAGTAAATACTCCCATGACGATCCATGACTGACTTGACTAATGGCTCATCCTTCGTGAAACGCTTCAACCATTTCTGGAGTTCATCTTTATCTTTTACAGTGACGATTGTCTTTATAAGAGCCTGGTGTGATGAAGCAAACCGGCGATACCATGCCCTTGCCATTGCAACATCATTTTTGACCGTGTTGTTCATGTATGAATTTGCCCGTGTTAAATGGGCAATATCACGGGTCTGCAAATAAGTAAAAATTTTGGATTGTATTCCCGGGGGCAAATCGAGCAATAATGAAAACTCACTCTTGTCATGTACAATGACGTCCCTACCCATAGTGGTAGTAGTTGGTGTTTCTGATTGAGATTGATTGGGTGTTGATGAGAGTGGATCACCAAGGCCGGAATGGTTATTTATGCAATCCATAGTTCGTTTCTTAAAAGTTGTTGTTTTCCCTGGTTGGCAGGGATATTCAAAATTGATTCTGCGGCTTAGAGTCGGTTTTAGCATGAAAGTTCATAACATTGATGTCAGTGAAACTAACAGTTAAACAGGACGTTGATCCGGGAAAATGACCAATGAGTAGAAAGCGGGTTTCTGTTGCAGAAGAATAATGTGGGGTTGGGTCAATGAGTGACACTAAACGATCGGTCAATCATCCATAGTTCACTGATGTTCGCCCTATTACCGTCATGGATGGTCAACACATGGCCATCGACGCTGAAGGTGGCTGACCTGATCCCTTTGCGATGGGTAATGGTGGTTCTTTCTTTCCATGATCCATCGCTCCCCAGGCTATAAATTATCGCCTTGCCAACAATACTGTAGATGACAACATGGCTGCCATCGGCGCTAAACGTTGCTGATGTAAGACCATAAGCGGAAATGATAGTTTTTTCTTCCCAGGATCCGTTGTCCTTCCGGCCATAGATTTTCACCTTGTTATCGGAACCGTGGGTGATCGCATGGCGGCTATCGACGCTAAAGGCTGCTGAATGAATATGCGAATCATGGGAAATGGTCATTTTTTCCTCCCATGATTCATCGTCCTTCTGCTCATAGATTTTCGCCATTTTTTCACTACTGCAGATGATAAAATGGCGGCTATCGAAGCTGAAGGTGGGTGAGTTGCCCCGGTTTTCATGGGAAATAGTGGCTTTTTCTTCCCATGATCCATCGTCCGTCTTGCCGTAGATGATCGCCTTGCCATCGTAACTTGAGGCCAACACATGGCGGCTATCGGCGCTGAAGGAGGCCGAATTGACATAACGATCGTGGCGAATGATGGCTTTTTCTTCCCATGAACCATCGGCCTTCAAGTCATGGATTCTCACCTTTTGATCGCCACTGACGGTCAGCAAATGGCGACCATCGGCGCTGAAGGTGGCTGGGTCGACCCATTTATCATGGGAAATAATGGCTGTTTCAATCCATGACCCATCGTCTTTCTTGCTATAGATTTTCGCTTTGCCATCAAGACCGGCGGTCACCACATAGCGGCCATCACTGCTGAAGGTTGCCGACAGGACAAAATGATCGTGGCGAATAACGGCTTTTTTTACCCATGACCCATCGTCCTTCTGGCCGTAGATTTTCGCCTTGCCATCTTTACTGGCGGTCACTACATAGCGACCATCGGCGCTGAAGATGGCTGAGTAGACAGTGTCGTCATGGGAAATAGTCGTTTTTTCTTTCCACGATCCATCGCGCTCCCGGCCATAGATTTTCCATGTTTTATCGTCACAGGCGATCATCAGGTGGTGGCCATCGGCGCTGAAGGTAGCTGAGTCCTCTGAACTACTACAGGGGATGCTGGCTTTAATCTCTAATTTAAATGTTTTACATTCGGACATCAGTTTGGTGAGAGTGGAAAAGAACAGTGCAGGAAAATGAATACTCCCATGGCGATCCATGACTGAATTGACTAATGCCTCATCCTTTGTAAAACGCTTCAACCATTTCTGGAGTTCATCTTTATCTTTTGCAGTGACACTCGACTTTATTAGAGCCTGGTGTGATGAAGAAAGCTGGCGATACCATGCCCTTGCCATTGAATCATCATTTTTGAGCGTGTTGTTAATGTATGAATTTGCCCGTGTTAATTGGCTAATATCATGAGCCCGCAAATAGGTGAAAATTTTGGATTGTATTCCCGGGGGCAAATCGAGCAATAATGAAAGCTTGTTCTTGTCACGTACAATGACGTCCCTACCCATAGTGGTAGTAGTTGGTGTTTCTGATTGAGATTGATCGGGTGTTGATGAGAGTGGCTCACCAAGGCCGGAATGGTTATTTATGCAATCCATAGTTCGTTTCTTAAAAGTTGTTGTTTTCCCTGGTTGGCAGGGATATTCAAAATTGATTCTGCGGCTGCAACAATCATTCATTCATTCATCCATCCATTCGTAGTTCAATGATTTTTACTGTTTTATCGTGATGGATCGTCAACACATGACCATCGTCGCTGAAGGTGGCTGACAATATCTCACTGTTATAGGAAATGGTGGCTTTTTCTTCCCAGGATCCATCGGTTTGCTGGCCATAAATTTTTACCTTTTTATCGTCGCTGGCGGTGAGCACATGGCGGCCATCGACACTCAAGATTGTTGATCTGACATGACTACCATGGGTAATGGTGGCTTTTTCTTCCCACGATCCGTTGTCCTTCTGGCCATAGATTTTCACCTTTTTATCTCCACCACAGGTGATCACACAGCGGCTATCGGGGCTTAAGGTGGGTGGGTTGACCCAGTATTTATGGGAAATAATGACTTTTTCTTCCCATGATCCATCGTCCTTCTTGCCGTAGATTATCGCCCTGGCATTTTTATCGGAAATCACCAAATGGCGGTTATCGGCGCTGATTGTCGCTGTGTTGACGGCTTTATTAGGGGAAATGGTGGCTTTTTCTACCCATGAACCATTGGCCTCCAGGCCATGGATCTTCATCTTCGGATCGCGACTGAAGGTCACCACAGAGCGGTCATCGGCGCTGAAGCTGGCTAAGCAGACATATTTATCATGGTAAATAATGGCTTTTTCTATCCATGACCCATCATCCTGCTTGCCATAGATTTTTGCCTTGCCGTCTAAAGCGGCGGTCACCAAATAGCGGCCATTGGCACTGAGGGTGATTGAGAGGATCCTGGCATCATCGGAAATAGTGGCTTTTTCTGCCCATGACCCATCGTCTTTCTGGCTGTGTATTTTCACCTTGTAATCGTCACTGAGGGTCACCAAATGGCGGCTATCGGAGCTGAAGGAGATTGACACGATGGGATAGTCATAGAAAATGGTGGCTTTTTCTGCCCAAGCCCCATCGTCCTGCTTGCCATAAATTTTCGCTGTTTTTTTATGGTCACTTGTGGTCACTATATAGCGGCTATCGATGCTGAATGTGGCTGAGTTGACACTGTTTTCATGGAAGATAGTGGTTTCTTCTTTCCATGATCCATCGCCCTTTTGGCCGTGGATTTTCAGGGTTTTATCGTCAATATCGCTCAGCACATGTTGGCCATCGGGGCTGAAGGAGTCGGGGTAATTCCAACTATTAACAAGGAGGGTGGCCTTCGTCTCTACTTTAAATGTTTTGCATTCAGACATTAGTTTGGTGAGAGTGAAGAAGAAAAGAGCAGGAAAGTAAATACTCTCATGACGATCCATGACTGACTTGACTAATGCCTCATCCTTTGTAAAACGCTTCAACCATTTCTGGAGTTCATCTTTATCTTTTCCAGTGACGATTGTCTTTATCAGCTTCTGGTGTGATGGAGCAAACCGCCGATACCATGCCCTTGCCATTGAATCATCATTTTTGAGCGTGTTGTTGATGTATGAATTTGCCCGTGTTAAATGGGTGATATCGTGAGCCTGCAAATAAGTGAAAATTTTGGATTGTATTCCCGGGGGCAAATCGAGCAATAATGAAAACTCACTCTTGTCACGTACAATGACGTCCCTACCCATAGTGGTAGTAGTTGGTGTTTCTGATTGAGATTGATCGGGTGTTGATGAGAGTGGATCACCAAGGCCGGAATGGTTATTTATGCAGTCCATAGTTCGTTTCTTAAAAGTTGTTGTTTTCGCCGGTTGACAGGGATATTCGAAATTGATTCTGTGGCTTAGAGTCGGTTTAAGTATGAAAGTTCATAACATTGATGTCAGTGAAACTATTCATTCTTAGTTCAGTGATTTGCACCTTGTCATCGCAACGGATAGTCATCACTTGGCCATCGCTGCTGAAGGAGGCTGATCCGATCGAACCATTATGGGAAATGCTGGCTTTTTCTACCCATGATCCATCGCTCTGTTGGCCAAAAACTTTCGCCTTGCCATCATGACTGGCAGTGACCACATGGCGGCCATCGACGCTGAATGTGGCTGAGCGGACCCAATCTTTATGGGAAATGGTGGTTTTTTCTATCCAGGATCCATTGTCCTCCTGGCTGTAGATTTTTACAGTGTTATCTTCACTGCGGGTGATCAGATGGCAGTTATTGGGGCT
This sequence comes from Endozoicomonas sp. ISHI1, assembly GCF_024606225.1. Taxonomy (GTDB): domain Bacteria; phylum Pseudomonadota; class Gammaproteobacteria; order Pseudomonadales; family Endozoicomonadaceae; genus Endozoicomonas_A. The sequence goes on along the minus strand of NZ_JAGRPU010000005.1, from coordinate 187,715 downwards.
GAAGGTGGCTGAATAGACACGATCCTTATGGCGAATGATCGCTTTTTCTTTCCATGACCCATCGTCTTTAAGACCGTAGATTATCGCACTGCCATCGTCACTGGAGGTCATCAAATGGCGGTTGTCGGCGCTGAATGTCACTGAGTTGATCTTTTTATCATGGGAAATGGTGGCTTTTTCTTCCCTTGAACCATCGGCCCCCAGGCCATGGATTTTCACCTTGTGATCTTTACCAGCGGTCACTAAATAGTGACCATCGGCACTAAGTGTGGCTGATAAGATACAGTCGTGGTAAGTACTGGTTTTTTCTACCCATGACCCATCGTCCTTCTTGCTATAAATTTTCACATTGTGATCGGCACTGAGGGTCACCAGGTGACGACTATCGGGGCTGAAGGTGGCTGATATGACTTTATCATCGTGGTGAATGATGGCTTTTTCTTCCCATGACCCATCGTCCTTCTGGCCATAAATTTTCGCCCTGCCATCATTACTGGCGGTCACCACACAGCGACGATCGGCGCTGAACCTGGCTGAGTTGACTTCGTTGTCATGGGAAATAGTGGCTTTTTCTACCCATGACCCATCGTCCTTTTGTCCATAAATTTTTGCCTTGCCATCTCTGCTTCCTGTCAGCACATGGAGGCCATCGGCGCTGAAGGTGGCTGAGTCGACACAGCCGCGATGGGAAATAGTGGCTTTTTCTACCCATAACCCATCGTCCTTCTGGCCATAAATTTTTGCCATGCCATCGTAACTGTGGGTCACCATATGGCGGCTATCGGGGCTGAAGGAGTACCTTTTGACCACTTCTTCATGGGCGATAGTGGCTTTTGCTTCCCATGATCCATCGTCCTTCTGGCTGTATATTTTTACCGTTTTATTGTCAATTGCGGTCATCACATGGCGGCCATCGGGGCTGAAGATAGCTGAGTTCGCCCTGCCATTACCGGGGAGGATGGCTTTTGTCTCTAATTTGAATTTTTTACATTCAGACATCAATTTAGTGACAGTGGAAAGGTACAGTGCAGGAAAATAAATACTCGGTTGGCGATCTATGATTGACTTGATTAATGCCTCATCCCCGGTAAAGCGCCTCAACCAACCCTTGAGTTGATCTTTATCTTTTGTAGTAACGATTGTCTTTAAAAGAGCCTGATGTGATGGAGAAAACCGGCGATACCACGCCCTTGCTATTGAAGTATCATTTATGAGTATGTTGTTAAGGTATGAATTTGCCCGTGTTAAACCGGTAATATCATGGGCCTGCAAATAGGAATAAATTTTGGATTGTATCTCCACTGGTAAATCGAGCAATAATGAAAGCTTTTTCTTGTCACGTACCATGACGTTCCTGCCCATAGCGGTACCACTGGTTCTTTCTGATCGAGCTTGATCCGGTGTTGATGGGAGTGAACCACCAAAGCAGGAAAGGTTTTTTATGGGATTCATAGTTTGTTTTTCAATAGTTGTTATTTCACTTTGGTGAGTAAGGCCATTCAAAATTGATTCTGGAAGATAGACTCGGTTTTAGCTTAAAAGTTCACGACATTGATGTAAGCCTAACTAATAGGAAAACAGGGCTTTGATCCGTGCAAATGTTCAATAAGCAGAAAGCAGGTTTCTGTCTTTCATAATATGCAGAGTGCAACTCTGGGTTAATACCTGAAACTCACAACCATTTCCCCATTGAACGTTAGGTGACTCCCCGGGAGTTTGAGAAGTATCTTCAGTGGGGTCTGGAAAGAGCTGTTGTAGAAGAATAATGTGGGATAACAGCAAACCATCATTCATTCATACTTAGTTCAGTGATCCTCGCCACGCGATGGGTAGTCAACACATGGCCATCGATACTGAGGCGGGCTGATCGGATGTCACCGGGATGGGAAATGGTGGCTTTTTCTTCCCATGATCCATCGCTGTTCTGACCATAAATTTTCGCCGTTCCATCGAAACTGGCAGTGATCACATAGCCGCCATTGATGCTGAAGGTTGTTGATCTGATATCCCTAAGATGAGAGATGATGGCTTTTTCTTTCCATGATCCATCGCTCTCCTGGCCAAAGATTATCACCGTTTTACTATCACTGACGCTCACCAGATACTGGCCATCGGCACTGAAGGCAGCAGAGTTGATCTTGCCATTATTGGGGAGGGAGGCTTTTGTCTCAGATGTAAATGTTTTACATTCAATCATCAGTTTGGTGATAGTGAAAAAGAACAGTGTGGGAAAATGAATACTCGATTGGCGATCCATGACTGATTTGACTAGTGCCTCATCCTTTGTAAAACGCTTCAACCATTTCTGGAGTTCATCTATATCTTTTGCAGTGACGACTGTCTTTATCAGAGCCTGGTGTGATGGAGCAAAACGCCGATACCATGCCCTTGCCATTGAATCATCATTTTTGAGTGTGTTGTTGATGTATGAATTTGCCCGTGTTAGTTGGGTAATATCATGAGCCCGTAAATAGGTGAAAATTTTGGATTGTATTCCCAGGGGTAAATCGAGCAATAGTGAAAGCTTGTTCTTGTCAAGTACAATGACTTCCCTACCCATAGTGATAGCAGGTGGTGTCTCTGAGTGAGATTGATCGGGTGTTGATGAGAGTGGATCATCAAAGCAGGAATGGTTACTTATGGAATCCATGGTTCGTTTCTCGACAGTTGTTGTTTATCCTTGGTGAGGAGATTCAAAATTGATTCTGGAAGTCAGAGTCGGTTTTAGCATGAAAGTTCATAACATTGATGTCAGCGAAACTAACAGGAAAACAGGACGTTGATTCTTGCCGGGCAGGTGTTGCAGAAGAATAATGAGTGAGTAACAGCAAACCATCATTCATTCATACTTAGTTCAGTGATTTTCGCCGTCTCATCTTGATGGATGGTCAAAACATGGCCATCGGCGCTGAGGGTGGCTGATCGGATAATACCAGGATGGGAAGTGCTGGCTTTTTCTTCCCATGATCCATCGCTGTTCTGACCATAAATTTTCCACGTTCCATCGACACTGACAGTGACCAAATGGCGGCCATCGACACTAAAGGTTGCTAATGTAATAAAACAATCATAGGAGATGATGGCTTTTTCTCTCCATGATCCATCGATCTTCAGGCTATAGATTTTCATCATGAGATCATTACTGCAGGTGATGACATGACGGCTATCGGGGCTGAATTTGGCAAAGTAGACATTTTTGTTATGGGAAATGATGGCTTTTTGTTCCCATGATCCATCGTCCTTCTCACCATAGATTTTCGCTTTGTCACCTAAATTGGCGGTCACCATATGGCGGCTATCGGCGCTGAATTTGGCTGAGCACTTTCTTAGGTAACCGGAAATTGATTCAAGAAACTCCCAGGCTGTTGTACCAGCTGAGCAGTGACTCAGGTAATCGGAAATGGTGGCTTTTTCTTGCCATGATCCGTTTTTATCCTGGCCAGAGATTATCGCCTTGTTATCGTCACTGGAGGTCATTAAACAGCGACTATCGGGACTGAATTTGACTGACTTGACCTTTCCATTATGGGAAATGATGGCTTCTTCTTCCCATGATCCATCGGTATCCAGTCTATAGATCTTTGCACTGCCATTATCTCTGGTGATCACCACATGGCGACTATCGGAGCTGAAGGTAACTGAAACAAAATGGGAAACAATGGCCTTTTCCAGCCAGGACCCATCGTCTATCTGGCCATAGATTTTCGCTTTCCTATCCAGGCTGGCGGTCACCACATAGCGGCTATCGGGGCTGAAGGTGGCTGAGTAGACAGTCTCATCATGTGGAATGATGGCTTTTTCTGCCCATGACCCATCGTCACTCTGGCCATAGATTTTTGCCCTTTGATCCCAACTGGTGGTTACTAGATAGCGACCATCTTTGCTGAAGGTGGCAAAACTGACACTAGCGTTATGGGAAATAGTGGCTTTTTCTTCCCATGATCGTTCGTCCTTCTTGCCATAGATTTTCGCTTTGCCGTCGTCACTGTAGGTCAACACATGGCTGCTATCGGGGCTGAAGGTGGCTGATTTGACCCACTGATTATGGGAAATAGTGGCTTTTTCTTCCCATGACCGTTCGTCCCTCTTGCCATAAATTTTCGCCTTGCAATCCATGCTAGTGGTCACTACATAGCAGCTATTGGCACTGAAGGTGACTGATCTGACAAGCTGATAATGGGAGATAGTGCCTTTTGCTTGCCATGTTCCATCGCTCTCCTGACCATAGATTTTGCAGGTTCTGGGGTCATAGTCGATCATCAGGTGGCGTCCATCGGCGCTGAAGGCAGCCAAGTGCTCTGAACTATTACAGGGGATGGTGGCTTTAGTCTCCAATTTAAATGTTTTACATTGACACATCAGTTTGGTGAGAGTGAAAAAGAACAGAGCAGGAAAATGAATACTCCCATGGCGATCCATGATTGACTTGACTAATGCCTCATCCTTTGTGAAACGATTCAACCATTTCTGGAGTTCATCTTTATCTTTTGCAGTGAGGACTGTCTTCATTTTTGTTTGATGTGATGAAGCAAACCGGCGAAACCATGCCCTTGCCATTGAATCATCATTTTTGAGCGTGTTGTTAATGTATGAATTTGTCCGTGTTAATTGGGTAATATCATGAGTCCACAAATAAGTATAAATTTTGGATTGTACTGTCGGGGGCAAATCGAGCAACAATGAAAGCTCGTTCTTGTCACGTACAATGATGTTCCTACCCATAGTGGTAGCAATGGGTGTCTCTAAGTGAGATTGATCGGGTGTTGATGAGAGTGGATCATCGAGGCAGGAATGGTTATTTATGCAATCCATAGTTCGTTTCTTGGAAAGTTGTTCTTTTCTCTGGTTGGCAAGGATATTCAAAATTGGTTCTGCGGCTTAGAGTCGGTTTTAGCATGAAAGTTCATGACATTGATGTTAGTGAAACTAACACCTACCAGAAAGGCCGCTTTTTTCAGCGGCCTTTTTGTATCAGGGAGTTGAGCTCAAAGCGGGTTCTTTCCCTCGACTTTCCTGAAACCAGCTCTTGAGGTCATGCCCTGCACCGATCAGACAGGGAATGATCGCCAGAGTGATAAAGGTGGCAAAGAGAATGCCAAAGCCCAGAGAGATCGCCATGGGGATGACCATCTGTGCTTGACGGGAAGTCTCGAAAATCATTGGAGCCAATCCACCAAAGGTGGTCAGTGTCGTCAGAATAATAGGACGGAAACGTCGGGTTGCGGCCTGATTAATGGCTTCTCTCCAGTCCTTTCCATCTTTTCTGTGTCCGTTGTAGGTGGTCAGTAGAATGAGACTGTCGTTCACCACAACGCCACAAAGCGCTATGATACCCATAAAACTGATCATGCTCAGGGTGTAGCCCAGTATTATATGACCCAAAAAAGCGCCTGCTACCCCAAAAGGAATGGCTGCCATGACCAGTAGTGGCTGGGTAAAGCTCTGAAAAGGTATAGCCAGCAGAGCGTAGATCAAAAGCATGGCCAGCAGGCTCGACTTCAAGAGCGCACTCATGCTTTTTGCTGCACGTTTCTGGTCTCCTCCCAGATCGATTTGTAGTCCCGGATACTTAGCCTGAAGCTCCTCAAATACATTGTTTTGAAGAGAGCTGATGATCTGCGGTGTAGAACCCCTCGGGTTCACTTCTGCGGTAATATCAACGGTTCTGCTGCCATCTCTGCGGGTTACGCTTGATGGGGCAGTACTCTTGCCAATGGCTGCGACACGGGTCAGAGGAATATAGCTGCCGTCGTCAGTACGGATCATCATATTGAGAAGATCGGCTTCACTCTGCCTCAATGCTTCATTTAACATGACTTTCACCGAGACTTCGTTTCTTCCTTCCTGCTGCTTTATGGCTGTTATGCCAAAGAGAGCATTGCGCAACTGTCGTGAAATATCGTTAGCGGTGAGCCCCAGAGCCATGCCTTCATCACTGATGCGGATATCCAGCTGAGGATTACCACTGGCGAAACTGCTGGAAATATCCGTGACTCCGCTAAATTGTTCGAGTTTCCCTACGAGAAATTCACTGGACTGGCGAAGAACCTCAGTGTCTGTGTGGCTGAGTTCAACGGTCAGGGCAGGATCACCTCCCGGACCATGACCTGTCGTACTATACGTGATGCTCAGGAGCCCCGTCAGTTCGCCATTCGCTTTCCGCCACAGGTTAGCGACTTGAGCAGTACTGATCGGGCGTACATCAGGAGTAGTCAGGTTCAGAGAAACTCTGATTACGTCGTTCTCAATGATGGTTGAAAGGCCGCTTACCAGTTTATCGCCGCCATTTTCCCGGGCCACTTCCTGTGCGCCAGCTTCAATGATGGCCAGCGTTTCCCTGATTTTGCTTTCAGAACTACCATATGGGTGAGTGGCAGTGACCCTGACAAAGCTGGCATCGGTTCTGGGCATCAGATAAAAGCCCAGTCTGCCGCTGGCCTGCCAGGCTCCGACCAGCACGACAATAGCCATAGCAATGGCAAGTGACAGGTATTTACGATCAAGAACGCTGTTCAGCACAGGCTTGTATCTTGTATTTATAAGCAACATTAGACGTTTATCAATACTTTGCTGTACGTTGTCCAGCCATTGACCCATTTTGCCTTTTGGCCTGTCTTTTGTTTGCCCCAGATGGGCGGGGAGAATAAACAGAGCCTCGATCCATGAGATGGCAAATACGCTGATGACCACCAACGGCGTCGCCTGTTGAAGTTTGCCCAGCATGCCGGGGAGAGTCAGAATCGGGAGAAAAGCCACCATGTTGGTCAGGATACTGAACGTCAGTGGTACGGCGACGTCTTTGGCCCCGAGAATAGCGGCCCTTGAAAAGCTCATGCCTTCCTGACGACGATGGTAGATGTTTTCACCGGCAATAATAGCATCATCCACTACAATCCCAAGGGCGATAATAAAGGCAAACATCGAAATAATATTGATGGAAACATCCATTCCGGGCAGTAATAGCATGGCGCCCAGGAAAGAGGTTGGAATTCCCATCGTGACCCAGAACGCCAGACGGTACTCCAGGAACAGACTCAGCAGAACCAGTACCAGCAGCAGTCCCAGAAAGGCATTTTTTAGCAGCAGATTCATCTGGTTTTTGAAGTTTACCGAGTCATCATCGGTGATCTCGATATTCACTCCGGGAGGCAGCTCCGCTCGTATTTCAGGAAGAATATTTCTTACGATATCCGATACACCGACGGGCGTTTGCTCACCCACACGGTAAACGGTCAGTCCGGCTGCCAGTTGACCGTTATAACGTGCCTCCGTACCATCGTCGTCGAAATCATGGGTGAGTGTGGCAATGTCTCCCAGTTTTAGCGTGCTGCCACTGGTCAATGTTTTGACCGGAACATCACGGAAAGCATCAGCCTGTTCACGACGTTCCTGAACCCGGACACTGATGTCGCCCCCGATAGCATTAATTTCTCCGGAAGTTTGATCGAAAGCATGCTGGCTGAGGGCTTCAGAAACCTCTGCCAGAGTCAATCCATAGCGTTGCAGCTGGTCTTGATCGATACTGATCCGGATCTCATGCCCGGGCTCCATATCCAGTTCAATCTGGGTGAGTCCGGGATCTCGCTGTAAACGGTCTCGAATGTTTTCTGCTACGGTTCGCAAAATCCGCTTATCGACCTCACCGTAGATCATGATTTCCATGACGTCTCTTTTACGGCTTTTGACGGATATCCGGGGTTTTTCGGATTCTTCAGGCAGAGTGCTGATTCGGTTTACTGCCTGATCAATATCCTGTAACAGTTGGTTGGCATCGTATCCTTCCATCACTTTGACGGTGATTGAGGCTGAGCCTGAAACCGACGTAGAGTTAATCTCATCAATGCCTTCAATGCCCCGGATGGCATTTTCAATAGGTAACACAATGCCCAGATCAATCTCTTCGGGTGTTGCTCCTGAGTAATTGACAGCCACTTCGATCCTGTCAACATTGAATTCAGGCATGATTTCTTTCTTGATGTCCCATGTGACAAACAGGCCACCAATAATCAGAAAGAGCATCAATAGATTCGGAGTGATCCTGTCACGAGCCATCCACGCGATAGCGCCTTTATGTTCAGTCATATCGCTCATGGCTTTTATATCGCTCATGGCTGCTTACCTTCAAAAATAGGCTTTTCTGCTGTGCGCAGTGGCAGGCCATTGACAGGTGTCGTCAGCGAAGAGCTGATCAGCTGGTCGCCATCTTCAAGGCCAGAGAGCAAGATCGCTTTCCCTGAGTCACGATAGATAGGTGATAAAGTTCGAATTTCGAGGGTGCTACCCCGGGTTAGCACCCAGATCTGATTGCTGTTTCTTATCAGTGCTTCAGGCACCACAAAGGCGTCGTCCACTTTTTTACCCACGATCTCTGCGCTAAGAAGATCATTCACCATTACAGGAGGCTTGCCCTTATTCTTTTCCCTTTGAGACAGCGGGTCCTCAATCTCAATAATGACCTTTGCCATAAGAGATCCGTCGTTCAGTTCGGGAGATACAGAGATCAGCCTTCCCTGACGAGAGTCTCCACTCCATTGAGGACTGGTGATTACTACAGAACTGCCGCTGGAATGTTCGTTGGCAAAATTCAACCATTTCAGCTGCTCGACAGGTACTTCCAGCTCTATCCAGAAACGGTCAGTTGAGATCAGCTTCATCAGGGCAGTGCTGTTGCTGACCTGACTACCGGGGTAAACGGAGTTGTTAATGACCTGGCTATTAAACGGTGCCGTTATTTGTGTGCGTCTAAGGTTCAGTTTTGCCTGATCCAGACTCGCCTGAGCCCTGATTAAACCTGCTTTAGCCGCTTCCAGTTGAGGTTGCCGAAGGACCAGGGCCTCTTCTTCCGGGGAGAGTTTATGGCCTGTCAGTTCGTACTCCTGCCGGGCGATATTCTGCTGACCCTGTTCCAGCTTCAATTCAGACAATGCCTGAGCGACAGCGGCTTCCTGTTCCCGAACAAGAATCTCATATTCATCCTGATCCAGAGTCACAAGCAGCTCACCTTTCTTGACACGGGAGCCTGGCATCAGGCCATCAAGGATACTGTCTATCCTGCCACTGACCTCTGGATAAAGAGTGACAAACTGACTTGGGATAACGGTGCCCAGACCCCTGAGACGAATGTTGACGGTTTGCTGCTCAACCGTAACTGTCTCGACCATTTGGGATTTTTTCCCGGGTTCGGCACGACTGGCTTTGGGAGAGGTCGTCATCAGCAGCCATGCTGTAATAATCGAGATGGCAAGGATCAATAGGGGGGCAGCAGGCTTTCTCAGGTGTTGGGTGGTTGGATTCATTTTCATATCAGTTTATGGGCTGAGCCTTGTCTTGTTCAGTACCTGTCATGCTTTTATTCCGGACGAGCTCTTCTGCATTCAGATCACCCGCCAGAGCCCGGTGAAGTTGAATTCGCTCGGCCAGAAGATTGCCCTTGCTGATCAGTTTCTGCTGTTCCAGATCCAGTCTGCTGTTTTGTGCGGTTAACACTTCAAGGAAAGTGCTGTCACCATTCTGATACCGGGTCAGTTTGAACTGTTCTGTCTTGATAGCTAACGACAATTGTTTATCGATACTTTGTAGTTGCTGTTGCTCAGACTGTTCACGGGTCAATGCTGTTTCCACTTCCGTAAAGGCTTCGAGAATCGTTTGGGAATAAGTATTCAGGGATTCGCTCAAAGCCGCTTGCTGACGTTCGACTTCAGCTTTGCGCAGTCCACCATCAAAAAGGGGCGCGATCAGCCCCGCCGCCAGATGGCCTGCCCAGTCATTCACCAGAGAAGAGAAGTTTGAGCTGGTGGATAACAGTGAGGCCGTGAGATTGATCTGAGGCAGCCGGTCAGCCTCGGCCACAATCAATTGCTGATTTTGACGCTCGACATAAAACCAGGCCTGCCTGAGATCCGGACGACGACTCAATAAGTCAGCCGGTAAGCCTGTTGAGGGTAAAGGTTTCAGTTCCGGCGTTTTCGGGATATCGATTGAATGCAGTTCGATGGCTCCGGTCAACAGAGCCAACTGTTGGGAAGTCAGTTGCTGTTGACGCCTGGCAGCTAGTCTTTTGGCATTAAGATTTTCCAGAAGCTGTTGCTGTTGCAGCAGATCTTCTGCCTGCGTCTGACCGTATCGGAATCGCAGTTCAATCACGGACAGCTGACGGTTCAGGTTTTCAATCTGCTGATCATAGAGTTTGATCAGGGATTGTTGGGTGACCAGCTCGTACCATTGACGGGCTATCTCAGACGACAATGTTATAGTTGCAATGTTGAGTGCTTCGCGGCTGGCGAGAAGCTCGAACGTTGCAGAGGCTTCACTGGCGGCAAGGCGTGACCAGAGATCTACTTCATAGCTGGCCATCAATCCGATCTGAAATTGCTCAACATTACCGGAAGACTGCTTGGTGTGGCGGCCTTCGAAGGTTCCATCAATAGTGGGCACCGATGTTGCTCCGGACTGTCTGGCAACGGCTTCAGCCTGACGAAGTCTGTCTGTTGCTGCTTTCAGACTGAAATTATTGGTCAATGCTGTTTCAATAAGGCTATTGAGCCGGGGGTCGTCAAAGCTTTGCCACCAGAGGCTGGTCTGAGCTTCATTGCCTGACTGAGAAAAGGTCGTTGGCAGAGAAGTTTTTGGTGGCGATAAGGTGCTGTGTGTAGCACAACCCGACATCAGGAGAAGCAAGGTTCCTAATGCCAGACAACGTGGGTATTTCATGGCTGAAAAATGATTGACTTTGATCAGCCATTATCCTGAAACCGTGATTTCAGATCAAAGATAATTACTAAACGACCAGATAGCCTATCGATTTATCCACAATCTTGCCAGCATTCCGGCCTTGGTGGTGAAGCCCGTTGTGATGGACTTTATTTCACCTTTTCTGATGATGAAAATGGCAGGCGTCACGCTGACGTTCCAGGCTCTGCTGGTAGAGCCCTGAGGGTCATTAATGACGGGAAAGTGTAAATCTTTGGCATTGAGGTATCGGGCCACTCTCTCATTGTCGCCTGAGACCATGGCCACGGTAACGACCTGATGATCTTCTGATAAATCACTGACCGCAGGGCTGACCCAGTGACAGACCCGGCACCAGCTGGCCCAGAAATAAAGCAGGACCGGTTTCTCTTCAGACAGTTTATAGAGGTCGATTTCTGCTCCGTTAACAGGCATTGCGCGCAGTTCCGGAGCCGCCCCCGAAGGCATGTCTCTTTGCAGATAGACGTTGTATGCCGTCATGACTATAGCCGCGATTAGCAGGGTGAAGATAGCTTCCCGAATGAATTTGCCAAGACGTATGCTCATTGAAATCCTGTGTTTTGTGTTAAGTCAGTGCTTTCTGGATCAGGCTCAGTGCTTCGGCAGGCAGATCCATTGCCAGCGCCTGCTGGTGGGCCTGTTCTGACATTTTGGCCCAGGTCTTCTGGACGATTCGAAGCACTTTATCTTCCGGATGCTGTCTGGCAAAGTTCAGGAAATCGGTTTCGATAAACACCAGACAGGCACAGTCTTCCAGTGTCTGGGCTTCAGCATTGCGCTTGATGCCCAGTTTGCGAATGATACTTTCGGTCTGCTGGCAGCTCTCTTGACTGTAACCATTTTCCTGCATGACCTTGACTGCTTTTCGGGCGTGCAGTTTGCCCAGTTCTGTCCGCCATTTAAGGTAGCCAGGCCGATCCATCGGGAATTCTGAACGTGGAATTTCCCAACGGCAAAGATGCTGGCTGCGAACGGCAATCTGCAGTTCTTCGGAGGCATCCGGACATAACTTATCGAGCCATGCGGACATATTCTCTGCATAGATCAGTTCTTTGGCTTTGCCTTCGATGGTTTCAGGGTCTTGTTCATGCAGCTTGTCTATCGCTGCCAGAGTCTGTTGAATACGGCTCATAGGCTTTTTGTGATTTTGTGGGTGGGCGTTGATAGTGGAAGATAAACTTCACTGTGATCGGAAGAATCGTACGATGAGTTCCGAAGCACAGGTCAGTTAATCTGTGTTCCGGAATCTATCATATTCAGGCGGCTTTTTCTGTTTCAGGCAGCTCGGTGAGAGTGCCGTATTGTTGCCGGGCATAAATCAGAGGCGATGAGCCGCGGTTCAGGCGAACCTCGCGAACATGGCCAATACAGATAGAGTGTGTGCCTGATGTGTTGATTTCCTCCAGTTCGCAGACGACACTGGCCAAAGCGTCGTCCAGCATAGGTGCTCCGGATTGAGAGCTTGTCCAGTTACCTGCTTCCAGAAATCGTTGCTCGCCTCTGGCACCGGTGCTGCCGGCAAAAACATCAGACACACTCTGCTGGTCTGTGCTCAGGACATTGATACAGAAGTAACCGCTGGCTCTGATTTCTGCCAGTGCCTGTACGTCTTTATGGATGCAAACCAGCATGGAAACGGGTTCCATGGACAAAGAGCATACGGCTGTGGCGGTAAGACCGTTTCTTGATCCGTCATGTTGAGAAGTAATGACGTTGACGGACGCTGCCAGTTCCTGCATGGCCTGTTTAAAGTCCGAAACCAGAGACTGATCACTCATAAAACTGCACTCGTGCTTGGAAGGGAATTGAAAATAGGTTTTTACGTCAAATTGGGTACTATGATACCAATCAAACAGTAGGGCCGATAGAGAGACGAAGACCTGCTGATATTCAACAGGTCCGGGAGGTCGTCAACTCAGGAAAAGGTCATTCGCTGCGAAAAAAGTCGTTGAGTTTGGTCGCCAGCATCATATTGCCTTCAGTGCGAACCTTGCCAGCCATGAAGGCCTGCATGCCGTCCAGTTCACCGGTCATGATACCGACAAAAGATTCACTGTCGGTGATTAAGGTGACATTGGAGTCATCACTGGTACCCTTGACCACACGACAAGTGCCGTTATCAATGGCGACGTGATAGGTATCTCCGTCCGTGATATCAAACTGAAAAATCAGTTGTTGCCCTACTGCTGCATCGGCAACAAAACGTCTGGGCATCTCATCAAAGATTTCTTGCACCGTGGCCATTGTTATAACTCCGTGAGTATTATTCCTGTATACCCTGAGGCTCTTAGGTGGGTCAGGTTTTTATGTGTTGTAAGATATTCGCAGATCATATCTGATTTTTATATAAAGCTCTCTTGGATATTGCTTTGATTTACAAAAAACAACTCATGGTGAAGGTTTTTCATAACCCGTCGACAGGGCTATGATTCAGTCTGTCCGGCGGGCTTCTGTATAATAGTTGTTATGTGAATCAGGTACTGGCGCTGTTTGGCCGTTGTGCGACAATTGTTCGCTAAAATCTTTTGTTGCTATGGCATACGTGCCTCGGGAGGTCTTATGGTTTCTGAAATCTTCAATCCGGAACATTGGCAGGAAGTAGATGGGTTTGAATTCGAAGACATCACTTATCACCGGGCCAGACATCAGGGAACCGTGAGAATTGCCTTTAACCGACCCGAGTGTCGTAATGCTTTTCGGCCCAAAACGGTGGATGAGCTGTTCCGGGCGCTTGAGCATGCGAGAATCTCCAGCGATATAGGCGTTGTGATTCTGACAGGCAACGGCCCGTCACCGAAAGATCGGGGTTGGGCTTTCTGTTCCGGAGGAGACCAGCGTATTCGTGGCAAAGACGGTTACAAGTATGAGGGCTTGCCCCGGGATGAGGTCGATCCGGCTCGTCTGGGACGTTTGCATATTCTCGAGGTTCAGCGACTGATCCGGTTTATGCCCAAGGTAGTGATGGCGGTTGTGCCCGGCTGGGCTGCAGGAGGTGGACATAGCCTGCATGTTGTCTGCGACCTGACACTGGCTTCTGCAGAGCACGCTGTTTTCAAACAAACCGATCTGGATGTGGCCAGCTTTGATTCGGGTTATGGCTCAGCTTATCTGGCCAAGATGGTTGGACAAAAGCGGGCCCGTGAAATCTTCTTTCTGGGACTGGATTACTCCGCTCAGGAAGCCTTTGAAATGGGCATGGTCAATAAAGTGGTGCCTCACGCAAAGCTGGAAGCATTGGCGCTGGAATGGGCCGGGATAATTGGCGAGAAATCCCCCACAGCCGTCCGTATGATGAAGTTTGGCTTGAACATGACTGATGATGGTATGGTTGGCCAGCAGCTGTTTGCTGGTGAAGCGACTCGGCTGGCCTATGGCACGGAAGAAGCCAGAGAAGGTCGTGATGCATTCCTGGATAAGAGACCCAAGGACTTTTCTCGCTTTCCCTATCACTATTGAGGTTGGGTTATGGAGTTAGTCTATAGTTTCACTGGCCGATGGCTGCTATTGTCTGACGCACAATTGAGCCAGCGGGCTCAGTAAAATAAGAAAACAACTCTCAAAGGTGGTGAATTTGTCTGAAAATAATGTAGTGCTTGAGCAAAAGGGTCCGGTTCTGGTTGTGACCATGAACAGACCGGACAAAAAGAATGCTCTGACCAGTGTCATGTATGCCGATATGGCGAGGGCGCTGGCCGATGCAGATAACAATGATGCTGTTCGTGTCGTCCTGATTCAGGGATATACGGATGCCTTCACAGCAGGCAACGACCTGGGTGACTTTCTGAAAGAAGGTGTGGGTCTTGATTCCCCGGTAATGACTTTCCTTCGTCAGCTGGTTGCTTTGGAAAAGCCTCTGGTGGCAGCGGTCAGCGGTGTCGCTGTCGGTGTTGGTGTCACCATGTTGTTACACAGTGATCTGGTTTACATTGCTAAAAACGCCAAGCTGAGATTGCCGTTTGTGAATCTGGCCCTGGTGCCAGAGGCTGCCTCCAGTCTTTTGCTACCCCAGGTGATGGGTCATCAGCGTGCTGCAGAACTGTTGATGCTGGGGGATTTTTTTGATGCAGAAACAGCCCGGGATTATGGAATTGCTAACGAAGCGGTGGATACTGACCATATTTTTGAACATGCTCTGGCCAAGGCGGAAGAGTTGGCCACCAAGCCGAAAGAAGCATTGAAGTACACAAAACAGCTGCTTAAGCAGTCATACCGCAGTGATGTGGAAAAAAGACTGACCGATGAAGGCACTCTTTTTGCCGAACGACTTAAGTCGGATGAAGCCCGGGACATTATGGGCACCTTTATGGGGAAAGCCTGATGGTCAGTCATCCTTTACAAATAATGTAATCAAACCAGTCTGAGGGGTCTGGCACCTCTTCTTCGGATACGATCGGTTTTGCTTTGACCGAAAAACCTGCTTTGTGCACTGAATCCGGATCACCCGTGACCAGAGGGTGCCATTCCGGAAGATCATAGCCCTCATGCAATAACCGGTATGCACAGCTGTCGGGCAGCCATGGGAGGTGTTCGTGCATGGTCTTGGGGGTGAGCATAATACAGTCGGGCACAAACTTGCGGCGATGTTTGTAGTTTTGACAACGCCCCGTTGGCAGATCCAGTAATTTGCAGGAGATGGCCACGGTATAAATCTCCTGGGTGTTGTCGTCAATGAGTTTGTTCAGACAGCAACGCCCGCAGCCATCACAAAGAGACTCCCATTCATTACGGGTCATGGCCTCCAGGCTTTTGGTGCGCCAGAAAGGTTCTTGAGCAGGGATGGACATAGGCTGGAAATCGGGTGGTATGAGAGTGTGAAACCTACCGCAAATCTTCAGGTAAAGAAACAGGCGACTTCACACTCTGGTTTATTTACTGGGCCGGAGACAAGAGTCCGGTCCACTGCCACCAGGTCATGGAGAAGAGTACAAAGGTCAGCAGACAGGCCAGAGTCAGCAGCAAGCCGATCCGTGCAAATGTTTTCGCCTGGAAGGTGCCTGTAGAATAGGCCACCATGTTTTGGGGGGAATTCACCGGCAGGATCATACCAAAGCTTACGGCAAAGAGTTGCAGAAGCACCAGCCCCATGGCGTTATGCATCATAGTGTCTGGCAGGGTGTCGGTGAAAGCCAGGAACACTGGCAGTAATGCCACGGTCAGGCTCATTGCCGAAGCAAACCCCAAATGCATGACCACCGTAAACAACGTCATCGCAAACACCAGCAGGGCCAACGTCATGGTGTGGATTTCCATGGATGAGAAACAGCGTTCTGCCAGCCAGGCAGCGGCGCCTGTACTGACCAATTGTTGACCCAGACTAATGCTGACGCCAAACATGACGATGACGCCCCAGGGAATGCGCTTCTCAATATCTTTCCAGCTCTCAAAGACGCCTGTTCCGGGCAACAGCAGACAAACGGACATCAACAACATGGTGGCTGGAACGGTAATGTGGTGAAGCGTACCTTCTGTCACCCACAGGCTGATCAGCAGAACGGTAAACAGAGCCAGTTTCTTCTGTTGGAAAGACCAGGGTTCGGAAGAGGTGTGCAGGCAACGGCTGATGTCATCTTTCAGCGAGTGCCCTTTTACCTCAGCTTTCAAAATGAAATACAGGATGACGGTCATCAGGGCTGACCAGGGGCCGGCATGGATCAGCCATTGAATCCAGGTCATGGTGAAGCCACTGTGTTCATGCATCAACTCAAGGCCTGCCACATTGTGGCCGGTCGCCGTCATGACGCCGACATTCCATATGGTACTGACCTGGGCGGCCCCCATGATCAGTACCGCCGCCAGACGGCTTTTAGGGTCCAGACCCAGTGTGGCGATCACTCCTGCCAGAATGGGAACCTGAACAGCAGTACGCCCCGTGGGTGAAGGTATCATAAAGGAGAATACCACGCCGACCAGGAGGCAGCCGGCAATGATGGCGCCGTGACTGGGGCGAATGCGCGACAGAATTGCCAGAGCTATACGTTTATCCAGCTCAGTGGACTGCATAGCGGCGGCCATGATCAGGGCACCGGCTATAACGATGATGCTGGGCGATGAAAAGCCTTTCATGGCCAGCCCCAGTGCTTTACTGGTACCCAGAATGGTACCGGTTTCACTGCTGGGGACAACACCTGTCAATAGAGTAACCAGTGCCGCAATGAGCAGGGCACTGATGGGGTAAGCCAGGGCTTCAGTTACCCAGAGGATGACCGCCATGACCAGAATGCCCAGCATGATCTGGCCATAAGCGGTCAGGCCCTCCAGAGGCAGAGAGATCACCAGCAGGAGTGCGCAGAACGACAGGGGAACAGCCAGTCTTGCGGTCCATTGCCTGAGTGCAGTCGGGTTTTCCAGATGACTGGACATAATTAATACAACCTCATTCAATTATTAGTGTTCGAAGGAGAGGAACCCTAAAGTCTAATAAAGGATGAGGTTCTTGCAGGATTAATCGTCTTTCAGGACAAAATTTTGCAGAAAACCGTACTCTTGTTCCATATCTTCTGTGTCTTCCAGCAGGTTTTCAGGGTCCTTCAGATGACCCTCAGGGGTGTGGTGCTCCGAGAGTTTTTCAGTGAGCGCCTGACAGTGGAAGACATGTTCTCTGGCCGAGGTCTGGCCAGCTTCGGGATATAATGGCTTTTTGATGGCTGCGGCGCCAATAGCCGTGAGAGTGAGAATGCTGTTATCAGACTCAAGGGTTTCAACGGCGGGAGATAGAACCGTCTTTACCGGTGAAAAAGTAGACAGGGACTCTTGTCTCAAGTGCTCCGGCCGGATGCCCCGTTTGGGCAGTTCCATCCGCTCCGCTACCGTTTCAAACCAGGCCGCCAGAATCTCCCGACGTATTGCTCCTGACTCTTCAGGAGTGGCCAGATATTGAAGGGAAGCCTCTGCCGCCTGAAGAAATTGGCACAGTGGTCGGGGGAGCTCCATATCAATCTGGATGGATTGTCGGCTTTCGGTGTGAACCGTTTTCAACGGCAACGGTTTATTTTTTATTGCGAGGTGGAGCTTTTCCAATTCCTCTGAAAGTAAGTACTGACGGTTGTTCTCAAAACCTTCCTTCCCCTTCCTTTCGATCAGATTGAGCCGGATACCGGCCAGAACGTTCTTTCTCACTCCGGGCAGTGCGGGCGCCTCATGACCCAGTCTCGCCCGCAAATGTTTGACCAGAGCGTCGCTGAATGACGGGTCGATCACCGTAACATTGAAAGGACTCTTTGCCGGAGGTTCGATCAGAGTTGGCGACTGGGGTAATGAAAATTCACATCGACACGCTATGCGCTTTGGTGGCTTGAAGGGCTCCCCTTTGACAGCCTCATGGAATGCATTGTCGACGCTTTCTGTTTCCAGATAGCCAGCACTGGCAGCGTTAGGCACTGCGTCGGCATTGATCAGGAGGTCAACAGGGACTTTGTTGCTGTGGGTGTTCTGCTCGTCCTGATGTTCCAGATGAACAAGGTATTTTCCATCTTGCTGATCAGGCGCTTCAATATCGACAACCCCGGTATTGGAGACCATTTGAAGGGGTGATGAATCAAGCCTTGCCATATCAAGAACCTGAGCCCAGAGGGCCTGATGCAGGGTGTCTGCTGAAATTTCTCCAAACCCGTCCGGGTCAAGCCGTCCTGAGTTTTTGTCATTGTTTTGAGGTGAATTGTTTTGAGGCGAATGCTGTTCATGGGCCGGCAGTCGGGTAAACAGTGAGTCAAACTCACTACCGAGATAAAAGCGTAATGCTTCCATCCATTGTGGGTCTAACCGCAGTGTCCCGGTGGGAGTATGGAGGGGCTCGACACTCAATAACAGGGTGACATCAGCGCCTGCTTCAACTTGTGTCAATGCCGCCAGCAGGCCGTGAATGTCCGAACCATCGATGACGACCTGTGGGTGGTATTCTGCTTCGTGATGTTTATCCAGAATCCATTGGTTAAGGTGGGCATCAATGACAGGGCTGTTAAGACTGGCAAGATCATAAAGTTTCGATAACGTCTGCCTGGCATCGTCGTCTGGCCAGTTACGTCCATCCAGCAGGAGGGAGTCTCCCCATTTTCTCCCGAGGTGCCGTGCTACTTCCAGTTTCTGCTTTTTGGCTGCGATAATGGCCTGTAACTCTTCCTGAGTAGGTGTTTTCCCGTCGCTGACTTTCTCTCTGATTGCAATAGGGTCAACCTCTTTCAGTTGGTCAACCAGCTGAGCAAAAGACTCATGTTCTGTGCTGTAAGTTAACAGTTCGTCCTCAAGCTTCTCCCTGACATCCACCAGATTTGCTCTGGCTTCCAGGGGATAGTCGCTTTCGTCGGGGTCATCGATCTCAAAGCCCAGGTCTTCCATTAATTCGTCGGTAGCTTTGACCTGCTCAAGAAACTCCAGCTGAAAAGCATCAACTCTTATGGCCGGATCACCGTTAGGGTGGGGCACTTTGCGAAAACTGAGTTCATTAATGTCTCTGACCAGGTGTTGGGTCAGTTTGAAACGCATGGGAGTGCTGATTTCACTCATCTCATCTATGCATTCGCTGAACGCTTCGGGCGACATGTCGATTTTCAGCTTTCGAACAGCCTGCCACATTTGTTCGGTTTGCCGTTTGTTGTAATGAGAAGACAGACCAGCAGCGGCAAAGCTCTGCTCCAGCTGCGCTTTCAATTCATCCGAGCTATCGGCTGTAATTTGTTCGAGAAACTCGCAGGTGTAATACAACCAGAGAAACTGATCTGCGTCTGCCAGGTTGATCGAAGGCAGCTTTGACTCCAGCTCTTGTCGAGCCTCTTCGAGCATCTGTAAGGGGGCTTTTGGAAAAATGATCGGACGCACAATCTGATCCTTTGAGGCCAGACTGAGAGGTCCGTATATCTGGAAGACCGGGGCATCAGGCGGGCCTTCCGGCAACTTCACGGGTATGGGTTCGTAGGGGACTGCGTCTGTGGCAGGTGGAGGAATCAAGGCGTCATCGGACGTCGGCTCAACCAGAGGGGTTGATTCGAAGTCGATAATTGTTAATGAGTCCGGTGTTTTGGCTTCTTCATTGGGTGGAGTCACAATAATGGTCGGAGGGGTGTTCACTGTTAATGAGTCCGGTGTTTCGGCTTCTTCAGTGGGTGGGGTCACAATAATGGTCGGAGGGGTGTTCACTGTTAATGAGTCCGGTGTTTCGGCTTCTTCAGTGGGCGGAGTCACAATAATGGTCGGAGGGGTGTTCACTGTTAATGAGTCCGGTGTTTCGTCTTCTTCAGTGGGTGGAGTCACAATAATGGTCGGAGGGGTGTAGGGAATGGGAGGCATTTCCGGACGAGGTCTTTTATGAACGATTTTGGCAGGGCCGCTGCTTTTCATGGCATCAGCAAATCGGTGCCTGCCGGGATTGTCGGGTAACTGCCTGGCCGGTCCGGTGAATTTCATGGCGTCCAGCAGCTTGACTCTTCTTTTTGGCAAGGGTTTGGAGGGTACTGGCTCTCCCATCGGAGCAGGGCTTAACATCAGAGCTTCGTTTTTTACTATTGCTCTGACTGCCCTGTCTGAGAAAAAAGTGTATCGACGGTCTTTGGCACCATCAAAAATCTGTCGTCGCAGGGATAGGCTGGTGTGAGAATCTTCAATGACATTGATGACCATGTCCCTGAGTTTTTTTTCAGCGACTTTGTTCCTGCGGTGTGTAAATTTCCACCGGGTTTTCTTCAGAAACTCTTTTGGGGACGTCTCCACAACCGGCATGCCATTGTGCAGAGTGACACGACAGGCCCGTCCTTCCTCAGTGGCCTGGTCGATGAGTCTCAGATTATGACCTACTTGCTCTTGAATGCTCGGCATGTCAGTCCCTGATTAGGTGAAATCCAACTCTATATTTAGCGGCACGGAGTCAGGTCGGTAAAGAGCAAATAGCATAACTAATAATTGGCGGTTACTGATCCTGACTGGTGTAATGCTCAGTCTTAAAGTCTACAGGGCAGACTGGTAGAATCCCATCCTCGCTCATTTGGCAAAACGGTTATGGTCAGAGTGCCCTTAATATGACCCAAACAATTGGATTGGTGCTGGCTGGTGGCAGGTCTTCCCGAATGGGGCAGGACAAGGCTCGCCTGCTCTGGCAGAACATTCCCCTGTTTCAACATATGCAAAATTTGCTGCATGAATCCGGTATCGACAGAGTATTGCTCAGTGGTGCTCAGTGTGGCAGCAACGCGCTGGTCGATAAAATACCTGACAGGGGGCCTCTTGGCGGTATTCATACAGCTATTGAGGCTCTGCCCGATGGTGTGAACCTCTTAGTGGTTCCGGTAGATATGCCTTTATTGCCACCGGAAGCCTGCAAGAAGCTGGTATCATCCGTAGCAGAGTCCGGCAGGGCGGTTATGTTTGAAACCTTTTTCCTGCCTCTTATTCTGCCCGTCAACAGCCTGCTTCGAAGTGCCGTCAATAGTGCGCTGAGCAGCCAGGATCACAGAGACTATTCTCTTGGACGGCTTTTTGATCGTCTGCAGGGTGTGACTATCACGCTTCCTGACGAATTGGCAGAGCATTTCCAGAACACCAATACCCCCGATGAGTGGCATCGTGCCTTGACAGCCATGAGCGGGGAAAAGCTTGAGTAATGACTAACGACATCAAAGGAGACATGATGGCTCATAAGCAAGAAACTGAATTTGTAGCCCTGAACATTGCGGTACTGACTGTTTCTGATACTCGTACCGTGGAAACAGACACCTCCGGTCACCTGTTGGTGGATCATCTGACCGACGCAGGACATAAACTGGCAGACAAAGCCATTGTCAAAGACAACATCTACAAGATTCGTGAAGTCGTATCCCGCTGGATCGCCTCGGACAATGTTCAGGCTGTTCTGGTAACAGGTGGCACAGGCTTTTCGGGGCGTGACAGTACTCCGGAAGCATTACTCCCAATCTTTGACAAGGAAGTAGTCGGTTATGGCGAGCTGTTCCGTCAACTCTCCTATGAGCAGGTGGGTACCTCCACCATTCAGTCGAGAACCGTTGCCGGCTTTGCCAATGGGACGATCATTTTTGTGATGCCGGGTTCTAACAATGCCTGTAAGACTGGCTGGGAAGGTATTATCAGAGAGCAGTTGGACAGTCGCCAGCGCCCCTGCAACTTTGTTGAGCAACTCAAAAAGGTAGAAGGCTGATGTCGCTGACCCATACCAATGATGAGGGAAAGGCCAGCATGGTGGATGTGGGTGACAAAAATGTCACCCGGCGTGAAGCCAGGGCAGAAGGTTTTGTGGTGATGAAGGCAGAAACACTGGCGCTGGTGGCTGACAATGGTCTGAAGAAAGGCGACGTTCTGGCGGTTGCCCGCATTGCTGGCATCCAGGCGGCGAAACAGTGTGGCAACCTGATTCCACTGTGTCATCCGCTAATGCTTAGCTTTATTGGCGTAGAATTTGAACTTGAACCTGAGCAAAACCGCATTCGGATCGAGACATGCTGTCGTCTGAGTGGTAAAACCGGTGTTGAAATGGAGGCGCTGGCAGCGGCTTCAGTGGCTGCCTTGACGATCTACGATATGTGTAAGGCGGTCGATAAGGATATGTGCATCGAAGGCGTGCGGGTGCTTGAGAAAAGTGGTGGTAAGGGCGGTCACTACAAGGCAGAATAAATGACTGTGGCAACATGCGAAGCTGCCACGGGCTTTTAGGTTTTAGCTGGTAGGCTGTCGCTGCCGAATTAATAATTTCAGTTGTTCAAAGCCTTCGCTGAACCTGGCATCCATCTGGTCCATGCGCTCGTTGAATTTTGAGTCCATCTGATCCATACGCTCGGTGAATTTTGAGTCCATCTGGTCCATGCGCTCGGTGAATTTTGAGTCCATCTGGTCCATGCGTTCGGTGAATTTTGAATCCATCTGATCCATGCGTTCGGTGAAATTTGAGTCCATCTGATCCATACGTTCGGTGAATTTTGAGTCCATCTGATCCATACGTTCGGTGAATTTTGAGTCCATCTGATCCATACGTTCGGTGAATCTGGCATCCATCTCATCAAAGCGTTTGTCGGTCCGCATAAAACCGGCATGGGTTGCGGCAGTTAATGCGTTGACGTGATCCTTAACGGATTCCACATCATTTTTAACATCAGCAATGTCGTTTATAACGTCTGCGACATCGAGCTTTAACCCGGTTATATCATTCTGATTGGTCAGGGCGATATTTTTGATTTCTGCACAGACCTTTGCGAGGCTATGCACGTCGGCGTCGAGATTTTTATGTTGCACTTCCAGTATGTCGAGTCTGGCTTCAATAGATGACATAAATAAATACTGCCTTGGTGTAGTAGAAACATTATTGAGTCGAACTCTCAAAATAGCAGACTTTTTCCAGAGGAGAGTGAATCCGGTGATTAAGGTTCTTTTTTTTGCCAGCTACCGCGAAAAGCTGGGTATAGACAGGCTGGAGCTGACTGAGATGCCAACGAATCTTTCTGCACTTCGTGACCTGCTCTGCGAAAAAGGGCAGGATTGGCAGGAAGTCGTTAAAGACCCACGTACCCTGGTGGCTTTGAACCAGACTATGACCCGCAAGAATTTTGAAATAAAAGAAGGCGACGAAATTGCTTTCTTTCCTCCGGTCACCGGAGGGTGATGATGATCTCAATACAGAAGGATGATTTTGATCCGGGTTTTGAACAGGATCAGCTCAGCGACAATACCGGTACCGGGGCTTTGGTGACCTTCACTGGATTGGTGAGGGATGAAAACCTCGGGGACGACGTGGGAGGACTGTATCTGGAACATTATCCGGGTATGACAGAGAAGTCACTCAGGGACATTATTGATGAAGCCGCCGAACGCTGGCCACTGCAAGCCATCAGGGTGATTCACCGGGTCGGGCAGCTTCAGCCGGGTGACAGAATTGTTTTTGTCGGTGTGGCCAGTGCTCACCGCAAAGCGGCGTTTGAGATCTGTGAGTTTGTCATGGACTACCTGAAAACCCGTGCGCCTTTCTGGAAGAAGGAAACCACTCCTGAAGGTGATCGCTGGGTGGATGCCCGTGAGTCTGATGAAGAGGCGGCAAAGCGCTGGGGGCAGACATCGTTGTGACGTATTGGCTGGGTATTCTGACACTGTTGTTTTGCATAAGTGCAACCGCTGCTAATCTTCGAGTGGCGGTGTCTGCTAACTTTAAACCCGTTTTAGAACATCTGGCTGAACAGTTTAAGCGTCAGACCGGACACAAGTTGACTGTCTCTTCAGCATCGACTGGCGTGCTGTACCATCAGATTATGCGTGGTGCTCCCTTTGATCTTTTTTTCTCAGCCGATCAAGCCAGACCCCTGAAGCTGGAAAACAATGGCAAGGCGCTTTCTGAAAGTCGAAAAACATACGCCTATGGACGTTTGGTTCTTTGGGATCGAACAAAGGATAAAGAGCCATCTTCAATTGAGCAGCTCAAAGACTGGCATGGTAAGTTGGCTATTGCTAACCCTGCAACCGCTCCCTTCGGTCTGGCTGCCAGGCAGTCTCTGGAAAAGTCAGGTTTATGGGAGAGTTATCAGGGGCGGCTGGTGCAGGGAGCCAACATTCAGCAGGCATGGCAGTTTGTGGCCAGCGGTAATGTTGACATGGGGCTGGTTGCCTTATCCCAGCTTTCAGGAAAAGAGCTGAAGCGAATCAGCTATGTGCCAAAAACGCTCTATGAACCGATTCGTCAGGATATGGTGATACTGAAAAGTACAGAGCACAAAAAGATAGCTCAGGCGTTTTCGGCGTTTGTGTTGTCTGCCTCGTCCCAGAAATATATTGCTGAGCATGGCTATTTTCCTGCCATCCGGGATAAGGCGAAATAATGCTGACCACAGCCATCTGGCTGACCATGAAACTGGCTGTGCTGACAACACTGCTGTTGATGCTGGTGGGAATACCCCTGGCCTGGAAACTGGCCAATATGAGAAGCCGCTTTCGGCCATTAATAGAAGCTATTGTCGGTTTGCCACTGGTGCTACCGCCCACGGTACTCGGTTTTTATCTGTTAATTGCCTTCTCGCCAGACAATACCTTGGGTCAATGGTGGGTTGATTTAACGGGGTCAACCCTCGCATTCAGTTTTTCAGGGCTGGTGGTGGCTTCTGTGCTGTATTCATTGCCATTTGTCGTGCAACCTCTGCAAAGAGCGTTTGAGCAGTTGGATCATGGTCTTCTTGAAGCGGCCTCCATGCTCGGGGCCAGTCGGCTTGACCGGTTTATCAATATTGTTTTGCCAAATTCTCTCAGAGCACTCTTGTTGGCTGCCTGTATGGGCTTTGCTCATACGGTGGGTGAATTTGGTGTGGTGCTGATGATTGGCGGCAACATTCCCGGAGAAACTCAGGTGTTGTCCATTGCTTTATACGACGCGGTGGAAACTCAACAGCTGGGCCAGGCACATGCTATGGCAGCGGGCCTGCTAATGTTTGCGCTTGTGATGCTGGTAGTTTTGTACAGTATTGATAAAAGACAAGTGTCGGAAGTGAGTAACCGTTGATGTTGAAACTGGATATTCAACTGCCTCGGGATCGGTTCGATCTTGCCATCCATACCGCTCTGGAGCTGGATGCAGTCTGGGGTATTATGGGTGCGTCGGGCTGCGGCAAAACCTCTCTGCTCAGGGCCATTGCCGGACTGGAAAAACCGGTTCAGGGTCGGATACAGTTTAATGATCAGGTCTGGATGGACAGCAAACAGGGTGTCTTTGTTCCCCCTGAACGACGCAGGATAGGTTATATCTTTCAGGAGGCGCGTTTATTTCCACACTTGAGTGTTTTGGGTAACCTTCAGTTTTCCATGAAACGCGCAAGCGCCGGTCGCCGGGGATTAACCTTTGTTGAAGTCGTGGATCAATCGGGTGTTGGCCACTTGCTGAATCGTGGGATTGAAACACTGTCTGGCGGAGAAAAACAGCGTGTAGCCATTGCCCGCACTTTGTTGAATGCACCAAAATTGCTGTTAATGGATGAGCCTCTGGCTTCTCTGGATTGGGATTCCAAGGCGACGATATTGCCATGTTTAAGAAATATTCATCGAGCTTTTAACATACCGATTATTATGGTCAGTCATTCAAGAGAAGAAGTGGCCCGTCTGGCTGACAGGGTTTTGTTACTGCATCAGGGATCTGTAACCGGAAAAGATCAGAGCCAGACGTTGCTCAACAGTGCGCTGGCCGTTGATGATCGGCATGAGCCTCTGTTATCCGTGTTGGAAGCAGAAGTGGTTGATCATGATAAAGACTATGGGCTGACCGTTCTGAGTGTCGAAGGTCATCCGCTGCAGGTGCACGAGGCTGGATTGGCCTTGGGGTCAACAGTACGAATGATTGTCCCTGCCCATGAAGTGAGTATTGTGCTGGATGATTTTTGCGACACCAGTGTTTTGAATCGTTTACCGGTGGTGATTGATTCAATACAAACCAGGGACGACTGGCATCAGTTAATTACGTTATGTCTGGGTGAGCAGACTTTAATGGCTCTGGTGACACGAAAGTCGGTGGATCGGTTGTCGCTGAAAATTGGGATGAAGGTGTTTGCTCATTTTAAGGCTTCGGGGTTGGAGGTGGTTTGAGGTTTTGACGCACCAAATTCAGAACGAATGACTACAACAGCTGCTTTTATTGTTCTCAGTGAGTCGACTCTATCTGTAAATTAACGTCCATATTTTTGTGAAGGATTCTAACGATTGAAACTCCACCCTTCTGTTGAATTCTGTAATAAATAATATGACTGCCTTGGGGAAATTTCCTGTAATCCGTTCGAACATGATTGCATGGGCTGTCAGAGTCAGGATGTTTAGCTAATGTATGGAAGCTTTCATCCAATTTTTGCAGATAAAGATTTCGTTGAGCTTTCCCCCATTGTCTAAAGGTATATCGAGCGATGCTTAGCAAATCACTCTTGGCTTTTTTGGTTAATACAAACGCTGGCTTCATGTCAATTGAGCTCATTGTCCAACTCATCAATTATTGAGTCCAGATTGTAGTCTGCATTTCCACTCTCTTCGCCTTCTATCAGCAACTGTCGCAGCGTTTCCAGTTTTGTTTCGCGGTTTTCAAGCAGCCTGAGAGCAGCCCTGATCACCTCACTGGCAGAGCCATAACGACCGCTATTGACCTGGCTGGAGATAAAACCATCGAAGTGATCTCCAAGAGTAATGCTGGTGTTTTTTGCCATCTTGCTGGCTCCTGTACCAATATATACCTGATTATGGTATCAAATAGTCTGGTGTCAAGTTCCTTCAATGAATCGTTCTGGCTTATGTGACTGTTCTCAACTCCCAATGTTCGGGTCAGGGCACTATGGCATGTGAAAGTAATAATTGATCAGAAAGACACTAACAATCGTGGTTATCAGACCTCCAAAAGTAATCCAGAATTGTCGGCTCAGTACGGCCAGCTCACTGCGAATCTCAGCTCTCATTTCTTTCATTTCAGCCCGGATGTCCTTATTATCCCGGATGTCCTTATTATCCTTATTATCCATTTTAAAGCTTCGGGGTTGGAGGTGGTGTGAGGTTAAGCCAGCTCCGGATTCAGAAAGAATGACTATAATGGCTACTTTGGCAGGAGGGATATCTGATGGGCGAGCCACTTTACGACTCTGACTTTTACGGATGGGTCAATCAGCAGCTTGATTTGCTCAGATCCGGGAATTTGGATGAGGCCGATATCAAGAATATTGCATTGGAAATTGAAGCTATGGGAAAAAACCTGCATCGAGAGCTGGTCAATCGTTTGAAGGTTCTCTTGATGCATCTGCTGAAGTGGCAGTATCAACCCGGTCTGCAATCCAATAGCTGGCGGTATACGATAGTAGGTCAACGAGAAGAGCTCTCGGATCATATTAAGGACAACCCCAGCCTTAAACCCAGAATCCCGGCAGCTATGGAAAGAGCCTACCGGTATGCGTTGATTGAGGCGACTAAAGAGACAGGGTTGCCTCTTGAAACGTTTCCTTCGACTTGTCCCTGGACTTACGACCAAGCTATGAGTGCTGATTTTTGGCCAGCAGACTGACCATGAAAGCCTTCCTTTGAATCTGATTTGTGGGGGGAGATGTTCGGCAACCAGCATTTCAGTGACTTCGATCAGTCGTCCCATGATGAATCTGGTAATGGGTCGTTAGAACGAGCCATTCTGACATCTTCAGCAAAACTCTCTGCGTCATCTCCCGGTTTTGGTTGGTAGTCAGCCTTAAGTTTATTTCGACCGGCATGCATTTCTTTTCGTAGAGTTAGAATGTCAGCCTGAAGTTTGTTATGACCGGCATGCATTGCTTCCCGTAATGTGGCAATACTACGTTCTGTATCCAGCTTGACTTGCAGGATGCTTTTCCGTAGCACCAGAATATCTTCTTTTGTAGCCAGGTTTTGAGGGAGCTTTCTACTGACGAACTCCAAGGCTATATCTTCGTCCATTCCCATTCGTTTGAGTTCTTTAAACAGGGCATTTTGCACAGGTGGGCTCCTTGTTGGTCTTGAACAGATAGTGGGAGGAAATATAGTTGAAATGTTTCTCTTTTCCAGAATCCCCTGTGGCTCAGGGGCTGTCCTGCAAAATCGCGTGATTCTACCAGGTAATTAAACGACAGAGATCGCTCTTTATGTCAAGCTGAAAAAGTTGACCAAAGCAACACAAATACACTAAAAAAAGGTTGCTTTTTTTACCGTGAAATATATCGTAATGGGCTAAGGAATTACCCTTATCTGTGTGCTGTCTCTGCAGTGGGATAAGGTTGGTGCACCGCTTTTACACAGGGTCTCAGGACAGAAGGTTTTGCATCAAAACGCTCTTAGCGAGCAGTCAGGAAGACATTACAACCATGAGTGGTTATTTTTTCATCGTATTCTGACCATCAAACAATGGACTGGATGAAAGAGTATTTATGGAAGCGTCACTGTCGGGCACAGTGGGTAGACAGAGTGGGTCATAGCGATCAGGTGTCGTTTTTGGTCAATGCTCAGGCTCGGTGGTGGCAAAATCGAATAATAAAAATGTATGTCCTCAAGGGGCTAAGAATAATGAAAAAACAACAAAGTGGTTTTACGCTGATTGAATTGATGATCGTTGTGGCGATTATTGGGATTTTGGCGGCTGTGGCTATTCCGCAGTATCAAGCATATACAGCTAAATCTAAATTTAATGCTGCCCTTGCAGAGTTAACTCCATATAAGACATCAGCAGAGATTGGTATTAACGAAGGCACAGCATTAGCTTCTCTTAGTATGACTCAGCTTGGTGCTCCTGCAAGCGGTAGCGCAAACTGTATTTTCGGTGGTAATGCAAGTTCAGGTTTAGAGTGTACAATTCAAAATGCGCCACCTGCCGTTGATGGAAAAAAAATTACTTTGTCTAGAAACTCAAATGGTGTTTGGTCCTGTTCAGCAGACTCTGGTATTGATACATCTTTGACTTCCTCCTGTAAATAAAGATGGATGGATAAGGTCTACAATTGTAGGCCTTATCCAGTATGAGTAATGATGTTTAAAGAATATAGTTTTAATTCAGCAGCATTAGTATCAATATTTTTCCTATCATTTATTCCATTTTTATCATTTTGGAACTTCGCTCCTGCTCCAAATTTAATATTTAATCTTATTTCTATTGCCTTTGCTTTATTAGCTATATTGTTTACTGCTTTTAAAGTTTCTGATAATTTTTATTATCCTCCTCATTTGACGACATTGGTAGTGTTTGTCTTTCTTTTGCTTTTTCTTAATGGTTCTAATTTTTATCCTCCAATTGCATTGATTATAACTATAGTCATTGCACTGCTTTTTTCATTTTTAGTTTCTTTTTTGAATGTTGAAAGGATGATTAATGCGCTAGCTTTTGGCTTGTTACTAGGAGGAGGGGCGCAATGTATAATTGGATTTCTTCAAATATCAAGCCTTGCAGCTGAATATGATTTGCCTTTCATGATTTATGCTACAAATGGTTCAACACCACTCATAGGCAATATAGGACAAAGGAATAATCTGGCAAACTATTTGGCGCTGGTACTTCTTTCCACATGTTGGTTGACAGTAAAAAGAAATTTGAATCAAGGGTTAGGGTTGAGTTTTATTGTCTTTTTTTCTTTATTTTTAGCCTGGTCTTCTTCGCGTACAGTTTTTTTGTATATCGTAGGGCTTTTTATTCTGGTCTGGCTTGTCTACTTTAGGTCAGATCGAGAGAAAGAAATTAAAGAAATGGCATTGTTGGTAACTCTTGGTGCCTGTTTGATTATTTTTTTTCAACTCTACATCAATGAGATAAATAATCTTGTAACATGTCTTGGATTGCCTATTGACCAAGGTAGCGCTTTAGACAGAATCTCTGCTGGTGGCTTTGGACAGAAAAGACTAATAGAGTGGCAGAAAGCCTTGTACGTTTTTTCTGAACATCCCTGGTTTGGTGTAGGACTGGGAGGTTTTGCCGCTGAGTCCATAAGATTAGAGCCTATTTTGGGTGATGGTGTACCTGCAAATACGCTATTTGCACATAGCCACAACTTTATTATGCAGCTAATGGCTGAAACTGGTTTGGTAGGAACTGTACTGGTAATTATTGCGATTTTTTGGGCGTTTCTACCCTGGTTTAAAAGAAAAAACCTTGGCACTAATGCTATATGGGTTCTTGGCTGTGCAATGATAATATTGACCCACAGTATGCTTGAATACCCTCTTTGGTATGCAGGGTTTTTGTTTATCTTTGCCATTTTGGTTGGAATGTCTCCGATAAAAAAATATAAGATTTCATTAAATCCAGCTGTTATAAAAGCAACTATATTATCGTTTGCTTTAGTGGTCGGATGGCAGTCTTATATAAGTCTTGATTACTACCTGAAGTGGATGAAATGGGTTTATCCATCAGGGAATACTGAAATAGATAAAAAGAGAATGGCAGTGCTGATACAGCACAGATTGAATCCGATCTGGTCATTTGAGGCAGATATGATTCTGAGTAATTATATAGATCTAATACCAGAACAGTTGGACTTGAAACTGGCTATTCTTGAGAGACAGGCTGAATATCGTCCATTTCCAGAAACTATAGTCAAGTTGGCTATTCTGAGAGCCTATTCCGGTGATACTGAGAATGCCAAACTGGCACTAGAACAAGCTATCCTATATTACCCCAATGTCATTAAGAGGTTATCTCCAATAATTGAAAATGCAAAAGGTAAGGAAAACGATCCTTTGAGGGATCTGTTATCTAGAAGAAATCGGACATCCAACAAATAATCTAGGACACCCACATTTATATGTGGGTTTCAAAATAAATATGAGAACTTAGAGAATAAACTGGGATACCCACATTTATCAATAATATTGGACACCCACATTTTATATGTGGGTTTCTTAAAATTAATAGGACACCCACACTTATATATGGGTGTCCTTGAATCCCCTTGAATAAATAAATGGGACACCCACACTTATATGTAGGTAATAATCTGGGAAAAAGAGATGGGGGTACCCACAAAATTTCAGACCGGAGTTAACAGCATGAAGCCAGGGCTTGTAGGTCAGGCCAATTCCTTGCACTGTAATAACGCCAGAACTCCACCCTATCGACATTATCTATTTGTTCAATTCTCGAATGGATTGAGCAAATTAACCCCTGTATCCATAAAATCCCGGGTGTTTCTTGTGACTACTGTCAGGTCATAAACAAGGGCTGTTGCCGCAATTTGTTTATCAATTGCATTTTCATGGTGGGGTACTCTGAGTTTTCCCCAAATTTGTGCTTCGGTAGGAAAAAAAGAGACACCCATAAAATTTGATTCATTCTGTGGGTGTACTATCTCTCGCTATCTCTCGGGGGTGTGATCTCTCGGTGCTCCGGTGTTTTTCAAGATAATTGTTTCTCGATTTTCACCGTTTTTGAGAAGCATTCGGGTTTGGCTGAAAGTTTGATAAATAACGGGCTTCAGGCTCTCAAAAACCATTCTCAATGTTGAAGCTGTAAGGGTTTTGAAGTATCTGACGTGTAAGCAATTTTTCTGGCCGGATACTAAAACGAGGGTTTTCTTTACTTTTGGGTCTTATGGTATAGTATTAATGGGTATTACCTTTTAATACCAAGGGAGAAACAAATGGTAACCTCGGTAAAGCTTGATGAAGACCTGAAAAGAAGAGTTAAGAATTTGGCGGAGGCCAGACACCGATCAGCACATTGGATAATGTGTGAAGCTATTCGTCGTTATGTAACATGTGAAGAGAAAAAAGAGGCTTTCAAACAGGACGCCCTTAATGCTTGGAACAGCTATCAAGAGAATGGTATGCACCTAACGCTTGAAGAAGCGGATGCATGGTTAGAAAAGCTTGAGGCGGGTGAAAATGGGGAGATTCCTAAGTGTCACGACTGATATGGTCACCTTCCGCTCTTAGAGATGTTCAACGATTACACCAATTTTTGGCACAGAAAGATGGAAATTCAGCCAGTCGTGCGATTAAAGCAATTCGCTCAGGCATTAAGGTTTTAGCCTGTCAACCTGAGATTGGTCGTCCTGTTGATGGTATGGAGCCAGAGTTTAGAGAGTGGCTAATTGATTTCGGTAACAGTGGTTATGTTGCTTTATATCGAATAGAGAATGGTCTTGCTACGGTGCTTGCAGTACGACACCAGAAAGAGGCTGGTTATTGACCGAAGAATTAAAAAAACACCCATAAAATTTCTGATAATAATCTCGGACACCCACATTTATATGTGGGTTTCTAAAAAATAATCTGGCAATAACCCCCTATGTAAAAAGATATAGGACACCCATCATAAAATTTCTGACTAAAAAATAAATGGGACATCCGCACTTATATGTAGGTAATAATCTGGGAAAAAGAGATGGGGGCACCCACAAAATTCCAGACCGGAGTTAACAGCATGGAGCCAGGGCTTGTAAGTCAGGCCAATTCCTTGCACTGTAATAACGTCAGAACTCCGCCCTATCGACATTATCTATTTGTTCAATTCTCGAATGGATTGAGCAAATTAACCCCTGTATCCATAAAATCCCGGGTGCTTCTTGTGACTACTATCAGGTCATAAACAAGGGCTGTTGCCGCAATTTGTTTATCAATTGCATTTTCATGGTGGGGTACTCTGAGTTTTCCCCAAATTTGTGCTTCGGTACAACCAAAGTCCAGGATATAATCTCGGTAATGATGTATCAGATGATTTAGCCATAGTTCTAACTGTTCTGCCTGAACACAGTCATTCCGATGACGAATTTTCTCAACTCACTGATGACATTGGTGTCAATTAAATACATCACGATCACCCTCATCATTGATTCGTTCGAAGTCCGTATCAGAGCCGACATCTGGAATGTTTTTCAACGCTTCAGTGAAGTTTTTATTTCTGGGACGAAGGAGAGCTGCTTCAAGAATTTTACGATGCTCAGCCTCTGCGCTTCTTCCGTGCTTTCCCGCCTGAGCTTTTAGAGCATCTACTATTGCCTCATCAATATTACGAACTAACAGGTTAGCCATAAGGATCTCCAGATGTATTTAATTTATAAACGATAGCATTGATATCATATCCGTGAAATTGGGAGATTTACGGAAGAGAAGAAATTGAGAATAATCTAGGACACCCACACTTATATGTAGGTGTCCTCGACTCCATCCTTAAAAAATAAATAAATAGAATAAATAGGACACCCACACTTATATACGGGCACACTTATATACGGGTGTCCTTGAATCCGCTTGAATCTGCGAAAAACCACCGGCTTGCACCTTTCTTACCAACCATTATACTTTGCCTGAACTAATCCATTGGATTACACTCTAATGCATACGGTCGTTGAACTGAAAAACTATCAGGTCGAAGCTGAGAGCCTTCTATCCAGTGAGGAACGCCGCCATATCATTATTACCTGGCGGCAAACCCTGAGGCTGGCGTGATCATGAAGGGTACAGGCGGCATCCGTAAGCTCCGGTGGCAAAGAGGTGCATCAGGCAAGAGTGGAGGAGTGCGGATTATCCACTTCTACAAGAACCCATCAATGCCCCTGTTCCTGCTCACGGTTTATAGGAAAAACCAACAGGAAAACCTGTCAAAGGCAGACCGCAACACCATGAAACAATTAGTCTCTCTGCTCGAAAGAGGATGGAAAAAATGAAAAGCGTAGCGAACAGCATTATCCAGGGCCTTGAAGAGGCCGTAGCCTACACAAAAGGTGAGAATACAGGTGCAATTGTCCATGAGTTGACACCCCCGGACATCAAAGGCATTCGCCAGCAGCTCAATATGACTCAGGAAGAGTTTGCCCAAGCTGTAGGTGTAAAACTGCCCACCCTTCGCCACTGGGAGCGGGGCGACCGCAAACCGAACGGCCCTGCCCGTGTGTTGCTGAACCTGCTCGCCAGGGAACCCAAACAGATTGTCGCCATGCTAGGGCTGGCTCATTCCTGAATCATCGGCTGGTAATGCTTTTGCAGCTGAAATAAATGGGATGAAATAAACATAAAAAAAGGGACATCCATAAAAACTGATTCATTCTGTGGCTGTCCTGTTTTTTCTGTTTTTTTTGCTATTTCTCTTGGGCTCAAGGCTGTGGGGTTCCTTTTCATGTGTTCCTTAATATCACCCCCTTGGCTTCCTGAGTGCAAACCTTATGTCTCCAGGGCGCAGTGCCCAGAAGCAGGGCAGCTATTTCAGCACCATTGGCTCGGTAGCGGGGGTAGGGGCTGCGATGATGATTTAGCCTTCTGGCAGCCAGTCGTCATCAGTGATTTTTTCAAATGTCCAAAGGCATTCGTCGGGGATGCTGTTTTTGTTCAGTCGCTTGTTTTCGATGCGGATAAATTTGTTCAACTCTTTTATAGCGTTTCTTTTTGCTGTTAGATAGGCTTCTGACAGTATTTCATCAGTCTTGGGCTCAAGGCTTAGGTTTCTCTTCATGTGCTCCTTTATTTCCATTCTTGAGTTGTAAATACTCGGCATCCATGTATGTATGACTTTATCCTCAACCCATGAGTCTTTGAGTATTCTTTTCTGGTAGTCGTATTTGAGCAAATGCAGCAGCAATACCCGCAAATGGGAACGTAATTCATTGGTCGTGTCTCCCATTTCAGAATCCATCGCCTCCAATAAATTAGGGATGTCTAATTGGTCAAATTGGCCGTTAGCGAGCAGTTCCCGTTGCTGTCCGAGCCATTGGGTGTAATCGGTTTTGTACAGGTTTTCCATAAAATACCTCCATCGCCCTACCACTCTAGGCAAAAAACAGAAGGGAATCAAAAAATCATAATCTGGTCATAATCTGAGACACCCACATTTATATGTGGGTTTCCAGAATGGAAGAGGTATATAAAGAAATGGAAGAAACAGGACAATCAGGACATCCGCAAAATTTCCAAAATTTTTGAACCAGAAACCAAAAGATATTCCTTCGTGCGAGAAAACCACCTGGTAGGATCAAGCTTGCATTCGTAGGAATGACCCTGAACCCGATAAAACAAGGAAAAAACGAGTAAATAGATTTTTGAAAGACACAGAATGTCATCTCGCCAAAGTTATACTGCAAGAGTCTGACGTATGAGGCTGAAAAAATGAATCAGCCAGATTGGAATAAACGACCACAATAATTTAACCCTTGAAGCCATTGTTGACCTGCACTGATAGCATATGCCTTCATGGCCTTGAGTCTTCCAGCTGCGCGATAGAATCGATTGTTCCAACTCATGGTTTTTAGCCATTCGTCAGCATCGATTTCAAGTCTTGTCAGGATAGGAGGTGAGCTTTCTGGTATAGAACCTTTCTTATCCGTTCTCAATGCTCTTCCACTCCAGTCCACTAGCTCCAGGTAATCATGAAGAATATAAGGCAATGCTTTATTCGTATTTTGCCCCTGACTCTGAAAAGGCTTCAACATGAACGGCTGGTTGCAATCTGTCGCTTCAGTAGCTTTTTCGATACGTTTCTGGATAGAGGTATAGTCCGATTGTTCCGATGTGGATGCCAGTTTTGCCCGGACAGGATTCAGGTCAACATATGCCATGCAGGTCAGCAAAGCCGACTCATCCAGTAACGCCTGACTCTTAAAACGCCCTTCCCAGAATCGACCTTTACAACCATCTTCCTTGTTGGCTTCACGGGCTAGATACTCGTTCAAACAACGCATAAACCAGCTGATATTCTTCAAACGGATACGATACTCTGCCACATATTCATCAATGCGGCTGAGTTCTGAGCGACTGAGAGTGTCGTTGCTCATATAGCGTTGGATCAATAAAGGTCCAGTGAAAAGGGTAGTCCATCGCCGAAGTATTTCATCTCGATTCCAGCTCTCAACCTCACTGGTGTTAATATGTAGTACCAGATGATAATGATTAGACATCACAGCATAAGCACATACTTCGATGGCAAAAATGGAGACTAATACCTGTATACGATCGACCACCCACTGCCTGCGATGCTCAAAATTCCTCCCGGTCTGATGATCTTCACCACACAAATAAGCCCTGCGAACACACCGAGACATACAGTGATAATACGGAGTCGAACCTGAATCAATCAGGCTGCTGCGGGCTTGAGTCATGGGATCTCCTACTACAAAGACAATAATGGGTAACAGGAGGAAGATAGTTCATTCAGTCGATTGGTCAAATATATGGATGTCCTTTTTAATTTACTTTTTAATTTACAAAATATATGGATGTCCTTTTTAATTTTCTTTTTAATTTTTTTAATTTTTGGATGTCCTTTTTAATTCTATTTTTTTAATTTTTGGATGTCCTTTTTAATTCTTTTTAATTTTCTGGCTTGAGTCATGGGATCTCCTAATACAAAGACAATAAGGGGTAACAGGAGGAAGATAGTTCAACCAGTCGATTGGTCAAATATATGGGTGTCCTTTTTATTTTTTTATCCTTTTTATTTTTATTCTGGATGACCTTTTTTAATTTTCTGGATGTCCTTTTTAACTGGTTTTATTTTTGTGGATGTCCTTTTTGTTTTTTTTTTTATTTTTGTGGATGTCCTTTTTATTTTTTTTATTTTTATTTTCTATGATCTTCACCCTCGCATCATGAACGACAGTGCTGAATTTTACAGGCTCATTTCATGTTGGAAACTGGGCTCCCCTTCAGGCTCATTTCATATTGGAAGAGACTGAGGTTGACATATATAACTAGTCAGACTAGTTTTTTTTAAGGTGTGTCATGATTCAGGAGATTGAAATGGAAAATCAATGGCAGTTACAAGAGGCTAAAAGTAAGTTTAGTCATATCGTGGACAGGGCTCGCCAGTACGGTCCGCAATTTGTGACCCGTCACGGGCATAAAGCGGCTGTCATTCTTTCGTTTGAAGACTATCAAAAGATGTCCGCACCAGAGAATAGTCTGAGTGACTTTCTAAAAGCATCTCCCTTTTCGGATGCTGATGTTGAAGTGTTTGACAGAAGTAAAGAAACTCCGAGGGATGAAGATCTGTGAAGTATTTACTGGACACCTGTGTATTGTCAGAAGCATTCAAAAAAAATCCTGATCAGCATGTACTTGAATGGATGGATAGTTGTGAGGAATACAAGCTCTATTTGAGTGTTTTGACTCTGGCAGAAATTGAAAAAGGAATAGGGAAATGCCAGGAGCCGACAAGACAGGATAAGTTGCGAACCTGGCTTGAGTTTGATCTTATGGAGCGCTTCAAGCACAGAATATTGCCTGTAGATCTTGGGGTGGCAATAGCTTGGGGGCGTATCCAGTCTGAATCTGAAAAAAAGGGCGCACCTATGCCTGTGATTGATGGGCTTATAGCTGTCACAGGCTTGGTGCATGACTGTACTGTAGTTACTCGAAATACAAACGATATGCGTATGTGCCAGGTACAGTTATATAACCCATGGGAACGTACAGTGTCATCCAGACCCTGACCCGCAAAATTCATAAGGCGGTTTTGAACAGCCACATATTTTTAAAATAAATATGAACAGGCTCATATCTTTATTGACCTTCGTTTTAACGAGTGAAACATTTCTGTAACAAAATTGCATAACAATAGTGAGCAATAACAAACCTCATAGAGGCGCTCCATGTTGAAACCAATGAAAGGTCTGCTAGCGCTGACCATATCCACCGTTGCCATGCTCACCACCAGTGCACAGGCGGAAGAACTAAGAATTCTGACCTGGGGAGGCTATGCGCCTCAGGAAGTGATTGATCAGTTTGAACAGGAAACCGGTATTACCGTTAAGGTCACCAAATCCAATAACGAAGATATGATTTCCAAGCTTCGCGCTACTCGCGGTGCTGGTTATGATCTGGTGCAGCCAAGTCAGGATCGTATTGTCGGTGCGCAGAAAGAATATCGAATTTATAAACCTGTTGACCTCAGTAAACTCGATGCCGGTCAGTTTATTCCTTCCATGCTGTCCGCCACCAAAGCCAACACCACCATAAACGGTGATGTGTACGGTGTGCCTCATATCTGGGGTACCAGCGGTCTGATTACCGATACTGCAGGTAGCAAAAGCAGCTACAGTTTTAATGACCTCTGCTCTGATGATTACAAGGGCAAAGTATCCTATCGCCTGAAGCGTCCAACCCTGATTGGTTTCGCGTTTGCCATGGGCGAAGACCCATTCGCAGCCTACAACGATCAGAAAAAATACGCTGAAATTCTGGGCAAAGTTGAGCAGAAGCTCATCAACTGCAAAGCCAATGTTAAAGCTTACTGGGAAGGCGGTGATGCTTTGCTTAACCTGCTGCGCAGTGGCGAAGTCACTTTGGCCATGGGTTGGGATGCAGGCGGCTGGAAGCTGCATAAAGAAACGACCAGCATCAACTTCGTACCACCAGAGTCTGGAGCACTGGGCTGGATTGATACCTTTGCCCTGCCCGCCAAAGGCAAGAATGATGAAGCTGCTTATCAATGGATCAACTTTGTAATGCAGCCTGAGATTGCTGCCAAAATCACCGAGGCTGCGGGTAACTTTACCGCATCTGCCGGTGCTGAAGAGTTTGTTAACGAACAGCTCAGCAACAGCTATAAGATCAGCTACAACCAGAGCAGTCTCGATAATATCAAGTGGTATCCGCCAGTACCTGCAGGCCTGGAAATCATCGAAGGAAAAACGCTGGATCGTATCAAAGCCGCACAGTAATCAGTTATAGCTCTACCCGCCAGTCCTGTTTTTTTGCTGAGAGTTATATGACAGAGGCTGGTGGTTTTTCAGGATGTACACCCTCATGACTTTCGATCTCGAATGCCGCAATGTTTTCAAACACTTTGGCAGTTTTCAGGCAGTAAATGACATTTCTCTTGAAATCCCTGCTGGCTTCTTTTTCTCCATACTGGGCCCCTCTGGCTGTGGCAAAACCACGCTGCTGAGAATGCTTGCCGGTTTTTCTGAACCTGATCAGGGAGAAATTCTGATAAAAGGAAAGAAGATGGCTGGTATCCCGGCTAATAAGCGTCCGGTAAATATGGTGTTTCAGCACCTGGCTCTTTTTCCCATGATGAATGTTGGGGAAAACATTGCTTACGGACTCAAGCGCAACAGGGTACCAAAGCCGCAAAGGGATAAAAAAGTTGCCGATGTTCTGGAACGTATTGGTTTGCCGGGTATTGAAAAAAAATCGGTCAATCAACTCTCCGGTGGACAGAAACAGCGGGTGGCAATTGCTCGATGTCTGGTGCTTGAACCGGATGTTCTCTTGCTGGACGAGCCTCTTGGCGCTCTTGACCTGAAGCTTCGGGAACAAATGAAAGTCGAGTTAAAAAAACTGCAAAAAGCGTTTGGTACCACCTTTATTTACATAACCCACGATCAATCTGAAGCAATGGTTATGTCGGACCAGGTAGCCGTCATGAATCATGGCCGTTTTGAACAGGTGGGCTCTCCGCAGTCGCTTTACTATGAGCCAAAAACGTCATTTGTCGCTGGTTTTGTTGGTAATAACAATCGGGTGGCCGGGATCGTTGAGTCTATTGTTGGTGAAACGGCAATAATCCGATCTAACGCCGGACAGCAATTTAAAACTGCGTTTCCAAAAATAGACCTTAAAGCAGGAGACGCTGTTGATTTGTTTATCCGCCCGGAAGCCATTCATATCCGGAGAGATCAGAGCGTAACGTCTGAAAACCATATTAATGGTCAGGTAGAAAATATTCTTTTTGATGGCGGTAATAGCCAGATACTGGTGAAAGATATCGATTCATCCCAAGAGTTGAGTGTTTCGTTGCCACAGACTCGAGAATTTAATGATCTGGTGGCTGGAGACAGAGTCTCATTATCCTGGGATATGCAACAGAGCAATATTTTTCTATCAAATAAAAAGAGAGAATCTTGACCATGACTGGTAGAAAACTCTCTTTTTATCTGCTGTTAATGCCACTGCTGCTGACGCTGACATTGCTGATTCTGTTACCACAGCTGGATATGTTGGGCATCTCAATGAGAGAGCGAGTCAGTTACGGTGTTTATGAGTTCAGCCTGCTTCATTATCGGGAGTTTTTCACAGAGCCGCTCTATTGGAATACATTTTTGCGCACTGCGGTGATGTCCATACTTGCTACGGCCCTGACATTACTGATCTCCTTTCCGGTTGCCTGGTATATCGCCAAAATTGCCCAGGGTAAAAACAAGAACCTGATGTTTCTTGCCTGTCTGATTCCATTCTGGGTCAGTGAACTTGTGCGAACCTATGGCTGGATGATTTTGCTGCGTGAGAGCGGTGTTGTCAGTGGCTTCCTGCAATGGATTGGAGTGGTGGACGCGCCAGTAGAGATGCTGTACAACGACATTACTGTTATGACGGGCCTCGTTTATGCCTCCATGCTCTTTATGGTAGTGCCTCTGGTCAGCACCCTGGAAGGAATGGACGACAGCCTTGTAGAAGCAGCTTATGACCTGGGCGGTAACCACTTCACGGTGCTTCGCACAGTCATTATTCCATACGCTGTACCAGGCATCGTATCAGGATGCATCGTCGTCTTTATGCTGACCCTTGGTAATTATCTGACACCGACACTGTTGGGTGGTAAAGACAGTCTCTGGTTTACCGAGCAGATTTTTACCCAGTTTATTACCCGCTTTAACTGGGAACAGGGAGCAGCCTTTGGCGTTTTATTGCTCTGTCTGTCGTCGCTGATTGTCTGGCTTGGACTGAAGCTCAGCAAACAGTCCTTCAAACAGGCATTAGCCAGTGAAACCTGAGAAATAGATCATGATACCGAGTATTCCCCAAAGCAGAGCATTTCAGAAAACCTACACGGTTTATGTATGCTTGTTCTTTATGTTTCTTTTGGCTCCACTTGTCGTCGTTGCCGTTTTCTCAATGAACGACAGTGTATTTCCTTCCCTGCCGTGGGAAGGGTTTACTCTGGACTGGTATTTTGCCGACAACAAAGAGCGTCGTGGCTTATTTCATGACGGTGCGATACAGGAAAGTATTATCACTAGCCTCATGATCGCACTGTTTGTTGC
Source organism: Endozoicomonas sp. ISHI1 (assembly GCF_024606225.1). Classification (GTDB taxonomy): domain Bacteria; phylum Pseudomonadota; class Gammaproteobacteria; order Pseudomonadales; family Endozoicomonadaceae; genus Endozoicomonas_A. The sequence goes on along the minus strand of NZ_JAGRPU010000005.1, from coordinate 146,577 downwards.
TATTCTGTCCGTCACTTTAGCTATCACTAATGCACTGTTGTTTGAGCGATATGATTTTCGGGGAAAACAGTTTCTCTATAGTTTGATGTTGCTACCACTGGTGATTCCGGGCGTCATTCTCGGGATTTCCATTCTTTCTTTCAGTAGCGGCATCGCCAATACGATAGAAGACAGTTATGGACTCGATCTGGAGTTTTTAAGGCCCGGTCTGCCACTTATTGTTCTTGGACAATTTGTATTTATCAGTACTATGGCAACACTCGTCATTTCAGCACGACTGAGAAAGCTGGATACCGCAATGGAAGAAGCTGCTTTAAACCTGGGTGCAAGCCGTTTTGAGGTATTCACAACGATTACACTGCCCTGGTTAAAGCCAGCGGTGATTGGCTCGGCGGTTGTGGCTTTTCTGATGTCTTTCGAGAATTTTAATACCACATTAATTCTTGCAGGCAGTGATTCCCCATTAACGATTACATTGTTTGATCGTATGAGGGAAGGTTCAACACCGGTGCTCAATGCGGTTTCGACACTATTGATGGCAGGATCTGGTGCACTTGCTCTCGTCAGTATTTTTATTCAAAGAAAGTAATTGGAAATAGTTAAAGGATAGGCCCATATTTTATGGCACCTATCCTGTTTCAATTCCCTTTGAATCAATGACCCCACGCTTCTGGCAGAATGGAGCCTTTCACCTCATTAATTAATATGTACCTCTCTGGCGATTAGCTTTGGATTCAGCAAACCCTCGTAGGAAAAAAACTCTTGAGTCCGTCCTTTCTTATAGCTGACTTCATAGAGCATTAAAAAAGGAAGTCCACCTCCCCGGGTCATTTGTTTGAAATCCGCATGCCAGCCAACAAAGGTATGATCCTGATATTGCCCCAATTCACTGCTCAATAGTGGTCTGAAATTGTCTTTTCCTGAGCCTGTGGTTTTGAGCGTGTGGTGACCCGATTGAATAATCAGCATCAGCTCCGAGCCCTGTTCTTTCTCGAAATAGCGATCCACTTCACCTTGGTAAATGGTCTGAAGACTCAAAGCTCCGGTGACTGCAGTGGATGCAAGCACCAGCACAACGGTTATGGCCCGAGCGGCAAGAGAGAGTCTTTTATTATCGAAAAGGTTGCGATTTTTCACGATAGCCGCCTCTGTAACTAAGTCTGTATTGGGGTTATCGGGTCACACTTGAAAATCACGAGAAATTAGCGGGCTTAAAAGCCTAAAGCTCTGGTCATGAGCGCCGAAACATGTTGCTAGAGACTGACCTGTGGGGCCCCGGGTTTTGGCGTTGGGCAACTATTCAATGACCGAGGATAACGAGATGAAAACATGGATGTCCAGGACGCTGGGTTTCACGCTGATCGAACTGATGATCGTAGTAGCGATCATTGGTATTCTGGCGGCAGTGGCGATTCCCCAGTACCAGAACTATACCCGTAATGCCACTGCTAGCGCTGCTATTCAGGAAGCTAACGCCTATAAAACAGCTATTTCGATCTGTTTACAGTCACACGCATTGGCTGATTGTGATCTTACTGAAAATTCAGTGCCTGGTCCCGCAGGGAAAGTAAGTGCAGGAGCATCAGACAAATCGTCTATTGTAATTACACCTGGAAGTCCATTTGGTAGTCAAACGGTGACTATGTGTCCAGACACTGTAGGAACCAGCTGGCAGGTTTTTTGTACTGGTGCAGCGGGAGCAAATAACTTATGTGCTATAGATGCTGTTCAGAATTATCCCGGTTATACCACTACTATTTCAGCTTGTCCATAATAAAATTTGTCATCAACTAGGCCGGATTAAATCCGGCCTTTTTTCTGTCTGGCGTTTATCTGACGATAAAAGTGACTCCAGAATGAAGCCTGGTTGTAGCTGCTTGCAAATAAAGTCCGTTTTACCTGCAAAAAAGCCCCCCTTTTTTTGATCCCCAATTAACTGAGAATAATACCCTGACCATGCTCGTATTAATTGACAATGTGCCCGAATGAATCGAGATAAATGGCTATTCCCCAATAGCTATGTGCTCTGGACCCGAAAGATATACCCTTTCTATTTTGTAGTTTAAATGCAGTATCCTTAACGGTTGACAAAAGAAAATACCACAACGGTCAAAAAAACTGTGACGTCACCATAGTCGGGGAGGATGGCTGGCAGCAGTCAAGCAGGACGGTCTGCGACTATGCCATAGCCCTGTCGAATCGCAGAAGCGCTTTAATGGGCTTTTAACGGGAAAGCACACTTATTTTCTTGATCTATCCTTCCTTTCTGTAAACCGGAAAGCAGGGATAGAATTATTAAACACTCACTCTTTGTAGCAGCGCTCTTACTGCTATTGTTTTCTGTCAACTGCCAGACCCAACCATTGACAGAACGTTATATTGTCGAGCTTGAGCAGAAAAAAGGTTCTACGAAACAGCGCTTCACTATAATGCGTGACCGGCGTACATTCTCAGGTAACCCGTCAGTCATTGCCTACGTAAACAGTTATACAGAATCAGGCTTGCCACCTGATCACAATCCACACAAATCGGGCGAATACGGGGTTAAAACAACACATATTGAATCGATTTCATGGCAATGGCTCTACAACATCCAGCTGCTGGTGGGTTACGAACTAATCCTGACAACCAAAGGCGCCTCTCTAAAAATCACACCTTATTCGTGGTCACCTGTAGAAATGGCCGTCACTGTCAGTTGGCTTTTACAGAACTATTGGAACCCCGGTTCACCGTCGTTTAACCCGAGTGGACAACAAAAGGCGAGTGAGTTTCATCCGTTTGCCACCATCACTATGATGTTTGGCTCTGGAAATAACCATCAAACCTGTCAGCAACAGGGCCAGCCATCAGAATCGTCCGGCCAGAATGCCACCTTAGCCACAGGCTATTGCACCAGTCTTGTGTGCTCTGACTCTGGAAACGGTAACGGAGACCCTCATCAACATTTGCACAGTTTAGGTTTAAATTGTTTCGTCCAGCCCTGTCACGGCGTTTGTCAATTCCGATCCTCAACCGTTAGCACGGGGTTAGCTCAATCGCCGTTGGATTCTGTAGGAGTTTCGACAGTAGCAACACCCGGACAAAACGCTCCTTTGAATAGCTGCAACTCTTTAGAAGGGGTCGCCTCAGACGGGGTTGCCTCAGACAGGGTTGCCCTGAACTCAGTCGATGCAGGGGAAGCCAGTACAACGGCTCCTGCCGGGAAAGCAACTTGTAACGTGATAGTGGTCGAGGAGGATGGTCAGCTGCGGCAATGCTGGAAAGTCTGCAAGAATGCTCGTGCTCTCTACACACACAAATACATGTACCACAGCGGGCAACAAACCTGTGAATTGCCCGTGTTCGGGGAGGATGGCCATCAGCAGCCATGTGGGAAAGTATTCAAGCATGTCCGATCTCTGTTATGTCACAAAAGCAGATACCATACCGGGCAACGAACCTGTGAGGCCACGGTAGCCGGAGAGGATGGCCAACAGCGACCATGTGGTGTGTCCTGTAAAAATGCCAGAGCCCTGACCGATCACAAAGACAGATACCACAGAAAACAACGAACCTGCGATGTGGCTGCGATCGGGGAAGATGGCCAGCCGCGGCCATGCGGGATGGTCTTCAACGGCCCTAAAGCGCTGTTGGATCACAAAGCAATCTACCACTCAGAGCCACAAACCTGTGACATGACCGTGCTCGGGAAGGATGGCAAACAGCGGCCTTGCGGGACGGTCTGCAAGAATACCCATGCCCTTCACTGTCACAAAAGCATTTACCACAATGGACAAAAGACCTGTGACATCACTGTGGTCGGGGACGACGGCCATGAGTGGCCATGTGGGAAAACCTTCAAGCATGCCCGATCACTGTCATCTCACAAAATCAGATACCACACCGGGGAACAAACCTGTAAGGCGACAGTGGTCGGTAAAAGTGGCCAGCAGCGACCATGCAGAACGCTCTGCAAGAATGAACAAGCCCTGATAAATCACAAAGACAGGTACCACAGGAGTCCACGAACCTGTGACGTCATCGTGGTCGGGGAAGATAGCCAGCTGTTGCCATGCGGGAGGGTATTCAATGGCCCCAAAGCGTTGTCGGATCACAAAAGAAGCTCCCACAGTGGGCCACAAACCTGTGAGGTGACGGTGACCGGTGATGATAGCCAGCTGCAGCTATGCGGAAAGGTTTGCGACAGTCTCAAAGCCCTGTCGAATCACAAACGAATACATCGAAAACGCAAGCTTGATGACCTGAAATGCAATGATAAAGATAGTCCTTGATCTGGCCACTGCCCTTTCATAAAGATAACAATCAAAAGACACTCTTCATCTAAGTGGGAGCATCAGCGCAGTAATTGTTTTTTAACGGCATGAACCCGTATAAGATTATGATCCTGCTGCGGAACGAGACAGCCCGGAAGCCAGAGAGGTTTTTATTGTTGATGCTTTTGAGACTGCTTAAGGCGGAAATACAGTCATGGTCGTCTAAACCATTCAATAGAGTCCCTGATGCTCGGAGCATTTAAATAGCTTTTAGCTCTCCGAGCCTGCTCAACGGACATCAAAGCCACAGCAGCTATTTCCTGAGGCGTAGCATTAAGAATTTTTTTCCAGCTTTTGAAATGGGCTACCAGTTTTTCAGAACGACTTTCTCCCACCTGTGGAATGCTCAAGGCTCTTATCTGGGACTTCAGAGAAGCCATGTGGAGAGTGCCGAGTACCATTAGCAGTTGTTTCGATGAGTGCTCATTTAAGCCTGCCTGTTTCAGATCATATTCAGACATTTTGAAACTATCTGGTAAGCGGCTGATAATTTTATTTAACATCAGTTTTTTAATCAGAGGCTCGTGCAAGAAGGGAATATCCAACCTTGTCCCCAGCCACTTTACTCTTGCCGTCAGCTGTTCTTCACAGCCGGGCTTCAACTCCAGGCAGGAGAAGGCATCGTAACCTGTCGGGTCTGGTGGTGTCGATTGGGTGCGATGCTCCGGTCTCAGAACAACCTGACCAAAAACGGGTGTAGCGGCACCTTTCAGCTGAACAGAAATCTGGTCGCCAATAGCAATATCCTTCCCAGTCAGGTTTTTGATGCTGCCCAGTGATACCTGACGGACTGTCTCCCCTCTGATTGCTACCGGTTCCACCTGAAGTACCGGGGTGATATGGCCGGTTCGTCCCACTCTGAAATCAACGCCCTTAACTTCCGTTACCGCACTGTCTGAAGCGAATTTCCAGGCAATGGCCCAGGCAGGGCTGCGGCTGTCCCAGCCCAGTTTTTTGCGAAGCTCGAGGTTGTCCAGTTTCAGAACAATACCGTCCATCAGGAAGGGTTCTTCACCACTGGGTTTGCTGTAGGTTTGACGGATTTTTTCTATCTCTTTCAGAGTATTCACCAGATCGGTATACCGGGCGGGCAGTTCAAAGCCATAGCTGTACAGGGTGTTAATAACCGTTATGTCGCTCTCAAACGGGCTGTTGACCCAGCGCCAGGGGAAAAACTCGATACTGTCCAGTGAACTAACATCCAGTTCTTTGCGACTGATATGGCCGGAGACAAAATGGCGGGCACTGCTGTAAGTGGAATGTCTGACGGTCTCACTCAAACGGGCAAACAGTTCTCCATGGAGGATAATGTCATTGTATTCCGTTTTCAGCACTTTCGGGATCATGGGCATCTGTTTGACTGCATCTAGAATATTCTCTCCTCTGTCGCCTGTGCCACGGGTGGAAGCGGCTACCAGTTTGCGGTTCTGATAAACCAGCTCAACCGCAACACCATCTATCTTGGGTTGAACCAGAATGCTTTCCTTTCCGGCTTCTTTGAGGAATTTTTTGATGTCGTTAATGTCCCGGGCTTTTTTCAAACTACCCATAAAGGCGCGATGATCGACTTGTCCTTCGGCATTCTCTTCAGCGACAGCGGGGAGTGTCAGTTCTGGAAAACAGTGTTTCAGAGATTGCAGTTGAGCTTTTAGCGCATCGTATTCATGGTCGGTAAGGACCGGAGAGTGCTTGTTGAAGTAGAGATCGTCGTGGTGTTTGATTTCTTTGTGCAGAGCAGTGATCTGCTTTTCAGCCTGCACAGCAGACCAGCTTGGGCAGGCACTCCATGCCGCCACTGGGATGAGCAAAAGTAAGGGTAAAAAAAGGTGTTTCATGATCAGTTTTCCGGGGCGGGTATCGTCTTTTATTGATCGGCAACAAAAGACGAAACTGATCGGGAGGTGGGTCAGAATCAAATGGCTATAAGTTTACGGGTTATAGCCATTGGGATTTTCGGACTGCCAGCGCCAAGCGTCGGTCACCATGTCTTCCAGTCCTCGCTCTGCTTTCCAGCCTAGCTGATTGAGGGCTCTTTCGGGATTGGCATAGCAGGCAGCAATGTCTCCGGAACGGCGAGGTGTGATTTCATAAGGCACATTTTGTCCAGACGCTTTCTCAAACGCTGCAACGATTTCCAGTACGCTACAACCTTTGCCTACGCCGAGGTTCCAGATATGTACGCCTTTGGTTGTACGAAGTTTTTCTATGGCTTTGACATGGCCCAGTGACAGATCCACGACGTGGATATAATCACGAACTCCGGTGCCGTCGACGGTGGGATAGTCGTCACCAAAGACTCGCAGTTTTTCCAGCTTTCCAATGGCCACCTGAGACACATAGGGCATCAGGTTGTTGGGGATGTCATTAGGATCTTCGCCGATACGACCAGAAGGGTGAGCGCCTGCCGGATTAAAGTAACGAAGCAGCGCAATGCTCCAGTCTGTATCTGATTTGAAGAGGTCTCCCAGAACTTCTTCCACCATCAGCTTCGAGCGACCGTACGGATTGGTGGCACTCAGCGGAAAATCTTCCGTGATCGGCAGAGTGGCCGGATCACCATAGACAGTCGCTGACGAGCTGAAAACGATACGTTTAACACGAGCTGCCTGCATGGCCTGACAAAGTACCAAGGTGCCGTACACATTGTTGTCATAGTAATCGAGTGGAATCTCGCAGGACTCTCCTACGGCTTTCAACCCTGCAAAGTGGATGACGGCTTCAAAATCATGCTGTTGAAAGAGAGTGTCCAGCAAGGCTCGATCGCGGATGTCGCCGTTCACAAACTCCAGTGTCTTGCCAGTTATCTCCTGAACCCGGCGCAGAGATTCTTGGTTGCTGTTGCTAAGGTTGTCCAGAACTACTATTTCGTAGCCGTCGTTTAATAATTCCAGGCAGGTATGGCTACCGATATAACCAGCCCCCCCTGTGACCAGAATTTTACTCATGCTCTGTGGCTTCCTGTTCAGATCTCTGTGATATCAACCAGTCTCATGGAAAGGTCAACGGACTCAATGTCTTTGGTGAGCGTTCCGATAGAAATAAAGTCGACGCCGGTCGCTGCGATCATCGGCAGGCGCTCCTCGGTGATTCCTCCGGAAGCTTCCAGTCCGGGCTGAGGCGCTGGCAGAGTTTTGTTCAACTCAACGGTCTCACGCAGTGTTTCCAGAGGGAAGTTGTCCAGCATGATAATGTCGGCACCAGCGCTTCTTGCCCGTCGGAACTCCTCCATGTTCTCGACTTCCACTTCTACGGGTTTGCCCGGAGCCATGGTTCGGGCGGTGTCGACTGCCTGCTCAATACCCCCGCAGGCGGCAATATGGTTTTCCTTGATCAGGAAGGCATCATAAAGTCCGATTCGGTGATTGTGGCATCCGCCTGCCTTGACGGCGTACTTTTGGGCAAGACGAAGACCGGGCAGGGTTTTGCGGGTGTCCAGCAGTCGAACGTCTGTCTCTTTGACCTGACTGGCATAGTGATAACAGCGGGTAGCGGTGCCGGAAAGGGTCTGAAGGAAATTCATGGCAGCACGTTCACCGGTCAACAGGCTTCTGGCAGGGCCTTCCATGTAAACCAGAACCTGATCCGCTGCAACACGTTCACCTTCCTTAACCTGCCAGTTCAGATTGACCGATGAATCGATCTGTCTGAACACTTCATCAAACCAGGGGCGTCCGGCAATAACGGCAGGCTCACGGCATAGGATACGGGCTTTGGCCATTTGCCCGGCAGGAATCAGAGAGGCCGTAATGTCACCTGAACCGATATCCTCTTCCAGAGCATGGCGAACATTGCGCTGGATAGTGTCGATCAGGTCGGAGGTGAGATTGTCATGGGGCTGCATGTTGAGTCTACTTATGTTTTACCGGGAATGATGAAAAATTGGCTGGGATTATAAACAACTTGATGTCTTTGGTCTTGCCGATTGCAATAGCCTGTCTTGATCTATAATTGTAATCCCTTTTAAAACACAGTGGGAGGCACATAGTATGTTCATCATCAGGTTCTTTGCCTGTGCCCTTCTTGCTCTGGTCATCTCCTGCTCTCAGGCATGGGCCGGGACCACACAAATTGACTCCTACCCAGCCCTCAGGGACGCTCTTGAACAGGGAGAAGTGCCTATTATCGGTGTGATTGATTTTGCACAGTGCACGAGTAAGTCGCAAAAGACTCTGGATTTTCGGGGAAAAGAGATCACTATTTTCAAACGAAACGCCATCTACGAAGACGGCACGGTGAGTATGCTAACCACCTACAAAGTGAATACGCTTATGGATGAAAGCAAGTGGGCCAGTCGTCTGCCAGACCGGACAGAAGACATGCCAGTCTGGATAGAGTGGCAGAGTGGCTACGACCTTTCCAGTCAGGATGATAAGGAATTTAAAGTCAAGTTTATTGCAGCGGATGCAAAGACCGGAAAGACCCTCATAACCGGAGACTACAGGTGCCCACTGGGATCGGCTATTAAGTTATGGCGTACACCTCACGGTCTTTGAGATCTCATATGAAACACAGCAACAGGCAGAAAACATGTGCATTGTCAGGTTGGTCGCCTGTGCTTTTCTTACTCTGGTTATCTTTTTTTCTGAGGCGTGGGCCGGGAACACACAAATTGAATCCTACTCAGCGCTCAAGAGTGCTCTTGGGCAGGGGAAAGTGCCTGTTAACGGCCTGATTGATATGGAACAGTGTCAGTATAAGTGGCCATTATCACTGAATTCCAGAGGAAAAAAGATGATTGTTTTTAAACAGAACACCATTAATGAAGATGGCTCAATAGTGATGTGAACGAGCTATAAAGTGAGTATGCATTTAATGGCCGAACTCAAGCTTGCCAATCCTCCGCCAGAGTGGGTAGGGCAAGTCTGGATAGAGGGGCAAAGTGCCTTCACTCTTTCCGAGGAGGATGATGACCAATTTAATATAAAGTTTATTGCGACAGATACAAATACCGGAGCGATCCTGAGCGCAGGTCAATACAGGTGCCAACTGGGATCGGCTGTTAAGTTATGGCGAACACCTCACGGTCATCAGGGCGTCGGCAGTTTTTATGGTTACTGGGTGCTGAGTTCTGTCATTTCTCTCATTGGTGGCTGGTTAGCCGGTGTTTTTACCACCGGTTTTTCAGCCAGCTCAATCAGATAGCCGTAAAATAGATATCTTTGGTCTTGCCGAATGCAATGGCGCATCATCACCTATAATGGAGATTTCTTTCAAAACGCAACAACAAGCAAAAACACATGTATATTTTCAGGCTGATCACCTGTGCTTTTCTCACAGTGGTTATCATCTGTTCCAAGGCATGGGCATGGGCCGGGGCCACACAAATTGAATCCTACTCATCGCTCAAGAGTGCTCTTGAGCAAGGAGAACTGTCTGTTACCGGTGTGATTGATCTCGACCAGTGTACGGATAAGTGGCCATTATTTCAGAGTCTCAAAGGAAAAAAGATGACTGTTTTTAAACAAAACAACATTAATGAAGATGGCTCAATAGTGATGTCAACGAGTTATAAAGTGAGTACGCATTTAGTGCTCGGACTCAGGGATGTCCCTCCTGAGCCGGAATGGGTAGTGCCAGCCTGGACAGAATGGCAAATTGTCTACACCCTTTCCGAGGAGGATGATGGACAATTTAAAATAAAGTCTATTGCAACGGATGCAAAAACCGGAGTTATTCTCAGATTTGCTCACTACCGGTGCCAACTGGGATCGGCTATCAGGTTATGGCACTCGCCTCACGGTCGATGAGGTAATGGCGTTTTTATTTCCGACTACCGGATGCTGAGTTCTGCCAACTCTCTCATCAATGCCCGATTGACAGGTGTCTCCACCCCCAGCTTTTCGGCCTGCTCAATCAGATAGCCGTTGATAAAAGCCAGCTCGGTTTTTCGACCCTGTCGGACATCCATGCAGGTGGAGGAGTGATTCATCGCAGTATCCCGACAGACTTGCCTGACTAACTCAGAAAGGTTTCCTGAACCGGGAATACCGGCCGATTGCCTCACCTGCATCACTTCTTCAGCCAAGGCTGCCAGACGCTGTTGACGTTCTTCAGTGTTCAGAAGTTCACCATTCCTGCAATCATACAAGGCAGTAAGACCGTTGATGGCACAATTGACCGCCAGCTTATCCCAGAGCTTTTGTTCAATCTTATGGGTAAACTGAATATCGATTGGCAGTTTTTCCAGAGCCTCTTTGAAAGCGTGCCAGACAGATTCGTCAGGGTTCTGAACGACAGGACCGACCCAGGTTGATCCACGACCGGCATGGCAGACATGCAGAAAGTCTTTCATCCATGCCCCTTCTGTCGTCGATGCGGCCCATATGGTTTGTGAGCTGAAATGTTGTGCTACCGCTTGCTGGCTTCCCATACCGTTCTGCATTACTAGTATCTGACATTGGTCTGATAAATGATCAGCCAGTGAGAGAACCGCAGCTTCAGCATCCTGAGCTTTTGTGCAGACCATTAAATGTGTGATCGAGTCAGTGAGAGATTCGGGAGAATCCACTTTGATGGGGTAGTGTTGAGTGGTGCCATCCAGTTCATCAATGGTTAGAACAGGCTGGGCAGCATTGAGCGAGCGCAACCTTTGTTCACGAACAAGCAGGGTGGGTTTCATTCCGGCCTTGAGGAGATGAGCTGTCCACAGGCAGCCCATACTGCCAGCACCGATGATATGCCAGGTCACTTCTTGGCTCACTCTGGTTGAGATAATCCGCGCGAGTTTAAACAGTCAAAGATGATATGTGAATATTGAGTGTCGCCTGCGGAGTAAGTCGGTCTCTATTTGTTCTCGACCACTCAATTTTTCTTGACCTGTTTACCGCTGTGTCAATTCAACATTGAAAAAGGCAAAAAATAACAAGAATTAAAAATGAACTTCTTCGATTCGTTCAAGTCAAAAATAGCAGGTAAACAATATGGATGAGCCAAGGAGAATGATATGGATGTTTCCAATAATACCGGAGGAGTGACCAGCACCGGTGCTTACAGCAGGGTGTCTGAGACTACTGCTTCCACCAGTGCATCATCAAAAAGCACTGTCACCGCCATTAATCCCGATAAGCAATTGCAACCGGCGCATGAATACCCTGCAGCCGATCACTCCAGAGCGGGTGAAACCCTGGTTTTCAGGACGATATCTCAGGCGGCTAGCTCAGTGACACAAGGACTCACCCGCTCCCTTAAAAGGACATCACGTGTTCTTGGGTTGGCTTATAGTGGCTGCACTACACTGGCGAAGGTGGCTTGTTATCGTTCTCCTGAACCAATTGCTCAGTTTTTTCATAAACATGGCGGGCTGTGCGGCAAAATAGGCCAATACGTAGCTGCAACACAGGCACCGGCTGAGTATTTCAAATCATATCAAGATCTTCATAACTACACGACTGAAATAATCAAAGTCGCAAGCCAGTATTCGGCAGGCAAGGTTGATCCTGAGGTAATCAGGAAAATTATCGAGCACAATCTGGTTAATGTCGGACTGCTTTCTGAAGATGCCAAGTTGGAACGATCAGGCACAGTTGATAATGACAGCGGTAGCCAGTTCATAGCTAACAGTGCCGTTTCAGCAGTACCTGTACGGCATGTTGAAACACTTGGGCGTGGGACTGTTTGCCAGGTCGATAAGTTCAATATTGGTGGAAGAGATTTTGCTGTTAAATCTTTATCACCTGAGTTGGCAGAAAAAATTAACATTGATGTTTCGATGATGATCAGCCTGTTTTCTACCCTCCATGACTGGGGTTTTATCTCTAAGATATGCTTTGACGACATATCCAGTGCATTCAAGAATTTTAGTAATGAGTGTGATTTATCACGGGAACTTACGTTTACCGAAAAAGCGTCTGAGGCATTAAAAGATTTGACAGAAACCAGGCAGTATCAGGTAAGTAGCGGTTCAGGCCATCAGGTGCCGGTTCAGTTCAGGGTCCCTGAGGTGTCTGTACCTTTATCCCGTCCTGATGCCCTTGTGATGGAGTATATTGATGGCTGTTCTCTTGATCGGGCAGACGCGTTAAGGGAAAGGCTCACTTCGTGGCAGCCGGACTGGAAAGAGGGTGGAAGGTTAAGTGAAGCGGAAATAAATACTATTATCGTCGGCATTCATAAACTTGTGCTAGAGGTTTATTTGGATTTAGTCAGTGAATCCTGTTTTTTAAACACCGATTTCCAAACGGGCAATTTCATGATGAAACTGGAGAGCGATCGTATCAGTATTTATTGTATTGATCACGCCAACAGTAGCGCCAATAACGATATTTTGCGCATAGTGAAAGACCCTGTTTATTATTCACTTGTTACAGGACTGTTCTTGTTATTTCATAACCGTGCTAACGGGAATGGCCTGGGTGAGGAGCCAGATGTTCCCAGTCCAATGGATACAACCGACGAAGTTGACATCCGGGATCTGGTTTGCACGGCAATATCCCCGAAAATACTGGAACGTTTAGAAAAATCTATTGAAACTCATCGTAGGGGCTTTGGATCGGATATCATACCCCCCATTGATGAATTACAAAAATTTCAGGAAGAAGCTACCGTTGGAGAAATTTGCAGTCAGATTTATCATTGGTTAAAAGACAACTCGGACCATTCTGATACGGAGGGGCCTTTCCAATCAGAGGCTGCGTTTGTCGAGCCATTGACGCGATTTTTGATCCGGCTTGCCATGGAACATGAGGAGCAAGATATGCAGAAGGCTGACATGGCAACCTTGCACAAAGTTGTCACTGTTCCTTTTGACAATTTTGTTCAAAGTCTGGGTTTTCAGACCAGTCCGACCAATCCTTTATTACTGCGGGTTGGGAAGCAGTTATCTGCATATCGTCAGTATATAGGGCAACTGGAGTCGCTAATGGATAACTGGGAGTATTACCGAGAATAGCAAGCTATTTGATGAACAAAGGCGGGGAGTGTCACTGAATAGTTGCAATGATTATTGCAGGCTGGCTCTGATCTCTTTAATGGTGATAAACAATTTGTCTGGATTATTAATAAAAGGTGTGAAACCAAATTTCTCATAAAAAGCAGCTATGCCGGATTTGGCATCTACGACAACCAATGGGAATCCGACAGTATCTCTGGCTTGTAGTAATTTATGCAAAGCGTCAATTAACAACCACTCTCCATAACCCTGCCCGGAGTAGTATTTGTTGATGACTAAGCGGGCAATCAGCCCTGCCGAACCGGCGCTACTGTGTTTTTTTGCAGTCTGGCAGGCAGAGCCTGCAAGTCCAGTGGAATCATGGTCAGCGTGTAATGCCCGATAATGGTTTCTGGACAATCTGAGTCCTCCAGCACAAAGGTTCGGGTATTGTCATTCCCTGCCTGCTGCCTCGCCATCATTTGAAGATAATTGTTCAGGGCAGAAACACCGCAATCAAAGCCTTGACGGTCGTGTTTGCTCTTATCGAGAATTAAAGTTTTCATTTATTCCCTGTCTTTTTATAACGCTGGGCCGCCTGCTTAAGTCGAGGATTGGGTTTTAAATCTTTATCCAGAGCCTGCACAAGTAACAGAGCATCTTGCTGGCTCAGTTTCAGGGATCGCTCGCTGTCCATGATCTGTTTGGCCTTCTCAATAGCAGCGGACAGTACAAAGGAATTAATGCTGGAAACACCGATAATAGCCGCAGCCTCAGCCAGTAGTTCTTTTGTATCTGTATCAATACGGGTGGTGATTCTGGGTAGTGATGTTGCCATAAATCCTCCTTGTTATGTGTCATAATGGCAAATAGAGTATTTTTCAATCTTTTTTGAAAATCAAACATATGTGGAGAAATTGTTGTGTCGAACTTCAGCGTAAGACCTCCACTGAACTAGACGTTGATGACACTTTACAGGCTTTCGGCATCTTGGGATTGGTCTCTGTTTATTTCCGGGCGTTCAATTTTCCTTGACCTGTCTACAGCTTTATAGCTTAAAGTTCCTCCCTGTTGATGATTTGAGGATACTTCAGTGTGTACCGAATTTCTGAATTAGCCGCCGCTGTCGGGCTTTCACGCACTGCGCTTCTTTACTACGAGAAACAGCAGCTTATTTCAGGTAAGAGGCTTGAAAATGGCTACCGTTTCTACAGCGATGAAGACCTGCAAAGAGTCCGCCTGATTCAGCAACTGCAAGCGGGAGGGCTGACTTTGAAAGAGTGCAAAGTTTGCCTTGAAGAAAAGATAGACAAAGATTTGTTACGAAATCGCTTAAGGCAGCTTGATGAAGACATTGCATTGAAGCAGCAATCACGAGCGTTGCTGGCAGCCATGCTGGGTGAAGGTGATCTCAGAACCTGGCATGAAGACCTCGAAAGGGTGGCTCCGGATGCTCATCTTAACTGGCTGGTGAAGCAGGGTTTTACTGAGAAAGAAGCCCTCAGATTAAAATGGTTATCAAAAGACATGAATGATCACGAAACCTATATGAACGACTTTATGAAAGTTTATGAGACGCTGGAACGTTGGGGGCCAGGCAATGAAAAAGACACACTGAAAGCCTTGTCTCTGCTGCCTGAAGCCCCTGCTGATATTCTGGAGATTGGTTGTGGCACAGGTCTGTCAACCAAGTTGTTGATAGACAATACCGACGCAAACATCACTGCAATAGATAACGAACCGTCAGCACTGGCTCGATTGGAAGAACGTTTTGAGGAACAGGATATTTCCGGAAGGCTTTCCAGTGTCTGCGTCAGCATGACTGAATTGCCCTTCGAGAATGAAAGCTTTGATCTCATCTGGTCAGAAGGCAGTGCTTACATCATGGGGGTTCAAAAAGCACTGACTCAGTGGCGGCCGCTTCTTCAGCCCGGTGGCTACATGATGTTAAGCGACCTGGTCTGGCTGACAGATCAGCCAGACAAAGAAGCGATGGCGTTCTGGGAGCAGTCCTATCCTGATATTCAGGCGATTAGCACTCGTTTGAAACAAATGGATGCTGCCGGGTATGATGTAGTCGACCACTTTTCTCTCAGCAGGGAGTCGTGGGATAACTACTCTGAACCACTGAAAAAACGAATCCATGATTTGTCATCAGATATGTCTGAATCAGAAGCGTTGAAGGATATCGAGAGTGAGCTGGATATCTACAGTAAATTCTTGGGGCAGTTCGGCTATCAAATGTTTGTTCTTGCCAAGCGCGATTAAAAGGATGTCTATACTACCTCTACGTTCCAACGTCGTGGAGAGTACTTATGTCACACATCTATAAAATTCTGGAAGTGGTAGGCAGCTCAACCGTCAGCAGCGACGATGCCATACGCAATGCTATTGCCACTGCCAGTGTCACTCTGAATCACCTGGGCTGGTACGAAGTGGTGGAGCATCGGGGTCATATTGAGGATGGTGAGATCGCACATTTTCAGGTGACCGTGAGAATTGGTTTCAGGCTGGAAGACCGTGGTAAAGCGTCTTGATTGCCATACCCGTTGTAACGGGGGCTTGCCATTCAGCAGGGATTCTCGGATACAATAGTCATCTACTTTCAGAGTTTGTTGATTGGAAAATCCCTCATGCCTTCATTTGATATTGTTTCAGAAGTGGATATGCACGAGCTGACCAATGCGGTCGATCAGGCGAACCGCGAGCTGACCACCCGTTATGATTTCAGAGGGGTTGAAGCCAGCTTTGAAAAGAGCGGTGAAAACCAGATTGTGATGACAGCCGATGCTGACTTCCAGCTGGTGCAGATGGTTGAAATGCTGAAAACCAAAATGGTCAAACGGGGCATTGATGTTAAATGCCTGGAAGTGAAAGACCATTATGGTTCTGGCAAGCAGGTTAAACAGGATGTCGTGGTTCGTCAGGGGCTGGATAAAGAGCAGGCCAGGAAAATCGTCAAGATGATCAAGGATGCCAAGCTCAAGGTACAGCCTGCCATTCAGGGCGAGCAGGTTCGCGTCTCTGGCAAGAAGCGTGATGATCTTCAGAGCGCTATTGCTTTGCTGAGAGAAGCGGACACCGAGATGCCTCTTCAATACAATAACTTCAGAGACTGATCCTGACAGGAGAGGCTCGCCTCTCCTGTTGAGCAACATCCAGACGAAAAAAATGTTCCCCGGCATGTTCAGGTGTGCTTTGATTAAAACTTCCCGGGAGTTCTGCGACATAAACTCAGTTCAATAGATTCGACCACTGGAAGGCACAATCATTATGTTGATATTATCGGGACAGTTTTCCACCAAGAGTTCAACGAAGAACACTATAAAAACCGTCAAAAGCACACCCGGAGGAGCAGAATGCAACTAATGAACGCTTCTACCCGTTCCTGGGGAGAGGCATGGAAGAGTTTCAGGCATCCTAGGGTAATCAGTGCTCTGTTTCTTGGCTTTTCAGCAGGCCTTCCCATATTACTCATATTCAGTAGCCTGTCTATCTGGTTGCGGGAGGCGGGTGTTGAACGCAGCATGGTGACTTTCTTCAGCTGGGCTGCCCTGGGTTATTCATTCAAGTTTGTTTGGGCCCCATTGGTTGACCGGGTTCCCCTGCCATGGTTGACAAAAAGTCTCGGGCGCCGAAGAGCCTGGCTGTTACTTGCCCAGTTTGCGGTGATGGCTGCTCTTTTATTTATGGCGAGTCATGATCCCATCTATGGATTGACCTGGGTTGCAGTAGGGGCAGTGATGCTGGGGTTCTCATCGGCCACACAAGATATAGTCATTGATGCCTATCGTATAGAAGCTGCGGAGAGCGATCTTCAGGCCATGATGTCTTCCGCTTACATTGCAGGCTATAGAGTCGGTATGATAGTAGCCGGGGCAGGCAGTCTGGCATTGGCCAGCTGGTTTTCAGGTGGCGACGAATCCGTTTACCACTATGAGGCCTGGGCTTCTGTTTATCGTTGTATGGCGGCGTTCATGCTGGTAGGGGTTGCCACCACACTATTGATTTCAGAGCCTGAAAACAATCAGTCAGCCTTCTCTGAACAATACGGTACCCGTGACTATGTTCGTTTTCTGGGGTTGTTTGTAGTGGCAGCAGGCGCTTTTGTGGCAGGCTTTACATTGACCCCTGAGATAGCTTCCCAGTTGAAAACGACGCTGGTGGATGGCGGGCTTTCTGCACATGTTGCAGGATTCTTTTCTGAATCCTTCCGGTTGCTGTTCAGTGTCGCTCTGGGTGGAGGGTCTGCCTGGTTGATGATCAGCCTGAACGTAGCACCCAGGGGGATGGTCAGAGAAACTTACGTCACACCATTTACTGACTTCTTTGCGCGTTATGGAAAACTGGCGATCTATATTTTGCTGCTGGTTGGCACTTATCGGATTGCTGATATTGTGATGGGAGCCGTTGCCAATGTGTTTTACAAGGACATGGGTTATAGCAAGGAACAGATAGCCGCTATCACCAAAACCTTTGGTTTGTTGATGACCATTGCCGGTGGTTTTCTGGGCGGGCTATTAGCCCTTCGCTACGGTGTGATGAAAATCCTCTGGATCGGTGGGCTACTGGCTGCTGTCAGTAACCTGCTGTTTTCCATGCTGGCACAAATGGAACCTGAAACCTGGATACTTGCTGTGGTCATTGCAGCTGATAATCTCAGCGCCGGTATTGCTTCTGCTGCCTTTGTGGCTTTCCTCTCCAGTCTGACGAACCGGGCATTCACAGCGATGCAGTACGCAGTCTTCAGTTCACTGATGACACTGGTACCCAAACTGATGGCAGGCTACTCCGGCAGCGTCGTGGATGCGGTGAACTACCCCATCTTTTTTGCAGGCTCCGCTATTCTTGGATTGCCAGTGTTGCTGTTAATCACTTATTTACAGAAGCTGATGGAGCAGTCTGAGGAGGCTGCTCCCGATTGACGAGGCGGGCAAAAAAGCCCGCTAACTCTATCTTTTGATCTCGGCGATCAGTTTTGCTTGCCACTGCCCCTTTTCCTGTTCTGGAAGCTTGCCGAGAGAATCCCTGCAAACATGCACCATTGCCTGGAGAATGGTTTCAGGTTGATAGTTAAGGTTTTCCAACTGGCGAATAATTTCAATCGCCAGGGCAATGTCTTCAGGGTGCTGATCCAGGTCGTTCAAGATTTACTCTCCACTCCATTGAAATAGCTTCAGATTGACTTTGCCATTGAGCAAAGTGATACCTTCTGATTCAAGCAAGGATTGCTGTTGTTGATACTTGGCGCTGGACACTGGAAACGAAATTTGTCCTTTGCTGTTGATGACTCTGTGCCAGGGAAGTCCGGAACCTGAAGGCAGTTGCTTTAGAATGTTACCGACTACCCGGGCATAGCCTGGTGCACCGGCCATGTTGGCCAGTTGTCCATAGGTGACCACGCTACCCTCGGGTATTTTGGTCAGGATGAGCCAGATATCGGATGGACTGAACGGTGCTTGCAAGCCAAGTCTCCAGGCTGATTTTATAAAGCAGTCATCTAGCAGCCTGTCGGACTTAAGGCTGTCCTACTGCGGTTGCAATAAATTGGTCTAAAAATTCCTGCTTCTTCGTCAAATAGCTCGCTATTCTCCTCAGAAGCAGAATTTTTTATCCTCAATTTCTTGCAATCCTCGCTACGGACGCTTAAGTCCGACAGGCTGCTAGGGATAAGTATCACCAGAGAATCTGCCAAGCATATCCTAATCCATCGGCTATTTGTCGTGAAACGTTTTTCATTTTTCCAGAATGAAGCGCCTCAGGTTGGCAAAAGGAGGGACAACTTTGCTTTATTACTGGTTCAGCCAGGGAAAACCGCTGGCTATAACGGCTTTCCCTCTTGTTAAACGTTTATTAATTTGGAACTCTTGTCACCCTTAGAAAGCAATAAAACATCGATTCATCGAGGGGTATTCATGGGGCTCCAGTTTTTCAGGGGCATTGGCCGTTTTTTCGGATTGCACACAGTCTGGATCATCTTTCTTTTCGGTATGGTAACGATGGCTCGTGCGGATAAGGTATGGATGGAAAATGGAGATGTGATCAGTGGCAAAATCATGGGTCTGGAAGCGGGTAAACTGACTGTTTCTACACGTTATGCAGGTAACATTACCATTAATTGGCGCCATGTCCGTGCTCTGGAGACAGACCAGCCGCTCTGGGTGGGTTTGATTGGAGAGAAAGAGGCTCAACAGCGTCAGTTAAAGAGCAATGGTGATCAACTGACGATTGTTGATCCTGATGGTTATGAGCGGAGCTTTTCGGCAGTCTGGCCAGTGGCAGAAATTCTCACTGAACAGCCGGTGCTGGCTGCTAACTGGGACATTGCTGGCAAGGTCAACTTTGGTTTGGACAGCGATCAGGGTCAGGACAAAGAAACCACATTTACGCTCAGTGGCAACCTGGATATCAATGACGAGTGGAACAAAAACAGTTTTAAGTGGGACATTGAAGTAGAGACGGAAGATGACGCAGACTCTTCCACCAAGGAGTGGGAGCTGGGGTATGCGTATAGTCGCTATTTCACCGAGCACTGGTTCGTTCAGGGCTCTCTGGATCAGGAGTATGACTCAGCGGAAGATCTGAGATCAAGACTGACGCTCGGTGGTTCGCTCGGTTACCGCTTCAGGGAAACGGTGAAAGAAACAGTGATTACCACCGTTGGTCTGACTCATCTCTGGGAAGATTATCAGCTGGAAGATAACCAGAGAAATCTGGCGATGACGACAGGACTGGTGTATCGGAAGAAGCTTATTGATAACCTTGAGTATTACTTTAACAGCAAGCTGTTTTACCGTCTGAATTCAGGCCAGCAGTGGCTGTTTGATGGAGAGCATGGCCTCAGGGTGGGGTTATCTGAAAGTCTTTCTCTAAACCTGATGCATTACCTGGACTACGACAGTATTCCTACAGAAGGTGCTGATAAAACCTCGAGTCAGATCAAGGTAGGCATTGGTTATTCCTGGTAGTGAGAATGGCCACAGAAGGTAGTAGCTTCTGCGGCCATGAATCAGAGGCGCAGACCTCCATCCAGTTCCAGCACCCGACCATTGAAGTAGTCGTTTTCAAAAATGAACGCCGCCGTTGCTGCAATCTCTTCAGGCTTACCCATGCGTCCCGCCGGAATACCCGCATTCATTTTGGCGCGAGCTTCGGGCTTCATGCCCAGCGTCATTTCAGTCTCAATCATGCCAGGTGCAATCGCAGCGCTCCTGATGCCAAAACGAGCCAGCTCCTTAGCCCAGGATACCGTCATAGCGACGACACCGGCTTTTGCGGCAGAGTAGTTGGTTTGTCCGAAGTTGCCCGAGCGGGAAATGCTGGCAATGTTTAGAATCAGACCTTTGCTTCCTGATTCAACCATGCTGGCAGACACCTCACGACCACAGAGAAAAACACCGGTGAGATTGACGTCAATGACTGATTGCCATTTTGCCAGTGAAAGCTTGTCAGTGACCTGATCCTCTTTCACCTTAATTAGCAGACCGTCACGCAGGATGCCCGCATTATTGATAAGACCGTTGAGCGGGCCCAGTTTTTCTCTGGCAACTTTGATACTGTTTTCTACTTCCTGTTCGTTGGCGACATTGGTAGGCAGGGCAATGGTTTTTGCCCCCAATTCAGAGCACTCCTTTACCGTCTGATCCAGGGCTTCGCCTTTCAGGTCTATCAGCCCAAGGCTGGCACCTTTTTCTGCCAGATGCAGTGCCATGGCCTTGCCCAGACCGCGGGCAGCACCGGTAATCAGGATGTTGCTTTGTTCGAGATTCATTCTTTTGTTCTTCTACGTCTGAAAATCACTCAATGATTGTAACGGAACATAGCGAATTCTCTATAGACGGTTTGGTTTTTCTGAGTAACAAGGAGTATGAGCTTCTTTGTCAGGGCTGTTCTTGGTCAGTCAGGATTGGCTGAACTTCCCGGGGGCTTTCGATCCATCCACAGGCTACTGGTTTTTAATCACACGTATCATTTGAAGACTTTCAAACATTTTCTTTTTGTCGTTTTCGGACAGGTGCGCTGCATTGACCGTCCTGACAAAGTCTTGCTGCATGTTATTATCAAATGCTCCTCCATTCTGAAGGTATTCGCTAATTTGCATCACGATCTGATGACCAAGCTCTATAAGCTTGGGCCTGACCTCGGAAGCCAGATCACGGTGTTTTTTATTTTCTGGTTTGGCAGATAACCATTCCGCCCTATATCGATATTGAATAGCCTTGGCCGCATCTATCTGAGCCTGAAAAAAAACAGCGATGGAATCTGGTTGTAAACCAGCCTGCTGTGCATCAAACAATGCTTTCTCAAGCACCTGTTTTTCTCTGGTCAAATCTTCAATAGCACGATGATTCGTGGCCTTAAATAAGGCTACATCCTGCATATAAGTCAGCCGCTGGTTGATTAACTCAAAGATTCCTTTCGACATTGTATCCGCATCCGCAATCGTCAAAGTAGAGAGTGTCAAACAGAGCAACCCTGTTACAAAAAGCTTCATGATTTCCTCAACAATTCTCTGAGCTTAGAACCAGTCCCTTTCCATTGATTCAGCCGTGACACTCTGATTATATTACGCTCAACAACTATTAGAGTATCTGCCAGAATCATCAGCGCTGAAGTCAAAGCCAAATCAGGATATTAGGCGGTGATGGGAGTCTTGACATCCGTTGTCCTATACTCAATGGCTGATTCACAAGGGAATATTGCTATGGATAACTCAAACAACCTTTACAACACCGACTTTTACCGCTGGACACAACAACAGGCTGAGTTGCTGCGTACCGGACGACTTTCTGAAATTGATGTCTCCAATATTCTTGAGGAAATTGAAAGTATGGGTCGCAGTGACTACCGGGCTTTTGAGTCTCACTTGGCGATCCTGCTTATGCACCTGCTTAAGTGGCTCTATCAACCCAGGTTCCAGAGTCGAAGCTGGCGTAATACGGTCACCGAACAGCGGCACCAGATTCAGATGCTGATCAAAGACAGCCCCAGCCTTAAAAGCAAGCTCGATGCTGTTACGCCACCGGCTTACCATCGTGCGGTGAAAGGTGCAGTCAGGGAGACAGGTTTCCCGAAAGCAACATTCCCTGAAACCTGTCCCTGGTCTTTTGATGAAGTCATGGTGGATGACTTTCTACCGGATACCCCACCTCAATAGACAGCAAATATTGGCTGTAATTAAAGGGGTAACACCATGGAACATGATCAGAAAACGCTTTACCAGACCGATTTTTACGGAAAAGGAGCCGCCCGCAAGTTCCGGGCCCGCAACGAAACGTCATCAGGCTCCTGGTCTTTTTTTGATTGATGAGACATCATCAATCAAGTCACTTTGGCATATAGGGCTCAAACTCCTTGGCCGGAGGCTGGGGAATATTACCAGCAGCATCAGGCCTTAAATTAGGGTATTGGCCCAGTACTTTTTTGATTTTGGATTCTAATACCCCTACCTCTCTTTGCTCTGATGCACATTGTTCCTGGACTTTTGCATACTCTCTGGTTACTGGGCCCTGATGGATGATGGGATAGGGCTTGACAGGAAAGTCCCGGAGTATGCTCTTAACTTTCTTATATTCACTCTCAGTTAAAACAGGTTTGAGAGCATTAAGCAGTTGTATTCGGGAAAGGAATGAATAGTCCTGATTCTCCTTGCTGACAAACCTTGATAACTCGACACCGGCCTTATAGACATCACCCTGATGGCGTCCACGCTGGACATTTCCCCGGTTCCCGGAGTTAGACGACAACACGCCATCCACATAACCTTTCAACTGCCCCGCCATATAATCAGCCTCTCGCCGATAGCAGGTCCATCTCTGTAAATAGACTTCCTGCGATAGTTGGTTATATCTTGCTTTCTCTGCCGGCAGATGAACTTCAAGTTCCGACAGGTTTTTCTGATGTTGAGAAATCAGCTCCTTATGAACCGTGATTTCCTGAAAGTCCCTTTGAAGCTGATGCCTTAACTCTTCCCGAACCGCTTCTATACACTCTTTGGCTAAAGGCTTCAGACTGCTGGCAAGCATACTCAACCCTACGAAAGCAGTTGCAGCTCCAGCAGCTGCACCGCAGGCAAATGGATTTCTCTGAACGGTATTTTCTACCACGGCAATAAGGCGATCGGTCAGAGCTGCACCGGGTACCACTCTGGCAGGCGTCCAATTCTGAACCAAAGCATCAAAGGAAACGGCTCCGGCAGAAGCAGCGCCTGCCATGAACGTTAAGCAAGGTATATATTTTGTCCTGGTTCCCTCCACCGGGTCATAGCTGAAAAAAACTTTCCTGATATTTTTAAACACACCACCCTCAGAAGCGTTGGCTGATGTGGAAACAGGCTGCCCCACTGCCGGGCTCTGAGCCATTGGATTACCGATTTGCATAACGAAACTCCTGTAAGATTAATTGAGGTAATTTGACAGATTTAAGCGCGTTATGATCTGCCTATCTATCAGGTAGACCTCCATTTTTGTACTAAGTTCCAAATAAAAAACAGCTCACGGAAAGACAGCAGCTAATGCTGCATGATAATCTTATTGATAATCAATATCATTAATATATAATCGCCTCAAAATGCCTGAAACAGGTGTCTTAATCATCAGCCATAGTTGATTCCGGCCATAGGTTGAAGAACAGAGTTCTGCATATCGAAATATACCCATTGGGTTTTGAAAATCTTCAAAGGCGATGGTTATAAGTGGTATGTTTTATGATATGAAAATACAGGGGGAAACAGATGGAACCCAAGGTTCAAGCCGCACACGACGCACGTAACCTGCTTTTGAATGAGTACCACGGTATTTTGTCCACTCACTCTGATGACGTGCCCGGGTACCCATTTGGTTCTGTTATGCCATACTGCCTTGATAAACAGGGTAACCCGATCATCCTGATCAGTGACCTCGCTCAGCACACCAAAAACATTGAAGCTAACCCCAAGGTTTCTCTAATCATCACCCAAAGTGGTGTAGACGATATCCACAAGGCAGGGCGTCTGACCTGGATCGGCGATGCCGAAAAAATTGAAGCGGACAATGAAGAACTGAAGGCGCTGGAGCAACGTTACTACTCTTTCTTTCCACCTTCTGCTCAGTATCACAAAACCCATGGTTTTGACTTTTACCGTATTCATCTGAAGCGTGCACGTTTCATCGGTGGTTTCGGTAAGATTTTCTGGGTGAAGAACGAGCTGATGACTCGTGAAAACCCATTTTACGGCAGCGTAGAAAATGGCATGGTCAAGCATATGAATGAAGATCATGTCGATGCGATGATGAAGTACTGTAAAGTGGCTGGTATCGAACTTCCGGAAGGTGTTGAGCCAAAGATGGCCGGTATTGATGCCACCGGTATGCACCTGCTGCTGAAAGACAAGCTGGTTCGTATTCCTTTCCCGACAGAAGTGGACGAGCCAATGGCAGTGCGCAAGACTCTGGTAGAGATGGCCAGAGTAGCTTGATATCAGGCTTGTACAAATAAAAAGCCCCGAGGTTGTTTGGGGCTTTTTACGTTTCAATCCTTGAAGTTTCCATGATTAACACTATATAAGAAGCACTGTTGTCTCTGGAGGCTTCCATGCGCTTCCCTTTCTGGATTTTTTTACTGCTTCCCGCCCTCGAGCTGGTCGTGCTGATCAAGGTGGGGGGCTATATTGGCGCTTTTAATACACTGATTCTGGTTATTCTGGGTATGGTGGCTGGTATAGCGATCATTCGTCGTCAGGGTTTTCGTACCATGATGAAGGCTCGCGAGAAGATGAATCGTGGTGAGCAGCCTGCGCTGGAATTGCTGAAAGGTTTTTTGACTGCCCTGGGCGGGGTGTTCCTCATGATTCCCGGCTTTATCACCGACTTTATCGGGCTGGTTCTGCTCTTTCCCCCGGTGCGCAGAGCGCTGCTGAGACGCATGATCAAAAGTGGTCGATGGCAGGCGCAACAGTCATCCACCACCCTTGAGGGTGAATATTACCGTGAGGACATCGACACCAGCCGGAGTATCCACCAGACCCTCGAAGGTGAGTTCAAGCGGGAAGATGAAAAAAAATTCTAGTGCCCCCTTGAAAAGGCTAAAGCCACCCTTACTTACTAGATTACCGATAATTGGGTTCGGTTCTGACATCGCAAGTCAGACCGTTTGACAAGAGTTGATTGCTGGTTTTTCAGCATAAACAGTTGGAGAGATACATCGATGAAAATCCGTCCGTTGCGTGATCGCGTGGTCGTTCGTCGTGAAGAAGAAACCACTACCTCTGCTGGCGGTATCGTGTTGCCAGGTTCTGCTACTGAAAAGCCAAACCAGGGTGTGGTAGTGGCTGTCGGTGATGGCGTATTTCTGGACAATGGTGAAAAACGTCCTGTGGGTGTCAGCGTCGGCGACAAAGTCATCTTTGGTAAGTACGCTGGTTCTGACACCGTTAAGATCGACGGTGAAGAGCTGATCATCGTATCCGAGAGCGAAATCTACGCTGTTCTGGAAGACTGATCCCGGAACTTCGTTTTCATAGCAACTGTTTTAAATTTCCAAAGGATTACCCATCATGGCAGCAAAACAGGTTAAGTTCGGCGACGAAGCTCGCAAGCAAATGCTGGAAGGCGTCAACATCCTTGCTGACGCAGTAAAAGCGACTCTGGGTCCCAAGGGCCGTAACGTTCTGCTGGAAAAGTCTTTCGGCGCTCCAACCATCACTAAAGATGGTGTTTCCGTAGCCAAGGAAATCGAGCTGTCTGACAAATTCCAGAACATGGGTGCTCAGCTGGTTAAGGAAGTCGCTTCTCAGGCTAACGATCAGGCGGGTGACGGTACTACCACTGCAACCGTTCTGGCTCAGTCCATTCTGAACGAAGGTCTGAAGTACGTTGCTGCCGGCATGAACCCAATGGACCTCAAGCGTGGTATTGACAAGGCAGTAGCGGCTGTTGTTGAACAGCTGAAAACCATGTCCACGCCTTGCGAAGACAGCAAGTCCATCGCTCAGGTAGGTACTATCTCTGCAAACTCCGATGAGCTGGTGGGCCAGATCATCGCTGAAGCCATGGAGAAAGTAGGCAAAGAAGGCGTTATCACCGTTGAAGAAGGTTCCGGTCTGGAAAATGAACTGGACGTAGTAGAAGGCATGCAGTTCGATCGTGGCTACCTGTCTCCTTACTTCATCAACAACCAGGAAAGCATGTCTGCTGAACTGGAAAACCCATTCATCCTGCTGGTTGACAAAAAGATCTCCAACATCCGTGATCTGCTGCCAGTACTGGAAAACGTAGCCAAAGCTGGCAAGCCTCTGCTGATCATCGGTGAAGATATTGAAGGCGAAGCTCTGGCCACTCTGGTTGTGAACAACATGCGCGGCATCGTGAAGGTCGCTGCTGTTAAAGCGCCTGGCTTCGGTGACCGTCGCAAAGCCATGTTGCAGGACATTGCTATCCTGACCGGTGGTACTGTTATTTCTGAAGAAGTCGGTCTGTCTCTGGAAGCTGCCTCCCTGGAAGATCTGGGTTCTGCCAAGCGCATCGCTATCACCAAGGAAGACACCACCATCGTAGATGGTGCCGGCAACCAGGCTGATATTCTTTCCCGTGTTGAGCAAATTCGTGCCGAGATCGAGAACTCTTCTTCCGACTACGACAAGGAAAAACTGCAGGAACGCGTAGCCAAGCTGGCCGGTGGTGTTGCTGTTGTCAAGGTAGGCGCTGCTACCGAAGTGGAAATGAAAGAGAAGAAGGCTCGCGTAGAAGACGCTCTGCACGCTACCCGCGCTGCGGTTGAAGAAGGCGTAGTCGCTGGTGGTGGTGTTGCTCTGGTTCGCGCTCTGTCCAAGATCTCTGTTGAAACTGCCAACGCTGAACAGAAAGCGGGTGTTGAACTGATCCTGCGTGCTCTGGAAGGCCCAATCCGTCAGATCGCTTCTAACTCCGGTGACGAAGCTTCTGTTGTTGTCGACAAGGTTAGGTCCGGCGAAGGCAACTTCGGTTACAACGCTGCTACCGGTGAATATGGCGACATGATCGGAATGGGTATTCTGGACCCTGCTAAAGTCACCCGTTCTGCTTTGCAGGCGGCTGCTTCTGTTGCTGGTCTGATGATCACTACTGAGGCGATGGTTGCTGATGAGCCTGCTGACGCTGCTGCTCCTGCTATGCCTGATATGGGCGGTATGGGCGGTATGGGCGGTATGGGCGGTATGATGTAATCATCTTCCCGAAGCTCTGCTTCTTCGAAAAAGCTGCTTCTGTTTCAGGAGCAGCTTTTTTTTATGTCATATTTCCCGTCACTTGCGGTGAACAACTCGCAGAACTCACTTCATACTGACTCCATTGTTGATGACAGACTGCTCCTTAAGATCGGATCTCAGAATGCAAAAATTGGATTTAAGGGAACCTTTCAGATGTTTCTGAATCAAACATGGTATCAACGGTCAACATTGACCAATATCGAGAGTTTTGAACTCAAATCAGGATGAACTTCGCCGATGACTCAGGTCATGGCTATTAACAGAAAAGGAGCAGCATATGAGTAGTGGCATGGAAATTTCAGGAAGGAGTGGTAGTCTTCAGATACCCGCTAGCAATACGGGTAGTAATGCCCCTTTATCATCGGACGGGAACACGCCCACTCATAGAATTAGTGGTCCTGTTAATCCTGATCCACAGCTTAATCAGCTGCAGCAAAGCAGGACTCCTGACACGCCCATAAACGAAAGGAGAACCGATCCTTCAAACCCTTTAAATACACCGGGGCTAAGGCCTGGCAGTCAGCCACCGATCCAAAATCCCGATCCGACAGGAAACAGGAATCCTGGGCCTGGTAGTCAGCCACCGATCCAAAATCCCGATCCGACAGGAAACAGGAATCCTGGGCCTGGTAGTCAGCCACCGATCCAAAATCCCGATCCGAGACAAAACGAGACTCCCGAAGAGAAAGCCATGAGAGAAGCGATGGAGCTTGAAACCATGTCTGAGGATCAACTCAACGCCAGGCAAAAGGAGAAACTGGATGAAGCAGCCAAGGTCTCTCAACGCTATGAAGAGTTTGATCTATTAAGCCGGGCCAAGGATGCTATGGAAAATCCAAAGAATGCCCCCAAAGATCTCAAAGTGACGATTGCCTTTCCAGGAAAGGAACCCGTTACCCTTATTCCGTGGGATGACAAGCTCATGGAGCGAGATGACTTCCAGGAGCTCTGGGATACCGCTAAAAAAGTTCTGGCAGAACACGAGACCACAAACTTTGCAAATTACAATCCTAAGGTCGATAAAGCTAAACTGGATGCCTTAGAAGACGGCATCAGGCAGATAGCCCACAAACTAGGCGACAACGAACACGAAGAGGGTGAGAGAGATCACGATAACAAGTGGGAAAAGCGTTGGAAGGAAGTACGCCATAAACCGGTGAGGCTGGAGGCTTTTGAAGGTTTGAACCGCTCGAATAGTCCCAGAGTTGTTGCGGAGCAACCCAGGGGGAACCAGAGCAATCCCGATGGGCCAGGAGTGAATCCCGATGGGCCAGGAGTGAATCCCGATGGGCCAGGAGTGAATCCCGATGGGCCAGGAGTGAATCCCGATGGGCCAGGAGCCAATCCAAATGGGCCCAGCCAATCCTGAAAATGTAACCAGGCCTGGAGATAATGGAAACGGTGGCAACCCCCTGACTCCGGAAACGCTACGGGAACAGCGACAGAAACTAAGGTCTCAGCCTGAGCGGCCACCAGAACCACCACAATCTGATAACCCGTGACTGTGACGTTTTGCAGGCAAGAATGTCAGAAACGCATTTAGGATAAAGGGGAAGCACAGCTTCCCTGCTGTCTACTCTTTCAAAGTGTTCTCAATACAGACCTTCCAAATACCAGAGTGTGTGCTGTTTTCTGATACCCTTTCTATCTTGCAGTACTTCTGAACAAATCGAATATCCCAGGCCCTTTCCTGTTGCTTCCCGAGGTGCTCGTGTTTCCTGCATTGTTTCGCGTTAAAACAATTACAATCAAGCCTCCCGTTGGTTTTTTTTCAGAAAAGCTCTTTAAGGCCAAAAAATGGCTGATTCATCTATCAAAGATGCAGAAATCCAGCGTTTGAAAAGGTATATCTACCAGAGAAATTAGCTTCAATTTTTCTTAATTTTTGACGTGAAAAATGAAAGCTCTCACCCTCACCGATCCAGTGAGCTTTGGCTGAGTGAAGCCAAAGCCATTCTGAGTGTGCTGAAAGACAGAAGCTTTGTCCGTTGCACTTAACAACATATTTTGAACTTTTATTTTAAAACCGAGTCAAATTTGCAGTATCAATTCTGAATGTCCTTTCTAATTGAGGATTAATACGAGTAACCAAGCATGGATCGAATAAATCCAAACTCTGGCAGTACACACTCAACAACGCCTGATCAATCTATATCGAAGCAAGCGTCAACGGGTATAGGTGTCAGTGCAGGTAGAAAAATTACTGTATCTGACAAGGGTGAACTTTCACTACTCAATTTGCCTAGCCTGACACAATTGAAAATTATTGGCTGTTTGAGACTTAAAGATATTGCCCGTTTAAAACAGGTGTGTACCTACTTTCGAGAGGTTATTGAAGGAGAAGACCTTCTGGCAAAGGCGTGGTATCGCCGCTTTTCTTCTCCACACCAGTCTCTGTTAAAGACGGTCATCACAGCAAAAAGTGATGAACAACTCAGCCGTTGGGTGGGGCAGTTTACAAATGATCAAGTGTTAACCAAGTCACTTATAGAGCGCCGAAACAATGTTGATTTTCCTGCTCTGGTTTTTTTCAACAACACAGATTTAATGTCGCAACGCAAAACATTTAATTTAGAGGCTAAAGTCACTATTACCCATAGAGGTCAAGTCAGATCGGCCACTTTCAGCACCGATGGCCTCCACGTGGTAACTGCCAGTAATGATGGCACGGCGAGAATCTATGACCAGGAGGACAATGGATCATGGCAAGAAAAAGCCATCATTTCCCATGATGACTGGGTCAGATCAGCCACCTTCAGCGACGATGGCCGCCAAGTGGTGACCATCAGTCACAATGAAACCGCAAAAATCATCGTTTGCGAGGCTAATGGAAGATGGGAAGAAAAAGCCACCGTTCACCATGATGACTATATCATCTCAGCTGACTTCAGCCCTGACGGTCGCCATCTGATCACCTGGGACGACTACATAGCAAAAATCTATGGTCATGATGACGATGGATTATGGGAAGAGAAAGCCATCATTGCCCATGGTAACGATATTAATTCAGCCTCCTTCAGCGCCGATGGACACCATGTGGTGACTGCCAGCGACGATCACACAGTGAAGATCTATAGTCTGGAGTCCGATGGATTATGGATAGAAAAAGCCAGAATTACTCATGATGACAATGTTATCTCAGCTACTTTAAGCGACGATAGTCGCCATGTGCTGACCGCCAGTTACGATGGCACTGCGAAAATCTACGGCCAGGAGGAAGACGGAACATGGGAAGAACAAGCCACCATTTACCATGAAGAAGGTGTCGATATAGCCGCCATGAGCCCCGATGGACACCATCTGGTTACCGTCAATGGCAATTACACTGTGAAAATCCACGGCTATGAGGACGATGGTACATGGAAAGAAAAACTCACTATTATCAATAGTCGTGTGGTCAAAACAGCCTCTTTCAGCCCCGATGGCTGCCATCTTGTGATCACCCGTGGAGATGGCGTGGCGAAAATCTGTGGCCATAAGGCGGGTGCGGGTGGATTATGGGAAGAAAAAGCCACTTTGCACAACGGTGGCGATGCCCACGCCAATTTCACCTTCAGCGCTGATAGCCGTCATATGGTTACGGCCACTCACGATTGCAGAGTTATAATTTATGACCATCATGATGATGGATTGTGGGAAAAAAAATTCGAAATTCGTCATAATAGTTCGGTCAGCTCAGCCACCTTCAGTGCCGATAGCCGCCATGTGTTGACTGCCAGTTTAGATAACACGGCGAAAATTATTGGCCAGGAAACTGATGGATCATGGGTAGAAAAAGCCACTGTTTATCATTGGGGTTCGGTCATATCAGCCAACTTCAGCAACGACGTCAGCCATCTGGTTACCACCGGTTCTGATCGCAGGGTGAACATCATTAAACTGTTGATGAATGATTGATTGTTTGCTTTCACTCTTGTTCATCAACAAACCTTTCGTGAGACTTTTTGGTCAGTAAAGCTTTAAGGCAATAAAATGGCGGGTCAATTTGTCAAAGAAGCACAATATCAGTATCTGGCTGGGAAGGATCTCAGAACCGCTGGAAGTATAAAGGAGAAGCAGAGCTTCCCTTCTATCTATTCCTTTAAAATGTTCTCAATACAGACCTCACAATAACCAAGGTGCCTGCAGTTTATGAATATAGTTTTATCTTCCAATGGTCCTGAACAAATCAAACATTCCTGACTCTCTCTGGTGGCACCTCCAACTGCTCCTGATTTCTGTGCTATTTCCTCGTCGGAATCTTCACTGTCTAAACTCCAGTCAGAAGCGGTAACCCGGGGAGAACTGGAATTCTGTGGAGAATGGTCCGATAGATTGCGGCAGACTCCTGACTGTGAACATGCTTCTTCATCTAATTCAGCCGGGGGTGTGGGATCAATACCCAGAATATTGTATGTAAAATCTCGCATACCTTCGTAGCTAAACATGACCTCAGGCCTGGAACGTGATTCTCTCTGGCAAAGGCTATTCATATTTTCGTAGCTACTGCACAGAAGCTCATAGGGCAAAAATCTTTGTAACAGTTCTTCCAGTGTCTCTGGCCACGCCATTCCTGTAGCCATGTGGTGGTGAGAAGCGCTTGCCATTGCATGTAAACCGATGAGAAGAGCTGTTTCAGTGTCCAGGTTTGCTTCTTTGAGCCGATTGGCAAATCTTTTCGGAGATTGATAATCGCTGGTATTGCCAGACAGCAGTGAATTGGATAATGCTTCATGGTAGCTTTTTCGGGTAAAGCGATTGAGCAGCACAGAAAAGTGATCATAAAAGGCATTGGTGGAAAGAACATGAGGACCAAGAAAAGCAAAAAACATCAGGACTAAACCGTTATGAACAGTGGCATAATCAGGCAGATTTTTCTCTGAATGTGAATTGAAAATAGTGTAATAAGGGTTAATTTCAGCATCGATGGCTGGAGAAAAAAACAACTTATCAAAGAGGCTTCTGGCCATTGCGTTTATTTTCTGTTTACCTGCCGGGCTATTTTCCATGGTCACATTCATAGTGAATATACGAAATATCAGTCTCAGTATTTTCTGAATGCGCGCATGCCGATATTGAGGGCTCCCTATGTTCACGTAGTAAAAGTAAAAGTTTGAAAGATATTCAAAATTTTGCTCATCAAGCAAGAAGTTATTGTAGATTTCCAGTCGGTCATCTCCGGATACATCATCAGCCGCTAAATTCAGCCCGAAAAAGCCAATACGAATAATTTTAAACGGGTTCATGATGGAATCACCCGAGCCCTTTTGCCTTCTTTTTGGGGAAGGGTCCCAGATTTTTTTATAATACTGGCGAAATTCTTCAAGATCATAGGTGTCGTTTGCCATCCCCTGCTGACAAAACAAAAAAAAGACTGAAAATAAAAGCACCTTAAAGTCACATTGTAAGGCCATAGCTTTACCTGTATTTGTTAAAAACAACTTCACCAGAATAGTTATAATCAAGCCTTACGTGCGGCCGTTTGGTCAGTAAAGCTTTAAAGCCAAAAATGACGGGTTAATCTGTAAAAGAAGCAGAACTACAGCACCCGAAGAGATGTTCTTACCAGAGATATCAGTTTTAACTTTTCTGAAGGTGAAAAGTGGCAAATGAAAGCGCTAAGGCTATCATTTGCCACGCTGGTTGGTTGTTATTTTTGGTTTAAGCGTTCGACCAATAACAGAATATTATTCATCAGTCCTCTGTCTCTGCCTCAAAGAGCGGGTAGATACAGCCCGCGTTAATCAAGCGGAGTAGCAACTCACGAGCTTCATTGTCCACGACAAAGTGCCATTGATCGGATGCCAGTTGCGAGTGCTGACACATCTGTTGAGCCAGATTCGCTGCGTCTGCAGACTGGCATTCGTAGGCCTCACCATCAGCAAACAGTGTCAGGTGATTTTTCTCTTGCCTGAAAGCGAGCCTTGAGCCCTCATTGAGCACCAGATCAATCCCTTCAGCCTCTTCCTTAAGCGCTTCCCAACTTTGCCAGTGTTCTTCCAATGGCTGCTCATGTTTGGGTTGGGTCATCATCTCTCCAAACCATTCTGCCAGCATTGAGCGATCTTCAATATGCGTTTTCAGAATTTTCTGTAGACGATCCAGGGCTTTTTCATCAATCTCGCCTTTTTGCTCGGGCAAAGTCTGGTCGGGGTCTGAATAGCGAAGGCTCTCTGGTAACCGGTCGGCGATAAAGTCAGTAAATTGCATCAGAATCTCGCGATGGCTGGGAGCCCGAAAGCCTACTGAAATAGTCATGCATTCACCTTCGGCTGCGCCATGATGACCGATACCAGGTGGCAGGTAGAGCATGTCGCCGGGTTCAAGGACATAATCTTGCAGAACTTCAAACTCTGACAAGATGTGAAGGTCAGTGTCTTCCAGTTTCGGTGAGGTAGCATCATAGACCGGGCCGACTTGCCAGCGTCTTTGACCTTCGGCCTGAATCAGGAAAACATCAAAATGATCATAGTGAGGGCCCACTGAACCACCGTCGGTTGCATAGCTGATCATGATGTCTTCAAGCCGCCAGGAGGGAAGAAAGTCAAAGTAATCCAGCAATGAGTGAACACCGGGTACCCAGTGGTCCACAGCCTGAACCAGAAGTGTCCAGTGACTGGGCGGCAGACAGGCAAAGTCAGCTTCACTGAACGGTCCCCGTCTCAGCTCCCACGGAGTTTCCCCTTTCTCAAGCACAATACGGGACTCAACGTCCTCTTCCAACGCCAGACCTGCCAGCTCATCGGCCGAGAGAGGTGACAGAAAATCCGGGATGGCCTGACGAATCAGCAGAGGTTTCTTTTGCCAATAGCTTTGCAGGAAAGCCTCTGGAGGAAGGGAACCCAGAATAAATTGTTTCATTGAATTTCATCGGAATGTAAATAAACGACGCAAGGTTAGCATAAAGTGGCCTTATTAATAGGCTTGGCTGTAGGATAGATAGTTCTGAGCCGCCATAGCGATAGAATAATTTTCTTGCCCCTAAGGAATGAAAATTATTCATTGAACAGGAGAATTAGAATGAAAGTTTTTGGAGCAACCCTTTCCCCCATGGTTCGAAAGGTTTTAGTGGCCCTGGAAATGAAAGGGCTGAATTTTGAGTTGGACCCCGTTATTCCTTTTAATACCCCTGAAGGTTTTGAAAAAATCAGTCCCCTGAAAAAAGTTCCTGCCTTGCAGGATGGTGAAGTGACCCTGGCAGACTCCTCCATCATCTGTGAGTATCTGGAAGATCGCTACCCGGAAATTGCGTTGTATCCCGCCGATCTGGTCCTGAAGGCCAAAGCCCGCTGGTTCGAGGAGTACGCTGATACGGTTTTAATGAAAGTGACTGCTGAAAGTTTGTTCTTCGAACGGGTAGTGAAGCCGATGATGGGGATGGAAACGGACGAAGACAAAGTACAGCAAAACCTTAAAGACAACATGCCCAAGACATTGGCTTATCTGGAAAGTGTAGTTCCGGAACAAGGTTTTCTCTTGGGTGAATCATTGATGATGGCTGATATTGGCATCGGTTCCTGTTTTATCAATGCCGGTTATGCCGAATTTGAACCTGACCCGTCAGAATATCCGGTTTTTGCCGCCTATCTCCATAGGGTCAAGGCGCATCCGGCTTTGCAGAAAAGAATTAAGGAAGATGCCAGATTCTTGAATTAATTAATCAAAAAAACGGGAAATAATTTTGGATACTGGAAAACAGTTGTCATCAATTTTTGTTTAGAGAATCCAAACTCAGTAGGCTAGTGGCGAAAATTGTTGCTGCCGGTGGTAAAAAAGTAAGGCTGAGCTGCGTTATTATTAACCGGGTGAAAAGCCTTACTCTAATCACCCCGAAGATGAGCGCGCGATCCGGGTTTATCAATTCAAGGGGTTTCCTCTAATTGACGCTATTCTTCTTGTGCTGAAAGACAGAAACTATTGTCAGTTTCACTTGACAACCCGTAATGAACTTTTATTTCAACTCCGAGTCTAACCCGTGGCATCAATTTTGAATGTCTTTTTTAATTGAGAGTAAATAGTAACCATTGAGTAACAGAGCATGAATGGAATGAATAACGATTCCAATATTGTCGGTTCACTTTCACCAACACCAGATCAATCTCTATCGAGGTCAGAGGTTGTGGGTGATAGTGCAGGCAGGAAAATTACTGTATGTGACAAGGGTGAACTTTCACTACTCAATTTGCCCAGCCTGACACAATTGAAAATTATTGGCTGTTTGAGGCTTAAAGATATTGCTCGTTTAAAGCAGGTTTGTACCTACTTTCGAGAGGTTATTAAAGAAGAAGATATCCTGGCAAAGGCTTGGTATCGCCGCTTTTCTTCTGCACACCAGTCTCTACTAAAGACAGTCATTACTGCAAAAAGTGATGAGCAACTCAGCCGTTGGGTTGGGCAGTTTACAAATAACCAAGTGTTAACCAAGTCACTTACAGAGCGTCGAAACAATGTTGATTTTCCTGCTCTGGTTTTTTTCAACAACACAGATTTAATGTCGCAACGTAAAACATTTAATTTAGAGGCTAAAGTTACTATTTCCCATAGAGGCGACGTCAGATCAGCCACTTTCAGCACCGATGGCCTCCACGTGGTAACTGCCAGTAATGATGGCACGGCGAGAATCTATGACCAGGAGGACAATGGATCATGGAAAGAAAAAGCCATCATTTCCCATGATGACAGGGTCAGATCAGCCACCTTCAGCGACGATGGCCGCCAAGTGGTGACCATCTGTGACAATGAAACCGCAAAAATCATCGTTTGCGAGGCTAATGGAAGATGGGAAGAAAAAGCCATCCTTGATCATAATGACGACATCAACTCGGCTAACTTCAGCCCTGATGGCCGCCATCTGATGACCACCAGTAGCGACTACATAGCAAAAATCTATGGTCATGATGACGATGGATTATGGGAAGAGAAAGTCATCATTGCCCATGGTGACGATATCAATTCAGCCTCCTTCAGCGCCGATGGACACCATGTGGTGACTGCCAGCCACGATAACACAGCGAAGATCTATAGTCTGGAGTCCGATGGATTATGGATAGAAAAAGTCAGAATTACTCATGATGACTGTGTCATCTCAGCTAATTTAAGCGCCGATTGTCGCCATGTTCTGACCGCCAGTTGGGATGGCACTGCGAAAATATACGGCCAGGAGGCGGGTGGAACATGGCAAGAACAAGCCACCATTTACCATGAAGTCGGTGTCGATTTAGCTGCCATTAGTGCCGATGGATACCATGTGGCTACCGTCAGTGGTGATTACAGTGTGAAAATCCATGGCTATGAGGACGATGGAACATGGAAAGAAAAAATCACTATTTTCCATAGTAACGTGGTCAAAACAGCGTCTTTCAGCCCCGATGGCTGCCATCTGGTGACCACCGGTGAAGATGGCGTGGCAATAATCTGTGGCCAGAAGGCCGGTAAGGGTGGATTATGGGAAGAAAAAGCCACCATCGACCATGGTGGTTATGACCACGTCAATTCAGCCACCTTCAGTGCCGATAGCCGTCATATGGTTTCTGCCAGTCACGATGGCAGAGTGATAATTTATGGCCATGACGACGATGGATTGTGGAAAATAAAATCCGAAATTGAACATGGTGGTCCGGTCAGCTCAGCCACCTTCAGTGCCGATGGCCGCCATGTGGTGACTGCCAGTGAAGATTATACGGCGATAATTATTGGCCAGGAAACTGATGAATCATGGGTAGAAAAAGCCTCTGTTTACCATTGGGAACCGGTCATATCAGCCGCCTTCAGCAACGACGTCAGCCATGTGGTTACCGTCGGCTTCGATGACAGGGTGAAAATCAATGAACTATTCATGGGCGATTGATTGTTTGCTTGCTTTCACTTTTCCGGAAGCCTACTGAAATAGTCATTCCGACAGGATATGAAGGTCAGTGTTTTTCAGTTTTGGTGAGCTGGCATCGTAGACCGGGCCGACTTGCCAATGCCTTTTGCCTTCGGCCTTCGGCCTGAATCAGGAAAACATCAAAATGATCGTAGTGAGGACCCACTGAACCCCCATCGATTGCATAGCTGATCATAATGTCTTCAAGTTGCCAGGAGGGCAGAAAGTCAAAGTAATCCAGCAGCGAGTGAACATCGGGAACCCAGTGATCCATAGCCTGAACCAGAAGTGTCCACTGACCGGGAGGCAGACAGGAAAAGTCAGACTCTCTAAAAGGTCCTCGTCTCAGCTCCCATGGAGTTTCTCCCTTTTCTTGGCGCTGTACCCCAGAGATCCGGCTTTAAAAGCCAAAGCCCGCTGGTTGGAGGAGTACGCTGATACCGTTTTGATGAAAGTGACCAATGCCGGTTGTGCCGGATTCGAACCTGACCCGTCAGAATATTCGGGCTTTGCCGCCTATCTCCAGAGGGTCAAGGCGCACCCGGCTTTTCAGAAAAGAATGGAGGGAGATGCCAGGTTTTTGAATTAATTAATCACAAAACCCCGAAAAACAATATTGAATACAGGTGTCATCCATTTCTGTGTAGAAGATCGAAACTCAGAAGGTTAGTGGAGAAAATGGTTGCTGTCGGTGGTAAATGTTAGTTTCACTTAACAATTTGTCAGGAACTTTTATGTTAAAACCGAATCCTATTATTAACATCAATTTTGAATATACCTTCTAATTGAGGATAAGCGCTAACCATGGAGTGACCAGATATGCGACAAATAAATAACCATTCAAACGTTTTGTCATTTTCTGCTCAACCTATATCAAAGCGAGCACGTACAGGTGTCAATGCAAATAGAGAAATCACTGTTTTTGAGGGTACTAAGCCTCCATTACTGAGTTTGTCTCGCCCAACACACTTAAATATTATTGAACGTTTGGGGCTTAAAGATATTACCCGTTTGAAACAGGTATGTACCTACTTTCGAAAGCTTATTAAAGAAGAAGGTTCTCTGGCAAAGGAATGGTATCGCCGTTTTTCCTCTGCGCACCAGTTTCTACTAAAGACAGTCGTCACCGCAAAAAGTGATCAGCAACTCAGTGCTTGGTTGGGGCAATTTACGAATAATCAGGCATTGATCGATTCAGTTTTAAAACGCCGGGACGATAATGGTCTATCTCCTGCTCTGCTCTTTTTCAACAACACCAATCTAATGTCGCAGTGCGAAACATTTAATGTCGATAAAAAAGTCACTATTTCCCATAAAGGCTTCATCAATTCGGCGACTTTCAGTAAAGATGGTCTCCACGTGGTGACTGCCAGTGACGATGGCACGGCGAAAATCTATGACAAGGAGCTCGACGGATCATGGACAAAAAAAGCCACCATTGCTCATGATAAATCGGTGGCATCAGCCACTTTTAGCGCCGATGGCCGCCATGCGGTGACCATCGGTGAAGATCACAAAGTGAAACTCTATGGCCGGAATGACGATGGATCATGGCAAGCAAAGGCCACAATATCCCATGATTCCTTTGTCAAGTCAGCCACCTTCAGTGCCGATGGCCGCTATTTGGTCACTGCCAGTGACGATGGCACGGCGAGAATTTACGGCTATGAGGACGATGGAACATGGAAAGCAAAAGCTACCATTTTCCACAATGGATATATCAGTTCAGCCACTTTCAGTGCCGATGGCCGCTATGTGTTGACTGCCAGCGGCGATCACACAGTGAAAATCCATAGTAAGGAGCACGATGGATCATGGCTGGAATCAGGCATCATTTATCACAATGATTTGATCAGCTCAGCGACCTTCAACGCCGATGCTAGCCGTGTAATGACCACGAGTTATGATGGCGGGGCGAAAATTTACGGTCAGGAGGAAGGTGGAACATGGGAAGAAAATTCCGCGTACTATGCTACCCATGCCGATTCAGTTGCCTTCAGCGCAAATGGCAACTATTTGGTGACCGTCAGTGACGATTACACGGTGAGAATCTATGGTCATGAGGGCGACGGATTATTGGGATTAAAAACCACTATTTTCCATAAAAATAAGGTCAACTCAGCCGCCTTCAGTCCCGATGGCAGCCATGTGGTGACCGCCAGTAATGATGGTAAGGCGAAAATCTATGGCCAGAATAAAGATGGATCATGGGAAGAAAAAGCCACCATTCACCATGCCGGTGATGTTAATTCAGCCACTTTCAGCGCCGATGGCCGCTACGTGGTGACCGCCGGTGACGATGGCAAGGTGAAAATTTACGGCCGTGAGAGCGATGGATCATGGAAGAAAAAAACCACTATTTATCATAATGGTCGAGTCTATTCAGCCACCTTCAGTACCGATGGCCGCCATATAGTGACCGCCAGTAAAGATAAAACGTCGAAAATTATTGGCCTGACGGCTGAAGAATCATGGGTAGAAAAAGCCACTATCTCCCATCGGGGGCTGGTCTCATCAGCCACCTTCAGTGGCGACTGCAGCCATGTGCTTACCACTGCCGCAGACAATGGCTATCACAAGGCGAAAATCACTGAGCTGCGAATGAATGAATAATTGATTGTTTGCCTTCACTTTTATTCAATTTAAGAGGTTTCTTCTGAGTGACGCTATTTAGCGTGTGCTGAAAGACAGAAACTTTTGTTAGTTTCACTTAACAACATGTCATGAACTTTTACTTTAAGACAGAATCCAACCCTTAGTTTCAATTTTGGATGTTCTTCCTGATTGAAGATAAATAAAAACTATCAAACAAAGGATTGACAAAACATGGAATCGATAAATAACAACTCAAAAGCTGCTTTCTCATATTTACCAAAACCGCCTCAATCTATATCAGAGCATGCACCAACGGGTGTCAGTGGGGGTAGGGAAATCAGTGTATCTGAGAGCAGTGAGTCTCCGCTACTCAATTTGCCCCGCCTCACACAATTAAATATTATTGGCCATTTGGGGCTTAAAGATGTTGCCTGTTTGAAACAGGTATCTAGCCACTTTCAAGAGCTTATTAAACAAGAAGATATTCCGGCAAAGGCATGGTATCGCCGTTTTTCTTCAGCACACCAGTCTCTACTGAAGACAGCCATCACTGCAAGAAGTGATGAGCAACTTAGTGCCTGGCTGGGGCAATTTACGAATAATCAGGCGCTAATCAAGTCACTTGTTAAAAGTCGAGAAGAGGTTCGTCCTGCTCTGCTCTTTTTCAACAATGCCGATCTAATGTCGCAGTGCGAAACATTCAATGTCGATAAAAAAGTCACTATTTCCCATGGAGACTTAATCAATTCAGCGACTTTCAGTAAAGACGGTCTCCACGTCGTGACTGCCAGTAACGATGGTAAGGTGAAAATCTATGACAAGGAGGACGACGGATCATGGAAGAAAAAAGCCACCATTTCCCATGATGAAGAAGTTAATTCAGCTTCCTTCAGCGCCGATGGTCACCACGTGGTGACCATCGGTGAAGATAACAAGGTGAAAATCTGTAGCCGCAATGACGATGGTTTATGGGAAGAAAAGACCACCATTACCCATGATCGCTTCGTTGAGTCAGCCACCTTCAGTGCCGATAGCCGCTATTTGGTAACTGCCAGTGACGACGGCACAGCGAAAATCTATGGCTATGAAGACGATGGATCATGGAAAGCAAAAGGGACCATTTTTCATGATGAAGGCGTTAATACAGCCACCTTCAGCGCCGATAGCTCTCATTTAGTGACCGCAAGTGACGATCACACAGTGAAGATCTATAGCAAGGTGGGCGATGGGCTATGGGTGGAAAAAGCCACAATTGAACATGATGACACTGTCAGCTCAGCTACCTTCAGTGCCGATAGCCGCTATTTGGTCACTGCCAGTGAAGATTGCACGGCGAAAATCTATGGCCAGGAAGAGGGTGGGACATGGGAAGAAAAAGCCAAAATTTATCATGTTGATTATGTCGATTCAGCTACCTTCAGCGCTGACAGCAGCCATCTGGTGACCGTTAACAATTGCACGGTGAAAATCTATGGTCATGAAGATGATGGGCCATGGAAAGAAAAAACCATTATTTTACATAAGGAAGAGGTCAACTCAGCCACCTTCAGCGATGATGGCAGTCATTTGGTGACCGCCAGTATTGATGGCAAGGCGAAAATCTACGCCCAGGAGTACGGAGAATGGAAAAAACAGACCACCATTCATCATGAGGACGAAGTTTATTCAGCCAACTTCAGCGCCGATGGCCGTTACATGGTGACCGCCAGTGGCGATGGAAAGGTGAAAATTTATGGCCATGACGACGATGGATTATGGAGAGAAATAGCCATCTTTTCCCATAATGGAGAGGTCTTCTCGGCCACCTTCGGTCCCGATGGCCGCCATGTGGTCACCGCCAGTGGAGATTTAACGTCGAAAATTATTGGTCTGGTGGCTGATGGATCATGGGTAGAAAAAGCCACAATTTCCCATGGGAGGAAGGTCAAATCAGCCACCTTCAGTGCCGACTGCGGCCATGTGCTTACCATCTCCGACGGCTATGACAGTGGCTATCACAAGGTGAAAATCACGGAGCTACGAATGAATAATTGATTGTTTGCTTTAACTCTCCAACATCTTTGATAAGGCAGGGAGCGTCATTTCAAACTGCTCAACATTCTGGCAATCGCCGCTTCGGCTCTGGCCAGTCGCGTCTCATTGCTTAGTCCGGGAACTATTGTGCCCTGGGCAACCCCTTTCCATAGGGCATCTCCGGTATTGGCTCTAATCAGGGCAATGGCTATGGTCAGTTTTTCCTGGCCCGGCTCAGTGACCAGTCCCGGCGTTGTGCCAAAAAAGTGAACCAGTTCTGCGTCGGAGACGATGGAATCAGAAGCAATGCCGTAGCGGACAATCAATGAATTCTGGGGTATTTGGTCAGGATCAATCTTCATTTTCGCTGACAGCTGTTTGGCTATCTCGAATTCTATTGTTTGATAAGCATTCTCCCGGTTAGGGAACATCGGGTCCTTTTCTTCAGGGGTGATGGATTCGAACATCAAGCCATCAAAATCGGCTAAAGAGAATCGATGCAGGGGAGAAGCGGTAATCGATAATGGGGCGACCTTAGGGTTTTCCTGAGGAACGGTAACGCTTACGCAGCCTGCAAGTACTATGGAAACAAGCGCCAGCATAGCAATGGATATTATTCTCATTCTTTTCTCCCATGAAGTGGATGAGCTGATTCTATCATTCGCAGAGATAAAATCAGCTCAAGCCCTTCACACCTGTTGGAACTGATAGACTGAGCCCAGTTGCAGAATGTCGGTTAACTCATCCAGTGCTGTACGGGATTCAATCAGAAGTTCAGGATCAGCAAGATCGGCTTCAGTCAGCCTGTCACGGTAATGTTTTTCTACCCATTGGCAGAGTGTTGTATACAAAGTGTCGTTCATCAGGCAGGCCTGATTGGTGGCAGCCAGTTCTTCTGGAGTCAGGACTACTCTCAGACGCAAACAGGCAGGTCCGCCGCCATTATTCATGCTCTGACGCAAGTCGAACACTTTGATGTCATTAATGGGGTTCTCGCGCGCAACCAGACCTTCGAGGTAAGAAGAAACCTGTCGATCACTCTGGCACTCAGAGGGCACAACAATAGTCATATCATGATCGGAAGTGCTGAGCAGCTGACTGTTGAACAGGTAACTTTTCACCGCAGTTTCCACTCTTATCTGACTTTCAGGCACCTCAATAATGCAGAAGTCATTCCGGCTGTTTTTTAGCTCAAGGCTATAAGCACTTCTCAGGTCGTTGTAAACCTGCGCCTGATTCAGGAAGGCTTTCTCGTGACAGAACAGTACATTGCGGTTACCCACAGCAATGACATCGTTATGAAAAACTCCCTGATCAATGACTTCCGGATTTTGCTGTGCAAAGACAGTTCGATGGCTATTCAGTTGATGGTTACGGGCAATGGCCTGGGAGGCCTCCAGGGTTTGGCGAGCCGGAAATTTTGTCGGCGCTGGCTGAGCATCATCAAAGCTGTAACGGCCATAAACAAAAAACTCAACACCTTCGTCTCCATAGTTCTGACAGAAACGGGTGTGATTGGCCGCGCCCTCATCGCCGAAGTGAGAGGTGCTAATCAGGGCTGGATGATGAGTGAAATGCTCCTCGCTGGAGAAAACGGCTTTCAGGATTTTGCCTGTTATTTCATGCTCAATGGATCGGTGAAACTTACTGCACAGGTTTGCCGGTGTGAAATGTACGGTGCCAGACGTTGTGTCGGCGCTGGGTGATACTGTAGCGGCATTAGCGGTCCACATGGTGGATGCAGAACTGCATGCTGCAAGAATTTTGGGTGCCTGTCTTGAGGCCCCGGCAAGAACCTGTCTATCACTGCCGCTAAAACCTAGCTTGCGCAGGGTATAAACGTCGGGTCTTTCATGGGGTGCCAGCACTCCTTGTACTAAACCCATGTCGTGCAGTGCCTTCATTTTAGCCAGACCTTGCAGAGCA
Source organism: Endozoicomonas sp. ISHI1 (assembly GCF_024606225.1). GTDB lineage: Bacteria > Pseudomonadota > Gammaproteobacteria > Pseudomonadales > Endozoicomonadaceae > Endozoicomonas_A. Next base: position 102,799 of record NZ_JAGRPU010000005.1, on the reverse strand, counting down.
GCCTGTTTCGGGTTGGAAGACGCCGACTGGCTTCGGGTTGAGGCTATATTGCCCAGAGAAAGGCCTGCATAATTATGGGTTGGGCCTACCAGGCCGTCAAAATTGGCTTCAACAGTACTATTCATATTTTTTCTGTTCCGATCTCGGTCAGCTTCCTGATGGCATGCATCTGTTCATTAAAGCTTTAAACCCGGCGCCAGTTTTTCCGGTAGTGACAGGCTCTCAGCTTCTACACTGGCAACGGGGTAAGCGCAGTAGTCAGCAGCAAAGTAGGCACTGGGGCGGTGGTTACCGCTGTCACCAATACCACCAAATGGCGCAGCGCTGCTGGCTCCGGTGATGGGCTTGTTCCAGTTGACGATTCCGGCTCGACTCAGGTGCAGGAACTGTTCATAGTCTTCTCGGTTGTCAGCGAAAATACCGGCGGACAGTCCATAACGAGTGTTATTGGCTTGTTCGATGGCTTCGTTGAGTTGGTTGTAACGAAGCACCTGTAGCAAGGGGCCGAAGTACTCTTCATCGGGTAGTTCTTTAATGGAGGTAACATCAATAATGCCGGGAGACAGTAAACCGGTACCTTCCTTCAATTTTCTGCTCGTCAGTAATGATTGACCGCCCAGCTGTTGCAGGCGTGCCTGTGCCTGCAAAATACTGTTCGCAGCCGCTTCTGAGATAACGGCTCCCATGAAGGGCTGGTCTTCATCATTCCATTGGCCTATTTTGATGTTGCCTGTGGCTTCAACCAGTTGATCAATGAAAGTATCACCCCATTCTGAGGCAGGCACGAACAAGCGTCTGGAGCAGGTACACCGCTGACCCGCAGTAATAAACGCTGACTGTATAGTGTCGTGTATCGCCGCTTTTCGATCTTTGACTTCAGTAATGATCAGCGGGTTATTGCCACCCATCTCCAGAGCCAGAATCTTGCCTGGCTGACCCCCAAACTGCTGGTGGATGAGCCTTCCTGTATTCGAGCTGCCGGTGAAGAACAGGCCGTCAATGCCTTTGTGCCCAGCCAGAGCCATACCGGTCTCTCTCTCGCCCTGAACCATGTTCAATACGCCTTCCGGTAGTCCGGCCTGCTCCCAGAGTTTGATGGTTTCTTCAGCTGTAGCCGGGGTCAGTTCACTGGGTTTGAAGACAACCGTATTGCCCGCCAGCAGGGCCGGAACAATGTGTCCATTGGGCAGGTGTCCCGGAAAATTGTAGGGGCCAAAAACAGCGACGACACCGTGAGGTTTATGTCGTATAAAAGCACGGCCTCCCGGCATGATGTTTTCTGTCGTTCCGGTGCGCTCACTGTAGGCTTTGATAGAAATTTCAATCTTGCCTTTCATGGCCGCAGCTTCGGTTTTGGATTCCCACAAGGGTTTACCCGTCTCTAAGGCAATGATCTCGGCCAGCAGGTGAGCGTTTTGTTCAACCTGCCCGGCAAACTTACGCACCAGACTAATGCGGTCTTCCAGAGAGCGTGCAGCCCATCCCGGCTGGGCTTTCCGGGCTGATGAAATGGCCTGGTCAACCTGTGAAGGCTGGGCGGCAGATCCACTCCAGACGGTTTCACCACTGGCCGGATTCAGAGAATGGAATGTCTGACCTTCACCCTGAAGCCATTGTCCCTTAATAAATAGAGAACCTTTCATAATGTCACTCCTAATGTATTAGTGTTCAGGGCTGTTTATTGATAATTGTTCCGTTGTGGATTAAAGAGTGGCACGACTCTGAGTTCGTCTCCGTCTCGCACCTTCAAGGCTTCAGCCTGTTTCTGACTGATGTTGACGGATTCCAGTCCTTCAAACGACAGTTGTCCTGCCATGCAACGAAAGTTGCGGAAATGGCTGTTGGCCATTAGCCAGACCGTTTCATCCGTATCCACAAAGTCATGAACCCTGACCCGGTAGCGGCGGGAATCCCTGATTGCCCGGATATCTCTAAGCCGGGTTTCCAGCACCGGACCGCCATCAAAAATGTCGATATAGCCGGTGTATCGGAACCCTTCGCTCTCCAGTAGTTTTCTTGCGGGCACAGTATCCTGATGAGTCTGACCGATGACACTTTGGGCTTTTGCGGGTAACAGGTTGCTGTAGATGGGGTTGCGTGGCATCAACTCGGCGATAAAAGACTTACCCCGGGAGACCTGCTGGTCAGCTTCGACAAAGTCCACGGCAAAGAAATGTCTGCCCAAAGCTTCCCAGAAGGGAGATTCGCCATCTTCATCAGAGAAGCCACGAAGCTCGGCAATGATGTTATCGTCAAAGCGAGGCTCATGAGCAGCCATGAAAAGAAAACGACACTTGGACAACAGGTGTCCATTGCTGGATTTACGGTATTCCGGTGTCAGGAACAGAGTGCAGAGTTCTGAATGACCGGTGTAATCACTGCAAAGCGTCAGGGTCTTGATGCGGGTATAGACATCCAGTTCTCTGGAGGCATGTACCTGAGTGTTCACCTTGTAGTTGTACCAGGGGTCTTTCAGGCCTAGTGCGGACTCAATGCCGCAGACACCAACTACTTTTTCCGTTTTCGTGTCTTCCATGACGAACAGGTAGTAAGCTTCTTCCAGAGGCTTTTCAGCCCTGAAGGAGTTGACTGCCCAGTCGAGTTTTTTTTGCACCATGTCGGGATCAGGTTGCAGGGAAGAGAAACCCACGCCGGTCATCCGGGCAATCTGCCAGAGTGCGTCGTGGTCCTGTTCGGTAATGGGTCTGATTAACATCATAAGAAAATGTCAGGCCTCAGTGGTCGTTTTTTATGATTATCGTGATAGAAAAGAGCAGCTTGTGAAAAAACTGTTCTGTCACTTTTGCCTTCCTCAATGACTGAACAAAGTCAGATCATTGGGTTGACCTGGTATCGGTACTTTCAAAAATCTTGTCAGCAGAAACCGCTACGAACCCCTGGTAGAGCTTACCATTGGGCAGTGAGTAGCGCTTGGCAAACTCATAGAAACAGCCGGGGATCGCCCGGTCACCATCGGAGAAGCTGACGCTGACTTTGCCGGCCATGGTGGATGACTGTTCCAGAAGGACTTCGGGAGAACCTTTCACCAGACCTCCGCTTTCATTCAGTATGAAACCATTATCCTGCAGCATACGGTTCAGGACATGGATGTCATCATGAGATTGCAGGTGATTGATGGAGACAGTGAAGTGGTTGGGGCGGTAACCGAGGGCTGCCACCCAGGCAGCGTACTCACTTTCCTGTAATAGCAGGTCATAGTCTTGCAGGCTGACTGTCCAGGGACGCCCTGAAAAGCAGAAGTTATCCAGAAGAACAGATCCTTCAGTCACCTGGTCGACGAGGCTGTGGATAATTTTCTGAGCTTTACCTGATAGTGCCTCAACCAGCAGCTCACTAATAAATACTTTAGGCAGAGTGTCGTCTGGATGCTGGAAATGTTTAGCCACCAGTTTTCTGCCTGGAAATGCATAGTCGCCGCCGACAACATAGCCTGCATCGAGAAAGGGGCGGGCTACTGTTTCGAGATTGACCTTGTCCAGATTATAGGTGCGCAGGGCAATGTGGTCGTTGATCACCATGCCATTATTCTGACTGGCAAAGAGGTCATGGATTGTCCGGGCATCGGGGGTCAGTTCCAGATAATTCTGCCACATGGCTTCCAGAAGGGTTTTGATTTTGTTTGTTTTGGCTTCTGTCATTGCCGTTTCCTCTGGCTTTATGAGCCCATAGTCTTTTAATAGCTGGCTGCCACTCTGACGGGGTCTCCGCCACCCAGTTGCAGCAGATCCGTTTCTTTCTGTGTCAGAGCCGGGGCTTGCGGGTTGAAAGCTGTGCTGATGCATCGAAAAGATCGGGTCGATGTATTGGCTACAAGATAATCGTTGTTTTGTGTATAAGCTGTTTCAGGCTCTGGAGAGTTTATGTGTAGATCAGGTTGATAGATCTGACTGTCACGCAGAGTGGTTAGCCGGTCGGTTCCAGCTTCAAGAGTGGGGCCGGCATCAAAAATATCTACATACCCCTGATAGTTGAATCCCTCCCGTTCAAGGATGTGGAACACTGGTTCCCGGTCAGGTCTGGGTTCACCTATCACCGCTCTTGCCTGTTTGGCGAGCAGGCGTGTGTAAATCGGATATCGGGGCATCAGGTCAGCAATAAAGTTCTTTTCCTGAAGACCGGTCAGATAATTGGCTTTGGACATGGCCATTGGCAGAAAGTGACTGCCCAGACTGTCCCAGAATGCCGAGCGATTGTTTTCATCAACAACGCCCTGAATCTCTGCCAGAATACGGTCAGCAAACCGATCACGATGTTCCGCCATGAACAGCAGTCTCGCCCGGCTCAGCAACTGAAGGTTAGACCAGCTGTCGTGTTTTTGAGAGATGAAGAGAGTGCAGAGGCTGGAGTAGCCTGTGTAATCCTGACAGAGCTTTAAGACGGTCATCCGGTTAATGGTATTTAAGGTTTCGGATGCATGAACGTCTTCATCAACACGAAAGTTATAGAAAGGAACAGAAAGGCCCACTGTGGCAATAATGCCGGATATGCCAAGAATCTCACCACTGTCCAGATCTTCCAGTACAAAGTGGTAGCTCTCTTCTCGGGCACTCTCGACGTTTTGACTGAGTGAGTCGTGGGTTTTGCAAATCAGTTCTGCCAGATGATCACGGTTTGCAGGCAGGGTCGTCATTGAGTCTCGGGCACTGCTGGCGAGTGCTTCCAGGGCACTAAGGTCTCGATATTCTATAGGTCTGACGACTTTCATTGCCGCGCCTCTTTGCTCTTCAGCCAGGCGTTTCCGCTACCCAGAGCTTCATTGCGGGCCAGTGTAAGCAGTAGGGCCGCACTCAATTTGGCCCTGGGCACCAGACTGCTGATTTTCAGGTACTCCTGTTCACTGTGAATATGTCCACCCTGAACGCCCAGAGTATCGATATTGGGAATGCCTGCTGAGGCCAGGTTATTGCCATCACAGCAGCCGCCGGTGGGTTTTACATCAATGGTCAGTCCCAGTGCATGACCACACTGTCTGGCCAGCTCTAACAGTTGCTGGTTGGCAGGGGAGAGTAGTTTGGGTTTTCTGCTGAAGCCGCCGTGGAGCTCCAGACGGATGCCATTGCGACTGCTGATCTCATTCACGATCATTTGCAGTTCCCGCAGGCACCAGTCTTCATCTTCCGGTTTCTCAAGGCGAATATTGAAACGGCTTATGCATTTGTCCGGAACAATATTGGTTGGGCCGCCACCGTGAATATAGCCGGGATTAAACGTGACACCTTCACGTTTGCCATTCAGGTCGTCCATGGCAGAGACAAAGTCGCACAGAGCACGTATAGCATTTCTTCCCAGATGATGTTCCCTGCCAGCATGAGCCGCTTTGCCATAACAGACGGCGGTAAAGTTTCCGCTGCCCTTGCGTTGACCAGCGAAGCTGCCATCAGGGAAGCAAGGCTCGTAAATCATGCCAAGGTCTACACGGCTGGCGGCGTCTTTTATCAAGGCGGCAGAACCCGGTGAGCCAATTTCTTCATCGGGGTTGAACAGGATTTCCCAGCCGATTTGATCTGCCCAGGGGCTTGCTTCCAGTATTTTAAGCGCATTCAGCATCACAATGATGCCGCCTTTCAAGTCGGTGACACCCGGACCATTGATGGTATCTTCATCAAGTTGGACAACCTTTTGGAAAGAGCTGTCTTTGGGGAATACAGTGTCCATATGGCCGCACAGGAAAACCTTAAGCGGAGCCTCGGGGCGTTTGCAGACTCTCAGAGCCTTGCCTAACTCGTGTTGAACCACTTCCCCCTGATCGTTAATTACTTCATAAGGTGCCAGATCAATGACTTCTTGCTCTCCACCCAGGGATGCGGTCATCCGTCTGAGCCGCTCCATGACCTGGTTAACCCCTGTGGCATTGAGACTACCGGAGTTGATTTCAGCCAGTTCAATGGTGTGCTCAAGCATTTCGGCCTGAAGGTTGTCCAGACGGGTTAACTGGGATTGGAGCGGGGCAAGAAGGTCGGACATGAAACACCATTTTTTCAAAGATGGTTTTTGTTGGAACGCACTATAAACCGGCATTCCCTTCTGATATTTGTTTTGGTTTGGCTATTTTTTCTGAGCTCAAGGCTGTTTCTGAGCCTGCAGCTATTTCAGTATACGAACTGACGAGCATGATCGCTCTTGATTTTGCGACAGGAAGTATTCTGATACGGACAGTTTGGGGTTGTGACACCGGCCAGTAACACGAGGCCGGTGCAGTCATTCATTATGGATTGACTACCTTGGCCACTGCCCGTTCCAGAGCTGCCATACCCTCACGGATATCTTCGTCCGGAATGATCAGTGACGGTGCCATTCTGAGAACATTGGGGCCAGCTACCAGCATCATCAGACCTTCTTCTGCAGCGGCCGCGAGAAAATCCTTGCCTTTACCGTGCCAGTCTTCGATCAGCTCGGCACCAATCAGCATGCCTTTGCCACGAACTTCCTTAAAGATGCCAAAAGTTTGGTTAATGCGTTCCAGCTCACTTCGGAACAGTTCATGCTTACTGCTGACATTGGCCAGAACCTGATCGTTGTGGATCAGGTTGATGGCTTCGAGAGCCACTGCGCAGGCCAGTGGGTTCCCCCCATAGGTGCTGCCGTGGCTGCCAAAGCCAAAGCTTTTGGCGACTTCGTCGGTGGTTAGCATGGCGCCCACCGGGAAGCCGCCGCCGAGGGATTTGGCTGTGGTCAGAATGTCTGGGATGACGCCGGTGGACATGTAGGCATAAAACTCACCGGTACGGCCTACACCGGTTTGCACTTCATCCAAAACCATCAGGGCTTTGTATTCATCACACAGTGCCCTAACGCCCTTCAGGAACTCAGGATCTGCCGGAATCACGCCACCTTCACCCTGGATGGGTTCCAGAACGACTGCACAGGTCTTCCCGGAAATTGCCGCTTTCAGGGCATCCAGGTCATTGTAAGGCAGGTGAGTCACACCGCCCGGAACTGGTGCGTAACCTTCACAGTAACTCGGCTGACCACCCACTGTTACGGCAAACAGACTGCGACCGTGGAAGGAGCTTTTGAAGGATATGATCTCATGTTTTTCGGGGCCAACATGATCAAAAGAATACTTCCTGGCCAGTTTGAAAGCAGCTTCGTTGGCTTCTGTACCTGAGTTACAGAAGAAGACTTTATCGGCAAAGGAGATCTCGGTCAGGCGTTGGGCCAGAGCCAGAGCAGGCTCGTTGGTATAGACATTACTCAGATGCCAGAGTTTGTCACTCTGTGCCTTGAGGGCCCTGACCAGTTGAGGGTGGCAGTGGCCGAGGGCATTAACAGCAATACCTCCTGCGAAATCGACGTATTCACGGCCTTCCTGATCCCAGACTCGAGAACCTTTTCCGCGAACGGGGATGATCGCCTGTGGTGCATAGTTAGGCACCATGACGTCGTCGAAGGTCGCTCTGTTAACGGAGTATTCGGTCATTTTTTGTCCTCGGGGCACATGGTTTTTTTATAGTGAGCGCTCTTCAACACAGTATCGAGTGACAAGCGCTGCTTTCGATCATGGCTGATTTAGCTGTTTGACTCCCAACTATAGATCAAAGCCGGAGCAAAGAGTTTACACCAGGCGACCCGGAGTTTTCTCTGAGAACCGTTTTACTGAGAAAATTTTTTCTGAAGCGTTCTGCTATTTTTCATCCTTAAGTTCGCTTCACAGTGATATCAGCTTATGGAATACACAGAAGAAAAAGCTTGGGGGTATGCCAAGGAAAAAAATCACCTGGGATTTATGATTCAGAGAGACCTGCCCGGACTGTTGGCTAAATACGTCAAACCGGGAGCTCGGACACTGGACTACGGCTGCGGTGCAGGATCGATGATTCCGCTATTAAAACGTGCCGGGTTGAATGTAGAGGGTATGGACATTTCAGCCAATATGCTCTGCGTGGCTTTGCACGACCATAAGAACACCGCATTTACCCGCATTAATTCTGCTGCTATCCCCCGTCCTGATGCGTCTTATGATCTGGTGATGCTGTCTTATGTCCTGGTTGAAATAGCTTCTTTATCTGAGATGAAGGCGGTTATCCGCGAAGTGAAAAGGGTGTTAAAACCAGATGGTGTAGTGGTGGTTACTGTGAGTTCAGAACGAAAGTTCCATGGAAATTGGTTGATGGTCAATAATAATTTCCCCGAAAACAGGACGCTTACCAGTGGCTGTCGCGTTAAATGCTCTGTGGCAGACTCTGAGGTGGTCTTTGAAGATTTCTTCTGGACTGATGAGGACTACCGTTTAGTATTTTCTCAATCGGGTTTAAGCGTGCTGGGGTTTCATCAGCCTTTGGGGAAACCGGAAGATGGAATGCCCTGGAAAGATGAGCTTCATTCACCCTTGTTCAGTATTTACGTTTTGGGACGTTGACTGGCACAGCCCTGAGCAGGGCAACAACGTTCATTGGGTATTAAAAGAAGGAGCCTTTAGTTGTTATCATGCGTTTTAAGAGTCTTGATTTTGTCTTTAAACGTATGATCAAGCGTGCTTTTCGAGTATTTTTTCACTATGAATAATCATTGTTTTTTCGGTTCCGGAGATGGCAGCGCAGAGAGGGGGGGTGGGTGAGCAAGCCTTGCAAGGTAGGTTTTCTTTTATATCCTGGCTTCTCATTGCTGGGTTTATCTTCAGCTCTGGAAGTGCTGAGAGCCGTCAATCTGGTGACCGGGCAGAGGGTTTATGAAACTACTGTCATTGCGGAATCATCTGTCAGGAGTAACGTGGGTCTTTCACTTGAGCCCTCTCAGTCGGCGCCGGAGTTTATGGATGTGGTGATTCTGGTCGCTTCAGAAACAGGCGTCGATATTCCTTATGCCTCATTGTCCGGAATTTCTGTTTTGGGAGGGATTGGTAAAGGTGCCAACCTGCTGGCGAGTGCGGGCCTTCTCAGTGGTTATCGGGCTCGACTGGAAGGGGCTGCCGACGCTCTTCAGGCACTCTATCCCCAAGTGGAGTTGAGCCAGACAGCTTTTGAATTGGACCGAAACAGGATGACCTGTGGTGCAGGCACAGCCGCTATGGATATGATGCTCTCTCTGGTTGCTCGAGAGCGGGGAGTTGATCTTGCGGCCAGTGTCTCGGAATTGTTGGTCAGGGATCGTCTCGGTGAGCCGGTGACTTCTTCTTTTGCAACAACTCCCGTCAGAAGGCAACAGCCACAGATTGAGGAAGCAACACAGTTGATGGCTTCTAACATAGAAGAGCCTCTGGGCACCGACGAACTGGCTTCTCTGGTGGGTATTTCTCGCAGACAGCTAGAACGTTTGTTTCGCAAATATCTGGGTACGGTGCCTTCCAGATACTATCTGAAGCTCAGGCTTGAGCATGCCAGAAAGCTGCTCAGGGAGAGTGACAGGTCGGTTCTGGAGGTGGGCATCGCCTGTGGTTTCTGCAATGCTTCACACTTTAGTACGGCGTATAAAAACCATTTTGACCTGACACCCAGAGAAGAGCGTCAATCGTGAGGTTGCCTTATACGGCGGCTTACTGAACAGGACGTCAATACAGGCTGAAAACCTGTTTGCCATCGACAAACGTCATCAGGACTTCGTGGCTTCTGTTTAAAACCGCTACGGATGCACGCTTACCGACTTTGATGCTCCCCAGTTCTTCATGCAGGCCAAGCAGGGTCGCTGGTGTCAGAGACGCCATGTGCACTGCGCTCAGGGGTTCTACATCCACCTTTTCGATCATATTGGCAACGGCGCGGTTGAGTGTCAGGGTGCTTCCTGCCAAAGCACCCGATTCGGTTCTGGCAACGCCATCCTTGACATGAACTGTCAATTGTCCCAGCTGGTATTCACCGTCGCTGAGACCACCTGCGCACATGCAGTCTGTGATCAAAGCGGTTTTATCAACCCCTTTGAGGCGATAGACCAGATCCATGACAACGGGGTCAACATGGACACCGTCAGCAATCAATTCTGCATAGATATCCCGGTGGTGCAAAACGGCACCGGCAGTTCCGGGTTGACGATGATGCAAGCCGAGCATCTGGTTAAAAATATGAACGCCACCAACGGCACCGGCTGCGAAGGCTTTCTTGCAGACATCGTAAGTAGCGCCTGTGTGTCCAATCATGACGCGGACATTCTTGCTGGTCAGGTATTCAACAGCTTCAATGCCGCCCTCAACTTCAGGGGCCAGCGCCAGTGAGCGGAGGGTGCCACCTGATGCTTCCAGCATCTCGTTTAGTCTCTCTTTGGTGGGGGTCAGGAAGTAGCTGCTTTCATGGGCGCCTTTGAAACGTTCGGAAAAGAATATGGCTTCGCTGTAGGAACCCAGTACTTCTGCACCATCAACACCCTGCCTGATGCAATGCTCAACGTTGCCAAGGGCTGCAAGGTTTCTTTCCCAGGTATCGGTTACCGTGGTGGCAAGGAAGCCGACGACGCCCTTGGCCGCAATGGTTTTTGAGATGGAGTTAATGGCTTCGTAGCTGGCGTCCATGACGTCAAATCCGCCACAGCCATGAATATGGAGATCAATGAACCCCGGAACAATACGACTGTCTCCCAGATCCAAAATGTCCGCGTTTTTTTCAGGCACACAGTCGATAGCCGCGATAAGACCGTCTGCAATTTTCAGAAAACTGTCCTGAAGAATGCCTTCTTCAGTGAAGATCTCTTTTGCCTTCAGATAAAACGTCGTCATGTCTCAGACCTATCAGCAGGAAAATGAGTATGATTGTACCATGGGGCTAAACAGGCTCCGTAGGGTTATGATTACCTACGCTCGGGGGTTATCTGTCCAGAGCCCGGTGAGGTTGTCATCGGTTGTTACTGATGTGAGCTGACCCTGAGAATTTCTTCACGCACTTTAGTGAGCGCTTCCCGAAAGCTGCCATCGTATTGTTGCAGTTTTTCGATGACCTCTGGCAGCATGTCCTTCAACACAAGGCCCGGGTGTTCAGGCAGGGTTTCTGGCATCTGGCTCAATATTTGATTCATTCTGCCTTCTGCCTGAATGATAATGGATTTCAGGCGCTCAAACTCCAACCCCTGATTCTCCAGGTCGGTTTTTCTGCCAGAGCGCGACAGAGCCAGCTTGTCCAGCATTGCCTGAAGCTTGATATCGTGGTTTCCCATCATGCCTTCAATGTGTTGAAGGCCAGCCAGATAGGCAGCAGCGCTGGCTTCTCCCACGGGTGCAACGGGGGTTGCTCTGACGGCGTCAGAAGCTTCTATCAACGCTACTTCTGGTTGCTTACCCTGAGTCATGTCAGCCCGATAGGGGCTGATAGCCGCAATCTGCCCCAGTAGTTCATGGATGATGGTGTAATTGAATTGCAGCATCTCTTCCATGTGGCTTTTCAGGTCTTTAAAAGTGAGTTTTACTTCTTCTTCGACCTGTTGCTGAGCTGAAAGGCCCAACTCTGGATCTTGTCGGGGGGCAGAAGGGGGAGTGGGGCGGTTATTGATGTCTTCGATGGCCATAAGAAATCCGTTTCTGTATGTCGACAGACTTAATTCTAGCCGGAACTAAGGAAATTAAGGCTCAAAGCCTGAATCAGCCCCGTCAAAGACTGACAGGGCAGAGGGGTTCACTTCTCTGCTACAGCCCCTTTGTTAAATCCTTCAAAGGCTACCACCCGGACTGAGTGGTCCGGGTGACGGGTTTTTAGTGTGGAGGCGATATGCTCTGCCAGAAGCTCCACGGTGCTGTCAGTATCAATCAGGTAGCAGTGATCTTCTGTCAGTGTCAGCTCGAAGTAACCCTGGTCGGAGGTGTAGCCAAAGCGAAGGTGATCCCGCTTGCCTATGGTCACTTTCTCCAGCAGATCTTCACGGGTGGCAATGTAGATATCTTTCCAGGTTTCGGCCCAGTCTGCTTCCAGAGTCGGGTCGCGCTTGCCGTCCAGATAGATATGGATAGGAGAGCGATGTCCGTGTGCAATTCGCTGGCAATCACCGAGATGCTTTTTCAGACCGTGGCTGTAGTGGTAGAAAGCACCGGAAAACTGTTCCGGATAAATGTGCAGTTCAACATCACTGACGTTGTCCGGCAGTTCATCCAGCAGGGTTTTTTCCAGATAGGGGATCAAGGCTTCGGGTGTTATTTCCTGAGTATCGACCAGTAAAATGGCAGGGGCGGGAGCCTTGCATTCGATGACGTCACCGGTACTGGTCTGCATTTTGACAGAAAGGTGTTCCTTATTTTCTGTTTTGACGGCTATTGCCTCGTTAGAAGCCGGTATCAGTAGACGGTGGTCGGCAAGAATGTCCAGAGAGGCCTTGATCTGCTTTTTGACGTGACCAAAGTCAAAGACCATACCTTGTTCATCCAGATCGCCCCGGAGCACGACATCGACCAGCCAGGTTTCCCCTACAACCCCGCGCTCCGGAGAAAGGTAACTGAAATCAAGAGTGGTAAGTTGATTGACGAACAGTGCGGTCATTGGGTTCTGGTTCTACTTTGGTTTGAGAAAAGTGGATGAAGAAAAATAATGAGTTAGTTGGGAATTGTAACTCATTTCTCGAGGCGATTCAGTGTTCAGTCAAATTCTGTGAAATGGTTTGTGTTGGGCCGTTATCGGTGAATTGTTGTGTTGAATTGGCATATTATTCGTAGTTTTCTGAATATTTGAAGACGTTGGAGCCCATTGTGGATCGTACCATCACACAGTCTGATCTTGAGTTTGATGCCCGGCATATCTGGCACCCTTACGGGACAACGCCCAGCCAGTATGAACTGTTTGCTGTTGAAAGTGCCTCAGGGGTCAGGCTTCTCTTGAGTGATGGCCGGGAAGTGATTGATGGAATGTCGTCCTGGTGGAGTATGGTCCATGGCTATAACCATCCGGTTATGAATCAAGCCATTAAGGATCAGGTCGATTCAATGTCCCATGTCATGTTCGGTGGACTGACCCACAAACCCGCCATTGAACTGTCTCGCAGACTGGTTGCCCTTACGCCCGAACCGATCAAAACTGTGTTTTTTGCAGATTCAGGATCTGTCGCCATAGAAGTAGCCATCAAGATGGCTATGCAGTATTGGCAGTGCAAAGGCGAGATTCACAAGAACAAGCTGCTGACATTCAAAGGCGGTTACTTTGGCGATACGACCGGCGGTATGGCTGTGTGTGATCCTGACAATGGTATGCATCATTTGTTTACCGGTATTCTTCCTGAACATCATTTTGTACCCCGGCCCGGCTGTGGCTTTTATGAGATATTGGAAGACCACCACATTGAGACGTTTCGCTCTGAACTGGAGTCCCTGAGTCTTCAGGTGGCTGCGGTTATCATAGAGCCTATCGTTCAGGGGGCTGGCGGTATGCACTTCTACTCCCCCGATTTTCTGAAAAAAGTCAGAGCGCTTTGCGACGAGCATGAAGTCTTGCTGATTCATGATGAGATTGCCACGGGTTTTGGTCGAACCGGGAAAATGTTTGCCTGCGAACACGCTGGTGTGATCCCGGACATCATGTGTGTAGGTAAGGCCCTGACCGGTGGCTATATGACGCTATCCGCTGTGATGTGCACTGAAGAAGTCAGTAAGACTATCTGTGCCTCTGGCCCGATCATGCACGGTCCCACTTTCATGGCTAATCCTCTGGCTTGTGCAGCCGGTGTGGCTAGCATGGATATTTTATCCACAGGTGAGTGGGTCAGTCAGGTGGCCAATATAGAGAAAAAATTATGGGACGGACTTTCTCCCTGTAATGATCTGGAGACGGTGGATAACGTCCGGGTTTTGGGGGCCATCGGTGTGGTTGAGTTGAAAGAGCCGGTAATCATGTCTGAAATTCAACCCCGTTTTCCTGAACAAGGAGTATGGGTCAGGCCTTTCGGTAAGCTGGTTTATGTGATGCCACCTTATATCATTTCAGATAAAGACCTGGATACCTTGTGCAAAGCGATTGGTAAGGTTGTGGAATCCATCCGTTAGAGGGCGAAGCCCAAATCACAATCAGTGTTTGAGGACTGGGCAGGGCTGTAAAATTTGGTAATTGGTTATTTTGTTCCAGTCGGCTCTAAAAAGATTCATGCCATCTCTGGAGTTTGTCTACAATTTCACGTGCTATCCGGTCAGGATGGTCAGTATTAAAGTGCGGGGGAATCTTCGTTCAAGCTCCTGGCCTGGCACTTTCCAATGATGGCTGCCTCTGGAGGTTTAATCATGGCTCTCCGTTTTGATTTGCCCGATTTACTGGAAGACTTTGAGGAAGATCAGGATTCTTATGACAGAGAACCCTGCTTTCCCTACCCGATTGTTGGCGGGTTTCCAGATGATGTCGCCATGAGGCGGCTGATAATTGGCAGTTCATTGACCAGACTGAATGTGCGAGGTGCTCACGCCAGCCTGCGGCTGAGTGTTTCTGTGAATCAAGGTCGTGGACGAATGAAAGTATTATTGAAGCTTCCCTGAGAGTGAATGAGTGCGACAGGGGCATTATTGTGTCTCTGTCAAAGGATTAAACAGATAATGCACAGTACCCACACTCTGTTTTAGAATGTTCGGTCATGAGTTTTGGGGCGATTAGCATGACCGAGCGGAATCCATCACTGATAAAAGAGACATTTCCTGTGGGGCCTTTGCAGTGTAACTGCACCATCATTGGTGACCCCATCACCAAAAAAGCCATCGTGATCGACCCTGGTGGTGATCCTGATCTCATCCTTGCCAAGTTGGAGACTCACGGACTAAAATCAGTAGCGTTGATTCATACTCATGCTCATTTGGATCATTTCCTGGCCAGTGGCGAAATCAAGAAAAAGACCGGTGCCCCTATTCATCTTCACAAAGAAGATAAATTCCTCTGGGATAATCTCGAAACACAGTGTCGTATGTTTGGTGTGCCTTATAATCCTGTTCCAGATCCTGATTACTGGCTGAATGATGATCAAGAGCTGCCTTGTTGTGGGGGAGTGGCGATGCATACGCCCGGACATACTCCGGGTTCCATGTGTTTTCACTTTGATAAAGAGAATCTATTGATCGCCGGAGACACACTGTTCCGTCGTTCAATCGGTAGAACTGATCTCTGGGGTGGAGACTTCAAGGCAATAGAGAAGTCCATTCGTGATCGTCTGTACACTTTGGATGAGGTGACCACTGTGGTTACAGGTCATGGTCCGGATACCTGTATTGGCGAAGAAATCCGGGAAAACAGCATTATTCGCGGCTAGGAGAAGTGAACATGATGATGCAGCTAAAAAGAATGTCTTTGGTCGTTGCCGTCGCTGCAATCGTGGCGGGTTGTCATACGACTAACCCTTACACCGGTGAGAAGGAAGTCAACAAAACCACCGCGTACGGTGGCATTGGTGCTGTTACCGGTGCTGTTATTGGTGGTTTGATCGGTGGTGGCGAAGGGGCTCTGGAGGGCGCTGCAATTGGTGGTGCGGCCGGAGCCGGTTACGGTTATTACACGGACAGGCAGGAAGCAGCGCTCAGAAAAGAGCTGGAAGGAACCGGTGTTCAGGTGCGCCGGGATGGAGATAACCTCAAGTTAATCATGCCCTCTAACATCACGTTTGATACCAATAAGTCAGCGATCAAGTCCAGTTTCTACCCTGTTCTGGGTTCTGTTGCCAAGGTCGTCAAGGAGTTCGATAAGAACCTGGTCGAAGTCGTTGGCTATACCGACAGCACCGGTGGAGACAAAATTAATCGACCTCTCTCTGAGGATCGGGCCAGAAGTGTGGCAGACTATCTGATGTACCAGGGGGTTGCCGGATCCCGCATTACATACTCTGGTGCGGGTGCCTCAAATCCTATTGGTGATAACAGCACCATGCAGGGGCGTGCGCTGAACAGACGGGTAGAGATAAATCTGATACCGGATCCCAAACACCAATGAATATTTAAAAGCCAGTGTACCGACGCTGTTCTGAAATGAGTTGTCGGTTTCACTGGCTCGTTCTTGGGTCGGCAGACAGGTCATCCTGCCATTGATTGGTTTTTCTCATAGTGTGAGGATTCCAGAGCTGCTTGCTCTTGCTTGCGGATCACTCGATAGCTTCTGCTTTCTTTCTGGCTGGTCGGGCAGGGGTGAGTGCCGCGAGAACAGAAGATACAGCAGTCACCTCTTTGTGGAGTCATCAGGTTTTTACAGCTTCTGCATTCATAGAGGTAGACGCAGGCGTCCAGTGGCATGGTTTCAGTTTCGGAATGTCCGCAGCTGCTGCAAGTGACGGTTGACTCTGTATTAAGATGAAGTTTCATTGTTAATTTCTCTACTTTCGTTATTTTCTCCAGGGCGTAATGATCCAATGTCGACATTTTGTCTCCTTACTTGAATGAATATTCATCTAAATGGTATGCAAGAAGTGTGACAGTTATGTGTTACTTCGCGTTGCCGGGAGTCAAAAGGTTTTGACCAGAGTAATAATGACGAAGGCTGAATGAAAATACGACGATGAGATGAAATGTTGGATCTGAACATAAGATGGGAGAGACATTTTGACTCTCCCGATCAATGGCAGAATCAGGCTTTTTTGGCGGCAGCCTGAATGGCGGTGAGAGCAATTGTGTAGACAATATCGTCCACCAGAGCGCCGCGGGACAGGTCATTCACCGGCTTGTTCAGGCCCTGTAGCATTGGGCCCACGCTGATGACGTTGGCGCTGCGCTGCACAGCCTTGTACGTGGTATTACCTGTATTGAGATCAGGAAACACGAAGACAGTTGCACGACCAGCAACGTCTGAATCGGGCGCCTTGCTCTTGGCAACAGATTCTACAGACGCTGCGTCATATTGTAACGGGCCATCAACGACCAGATCCGGGCGCTTCTCGCGTACCAGCTGGGTGGCATTGCGAACACGTTCAACGTCTGCGCCGATACCTGAAGAGCCTGTGGAGTAGCTGATCATCGCGATGCGTGGCTCAATACCAAAGGCCTTGGCAGAGTCGGCACTCTGAATGGCAATGTTAGCCAGAGCTTCTGCGTCAGGGTTTGGATTAACGGCACAGTCGCCGTATACCAGAACCTGGTCGGGCAGCAGCATGAAGAAGACGGAAGATACAAGTCCTCCGGCGTCTTTTTTCGGTTTAATCAGCTGAAAAGCCGGGCGGATGGTATTGGCAGTAGTGTGGACGGCGCCGGAAACCAGTCCATCCACCTCGTCCATAGCCAGCATCATGGTGCCCAGAACCACCGTATCTTCCAGCTGAGCTTCTGCCATAGGGGCATTCAGACCTTTATGCTTGCGCAGTTCGACCATGGGCTCAATGTAACGTTGGCTGATACTCCTGGGGTCCATAATAATCAGCCCTTCCGGCAGATCAAAACCGTTATCACGAGCAACCTGTTCAATGACTTCACGGTTACCCAGCAGGATACACTCGGCAATGCCACGCTCCTGACAGATGATGGCAGCCTGGATGGTTCTTGGTTCATCGCCCTCTGGCAGAACGATGCGTTTACGTGCGGCTTTTGCCTGTTGCACCAGACTGTAGCGGAATGCTGGAGGTGACAGGCGACGCTCTGTCAGGCTTCCGCAGTGCTGCTTGAACCAACTGTTATTAAGATTCTCGGCAATGGTGTTCATCACCTTTTCAATACGTTCCATGTCGTCCAAAGGTAACTCATCACTCATGCGATCCAGACGGGTAGCAGTCGTATAGGAATCATCCTCAGTCATCAGGACCGGCAAGCCTGTAGAAAAGGCTTTGGTGCAGAGTTCCCGGACAGCGCTGGACATTCTGATACCACTGGTGAGTAACAGTCCGGGCAAGGGAACACCGTTGGAGGCTGCCATTGAGGTCGCCAGAACGATGTCATCACGGTCGCCGGCAGTAATGATCAAATTACCGGGCTTCAGGTGATGAATCATGTTGCTGGGAGTTCTGGCACTTAGCGTGTAGGAATTGACACGACGCTGGGCAATGTCACCTTCGTTAATGACTTCACAACCCAGGTGGCGGGCAATATCCAGAGTACGATGTGAGCTCAGTTGAGGGTTATAGCTGATGTAGCCCAGAGGCAGGAAATTCTTGCGAGAGAACTCGGGCAAGGGTCTGAATTGATGATCTTCAGTCAGTTGTTCAACCAGCTCTTTGTCCAGCTTGTTCAGGATATAACCGATGACATTGGGGTTTTTGATGCCACCGAAGCTGTCGGCGGCAATTTCCAGTTTGTCTGCAACATCTTCCAGAGAATCCTTGCCGGGTTCTGAAACCAAAATTATGTCGGCGTTCAGTGTTCTGGCCATATCGCTGTTAAGGCGGTTGGCATAAGGCATGTCACGGGTAGGAACCAGGCCTTCAACCACGACGACTTCAGCGCCTTCGGAAGCATCGTCGAACAGAGCGACAATCTCTTCCATAATCTCATCACCCTTATTGTCTCCCAGCAAGTTTTCAACCTTTTGGGTGGTAATCGGTGTTGGTGGCTCATGGTCCATAATACGCTGAGCCAGTCGTGTAGAACGCTCAGGTCCTTTGTCCGTCGTGTGCAGCTGGGCAATAGGTTTGAAGAATTTTACCCTCAGGCCAAGGGTGTCCAGTGCCCGCACCAGACCCAGAGAGACTGAAGTCAGGCCGACTCCATAGCGGGTGGGGGCCAGAAAAAACGTACGCATAATGCAGCTCCGGAAATGTTTGCAAACAAGTCAAACATGGGGCCTTAAAACAGACCCCAGGCTGAATCAGGCGATCAGGGCCTGAGTGTCACGGGAAATCATCAGCTCTTCGTTGGTGGTAACTACCATTGCAACCGTAGATCCCTCCTGAGTAATTACACCGCTCTTGCCCCGGAAAGTTTCATCATTGAGCTTTTCATCTACCTCGAAGCCGAAAATGCTCAGACGTTCAATGACGTTCTTGCGAATGACACTGGAGTTCTCTCCGATACCGCCGGTGAATACCAGGGCATCAATCTTACCCATGGCCGCAGCAAAACCAGCTACTTTCTCAGCCAGAACGTGGCAGAAAACATCCAGAGTCAGTTGGGCACGCTCATTACCTTCAGCTGCAGCGTCTTCAATAACACGACAGTCGCTGTCCATTTCAGACAGACCCAACAGGCCGCTCTTCTTATTCAGGAGGTCGGTGGCTTCCTCAAGGGTATAGCCCAGAGTTTTATTGAGGAAGTTGAACAGGTTAGGATCAACATCACCTGAACGAGTGCCCATAACCAAACCTTCCAGAGGTGTCAGGCCCATGGTGGTATCAATTGACTTACCATTCTTGATCGCGCAGGCAGAAGCGCCGTTACCCAGATGAGCCACTACCAGATTGCTGTCGTTGATGTCCAGACCCAGCATATCGGCAGCAGCCTGACCGACATAGCGGTAGCTGGTCCCGTGGAAACCGTAGCGACGAACACCGTGTTCTTTGTAAAGATTGTATGGGATCGGGTAGAGGTAAGCCTCTGCTGGCATGGTTTGGTGGAATGCAGTATCAAAAACAACAACATTGGGCATGCCCGGGAAAATTTTCTGAGCAGCACGAATACCCGCCAGATTGGCCGGGCTATGCAGAGGGGCCAGCTTTATGCCGTCTTCAATGGCTTGCAGAACTTCATCGGTCACCAGGCAGGACTGAGAGAACTTCTCACCACCGTGAACAACACGGTGACCAATGGCGGAGATGCCTTCAATCAGACCTTCTTCACGCAGAAGGCCAATAAGGGCTTCCAGAGCTGCTTCGTGTGCAGCCAATCCCAGCGCCTGAGAGCCTTTTACTCCGTTGATTTTCCAGCGCAGAACCGCTTCGCTGCTGTCCAGGCGTTCAGCGATGCCGTTGATTTTCTCTTCTTCCGTTGTCGGGTTGATCACTGCGAATTTGAGGGATGAGCTGCCGCAGTTGATGACTAGAATGCTATCTTTGCTCATTGAAAAAGTACCTAACAGGATACGGGCAATGAGAGGTCGACCGATTGACTCCGGTCACCTCCTGAAGGGGTATTTACCAACAGTATTGCACTCTGCGCACTGAAGCACGCTGAGTGCAATACTGAAGTGTTTGCGTCATGGTGGCCCGTTGGTTTGATGTTCGAAAACCGGGAGTGAATAGAGATAACTTGCAATTCACCAGACGAACATCCGGTCAGAATACGGACGACATTATAAAAGTTAGGATTATAACCACTGAAGCAAGTCAGTGGACTGCGTAAAGATGCGTATTCAGATGCTGTTTTTCAATGCTTCTATTGAATTTTTACAGTCTCGACGGGCGGTTGTCCGCAGAGAGGCAAACCCTATCGTAAAAACCTGCTCGGGATACAAAGGTAATTTAGCCTTTTATCCGCGATACTCAAGGCCTGTCCATTCCGAGGTGACTTCGGGCAACATCTGAATCCACGCTACCAGTTGTTCCTGATAGAGATAAGCGCCCGCGACACCAATAAGTATCAAAGACATGGGAACATAAATGCCCAGTGCACGTGTCAGGTTGGTGGGGGGTAGAGGAGGCTCTCCGTAGTTGTTTTTTTCTTTTGTGCCTGCGCCAATACTGAGCCAGAAGAGGAAAAGGATGTTGACGACGGGAATGACAAGAAATAGCGACAGCCAGCCGCTCCGATCCATATCATGAAGTCGGGTGATGACCAGATAAAGTGTGAGCATGATGGCCAGAATGTGAATGCCCAGGGCCATTGACACAGTCTGTTGAATGGTCAGGGCTGCGCCGATCAGCATCGGTAAATAATCAGGCAGCAGAATGGCAATCGCTTCTATAGCCACCACCAGCCAGCTCATTGCCAGATAACGGCTTCGTCCGATGCGTCTTAACAGCCGCAATGGCTCATTGCTATTTTGTCTGGGGCTTCCTGATAACGGCGTTTCAGTAAAGATAGATGAGTGGTTCTCTTCAGTGGGAGGCAATTTTTTCGAGCCATCCAGGGACATAATCTGACATTGTCCGCCGGCCTTTTTAATGGCTTCTTCGTATTTGCGGGCTTCCTTCTTGGTGACAGGTTTTCGAACCGCATAGGGTTTGCCTGAAAATAGACGGTCAATGCGCTGGGCATCGGCATTGAAGAGTCGAGCCAGATTATTTCTGACTTCAGCTTCGGAAAAGTCAGGCAGAATCTGTCCTTCAAAAATAATTTTATAATCTTTGCGCTTCATCACACGATCCCCTGAGCTCTGGGAAACACCTGTTCAGGGTGTCTCCACTCAGGGCGTCTTATCGGCAGGTATTCAGGAAACGCAAGTCGTTTACCTTCAGAAAGGGCGGACAACAACCAGAATGACAATTCCTATCAGGAACAGAACCGGCACTTCATTAAAAATACGGTAGAACTTGTCTGATTTAGTGTTGGCATTATTGGCAAATTTTTTTAGGAACGCGCCACACATGTGGTGATAGCCAATGAGCAGAACCACCAGTGCCAGTTTGGCGTGCATCCAGCCACTGCTCATATAATAGGACGGGTTGTAACGGAGTAACCAGATACCCAGCACCAGAGTGGCGACCATGGATGGCAGGGCAATGCCTCGATACAGCTTACGCTCCATGATCTTGAATCGTTCATTGCTGACCTGATCTTCGCTCATGGCATGATAAACAAAGAGTCTTGGCAGGTAGAAAAGGGCCGCAAACCAGCAGACCATCGCAATAATATGAAAGGCTTTAACCCAGAGCATTCACAGGATCCTTGAGTGTTGAGTACTAATGACGAACGGAGAGTTACGAACAGAGAGTAGCGGAAAAGAGTCCAGGTTTCGATATCAAGTTGCACAGCTGAGCGGGCTCATGGTCATTGTAGACATTGCTTGCCGTGTGCTGAGCGTTGTTTTGCTGAAACCCGGCTGCTAAAGTGATTTGCCGTTCTGAAGGGGCATAAGATGTCTGAGAGGATTCTCAGATATTTTTTGAAGTTCCGGGTGAATGGCACCACGTTTGAGAGAGAATATTTCCGAAGCGAGTCTTGAAAGACTTTGTATAAATAATTATTCTTATTTTTTAAATAAGTATTCTATTTGGGGCATCGTATCCATGATCAAGGCAGGCATTGTTGGTGGTACCGGTTATACCGGGGCAGAATTGCTGCGTCTTCTCGCGGTTCATCCCGACGTCGAAGTTACGGTGATTACTTCAAGAAAAGAGGCAGGTAACTCTGTCAGTGGGCTGTATCCAGGGCTGCGAGGCAAGATGGAATTGGCCTATTCACAGCCTGATGATGATGTCCTGGCTGCTTGCGATCTGGTTTTCTTTGCAACACCCAACGGAATTGCCATGAACTCCGTGCCTAAGCTGATGGACAAAGGTGTGAAGGTAGTGGATTTGGCCGCTGATTTTCGTCTGGCCAGTGCCAGTGACTGGAAGCAATGGTACGGTATTGATCATGCCTGTCCTGATTTGCTGGCAGAGGCGGTTTATGGTTTGCCAGAAATGAACCGGGAGTCCATTAAATCTGCACAGCTGGTGGCCAATCCGGGTTGTTATCCGACTGCTGCGCAACTGGGTCTGTTGCCGCTGATGGAAAACGGCCTGGTAGAAGGCAATGTCATTATAGATGCCAAGTCCGGAGTCAGTGGCGCTGGTCGCGAAGCCAAAGTGGCCAGTTTGTTGTGCGAAGTTTCTGAGTCATTCAAGGCATACGGTGTGCCAGGTCACAGACATCTGCCGGAAATCAGGCAGGGCTTAGGGAGAATGCCTCTGGAGGGAGTTCAATGCTTCAAAGGCGAGCTGGTTTTTGTGCCTCACCTTGTTCCAATGATAAGGGGGATTCATGCAACGTCGTATGTTTCGGTAAATGATCATTCCATTGATCTTCAGGGGATGTATGAAAACAGGTTCAGTCATGAACCTTTTGTTGATGTTTTGCCTGCTGGCAGTCATCCGGAGACCCGTTCAGTCAAATCCTGCAATCAGTGCCGTATTTCCGTTCATCGTCCACGGGGTGGTGATACCGTAGTGATTCTGTCGGTTATAGATAATCTGGTGAAAGGAGCAGCAGGTCAGGCGATCCAGAATATGAATATCATGTGCGGGCTGAAGGAAACAGCGGGCCTTGATGCGCCTGCTCTGATGCCTTGACTTTTTCAAGACAGGGTTCGCAGTAGCAGGAGGTGTCAGCTTCAGGGATCAGCATTAAAACAGCTGGTGTATTGACTGAGGGTTTCTTCAAGTCTTTCATACACCAGCACTGTTTGGCAGGTTTTCCTGCACTGATGGCGCAATGATTTTCCTTTTGGCAAAGGGGGCAGCGTTTTGGATTCACGGATTATTCCTGTTTTGAAAGCATGATACTACGGCAGCTTTTCCAGTAGGTCCGGTCTGATTCTGGCCATTTGGTAGGTGCTGCTGTACTGGCCTCTGCGGAAGCAGTCAAAGCGGGAGGTCCCTTCAATTTCAAAGCCGTACTTTTTATACAGGGCAATAGCTTGTTTGTTCTCTGTGAACACGCCCAGTTCAATACGAACAACATTCAGCCAGTTATCACAGAGCTGAATCATTTCATCAACCAGCCTTGATCCTACTCCTTGTCCCTGAAAATCAGGATGTACACTGATGCCGAAAGTCACAACGTGTTTTTTACGTGGCTTACTGAACATACGAATACCGAGATGACCTGCAACCTTGCCGTTGACTTCTGCAACCAGTTGAATAGATTCATTGCTTCGGGACTGGAACAGTTCTTTCCAGTGGTCGCAGTGGTTATAGGGGATCTGGGAGGTGTTTTCTGCCAGGTCTTCATATTCAAACATTTCTGCAATATGAGGAAAGTCCCGGTCTTCCTGGTGTCGTATTTTTATTTCCATGATCTCTACTTCTATGTGGTACCCTGAAAACCTCAGTATTCTCTACCAGAATGTTCGATGCAAGTTGTATGACAGAGTGTTAACGGAGGCCGGATAATTGACGATGGCTGTCTTCCAGTCGCAGGTTCTGACGGGAAATAATGAAGAAAGGTAGTGGTTATGAGAAATAATCATGCAGATTGTCTCTATATCAATGTTGCAGGGGTTGTATCTGCTGATTTTCACGATATCTTTAATCGTGTTGTACTCATTGCTTCTGGAGTTAATTGAGATACAATTAGCTTAGCTTTAAGTTATGCCTTATATTTATGTCTTGCGTTTCGAAGTTCCATAGTTGTAGATCTTCCTGATAAATCATAAGTAGTAGCGACGCTTTCAGCTAAGCGGTCATGTTGTGTGACCACCCTATTTTTGTTCAATTTCAGGAATTGATTATGTCTGCTTCCACAGGAACAGTTAAGTGGTTCAACGAATCCAAAGGTTACGGCTTCATCAGCCAGGACTCTGGCCCGGACGTGTTTGCTCACTTCAGAGCGATCGTTGGTACAGGCTTCAAAACTCTGGTTGAAGGCCAGCGTGTTAAGTTTGAAGTGACCCAGGGCGCTAAAGGTCCTCAGGCTGAAAACATCGAAGTAATCGACTGATTACTCTTCACGCTCCCTCTGGGCAGTGAATAATAAAGGCAGCGCTTAGCGCTGCCTTTCTGCGTTTAGACGATCTCTTTGATGATTCTGGCCACCAGCATGACCAGAATCAGGATGATGGCTATTTTCGACAGTCTTGACTGTTTCTCCCGGCTCATGGGTTTGCCAAACCGTTCTGTTGCCATGACCACCACGGCCAGCGCAATAAAGAGGAGAAACAGTATCTTCAATAATTCCATGGTTGTCTTTCACTGTGGACGTCGAGCTCGTCTGCCTGCCTGATGGTCTGGTAACCCCCCCAGACTCTTGTCGTGGTCGTCAGGATACAGATTGCAGCAAAAATTGCAGCTAGAATCGGGAAATACTGAGGGAGCAAACAGAAGAGCACAAAAATAGCGATGGTTTCTGTGCCTTCCGCCAGTCCATTCAGGTAATAGAAGGACTTGTTGCTGAAGTTAGGATCTGAGAGACCTTTCTTTTGAGCCATAATCGCGTAGGCCAGAAAGCTGGAGCCCGTTCCCATAAAAGTGCAAATCAGTAGACTGGCCATCAGGGCGTTTTTTTCAGGATCAGCAAAGGCAAAACCAAGCACAACGGCTGAATAAAAGATGAAATCCAGGGTAATATCCAGATAGCCACCGGCATCCGAGGTGTGTGTTATCCTTGCCAGGGCGCCATCCAGCCCATCCATCAGACGATTACAAAGAATGACCGCAAGAGCCGGCAAGTAGAACTCAAATGCCAGCAAGGGTACGGCCGTTAATCCGATCAGGAAACCGGTCAGAGTGATCTGATCAGCCCGAACACCCATTTTTTTTAGTGGACGGGCGAGAAGGTTCAGAGGCGATCTGATCCAGAGGGAAGTCCATCGATCAAGCATCATTGTCTCAGGCAGTGAGTAGTCACGGTGGGCTATCATACCTTGATCGTGCTATAAGAGTCGAAGTGTTACTATTCTGAGCCGCCGGAGTGGCGGTTTGTGATGGTGAGTAGGCTTGTGTATAGTCTTGCGAATTTGAATGCATTGGGTTGTCAGGAGCTTCTTGGGATTATTTCTGAAAGCATAAGTTTACCCGAAAAATTCATTATGCCGCTTTTTTATCAGGATAAGTGAGATGCCAGATCCTCTTTCTGTTTTTCAGGGCGTCAAGCCGCCGGGTAGTATGAAGGTGGTGCGTCATGACCCCGGCAGGGAGCTTAAAATCAGGCTTTTTGTCCTACTGGCCTTTGTTCTGGCTTCGGCTCTTTCCTATTATCTTGGGGGACGGTTTTCCGATACCGAGGCAGCCATACTCAGGCAGGAAAACTCAGAACTCAGGAATCAATTGCAAAGCCTGGCGGGTGTCGAGGAGTCGCTCAGGCAGAAACTGGTCATCCTGGAAAGAACCAGTAAGGTGGATCGCGAAGCTGCAAACAGTGTTCGCACTGTTATTCGGGATCTGGAAGATGAGAAAGCTCTGCTGAGTAAGGATCTGGCATTTTACAAGAGGATTCTTGCTCCGGAAGATACTGCTGAAGGTATAAAGCTCTACGCATTTGATCTGCTAAAGGGTGAAGAGAAGAACCAGTATCGCTTCAGAATGGTGGTCTCCCAGGTGGCCAGAGACAACCCGTTTCTCAAAGGGACTCTGAATGTCTCTGTCAGGGGGGTGAAAGATAACAAGAAAGCGTCTTTGTCCCTGATGGAGCTGGCCGGGCTGGAAAAATCCCAGGCACTTGAGTTCCGTTATTTTCAGGCTTTCCCTGAAAATCGTGACTATATCGATTTGACTCTTCCCGATGGGTTTAAGCCCGAGAAAGTGACAGTCAGCATCAAGGTCAAAAGCGGTGCAGTGCGGAGCCTTACCAGCGTTCTGGACTGGCAGGAAGAGCTAGACGCCGATATAAAAAATGAGTTGACCGACAGCGGTTGAGTCCTTGAGTAGTTGACTGCTTTACTGGGTTACTTGGATAATGGGCTCAGCCTATTATTACAGCTATACATATCAGAGGTGCTATAGAGCAGGGCTCTGAAAGTAGATAGAGACAGCGTGGCTGCCTGTGGCGATCAGGTAGCACGGGAGGATAAATGAGCGCAGCAGTTGAAACGGTAATGCCGGACCCGATCTTACTGACGGATGATGCCGCAAATAAAGTCAATCGGCTCATGGAAGATGAAGATAACAAGTGCCTGAGGCTTCGTGTTTACGTGACTGGTGGTGGATGTTCAGGTTTTCAATACGGCTTCAAATTTGACGATCAGCTGGCAGACGATGATACCCTGGTTAAAAAGAAGGGAGCTGAAATGGTCGTGGATTCACTGAGTTATCAGTATCTTGTGGGTGCCGAGGTAGATTACGAAGAAGGATTGGAAGGTTCCAGATTTCTGGTGAAAAATCCCAATGCAACCGCCACTTGTGGATGTGGCTCTTCTTTTTCCATTTGAATGCTCTTCCTATCGGGCGGGCCCCTCCGCCCGGATATTCCTTCTCTCTCCCGCCATTTTTTTGACCAGAGCAATGCTACAGGAAATATACTCTTTCAGGAGTCTATGACTCGAAAGTCGTCGCAATGCGTTGAACTTGAAGGACTATTATACTGATAGGAATATCAATGCATGCATGGATGGTGTGTGATGGCAAATGTCTCAGGTTCTCAGGGAAGTAATGGATCCTTATATACTCCACTGCCCGTTGAGGGGGGCTGGAAGAGTGCTGTCAAAGCACTGCTGGGAGGCATGCTGAGAAAAATCAGAAAAGCAGACCCCCATGGTCTTCCTTCTCTGAAGTCTGAACAGTCGAAAGGCAAGCAACGACTATCGAACCCTCCAATAGAGCTTAAGTCAAGAGCGGCAATGAAGACTGAATGTAGGATTTTTATTCAGGTGCTCCCTCAGGAAGGTCGATCTGTTTCTGCTTTCACTCCAGAGCCAGGGTCGCGAAAGTCCGGCCAACAGGAGAGGAGTGGAAATGAAGTTGAGTCAAATCAACGCATTAAGAAGCAGCCGCCGACAGTGGCTTCCAGAAGAGGTAAATCAGTGCCCAAGCAACCTCTTCAGCCAATGGTTCAGGTCGATGAGCTTGTTCAAAACAGGCAGCAAGAACAACCGGGCAATAAAGAAAAGCCAATTCCTGCCCCTCGAACGAGAAGAAAAAACAGGGATGACCTCAACCGCTCCCCGGATCGAGGCATGACCCCTCAAGCAAAGCCACGTAACATTGTCAAACGACCAATTGCTGAACATGTAAAACCTGAGCGGGTCAATATTTATGATGTACCCAATAATCTAAAAAAAGAACCACTATATGATGTACCCAGGAATCTGAAAAAAGAGTCACAGTATGATGTACCCGGGAATCTGAAAAAAGAGCCACAATATGATGTACCCAGTCATCTGAAACAAAAACCAGAAGATAGTTTGCGCGGTAACCCAGAGAACACTGCTGTATATGTTGTCCCCAAAAGTTTGAACGTTAGTACATTACCCCTGTCTTCGAGCCAATCAGTGACGGATCGTTCTGATTCTATCGACCCATCTACCGGCGAACATGTGTACGAATCGATAGATGATAAGGACTTTGAGCTGGAGATGCTTGAAATAATGCTTGAGTTGGAGAATGACTCTCAGAATCTTGATGATGCTTTCAGCCTTCACTCATTGTTCAATGATGTTATTCGGCTTGAGCAAGAAATGAACCCCCTGGTTAAATTCTTCAAGCGTCAGAGACCCCCAAAGTCAAATCCACGCGAGAGGGCTGCGCACATGAAACAGGAGCAATTACTGATGAAGCAGCAATCAGATAACAAGGGTTTTGCTAAATTGAGAGAGTCTATTGAGTCTTTAACGGCTAAAGGTTTCAGCTCTATTCAGGAAGGGGACAAGGTGAGAAGTCGTGTCGATAAAATTAATAAAGCTCTTGCTCCGGCACTTATCGCCAAGTACGGTGCTGATGAAGCCAAAAAACGACTGTTGAAAATTCCGAAAAGTTAACAAATACCCCGATATTTCTTTGGACTTTTTGCTGATCAAGCGTTTTCACAAATTTTCAGGGTCAGTTACCCAGCCGGGAATATAGCCCCAAGAATCCGCTCATCAGAAGCCCCTGTCACAGCAGGAAGGTTGCCAGGCTTTCCTGAGAGTGTCTGTCTGGCGAGCCAGGCAAAGGCTACTGCTTCTACCCAGTCAGGTGCTATGCCAAGCGAGCCTGTGGTTGCAATGGACAGTGGGGTCAGCTCATTTTCAATGAGTTTCATCAGCAGCGTATTATTGGCCCCGCCACCACAAACCAGTACTTCTTTGGCCGATGGGGCGTATTGGCAGATATCCAGGGCAATGGTTTTTGCTGTCAGTAAAGTGAGTGTGGCGGCAACGTTTTCAGGTTGCAGTCCAGAAAAACCTCTCAGGTGAGAGTCCAGCCAACCTGAGTTGAAGAGTTCCCGGCCAGTGCTTTTGGGCGGTATTTCAGAAAAGTAACTGTCATTCAGCATGGCATTCAGCAGTTGGTCATCCACGGTCCCTGATGCGGCCCATTGACCATTGGCATCAAAGCGTTGGTTGAGATGCTGCTGGCACCAATAATCGATCAGCACGTTACCGGGGCCTGTATCAAAGCCTGTGACAGGCTTCCCAGAGTCTGCGGGTAACAAACTGATATTGGACATCCCGCCAATATTCAATATGACTCTGTCCAATGTGGGGTGGCTGAAAACAGCATGGTGGAAGGCAGGAACAAGAGGGGCTCCCTGACCGCCTGCCGCGACATCCCGACGTCTGAAGTCAGCAACAACGGTTATGTTTGATAGCTCAGCAATCAGGCTGGGGTCACCAATCTGCAAGGTGAAACCTTTTTCCGGGCGGTGGCGGATGGTTTGTCCATGACTGCCGATGGCAGAAATCTGGTCCGAATTAAAATTGGCCTGCTCTAACAGTCGCCTGACTGCAGCAGCCGATTCCCGGGCAAAGGCAGGCTCTGCTACTGCCATTCGTTCAATTTCATCAGGACCTGGTAGTGTCAGGGAAAGAAGCTGTTTTCTGAGATTTTCGGGGAGAGGATGGGAAATAGCTTCTAGTTGTCGACAGTTTCCTGATGGTGAGTGTTTGGAGGTCTCGCCCTCAAATTCAACCAGAACTGCGTCTATAGCATCAAGGCTGGTGCCTGACATCAGGCCAATAAAGTATTCAAGCATATCTCTGGTATTCCTTCATGCCTCCTTCCCTGGGAGCTATGGTCGTTGTTTCGACTCTTTCTCGTTCTTGGCCAGCATCGTTGTTCCGTGCTTTTCCAGCTGGGCCATGGTTTTGTTGGCAAATGCCATAAAACGTGCCCTCTCCGATTTGGGTATCGGTGAGGCATCAGGCAGTTTGACGGTGACCGGGTTTCTGTGAACACCATTGACCCGGAACTCGTAATGCAAGTGCGGACCCGTTGCCCAGCCAGTCTGGCCTACATAGCCAATAGTTTGTCCCTGCTTAACCTGGCTGCCTGTCTTGAATCTTTTGTTGACACGGCTCTGGTGGGCGTAAACGGTAACAATATTATGGGGGTGCTGGATAAAGACAACGTTGCCAAAGCCATTTTGCCAACCTATAAACTGGATTTTGCCGTCTCCTGCCGCTTTGATGGGAGTTCCGGTAGGAGCAGCGTAGTCTGTCCCGTTATGGGGGCGTTTGGTTTTGAAAATTGGATGAAGACGGTTAGGGTTAAAGCTTGAACTGATTCGGGTGAAGTTGACAGGCGTTCGCAGGAAAGCCTTTTTCATGCTTTTGCCATCCGGCGAGTAATAGTTGCTATTACCGTGGCTGTCGGTGTAGCGAATGGCGGTAAAGGCCTCACTCTGGTTAACAAAGGTCGCTGCGATAATATTGCCGTCACTCAGCTTTTCATTATCCAGATATTTCTCTTCGTACATCACGTTGAAACTGTCGCCACTGCGAATATCCAGAGCGAAGTCGATGTCCCAGCCAAATATGCCCGCCAGCTCCATGGTCATTTTCTCACTCAGACCGGCATTCTGGCTGGCAAGAAAAAGAGAGTTTTTAATGGAAGCTTCTGCGAAGGCAATACGAACTTCGGGCTCAAGAGTTATTTTTTTACCAACGTAGCCATCTCCCTCTCTTTCATAGAGGATGCTTTCAAGTTTGTTCTGAACATAGTGCAGCTGAGTCAATATACCTTCACTGTTTACACGATATTCAAACGTTTGCCCTGGGCGGATATCGGTCAGGTTTTTGCCCAGTTGCGGGGTTTTGGCGACTTCATAGACAACCCTCGCACTTAAACCCATATCGTCAAACAGGGTTGAGAGATTATCGCCGGACTCAATGGTAATCCTTTTCCGGGAGCCCAGAGTGGCTTCTTCTGTAGCCAGGCGCTCGGCCTCATCTCTGGCAAGGCGTTGAGCTTGTGTTTCCAGAGGAGCAGCCTTTTCTTCAAAAGCCAGTTCTTTCAGTGTTTCTTTGGGGGATTCGGGTTGAAACTCATCAATGAGCAGCTCGGTTTCGGAGCGTTTGGCTTCAACTTGTGGAGAGGGTAGCAGGCCAACTACGGTCATCACCGCAGCGGCCACACCCGTTACCAGCAACAGGTGTCTTTTGGGAAAACGCTTGATGCCACCGGCTCGCTTGCGCGTGGCACCTCTGGGAGAAAAATTGGTCATTGCACTTTTTTGCTTTTGAAATACCTTTACGGGTGCCTGCCACTTTCATGGTTCGGATTAGAAGATATTTCTTGTAGCTCGTTGCTGTTTGGTTAAAGTTTTGTGACGAATATATAAATTATATCTCTAAAAGCTACATAATGAATTGACTTA
This sequence comes from Endozoicomonas sp. ISHI1, assembly GCF_024606225.1. Taxonomy (GTDB): domain Bacteria; phylum Pseudomonadota; class Gammaproteobacteria; order Pseudomonadales; family Endozoicomonadaceae; genus Endozoicomonas_A. The sequence continues at coordinate 71,697 of NZ_JAGRPU010000005.1, read as the reverse complement.
TAGCTATAAACGAATTGTAAATGTTTTGTCGGTGGGTGACAGAAAATCGACGTCGGCTCGCAATTTCGAACATCAACAATGGCAATAACGGCTGGTGGCTCTATACATTAATAGTTGAAAGCTTCCAATCTGCCCGATTCTGTTTGTGGCTTTTTCTGAAATTCGGTAACCAAACCGCTCTAAAGGTTAATTAATGTAAGTAAACCCTTTTTTCCGGCTTTGTTCTGAAGTCGTTTTATTGTACTTTTACCCGCTAAATTGAGTCCAAGGCTGCTTCGGCAGTGTTCAAATCAAGAGACTGGCCTTTTGCGATTTCTCCCGGTCTCTTTGACTTCATAGCAGGATAGGTAAATGTCTGAGAGTCAAAATCCGCTTCTGAAAGATCTGCAGGCCCGCCAGCTTATCGCGCAGACCACTGCCGTGGAAGAGCTGGACGCTCATCTGAGCGAACAGCCAAGAGTTCTTTATTGCGGCTTCGATCCGACTGCAGACAGTCTGCACCTGGGGCATCTGGTTCCTCTGCTGGTCCTGAAACGTTTCCAGATGGCTGGGCACAGGCCCATTGCATTGGTGGGTGGTGCGACCGGCCTAATCGGGGACCCCAGTTTCAAAGCGGCTGAGCGACAGTTGAATACACCTGACGTTGTGGCCGGTTGGGTTGACAAAATCAAGGGGCAGGTCAGCCAGTTTATCGAATTTGACTGCGGTGAGAATGCAGCATTGGTCGTCAATAATCTGGAGTGGACCGGTGAGATGACGGCTCTGGATTTTCTGCGTGACATCGGCAAACATTTTTCCGTCAATGCCATGATCAACAAGGAATCCGTTCAGCAGCGACTGAATCGGGAAGGTTCCGGCATATCTTTTACCGAGTTCTCCTACGCCCTGCTTCAGGGAATGGATTTCGCTGAACTTAACCGCCGTTACGACTGTACTGTCCAGGTAGGTGGCAGTGACCAGTGGGGTAATATCGTGGGTGGTATCGATCTGTCCCGTCGTCAGAATCAGGCCAGAACCTTTGGCCTGACCGTGCCTCTGATCACCAAGTCCGATGGGACCAAGTTTGGTAAAACCGAAGGTGGTGCGGTCTGGCTGGACCCTTCCAAGACTTCCCAGTACGCTTTCTACCAGTTCTGGATGAATACTGCGGATGCTGATGTATACCGCTTTATGAATTTCTTCACTTTCCTGCCACAAGAAGAGATTGAAGCGATCAGGCAAGAAGACGAAGCCCGCGAAGGTCGTCCACAGGCACAGAAGATTCTTGCCAAAGAAGTCACCCGCCTTGTACATGGTGAACAAGGCCTGAAAGCTGCCGAACGTATCACGGAAGCCTTGTTCTCAGGAGAGATTAAGAGCTTGTCCGAAACGGATCTTGAGCAGCTGAAGCTGGATGGGCTGCCCAGTGCCACCATCAAGCGTGATGAATTGGAAGGCAACCCCATGACCCAGCTGTTTACAGAAGTGGGTTTGGTTAAGAGCGGTAAGCAGGTAAAAGATGCTCTGGGTCGCAATGCGGTATTCTTCAATGGAGCCGCCCGTGGCGCAGTTGACAACATGAACCTGCCAGAGTGTTTTGCTGAAGAAAATGCCATGTATGGACGCTTCTTCCTGGTAAAGCTGGGCAAGAAAAATCACTTCCTGTTTGAAGTGATCTAATGGCTGGAAGCTCTGTCGACTTCAGAGCCTTCTGTAAAGCTTTTCATGAGCAAATCGTTTATGGAATGGTTTGCAAGGTGTTTCTGGGTAATGTCGACAGGGTATAGTTGTGGTTTCCGATACTGCCTTCGAACGGTCTGGGTGGGTAAGGTAAGCCATATTGCGTTCTGATTTGGAGCGGTTTTTGCTTTATGCTTCAGTGTCACTCACTCAGGAATTCTTCATGCATCCTCAAGCCGGTAAAGTTGCCAAAGACGATATGCTGACCAATATTCCCCGTCTGGTCAGCGATTATTTTGCTATTCAGCCCAATCCATTAGATCCCTCTCAACGAGTCCGGTTTGGCACTTCAGGACACCGGGGGACTTCTTTCAGGGCCTCTTTTAACGAAGCTCATATTGTTGCTATCACACAGGCTATCTGTGAATACCGTCGCGAACATAATATTACAGGACCCATGTTTGTTGGCATGGATACCCATGCCCTGTCAGAGCCAGCATTGATCAGTGCTATTCAGGTATTGGCAGCCAATGGTGTAAAGGCTCGGATTCAGGAAGGCAGAGGCTATACACCGACTCCGGTCATTTCCCATGCCATTGTTTCCTATAACCGGAATCAACAGGACAGGGCGGACGGTGTTGTTATAACACCTTCCCATAACCCGCCTGAAGACGGTGGTTTCAAATACAACCCTCCCCATGGAGGTCCAGCCGGTGGAAATGTCACCAACTGGGTTCAGGATCGAGCCAATCAACTGCTTGCAGAGGGTCTTGAAGGCGTTGAACAGATGTCGTTGAATGACGCTCTGGCTTCCGGGTTTATCACTGAGTACGATTACGTCACACCTTATGTTGATGATCTGGAAAATGTCATTGATATGGAGGCCATTCGCAAGGCAGGTATCAAAATGGGTGTCGATCCTCTGGGGGGGGCCGGCCTTCATTATTGGGAGCCCATTGCCAAGCGTTACGGGCTTGATATTGAGCTGGTCAGCAAAAAGGTTGATCCTACTTTTTCTTTTATGCATGTCGATAAAGACGGCAAGATTCGTATGGATTGCTCTTCAGCCTATGCCATGGCAGGTCTGATCGAATTGAAAGATCGGTTTGATATTGCTTTTGGTAACGATCCTGATTTTGACCGACACGGTATCGTGACTCGTGAACATGGTCTGCTGAACCCCAATCATTATCTGGCGGTGGCGATCAATTACCTATACAGCCATCGTGTGCACTGGTCGGTCAATGCCAAAATTGGTAAGACGCTTGTGTCCAGCGCCATGATTGATCGTGTAGCGAAAGGATTAGGCAGAGAAGTGGCTGAAGTGCCGGTCGGATTCAAATGGTTTGTCGACGGTTTGGCTTCTGGCGAGCTGGCCTTTGGTGGTGAGGAAAGTGCGGGGGCGGCTTTCCTGCGCCGTGATGGGGCCGTCTGGTGCACAGACAAGGATGGTTTCATCCTGGCGCTTCTTGCTGCTGAGATCATTGCTGTTACTGGCAAGGATCCGGGTGAGCATTATCAGGAAATGACTAAAAAGTATGGCTCTCCGGTTTATGAACGACTACAAGCTACTGCTTCTGATGAGCAGAAGAAAGTTCTGTCAGCCATGACCCCTGATATGGTTAAAGCAAGTACTCTGGCGGGTGATCCCATTACTGCCAAATTGACCCATGCCCCGGCAAACGGTGCTGCTATTGGTGGCCTGAAGGTCGTTACTGAAAAAGGCTGGTTTGCTGCCAGACCCTCTGGTACTGAGGCGGTTTATAAAATCTATACCGAAAGTTTTGTCGGCCCTGATCACCTCAAGCAAATTCAGGAAGAAGCTAAAGCTGTGGTTTCTGAGCTATTTGCTGCCAGTTAAACGTTTTTCTTCACTGTCTCCAAACACCTTTCCGGCAGTGTTTGCTGGAAAGGGAGGTGTCTCGGCAATCTGAAGTCTAATAGTTATGACCATATATCCATCGTCTTTTATGTCTGGGTTTATGTTTGATCCTCAGCGGGAACTGATGCATATTGATGCTCCGACCAGCTTAGCGCCTTTGCAGTTGGGATAGTTGATGCAGATTCAGCAATTTATGCCAACATACCTATCTTTGTAATTATCAGTAAACTTTATTTCAGACTGGTGCTAAGGGCGGCTATCAGTTGCAAACACTCTCGACTGGGTCTGTTGAGATTTTGTTTTTTGTGCTCAGGCAGGCTATCAAAATGGATAAATCTCTGGTATCAAGAGGGCTGCAAAACTCTTTGATGATTAACTGCCAGAACAGAAGAAGCAATTTGGAGCGATAGCAGGCTAGTCAAGAAGCTTTTGCGAAAACGTATTCAGCAGCTATCAGCTGAAAAACACCTATAATAATAAAGTGATTTATATGACAGAGTTCGACTACATCATTGTAGGGGGTGGCTCTGCAGGCTGTGTTCTGGCCAACCGCCTGTCTGAGAATAATGACCATCAGGTCTGCCTGGTAGAAGCAGGAGGCAGTGACAAGTCTCCATTGATATATATACCTGCCGGCGCAGCAATCACTGTGCCTCACGGTTTGCATAACTGGCAGCTGAATGCCCAGGCTCAGTCCACCATGAATAACCGGGATATATACTGTCCCCGGGGAAAGACTCTGGGTGGTAGTAGTTCGATCAATGCCATGCTCTATATCAGAGGGCAAAAAGAAGATTACGATCAGTGGGCTGCTATGGGGAATGACGGTTGGTCTTTCGATGATGTCTTGCCCTATTTTCTAAAATCCCAAAACCAGGAACGAGGTGCTTCTGGATTTCACGGCACCGGTGGTCCACTGAATGTTGCTGACCCCAGAAGTAAGCACTGCTTGAGTGAAGCTTTTATCAATGGTGCAATAGAAATCGGAGAAAAAGACAATCCTGATTTTAATGGTGCTGAGCAGGAAGGTGTAGGCTGGTATCAGGTAACACAGAAAGACGGCCAAAGATGCAGTTCAGCGGCTGCCTATTTGCATCCTGTCAATGATAGAACCAATTTGACAGTCATGACCAACAGTCATACTGCCAGAGTTATCCTTGAGGGAAAAAAGGCTATAGGAATTGAAGTCGTTCGAGGTGTTACCAGAAGGAAACTCTTTGCCCGAAAAGAGGTGATTCTTTCCGCGGGAGCTTTCGGTTCTCCCCAGATTATGCTGCTTTCAGGTATCGGTGCCAGAGACAGACTCGAGCCCCACGGCGTTGATTGTTTACATGAACTGCCAGGCGTTGGCGAAAACCTTCAGGAGCACCCTGATGTTCTGGTTGTCGCCAGTGACAAGACTGCCTCATCAATGGCTTTCGCCAGACCATTGGGAATGGCCAGAGGTATTAAGGAGGCAGTGAAATATTTCCACAAGAAAGAAGGCTTTCTGACAAGCAGTCTTGCAGAGTCGGGGGGATTTATAAAATCCTCACCGGAAGTCGAGAGGCCTGATCTGCAACTGCATTTCATCCCTGCGGCTATGGAAGATCATGGTCGTAAACTCTCAAGATACTTCCAATACGGGTTTTCGGTTCATGTCTGTATCCTGAGGCCGGAAAGCCGTGGTCGTGTATCCCTTAAAAGTGCATCCCCCATGGATCACCCTGCGATCGAACTGAATCTTCTGGAAAAACAGGCTGATATGGATCTTATGGTACGTGGTATCAAAAGAGTTAGGCAGATTATCCAGTCACCAGAGATGTCCCGGTATGCTGGGGAGGAGTATCTGCCAGGGTCGGGTATACAGGATGATGATGAGCTTGAGTCTTATATAAGAAATAATGGCAATCACATCTACCACCCGGTGGGAACCTGCAAAATGGGAAATGATGACATGGCAGTAGTCGACACCAGTCTGAAAGTCCGGGGGCTGGAAGGTTTACGTGTGATTGACGCCTCAATTATGCCAACCCTGATCAGCGGGAATACCAATGCGCCTGTGATGATGATTGCTGAAAAAGCTGCAGATCTGATTCTTCGTGAAAACCAGCCAGAAACTCACACTGATAAAGTGACGGAAAAAGAAGAGTTAGCGGTCTAAGATCGCTATTAATGCCTCTTGTGCCGGGCAGTAATGGGCACAAAAGAAAAAGCAGTGTGTTTTGATAAGTGTTAGCTATGGCATTCATCAAAACACAACACTTCCCTGCCCTCATCAATGTGATATTCAGATCGTCAATCGTGCAGTTTTTCATACGCACGTAATCTGATACCCGATTGACAGGTGCATTCCATTCCAGGCCCTTGTGAGGCTGATGCCACCCGTACATCTTCGACAAGGCGAAGTTCCGGGTGACATTGCCTTATGGACTCTGGGGACAGACTGACAATAACTGTCAGGCTGGCAGGGATTCTTCCCGGGAAGTCTGTGTGCTCTGGCTTGTGCCTTCTCCACCGCCAGGAATGACACGAGTAGCTATCAGCCCCTTGGGTCCCTGGCCAATTTCAAATTGCACGAGTTGTCCGGCTTTCAAAGTTTTAAAACCGTCCATTTCAATAACGGAGTAATGTATGAGTACGTCTTGATTTTCAGTGGCTTCCTGAGCCTGGATGAATCCATAACCCTTGGGGTTGTTAAACCACTTTACTGTACCTTCCAGCATAGCTTCCATTTCCTTCTTGGTCGCTTCCATACAGCACGATTCCTACATTATTAACATTGAAGGAACTGCCGGGAAACAGCAACCCTTTGTTGTTTTATTTTTAGTCACATGTCTATTCTGCGTCGTCCATATCACAGAGCTCTTTCTTGGTGATGTCTTCTTGGCTAGAAAGTTTTCATGCCGAGAATACAGCCTACATTTCCATATAGAGCTAAACCTATTATAAGACCATATTGACGCGAGATAACAGCCTATTTTGATATTCAGGAATAGATACGACAGTATTTTTGAGAATTAATTTTGCTGTTCAGGATTCGTGAGGTTTATCTGTTTTTTTTGGGTGGTCCCTGAACGGCTGGTAACTCTCTCATCCAGGACCATTCAATCCAGGAACCGTCATAGTTTTTTATCCTGTTGTATCCCAGCAGCTCGGAAAGAACAAAAAGCGTATGGGCGGAACGCACTCCGGACTGACAGTAAACGATGATTTCTTTATCCGGTGTGATACCCGCTGATTGAAACAAACGTCTTAATCGTTCTTTGTCGAGGAATCCATTTTCATTGACTGTCTGCTTGTACTCAAACCAGATACTGCCAGGAATCCTGCCATGGCGATAGGCTCCTGACTTTCTGGTTTTTCCGGTGAATTCATCCAGGCTTCTGACGTCCACTAGTAGGGCGTTCTCTTTTTTTGTTTGAATGGACTTTACCTGCTCAATCTCAGCAAGCCATTGAGGATGGGGTGTACCCGTAAATTGGTATTGGGATTGTTTGGGTGTTTCAGGTGATTTGAAATTGAGCTTCTTCTTGTGGTTTTCCCAGGCTGACAGGCCACCATTAAGGATAGAGGCCCGATCATGACCGTAGAGTTTCAGTAACCACCAAAGACGGGCTGCATTCATGCCTTGCTGGTCATCGTAGAGGATAATCTCCGTTTCCGGAGTAACGCCCAGTTGGCTCAATAGCTGAGAGAGTTTCTGTCTGCTGGCTCTCATTCCCGAGAAGGGGTAATCATGTTCATCAGCCTGAAAAGCAGGGCGCCAGATATTGTGAGCACCGGGAATGTGGCCTAGCAGCTGGTAGCGTACCCTGGGGCGTACGTCCAGAATCAGCAGATTAGTGCTCAACCGGATCTTTTGCTCCAGATCATCAAGACTGATGAGCGCATTTGAATGGACTCGCACTGTCATTACAATAGATAACAGTATGATCAGATGAGCCAGAGTCTTCTTGCAAGGCAATAAAATCGCTATAAGGCTTAGCTTTGAATGGAAGCACTGAGTTCCATGGAGCCAGGAGCTGGCAGGGGAAATTGAGCCATAAATCGCCGATCGATCCAGTCTTTCCAAAGCCATATTAAACGTCCTCTGGCAGTAAAACAGCCTCTTGATGCAATGGCCCGACCATCGGCACAGCTTAGTAAGGAAAGAAATTGATTCTGTGGACGGTAAGGTTCCAGCGTTTTTTTCTCTAACAAATTACTTATATTTTGAAACAGGACCGGAGCCTGCCGAACCGCATAAACCCCGGACTTGACCAACTTTGAGTGAATGAATTCAGCGATATCACCGCAAGCGAAGACATTGTCATGGCTGATGGATCTCAATGTGGAGTTAACCTGGATAAACCCCTGTGAGCTGGTAGCAAGCGTGCTTTCAGATGGCCAGCGAGCAGGAGCAGCGGGTGTGGCCAGTATCAGAGCGTCATATCGCAGATGCTCATTTTGATCACTGGTCAGCGTTTTGTCTTTGACATTGGTTACCCGAAAGTTAGTATGAATTTTAATGGGCTTTCGTTCAATTTCCTCTATAACCATTTTCTGAACTTTTATAGGATGACCCGGCATGATGCCGCGAGTTGTGACAATATGTATTTTGAGGGAGTGAAGATGTTCGAAGCGTTGGTGGAGGGCCAGAGCTACCTCAATACCTGCTGCACCGGCGCCCATAATGACCAGAGTAAAGCTATCGTTCTGCTTAATATGTTCAGGCAAAAGTTGATTCAACCAGAACAGAAAGGATCCGATAGGTTTTATGCTGATAATGTCTTTTGCATCAATGACACGGGCTTGTGTCGAGCCTGTATTGATGGAGAGTATGTCATACTGAAGGCGGTTGCCATTCTCAAGAATCAATTCATTCGCTTCAGTATCCACCCCAGAGAGAGTCGCTCTCACAAATGTGCACTTTGATTCATTGGCCAGCAACTCAAGATCAATGTGGGATTGTTCAGCAGTATAATGCCCTGAGATGACACCGGGAAGCATCCCTGAATAAGCGGTGTAGCGGGAGGCAGAAACCAGAACAAAATGGGCTGGAGGTTTTTGCCCCTTCTGAAGTCTTTTCAGTATTAGTGCATGTGTATGGCCCCCACCAGCCAGAACAACGGTAGGCCGGGTGGTATCGGTCATGCTGTTTTCTCAGTTGTAGGGTTAACCATTTTATTTGAACTCAGACGGCATTATTCTGACTTTACAGGTATCGGCATCAGAGCCATAAAAAACCGGATCCTCTCTGGAAGATCCGGCTAATGGTTAAAAGTCAGGCTGCTTCGGTCTCTTCATTTTCTTCCTGCTTGGGCAGGCCATAAATGGTTTTTACGCCACCCCACTCATCAACAGACTCCATATGCACATCAAAGCCCCACAGTCTGTGGATATGTTTGATGATTTCACGAGTACTGTCGGAATCTACCGGACGACCCTGGTGCATGAAATGACGTAAGGTAATGGAGCGGTCACCACGTGTGTTTACGTTGTAAACCTGAATGTTAGGTTCACGGTTGCCCAGATTGTATTGAGCGGCAAGAGACTCTCTTACCCTGCGGTAACCGGAGTCGTCATGAATGGCTCTGACTTCAAGGTATGGGTTGATTTCATTATCGTCGATGCAGAACAGCTTCAGATCTCTCATTACCTTGGGTGAGAGATACTGCATGATGAAACTTTCATCCTTAAAGTTCTTCATGGCAAAGTGCACAGCTTCCAGCCAATCTGAACCTGCCAGGTCAGGGAACCAGCGACGATCTTCTTCCGTCGGGTTTTCACAGATCCGGCGGATGTCCTGAAACATGGCAAAACCGAGAGCGTATGGGTTAATGCCACTGTAACGGGGATCATCAAAATCAGGCTGAAACACCACGCTGGAGTGCGAATGCAGGAACTCCATGATGAAGCCTTCAGTAATGTGCCCCTCGTTGTACATTTCATGCATCAGGTGATAGTGCCAGAAAGTTGCCCAACCTTCGTTCATCACTTGGGTCTGGCGCTGTGGATAGAAGTATTGAGCTACCTTGCGGACGATCCGAATCAGTTCTCGCTGCCAGATATCCAGAAGAGGGGCATTTTTCTCAATGAAATAGAGAATATTTTCTTCCGGGTCCCTTGGATAACGCTCAGTCTGCTTAACTTCATGGTCTTCACGAAGAGGAATGGTTCGCCACAAGTCATTAAGGTTGCGCTGAATGTATTCTTCACGCTCTTTGACCCGTGCTTTTTCTTCTTCTGGTGAAATAGGGCGAGGACGCTCATAGCGATTTACCCCCTGATTCATAAGAGCATGACAGGCATCGAGAAGCTCCTCTACCGCATCAACACCGTGTTTTTCTTCGCACTCGGCAATGTAGTTTTTAGCGAACAACAGATAGTCAATGATGGAGTCTGCATCCGTCCATTGCTTGAACAGATAGTTACCTTTGAAGAAAGAGTTGTGTCCATAACATGCGTGCGCAATAACCAGTGCCTGCATGGGCATGGTGTTTTCTTCCATAAGGTAGGCAATACACGGATTGGAATTGATTACAATCTCATAAGCCAGACCCATTTGTCCGCGCTGGTAGCTTTGCTGGTTGCTCAGAAACTGTTTACCGAAGCTCCAGTGGTTATACATCAGTGGCATACCCACAGAAGCATAGGCATCCAGCATCTGCTCGGAACTGATGACTTCTATCTGGTTAGGGTAAGTTTCCAGCTGGTAGCGTTTTGCCAGCTTTGCCAGTTCTCTGTCGTATTCTTCCAGCAGTTCAAAGGTCCATTCTGAGCCTCTGGAAATAGGCTCTGCACGGCGAGATGACTTCTGACAATCGGCTGTTTTGGAGGAAGGCTCTGCTTTATGCGGATCAATGTCCTGCTCAAAGCGTTTCTTATCAGGCATTTTGGCCCTCCTTCTTTTCGAACAGTTTACGGAAGACCGGATAGATCTCTGCAGGATGTCGTATTTGTTGCATGGCAAAATGACCTGCGTGATTCTTTTCGATCATTTTGTATTCATGCCACAGGTTTTGGTGGTGACGATCAGTAATTTCTACGTAGGAGTAATACTGAGTCAGTGGCAAAAGTTTGTCGACAATAATATTGCGGCACTTGGCAGAGTCTGCTTCCCAGTTATCGCCGTCAGATGCCTGAGCTACATAGATGTTCCACTCATTGGGGGAATATCTTTCAGTAATAATGTCGTCTGTCAGTGTCAGTGCTGACGATACAACAGTGCCACCGGTTTCCCGGGCATAAAAGAAGTCGTGCTCATTACATTCACGGGCTTCACTATGGTGACGGATGAACACAACTTCAATTTTTTCATAGTTGCGCTCCAGGAACAGATAGAGCAGCAGAAAAAAACGCTTGGCAATGTCCTTTATTTCCCGGGTCATGGAGCCTGACACGTCCATGACACAGAACATGACTGCCTTACTGGAAGGTTGAGGCACTTTCACCAGATTGTTGAATTTAAGGTCAAACTCGTCGATAAAGGGTAGACGTTTAAGCTTTTTGTTCAGCGCATTAATCTGATCTTTCAGCTCTTTTCTCAGAGTTTCATCGTTGCTTTCAGGGCTCACTTCCATTTCACGGAGTCGACGTTTCAGGGCGCGAATCTCTTTTCTTTCTTTACCGGAAAGCGCTATTCGGCGGGCGTGAGCTGCCCTCAGGGAGCGTACTACGTTTAACCTGTCAGGAGAACCCGCCGTCGTGTAACCCGCTCTTTTCAGTTTAAAGTCGGTAGAGTCCTTGAGTTCTTTGCGAACCAGATTAGGCAGCTCAAGATCTTCAAACAGATATTCAAGGAACTCTTCGCGATTAATGGAAAAAATGAAGTCGTCTTCACCGGAACCGCTGTTGCTGGCTTCGCCTTCCCCGCTGCCCTGTCCACCACCGCCTTGAGGGCGCTGGAAACGATCACCGGTGGTGAACTCTTTGTTGCCAGGATGAACCTGTTCCACCCGGCCACCCTGACCGTGATGAAAAACCGGTTCTGACACGTCTTTTTTGGGAATGCTGATGTCACTGCCGCTATCAACGTCGGTAATAGAGCGCTGATCAACAGCCTCCTGTACTGCCTCTTTTACCAGACCTTTGTAGCGCCTCAGGAAACGCTGACGGTTGACCGTACTTTTCTTTTTCGCATTGAGGCGTCGGTCAATTATTATGCTCATAGGACGCTCTCCTTGGGTACTCAGACCTGGCTATTTGTTCTATCCAGGACTATTTTGCTACTGTCATGGCAATGTCGTTTTTTCCTGAAAAATGACCATTTTTCTTGATAAACGACATACTTCTACACTGATGTCTTGTCTGATAAAACATGATGTAGAAGCGCCCGCGAAGGCGCCGTGGTGACTCATCATGAACGCTGCCGGGTATTGAACGGCAGCGCAGGGGCTCATGAGTTACTGAGACTTGCGAACCCGGATGTACCACTCGGACAGCAGGCGAACCTGTTTTTCTGTGTATCCATACTCAACCATACGCTTAACAAAGTCTGCATGTTTGCGTTGGTCTTCGTTGGAGCCCTTGGCATTGAAGGAAATTACTGGCAGCAGATCTTCTGTGTTAGAGAACATCTTCTTCTCGATCACTGCACGCATTTTCTCGTAGCTCAACCAGCTTGGGTTCTTGCCTTCGTGATTGGCCCGGGCACGCAGGACAAAGTTAACCACTTCGTTACGGAAGTCTTTCGGATTAGCGATGCCGGCAGGCTTCTCAATTTTTTCCAGTTCATCATTCAGGGCACTGCGATCCAGAATGTGACCGGTGTCGGGATCACGGAATTCTTGATCCTGAATCCAGAAATCAGCATAAGTGATGTAGCGGTCAAAAATGTTCTGACCGTAATCTGAATAGGACTCCAGATAAGCGGTCTGAATTTCCTTACCCAGAAATTCAACATATTTGGGTGTCAGATATTCCTTGATGAAGCGCATGTAGCGATCAGTCACTTCATCCGGGAACTGCTGCTGTTCAATCTGCTGTTCCAGAACGTACATCAGGTGCACAGGGTTGGCTGCGACTTCGGTGGAGTCGAAGTTAAAGACCTTGGACAAAATCTTGAATGCGAAACGGGTAGAGAGTCCGTCCATGCCTTCATCAACACCTGCGGAATCTTTATATTCTTGCAGTGGTTTCGCATTAGGGTCGGTGTCCTTCAGGTTCTCACCGTTATAGACACGCATTTTGGAATAAACTGAAGAGTTTTCGGGCTCTTTGATGCGGGACAGAACGGAGAACTGGGCCAGCATTTTCAGAGTATCAGGTGCGCATGGTGCGTTCTTCAAAGAGCTGTGTTCCAGCAGTTTTTCGTAGATACCCACCTCTTCTTTGATGCGTGTGCAGTAAGGAACCTTAACAATGTTTACACGATCAATAAACGCTTCGTTGGTCTTGTTGTTGCGGAAGGTCTGCCATTCGGATTCGTTGGAGTGCGCCAGCAAGATACCTTCAAAAGGAATAGCACCCATGCCTTCTGTGGAGTTGTAGTTACCCTCCTGAGTAGCAGTCAGTAGAGGATGTAGTACTTTCACAGGGGCTTTGAACATCTCTACGAATTCCATCACACCCTGATTGGCACGGCAAAGTGCTCCTGAGAAACTGTAAGCATCCGGGTCATCCTGGGAGAATTCTTCCAGCTGACGGATGTCTACTTTACCGACCAGACTGGAGATGTCCTGGTTGTTCTCATCGCCTGGTTCAGTCTTGGCAATAGCCACCTGGTTCAAACGACTTGGGTAAACTTTTACAACACGGAACTTGGAAATATCACCTCCAAACTCGTGTAGGCGCTTAACCGCCCATGGAGACATGATGTATTTCAGGTAACGACCGGGAATACCGTATTCTTCGGTCAGAATCTTGCCATCTTCCTCGGGATTAAAGAGACCCAGTGGTGATTCAAACACCGGAGAGCCCTTGATAGCATAGAAAGGTTTCAGTTCCATCAGAGCTTTGAGGCGCTCTGCCAGAGATGACTTACCGCCACCTACAGGACCCAGCAAATAAAGGATCTGTTTCTTTTCTTCGAGACCCTGTGCGGCATGTTTGAAGTAAGAAACAATCTGTTCGATCGCTTCTTCCATGCCATAAAACTCCTCAAAAGCGGGATAACACTTAATCAACTTGTTGGAAAATATACGACTCAGACGCGGATCACGAGACGTATCAACAATCTCTGGTTCGCCAATGGCTGAAAGCATTCTCTCTGCCGCATTTGCGTAAGCACCAGGGTCGGTTTTGCAAAGATCCAGATACTCCTGAAGACTCATCTCCTCTTGCCGAGTCGATTCGTACCTCTCCTGGTAATGAGAAAAAATTGACATATCAGGCTCCCCCTCGCCATGACCTCCATGATCACCGGCGTACTAATATTATTGTTGGTCTGGGCACTGTATTGTTAATGCAAATGGTTATTGTGAACCACACGACACTCCGGTTTTTAAGAATTCATGTTGCAGGAACTCTACTTATGCAGGTGTCTGTATGTTGATATCACAGTAAATGTTATAGAGGCTATCTGTATAAATGTCTACTTATTTTCGGACTTTTTCTTGCGTGGGTCGAGAAGGGTAACTTATTGATATAAAAGGAAAAAAACAAATCTTTGGGAGGGGCAATCCTCCTATCCTAAAGGGGTTTTCAGGCAGTCGCCAGTGAAATTTTTTGAACGTTGGAGTCGTTGAGGGTGTCTGTCGCTTAATAGCCTGATCTTGAGCCATCTTTACTCTCGTCAGGAGTTTTTGTTATGCATACGGCTCAGGTTGAAAATAATTAGAAGACTGTGTTGCGCTGAATCTTGTTTTTCAACTTGAAGCGGTCGTAATGCCATATCCAGAGCTGAGGGTTCTCCCTGATCACCTGCTCCATTCTGTGCATCAGTCGTTGGAGGTCATGCTGAGTGTTCAGCTTTCTGTTACCGGTTTGGGTTAGTGGCAGAGGCTCAAAATGCAACTGCCACTGATTATTTTCAAAAGTGCAGTGATGAAAAAGAACGGGCGCTTTCAGAAGATGAGCCGTCATGATGCCGCTCGCAGGGGCTCGGGTTTTCTGTCCAAAAAATGTCACAGGCATCTCTTCTGAGCGGAGGTCACTGTATAAAAAAACGGCTTTTTTCTGTTTCAGAGCCTGAAATACCGCTGTGGGGTCTCCTTTTGTAGTAGGTTCAATACCGGCCTTCAGAAGAAATGCCTTGCCGAGCTTATGGGTTAATGGCGACTGTTTTCCTGAACCAATCAGGGTAGTTGCTGGTAAACCCTGTTGTGAGAGTGCCAATGTTCCCAGATCGGGTGGACCCATATGGAGAGAGAGTATGACCACGCCCTTGTTTTCTGAAAGGGCCTGGGCAATGACGTCCTGATTATGCAGCAGGTAAACCACTTTATTAAGTGAAGGAAGAGCAAGAACATAATCAACGGTATAACGAGCAGACTGGCGAATGATTTGTTTCTGCCTCTTCTCAGAAACAGACAACAGAGCCATTTGCACTGACGCCCTGGCAATATGGCTCTTTTTAGCTTGTAGGGCACAGGAAAATATCAGGCCCATGACAGAATAGAAAACCCGAGGTGTCCGGGATAAGAACCCGATTAAAAGATCCACCGCTGAATCCTTCCAGCTTGATTTTATGAGTATCGACATTTTTATTTTTGTTGTGCAAAAAAATTGTAACAATGAGATTAGGATACGGAAGACTTTCTTGCTAGTTGATAGGCAAAATTTGTACGTTATTGTTTCTGTCCTACAACGTCCCGGTTTCAGGGAAGATGCTTCGATGCTGTATTCCATGATGCTATTGTAGTGAGGTTAAATGAGCTTCCTGGCGGGTTATGTTCTTAAAAGAGATGAGCTAAATAGTGATTTTCTAGTCAATTAACGTGTTAATTTTGTTTAGAATAAGGATCGATCTTCATCCTTTAGGGGATGCTGCGCTGATAATGTTTGATGGCCTCAGCCACGGAGAATCATGACAGGATTCCTGATTTGAGGCTGCTTAGTTGGATTGCTGTTTAATGATTTTTCTTTCTTACCTTCTGCTTGGTGCTCTGGCCGGGACTCTGGCTGGCCTGTTCGGGATCGGTGGCGGGCTGATAATTGTTCCGGTACTGGTTTTCAGCTTCAAGCTGCAGGGGTTATCTCCTGATATTTTCACCCATCTCGCTGTGGGTACCTCTCTTGCCACTATTGTTGTCACTTCGCTCAGTTCGATTCGTGCTCATCATGTCAAGGGGGCTGTGCAGTGGCCTGTTTTCAGTGTTTTGACTATCGGAATTCTGATGGGGTCATGGCTGGGGGTTCATACTGCCATCCAGATGTCAGGTCCGATGCTTCAGAAAGTCATTGGGATTTTTGCCTTGGCAGTGGCCGCAAAAATGTGGTTTGGCTTCAAGCCTTCTGAAAGCAGTAGGGTGCTGGCAAGACCTGTGTTGGTGGCAGCCGGAGGCGTCATAGGCTGGGCTTCCAGCATCTTTGGAATCGGTGGTGGAACCCTGTCGGTACCACTTTTGCGCAAGTACAACCTCTCTATGACCCAGGCAGTAGCGACTTCTGCTGCGTGTGGGTTGCCGATTGCTTTAATGGGAACCGCGGCTAACATGTTTCTGGGTCATGAAAACGAGCTGTTGCCGACGATGAGTACCGGTTACGTCTACTGGCCGGCATTTCTTGGCATTGTCCTGACCAGTGTACTGTTTGCTCGCTTTGGAGCTGAGTTAGCCCACAAGCTGTCTTCTGAAAAGCTGCAAAAACTGTTCGTTGTCCTGTTATTGATAGTAGGGTGTAAGTTTCTTTTCTCAATGTAAAAGGGCCTGGTCAGCTGGCTCAATCCTCTATCCAGCTGATACACTGGTCCGCCAAATGTACTTCTCTCTGACTGAAACAGAAGAGTACGTAACAGTTAACCTTGAGAACTATCCGGAATCCTCCTGTGATCCCATATCCTCAAATTGATCCCGTTGCGATCAGCCTTGGACCTCTCAAAGTCCACTGGTACGGTCTAATGTACCTGGTGGGTTTTGCCGGAGGCTGGTGGCTGGCTGTTCAGAGAGCCAAAAAATCAAACGGTTTATGGAATTCCGAACAAATTGGGGATTTATTATTCTATGTCGCCGTTGGGGTCATAGTGGGCGGGCGCATGGGCTATGTGCTGTTTTATAACTTTGATTATTTTCTGCAAAACCCACTCTGGCTGTTTAGTATCTGGGAAGGTGGCATGTCTTTCCATGGTGGTTTATTGGGGGTTTTGCTGGCCGTATTCCTCTTTGGCCGCAAGATCGATAAGAACTTCTTTCAGATGACAGACTTCGTTGCCCCTTTCGTTCCTCTGGGACTGGGCATGGGTCGTGTGGGTAACTTTATTGGCGGTGAGCTATGGGGAAGGATAACAGATGTTCCATGGGCCATGGTATTTCCGACGGATCCCTCCCGGATGCCAAGACACCCATCACAGCTTTACCAGTTCGTTATTGAGGGGGTCATCCTGTTTGGAGTGCTCTGGTGGTTCTCGGCCAAACCTCGTCCCCGTATGGCCGTGTCCGGTCTATTCCTGTTGATCTATGGTGTTGGGCGCTTCTGCGTAGAATTTGTTCGGGAACCTGACCAGCAGCTGGGCTTCATTGCTTTTGACTGGTTGACGATGGGACAGTTGCTGACGGTGCCCATGATCCTTCTGGGTGCGGGACTTATGGTGGTAGCCTATAAAAAGTTTCCACTGGTAGATGGTCAAAATCAGGATGATCGGGTCTGGTTGAAAAAACATGCGGTCAAATCTGGTAGGAAAGCAGCCATGAGTGGAAAGAGCAGCCGTGAGCGGAATTAAAAGCCATGAGCAAATAAATAAAGGATCAATGCCATGAAACAGTATCTCGATCTCCTGCGTCATGTGAAAGAGCAAGGTACTTTCAAATCGGATCGAACCGGCACTGGAACATACAGTGTTTTTGGCTATCAAATGCGCTTTGATCTGTCGAAAGGTTTCCCACTGGTCACCACCAAGAAGTGTCATCTGCGCTCCATTATTCATGAATTGCTCTGGTTCCTGAAGGGTGACACTAATATTGCCTATCTGAAGGAAAACGGTGTCAGAATCTGGGATGAGTGGGCGACGGATGAAGGAGAACTGGGCCCTGTTTACGGCAAGCAGTGGCGAAGCTGGGAAAATGCAAACGGCGAAACGTTTGATCAGATTCAATGGCTGTTGGATGAAATAAAAACCAATCCAGACTCCAGAAGGTTGGTCATCAGTGCCTGGAATCCCAGTGTGCTGCCCGATGTAAAGTTCAGCCCTAAAGACAATGCCGCTATGGGTAAACAGGCTTTGCCTCCCTGTCACTGTCTGTTTCAGTTCTATGTTCTGGATGGCAAGCTTTCCTGCCAGCTCTATCAGCGCAGTGCTGATATTTTCCTGGGTGTGCCTTTTAACATCGCATCTTATGCGTTACTCACGATGATGATTGCCCAGGTATGTGATCTGAAGCTGGGGGATTTTGTTCATACCTTTGGTGATGCCCATCTTTACTCCAACCATCTGGAGCAGGCAGAAGAACAGCTGACCCGTAAGCCTTTTCATTCACCAACAATGAAGCTGAACCCTGCCATCAGGAATCTTTTCGAATTTACCATTGATGACTTTGAACTGGTTGATTATAAGGCTCACCCTCACATTAAGGCGGCTGTTTCTGTTTAAGCGGTTTTCGTGCTTTTCAGGTGCTCTGACGTATCAAACCAAGGATTGTTGTTGCGTCAGCTTGAATCATTACTTTTCTTCATTACCATAAGGCGCTTCAACTTGGATAGAGTGGAGAACATGAAACATCTCGGTATCAGGCCGGGCTTTTACTCCAGTGTATTCGACATAGACTTCTGACTGCGATATAGCGGCATCTTCTGCATAGCGACAAATGGCTTCGTCGCTCGTGCTCAGTTTTACAACATTGGGTACTTCAACCTCATAAGTTTCATAAGTTGAAACCGTTGTGAATTCATATTCACGATTATCAGGATTGTATTCAAGAGAGGGTGTGTAAACCGGTCTGCTTTTCATAATCCTGGCGGTGCCACCCAAATGAAGGTATACCAAACAGTTGTGGCTCACTGACCAACGGGCTACATGAAGCACCAGCCCGAATGTTTGCCATTGACTGAAGACCCTTGAATTTTGTACCACCGGATCTAAATCAATGCCATTGGGGTGTTGAGTAAATGAAGGTGTTTTGGAAAAGCTGCTCTCAACCGGTTGAACATCAATCACTCGATAACGACTGTGAGTAGCGAAAGTGTTATACCAGAATGGATATTTGTATTTGATCACCAGAGGCCTGTTGGAAACTTTCAGTTTGTCCCAGAGGTAATAATACTCAGGCTGTACTGATATCTCGTAGGTTTTGGCAGGGTAGTTTTTTCCAGTCAAGGCGCCTTCCCCTGCCAGAAATTCCAGCTCTCCGGATTCCCAGATAAAGCCCATCTGCCAACCTTTTGAGGAAACGGTGCCAACCAGGAAGCCGGTTCTCCACCATCCTTCCTCGTCTGCCTGCACCTGCTCGGAAAGCAGCTCGGGTTTTAAGGGGGGCGTCGACCAGGCAGACAGACAAAATACTGAGATCAACAGGCTGATGATCCATTGAGATCCCTTCATGATGGAGTCCTTATTGAAAAATGAAGCTATACAATTCAGAGTAGCAGCATCAATGAAGGGGTTTTTATGCCTCCGGGTCATAGGCTTTTTCCGTATCCCGGTGGCAAGAGCATTCTGATACAGTATCTTTCGGAATTAAGGTGTCCATCTTGCTAACCGGCATGATGCCGTATTCTACGAAAACCGTTGTAAGGCGAGAGAAGAGATTGAACAACCCATGAAATTGTATGCCAGACAGCAGGGAAAGGGTGAGCACCTGATCAGTGTGCACGGACTATTTGGATCGCAGGAAAATCTGGGGGCTATCAACCGTCAGTTGGCGCAGAAGTTCAGAGTGCACGGTCTGGATGCGCGCAACCATGGTCGCTCTCCTCATGATGACGCCATGAACTATTCCGTCATGGCAGCAGATATCATTGAATATCTGGATGATCAACAAATTGAGAAGGCACACCTGCTCGGACACTCCATGGGCGGCAAAGTCGTGATGGAAGTGGCTCTGACTTATTCCGAACGAGTAAACAATCTGGCTGTCATGGATATAGCTCCGGTGCAATACAAGGTACGTCGGCATGACGATGTTTTTGCAGGTTTGTTTGCTGTTGATCTGGAGGCTATCCGGAAGCGGGCTGATGCTGATCATGCGCTGCGCCAGCACATAGAAGAGCCGGCTGTTCGATCGTTTCTGCTGAAGAACCTTTATCGCAATGGCGAGGGACGTTACCGTTGGAGAATGAATCTGGAAGCCATTCATCATCACTATTTAGAGATACTGGCAGGTCATTCCGGGGAGGAGGCTTTTGAAGGTGATGTATTATTCCTGAAGGGCGGTAACTCGGATTACATTCTCGCAAAACACCGGGAAGAAGTTCTGAAACGTTTCCCGAAAGCGACTATGAGAGAGATTGCCGGAACGGGACATTGGCTGCATGCTGAAAAACCAGAATTGGTAGCTCGTACTTTGCAGCGCTTTCTGGAGTCTTGAGGCTATAAGAAAAGCCACCTGTATTGTGTGGCTTTTCTGCATCAAATCTAATTTCTGGGCTGTTGACCTTGGATGTCATCTAATTGACTGAGATCATCGTCGTCATCAAAATCGTCGTAGGAATCGGCGAGATTTTGTCGGAGGGACTTCTTATCCCAGTAGTCATCAATGCCCTGTCGAATGGATTTTTGCTTTCTCTTCTTGCAGCGTTCTTTAGCAGTTTGTCTTTTTCTGTATTCCTGACCTGAATCCCAAAAGATCTTATCCTGGTCATCGTACTGCATTGCCCTTACCCTGGACATAACCTTACTTCCTTTTTTACTACTCCTATTTTCCAATCTAGAAAAAAACAGTCAGGGTATTAATAAGAAATGCTGATATCGAAGAGGGTTATCAATAGCCATTAGCAGTCAGATCCAGTTTCAGGGAGTCGCTTTCCAGTCGGACCACCAGGGTATCAACGGTGCCATCAGGCATTAGCTCAAGCTCTCGATAACCCGGCCAGCGGTCATCCAGCATAAAATGATCGGATTCAGGCTTGAACTGGACACAGGTAGAAGGAGTAGAAAGAAAGCGGACATTCTGGATGAACTGATCCCGCTCCTGATGGATATGACCGTTGATGACCACCCGGACACTGGAGTGGGACTGGATCAGGTTCATAAACTGATCGGCGTTCTTCAGGCTGATCTTGTCCAGCCATTGACTCTCAATGGTGTATGCAGGATGGTGAAAAGCCACCAGCGTATGTTTATCGGGGGTCTCAGAGAGGTATTTCTCCAGAAGCCGGAGCTCTTTGTTGGATAAAAAGCCCGGAACCTGACCTGGAATCTGGGAGTTCAGCATAATGATCTGCCAGGGCCCTAAATCCAGATAAGGGTTCATGGCTTCCGGGCTGACCTGATGCATCAGGTGGGCATTGTCATGATTTCCACAGGTCCAGAGATAAGGTTTATCACTGGTATCCAGAACTGCTTTCAGCGATTGGTAGGATTCTAGACTTTCGTCCTGGGAGAGGTCACCGGTGACAAGGAAAACGTCTGGATTAAAGGGTGTGGACTGAATCTTTTCCCAGACGTTCAGTAAAGTTCGATGGGTGTCTGCTCCCATTAGCCTGCCATCAGGAGAGCCGAATAGATGGGGGTCTGTTAACTGGATGATGCGTATTCCGGTCATAGGCTGTTCCGCAATTCATTATTGAAGCCAGGCAGTATTCGTCATAATTTTATCAGGGAGATCATAATACAACAGTGATTCTTCGCACGTTTTCAGGTTCATTTCAGATTTGGCCTAAACCATGACTGAGGCAAAAGTTCAGCCATTCAGAAAAAAACTGATTCAACTGTCCCTTTTCATCAGGCATGAGCATCTTCTCATTGGGATAAGGGTAAATAGCCTTGAAGTGCCGGTCTTTATTGAAACTGATGATCTCGGCCATTCTGACATCGAGATAAATCCGGACTCGGAACTCGGGCAGCTTCAGCCACTCACCCCAGGCTGCATCCAGATCAACTTGCAGAACAGTGGTAAAAGGAGCTCGCTCCAACACCTGAAACCATACCCGTCCCTCCCGGCCAGCGAAATAAAATGAGAGAACAACGTCATCTTTGTGCTCCAGATCGGGCAGTAGAAGCATGAGTTTGTGGAAATTCCTCTCACACAGGTTTTGCTGTTTGATCAGGTCGGCCTTGTAGCGAGCCTTGTCTGTTTTAGTGTTCATAAGCCAATCGTAGTGCATGATCCTATGATAGAGGAAGCTGATCAGATCCGGAATGATCACTATCTAACTATAAGACAGTGGTTGATGTTTCGATGCTGGTTTACTGATTAAAGGATGACTTAAAGTCTGTCGCTCGTATGAAGAAGTCAGTTAAAATTTTTTCAGATTCGGTTTATTGCTTTTGACGACAGGTAAACTAGTGTAAATTCGGCGAGTTGCGCTTGAGTTACAACGGGTGAACCGACATCATCGTTCGGCTTTCGGGCCCATTTTTCAAGGAACTGGAGATATGCCACAAACTTATCGTAAAGGCTTTTTACTGGCAGCCCTGGTCGGCTCAATTATGTCAGCCCAAGCGGCCGAGACAGAATATAATTTATTGGAAGTATACAATCTGGCGCTGAAAAATGATGCCCAGCTGGCCGCTGCACGTGCCGATATGATGGCGACTCAGGAAGGTAGCAGCCAGGCAAGGGCCCTCTTGCTGCCCAATTTATCTTTGTCAGCTGGAACACAGTACAACAAAACATCCTCTGAAGCAGCAGCCCGTGATATCAAAGATGACTATAACTCTCATACTTGGGGAGCCACTCTAAGCCAGCCATTGTTCAATATGGCCAGCTGGTTTGGTTATGATTCTGCCAAGTTTCAGAGTGCTCAGGCGGAAGCTACTTTTGGTTACGAGCAACAGAATTTGATTCTCAGGGTTTCAGAAGCCTACTTCAATGTGCTCAGAGCTGAAGACAGTCTGATCACTGCTACAGCCGAAGAGAAAGCGGTTAAACAACAGCTGGACCAGGCTCGTGAACGCTATAATGTAGGCCTTATTGCGGAGACTGATGTTCTCGAAGCCAGGGCACGTTATGACGATGCTCGAGTGGCCCGGATTGATGGTGAAAATAACCTTTCAGTGGCTTATGAGGCTCTGCGCACAATCACTGATCAGGATATTCAGGACGTTGGCAAGCTGAATAAAACCATGCCCGTCAGTGCTCCTGCGCCTGCTATCTCTGATGAGTGGGTCAACAACGCGATCAAGAGCAACCTTCAGCTTGAGGCAGCACGTGAAGGCCTGAAGGCAGCAGAGAGCAATATCAAGGCCAAGAAGTCAGGTCATGCACCGACTGTTGATGCTTTTGCCAGCTATAACTATAACTCCAGTGATTCAGACTCTGCCAGAACGATCACTGATCCTGATAACGGGAGATTGACCGGTGATGGTGACCAGACAGTAGTGGGTGTTAAATTCACACTGCCTCTGTTTGCCGGTGGTGCAACCAGCTCCCAGGTGCGTCAGGCTACTTATCAGATGGAATCGGTTCAGCAGAATTACGACAAAGCATTGCGTGAGATAAACTCCGGTACCCGTAACCTGTTCCGTAGCGTCAATTCGGATGTCTCTCGTGTAGAAGCCCGTTGTCAGGGAATCGTCTCTTCTGAAAGTGCGTTGAAAGCGACTGAAAGCGGTTATGAAGTCGGTACCCGCAACATTACCGATGTTCTGGATGCCCAGAAAACATTGTTTGCTGCCCAGCGTGATTACCTGAATGCCCGCTATGACTTCATTGTGAACACATTGAAGCTGAAGCAGA
This sequence comes from Endozoicomonas sp. ISHI1, assembly GCF_024606225.1. GTDB lineage: Bacteria > Pseudomonadota > Gammaproteobacteria > Pseudomonadales > Endozoicomonadaceae > Endozoicomonas_A. The sequence goes on along the minus strand of NZ_JAGRPU010000005.1, from coordinate 48,264 downwards.
CCGCAGGTACCCTGAGCCCGGAAGATCTCTCTCAGCTGAATAGCTGGATTGTTTCATCAGAAGAGATGTCCATTCCAGCCCAATGTCGTGCAAACTGATAGATACTTTTTGATGTAAGCAGCTTTGAGTGACAGAGGAATAGCGCTGGCTTCAGCGCCATTCTTTTATGGTCCAAGGCAGTGCCATAGCTTTATCATCCTGACAAATAATAAAAAAGTGCTAAGCTCTTACGTTACTTTTCAATGTAAGTAAACCTAAAGCGCATGAAAAATCATAGAGCAATTGTAATAACTCGGATTATTTTTATTATTTCTGTTTTGTATTTATATAATGCTAGTGCATCACCACATGATGCTAGTGCATCACCACTCTATAATGCGATCAATAGTTTAATCTCCCTTTTTGATGAGATAATTATAAAACAATATCAATTTGATCAACGGGGAGAACCTTTTTTTTCTGATTCAGCGTTAAAAGACAGTGTCCGGTTGCTAAGGTTATATCACGCATCATTGCTTGCCAGACAGCAGCCGGGTGTAGTTTCTTCAAAACGTACCTATACGACAAGAATTAAAAAACGAAACTTACGCTGTATGCCAGGAGGTTCTGCCAATCCTAATGCGCAAATGCTGGCTACGCTGTTGTCCGCCAGTGATGGGGTGGCTTACTATTCATCCGATGGCAGTGGAGGATTATTGAGTGATGCGGTATGTGTGGATTTTTCTGACACGGACGAATTAGAAGACGAAGAAATTAACAAAAAGGCAAAAGAACATTTATCAGAAATGTTCGGGTCATTGGAAAATGATAAAGTATTTTTAACAACCTGTACTAATTTTAACCTGAAAAGTGATTACGAAATAACCATTGATTTAATTCGTACAGCATTGCATTAACATTGCAGAATCAACAAAAGATAACAAATATGAGCCGTAATCCGGTTAAGGGGAAATAACTCCCCCTTGGCAACGGGAGTCAACAAAAAATCTTGCAATAGAGTCTACTGCATCTGTCATGAAGCTCTTTGTTGAAATTGCACAGACTAAGCTGGGTAGCTTAGCCAAGATGATCAATGGTTTCTGACACTTGTTTCAAAAGCTTTTGCAGAGATCCTTTATTACCTTCTACAAAGGTTTGAGCCTGGCTCCCCATCTTTTTTCTGGCAGCATCGTCAGTCAGCAGATCGGATACGACTTCTGCCAATTGATCTGAGTTTTGAATTGTTTTCATACCGCCAGCGTCTTCTAGCTGCTGACTGATGTCCATGAAGTTGTAAATGCTGGGGCCAGATAAAACCGGTATTCCCAGGGCTGCGGGTTCCAGCATGTTATGGCCCCCATTCTCAATCAGACTGCCTCCGACGAAGGCTATGTCGGAGGTTGCGTACAGCTTCATCAGCTCACCCATAGTGTCGCCAATGATCACCTCGGTATCTCTGGAAGTTTCGGTCGCCTGACTGTGTCTGATGGTGTTGAATCCCAGGCTTTCTGACAGTTCAAAAACACGGTCAAACCGCTCGGGATGTCGGGGAACAATCAGCAATAGCGTATCGGTGAGTTGCTCCTGTATTTTGCGAAAAGCATCCAGAACCGGTTTATCTTCGCCATCGTGGGTACTGGCAGCGATCAGTATTTTAGTGGTACGGCCTAATCCTGATTCCCATGTGGATTTGAGCAAGGCAGCACTTTTGTGGATTTCATCATCCACAGACAGATCAAACTTGACGCTGCCTGTTACTGTCAGACGTTCAGCAGGTAAACCCAATTGTTTGAATCTTTCACCGTCATTTTCAGTCTGACAGGCTACCCGATGGATATTCTGCATCATGTTTCGAGTCAGTGAGCCCAGCTTTGCATAACCACGGGCCGACTTCTCTGATAACCGGGCATTTATGATCACCACAGGAATGTTTCTGGCTTTACAGGCGGCAATGGTATTGGGCCAGAGTTCTGTTTCCATGATTAAAGCCATTTTGATGTGAGTCCGATTTAGAAACCGGCTTTGGACGTCTGGCAAATCGTAGGGGCAATAAACATGAGAAACACGGTCACCGTATATCTTTTTAACACGCTCAGAGCCAGTGGGAGTCATGGTGGTGATGAGAAAGTGATGATTTCGGTATTGATTCATCAAAGCATGAACCATGGGCGCACTGGCTATGGTCTCACCGACGGAAACAGAGTGAATCCAGATGATGGGCTTGTCATTGGGTAATTTTTTGATAAAACCAAAGCGTTCACACCAGCGATGAGCATAAGCTGGGGATTTTCTAGCGCGCAGAACCAGCTTGATCAGAACAGCGGGTACCGCCAGGTACAATAAAAATGAATATAAGAATCGACTCATGTCAGGGCTGGATTCGTTTGGAATTGGACTACCAGCTATGTTAACAGATAGAGCCTGACCCGAAATAGGTTTATTAATGGAATCTCTATGGCTCTCAATGCCAGAGGGCTTCCGAGCAGTGGAACATTCCGGGAAGAAATGATATCGGACAGCAAAAAAGCGCTTGCATCCATCCACTGAACACAATCAAACTGCTTCATCTTATTTTCAGGACTGCCATTCTTAAATTTATGAATCACTCAATACCGCCAGGGCAACGAACTCTCATGGTCCAGGGAACTACCAGCGATGCGGGTAAAAGTGCGTTGGTTACCGGACTCTGCCGGGCGCTCAGCAGACGGGGTATTTCAGTAGCACCTTTCAAACCACAGAATATGGCTCTGAACAGTGCAGTGACTGAGGATGGAGGTGAGATTGGCAGAGCACAGGCGTTGCAAGCATTAGCGGCGGGTCTTGAGCCCCATACGGATATGAATCCTGTTTTGTTGAAGCCTAACTCCGATATTGGTGCGCAGGTGATCGTCAATGGACGTTCTATCGGGGAAATGAATGCCCAAACCTATCACGACTTGAAACCAAGTTTGCTAAAGTCGGTTCTGGAGTCCTGGCGCAGGTTAGTAGCTCAATACGATTTTGTGCTGGTTGAGGGGGCTGGAAGTCCGGCAGAAATCAACCTGCGAGACAGAGACATTGCCAATATGGGTTTTGCAGAAGCAGCCGACTGTCCGGTCATCATTGTTGCTGATATTGATAAAGGTGGAGTCTTTGCCCACCTTTACGGGACATTGGCCCTGTTATCGGAATCAGAGCAAAAGCGTGTGGCCGGTTTTGTGATCAATCGCTTTAGAGGTGATATCAAACTGCTGGAACCGGGACTGGAATGGCTTGAGCAAAAAACCGGTAAACCGGTGCTGGGGGTTCTTCCTTATCTCCATGGCCTGCATCTGGAAGCTGAAGATGCGATTCAGTCACAACAGGTCTGCCATGATAACGATGTGGTTTTAAAAATAGCGATTCCTATATTGACCCGTACCAGTAATCATACCGATTTTGATCCCCTCAGGCTGAGACCTGATGTTCAGATTTACTTTGTTGGCAAAAGTGAACCTATTCCTCCAGTGGATCTGATTATCATTCCCGGTTCCAAAAATACCCGAACTGACCTCGCCTATCTGAGAGAGAATCAGTGGGACAGGGATATTCTCAGACACCTCCGCTACGGCGGTAAACTGATGGGCATCTGTGGAGGCTATCAAATGCTTGGCAATGCCGTGCATGACCCTCAGGGTATTGAGGGGGAGCCGGGTAGTACTGAGGGGTTGGGTTTACTGAATCTGGAAACCACAATAGCCCCCCAAAAACAGCTGAAACAGGTGGTGGGCAGCCTCTCACTTCCTGATATGGAAAAAGTTTCGGTGACAGGTTACGAGATTCATGCAGGCATTACCCATGGGCCGGCTCTGGACAATCCTCTTATTCATCTGAAACAGGGTGTGGACGGTGTCATGTCTGAAGATGGTCAGATTTTTGGTACCTATCTGCATGGCGTCTTCGAAACAACGGAAGCTTGCAATGCTCTTTTAACCTGGTCGGGTCTCAGGCAATTAGCGACACTGGACTACGAAACACTCAGAGAAGAAGGTATCAATAGAATGGCAGATGCCGTCGAGCAGAATATTGATTTGAATACATTGGTAGCTGTTGATCAGTGAAAAATATTTGACTGTTCCAAAGAGTGATGAGTGAGGGGATATTTAAAATGACAGAAGAACGCAAAGGTTATCGCCTGACCAAAATTTATACCCGTACCGGTGACAAGGGAACCACCCGGATTGGCAGTGGTGACGTATTATCGAAAGCCGATGATCGAATTGAAGCTATTGGCTCTGTTGATGAGACGAACAGCTGGATGGGGATGTTGCTCAATGTGCTCAGGCAATCCAATGATTTGACCGAGATGCAGCTGAGTCGGGTGAGCGAGATTCAGCACAGACTGTTTGATGTTGGCGGGGAGTTGGCCATGCCAGGATATCAATTGATTCAGAAAGAACATACGACAGTAATGGAAGTATTGATTGACGAATTGAATGAACACTTACCACCATTGAAAAATTTCACACTGCCTGGTGGTGGCACGGCCGCCTGTCATTGTCATATGGTAAGAACCGTTTCCCGCAGGGCCGAACGTGCAGTGATTCGACTGCGTGAATCCGGTGCGGACATTAATGCCCCTCTCATTACTTTCCTCAACAGGCTGTCCGATGTGATGTATGTGCTCTCAAGGCATTGTGCCAGAAAGAACGAAGGCGAAGTGCTCTGGCTGGCCTCTCCCAAATCAAAGATCGAAGAGTAATTTCGCTTTTCGAAAGAGGGGTGAATTAAAACGAAAGTTCGGGTAATATGCCCGACCTTTACGAAGGTTCCACGGTGACAATGGCCTGCGCTTAGAAAGTGCTGACCCTTTAAGACGCTGTGGATTGTTTGCAAAACGGTCTGTTTATCCGATTGCAAACGATAGGGAACGGGGTTTTAAACCCGGCTGTGCCCGCAACTGTGACGGAGTAATGCGTTCTCAAGAAAGCCTCTACGGGCTTTCCAAACCACTGGATTCAAGATCCGGGAAGGTGAGAAAAGCATGTTGATCCCGGAGCCAGGAGACCTGCCTTCAGTAAAGCAACCATGGAAGCTCGATGCTATCGAGCTTTCTAACCGGGCGGGTCACCTGGCGGTTGGGAATATTCATATCTTCCCCGGATACTGACAAGTCTCTGACAGGAGAGATCGGTCATCACTGTCCTGCGGCTGGAGCTTTGCGTCCGGCTAACTGTCTGCCGCCCTGAGAAACATCGATCTCAGGGATTCCATGAGGCATCTGCATCAAACAAGTCGGGAACGAATTCGTTCACCTCTCAAGAAGACTGTCGCAAAAGTGCTGCGCTTTTTTGAGAGGTATCGTCAGCCTGCAATCTGGCTGACTGTTTTCATATTGTCTGGCTATACGACGTTGTTAAAGGCTTCAGAGGTTTGCGTAGAAGACGACCTCAAAAGAGAAGTCTGTGTTCCCGAATCCGTCAAAAAAATAATTAGTCTTTCTCCGGGCTCAACTGAGTTGATCTATGCTGCAGGGGCGGGCAAACAGGTTGTTGCGGTTGACGATCACAGTGACTACCCACCCGCCGTTACTAAAGTTCCCCGAATAGGCGGCTTTCCCAATGTCAGCGTTGAAGCCATCGCTGCCATGAAACCGGACATAGTGGTGGCCTGGGCAGGCGGCAACAGTCCAAAAGTGACGTCAAGGCTGGAATCATTGGGCGTCAGTGTTTTCTATATTGACCCACTGAGTTTTTCTGAGATTGCATCGGTTATCAGGCGATTGGGGAAACTGTTTGGTACCTCTGTGGTAGCAGATAAAGAAGCAAAAAGGTTTCTGGCGCGCTACCAATCTATCAAGAAAAAATACCAGCTCAACAAGCCTGTCACTGTCTTTTATGAAATCTGGAACAAACCGCTGATGAGCATCAGCAGGAAGCAGATTATCGGGCAGATGATAGAACTCTGCGGCGGACAGAATATTTATGCTGACTCAAAAATACGGGTGCCCAAAGTCAGCATGGAATCCCTTCTGGTCAAGAATCCTGAGGTCATTGTCAGCTCCAACAATCTCAAAGACGGCAAAACCATCGAAGAGCGCTGGTCGAAATGGAGCGATCTACAGGCGGTGAAAAAGCACCATCTGTTGACTGTTCAAGGCCATTTGATATCCAGACCGACACCCCGGGCGCTGGATGCTGCCGAGTCCCTTTGTCAACAACTTGAGAGCGTCAGAAAAGAAAGTCTTGCCAAGGCTTCAAAGACGCCAGAAAACACACACAAGGAATAACCCCCCATGCCTAATACATTGCGCATTGCAGTCGCACTGGCGACAGCAGGACTGGCTGGCTCGCTTCAGGCCAGTGAAGAAGTCATCGAGCTCGAGGAAGTGGTTGTGACAGCTTCCAGAACCGCTCAGTCGGTGGATGAGGCTTTGGCTCCGGTGACCGTGATTACGCGGGAAGATATTGAGCGAAGTCAGGCGACCAGTGTGCCGGAGTTGCTCAGCAAAACACCGGGTATGCAAGTCGAACAGTCAGGTGGGCCAGGAAGCAAGGTCGGCATTTTTTTGAGAGGAACCAGAACTGCACAAACGCTAGTTTTGATTGACGGTGTAAAAGCTAGCTCAATGGATTTTGGTGAAGCACCAATACAGCACCTGGATCCAGATCAAATTCAGAGAATCGAAATTGTAAGAGGGCCAAAGTCCAGTTTGTATGGTGCAAATGCGGTAGGTGGTGTTATACAAATTTTTACTCGAAAAGGCACCGGAAATCCAAAGTTAACTGTAAAGGCAGGGGTTGGTAGCCGAGGGACCGGTGAGTATGGATTAAATTATGGCGGAGAAGTTGATGGGACTCGGTTTAACTTGGGTGCTCGTCTATTTGAAACACAAGGTTACAACAGGACGTTCGCCACATCTGGACTGGATGCAGATGATGATGCATATAGGGATAAATCATTTTCTGGTAGTATTTCACAACGTTATTCCTCCGGGCTTGAGGCTGGCCTGAGCTTTACACATGTCGAAGGGAAGTCTGAATACGACAGTGTTTATAATACTGAAAACACATATACACTTTTTAATTCGACAGAGTTTAATGGTTTTGTATTTGCTCCAGTAACTGAACAATGGGGAACCAGGCTGGATGTTGGGTATGGTGTCAATAAAAGGGATGATAAAGGTAGCACTACATATCCAAGCTATGCCACAACTAAACGAAACACTATTAGTTGGCAGAATGATTTAAGTTGGGCTGAAAATCAGTTTTTAGTGACTGGTATTGACTACTCTGATGAGCATTTGACGGAGTCTAGTACTGATTATGGTATAGAAGATCAATACAATGTTGGTGTTTTTGCTCAAAATACATCTACGTTTTCTTGGAGTGAACTCCAGATCGGCCTCAGAAGAGATAAACATGAAGTTTATGGCTACAACAATACAGGGAATATAGCGTGGGGCATAGATTTACCAAAGGGTATGAAGATTATTGCATCTTATGGAACCGCTTACAGAGCACCAACTCTTGGGGATTACTATACTCCAGCGGGGCCTAATCTTGCTCTAAAGCCAGAAACAGCCAAGAATAAAGAGTTAGAGCTAAGTGGCTTGGTAGGTGACAGTAGGTGGTCTGTAAATGTATTTCAAAATGATATGAACGATATGTTGGAGTACAATTCTGACGCCCAGAAAACGGAGAATATAGAGAAGGCTCGCATTAGAGGTATCGAGTTTGTATTGTCAACAGAGCTCTTTGGTTGGCGTACCAGAAGTAATATGACATTCCTTGATCCAGAATTTCGAGGTGACTTATATGATGGTAATGTTCTTTATAGAAGAGCTAAGCAACTATTTGTTCTTGATACTAATCGAGTATTTGGAAAGTGGTCTGTTGGAGGTACTTTCAGAGCTCAAGGTAAAACATACAACGACCAAGCAAACACCGAAGAGGTTGCTGGGTTTGGAACAGTTGATTTGAGAATGGCTTACCAGTTGACATCAGAGCTTAAAACAGGAGTTAAAGTTGTCAACTTGATGGACAAAGAGTATTCATCAAATTTAGGGTACAGAGATGAACCAAGAGGTGTGTTTTTTACTCTGACCTGGACTCCCGAATTGTAAGTCTTCTCTCGTACGACTAACGTCTGTCATGTGTTAAGTAAGCTCTCACTCTCTTATCCCGGAGTGAGAGCTTTTCTACAAGGTAGTCAATATGACACTCAAAAAATCCAAAGACATCCGCGAGCTCTGCTACCCCTTTATCTACGAGCGTTCACCTCTGTGTGACCACGAAATTATTACCGATGAGCTTTGTACGACATTGGGTGGGGCCATCTATGAGCTTGAAGGCGATGAACGATTTAAGGATATCTACGATTTTCTCTGCGAGCTGCAACCGAAAATTTTTCATCTCAATGCTTCTATCCGGGGAAAACAAGCCATATTTGAAGAGCAAATAGAATGGCTTGCGGGGTATTTTGATCGTTATCAGCAAGAGATCGCCGGGCGAATAAAGGGTTTTGTCTTGCCCCGCGGACCACGACCCGTTCAGTTACTTCACTCCTGTCGTTCTCTCAGTAAAAAAGCGATCAGAGCTATGGTCTTGGTGGATGCTGAAGGCATAGAAGTTCCAGATGTTCTGCATCGCTTTGCCAACATGCTTTGCAATCTGTTTTTCAGATTAACGGTGGTGATCAATGGACGACTGGGGATCATGGAGCCTGAGTATGTGAGCAAGAGTTATAAGTCCAAGTCACCTTCAAAGTTAAAGCAAGAGTCTGCGAAAAAGGTTGTGTAATCAGGAAAGTTCGATTTAGGATAGAAATAAGGCTCAATATAATAATAAAAATAGGAGGCCATGATGAGAAAGGGACCTTTTTTTCACTGTTTTTTTCGCTCACAGTTGTCTTTTCACTCATGGCCATTCAGACGTTCATTTTCAGAGTAAGGCAGGTTTTTTCAAGTCGTGAAATCAACCTGCCATCGTGAAATTTTAATATAAACTTATCACTGAGGTGACCGATAAAGGTTTATTCCCACAAATAAAAAGATGGAGGAGCAAGGATGCTTCTTGTTGTTGCTGTTGCCTGCCTGATTGTTGCTGTTACTGCTATTCTTTCGATCATTGAATCTGCCATCATTTACGTTGATGACCTCAGGCTAGCCACTATTCTCAGAAAAAAACCGGTGAACAAGGCTGATATTAAATACGTTATCAAGAACAAGGAGGCCCACTTATCCTCCATGGTCATGTTGATCACGCTAATCAGCATTGCCGGAAGCTCGATGATAGGAGCCATTGCTGCCAAACATTTTAATGACACCGGTTTGGCCATCTTTACTGCTCTTCTGACTTATTGCATGTTGGTATTTGCCAAAATTTTGCCGAAACTCTTTGCGGTTCAGATGGCAGAGCCTGTACTCAATCATTCTGCCCGCTTCGTAAGAATTATTTGTTTCCTGCTTCGACCAATGCTCAAGATGACGTTGGTCTGGGCCAGGCTGTTCAGGTTCGAGAACACACAGGAGCCCAGCCGGGACGAGTTGAAAGGCATCATCCGTCACTTTAATAAGTCCGGTGTGATAGAGCGTGAAGAGCGTAAAATGGCAGAACTGGCTCTGAAAATGAACCAGAAGACTCTGGCAGCCTTGACTACGGAGAATGGTCCTATGGTTTGGTTGGCCTCCGACTCAAAGGTGCAGGATATTCAAGCCTTTATCTGCGAACATTCCTACAAACGTTATCTGGTTGTATGTGATGGTGCGGTAGTGGGGATCGTACACTACCGTCATATAACCAGTTGTCTGGTTAATGGCCGTGCCGATAAAACGGTCGGAGAATTGGCCAGGCAGGTTGTTTTCCTGGAGGAGCAGAGTACTTTGCTGGATGCCGTAAAGGCTTTTGGAAAAGCCAGAGCTTCTGTCGCACTTCTTGCCGGACGGAATCCGGAACAGACCCGAATGATCACTGCCAAGCAAGTTTATCAGGCCATTCTACAGGCTTCCTGAGCCTGTAGAACCCCGCAACCTCTTCCTTGCCACATCCCCTGAAACCCTCGCCAAGTGAAAACTAACTGAAAGTTTTAATGCATTAAATATTTATTTCCTCGCTCTGAAACTATTTAATTTGCCTGCCGTATATAGAGTCAAAAGGACAATGATTTTTTTCGAAGCTCAGAGAGGAAAAGTGCATGACCAAGGCAAATCGCTTATCTTTAGCTACAGGCATATGGGGCAGTTTAATCGTAGCACTGACATTGATGTTTTCGGTGCAGGTTATGGCCAAAGACGAGATCTATACCGGGCTTTTCAGCGATAAGGCTGTCAGCGGCTATGACCCCGTGGCTTACTTTACTGAAGGCCAGCCGGTAAAAGGTTCGGATAAATTTACTACTCGTTATAAGGGTGCTAACTGGTACTTCAAGAGTGAAGAGCATAAAAAGCTGTTTTTGGATAACCCGGAAAAGTATGCCCCACAGTACGGCGGCTATTGCGCTTGGGCTGTAGCTCATGGTAATACTGCCAGTGCTGATCCCAGTCAGTGGACCATCGAAGATGGCAAGCTTTACCTGAATTACAATGGGTCTGTTCAGAAGAAATGGCTCAAGGATAAGAAAAACCTGATCATTGAAGCTGATGATAACTGGCCGAAAGTGATCAATTAAACCCACTGGTTTCTTATCAAACCCTGAGTAAAGTCCGGTTCACTGGTGCTCTGTGACTTTGCTCATCTACCTCATAGATACGTTGAGTTAAATCACTTTCAACCCGGTGACCTGATTTCTTGCTCTTTGAGAAATGGAATTGATCTCATGAAAAAGCGCGTTATACACATTTTTAGCTGGTTAACTGTCCTCTGGATAGCCAAGGTTTTTCTGTTCTCCCTGCCTTACAAGTTCAGTGGGCACCCGGATACTCAGCATATCTTTGGAACCATCGGTCAATGGATGCAGGGAGTTTTTGGTGCCTCCGTGGGTGAATGGTTCAGCAGTTATGGTGCCATTGCCGTAGGACTTGCAGAATTATCCGTCAGTTTACTGCTGTTCCTGCCTGTCATACTGTTTATTAACAATAAGTTGAGTACTCATGAAAGCAAGATCAGCCAGAGTCTGATTCACAGTTTGGGTGGACTGGCAGCCTCCGGTATCATGGCGGGAGCTGTCTTCTTCCACCTTGCTACACCCCTGGGAATTGAGGTATTACATCAGGGAAAAAGTGATGGAGGTTCCTTGTTCTATGCCGCTGTATCCATTCTGGTGTTGGGGTTGATTATGGCGATAGCCAACTTCTCTTTGGTACAAGAAGAACAACTGGCAAGATCTAACGCTTAACTCCCCGGGGACACTATAACTGGAAGTGGTCATTATGATAATTCGTACGTTGTTGGTCTTGGGATTTATCTGGCAAGCCTTGAGACTAAGAGTAAAGCCCTGGTTGTTTTTTCAGTTGAATGCGGATTACTTCAATGATGCCAAAGGGCTGTATTCGAAGCTTGATATGGATCAGTTCATTCCCAGACGGTGGCGTTTGAAGCAGAGCCTGGATACTGACGGCATAAAACCGGAACACTACCCGGTTTTTCTGAAACCTGAATGGGGACAGAACTCTGCCGGGGTTATCAGGATCGATAATGAGATTCAGTTGGAGGCTGCAAGAGCGAATCGTGATCAGGACAGTGTGCCCTACCTGATTCAGGAGAGTGCTCAGGGGAAAAGAGAGTTTGAAGTGTTTGTGATTTGTTCTCTGGAATCTGGAAAGTGTCTCAAAACACTTTCCGTGACTCAGGTTCTGAACACCAGTAACGACTCACATCCTGTCAACGGTATTTACAACAGTGAAACCTTTTATCTGGACAAAACCAGAGAGCTGAACAGAGAGCAGGTCGATCAGCTGGCTTTGCATTTGAGCCAGACCGGGCCATTCAGAGTGGCTCGCTATGGTCTCCGGGCTGACAGCATCGAAGCTTTGGTCCAGGGGGAGTTCAAGATTTTTGAAATCAATCTCTTCCTGCCTATGCCTCTGGTGCTGTTGAGCAAGAATCTGGGGGCTTTCGAGAAGTTGCGACTTACAGGTCAGTTGACCCGTCAACTGGCCTTGGTGACCGGTGAAATTCCGGAAGCCCGAAAACGAAAATCCATTTTCTTCAGGAAGCTGTTTTTCCTGAACCGACTGAATTTTAAAAAGCTGCCAGCCAAGGCCGAAGAGGAGATGGTGCTGTGAAGTTTATCAAGAAAACGGTATACAGCTACATCAGCCAGAAATTCATGAATGGCTGCACTCAGTATAACTCTCTGGAAGTACGCAAGAGCTGTCGCTCAAAAGCCCAGGCAAGAACGGCGTTCAGTAAAAATGACATTCCCCATGCCCGTGGTGAGATCTTCATCAATCCATGGAATGCCGTTCGTTTTGCCAGGCAGCATGGCTTTCCGCTGGTGGTTAAACCCAATGTGGGCGGTTTCTCAAGAGGCAGCTATTTTCCCATTCGAAATTATCGGGAGTTGTGGAAAGCGGCTTTGCTGGCCAAAATCTGGTGGCCTGCCACTGTTGTAGAAGAGTATCTGGAAGGAAAAAACTATCGGGTGCTGGTGGCGAAAGGTGAAGTGGTGTCTGTGATTCAGCGTTATGCCCCTTTTGTGATCGGAAATGGTCAGGATTCGATCAACACACTGATCGATCAGGAGAATGCTATTCGAAAGGAGATGGGGCTTTTGGACTGCATGTACCCGCTTCAGAAAAGCGAACAAACCAGAACCTATTTAGCCAATCAGGGCTATGATCTGAATTCGGTTCCGGCTGATCAGCAGCAAGTAAAGCTTTTCCATAGAATTGCTCTGGCACCCGGCGGTGTCATTGAAACCATTCCGGTCAACAGTGTGGCCAAAGAGAATATACGACTGATGGAAAAAGTGCTGAATACCTTTGATGCCAATATTCTTGGTATCGATATCATCATGGAAAAAGGCATAGAGCACAGTCATGAAGATCAGAAATGTATTCTTCTGGAGGTGAACTCCCGTCCTTACGTGAAAATGCACGACTACCCCAGATATGGGGAAAAAGAAGATATTTCCGGGGTGTTTGAGGAGCTCGATAAGCTCCACGTGGCCCAGGCTGATATTTTCTGAGACAGCAGAGATGGGAGTGCATTACTTTTTTCAGTTCTCAGGTATCCACGCGTTTCTGGTTGGCGTGTTGCCGTTCTTCATGCCTACTCTATTGTGGCAACAGGGTTATCGGCTGACTGAAATAGCCTTGTTTATTGCCCTGTCAGGTTTAGCTTATCTTTTTACCCTCCGGGTTTGGGAAAACCTGAGATCTGGCAAAGGGAGTGTCTGGGCTGTCAGGGCCTCGTTTTTGACTGAGCTTCTGCTGGTAGCAGGATTACTTTTCTTTCAGCAGCAAGCAGGGAGCGGAGTCACAGGGCTCATTCTGCTGGCCATTCTGAATGGTATTTATGGCTGTTTCTACTGGATGGCTCAACGACTGTTGTTCAAATCCATCAGCCATAGCTGGAATTCCGGTCAACACTTTGGCAACTTCCAGATATTGGTCGCTGTGATGCTTAAAATAGGCATTGTGGCGGGTGCAGTTTTGCTGGAACAGTCAAGTTTCTCAATTCTGTTTATGCTCAGCGCGCTGATTTCATCAGTCGGTGTTGCCCGCACCCTGAAAAAGAAGGTGGTGGTTGAAATCGACCGAGCGTTTTCTGCTCCGCTAACCCGATTCACAGAAGTGTTTCGATTTCGTGACAGTTTTGGCTCCCGTGGGGTGTTTTTTGCGGATGGTCTGTTTCTTTTTCTGGAAAGTTATTTCTGGACCCTGTCACTCTATTTCATCAACAGGGAAAGTCTGCTTGAGCTGGGTGGGATGATGGTGGTTCTGGCGATTGCAGTGGCTGTCCTGTTCAAGCTGGTACAAACTTTTATTGACCGGATGGCGGCTATCCGACTTTTCCGGTTAGCCATTATTCTCTACGCTTTTAGCTGGCTGCTGAGGGGGGTGGTCGATGAGGCATTGTCAACACAGCAGCAATATGCAGTCATTCTTGTGATTGCTTTTCTGACCAGTCTGTTCCGGTTGTCATTCAACAAAGTGTTCTTTGATCGTTCGGATAAAACGAATACCCATGCCTACCTTTTACTGAAAAGTTACTGCTCTCAATTGGGCGTGGCTCTGTTGTTTATGGTCACAGCTCTGTTTCTGCATCAGGTAAAGCCACCTCTGGAAGCGCTTCAGGCTGTGTACTTTATTGCCTCCATTTTAGCTTTGGTTTATTTCCGCTACAGCTGGCAGAGCGCGACTGTCAGGGCGGATAGAGCCGCCATGAATGAAAAAATATTGTCTTGAAAAAAACGCAATAGATATTGAGAAAAAAGGGGATTCTTACCATGCGTAGTGATTTTGAGCAGGTACTGCTGGGCAATCAGGAAGCGGTTGAGCAGATGATCGGTTTTGTTTCTGGTATGAGTGCTAATGATTACCGTTTCAGTGATTCAGGCCTTTTTCAAAGCACAATCGGCCAGCACTTGCGTCATGTTCTGGATCTGTATGAAGCTGTCCGTTCTTCTTCTGACGAATTGGTGGATTATGATATTAGACGCAGGGGGCTTTTGCTGGAGCATGAAAAAAATGCGGGACTGGCAGAGTTGAAAGATTTGCTGCAATGGTTGCAAGCATTGAAAGCCGAAGATCTGGCATTAGAGGTTGTAATGAAAACTGAAGTACTTTTGTCAGCAAGCAGCAGCGTGCGATTGAAATCCACACTGGGAAGGGAGTTGATCTTTGCCAGCAGCCATCTGATCCATCACCTGGCAATGATGGCAACGATCGCAAAAGTGGCAGGCAACAGAATTGACCCTTCCGTGGGTATGGCCCCAGCTACTTCCACCTTTAACAGAGGTCAGCTGGTGACTTCCTGAACGGAATTGATTTCATCTTCAGTCAGATAGCGCCACTCACCCGCTTCCAGATCAGGGTCGAGAGTGATAGAGCCTATCTGTTCCCTATGCAGGGCCGTTACACGATTGCCCAGAGCTGCAAACATGCGTTTGACTTGATGGTACTTGCCTTCATGAATCGTCAACAGTACTTCCTGATGAGAAATAAATTCAAGCTGCGCCGGTCGGGTCCGTTTTTTCTCCCCTTGCAACTGAATACCTTGTGCAAACTGTTCGATGGCAGACTGATCCGGGGGCATGGCTAGTTCTACCCGATAACGTTTTCCACACTTTTTAACCGGTGATGTGATTTTATGAGACCACTGGCCGTCGTCTGTAATCAGCACCAGCCCTGTGGTATCCACATCCAGCCGACCGGCTATCCTGAGACGATCTGATTTGATGACATTCAGCAGATCAATAACGGATGGATACAGTTCGGCTCTTGTTCCTGAGTGTGTCGAACAAATGGTATCCACCGGTTTGTTGAGCATGATGTAACGAGATCCCACCAGCGTCAGCGGTGCGCCATCCAGAAGAATCTCAGCATCGTCAGTAACCTTACAGGCCGGATTTTTGACGATAACACCCTCCACACTCACCGACCCGGTTTTCAGAAGTCTTTTGCTTTCTGAGCGGGTCAGTTCGGTGCTTTCACAAAGAAATTTGTCGAGTCTCACTGGCTGACTTGTTCCCGGGCCCAGTTGACGAACGCCTTCCGCGTTTTCGGATCGGCTTTTTCAAACCAGTAGCGCAACATGCTGGCGCTCATATTGGCATCGTCATTTTTATTGGCAGCAGAGCCATAGATCTCCTCATTCTGAGTTGCATTGGCAAAGCCCGTGGTTTGCTCTGCAAAGACACCCAAACCTGAAAATTCACTGGCCGCTGCCGGGCTGTCAGAACGATTAAACTTTTGGACGTCTGCCGCATAGTTGCGACCGAGCTGGATACCCTTGCTGGGCAGAATGGCAAATTTAAAAGGAACGGCTTCGCCTTTTGCATCCTTCAATGAAATCTTGCTGGTGGGGTCATCGTTGATCGCTTCTGCCTGACGCATGTTTCTCAGTTCGGGTGTATCAATAGTGTATTGCTTGCCAACTGCTGGATGGAAGGTCAGAACAAAAGGTTTGGAGGTGAAGCGCGTCCGGTCCCCGCCATTAGTGACGACATCAGATAATTGAAAAACAATCTGATGGCGTTCATCGGTCAGAGGAATGGGCTTGTTAGCTTCCACCTTGAAGTCGAGGTCTCTGGCATTGGTACCGTCAAGAACCAGTAACTCAGATTTGGCTGGTAACTGAAGGGTGGCCTGTTCAGCTTTGGATCCAGCAGCTGAGACCGATGCGACCATGAAAAAGCTGAGGGTCGACGCCAGGAATCTGTTTAACCATGGGCGATGATACATTGAGCGCTCATAGAGGCTGAAAAAATCGTTTAAAAGAGAGCGCATAGATATCCCCTTATGCAACTTATACTGATGAGGGTGAGAAAAGCCTGCACAACATGCCGGACTCAGGGGCTAAAAGCAAGTGGCTTTTGGGAGGCTGCATTCTGGTCAGCCGGTTTGCTGCAGTGATGTGACCACTTTTATTATCTTAAGTTTCGAAACTATCATAACCCGTGTAAGGTCTTGAATATGTTAAAAAAGATAGAACTCACTCCCAAATTTTTACTCCTTGAGGAGCGAGTGTAATTAATTTCGGGGAACTAAGTCAGCGTAATTATGTCTCAATAGAACATGCCGTTCTTTAAATAATGATTACTCGAATCAGGCAACAATTATGCAAAATATCAAGAACACTTATGCTCCGCCTTCTTACCAGCAGCCTGACCCTGAAGGATGCACCGCCACTCAGGACTGCTCAGAAAGACTGGCGGACGCAGACTCAACTACTGCCAGGGCTTCTGCAATAAATCCAGAGTCTCATTTAGCGTGCATTGATAAAACCAATGACCCGGCATACTCCGAACCCAGCGATTTTTCTCTAACAGAAAGACAGGCTGCGACCAGTTCAGTAGAAAAAACCTATCATACACCTGATTTGACATCAGCTTCTGACCAGAGCTTGCCGGAGGACTCAGCAGCCTGCAGTCCTGCCTTAAACATTCTCCTGAAGCCTCTGCGTGATGAAATCATTTTGGATACTCTGCCTTGTTTCCACGGAGCACCGTCCCCACCTTCTCAAGAAATTACGATAGCGGCTGTCCAAAGCTTCAAGCGTGAATTACTCGAATTTACAACGAAACTTGATCAAGAGTTTTTTGATAGAACGTTTCTTGATACAGATGGTCCTCAGTTCCATAGCTTAATCTACAACAGACTGGCTTTGCTCAAGCGTCTTGCTAATAAATATCAGGTATTCAAAGACAGTTCATACAAACTGGTCGATTGGTATAACGCAAGAAAATTGGCTAACAGAAGTCAATATGCCGTATTGTCCAAACGGCTTTTTTTGAGCGATGATATGTGTAACGTAGCAGTGTGGCTCGCCAGGCACTATCGTGTTCTCGATAGAATGTTATGTCGATGGGCCTCCATGGCTGATTCCCCGGGCCAGCAATCAAACAGTTTTCTGAGCGAATCTATTGTTTGCCATTTGTCATATGTCCGCTCTGTTGTAGAGAGCATGATAAGATACGCTGATTTCAACAGCCATATCGCCCTTCGGGCACCGGTAGAACCAAGGAAGTACCATTCAATTTTGCATGCACCCCCTCGGGAATGCCCCGAACTTAAGCTACGTGAGTCTAACATCCTGAGTGAAGGGGTCAGCAATCTGCTCACTGTCATTGCCACGGGTTCATTGGAAGTCCTGAACAGGGAAGATTCTCAAGATATCTTGAATATCGCTTCTGGAAGCCTTTTCAGCTCAATAGATCGATACAGGGAAGAAGGGGATGATCACACATTCCAACCAGTGTGCGTTGACCAACAGGCGATTGGGCAACATCTATTTTGTGCAGAGTTATTCCATGCAGCTGTATTATCAGGACGGTGGGATGAAGCCGATAAGGCTTTTGAAGCAACCACTCGAATAGTTTTCCATAACGAGTATTCACTGGAGCCAGTTATTCAAGCTCTTAAAGATAATAATACAGCAGGAATCAACATCGAAAGCTGGCATAAAGATGTTAAAGAATATACACAATCCCGACCCAACCCACTTAGTATGTATTTCATCCTTGGGCTTGAAGCTGCTTCTACTTACCTGAGTACCCTTCTTGCTCACAAGGAGAGTGCCACTGAGAACCAGTCACCGTTAATAAAGGTAATGAAGACGGAGGAGCTGAAACAAATACTGGATGTTCTGGATCCATGGGCAGATCAGTTGCAGGAGCTTGGCTTATTGACCAGTGATGGAATGAAAACCTTTAAATACCGTCGTCGTTTATCTCTCGCCTGGCATAGGTTACAGATTCTGACCAATAATCAAGCGATCGCCATCAGGAATAGCATTCATGAGGCCAGAAAAGTCATCATGCAACATGCCACCTCGGATGGGATAACAAATGACAATCCGCAGCAGCTTCCTGAATACCTGAAATCCCAGCTGACACAAATACTTATCCAGAATAATGATATTTTAAAACTCATTAATAAAGAGTGCGATGCATACAATTCAGACATTAACATCTCAGAACTGGGCAGAGAGTCCTGTGAACGGCTCATTAATATTTTTGAAAACAATGTAAAATCGCGGCACACCGAATTATTGCTGACGTTCTTCCACTGCAGTTATTACTGTGCAATGCTCGTTGAGCATGTTTCTCAATGCGCTTCAATATTCAATGATCTCGAGGCCTGCCTTACATGCATTCATACCAGTGATTCATCGCGCTCGCTTAAGATGAGCAAAGAGAAATGGAAAGAAAAAATCAAAGCGAATGATTCCGGGATTAAAGAGAAAATTGATCAATTTGATAAGATCAACCAAAACATCAAAACCTGTTTCAAAGACGCTTTCAGGCAATTGAACAACATCAGAGAACACGTCATTAATGAACAAGATATTTGCCTGAAAATTGCGCTGTTCGAGTCAATTCATGCTACTTTATACTACAGTTTGCAACAGCTTCAGCGTTTGAATTCTGCTCTTGTCCTCGTTAGCGGTAAACGGATCGATATTCTCAAAAATGAATTTCCAACCATTCTCAAGCTTGAACAGGCTACCGTCAGTTGTGGGAAGAAATTGAAAAAAAATATTGCTTTCATAGCAGGCTACTTAAAAGATCTAAATAACTCTAAAAAACTATCATTAGTCAAAACCGGTGGTAGTCATAAACCGAATCCAGTCCAAATTAAAAATGGCCGATCTAAAGAACAATCCAGTAATAACCGTTATACTCTGGCAGATTTTGCCGCAAAGACATCTGTTACTGGAGATACTCCGGATATTCTCAATACAAGAGCTTATTTTCATGAGCAAATCGCCAGCGAAGTACAGGCGTTGAATCGTGAAAATAAGCCTGTGGTATATTTGGGAAGCCGTGCTTATCAGACGCAGGTCCAGTCACTTTGGGGAAGCGAGGCATTAAATGGGGTATCCGGCAATGATCTGTTACCGGGCGAAATATCCCGGGGAGTTGTTGAGCGCTCAGTCATGCCAAGGGATACAGATCTTTTGGTACTTAATAAAGAGCAATTCAGTGAGATCAAAGAACGGTTCTATCATCGTCTGGAGGAAGCTGCCCTTTCACGCGGTGACTTGCCTGAGAAATGTAAGCTGCTTATGACTAACATTGGTGAGGCGTTTTATTACGGCACAAAATGTTATTTCTGCAACCTCATTCTTTGTTCAAAAGAAGGGTATACAACGAAAGACTGGGTTTATGTGGTTGACTTGATCAGCCCTATGGACACTGCCCCGTCAACCCTGCTGTCTTACGATTCTCCCATACTGGCTTCAGGTGAGCCGGTGCACAGCAGGCAACTTACTACCATGATGATTGACGAACTCAACCTGGCAGTTGGTCAGGCTGCTGGCCCTGATCGTGCATTGATGGCAATGATGCGCATTAATGTATTGGCGGCCCTTGAATCTTCAGAGCCAAAGCTCGATTCCGTATCAGGCATTGTACTTACGCATGTTCTGGAGCGTCTTCAGGACAGTTACCCCAATCCAGCCCTGGGCAAAATGGCCAGCATACTGCGCTCCAGGGCATTTAACAGGGTTGCTTATGAGGGAACCAATGAAACGGGTTAAAAAGCTGGTGTCATATATGATCCACCCCAACTCTCCTGACCCTGAGACCCTCAGTCCTCTGATTTCATTATCAATATGACTTTCAGTAACAGTCCGGTTTCCAGTTCATCAGCGGGTACAACCGCAGTGAACAATGGTTTGGGGGTCATAGCCACTCTGGCCATATTGTTGCAACTATAACCTGAGCTGATTCATCGCCTCGGTTTAAAGAGTCTGTTGCACCCTGAGCAACAGCACTAAAGAGAGATTAGACAGAAAGATCCATCTATTTTCTTGCAACACCTTAATCATATTAATGGATAATTATAAACACAGCGTCTAGGCTTCCAATCGACTTTTCCGGGGAGTCCTGAAAATGATTAAGTTGCAGCACCATCCGTCCCTGTTCATCGTTCCTGTATTTCTGTTACTTGCCCTGAACCTTCAGGCTCAAAACACGACTCAATCTACAATCACTGTTCAACCGACAGCCGCAGCTCAATCGTCAACTGCAGCTCCTACTACTGCAACTCCTGCTACTGCACCTCCCATTCCAACAGAATTATGCAGCTCTCTCAGAGATCAAACGACGGGGGTTGAACAACGGCTTAACCAATACCGTGATCTTGTTAGCGGACGACAGTGCGTTGTTCTCACTGCCAACCCTGCAGATGATTTAAGTGAGTTGATAAAACAGATTCCTGATAACACTGTTATCTTGCTTTCCTCCAAAACAACTGCTCCAACCGTTACCCCTGTGACAGGTAAGCCCACTATTGAATATCTTATTGCCAGTGCAATAGCTTTGAAGAGCGGCCAGGACATCATCGGGGCTGCTGATGAAGGTTTTGAAATTGTTATCAAGCTTCATGATAAATTTACAAATAGATATATGATCGGGGTTGGAGTTGGATACAGTCGCAAATTCAATTCTGGAGAAACAGGAGACAATCATATAAAACATATTACTTTCCGGCCAACTGGAGTTAATCCCGACACTCTAACTGACGCTATTATTCACACAAACTGCTATAACCGGACATTATCTATAGAGAACAACGTTTTTTATCTCCCTGTCTGGGCCGCAGTTAACATTAATTGCTCTGCGAATCTGGATGCATCCACCAATGATTCGCACACGGGCCCGGGCTTACGTTTCGCTAATAACAAGGTCATTGGTGAAACCATCCGCACGACAAAACTCAGTATGATTCCCGAGGAAGCAATATTCATTAATTTTCGAAACATCAATAACCTGTCAAATAAGCTCGAAATAATTGAGAACACATTCCGGGGCAAAATCTCGGAATTGGCCCAGATTGCCATTGGATCCGGAAGCAATATTAATATCTTCAGAAACACTGTTGATATTGACAATAAAGGCAAGACACGTAGCGAAATTCGTACAGGAATTGAAACCCGAAGGGGAGGGCTCGCTTTAAAAGGTCTTTTCGTTTTTGCCTATAGAAAAGCTCCTCTCATTAATCTGGCTGGTAACAATATCTACGTCACAACGACAGCTTTAACTATCTATGACAAGCTTGATCTGGCCTTGGCCTGTAACGACTTCCTGGGAATGACTTTGTGGAAAGTAGACAACGAATATTTCTCCCTGAAAGCCGTTGATCCATTGCCACTGGCAGGTGAGTGTCAGAGATCTGAGAGTTCAACCGTCGGCATGGCAACGACCAGTGCACCGACACTTTGCCAGATCGTGAATAGCTGGACTCCTATCAATGATTCCAAAGCCACTGCTTTGACTGGACTGACCAACGTCGAGGGTCAGTTCTACTTTGACTCAGCTGTTTGCATGACAGACCCTCAGTCCTCTGCTTCTATTACCAATGCGACTACCAATGCGACTACCAATGCGACTTTCAGTATCAACCTGGTTTCTAGGAGCCTGACCGAGAATGGCGCCCGTAGCGAGGACGGCATAAAATTGAGGATGAAAATTCGGTTTTGTGAGGAGAATAGCGAGCTATTTGACGAACAAAAGCGGATTTTCAGACCAATTTGCTGCCGCCGCAGTAGGGCAGCTATTCTCGGTCAGGCTCCTAGTTCATCAGCGGATACAACCCCAGTGACTAATGCTTTGGGGGTCATAGCCTCTCTGGCCATATTGTTGAATCTATGGCCTGAGTGATTCATCCCCTCGTTTAAAAGAGGCTGTTGCAACGCCCTCGCCCTGTATATGAGCGGCTCAGGAGTCATGGCTATTACCCTGAGTAGCAGCACTAAAGAGAGGATTGACAAAAAGATCCGCCTGTTTTCTTGCAACACCTTAACCCTATTAATGGATAAGTATAAACACAGCGTCCAGGCATCCTGGTTCTTAGTGCCAACCCTGCAGATGATTTAAATAATGGGCGTTCCCAGGCAATCGGCCTGGGCCTTAAGAACCTTTTGTCGCAGTCCGTGAGCACTGGTTCTCTGTTCACCTTCCTTGAGTATGGTCAGCAGACAGGCCGGTAGGGCGCTACTTTGGCTGGAAAGCCATCGAGCAAAGCAATCGTCCTTGCTACCACTCCGGGAAGTGGCGAAAAGAGACCCTGAAAGGGCAACGAGGCTTGGGAAGAAATATTCACTACTGCACCTGAATCGTTTGAATTGTGATGCCCTGTGCCCGCAGAAATCGTTCACAGCCCCGGACAAAGTCGAGAGCCCGGGGACCATCGCCATGAATGCACAAAGTTTCGGCCTTGATAGCCACTGTCTGACCATCCACTGAAGTTACTTGTTTGTGCAACACCATCTCTCTGATTTGGTCGAGGGACTTTTGCTCGTCCTCAATCATTGCTCCGGCCTGACCTCTGGGGGTTAGCTGACCATTAATCTGATAGCTGCGATCGGCAAAAACTTCGCTGGCGGTCATCAGGCCAATGGCTTCAGCCTGAGATATAAGGCAGCTGCCGGCTAAGCCATAAAGAATCAGTTCCGCATTAAATTGATAAACTGCTTCGGCTATCGCTTTGGCAAGGCCAGAGTCCCGTGAGGCCATATTGTACAGAGCGCCGTGAGGTTTTACATGGTGAAGCCGACCGCCTTGTGCTGTTACAAAGGCACTCAATGCGCCTGTTTGGTAAAGCGTCAGGGCGTAGGCGTCCTCAGGGCTGATGTCCATGTTTCTGCGACCAAAGCCCTGAAGATCCGGTAATCCGGGGTGAGCGCCGACAGCGACATTGTGTTCCAAAGCCAGCTTTACTGTGTTGGCCATGATATTCGGATCACCTCCATGAAAGCCGCAGGCAATGTTAGCAGAACTGATATACGGCATGATTCCGGCATCGTTTCCCAGCGAATAATGGCCAAAGCTTTCACCCATGTCGCAGTTCAGATCCAGTGTCGGAGTGTTATCAGTATTCATCTTGATTGTGATTCCAGTAATGTTCAGCAGCAATGGCCAGACGATTCAGGTTGATTCTCTGTTCTATCAGTTCCCGTTGAGCTTCTCTAACAGAGACTTCCTGAAAAGTCACTGTGTCCGAGGGCTTTAGTTGTGCAACTCTGGGTAAGTCTGCGGAGATAATATTCCCGATTTTGGGATAACCGCCAGTGGGCTGACAATCACTCATCAGAATAATGGGTTGGCCATCTGGAGGGACCTGTATGGAGCCAGTGGTTGTCCCCTCTGTGATCAGATTTTCAGAATAGCTGCTTTCGATCTTTTGACCACACAGACGATAGCCCATCCGGTCAGAATCCGGGTGGACAGAGTAACTTTGGCTATAAAAGTGATGCAGACTTTGTCTGGAGAACCAAGACGCTTGTGGACCCCGGATAAAACGAACAGGCTGACTGTCTGCCTGATTCTCAAGATACTGCGTAAACTCACGGCCCACAGCGATATCAGGCCGGAAACCTTTCTTTGCTGAACAGCTGTTAAAGCCAAGCCGGTCATTCTCTTTGAGTGCACGGCCGCTAAGGCCACCGATGCCAGCTGCCAGATGGGTACTGCAACTTCCCAGAACTTCAAGGGCCTGAAAGCCATTTTTAACCCCCAGGTAGCCTCGGCAGCCTGTCTTGAGACCAGAAATCTTCAGCGTTTGCCCTGCTTTAATGGGGGTTACGCAGTTGGGGGCGACGAAATGATTACCTACAGTGGCTTCAGCGCTTCCTCCACTGAGACAGATTATCGTGGGTTTATGAAATTCCAGAGTGGGTCCGGTCAGGGTGAATTCCAGCACCGGAGCATTCTCCGGGTTACCCAGTATCAGGTTAGTGACTCTGGCTGCGAGAGTGTCCATGGCTCCAGCGGTTGAGAAGCCCAAATTTCGAAGGCCGTATCTACCCAGGTCCTGAAGAGTGGTCAGCATTCCGGGTTGTTTGATGATCAGGCTCACCTTTGCGCCTCCATTTCCTGATGTTCCTTGAAGGAAATGGCGGTGAACTTTATTCTGTCGCCTGGTTTGAGCAGCGTGGGCGAGTCGTTACTGAAGTCCACCAGAGGAATAGGGGTATGGCCTATCAGCTGCCAGCCTCCGGGAGTAGAAAGAGGGTAGATACCTGTTTGCTCACCGGCAATGCCAACGGAGCCAGCCGGTATCGTCAGGCGTGGATGATCAAGTCTGGGAGTCGTTAGCTTTTTGTCCATTCCACCCAGATAAGGAAAACCCGGAGTAAAGCCAAGAAAGTAAACGTCATAGGTAGCTGAAGTGTGGCGATCAATCACTTCCTCAGGACTCAAACGACAATGTTTAGCCACCCGCTCCAGATCCGGAGCAAAGTCACTTTCATAGCAGACCGGTATTTCGACATGATTCCCGGCACTGGTGTCATCCACCTTGAGTATTTTCAGGGTGTTGAGCATTTTTTCTTTTAAAGCTTCATAAGGTGTCGCTGATTGAATCCGGCACGGGTCATAATAGATGGTCAGAGTTGTGTAAGCTGGTACCATCTCAATGATTTCAGGATAGGCCAATTCGAGAAGTTGTTTTGCTGCTGTATGGACGATCAAGTTTATTTTGGGACTGATCCGGTCACCAAAACATAGCAGCAGAGCCGAGTCACCCAGAGGGAAGCACTCACAGGGATGGTTCATATTATTGTCATATTCATAAAGTTTGCACTCGATTCTAACATAGGGTTGAGTTAGAAAACGTCATCCATTAGCCAGTTGCCAGGGCCTCTTTTTCTATATAGCTGTCTGCATAATCATGAACTTTTTCAGAGGCTTCAGGCGATGTTGGTGTCTGAAGGAGATGAGGCGTATACTGCTGGCTCTCTATTTTTCCTGTCTTACTCTCTGATCCACTCTATATGACTCAGACCATAGAAACAGATGTTGTCGTAATTGGCGGAGGCATTGCCGGTCTCTGGCTGTTCAATACCCTCAATCAGCAAGGCTATAAAGTACTTCTTCTGGAAAATGCCACTCTCGGTGGAGGTCAGACTATCAAGTCTCAGGGGATCGTTCATGGCGGAACCAAGTACACTCTGACCGGCACCCTGACCAAGTCGGCCGAGTGTATTGCTGGCATGCCAGATCGCTGGCGCCGGGCGCTCAGGGGAGAAGGCGAGGTCGACCTGTCGGGAGCGGCTATACTCTCTCAGTCCCAGTATCTCTGGTCTCCCGGCGATGTAGGCTCCAGGCTTACTACGTTTTTTGCCAGCAAAGCACTGCGGGGCCGGGTGGAGCAGCTGAAGAAAATGGCAGATTTTCCGGATATTTTTCGCCATGAAGGGTTTCGGGGCAAAGTCTACCAGCTCAATGAGATCGTGCTGGATATCCGTACGGTTATCAAGGCGCTGGTAAACGGTCTTAAGGAGCGGATTCTCAAGGTGGACTGGTCAGAAAACACCCGCATTGTCACTGAAGGTAAAAAAATAGCTTTCATTGAACATATAGTTGGAGGCAAAACCTTTCACATCAAGGCGCGCAAGTTTGTTACCGCAGCGGGTGAAGGCACCGAGGATCTGATGACGCTCTGGGGGCTTTCTCAGCCAGAAATGCAGAGAAGGCCGCTCCATATGGTGATGGTTCGGCATCGTCATCCTGAGCCGCTCTTTGCACACTGTCTGGGTACCAAACCTGTTCCAAGAATGACGGTAACCAGCCATCCGGATGGAAAAGGTCACTGGGTTTGGTATCTGGGTGGTGAAATTGCAGAAGACGGGATGAAGCGCACACCAGAAGAACAGATCCGGGTGGCCCGAAGTGAGCTGGAAGCATTATTGCCATGGGTTAATCTGGATGATGCTCAATGGGCGACCTTGTTTGTAAACCGGGCTGAACCCAGGCAGACCAAACTACTGAGACCGGATGCCGCTTTCATTCATGATGTGGAAAACGGCATTGTCTCCTGGCCGACCAAGCTGGCGTTGGCCCCTAACCTTTCTGATGAGGTCATTAAAGTGTTGAACAGGCAGCAACTCTCTCCCTCTGGCAATGAAGGTTTTGCTTTGCCAGAAGGCGTTCAGCATCCCGAAATCTGCCAACCCTTCTGGAGTGAGGCCTTTGCCGATCATGACTGATGACAGGCTTGAGACAAGAACGATTGCCGGTACCGATATTCAGGTTTCTCCCATCGGTTTCGGAACCGTGAAGCTGGGTAGAGATCAGGGGGTGAAATACCCATCCGGATTCAAGATTCCAGATGATCGCGAGGCTAGAGAATTACTGAAACTGGCTCAATCTTTGGGTGTTAATCTGCTGGACACAGCGCCTGCGTACGGGAACAGCGAAGAGCGATTGGGGGCATTGCTAAAAGGTCAGAGAGACAACTGGGTTATTTGCAGTAAGGTCGGCGAGGAGTTTGAGAACGGTGAGTCTCATTTTGATTTCACACCGGAGCACATTCGTTTCAGCATCGAGAGAAGTCTGAAACGGCTGAATACCGATCGGATTGAAATGGTACTGGTCCACTCCAATGGTGATGACGTCAATATTATTCAGCAGTATGGCTGTCTGGAAGTGTTGGAAGCATTGAAAAAAGAAGGCAAGATTCTGGCGTCAGGCATGTCCACCAAAACCGTTGAAGGCGGCATTATGGCTCTGGAAAGGTCGGATATGGCCATGGTGACTTATAACCTGAAGGAGCAGGCTGAGAAACCGGTTCTTGATTACGCTCTGGAGAACCGTAAGGGCATTTTGATCAAGAAGGCGCTGGCCAGTGGTCATGCCTGTCTGGAAGGTGAAGATCCGGTGAAAAAAAGTATGGAGCTGGTTTTTTCACATCCTGCTACTTCGGCGGCAGTGATTGGCACCATTAATTCCGGGCATTTAAAGTGTAATGCCGAGATGTGCGCCAGAGTCATCAGGCATCTCAACAATCAGGCATCTTAAAAGCTGAGTTTTCGCCGGTTCAGTTAAGTTAGCGAGGGGTTCCCAGCTTTCCATACGCCACATCCATCGCTTTAACAGGGGTGAGCGATGGGGTGTCGGCAATGGCTTCAGCAGCGTACTGACACAGAGAGGCATATTCGTCAAAACTCCATTCTGCGTCGATGTGAGTGGAGAACTCTTTACCTAACAGGTTGACTAAATCGGGTGAATTACTGAAAGCCAGCAGTTCGTTCAGGTAGTTCTGTAATAAATCGGCTTCGTTCGTCCGTTCTGGCTTTTCTTTTTTCAGGGCCGCTAGGGAAGCCTGGAAAGGAATGGCGGGTGCGACTCTTTTTTTACGTTTCTCTGGAGCTGCTTTGGCTTCCGTTTGAGGTCGGATCGTGTTTCCCTGACTTCTTTCCTCTATAGACTGTTGGTATTTTGTATTAAGGAAAGAGCCCTCTCCCTTCATAACGTGATTTTTCTCCAATTTCTCGAGTTCTTTTGGCGTCGCTTTTAAAATCCCCTGAATCTCATTTAATGAGTTCTCGATTTTGTCTTTTGTCTCAGCTGGAAGTTGTTGCGGGTACTTTAAAGCCCTTTCCAGATCTTGCTTAATTTTATGAGCTTGCTCAAAGCATTGGCAGGTAAGAATGATCTGAGCCTGATTGATAGGGTGTGGACTGCCAGAAGGCGCATATCCCCTAGTGTTCGGGAGTTCATCCACCAAACATGAGGCCAGCGCAGGCTGAGTGTTTAGCTGCTGTTTGATAGAGTCAGGATAAGTGCTGTCGGCAAGTTGTTCTCGCTGAGACCTGAGCTTTTCCATGCTTTTATCCAGCCCCTCTCTGAAAGACTGACCGAGGTCTGGTGCCTGATTTAAGGGCTGATGAGCGTCATCTCGTGCATTCCGAACCATCATGGTAAAGCCAACTTTTTTGAAAGCCTCTTTAACGTGTGGTTTCAAGGGTTCCTGTCCGGATTTGCTGGTAAGATTTGCCAGCAGGTCTTCCAGTTCGCTCTGGTTTTTAACGTGTTTAGCAATGACTCTCAATACTGAGTCATGACTGCTTTCTTTGCTGTTTACCGCTTTTTTGAGATCATTCAGGGCTAATTTAAACGCTTTGATGGCTTTTTTCTCTGTGGCTTTTCTCTCTTTAGCCGCGGCTTTGTCAGGGTTGCTTATGCGGCGGGAGAAGAGGCTTTTTTTTGGAAGCTTTTTGCCTTTCCCGTTTTGAGGAACCGTGTTTTCCATGGAGGAGACTGAGACGCCCTTGTGGCGTCCCTCAGGTTTATTAACAGGTTTATTAACGTTCTGTTGACCATGTTCAGACCACGTCGGGCTGATAGAAACCTTTTCACCGCCGCTGATAATACCCATTACTCTATCCCTGAATCTTTGAGTGCTTTCAACTTATTATAGAGGGCAAAGTTCGGGTAAATGATTGTCCTCGGATTTTAGGGAAGATGGCCGCCAACTGTCGAAAAGTTGACGGCAATGCCATTATATTACGGTGAAAGTTGAGCGTGAAAGCATCAGGCGGTTTCTTCAGAAGTCTTGTCCTTCCTGATTTTTTCAACAATAGCCGTCGTTGAACAGTTATCCAGGAACGCCAGAACCTTCACATCACCACCGTATTCGTAGACGATTGGGGCACCGACCACTTCATCGATGCTGTAGTCACCGCCTTTGACCAGAACGTCCGGTTTCACCATTTTGAGCAGCTTTTCAGGGGTATCTTCTTCAAAGCATACCACCCAGTCCACTGCTTCAAGGCCTGCGAGTACGGCCATTCTGCGATCTTCTGAGTTGATGGGGCGGCCTTCACCTTTCAACCTTTTTACCGAAGCATCGCTGTTGATCGCCAGTACCAGCCTGTCACCCTGCTTTCTGGCCTGCTCCAGATAGCCCACGTGGCCAGCATGAATAATGTCGAAGCAACCATTGGTGAAGACGATCTTTTCGCCATGGGCCCGGGCATCTTCGAGGGCAATCTTAAGCTGATCAGGGGTTATAACGCCGCGCTCTGCTCCCAGTTCTCTGTTCACCTCACGGCGTAACTCGGGCATGCTGACCGTTGCTGTACCCAGCTTGGCGACCACAAGGCCTGCGGCAATATTAGCCAGAGCGGCTGCTTTGGGTAGTTCAGCCCCGGCTGCAAGTGCGGTAGCCAAGGTGGAAATAACGGTATCTCCGGCACCGGTCACATCAAAGACTTCACGGGCTCTGGCTGGCAGGTGCAGTTCCTGTTCGTCTCTGCGAATCAGGGTCATGCCATGCTCACTGCGGGTGATCAACATGGCCTCAAGCTCCAACTCGTCCAATAACTGATGACCTTTGGTGATCAGCTCATGCTCGTCTTTGCAGTGGCCGACAACGGTTTCAAACTCATGCAGGTTAGGGGTAATGAGCGTAGCACCACGATAACGCTTAAAGTCGGTACCTTTGGGGTCAACAACTACCGGAATGCCTTTTGTACGTGCCATTTTGATTAGCTGCTGGTGGTTCTGGAGAGTGCCCTTGTTGTAATCGGAAAGAATGACTGCTCCCATGTTTTTTAACAGGTTCGCTACTTTTTCTTCCAGAATATCACTGCTCAGACTGGAGAAAGCTTGCTCTTGATCCAGACGAATCAGCTGCTGATGTTGACTGATGACCCTGAGCTTAGTGATGGTAGGAATGTTTTTCAGCCGGGCAAAATCGCAGTAGACTCCGGCCGCTTCCAGACGGGTCTGCAGGGAGTCGGCTGCTTCATCGTCTCCGGTAGCGGCTACCAGCCAGGCTGGAGCGCCCAGAGAGGCAATGTTCAGGGCTACGTTGCCAGCACCACCGGGTCGATCTTCTATCTGGTTGACGCGGACGACAGGTACTGGCGCTTCAGGAGAGATTCGGGTGGTGCCGCCATGCCAGTAGCGATCCAGCATGACATCGCCGATCACCAGTACCCTGGCTTGATTGAATCGTGGCAGAGTCAGTTTCATTCAGTCTTTTCCACTCGGGTATCATAGAATCCTGCCAAGCGAGATGGCCGGGCTTCCGATAGGTTTACCACGAAATTATCCTTAGGGGTAATCATGGCAAGACCTCCGCTTTTTCAAAGAGTTCAGTTTTATACTGGCTTTGAAGAAGCCAGAGGTGTTACCTCTACGGCTTCTTCCTGTTCTTCCTGAAACTGCATCTGGTGCAGTTTGGCATAATGACCTTTTTTGGCCAGCAGTTCGGCATGGGTGCCGCTCTCTACAATTTCGCCTTTATCCATCACAACGATACGGTCTGCATTCTCAATGGTGGAGAGCCGATGTGCAATGACCAGTGTTGTTCGATTCTTCATGACTTCATCCAGCGCCGCCTGAATATGACGCTCGGATTCGGTATCCAGGGCAGAAGTCGCCTCGTCGAGAATCAGAACAGGAGCGTCTTTCAGAATAGCCCTGGCTATCGCCAAACGTTGACGCTGACCACCCGAGAGCAGCACGCCATCTTCACCGACCAGCGTATTCATGCCCTGAGCCATATTTTTGATGAATTCGTTGGCATGGGCGGCTTCGGCAGCCAGATGGATGTCAGCATCATCTTTTTCCCGCAGGTCACCATAGGCAATATTGCGAGCTACGGTATCATTAAACAGAGTGACATTCTGGTCCACCAAAGCGATATGACTACGGAGGTTTTTCAGACCGTATTCATCAATAGGTGTGTCATCCAGCAGGATTTGACCCTGCTCATGGGAATAGAAACGGGGAATCAGGTTGGCCAGGGTGGTTTTTCCTGATCCGGAGCGGCCCACCAGGGCAATTGTCTCACCCGGATTAACGACGAGATTAATGTTGTTCAGAGCGGGTTTGTCGGCATTTTGATAGTTGAAAACCAGATTTCGAAACTCCAGCTTGCCTTCAACTCTTTTCTTCTCAAAGGTGCCATTATCGGGTTCACATGGCTGGTCAGCCATGTCAAAAATGCTTTCTGCCGCGGCAATACCTTTCTGGATATTGGCATTGACTTCGCTCAGCTGACGAATAGGTTTTGGCAGCAGCGCAGCGGCAGTGACAAAGCTCACCAGAGAAGCTGTGGTTGCATCTCCTTTTAACCACAACACCAGGAAGAACAGGATGGCGAGGGCGCTGTTTACCAGAAACTGAAGGGTAGGTGTATGGACAGCGGAAGCCTTGACCATTTTCAGACCCTGGCGAGTATTGCGATCACTGGCAGTAAAGAAACGGTGGCTTTCATAGCTCTCACCACCAAAGCCTCTGACTACCCGGTAGCCATTGATCGACTCGGAGCTGACGTGGGTCAGATCGCCCATGGAGGTTTGGATCCTGGAGCTCAGCTTACGGAAGCGTTTGCTGGCCGTGCTGACCACTAAGGCAATGATGGGTGCAACACCGATGAATACCAGAGTGAGCTTCCAGTTAGTCAGGATCAGATATCCGAACAGGAAAACAACAGTCAGGCCCTCCCGCACAACCACCTTGACGGCATCGGTGGCTGCGGTGGTCACCATACCCACGTTGTAAGTGATTCTGGCAATCAGGTGACCGGAGTTATTGTTGTCAAAATAGTTGTTGGGCAGCTGAATCATTCGGTTAAACATCAGGCAGCGCAGATCGTGCACAACTGATAAAGACACCTTAGCCAGAAAGTAATTACCCAAAAAGGAACCAATCCCTCTGAATATGGCAATAGATAACATGACGACGGGAATCAGGACCGCCGAAGTCATGATAGAAGCAGGGAGAACACTGCCAAGGTCCTTGTTTATGGTGTTAAAGCTGCCTTCAAGTGCTTCAACAAAATATTCCAGCAAACGGGCAAAGGCAGGCTGGCTGAGTGCAAACATGACATAGCCCAGTAAACTGAGGGCAAAAAAGCCCGAGTAGGGCTTCACATAGCTAAGAAGGCGCAGGTAGATCTGCAGACTCCCCGCCTTGGCTTGTTCTGACATGGCCACTGTAATCAGTTAAAAAATGAGGGGCTATTCTGGATGAATCCGGCTGCAGGCTCAATGGAAAGTGCCTCTAAAACCATGGTTTTTACCGTAAAATGACGTTTTTAGCAAAGCTCTACCTTGCGTTGCCCTCCTTAATTGTACCCGGTTCGATCATTTTCGTGACGTCACGAAAATGATCTGAAGTGTTGTTACCCTGTAAGGTCGGCCTTACTGCCGAGTACACACTCCGATTGAGTTTCTTACATAGCAGAGAGAGTGTGAATACTGAGCATGAGTAGCAATATAGCCTGCACCCGGATCAAAGCAGCTTTATGAATTTTCCGGGCTAAGGTATCATTGGCCGCCTTTTTTATAGTGGAAATAATGAGTATTCGACACACATGAGTGGTATACAGCGGTTATCTTCCACGGCCTATCAAGCTCTGATCGAAGGTGCTGAGGTGATAGAGCAGGACCATTTCGGCGACAAGGTTCTGAAGCTGAAAGATAAAACTTTTCTGAAACTGTTTCGGGTTAAAAGTACTATCAGCTCGGCGTGGCTGAGGCCATATTCTGTACGGTTTGTCAGAAATGCCTCCGAACTCATGGCGCGCGGTATTCAAACGGTGGACATCATAAGCTGCTACCGTCTTGAAAGTTATAAAAACACGGCTGTCCATTATCGGCCATTGCCGGGTCGGACCCTCAGGCAGGTTTTTCCTGCTCTGGATGAAGATGGAACCATAGTTCTGGCAGAGCAGGTCGCTCAATATATTGCGCACCTGCATGAACAGGGTATCTATTTTCGCTCCCTGCACATGGGCAATATTCTTAAGTTGCCCGACGGTGCTCTTGGACTGATAGACATTGCCGATATGCGCTTTAGCCGGAGTCCTCTGAAAGAAGCGCTAAGGCTCAGGAATTTACACCATCTGGCTCGATATGAGCAGGATGTTCAGTATCTGATTAAGGATCAGGCATTTTGTTCCACCTACGCCAGCCTGGCGGGTGTTGATGTGGACAAGATCGAGGCTGTGATGCAGCGCCTCTGAAAGATTTCAAGAGAGAAAGACAGTGATAGAAAAGTTACGCAATATTGCCATCATCGCACACGTTGACCACGGGAAAACAACGCTGGTTGACAAACTGCTTCAGCAGTCCGGAACATTGGGCCGCAAGGATCAGGGTGCCGAGCGGATCATGGACTCCAATGACCAGGAGAAGGAACGGGGCATTACCATCCTGGCCAAGAACACCGCCATCAACTGGCAGGACTACCACATTAATATTGTGGACACGCCAGGGCACGCCGACTTCGGTGGTGAGGTCGAACGTGTTATGTCCATGGTGGATTCAGTTCTACTGCTGGTGGATGCGGTGGACGGCCCCATGCCTCAGACCCGCTTTGTCACTCAGAAAGCGTTTGAGCAGGGTCTGCGCCCCATCGTGGTTATCAACAAGATTGACCGTCCCGGAGCCCGGCCTGACTGGGTTATGGATGAAGTCTTTGACCTGTTTGATCGTCTGGGTGCGACTGAAGAACAGCTGGATTTTCCGGTTATCTATGCTTCTGCACTGAACGGTATTGCCGGTGATGACCCTGAAAACATGGCGCAGGATATGACGCCACTGTTTGAAATGATCGTCAACAATGTACCTTCTCCCAAGGTGGATGTGGATGCGCCTTTCCAGATGCAAATCTCTGCTCTGGATTACAGCAGCTTTCTTGGCGTTATCGGTATTGGCCGTATCACCCGCGGTGTCCTCAAACCTTCTACTCCGATTCGTCTGATTGGTGCCGATGGCAGTGAGCGCAATGCCAAAATTCTCAAGGTAATGGGTCATCTGGGTCTGGAGCGTGTTGATGTTGAAGAGGCTCGTGCAGGTGACATCGTCTGCGTAACGGGCATCGACAAGCTGAACATATCGGACACCCTCTGCGATCCAAACCATGTTGAAGCTCTGACAGCACTGACAGTTGATGAGCCCACCGTCAGCATGACCTTCCAGGTCAATGACTCTCCCTTTGCCGGTCAGGATGGTAAGTATGTCACCTCCCGTAACATCAAGGAGCGTCTCGATCGCGAACTTCTGCATAACGTAGCGCTGCGTGTTGAGCAGGGTGATGATGCCGACAAGTTTAAAGTCTCCGGTCGCGGTGAGCTGCACCTGTCCGTTCTGATTGAGACCATGCGTCGCGAAGGTTTTGAGCTGGGCGTTTCTCGTCCGGAGGTGGTCATCAAGGAAATTGACGGTGTTCTGCAGGAGCCTTATGAGCAGGTGGTTGTGGATGTTGAGGAAGAGCATCAGGGCTCTCTGATGGAAGAGATGGGTTACCGTAAGGCAGAACTGACCAACATGGTACCCGACGGCAAAGGTCGTGTTCGTCTGGAGTTCATGATGCCTGCCCGTGGTCTGATCGGTTTCCGTTCCCAGTTCCTGACCATGACCTCCGGCAGCGGTATTCTGACCAATGTCTTTGATCATTACGGGGTAGTGAAAGACGGCGAAGTGTCTCACCGCAAGAACGGTGTACTGGTTTCTATGGTGAATGGCAAGGTTCTGGGCTACGCGCTCTGGAACTTACAGGACCGTGGTCGTCTGTTCCTGAACCCGAACGTTGACGTTTATGAAGGTCAGATCATTGGTCTGCACAATCGTGACAATGATCTGGTAGTTAACCCGACCAAGGGTAAACAGCTGACTAACGTTCGTGCTTCCGGCTCCGACGAAAACATTCAGCTCACCCCACCTATCCAGCACACCCTGGAACAGGCCCTGGAATTTATCGACGATGACGAGTTGGTGGAGGTTACGCCTAACCACATCCGTCTGCGCAAGAAGTTCCTGAAAGAGCATGAGCGCAAGCGTGCCAGTCGCAGCAAGTAATTTGGATGGCCTTCTAACCGGGTGTCAGCCTCCTGGCCCCGTTTAGTGTAAGTGTCTCGGTGAAGCAAAAACCTGGGCCCAGAATATTCCGTATTTGCCGGAGGCTTTCTCTACAAAACTGACTCCCATCTCGGTGACAGCAGGGCTCATGATGTTTTTGCAATGACCTTCACTGCTCATCCAGGCTTTGAGTACAGCATCGACACTGCGTTGGCCTGCTGCAACGTTTTCGGCAGTGGTTGACCAGAGATAACCTTGTGCTTCAACTCGTTGAGTGGGTTGACTTCCATCGGAACCGCTATGGCTCATAAAATCTCCATTTGCCATATCGGTTGCATGTCTGAAAGCAGCGGCTTCAAGAGAATAGTTCCAGCGCAAACGTCCGACTGCAGACATGACGGTATTGCCACAGACCTGCGGCTTGGAACGTATAGCATTGACAGCCATCAGCATTTGATCTGAAAAGCTTTTGACAGGTTGTTTTATACCCTTCTCAGGCGGGTGGAAGTTGGGTCCATGGGGGTTGAACCAGTGACCGTTGGACCAACGGGATCTTAAGCCGTTATCGACTTTTGAACGGATGTATTTCAAGGCCTCATGTCCTTTCTTCGGAAGCGTGTCTATAAAACTGGCCCATTCCGGAGGCATATCTTCAGACTTTCCCATTCCCATGCCATCGAGTCGGGCCATCAACGGCAAGTTGGGAGCAATAATTTCTTTTTGAAAGTCTTGTAAATAAGCTTTAACCGTTTCCCAGTTCTGATAGATGGCACCGGACACGAAACCGACAGGAATGCTCTTGAGAGCGCTGACTGCAAAGCTTTTTAAAGAACGGATCGTGGCACTCTTGCGGTACTCCCTGGCGGCTTCGCTTCTTAACTGTTTGACTTCTTCATTCAGTCTTTTTTTAGCAGCTGCTCTTTCTCTGGCCGCTTTCTTTTCAAGCTCTTTGCTTCCCCAACTGAGTTGGGTGTGCGGATTCTGGTCATTTTTGACTCCAAATTGGAGCGCTGAGAAAAAGTAAGGTGGTATATCACCGCTGCTGACAGCGAAGAGATCAAGTGCCCTGGCAGGTCGGTTTATCATTGAATTCAGCGAGTCTTCAGGAAGAGCTTCCCCGGATGTCTGATGGGCTTGCAGATTGAAGACAATGGGCTGCACGTGACCGGGAGCAGCATTCACTCCCGGTGTCAGGAAAAGGCTTATATCCGCTGTGATTAAGGCTGTGAACAGAGTTTCAGGCTCTTCTGACAGTGAAATAATGTTTTCTTCAACTTCATAGCTGCCATCTTCGAACCCTGTGAAGATCTGAGTTGCAATCGACCCACCCGCTAACGGTGTTATTGTCAGTATTTTTTTCTTCAGAAGAATGGCCAGTTGGGTGTTCAGGTTATTGATAGGAACACCCGGTGTAGCACCTTCAGGTGTTTCTGCGCTATGACTTTCAAGATAAATGTGCAAAGCAGCTGCATTGATTGGCTGACCCTCAGGATATTCCAGGCGTTCTGCCTGTTGTCTGAAGATTTGGCTGAGCTCCTGTTCACTGAGAACGCTCATGATGGAACGAGCCCAGCAACTTCCCTTATCTGCGCTTTTGCTGCAGCTTTCAGGCGTTCGATAATTGTGGCTGGAGAGATAACGCTTCAGCTCATCAGAATCATTCTGTGGGAAGGAGTTCACCCCGGCAGCGTGGGATAAACCTATTGCTACAGAGAACACCAGAGCAATGATTAATGGATCAATGGATCTTTGAGTTAATTGAGTGTTCATCGGCTACTGCCCGCTATTACATCGTTATACATAAGCACTCCTTGCCTTTTTTATCAGTCATGAAAACTCAGATAGTTTAAAAGCACAAAAGTTCCCTGAACTTCAAACCCACTACAAGGCTTGGAAAACCATGGTTTTTAAGAGTATTGTAGAGTGTTCATGAGGTAGCTCAGACGCTCTGTTTTTCAGCTGACTGACTACGCTTGATTCAGTGACTTCTGAAGGAAGGAACATGCGCACGCTTTACCCGGCTATAAAGCCATACTCTGTTTTCAAACTGGCTGTGGATGATGTTCATCATGTTTATGTGGAAGAGTGCGGGAGCCCTGATGGTATTCCTGTGCTGTTTGTCCATGGCGGGCCTGGGGTCGGCACTTCGGAAAAAGCGCGGCGATTCTTTGATCCTGAGAAATATAGAATCATCCTTTTTGACCAGCGTGGCTGTGGCCGGTCGCTTCCCCATGCTGAGCTGGAAGGGAATACGACCCAGAATCTGATCACTGATATGGAGCAGATTCGGGAGCATCTGAATATTGAAAAGTGGATTTTGTTTGGTGGTTCCTGGGGCTCTACCCTTTCTCTACTCTATGCCCAAGCTCACCCCAAAAGGGTTATGGCTATGGTACTAAGAGGGATTTTCCTGTCCCGACAGAAGGACTTTGACTGGCTTTACACTGAGAACGGGGCCGGCAGAGTGTTTCCGGATCACTGGCAGCATTTTGCAGAAATCATTCCGGAAAGTGAGCGAGGTAATATGCTGGAAGCTTATTACCGTCGCTTGACCGGTGATGATGAGCTGGCACAAATGAATGCTGCCAAACACTGGGCATTGTGGGAAGGACGTATCAGCACATTGAAACCCTGTCCCGATGTTGAAGAGTTTTGCAGTGAGCCTCACAACGCAAAGGCCATTTCCCGGCTTGAAGCCCATTATTTTATAAATGATAGCTTTATTGAAGCCCACCAGATTATCCGGGACATGAAATACATCGACCAGATTCCAGGTATTATTGTGCACGGTCGATACGATATGATCTGTCCTCTGGACAATGCACAGGTATTGGCTGAACACTGGACAGAAGCCGAGCTTCAGGTGATCAGAGAGGCGGGTCATTCATCCTCCGAACCAGGGATTGTGGACGCACTGGTGATTGCAACGGACAAGTTGGCTGTTAAGTTCGGATAATCCTGAATTCGATCAATTGATGTTCTTCTTAGCCCTGGCTGTGAGAGCTGGGGCGACTCTTCACTTCCAGAGTAGGATAACCCATGCGCGGATTAATCCAGCGAGTTCAGTTTGCTCATGTCAAGGTGAACGGTGAAACCGTAGGCGAGATCGAAGCAGGTCTTTTGCTCTTTCTGGGCGTAGAAAAAGACGATGATCAGGCAAAAGCGGATAAGTTGCTGGACAAAGTACTCAAATATCGGGTTTTCAGCGATCACGGCGGAAAAATGAATCTGGGTTTGAAAGACACCGCTGGTGGGTTGCTGGTGGTCTCTCAGTTCACGCTTGTCGCCGACACACGCAAAGGACTCCGTCCCGGCTTCAGTTCCGGGGCTTCTCCTGAGCATGGTGAGAAATTGTATGACTATTTTGTGGAGCGTGCCCGCTCCCTTCATCACGATGTGGCAACGGGTCGTTTTGGTGCCGACATGAAAGTCTCCCTGTTGAATGACGGACCTGTTACTTTCAATCTCGAAGTCTGATGTTTGTCATTCACTGCATTTCCAGATAGTCAGTGATATCCTCCATCAGATGGAATAATTACTCTTTGGCGAAGGCTCTCCAAATGCTGAGATTCATCATATGAGGGTGGAGCATTCGTTCTGTCTTCATCCCAGGGGATCCTTGAACTCAGTTCAGCGGCTCGCTGTGGCTGAATAGTAACTGCTTTTTCAAGATCTCGTAATCGCTGACATTCTCTAATAAAGGCTGCCTCGGCCAGATAACCTGCCTGACCGCCGAGAATGCACCCGGCTGTCGCACCACCCACAAGCCCTACAGGGCCAAGTGCTATTTGTTGCCCGGCAGCCAAACCGCAAGCGATACCGCCACACATACCGATATTCCTCATTAGTAAGCCCGGACCACGCTTTATTTCTACAGGAAGATGACGTCTCCAATTACGGGCATCCCAGAGGAAGTTTTCGTAGAGTGATTTTTTTACGGTCAGCCCCAGAAACTTGCCAAGATTTGAATCCGTGCTGGATTCTGTTTGTGTGCCCCGATCAATTGTTTGATGACTGGGCGCTTGAGTGTTTACATTCATACTAAAGTACCTCTTGTTTCTAAATTATGAATCGTTCAAATCAATTTACCCTCACAGAGAATAAGTTTTACCGACACTTGCGATGATATATTTCACAAAGTATTCAGCGAATATTGGTAGTGTCACGTAACCTGACAGTGGAATTAAGCTGATTTATCTGATCCCTGTGACTTTGGACAGTGCCACTACGAACTAGTTCCAGTAGTAGTATTTTCAGACTCTAATCATTTATCATTTCTAAACAGTCCGCTTTACAACCCGCCTGCAAGGTATCTGGTTTGCTGCGATTTTGCCTCGCCTCTGTGTTTTAAGGGCAGGCTGTGGGGCCCTCCGTCTCTGTCAGGATAACTGTCACTGCCAATGAAGGAGCGTTGCCAAAGCCCGTTTTATCATCAAGACTCAAGTGCATCAGGTCCAGCTATCTGGACTTTTTCACTGAAAAAGGTGGAGAAATGGCACGTAAATTGTTTTTCTGGATTGCCATTGGCGGAACGCTGATCACATTGATTCTGTCGTTTTTCTGGCCCGGTATATTGTGGCTGTTTGTTTTTCTGGTACCTTACATTCTGGTTGGGGTTTTCGATCTGACCTGTACCCATCATAACGTTTTGAAAAATTATCCTGTGATTGGCCATATGCGCTACGCGCTGGAATTTATCAGTCCCGAGATCCATCAGTACTTTATCGAGTCAAATCAGAGCGGCAAACCTTTTAATCGTGAAATTCGAAACATGGTGTACTCAAGGGCCAAGGGAGTGTCTGATACCCAACCTTTTGGCACCCAGTTTGAGCTGACCGACTGCGGCTATCATCGAGCCAATCACTCCCTGAAACCCAAAGAGGTGGATGCCATCCATGGAAAAATACTGGTTGGTGAATATTCCTGTTCGCAGCCTTATCTGGCGTCAAGGCTGAATATTTCTGGCATGAGTTTTGGTGCCTTGAGTGCCAATGCTATCAGGGCGATGAATGCCGGGGCTTGCAGGGGAGGCTTTGCTCACAACACCGGGGAAGGAGGGTTAAGTCGACATCATCTGGCAGAAGGTGGAGATCTGATCTGGCAGATCGGTACAGGCTACTTTGGTTGTCGCACAAAAGAAGGTGGTTTCGACAAAAAAATATTTACTGAAAAAGTGAAGCATGGAGCCGTGAAGATGGTTGAAATAAAATTATCCCAGGGAGCCAAACCTTCTCATGGGGGCGTTCTGCCCGCCGTCAAAGTGTCGAAAGAAATTGCTGAAGCCAGGGGCGTCCCTGAAGGCGTGACGGTCATCTCTCCTCCTGCTCATTCGGCTTTTTCAACGCCCAGAGAGCTGATTTTGTTTATTGACCATCTCAGAGAGATTGCGAATAAGCCTGTGGGCTTTAAGCTCTGTCTGGGCAACAGAGTGGAATTTATGGGCATCTGTAAAGCCATGCTGGAAACCGGTTTGGCTCCGGACTTTATTACGGTCGATGGATCAGAAGGAGGGACAGGGGCCGCTCCGGTGGAGTATACGGATCGTTTGGGAATGCCAGTGAATGAAGCTCTGGTGTTTGTGAACAACTGTCTCGTAGGCGCAGGCCTGAGAAAGAAAGTAAAAATCATTGCCAGCGGCAAGGTCGCGTCGGGTTTTGACATGGTGACAAAGATCGCTCTGGGTGCCGATCTGTGTAATTCGGCCAGAGCCATGATGTTTGCTGTGGGATGTATTCAGGCATTGAAGTGCAACACTAATCAATGTCCAACGGGGGTGACCACTCAGGACCCGATCAGAGGCAAAGCCATCAATATCGCTGACAAACAGGTCAGGGTGGCCAATTATCACCGTGTGACGGTGGCCAGTTTTCTGGATATTGTTGGTGCGATGGGGCTGGAAAGCCCTGATCAGCTGAATGCGAGTCATATCTTCCGCCGTCTGGCAGATCAGACAGAGGCTTCTTACGCAACCATCTACCCTGTTTTGGAAACAGGTTTTTTGTTGAAATGTGATGATATTCCCGGGTACAGCGACCACTGGGCTCAGGCCTCGGCTGATGAGTTTTTGCCAGAGCAGCAGATATGAATGCCGACATTAACGTCGGCATTTTTTTCCGGGTTAAACAGGGTTACATCTGCTCAACGGTCTCAATGCCGAGCAGGTCAAGGCCTGTCTTGAGGATATGGGCAGTCAGGGCACAGAGTTGCAAGCGACTGTTTTTAACGGGTTCGTTGACCCCTTCTTTGTTAACCGGGCAGTTTTCATAAAAGCTCATGAATGCACCAGACAGATCATAAAGGTAGCTGCACAGTACGTGAGGGGTTCCTTCACGAGCCGCTTGCTCAATGGTTTCACTGAAGCGGTTAAGCTTCAGAGCCAGATCTCTCTCAGAAGGCTCTTCAACCAGAATATCACCGGTGAGGTTCGATTCAGCTACTCCGGCCCTGCGGAAAATGCTCTTAATACGGGTGTAAGCGTAGAGCAGGTAAGGCGCGGTGTTGCCCTCGAAAGCCAGCATGGTGTCCCAGTCGAAAACATAATCGCTGGTGCGGTTTTTGGACAGGTCAGCGTATTTTACCGAGCCCATGGCAACGGCTTTGATGACTTTAAACTTTTGTTCTTCGCTGAGATCAGAGGCTTTGCTGGCAATCAGTCTGGCTGCACGCTCTTCCGCTTCGTCCAGCAGATCCACCAGTTTGATGGTAGTACCGGCACGAGTTTTGAACGGTTTGCCATCCTTACCCAGCATCATACCGAAGGCATGATGTTCGGTGCGGGTGTCTTCATTAACGAAGCCTGCTTTGCGGGCAATGGTGAAGATCTGCTCAAAGTGCTGTCCCTGGCGAGCATCAACATAGTAAAGAACACGGTCAGCATTTAAGGTGTGGGTTCGATGACGCAGTGCTGCCAGATCGGTTGTGGAATAGAGGAAGCCGCCGCCAGACTTTTCGACGATGACACCCATTGGGTCACCGTCTTTATTCTTGAATTCATCCAGAAAGACCACTTTGGCACCCTGGTCTTCACTTAACAGATCTTTGCTGGCCAGTTCATTAATAATGGCAGGCAGGCTGTCATTGTACGCGCTTTCACCCATGACGTCAGACGGTGTCAGGGAAACATTCAGTCGTTCATAGACTTCCTGGTTGTGAGACAGCGTGATATCAACCAGTTTTTTCCAGAGTTTCAAACAGTGTTCATTGCCAGACTGTAATGCGACTACGTACTCACGGGCTTTTGTGGCAAACGCTTCGTCATCATCAAAACGTTTTTTGGCTGCCTTGTAGAAGGCTTCCAAATTTGAGAGCTCCATAGCCTGAGCTTCCTGGCTATCGTGCTCCAGCTCTTCGAGGTGAGCAATCAGCATACCGAACTGAGTACCCCAGTCTCCCAGGTGATTCTGGCGAATGACTTTGTGGCCCAGAAATTCCAGAGTACGAGCGGTGGCATCACCAATGATGGTAGAGCGAATGTGGCCAATGTGCATTTCTTTGGCAACATTAGGCGCAGAGTAGTCGACAATTACGGTTTCCGGACTGTCGACAGTGTTTACTCCGGAACGATCGTCTTTTACTGATTCTTCCAGTCCGGCAGCGAGCCACTGTGGATCGAGGTAGATATTGATGAAGCCGGGTCCGGCAATTTCAGTTTTTTCAGCAATACCTTTCAGGTCCAGATTGTCTTCCACTTTCTGAGCCAGGTCTCGAGGCTTGAGTCCCATTTTCTTTGCTGCTGACATCACTGCATTGCACTGATAGTCACCGAAGTTGGCCCGTGCGCTTTGGCGAACCATGGGAGGAGTATCTTCCGGGGCTCCGGCGGCGATCAATGCTTTGATGACTCTGTCTTCAAGCAGTTTAAGAATATTCATGGAAAAAAAGTCCTTGGTCTGAAACTTGTTTGCGATGATTTTTTTCGCTCAAGGCTGCTCATCGGGAAAAATACTTTGCACTGTCTGTGTTTCATTGTTGATTCTGGCCAGTGGCAGCCCTGTTCTGCAAAAAAGCAGGGTGTCGAAAGTGATGGTGACTGAAAAGCAACCTTTCAGCCTTGGCATCGTCGCAAGGTGAGTGTCAGGCAGCTTATGGGCTTGCCGCGGTCAGGTGCTGACTGAAGCCGTTCATGACTCACCGTGTGAGAGGAAGATGGAGTGGCTGATGAGAGTGATTTCATAGCCGGAAATGATAGCGAATAAAGTCGCTTTGAGACAATAGCCAGTCTCCGGCAATCGTGATAACAGGGCAAGTCGAGTGCTGTCACTCAGTGTTAGCAATCAATGGATTATGCCCCCGTAATTCATAAACGAACATTTTCTTATCACGACATGCGACTATCGCATAGTGGCCACTGTAGCTGATGAACTGGATTGGGGCACCGTGGGAAATGATCGCTTTTTGGACCCATTCTCCATCCGTTTGCTGACCATGGATTATTAACGTCTCTACAGCGATGGTCAATACGTGGCGGCTATCAGGGCTGAATATGGCTGTGACAACATTTTTACCATGGAAAATGACAGCCGTTTTGTGCCACAACCCAAGCTTCAGACCATGGATCATCGCAGTGCCATCTGAACTGGTGGTTACCACATGGCGGCCATCGTGGCTAAAGTTGGCCGACGTGACCTTGCCCTTATGGCGAATGGTGGCTTCAATCACCCATGATCCATTATCGTCCTGGTACAGGATTTTTACCTTGCCATCTTCACTGGCGGTTAACACATAACGTTCATCGGGGCTGAAGGCAGCTGATATGATTTGGTCGTCATGGGAAATGGTAATTTCATGCTCCCACGATCCATCGTCTTCCTCACCATAGATGGTTACCGCGCGCCCGCTGGTGATTAGCAGACGGTGACTAGTGCGACTGATGATGGCTGATTTGACCCGATTATCATTGAACGCAAGCTCTTTTTCTTGCCACAGCCCATTATCCAACAGACCGTGAAGTCTTAATTTTTGATCTTCGCTGATGGTCACCACATGACGGTTATCGAAGCTGAAGAAGGCTTTCAGAACCGGACTATCAACAGTAATGATCGTTTCTGGTTCCCATGAGCCATTCTTCAGACCATAGATTTTCGCTGTGTTATCGTAACAGGCAATGACCAGATGTTGGCCATCGTAGCTAAATTGCGCTGATTCGATGCAATTATCCAAAGATATAAGCTCTTTTTCTTCCCATAATCCATCGTCCTTCAGAGTCAGGATTTTCGCCGTTCCATCCCAACTGGCCGTCACCAGATATTGGTTATTGGGGCTGAAGGCGATTGATTTGATCGGATTTAAGTGGCTAATGGTGACTTCTTCTTGCCAGGATCCGTCGTCCTTCTCACGACAGATTTTCCCCGTAAAGTCGTAGGAAATGGTCACCAGACGGTGTTCATCTTTACTGAAGCGGACTTCTTCGACCCAACGATTATGGGAAATTATGGTTTTTTCTACCCAGCTGAATTCAGACTGTGATTCATCGAAATGGCGGGCATAAATTCTTGCCTTTTTATCCATACCGGCAACCGCTATATAGAGACCATTGAGGATGGTTCTGACAGACATGATATCGTGATCATAGACAATGGTGGCTTTTGTACCGACTTCAAATTGTTCACATTTAGACA
The DNA here is from genome assembly GCF_024606225.1 of Endozoicomonas sp. ISHI1. Taxonomy (GTDB): domain Bacteria; phylum Pseudomonadota; class Gammaproteobacteria; order Pseudomonadales; family Endozoicomonadaceae; genus Endozoicomonas_A. The sequence continues at coordinate 3,500 of NZ_JAGRPU010000005.1, read as the reverse complement.
TCAATCTGGTTTGGGTGAAGTAGAATAAAGCAGGAAAATAAGTTTTCTCCCGGTGTTCCATGAGTGACTTAATTAGCTGTTTATCATTCGTAAATAGCTGCAACCATTGAGTGAGTTGTTTCACTTCTTCTGTAGGAAGAGCCCTCTTAAGTCGATCTTGGTGTGGTGAAGTAAATCGGCGATACCACACCTTTGCAAGCGCATGGTTATCTTCAATGGTCTGGTGAAAGTGAGTACATACCTGCTGTAAACGGGCAACATCCCTAAGCGTTAAAAAGCCAATAATTTGCTCTTGTATTTCGATGGGCAAACAGATTAACAAGGATTCTTGGCTGTCAGGTACCGAGACAGTTCTACCCCAACCACTACCGGTTGGTGTTTCTAATTGAACTTGATTGGCAGTTACTGAGAGTAAGCCTTCATTGTTGGAGATGCTCGCTATTTTAGGCATATCAGGCTTCACCTGAGTTATTCATTGTCTATTTCCCTGAGACTGACCTGGCTGTTTTCCAGATGAATCCTGCCGGTAAAAAATCCATCGTAGTTATTCTGGGCGGCATTGTGGTCGACGATCAGCAGCAGACTGTCGGGCAAGTATTTTTTAAGCATCCTCTGTGCCTGTTGCACTGAAATCTGGTCCATCCCGGCGAAAATTTCATCCAGTATGGCCACTTCAGGACGCCGGTTAATCACCGAGAGGAGTGCCAGTTTTTTAATCTGGCCGCCACTGAGCTGATCTTTCCAGTTACGTTCGTCGTGAAGCTGTTCTTTCAGAAGGTGCCACTGATCTTCGGAGTAGAAATCGATCTCCTTTAACAGGTTGATCAGTTCCTGATCGGTGAGGTCGGTTCTGTGCTTTGGGTTTCGCAGAGCAGGATGCGGGTCGTCCGGGTCACCTTCCAATCGTAACGTGACCAGTTCTCTCAGGGTTATGTTGGGTGGAATGTAGGTCAGCTGTTCGGCGTGGAAGACTTCAGGCAACTCGCCATTGGCAGTGGTGTAAGTGACATTGCCCGTCGCCCATACACCATTGCCGACTTCTCTTCTGATCTTTGAAAGCAGGCTGCTCTTGCCACTGCCGGAAACACCGGAAACCGCAAAATAGCCCTTGGGAAGGGTTAATGCCTGGTCGGTCATCAGTACACCTTCAGGATGCCCCATGGAGAAAGCTTCCAGACGGATGGCTACCTCATCCCCTTTTTGAGCCCGATAGTCAGGCTGTTGCCACAGTTCCCTGGGGGAGCGTTTTATTTCCGCTCCCAGTGAGTGAATACTGTCTACCGCTTTATTGAAGCTAAGCAGGGTATCGACGTTGTCAGCGTGCCATGATAAGGCACTGGAAACACTGTCAGTAGCGAAAAGAAGTGCCTGATAATCCCCGTATACCACTTCTCGAGTACTCATCTTCCGGGCAATGAGAAGGCTTTTGGCAACGAAGTCGATAAGGCTTTTTACAGTGCCCCAGCTACCTGAAATCAGTCCTGCTTTAGACTGGCTGGCTTCTGTCTCCCGAAGTGCCTGCAGCAGCTCGGAATACTTTTCAACCATAAAATCTTTTTTGGCACCGCTGCCGATGGTTCGGGCATTGGTGGTGAAGTCTTTTTTCAACACGTCGAGTTCAGTGCTCAGAAAATCCCTGTTGATCTCCAGATCCAGGGCTCCCCTGTTAAGCGTCATGGTTATGGATTCAGTCGTTTTGCTGTAGATATCCATGAACACCAGCATATCGGCAGCGCCACTTTTGACAATAAAGGAGAGGTCGTAAAAACCACCAATATAAGCGCGGGCCAGCGAACGCTCCAGTATGCTGCCGGCAGTCACGACGTTGTGGATACTGGTATCCATTGTGGCAATCAGGGTATCGAGCGTTTTATTCAGATTCATTCTGATAAAGTTCTGGTCATCGAAAAAGAGACGCTCCAGTTCATCCTGTGCAGATTGCTTCATTAGAAGTCTGTAGTAGCTTTCTATGACCGAATCCATCAACCAGTGTCCCAGGTAAGGCAGGCAGAAGTAGACCATTGACCGCCCGGCCCCAATATGAGCGGATAGAGCCTCCTCAGGTTTTATGCCGAGCCTTGGATTAAAGTTTGCCAGACCTGCGTGAAGAGACTGGGCCCGGGAGGCGCGCATCTTGGCCAGTCTGGAACTCATCAGCTGAGAGCCGACTATGGCAAGAGCCTGCATGTGTGAGAGTCTCTGGATCGTCCGGCTATCCATAATCTCATTCAGGGTCTGATCCATTTCAGAAATGGTTTCCAGGTTGGTTTTGTCATGACTCCGACTTGAGGGTTTCAGAGTGATACACAAATAAGACAAGGAGTGATCGTCTTCTGAAAGTGAGGTAAACAGGCAGGTTCCACTCCAGACAGTGCCCACAGTTTCAATCAAATAGGGAACATTGAGTTGAGACACCGCAGAACGGTATGAGCTGCCAATCAGTGGCAGACGGCTCAGACCCGATGAAAAAAATGGTGTCATTATTTTTAGCTGGGTGACAGCGGACAATGTTGTAGACAGGGGTTCGGTGTCGGTGAGATTACAAGCAGCCATCACTTCATCGGCTACACCGATAACAGCCCCCGCAGCGGCTCCCGGCATTCCTATCAGAATGGCGGCGTTAAAGGCCCCTTTTGCAGGTGCGCTGATGTACTTTTCCAGGAAGTTCAACTGGCCCGTAGCAACCATTGCGCCACCAACAAAACCACACAGGTAATTGAGAGAGCCGGGCATGGGAGTATTGCTCATGGTAGCCGCTCCCATGACACCGGCACTCATATAATAAGGGGCAGATGTTTTGAAGTGATTGTAGAGTACGTCCAGACTGGATAGGGCGACACCGGAAATAACACCTGCACTCACGGTGTAAGGCGTTTGATCAGGCGAATTGCTCGCAGCGATACCGCCTGCAACACCGCTTATGAGAGGCATCACCAGCCACTGAGAGTGATGCAACATCTGATGAGGCTGGTGAGACACCAGATCAGGGTAAGAGGGTTGTACTGATTCTGAAGAGAAAGCTACTTCATTCATCAATAATAGAATGAATATCAGGTTAAAAAATCGCACTCTAAACTCCATTTACTTCTTTGTTCTGCTTTATGAGTCACTTCAATATGCTTTATGAGTCACATCTGAGGACTGGATCTGAAAGTATTGGAGTAAAGGGAGCCAGAAAAGTTCCTGCCTTTTACAATATGAAATGAGTGTTATGAGGTTGGAGATTTAGTGCATTTTTGTTGGATGAGAATCATCAGGCAGGTGTGCATGATCTTATTGATTGAGCCTGAAGAATATCTTCAGGTTCGACTATTAGGTGAGAATAACTCAAATCACTTGCTGTACCTACCTTACCAAATTGAGCGGAAAGCCCCGTACTTCTAGTTCGGGGATGGATAGCTCGCAGTCTGAAAGACTGCCTATGCAAAATACTTGTTGTATTTACAGCTTTCATTGTAAAATGTAAGCATGACTAAGCGAGCCTATAAATACCGATTCTA